>DASZYQ010000011.1:0-48422 GCA_035545315.1 Mucilaginibacter sp. | reverse complement strand
ATTACTACCTTTATGATAGCCAAAGACCCGTACCTGCAACAGTTTGTGCGTAAATTTACCGAAACTAACGGAGGGAAGGCTTTTTACAGCACCCTGAACGGCCTGGGCGAGTATATTTTTGAGGATTACATCAGGAACAGGAGACGAACAGTCAGATAATTAATCAATTTGAAAATTTGAAAATGAGCCGGTCAAAAATTTTCAAATTTTCAAATTATCAAATTTTCAAATTGAACTAATGACGAAATTGACAGATATAAAAACTTTAGGCGAATTAAAACGAGCAGGTTACCAAAGCCGGTCGGTAAAAGAAGAATTAAGGCAAAATCTTATCCTGCAGCTACAAAAAAAGGAAGGCGGATTTGAAGGAATCATCGGATTTGAGGATACCGTTATTCCCGACCTTCAAACAGCGATCCTGTCACGCCACAATATCCTTTTGCTCGGCCTCCGGGGGCAGGCTAAAACGCGTATTGCACGGCTGATGGTGAACCTGCTTGATGAATATATCCCATACATAGCTGATTCGGAACTTTACGACGACCCATTTAAGCCCATTTCATGGTTCGGCCGTAACGAAATAGCCGCCAAAGGTGACGATACGCCTATTGCCTGGCTGCACCGTTCGGAACGCTATACCGAAAAACTTGCCACTCCGGATGTAACGGTTGCCGACCTGATTGGCGACGTCGACCCGATCAAAGCGGCTACCATGAAGCTGCATTATTCTGACGAAAGGGTGATCCATTTCGGCCTGATTCCGCGCGCCCATCGCGGTATCTTTGTCATCAATGAGCTACCCGATCTGCAGGCGCGTATCCAGGTTGCGTTATTTAATATACTACAGGAAGAGGACATCCAGATACGGGGCTTTAAGCTGCGTTTGCCATTAGATATCCAATTTGTATTTACCGCAAACCCTGAAGATTATACCAATCGCGGCTCAATCGTTACCCCGCTAAAGGACCGCATCGAAAGCCAGATACTGACGCACTATCCGCGTTCCATCGAAGTATCACGCAAAATAACCCAACAGGAAGCCATCCTTTCGCCCGACCAAAAGGTTGCGGTTGAGGCTGACGGTCTTGTAAAAGACTTGGTTGAACAGATCGCTTTTGAAGCGCGCAATTCTGAATATATAGATAAAAAATCAGGGGTGTCGGCCAGGCTGACAATTTCTGCGTACGAAAATTTGATCAGCAACGCAGAACGAAGAATGATCCTGAATGGCGAGTCTTCAACTTTTGTACGTATTACCGATTTTCTTGGTGTAATACCTGCGGTAACGGGCAAGATCGAGCTGGTTTATGAAGGGGAACTGGAAGGCCCGGCAAAGGTGGCTAATATGCTGATAGGAAAAGCCGTAAAGTCGCTGATGCTGCAATTCTTCCCCGATCCCGAGAAAGCTAAGAAATCTAAATCGCCCAATCCTTATACGGAGATCATCAATTGGTTTAGCGACAGCAATACGGTACTGCTGGACGACAACCTGCCGTTTGATCAGTATAAGAAATCACTAAATTCAGTATCCGGATTGAAGGAATTGGTAAAAAAGTTCCATCCCAACCTTAGCACCAACCAGCAACTTCTGCTCATGGAATTCGTATTACACGGACTGGCCGAATTTTCTCAGCTCAACAAAGGATTTCTCGACAATGGGTTTGCATTTTCGGATATGTTCAACAGCCTGTTCAACCTTGAACCGGACGAGGATGACCTGGATATGGATGACGACCGTTATTAATTTGTGATATTTTGAAAAGATGCAGGGACAAGTTCTTTCGTTGGCCATAATTTCAATTATCCTTTTACTTCTCGACAGCTACCTGATAGGCGCCGTGCGCATTGGGCTAAAGAAGTGGAAATTCGTACATACACGAGCGTTTACCAAGGTGTATTGGGGGCTGTCGCTTGTATTGATCATAGGCATATTTATCAGTGTGTTTATGCGGGCCGGGCTGGGCACACGCTCGGTGTTCCTGCTGGCATTCTTCCTGGTCTCATTAGGGAAGATACTGTTTTTACCATTCGTGCTGATCGACGACATCCGTCGCTTAGTGAAATGGCTAACGCTCAAGTTCGGCTCAAATAAACCGGCCCAGCAACCCGGGCCAAATGCAATGCCGCGCGCTGAGTTCCTGATGAAGGCAGGTCTGCTGGCCGGCTCGGTGCCCCTGGCGGCGCTTACGTACGGCACTATCAACGGCGTTTACGATTACCAGGTGAAGCATCGTAAATTGTACCTGCCCAATCTGCCAAAAGCATTCGACGGTATTCGTCTCGGGCAGATATCTGACATTCACTCAGGCAGCTTTTATAATAAGAAAGCTGTTGCAGGCGGGGTTGAAATGCTGATGAACGAAAAGCCGGATTTTATCTTCTTCACGGGCGACCTGGTTAACGAGCAAACACGTGAGATGCGCGAATACCAGGATATTTTTAGCAAAATAAAGGCGCCCCTGGGCGTGTATTCTTCGCTTGGGAACCATGATTATGGCGATTATTATCACTGGGACAGTTGGGACGAACGCATGCGGAATTTCCAGGATATGCTTACGACGCATAAAAACCTGGGCTGGGACCTGCTGATGAACGAGAACCGGAGGCTGAAAGTCGGCGGTGAAGAAATAGGCATTTTAGGTGTTGAAAACTGGGGGACGATAAGCCGTTTTGGCAAACGCGGGAGGCTTGACCTTGCTACGCAAAACACCGACGACTTGCCGGTAAAATTGCTGCTTTCACACGATCCGTCGCACTGGCGCGCACAGGTGATACCCGAATATCCGCAAATAGATGTGATGTTTGCGGGTCACACCCATGGCATGCAGTTCGGTGTGCGGACGAAACAGTTCCAGTGGAGCCCTATTCAGTATATCTACAAAGAATGGGCAGGTATGTACCGCGAAAACAATCAGCAATTGTATGTAAATGTGGGCTACGGTTTTTTAGGATACCCCGGGCGCGTTGGAATATTGCCGGAGATTACGATATTTGAACTAAAAGCCTCACCTGACCCTTCCCTGCAAAAAAGGGCCTAAAAAAGGCGGCTTGCCATTTTTTCATTTACCGATGAGGAAAATCTTACAGCCCGCCTTTGATTTCCTGCTGTTCAGCAACGTTTTCATGGCGTTGTGTGCTGTCGTTCAGGGCTTGCTCACATTTTATCTTATCGGCTCCAAACCGGTTTACACGGTCGAGGGCATGCTATTCGTATCAACGCTGGCTATCTATAATTTCTGCATTCTTATTACCAAACCGCCGCGCCCGGAACAGTCGCCGTACAGACGCGTACGCTGGTTTTTCGGTCACTACAGGCTCATGGTTACTATTACCATCGTCTCTACCCTGTGCATTATCCCGCTTTTTCTGCTGCTTTCGGGCGAGTCGAAAATATTACTCATCTTCCTGGGCATAGTTTCTATAAGTTATGGTTTGCCTCTTTTCGCCATGGGCGACAGAAAATTCGGATTGCGTAACATTCCCGGGTTAAAGCTATTCCTCATTAGCCTGGTGTGGACCATGAGCATTGTGCTGCTGCCCATCCTGGAATCGCAGGCCGTGAACCAGGCAACGGTTTCCATGCGCGATACCACCATATTGGTTGCCAAAAGATTTTTGCTCATCTGCGCCCTGGCTATACCGTTCGACATCCGCGACCTGTTCGAGGACAGGCAATTCGGTCTTAAAACCATACCGGTCGCCTGGGGCGAAAAGAATGCCTACCTGATCTGCCAGGTGTTGCTGGCCGGGTATATCCTGCTGCTTTTCCTTTTCAGGTATAACGGCCTCAGTTCAGACTTTTGGGCACTTACCTTAAGCACGGTATTGGCAGGCTGGCTCATATTCAGATCCAAATGGGAAAAGAATGAATATTATTATTTCTTTTATCTTGACGGTGTGCTGATCCTGCAATATGTATTCGTGCTGGTTTTTAATAAGATAAGTTTGTACGTGTAGTTTTTACTCCACCACCGGCAAACTGATACATGATGCGGCTCCCGCTGTATGGTAGATCATTTCCGTCGCTTTCTGGTAATCGCTTGACTTCGCATTAAAAATATTCGGCACATACTTTTGCGGATTCCTGTCGATGATCGGGAACCAGGTGCTCTGTACCTGCACCATTATCCGGTGTCCCTTTTTGAACACGTGGTCCACTCCATGCAGGTCGATATCGTACAACTCCACCTTATTTGGCGTTATTGGTTCCGGATTTGAAAAGCTTTTCCTGAACCTGCCGCGGAACACGTCCGCAGCGATCATCAGCTCATAGCCGGACATTTTCAACTCCTTTTTGTACTCCTGAGGGTACACATCGATCAGTTTTACCACCCAGTCAGCATCACTGCCCGAGGTAGCCGCATATATTTTGGCTAAAAGATCGCCGGTAACAGTTACATCTTTGGTAAGCGTATCTGTTTCCCAGGTCAATACATCGGGCCGGTTCTCTACAAACCGCTGATCTTCCGTCAGCCAGAAATACCACCTCGATCCGGGCCCGTAGGTTTCCTCAATAGGCCGGGCCCGGTATGGAACGGGCTTCGCCGGGTCGGAAACATAGCTGTCGAAAATACTTTCACCTTTTGCAGGCGCGTTAAATGAAAGCTTTCCGTCGCTGTGCAGGTAAATATTCCTGGTTACAGCTTCTTTGGGCGGCCATGCGGTATAGTTTTTCCATTGATTCGAGCCGGTCTGGAAGGTGATCGCCTCGGGAAAGTTCCCATCGCCTTTGCCTTTCAGGTACCAGGCAAACCACTTGGCCTGTATCTCCTTGCGGAAATAAACCCCCGTTTTCTGATCGTCGAACTTGATATTACCCAGGCTGCTGCCATCGCCACCGGCCCATCCGCCGTGCCGCCAGGGCCCTATCACGATAAAATTTCGGTTGTGCCTGTCGTTCCTCTCCAAATACTGATAAGCATCCTGCGGACCCGCCATATCTTCCTGGTCCCACCAGCCGCTCACGTGCTGGATAGCTACCTTAGGCGAATCGAGCCGATAATGCAGCGACTGCCTTTTCCAGAAATCATCATAATTCGGATGAGCAACGTAAGAGTTCCAGCTCGGCAGCTTGCCGTGCATATATTTTGTATTGATATTCGACAGCGGCCCCAGCTTCAAATACCAGTCGTAGGTATCGTAATTGCCGAACTGGAACAACGAGTCTGTTTTGGAAATCTCCTCCATAAAAGCATATTCGAAGGCGTAACTTAAACGGAACGCGCCATTATGATGCAGGTCGTCATTCATGAACATATCCGAGGGCGTCGCCTGTTCGGAAACCGCTACCATAGCCGGGTGCGGGTCGCTTGCCGCTATGATCGTCGTCCATCCATCATAGGATATACCATATTCGCCTACTTTGCCATTATTATCGGGAACATTTTTCAAAAGCCAGTCAATGGTGTCGTACGTATCGCTGGCTTCATCAATTGCTTTGGGATCTTTTTTATCCCGGCTCATACGCTGCATCTCGTATTTTCCTTCGGATTTGTACCTGCCGCGGATGTCTTCAAACACAAAAATGTAGCCGTCCTCGGCCATATCCTTAACGTAATTCATGCGCTCGGGACTGGGATACTTCTCTACGCCGTAAGGGGTTCTCAGCATCAGGAAAGGCAATGCTTCGTGCTGATCTTTCGGCGTAAAAATAACCGCGTGAAGTTTCACGCCATCACGCATGGGTATCATTGCTTCCCGGCGGTTGTATTTGTCGTCTAGCTTAACGTTGTTTTGCGCAAAAGCTGTAACAGTTAACAACGACCAAAAGAAAATTAAGGCTATGGGTTTCATGGTCAGCAGTTTGATATGATTCATTAAATATAACAACATTCGCTTTATTTTACTTCAATTTGCAGCATGGCCGCTAACTACAATAATTCAGCCTGGTTTTATGACCGCCTGTCGCGCCTGGTTTATGGTAAAGCGCTTGTCCGGTCGCAGGTATATTTACTGCCATTCATTCCTCCCGGAAGCAAACTACTGATCGCCGGCGGCGGTACGGGCTGGATATTGGAAGAGATCGCTAAAGTTCATCCGTCGGGCCTTGAGATAACATACATTGAAGTAGCCACCAACATGATGAAGCTGTCGAAAAAGAGAAATGCAGGCAGAAACAAGGTGGAGTTCATAAACGACGCGGTCGAAAACATCGGCCTGGAGCAAAATTACGACGTAGTGATAACGCCATTCCTGTTTGACAATTTTACCGAGGACAATCTGCAAAAAATATTTGCCCATATCCATCAATGCCTTAAACCGGGCGGCTTATGGCTTAATACCGATTTTCATCTTACGGCGAAATGGTGGCAGCGTTTTTTACTGCGTTCGATGATCATTTTCTTCAGGCTAATCTGCCGCATAGAAGCGAGAAAGCTTCCGGATATAGCAAATTGTTTCAGGAAAGCTGATTATAAAACAATAGCCCGGAAGCGCTTTTTTGGTGATTTTATCCTTTCAACGGTATACCGCAAAATCTGACTTCCGGCCTTATCCCTCATAAGCAAACTTGTACCCTATCCCCCGCACAGTCTGCAGGTATTGCGGCGAATCGGGGTTATTCTCGATCTTTTTCCTCAGTCGTACGATGTGCATATCCAGCGTCCGGGTATTCACGTCGGCGTTGTAGCCCCATACTTCCATCATCAACTCCTCGCGGTTGATCACCTTGTTCTTGTTTTTGAGGAAATAGAGTAAGATGCGGTTCTCCAATATGGTCAGCTCAACCTTTTTACCGTCCCTGATAAGCAGGTGCATATTGGGATGATGTTCCATATTGGCGAACTTGTACGACTCCGATTTTTCGCCGTTCAGCGAAAATTTAATCTTGTTGTCGATCATCGCCACCAGCACGTCCATATTAAAGGGTTTGGTGATGTAGTCTGACACGCCAAAATTATATGCCTCTATTTTATCTACGTCCTGCGCTTTGGCCGTCATCATGATCACAAATTTATCGAAGCCCTGCTTCCTGATGCCGGTGCATACCTCCGCGCCCGGCTTGCCGGGTAGCATCCAGTCGAGCAGGACGATGTGGGGCTGCTCGGCGAGGATCATCGCTTCGGCATCGTCGCCATTATCCGCTTCAAATACTTTATATCCCTCCGATTGCAACCGCTCGGCTACAAGGAATCGCAGATTTTCATCGTCCTCGACCAATGCTATTCTTATTTCCTTATCCATCTTTGTTTCAGTTTTTACCCGGCTGCTTCGTAAGGAAGCGTAACGATGAATTCCGAGCCTTCGTTTATTTTTGAGTTTACCGTAATTTCTCCGCCCATAAAATTAGCCAGTTCCTTGCAAAAAGCCAAACCCAGCCCTGCGCTGCCATTCTGGTTATATTTATTCTCGATCTTATAAAATTTTTGAAAGATATTTTTTATCTCTTCCCCAATGCCGATACCCTGGTCAACAAAGGAAAATATGAGATTTCGTTTTTCGATTTTTACGTCGATGTGCAATCGCCTGCGACCAGGATTTGAGTATTTATAAGCATTTTCCATCAGGTTCTGAAATATGCTTCCCAGCAACACCGGGTCTGTATAAAATTTACTGATACCATGTACCTTATAGCTGATTTCGAAATCCGGGTACCTGATCCGGAAAGTTTCAATGTAGCCCGTTACAAAGTCGTCCATGTTCACCTCTTCACGCTTGGCTTGTATGGCGTTGTTTTCCAGTTGGGTGAACGACAACAGCTTGTTCATCAGTTCGTTCAGTTTATCGGCTTCCTCGTCCAGTATCTTACCATAATGCCTTCGCTGCCGTTCGCTTAGTTCACTGTCGCTTCGCAGGTTGGAGCCCGCGATCTTGATGACACTTACCGGCGTTTTAAATTCATGCGTGAAATTGTTGATAAAGTCATACTGCAGCTTAAAGAGCTTCATATTTACATTAAGGTTGCGGTAAATGAGCCACCCGATCGCCATCAGAAAGGCATAGATCAAAAGTACCATGGCCGCAATCGGCATAAACCGCCGGTTCACCTCTGCCCCCAGGTAGTTTTTGGGCGAACTGAAGTATAACTTGTAGTCCGAAAATGCGCCCGGTAACCCTGCTTCCGTCGTTATATTGTTATCATCATTTTCAATCGGATCATAAACTACCGGCTGAATGGAAACCGACTTGTATAACTCGGGGTGATTATTCTTCACCGCCAGCAACCTCTGGTCGAGGGCAAAAGTCATCATGTTTTGCTTATATACGCTGCGCTGTTTGATGCCTTTTTGTATCTCGCGGTATCGTTTTATTTCCTCCCGCCGCGGGATGTTCAGGTAGCTTATCTTGCCAGGCTGGATATCGTAAAAAGTTTTAAATTTCTCGTCCTGTGTCGGCTCGTGCGTGGTATCGGCCACAGCTATAAAATTATTCAATTTGGTGGCCATCGTTTCAAAATCGCCAAAGTTTTCGGGAAGTGAGCGTTTAGCGCTCCACAGTCTCCCGTCCTTTAATGAGTATTGATAAATTGACTTCAAACGAATATCCAGGTTTGTGCCCGAGTTATTGTTAGCGGGGCCGGGACTTCCTATTTCGATCTCGTAAAATACGATGTGTTTTACGAATGGATAGTCCCGGAAGGTGGAAAAAGAATAATGCGCGGCCGAAGCTGAATCAAGATAGCCCTGGTAAAATGTTATTTCAGGTATACGGTTTTGAAAAAAATCATAGTAAGGCTTCAGCGTCTGCTCATGCACGTCGATCTTTTTCGACGCAAATTCGCTCTCAGCGTATTTTGACGTCAGGTCATAAGCAACAAAAAGCGCGACGATGAACGTCACCGATATCAGGATCAGGAAGGCGATGATCAATGAAAAATTTTTCCGATAGGCACTCTTCTCTGTCTTCATGGCTAACGGGTTCAACGTCCAACCCGCATATTTTCGTCGAGGAATTTTTCGATAGCAGCATACATATCCATCCTGTTATGCTCGCTCCTGAAAACATTGCGTTCGTCAGGCTTCAGATAGTAGGTTACCGGCACATTCTGCTTCTTTAGTTCGCGCACAAATTGGTTCAGTTCGCTGATGTTCGCCCGCTCGTCTTTGGCGCCCTGGAATATGAGCAAGGGCGCTTTTATTTTGTCGGTATGGAACACCGGCGAGATAGCCCTGAGTTGTTCCGCGTCGGTTTCAGGGTTCCCAACCATTTCATAGAGCATCTGAAGCCTTGGTTTAAAATAAGGGGGCACATCCTTGATATAAGTAAAGAAATTGATCAGTCCGTATTGAACTATAGCACAATTGTACAATTCGGGGTGAAACGAGATACCATACAATGCCGAGAAACCGCCAAAACCGCCGCCGAAAAGCGCGATCTTTTTCGGGTTGGCTATTTTTTGACTGATGAGCCACAGAACTCCGTCCGTTATGTCGTCCTGTATCTTACCGCCGGCCTGCTTAAACCCTGCATTCAGGAATGCCTTGCCATAACCGGTCGAGCCGCGGTAATTCACCTGGAATACTGCATACCCCCTGTTTGCCAGGAACTGTACTTCATCGCTATAGCCCCAATTGTTCCTGCTCCGCCAGGGCCCGTCGTGCGGCATTACCACTACAGGCAGGTTGGTGGTTTTCGAACCCTGGGGCAGGGTAAGGTAGCCGTTTATCGTTAGTCCGTCTCTCGACCTGAACGCTATGGGGCGCATTTCGCAAAGCTCGCCGGGTTTTATGCTTGAATTAATATCGCCAAGCCGCGTCAGCTTGTTGTTATTCTTTTCATAAAGGTAGTAGGTGCCCGGGTTCCTGTCGCTGTAAGTAAAAATAACAAACTTGTTCTCAGCGGTATCCCGTCCAACGATATTGATCTCAGACGCATGAAGCTGCCTGGACAAAGTATCATAAAAACTTTTTATCTCAGTATTTAAAAAATTCTTTTTCGGTTTTTCCTCTTCGCAGACGGCCAGCTCTATACGATGTTTGTTTCTCGAATAATCCACCTTCTCGATATCGGTCTTATTGCATTTAAATATTGTACTCACCTCCTTACCTGTCGTGGCATCGATCACTACAAGTGCGGTTTTATCCTGGTTCACGTTCGAAAGCGCGTAAAAAAGGTGTTTGTCATTAATAAAGGCAATAGGCTGAACCCGGTTTTTAAAATTATTTTTAATGATGGGCTGAAAGGGCGAGTCGTCATCGGGCCGGTACAGTATCGTCTCGTCGACGCCATCCGACGATTTTACGAGCCGTATTCGGCCGTCGTCATCCGGGAACCATTCGGTTATGTTACCGGGATTGACAAGGTAGGGCGTAAGCTCGCCGGTTTTTATATTAAGTTTATAAATGTCGAAATTAGCCGGATCCCGCTTGTTCATCGCAATCGTAATTACATCCGGGTCGCCCTCAAACCGGTTACTTACCAGCCTTATCCTTCCTTTTTCAAGCGACAGCAGGTTACGCACCTGCAGCGTATTGGCGTCGAGCACGTAAATTTTATATTCATCGCTCGCTATTACGTCTTTTACAAATACGATCTGGTTATGATAGGTCCAGGAATATTCCCGCACAGAATAATCGGTAAACGAAGTGGCCCGGCGGGCTGTGGTGTCCGAAAACGAGCGTATGAACACGTTCTGGCGCCCCCCGTAAGCCTTCAGGTATGATATGAATTTTCCATCCGGGGATACGCGAAAGAGGCTCTCCTCCGGTGTTTTGAAAAAATTGGTGATCGGTATTTCCCGCACGCTCCGATGCCTGCACGCAAAAAACGCAAAGACTACGGCTAAGAAAAATATGGCTCTGAATCTATAAGGCATTCGCAGATATTCTCTGTGCAAGTAACGTTAAACTTAGGTAATTTACGTTACTGATACAAAATGTCACTACAATTTTACCGCGTCTCCGCGTTATATTACTAACCGGTTTAATAGTTTTAATTGATTATTTTTGGATTGAATGAAGCGCGCGTGCATTATCATTTTCCTTCTGACCGTTTGCTGTTTGTCTGTTTTTGGCCAGGACACCGACCTGCAACTGGCGCGGCAATACACGACCGATGGCGAGCCGCAAAAAGCCCTGGATATCTATCAAAAATTGTTCAAGCAAAATAACGAAAGTTATTATCCATATTATATAAACTGCCTGCTGAGCCTGAAAAAATTTGATGAGGCCGAAAGCGTGACCAAAAAAATGCAGCGCCGGCATCCGGCCGATAACCAATATCCTGTCACCCTGGGCCGCATTTACACCCAAAGAGGGGATATTGATAAAGCCGACCAGGTTTATGACGAACTGATAAAAAATCTGCCCGCCGATCCGGCTGAAATATCGAGCCTGGCCTCGCAATTTTACCAGGCGCAGAACGCCGACTATACCATTAAAATATTCCAGAGAGGCCGCAAATTGCTTAATGACAACAGGCTTTATTCGTTCGAGCTGATAAACCTTTATCGTTTTAAAAGGGATAAGCCCGACCTTGTTGAGGAATACCTGAATTTTTTGCCGGAAAACCCGAGCTTCATGAACCAGGCCGAAAATGCCCTCTCGGGAATTTTTGAAGGCCCGGCCGATTACGATATGCTCAAGGCTGCCTTATACAAGCATATTCAGAAGGACCCTCAACAAACCGTTTACGCCGATCTGCTTACCTGGCAGTTTTTACAGCAGAAGCAATTCGACGAAGCGCTGAACCAGGCGCTGGCGCTGAGCCGCCGGCAAAACGACGACGGCAACAGTATTTTTGAATTGTGCCAGACACTGATCTCCAACCAGGCTTATGAAACAGCTATCAGGGGATATGAATACATTGTCAGCAAAGGCAAAGACAATTCCCTTTATATCCCCGCCAAAATCGAGCTGATCAACACCAAAAATCTTTTGGTCACATCGGGTAAATATACGGCAAGCGATCTGCTGAGCCTCGAAAGCGATTATTCAGGCTTGCTTAACGAGTTTGGCAAAAATCGCAATACGGTGTTCGCCATGCAGCGTCTTGCGCGCTTGCAGGCTTTCAAGCTGCATAAACTAAATGAAGCTCAAAAGCTGCTGGAAGAAACGCTGAAAATTCCGGATGTAAAAGCCGGGCTGGAGGCTTCGTGCAAACTTGACCTTGGAGACATTTATGTACTGAATGGCCAGCCTTACGAGGCGACCTTGCTGTACGAACAGGTTGAAACAGGCTATCCTAATACAGCCATTGCGCAGGACGCAAAATTCCGCAATGCAAAGTTAGCCTATTATATGGGCGACTTCGCATTTGCCAAAGGTCAACTGGATGTGCTGAAAGCCGCAACTTCACAGCTGATAGCCAATGATGCGCTCAATCTCTCCTTACTGATAACAGATAACCTGGCTGCCGACTCATCGGGCAATGCGCTAAAAATGTATGCCCGTGCCGACGAGCAGATCTTTGCAGAACAGCCGGATAAAGCTGTTGTAATATTGGACAGCATCGATACGAAATATCCTAATAATGCGCTTTACGACGACATACTGATGGCCAAAGCCCGCATCAGGATACAAGAAAAGAATTACAGCGATGCCGTAGCGCTATTAAAAAAGATCGTGGAGGAACATCCTTTTAACCTGTGGGCCGACGATGCGGTTTTTATGCTGGGCGATATTTACGAAAACAAGCTGAACGACAAGGAACAGGCTAAAACCTATTACCAAAAGATCATAACCGATTACCCGGGCAGCTTGTGGATCAATGAAGCCCGCAAGCGTTTCAGGATATTGCGGGGCGATAAACCTGATGCCTCTTAGTAAGAGCCAGGATTTTAATAATATCTGATGGTGTCGTTTGTCTTGATTCTTGACTCTTGGTTCTTGATTCTAAATAACTACTTTTACCCGATGCTGATCTATAACGAAACTTTTATAATTGATGATGCCATTGCCGACGAGTGGATGGCCTGGATAAAAACCCACCATATCCCCGGCGTGCTCGCTACGGGTAATTTCGATACCTATAAAATATTGGTCGTGCTCGACTCCCCGAATGAGGGCATTACCTATTGCATCCAGTACGCCACCGACACGATCGAACGCTACAGCGATTTCTACTATAAGCATTTAGAAAAACTGCATGAAAGGCACAATAAGCAATTCGAAGAACGATTTGCACTGTTTCATACCTTGATGGAGGAGGTGGAGTAGTCTGGAAGTCCGCATAAGTCGGAAAGTCCGTAAGATACTTGAGGTTTAAATTATTGAATAGTCGTTCTTTCGGACTTTCGGTCTTCCCGACTTCCGGACTAAACTCTCAAATCCTTCGGCATCCGGCCGTAAAGCAGGAAGTTCGCCCACTTTTCATTACCGTTCTTTCGGGCCGCTTCCGAGGCCCTGTGCCAGTCGTACGCACATAACACTTGTTCGATGCTGATCGATCCGCCGTCGGCGTGAACAATGGCATATTTGGCGTGCGGCGTATTGGACTCCATGGCGAAGCGATGCTGACCATTGCCCAAATAGGCCGGCAGGCCAACGCTGCCGGGGTTCAAAATGACCTTGTCGTTCGAGAGGTAAACAACCCGATTTACGTGTGAATGCCCGCATAGCACGATGCGCTCGCTTATTTCAGCTGTGCGTTTTACCAAATCCTCATCGTTATGTACAAAAACGCCATTGGCGGTTACTTTTTCAAGCAGGTATTCGTCGTCACTCTCGGGTGTACCGTGGCAAATAAAAAATAAACCGTCCAGCGAAGCGGTTTTAGGTAGCTTCCGCAGCCAGGATATACTTTGCTGTGAAAGATCGGCCTTTACCCTACCCATGCCCTCTTTATCAAAATCACCGTCTATGCTTTGCAATATCTCGCGGTCGGTATTGCCGCTTATACAGAGCATGTCGTTCTCACGGATCACCGCGGCCACCGCCTCCGGTTCCAGCGCGCCGAAAAAGTGATCGCCAAGGTTGATAATCTTCTCGATACCGCGAATTTTGATATCCCTCAGAACCGCCTCAAAGGCCAGGGAATTACCATGTATGTCGGATATGATGGCGTACGATGTCATGCCGGTTTATTGGGTAACAAAACAAATAAGCCCCGTTGTTCAGGGGCCTGCAATTATTGTTTTATGAGGTTGTACAATTCATCCAGCTTTGGTGTCAGCACGATCTCGATGCGCCTGTTCTTGGCCAGCGCGTCGGGTGTCGTGCCCGGGTCGACAGGCTGGTATTCGCTTTTACCCGTAGCTGTCAGCCGGTGCGGATCGACATTCTGAGGCGCAGCCGTAAGGAACCTTACCACCGATGTGGCGCGCATTACGCTCAGGTCCCAGTTATCTTTGATCTGCCCCAGGTTGATCACTTTCTTGGTATCGGTATGCCCTTCAACGGCAATATTGATATCGGGCTCCTTATTCAGCACAGCGGCCAACTGGACCAGCGCATCCTTACCATGCTGGTCGATGACAATGCTTCCGGTCGGGAAAAGCAGCTTATCTGCCAGCGATACATAAACTTTGCCGTCTTTAACATCGACCGACAAACCGCTATTCTGGAAGCCGAGCAACGCCTGCTGCAATTTCTCTTTCAATGCGGCGGTAGCGGCATCACGTTTCTGCAGTGCTGCCTCCACCTCCTTCAGGCGCTGCTCCCTTTTCTGCAAGTCGCTTGAAAGCTGGTTAACCCTGGTCGAGCTGTTGTTATAGTTGTCATTCAGCTTATTGTAGTTACTGTTTAACGCTGCATAGTTGTTTTGCAGCTCCGCCAACTGGTGGTGCAATTGCATGGTATCAGCCTGGAGGGCAGCAAGTTCGGCCTCAAGGCTGGTGCTGCGGTTCTGAAGCGAATCGCGTTCTGCTACCAGCGATTTATATTTTTTAGGCGAAAGGATAACACAAGAGTGCAAGGTTGCGCAGAATACAACCGCAACGAGGTAATACTTTATTTTCATGGCGTGCAGATTTTTGAAAGGTTAAGCGATAGCATTATTCAAAAAAACATTTAACGGGTATATCTTTTCACAAATTAACGCGATGCGGCCGGTGATATTTTCCTCCATCATTTCCTTATCCGTGAAGTCGTGCCAGGCAATAAAGCTTTTCAGCTTCAGCAATTCAATATTTTCATTGTCTGCGCTGTATTCACGCGGAACAGTCTTTATTTTTTCCTGGTTTCTGAAATCGCCGAACAGTTTAACATATTCCGGGTCGTCGATGATCTTTTTAAGCGTGCCTGAATTATAATCGATCTCCTGCCGTATCTTTTTCAGCACTTCGGCCTCGGGCATCCAGGTGCCGCCGGCTATGCCCGAATTATCAGGTTGGATATGAATATAATAACCAGCGCTCAACGTGCCGGCAGTCGTCAGGCGGCCGATCGCAAAATTGTTCTTGTAGGGTGTCTTGTCTGCACTGAAGCGTATGTCGCGGTAAATGCGCATCACAGTCTTTTTAGGATCGATATCGGCATTAACGGTAGGATCGATCTTGCTTAACTCCCGGACCAATGCCGCTGAAAATGCTATTACATTTTCCCGCGCCTCATCATGGCGTTTTTTATTGGCCATAAACCAATCGCGGTTATTATTTTCAGCAAGTTCCGTTAAAAATACAAACGTATCCGGGTAGATCCTCATGGCAGTATAGGCGAAAGACGGCGCAGCTATTGCAGGGTGAATATCCGAAATTTAAAACTGAAAGCCAAAAGACTAACGCTTTTACTTAAACATCGTTCGGATCGGGACTTTTCGGTTTTAGACCCTTAGCTCAGTTGAGGTTCAACTTGTCGTGCGGAATATTAATATCCACATTCTTGCGGCGATATTTTTTATACCAGATCAATCCAACCGCTGCAACGGCTACATAAGGCGCCGCAAGCAAATACACGATACCATGGTTCAAACCTTTAGTAGCACGACCGCCATTTGAGTTGTTCGATTCGACGGCTGTGGTACACATGGCGCACTGTGCCTTTACCTGTACCGCGCCTAAAGCCATAAAGCTAAAAGCAACGATAACCAACACGATCCGGAGACTTTTCATAAGGCAAATTTACTGATAAATTTCTATCAGCATAACAAACTTTCGGGGGCAAAGTTTAGAAATGGTAATAAGGCGACACCATCAAGTATACCACGACGCCGGTTATAGTGACATACAGCCATATCGGAAATGTCCATTTCACAAGTTTCTTATGTTTCTCTACCTGCATTTTCAGCCCCCGGTAAAAACTGAGCAATATTAAAGGCAGAACGCAGGCCGCCAGTATAATATGCGACGTTAGGATAACAAGGTATACCGTACGTGTAGAGCCCGCGGCTACCCTTTCGGCGTCAGAAAGCATTCCATCGCCGTTCAGGTCGCCATAAATGGTTTCGGGCTTCAGGTAATGGAACAGGATGTATGATACCAGGAATAGCGACGAAAGGCAAAAAGTAAGAATATTGATCCTTTTGTGGATGATTATCTTATGGTGTAATATAAAATAAAGCGAGATCAAAAGCAGAACACAGCAGGTGCCGTTAATTATGGCATTCAGTTTAGGTAAATACTGCACAAATGAAGGTACCCGGGCAGGAGCCGGTATTAAATGCCTGTTGAGTACCACAACAAGTGTAAAAACAAAAACGGAAACCGCTGCTACAAAACGAAATATAAACTTGTCTGTCATCATCAGTATAAAGGTGTCTCCCTCGCACGTAATTCTTCCGATATCAATACCTTCAATTCATCGTTCAGGCGGCTAACGTCTGTTAACGACGCACCCTGGTAATATCCCCTTATCCGCTTGTGCGAATCGATGAGTATCATCTTATCCGAATAGATAAAGTTGCCGTTCCCTTCGTCGACCGCATTCACCAAAAAGCCTTTCCGCGCCAGGCGGTATATCGTTGTGGTATCGCCGGTGAGAAACTTCCATTTCGGGCCGAACGAGCTGAACCTCTTGCTGTAAGCCTTCAACGTTCCAGCGGTGTCGCGCCGGGGATCGATAGTGATCGAAACAAAGTTCACCAAGGTATTATTCGCGTAATTGCGGGCCAGGCTGTCCATGTAACCGTTCATTACACCGCAAACCGATGGGCAATGCGTATAAAAAAAATCGGCGACAAATACTTTCCCGTCATAGGTTTTGAGGGATACCGGCTTGCCATCCTGGTCGGTCAGTTTAAAATCGCCAAGCGTATGGAATATCGTATCCGGCACGTTCTTATTGCCGGCTTTATGCGTGGTTTTGGCCAATGTGCGCGGGCCAAATTTCGGAAGCAGGTGATACCTGTTTTTCCCTTTTTGAACCAGCAAATAATATAAAAATCCCGGCAGTATAACTACAACTACCAGGATCAATATCTTTTTTATAAGGCTGGATTTGCGCATTTATAACCTCAGGTCGACCCAGTGGTGGCTTTCATTGGTCAGTACCAGGATCAACCCGATAATAAACAAGACGGGGACGATGATAGCGAAGATCAACCCTACCTTTTCGAATTTAAGGTGCATAAAATAACCTACGATGTAAAACGCCTTCGCGAGCGTAAGAACAATATAAATCGGGTTAGCCGTATGGGTCCTGATAATATCGTGTGGCACCAGGTAAAGCGCTATTATGAATTCAACACAGGTAATTCCCAATAACACAAAGAATACGTTCCAGATTCTTTTTTTATTCATGCCTTCATGCTCTTCGCCATGTGCATGCAATGTATCTGTATGTTCTGCTGACATAAAACTCGCTTTTTAAACTAAATAAAAGAAGGTGAAGACAAATACCCAAACCAAATCTACAAAGTGCCAGTACAAGCCTATTTTTTCGACCATGAGGTAGCTGCCGCGTTTATCATAAGTACCCATAAGCACATTGATGGTAATGATGATATTAATTACAACACCGCTGAACACGTGGAAACCGTGGAAACCGGTTATGGTAAAGAATAAATTGGCAAACTGGTGCCCGTATGTTGACGCGACGGCTGGCGTGACTGTACCATCAAAAAAATGCTTCAACTCATCGTACTTGGGAACGCTGCCCCACCAAAAGCCTTCGCTGTGCAGGTGTGTCCATTCCAAAGCCTGGCAGCCAAGGAACATAAGCCCTCCGAGTATTGTAAGCAGCATCCATCTTACCACTTCCTTTCTCGCGCCCCTGTGTCCCGCTTCAACCGCTAATACCATGGTCACCGAACTCATGATGAGGATAAAGGTCATTAAACCGACAAACACCAGCGGAGCATCTTCGCTCACGTAAGGGAATGCTTTAAAAACAATTCCGGGCGCGGGCCACGCGCTCGAGCTGAAGCGCAGGGCTCCATAAGAGATCAATAATGACGAAAAGGTAAATGCGTCAGAAAGCAGGAAGAACCACATCATGATCTTGCCGTATTCGACGGCAAAGGGCGAGCGGCCCCCCGCCCATGGGGTGGTTTTAACTTCGTCGATCTGTGATACTGTTGTACTCATTTGTACGAGATGTTGGAGGTTATTAATTCTGGTTCAAAAGTAAAAAAACATATAAATAAATCCATATAATATCGACAAAATGCCAAAATATTGAAGCCAATTGCATCCTGTAAAGATTTATTGCCTGAGGCCTTTGACGATAACTGGTTGTAAGCGCGCTTGATAAGAAGAGCAACCCCGCTATAACGTGCAGCAGATGCACCCCTGTGAAGATATAAATGAACGAACGCGACGCATTCGGGTTGACAAAATAAATACCCATTTTATACGCGAGCACGTACCAACCGTCGACCTGCATCGCAAAAAAGGCGATACCTAAAGCAATGGCAAACCACAAAAACAAACGCTGTTTTGAGGTTTCATGCTGCTTTGCAAATCTTGAGGCAAAAAACAGGCTGATGCTGCTTAACACCAGCACCGATGTGCTGTACATAAATATGCGCGGCAGTATAACGTTCAGGCCATGCCCGTTGCCGCCGGCATAAACAATAAAACCACTGGTAAAAGCCGCAAAAACCATGAACGAAGCAAACACAAAAAGCCACATCACAAACTTTTTGGGTGCAAGATTCAACCGGTCTTCCTTCTCCTGTATCTGAGCCATCATATTATTTCCCTAAAAAATCAAACAAAAACATCAATTGCACCACCGGCAGGTAGAAAAATGAGCCGAACATCAGTTTCCTGGCCGATGGAATATCCAGCTTTAGCAAAAGCATCAAAGCGAGGTACAAAAATACTAAACTGCACAATAACGACACACCCCCAACCCAATAACCGCCATAATGATAAATAGTTGGCAATAAACTTACCGGCACCAATATTAATGTAACTACAAAAGTAAGCAACGCGCTGGGTGCATCCCTTTTACCCGTGGGCAGCAGCCTGAAACCGGCGAGCTTATAGTCGTCATCCAGTACCCAGGCAATGGCCCAGAAATGCGGAAACTGCCATACGAACTGGACGCCGAATACGATCAGCGCCACCTGGTCGATTGTTCCATAACCGGCTACATAACCGATTAAGGGTGGCAGCGCGCCCGGTATAGCGCCTACAAATACGGCGAAGGGGGTTATTCTTTTTAGCGGGGTGTAAGCAAATGCATAAAACAATATGGAGAATACCGAAAGCAAACCCGCAGTCAGGTTTAAACTGCCCAGCAAATAGGTTCCTGCTAAGGCCATACATACGCCGAGGATCAGCGCCTGGCCGGTCGTCATATGCCCTGCGGGGATAGGCCGGTCCTTAGTGCGCTTCATCAGCTTATCGTAGTCTTTCTCGATGATCTCGTTAAAGCTGTTGGCCGCCCCGGTAACCAGGAAGCCGCCAATAACCAGCATTGCCCAGTGCTTCCAGTTTATCGGGAGATCTTTTGCTTTGCTGCCGATCAGGAACGACACCGAGGCGGAAAAAACCACCAGGAATGTGAGCCTGAATTTGATCAGCTTTGAAAAATCCTTCCAATTCATTTGGCTGTCCCCGGTGTGTTTACTGATTTGTATAAATTAAGCACCAGGTAAAACTGGGCGCCAAACATCAGGCTGGCTAACACAAGGTGCACGGTTTGCGCAAAGGGCGGCAGCGCTAAGTACGAAAGAATGATGCCGGTAACAATTTGCAGCATGATGATGAGGAATGTAAAGCTCATTAATTGCTGCTGAACCGAATGCCTGCTGAAATATTTGCGCACGAGCGCATACAGCATTATGTTGGCAAATAACACCAGTATGGCAATGTCGCGGTGTTGCATGAATATCTGCCCGGCGGCATTTACCCAGCCGTTGCGGTAACCGCTCAACCGCTCGGATACGGCATCAATACGCTCGCGCACCTCGGTGCCAAAAACGATTTGTATGATACTGATGACGACACATAGAAGGCCGAAGAAACGCACAGTTCCGGCTATTTTAAATTTTTGCCTGTTATATACTTTCGCCAGGTGATAGGTGTAGATACTTATTGCAAGTATTGCCAAAGCGAGCAGCATATGCACCGTTACGATCCAGGCAACAAGGTTTGACGACACCACGATTGAACCCAACCAGCCCTGGAAGCCTACCAATATTAAATTGCAAATACTGAGGATAGCGATTACCCGGCTTTTCTTCCAGTAACTGAAGGACATGACGGCTGTGAGCAAAAGAAACAAACCCGATGTAGCGCCGATGAGCCGGTTGACATATTCCGTCCAGGTTTTGGCGGCGTTAAATTCTTCCGGCACCAGGATAGACTTGTCCTGCCTCAGGCGGGTTGCCAGGTCGCTGAAGCCGAAAATATCGAGCGTTTTGGCAAATCTCAAATTTTTAGCTTCCCGGCCGGCAACATATTTCTGTTTGTAATCGGCGGGCAGTTGGGAAACATCCGTAGGGGGAATATATCTTCCGAAACATTTGGGCCAGTCGGGGCAGCCCATGCCCGAGCCCGTACTCCTAACCACCCCGCCCGCAAGTATCAAAACAAAAAGCAGGATAACAGTAATCAAATTGACTTTCTGAAACCTGTTTTGTGATGCTGTATTATTCATTATAAGTTCCTAAAAATTTAGGGTACCTGTTTCAAGCTCTAAGTCTGCAGTGCAAAGTCTGAAGTCATATCCTGCATTGTTGACTTAAGACTTAAGACTCAGAACTTAAGACTCACACCAGATACCCTAAACGCGCGCAGATATTTTCTGCAATTATTTTACCTCTTCGCCCGGTTTATTGGCTTTTACCCATTCCCGGTGTTTTTCGAGGCCAACCGGGTTGTCTTCAAAGTCATGCGGTAAATTGGAGCTCATGGTTTCTGAGAAAGGAACCGTTTGAGGTATAAAGTCGGCATCGTGACCCGGCTTGCTATAATCATAAGGCCAACGGTAAACCGTAGGGATTTCGCCCGGCCAGTTGCCATGTATGTGCTCCATTGGCGCCGTCCATTCCAAAGTATTCGCATTCCACGGATTTTGTGTTGAACGTTTGCCTGCGAATATCGAACGAATGAAGTTGTACAGGAATGCCACTTGTGCCATGGCTGCGGTGATGGCAGCCCAGGTAATGAAAGTGTTTACAGACAACCACTTATTGAATGCAGGAAAGTCGGTCATCGCGTAATAACGGCGCGGAACACCGTCAAGGCCCATAAAGTGCATCGGGAAGAAAACCAGGTATGCGCAAGTGAAAGTTATCCAGAAGTGCAGGTAACCTAATTTCTCGTCCATCAACCTTCCCGCGAATAATTTGGGATACCAATGGTATACTCCCGCAAGCATGCCGAAAATAGCCGCCGAGCCCATTACCAGGTGGAAATGCGCAACGACGAAATAGGTATCGTGCAGATTGATGTCAAGCGCCGAGTTGCCCAGGAATATACCTGTTACACCGCCGGTGATGAAGAACGAAACCATACCGATGGCGAAAAGCATCGCCGGGGTAAAGCGTATGTTTCCCCGCCATATGGTGGCAAGCCAGTTGAATGTTTTTACCGCCGACGGCACCGCGATGATCAGCGTAGTGATCATAAACACACCGCCCAGGAACGGATTCATACCTGTAACGAACATGTGGTGACCCCATACGATGAACGACAGCGTTGTAATTCCGATCAGCGAATACACCATCGCGTGGTAGCCGAAGATCGGCTTCCTGGAGTTAACGGATATCACCTCGGAAGATATACCCATCGCAGGCATGATAACGATATACACTTCAGGGTGACCCAGGAACCAGAACAAGTGCTGGAACAATATCGGGCTACCGCCTGAGTACGGCATTATCTTGCCGTTCAAAACAATATCAGAAAGGTAAAAACTGGTTCCAAAGCTGCGGTCGAATATCAAAAGCACAACACCTGCTACCAGTACCGGGAATGAAAGGATACCCAGGATAGCCGTCAGGAAAAAAGACCAAACGGTCAAAGGCATTTTCCAAAGGTCCATACCCTTGGTACGCATATTCAGCACGGTACTCACATAGTTAATACCACCCATCAGCGACGACGCGATAAAGCACACCATACTGATCAGCCAGAGCGTCATACCCATTTCCGAGCCGTCCATCGCCTTAGGTAAAGCCGAAAGAGGCGGATATATCGTCCACCCCGCGCCGGCGGGACCTTTTTGAACAAAAAATGACGAGATCATGATCACGCTGGCTGTAAAGAAGAACCAGTATGAAAGCATGTTCACAAATGGCGATGCCATATCGCGTGAGCCGACCTGCAAAGGAATAAGCAGATTACTAAAAGTACCGCTTAAGCCTGCTGTCAGCACGAAGAATACCATGATGGTACCGTGTATGGTCACCAGTGAAAGATAAAATTGCGGGCTCAAACGTCCGCCTGGCGCGAAACGGCCCAGCAGCGTTTCCAGCAGTGGGAAAGTCTTGTCAGGATAAGCCAGCTGGATCCTGAAAAGGATCGAAAGCAGCATAGCGATAACAGCCATCGTAATACCTGTGATCAGGAATTGCTTGGCGATCATTTTGTGATCCTGGCTAAAGATGTATTTGGTTATGAAAGTATCCTTATGATGATGTTCATGATCGTGATCATGATGTCCTACCGCGTGATCGTGAACTGCTACTGTTGACATAATCGATATTTTGATTAATTATTTAATGCTAATTTTTTCTGTGCTGCATCGCTCGGCTGATTATTATCAGCGAATTTCAATTCCTTTTTTAGCTGATCGGTCAGATATGGTTTCTGGTGCGCCAGCCAGGCCTGGTATTCAGCTTCGGTCACCACAAGTACCAGTTTCTGCATATTGTAGTGCCCGGCCCCGCATATTTTATTACAGTACAACAAATAGTTGAATTTCGGATCGTCCAGCCTGTTCCGCATATCAGCCGTGGTAATGGTCGGCGTAAACTTGAAGAAGGTAGGCAACCCCGGCACTGCGTTCATCTGTACCCTAAAATGGGGCAGGTAAACGCTGTGGATCACATCCTGTGCGTGTATATTCAGCCTGATCGAACGGTTGACCGGCAGCACAAGTGTATCAGCCTTCAAATCGTCGAAGCTGTTCCTGTCTTTAAAATCAACGCCTAGTATATTGTTTGGCGAATAATTTGCCATATAATTCACCGTGCCTAATTTACCATCTTTACCAGGATAACGCAATTCCCATGAAAACTGGTGACCGGTAACATCAATATTGATGTCCCCTTTAACATTTTCGGTATTGGTAACCTCGCGCCAGGTAAAAAAGCCAAACACAACCAAAATAGTCAATACGATGGCGGGTATAATGGTCCAAATCTTTTCGATCGTGTTGTTGTGCGGGTAGTAATAACCCCTGCGTTTGTCCGAACCGCGGTACTTAAATGCAAAGGCGAACAATAATATTTGTGTAACGATGAAAACGAAAACCGTGATTATAGTTGTCGCCAAAAACATCTCGTCGATCTTGACACCATGCTTTGACGCCGCTTCAGGTAGCGTTTGAGTCGCTTGTTCTGTAAATGACCAATAAACGCCGTACATGCCGCAAACCAGGAAGATGATGCAAATAACACCCATGACGTTATTCCAGTTCATCCCCTTTTTACCTTGCATTTGCTGGGTAAGGTCGTATATGCGTAATATCTTTCCAACAATGGCTATTGCTACACAGGCGGCCAGGAAAAGCAGCACATAAAAACCTACGCCCAGCCACATATCCGATTTGCTTTCCGTCGCGCCGGTGGATCCTGGAGCCGCTGTTTGCGCCATCAGCGCATTGGTACCCAGCAGCAGGAAAGCCGCAACAAGCGAAATTATTTTTTTAGATTTTTTCACCAATGGTTTGTTTTTGAAGGTGATCAAGTGGGCTTCGCCGTGTATGAAGTTTCTGAATCCCATTTTTATAGTCATTTGGTATTCTCTATCCGATTGCAAATTTAACATTAAATATGATGATGAAGGCTTTCCTGCAGAAACGGATGTTTCCTCGGGATAAGCGACTTGAACCTGCTCAGGGCTGTCAGCATCAGGAAGGTAAACAATCCTGCGAAACCGATAAACACGCCCGGCTCGATCCAGCTCATCACTTGGTACCAGTGCTCATGCGGCGTTATGGTGCCCGGAGCTATCATCTGGAAATAATCCAGCCAGTGACCGCATATCAGGAGGATAGCCATGGTCAACAAGGTCCGCTCATAGCGCTTCGAGTCGCGTGACATTAATACCAGCAGCGGCGAACCGAAGTTGATGGCTATGTTGAGCCAGAACCACCACTTGAAGTCAGGCTCCCACCTGCGGTAGAAGTACGCTGCTTCTTCGGGTATGTTGGCATAATAGGTCAGCAGGAATTGCCCGAACCACAGGTATGTCCAGAACACCGAAAAAGCGAACATGAACAAGCCCATATTATGCAAATGGTTCTCGGTGATCCATTGGTAATAACCCTGCCTTCTCAGGATAATGTAGAAGACTGTCATCACCGCCAGGCCGCTCACCCACAAACCGGCGAGGTTATACCAGCCGAACATGGTTGAAAACCAACGTGCCTCAAGCGACATGGTGGTATCGAATGCAAATACCGGGATGGTAAAACCGAACAGCACCAGGAATACGGCCGAAGCGATATAGCTGCGGTTGTAGTATTTCATTCCGCCCAGCTCGTCTTCCTGGTTTGAGTATTTTGCCAGCAGCCAGCCAAATATGCTGTAAATGGTCAGCATACCTATTAAACGCGCCAGGAAGAACGGGATATTCAGAAATCCGGATTTGCCGTAAATAACCGGGTCGTATATACCGCTGCCTTTCACTATAAGGTCCTTGGTAGCCCAGCGCGCATACAAATAGGGCTCAACGTGGCTTTTACCGTCTATTACGACCGTATGCGTGGTGAATAAACCCGCAACCACAATAATGATAAACACCAGTGCGGCGTACGGCAAAGTTTTACCAAATGCCTGGGGCAAACGAAGTACCGAGGCCGACCATCCGGCTTGCGCGGCATACTGAATAGCGCAAAACATTACGCCGGCGGCGCAAACACAGGCAAAATAATAGCCCATCAGCAGTAAGTTTGAAAACGTACGCTGGGTATGGCCTGTCGCGAAACCCGCAAGTATGGTTACAACACCTATAACAATAGCAATAAGGCTCCAGGTTTTGATCTTACCTGTAAAATGATATTGCCCGTCAAAATTATCGTGAGTGTTCATCTAATAATATTATTGTTTTTGTAAATGGTGTACATACATGATTACTTTCCAGCGCTCTTCGGGTTCAAGCTGCGAAGCATACGAGCCCATTGCATTAACACCATAGGTTATTGTGTGATATATTTTTCCGTCCGTCAGGTCCTTCATGGCGCCGCCGCGAGATGATTGACCCAGTGAATAAGAAGGAGGTGCAGGGAAACCATGCTTTACCACCAAACCGTCGCCCTGTCCGTTCAAGCCGTGGCAGGGCGAGCAGAAATGCTCGAATAGCACCTTACCCTCGGCGAAATTTTCGGGTGTCTGCGGCAGCGGGCTGGTTACTTCAGCGCCCGCCTTCTCGTACCCGTCTTTCGTGTTAGGATAATCAAACGGCGTGAAGCCTATCGGGATAGTACCTTCAGGCGGCCGCTGCGCGGTTTTGCCGTCCTTAAAGTTCGGGTTAGGCTGATCAGGGTCATACGCAATATGTTCATACATATTGGGGGCGTATTCCCACCCTGTGCTTCTTTTATTCTTGCACGAGGTAATTACAGCCGCCGATGCAACCGCAACAACCGTTATCCCCAATATTTTTATTTTATTCATAGCTAACATATTTTCTGTCGTTATGCTTTATTTCTATAGCTCCGGCTTCTTTCAGGACATTGGTAATATCCTCATGCGGAATGTTTCCCTTGGCATCTATGGCGATCACAAACCGGTCGTCAGTCGCCCTCAGGTCCATCACCCGCGGCGCGCGGCCGGGGAACAGGTGAGTAGCGTAAAAGAAAGTGATCGTCATGCCGAAAGCAGTGAACAACACTGTCCATTCGAATGTCGCCGGAATAAAGTTTGGTATCGTAAACGCCGGTTTACCGCCAATGTTCATCGGCCAGTCGTGCACCAGCATATAATAAATGATGCAGAATATAGTGGTACCGCCTAGGCAGCCAAACATGAACGCAGCGTAACCCAAACGTGACGGTTTTAAACCCAACTTCTCGTCAATGCCGTGAATAGGCATCGGCGTGTACACGTCGTAAATAGGAATGCTGTTCTTCTGCAATTTATCGATCCCGTGCATCATTACATCAGGGTCGTCAAAAAGGCCGAGTATGAATTTAGTGCTGCTCATTATTATAATTTTTCATATTCCGACAGTGTAACGCTGTCAAACTTATTCAATGACTGTTTATAGAATTCTGCCTGTTCCGGTTCCTGGTGGCCTTCCTTCAGTAATTTCTTCTTAGCCTGCTCGCTCGAGCTCTTCAGCAACAGTTTTACTTCCGCAATCGCTATCGACGGGAACACCCGGATAAACAACAGGAATAAGGTAAAGAACAAGCCGATCGAACCGACGAATACGCTGAAGTCGACCCAGGTTGGGTGGAACATAGCCCAGCTCGATGGCAGGAAGTCGCGGTGCAGCGAGATCACGATGATCACAAAACGCTCGTACCACATACCGATGTTAACAACGATCGACAATACCCACGAGATGAAAATGTTGGTCCTTACACTCTTGAACCACATCAGCTGCGTCATCAGCACGTTGTTGCCGTACATTAAGCAGCCGGCCCACCAGAAAGGCCCGGTGAACCTGTTCAGGAAGGTATACTGCTCATATTCGCCGCCAGAATAATAGGCGATAAAGAATTCAGTAAGATAGGCCACACCTACGATCGAGCCGGTAAGAAGAATAATCTTATTCATCGACTCGATATGGAACATCGTAATGTAATTCTCCAGGCCCAGCACCTTACGCGTTACCAGCAGCAGGGTTTGCACCATGGCGAAACCCGAAAAGATAGCGCCCGCAACGAAGTATGGCGGGAATATGGTGGTGTGCCAGCCGGGCTCCAGCGAAGTGGCGAAGTCCATGGATACGATGGTGTGTACCGAAAGTACCAGCGGGGTCGAAACGCCTGCGAGGATGAGCGATACGGTCTCGAAACGCTGCCAGGTTTTTACCGAACCGGTCCAGCCAAATGAGCAAACCGAGTATATCCTGCGGCGAATGCCGGTGGCGCGGTCGCGGATGGTTGCCAGGTCAGGAAGTAAGCCTGTATACCAGAAAACCAACGATACCGAGAAATATGTCGAGATAGCGAATACGTCCCATACCAGCGGCGAGTTGAAGTTAACCCACAGCGAACCAAACTGGTTCGGCAGCGGAAGCGGCCAGTAAGCCAGCCACGGGCGGCCCATGTGCGACACTACGTAAGTTGCGGCACAAATTACCGCGAAGATCGTCATAGCCTCGGCCGAACGGTTAATAGAGTTACGCCAGTTTTGACGGAAGAGCAGAAGTATGGCCGAAATAAGTGTTCCGGCGTGACCGATACCTACCCACCACACGAAACCGGTAATGTCCCAGGCCCAGCCAACTGTTTTATTCAAACCCCATTCGCCTATACCGAACCAGAATGTCCAGCTAACGGCGAAAACCCAAAGCATCATGCCCAGCGAGGCCAACGTGAAACCGATCCACCAAGCCCTGTTCGGCATATTTTCAACGGGGCGAAGTATATCTTCCGTTACTTTAGCGTAGGTTATATTCTCGCCGGTTATTAACGGTTCCCTTATTATTGATTCGTTATGAGATGCCATATTTTATATCTCTCTTGTATATTATGCTTCTAATTCAGTAGTGTTCCTAATTTTTACCTGGTAACCGATCCCCGGTTCCACGCCTAATTCTTCCAGCACATAGAAGGTCCGTTCGCTGCGCAGCAATTTTGAAACCTCCGATTCCGGATCGTTCCTGTTACCGAACACGATAGCGTTTGTCGGGCAGGTTTGCTGACATGCCGTTTTGATATCGCCGTCTTTGAGCGGACGTTTTTCAATCTTGGCCTTAAGCTTGCCGGCCTGGATACGCTGCAAGCAGAGCGTACATTTTTCCATCACACCGCGGAAACGCGTAACCACATCGGGGTTCAGCACCAGGTGCGTGTGTTCATTGATCAGGTAATTGTCAAAGCGCGAATCGTTCCAATAGTTAAACCAGTTGAAGCGGCGTACTTTATACGGACAGTTGTTAGCGCAATAACGGGTACCTACGCAACGGTTGTAAGCCATCATGTTGTAGCCTTCGGACGAGTGCGTCGTAGCTAATACCGGGCAAACCGTCTCGCAGGGAGCATGATCGCAATGCTGACAGAGCATCGGCTGGTAAATTACCGACACATCGTCCAGGTCTTTCATAGCCGAAATTTCCTGCTCTTCGGTTACCGCCCTGCCACCGTCGTTAAAGCTGTAATAACGGTCGATACGGATCCAGTGCATCTCACGACGGCGGTGAACCTCGTCTCTGCCTACTACCGGAATGTTGTTCTCGGCGCTGCAGGCAACCACGCAGGCGCCGCAGCCGGTGCAGGCGTTCAGATCGATGGCCATTACCCAGTCGTACATCGGGCGCTCATATTCGTCCCAAAGACTTTCGTATTTTTTATGATTTAACCCTGTACCGCTGTTCACGGACGGATCTTTAACATACTCTTTAAATGTTGCTTCTCGAACAATGGCGCGGCCTTCAATCGAATGGTGCGTCTGTGTCTGCGCAAGTACATGCTGATCGCCGGTCTTTGTCCAGCTAACCACGGTGGCATTCTGTATCGTGCCGTTTTTGTAGCTGCGGAACGGGAAGGCGTTTTGACCAACTCCTTTACCAACAGGACCGGCTTCGGTACGGCCATAACCTACGGCGACCGATATCGTGCCCTGCGTTTGGCCGGGTTGAACCAATACCGGCAGATCAACCGAATAGCCGTTGATACTGATGGTAATAATATCTTCCTGCATGATGCCGTACTTCTTCATGTCGTTCGGCGCCATGGCGGCAAAGTTGTCCCAGGTTACTTTCGATACCGGGTCGGGCAGTTCCTGCAGCCAGGGGTTATTCGCCCGTTTGCCGTCGCGCAAAGCTATGCTCTGGTAAACCTGCAGCTCCATTTTATTATCGCCCGATGCCTCAAGCTGTGCAGCCTGGTTCAAAATAGTCTGCACAACACCGTTCAGCGCATAGCTGAAGGTGTAATTGCCTGCAGGCTTATCGGCTACTTTTACAAAACCCGTTTGCAGCAATGTTTCCCAACCTTTCTGGCCGGACAAACCGCCTTTGGCCAGGAGGTTCTTGTCCCAGTTATTACGAACGTAAGTGTAGTAATCTTTAGTTGTGCTGTCAGACCAAACCATCAGGCTTTGCTCAAACTGGCGGGTATCGTAAACCGGGTTTATAGCCGGCTGGATAACGGTATAATATCCTTCGATTGGGTTTGCGTCGCCCCACGATTCAAGATAATAGTGGTTCGGTGCAATTACATTACAAAGTACACTGGTTTCATCTTTGCGGTCGTTGAACGATACTCTTAACGGAACTTTCTTTAACGCATCGGTAAACGCTTTCGCATTATAATAATCGTAAGCAGGGTTGGCGTTCAAAAACATTACCGCGTCGTAATCGCCCCTGTCCATCGCCGCCACTAAATCTGCAAACTCGGCGTCGTTGCCTTTATACTGATTAGAATAGTTGTCGAGGTCGATGGTGTTGCCGTAGCTTCCAAGTTGTGCGTTTATGGCATTTACCAGCGTCTGCGTGGCTACATCATTCGAGCCGCATACCACAAGCGCTTTGCCTTTTGCCGACTGCAATTCTTTGGCTGCCAGCTTGACCGCTTTCTCAGCATTGGGGCTGCTAAGCGGCTTGCTGCCCGGCAAGGTAGTTCCCGACAATTCGTTGTAAAGGTTTACCAGGGCCACACCCTCTTCTGACGGTTTGATCAGTATGCGCGTATCTGCATTCGAACCTGTATTGCTCATGCCGCACTCAAACTGGATATGGCGCGACATTTTCTTGCTCTGCAGCGACTTGCTGTTCCGGTTCTGCACCCACTGGGTCATAAATTCCGAAGGCGATATCCAGGTGCCCAGGAAATCGGCGCCGAAACTTACGATCAGGTCGGCTTTGTCAAAGCGATAGTGAGGCAGCACGGCCTTACCAAAACTATTCTGATTGGCCTGTATGATACCGGTGTAAGACACCGCATCGTAGTTGATCAGCTTAGCGGATGGATATTGTGCGACAAAGTCGGCAATAACGGCCAGAGACGACGGGCTGTTAATGGTGGAAGAAACGATAGCGATTTTTTTACCGTTGCCCTTAATAACGCCCAGCGCCTTCTTTACAAAGGCGTCGACGGCATCCCAACTTGCATCGTCGCCGTTCAGCATGGGGTTATTCAACCGGTTGTAGTCGTACAGGTCGAGCACCGAAGCTTGCGCCTGCGCGCTCAAACCGCCCTTCGACATCAGGTCGTTCGGGTTTCCTTCTACCTTAATAGGACGACCTTCACGTGTTTTTACCAGGATGGCATGTCCGTCATAGCTCGATACATAAAAGTTTGCCACACCGGGCGTAACTTCTTCCGGCTTTATTAAATAAGGAATAGATTTATGCACCGGCACTTTTTGACAGGCTGCCAGCGTAACAGCGCCTACGCCAAAACCCAATGCCTTTAAAAAGTCGCGGCGGGGGGTTTTATTGGCCAGTCCCGAACTGCTCAATACATCTTCGATTGGGATCGGCTCGGCAAACTCGTGTTTATTTTTTTCAACAAATTCCGGTTCGTTGTTTAGTTCTTCTAAACCTTTCCAGTATTTTTTATTGCTGTCCATTTAAGTTGTATAAACTGTAATGTTTTTCAAATTTTTATTAATAGTGGCACTTGCCGCACTCTATACCGCCCATCATCGCTTCGGTCACCTTACCGCCTTCACGCAGCAGTTTGTGAACTTCTTCCATCTTCTCGTAATAAGCGTTGCCTTTTATTTTAATCTCAGTGCGTTTGTGGCACTGGATACACCATTTCATGGTTAGCGGCGAATATTGATAAACTTCCTTCATGGTTTCAACCGGTCCATGACATTGCTGGCAGCGGAGACCGGCTACCTTTACGTGCTGCGAGTGGTTGAAGTAGGCAAAATCGGGCAGGTTGTGAATGCGAATCCATTGTATCGGCCGCATTTTGGTGCTATCGTATTTCTGTGTCTGCGGATCGTATCCCAAGGCATCATATATCTTCTGTATCTCGGTCGACGGCGTTTTAGAACCCATTCTCGCGGAAATAACCTTGTGGCAATTCATACAAATATTCAACGAAGGGATCGAGGCATTTTTGGATTTGTAAGCACCCGAGTGGCAATACTGGCAATTGATCTGCATTACGCCGGCGTGCAGGTCGTGGGGGAATTTAATCGGCTGTACCGGCTGGTACCCCTGGTGAACGTTGGTATTCCACATGGTCATCCAGGTCCAGCTGCCACCCGCGATGGATACGCACAGCAGTACAAAAAACACGAATTTCTTATTCTTGATCAGCTTCCTGGCCAAAGCCCAGCGGTCAACCGGAACTTTCTCCGTCTCCGTCACTTCTTCGGCTTCAGGAACAAACTCGCCTCTTCTCAGCAGTAATTTCTCCAGGGTGCCGATCACTTTGTTCAGCACAAGGATAACGATCAACGCGATGATGATAACACCGATCAGCCCGAATACCACCATGTTGCTGGGGCCGGTTTCAGTCGCAGCTGCGCCCTGGGTGCCGGTAGCCTTATTGGCATTCGCCTGCTCTGTTTTCCATTCGGAACGAACGTAGGTGATTATATTGGCTACATCTCCATCCGTCAGATCAGCAAAGACAGTCATTCCAGACTGGTTGAATTTGTTGTAGATCGCAACCGCCTTAGGGTCTTTAGCGGCTATCAGGGCCTGGTTGTTCTGTATCCACTTAGTAAGCCACTTATCATCCGTCTCCATGTCGAGCTGGGGGCCAAGGGCAGGGCCGATCACCTGTTTGTCGACAGCATGGCAAGTGGTACATTTCGCTTTGAATATGGCCTCGCCCTTGGCGGCGTCTCCCTGCGCTGACGCAGTTAACCCCCAGATTGCTAAACCCGTTACAAGCAGAACCGACCTTGAGAATTGTTTTAAAATCAATGAGATGCTTCTCATAAATTGTATTTATGCTAAATGATTTCTTGTGTAAGTAGTTTGAAAATTAAAGACAGACGTAATTGCTGGCTGTTTTTTCAAGGGACAAAAGTAAAATTTATTACAGTATGGCTGACAAATTAATGACAGTTATATATAATTTATAATCGTTCTAAATAACTCCAAAAAAATGGCTTAGGGTAGCCAAAAACGCATTTTTTACTGCATGATACTGTTTCAGACGGATACACTTGGTTTACAATAAATAAAATTAAAAAATTATTGTTTTAATATCCATGCAAAAATTAACGGCGCTACAATGGTTGCATCCGATTCGACTATAAACTTAGGTGTGTCGATGCCCAGCTTGCCCCAGGTGATCTTCTCGTTTGGCACGGCGCCCGAATAGGAGCCGAACGAAGTTGTGGAGTCGGATATCTGGCAGAAATAGCTCCAGAACGGTATATTTTCCATCTCCATATCCTGGTAAAGCATCGGCACTACGCATATCGGGAAGTCGCCCGCGATGCCACCGCCAACCTGGAAAAAACCTATGCCTTTACCGTCGCAATTTTTTACGTACCAATCGGCCAGCCATGCCATGTATTCTATACCAGTCTTCATCGCCTGAGCGCGTATCTGGCCCTTTATTACGTAGGAAGCGAATATATTCCCCATGGTCGAGTCCTCCCATCCTGGAACTACGATAGGCAGGTTCTTTTCAGCGGCCGCCAGCATCCACGAATTTTTAGGATCGATCTCGTAATATTGTTCCAGTTCGCCGCTCAGCAATATTTTATACATATATTCGTGCGGAAAATACCGTTCGTTTTTCTCGTCGGCATCCTTCCATATCTTATGGATATGCTTCTGCAGGCGACGGAAGGCCTCTTCCTCGGGTATACATGTATCGGTTACACGGTTGTAATGATTTTCAAGCAGATCCCACTCGTCCTGCGGGCTCAGGTCGCGGTAATGCGGCACACGTTTGTAGTGCGAGTGCGCTACAAGGTTCATGATGTCCTCTTCGAGGTTAGCGCCGGTACACGATATGATGGCTATCTTATCCTGGCGGATCATTTCAGCCAGCGATATACCGAGTTCGGCGGTGCTCATGGCCCCGGCAAGGGTTACCATCATTTTGCCGCCCTCGGCAAGGTGCTTTTCGTATCCCTTGGCGGCGTCCATTAAGGCGGCCGCGTTAAAGTGCAGGTAATTTTTTTCGATAAACTGAGAGATGGGTCCCCTGTTAGTGCTCATGATCTGTTAATAAGAATGTGGCCGCAAAATTATATATTTTGTTGAATTGTGGCTGGTGATTTGTGATTAGTGATTTGTTACCCAGTGATAGCAGGCAAGAATCAGACTGTAATTACCCGATCATAATTCACAAGTTAACCAATCACAACGCCTATCTTAGCGGCCGACTATGAAGCGTGTCCTTACTACATTTATACTGACATTTATTCTATCGCAAGCCCATGCTCAAATTAGCTGGCTGCCGCGCTTTATCAACCGCATGTACTTTGATAAGGACAGTACCAAAAAGAGCAGTTTTGTAGTAATCCCCATCTTGACATCAGCGCCCGAAACAGGTTTGGAATTGGGCGGCGCCGGGCTATATTCTTTTTATTCGGATACTGTTGCTGCGCACCATACCAGGGTTTCCAATATTTACCCATATATCTCCGTCACCACCAAAGGGCAAAGCCATTTCAGCGTCAGCAGCACTTACTGGAGTCCCGGCAACAACCACTATTTCACCGGGGGCGTCAGCTATATCAATTATCCATTTAATTTCTTCGGCATCGGCAACAATACACGGAAGGCGGATGAGGAATCGGTGGATGAAAAACGTTTTAAGCTAAATTTCAGCTCCAACTGGCTGATCGCGAAAAATTTCTATGCGGGCTTTGTTGCAGGCGGGTTCAATTATAAAAACCGGAATATCGATTCGGCCAACAATCACTTTTATGGTGAACCGCCGATAGAAAGTATAAACGGCGGCGCCAGTATTTATGCAGGTCCAAGCCTGGTTTACGACAGCCGGAATAATAATACTTACACCACTAAAGGCATGATCGTTACGGCCTACTACAACGCCATGCACGGTATTTTTGCTAATAACGGTTATGTGGGCGGCTTTTTTAATATCGAATATTCGCAGTTCTTTTTGCTCAGTAAACGGCTGGTGCTGGGCCTGGATGCGCAGGAACAAAGCCTTACAGGCGGCAGCTCACCTTTTTACCTGCTGCCCGCGCTCGGCAACGATGAAATGATGCGGGGCTATTACAATGGCCGTTACCGCGACCGCAATTTTATCGCCGGCCAAACGGAACTGCGCTACCGTATCAGCGACCGGTTTGGTGTTGTTGGATTTTTAGGTACGGGTGAGGTAGCGCACAATAGCTTTTCGGTCAATGGGCTGAAGCCGGATTACGGAGGCGGTCTTCGTTATTTTTTTGATACAGAAAAGGGATTGAGTATTCGGGCTGATTATGGCATTGGTGAAAAAGTCATCGGAGAGTCAAGACAAAGTGGGTTTTATATTGGATTGGGGGAAGCGTTCTGATGTGCTGTTCACCACCATTTACTGTTAAACAAGCCGGACTTTAACTTGATATTTTGATCTTTTTCCAGCTTTGATAAGAATTTTTCTTCAAAACCCGCGTACAATTTGGCAACAGCGGGATCATTTATATCGTTACCGCCTTTATGATGTGTCTCGTCATAAATCTCTTCAAGATCAAGTTTAGTCGCTCTATTGAAATCATACAAAACGAGATGGTATTTTATACTATCGGAGGCATTTTCTGTTTCGACATTTATATCTCTCGCACTATAGTCGTCGCTGCTACTACGTCGGCTAATTTTTAATCGGACATTTGGATTCGCGGCCGAATATTTCCTGATTTTACTTTCCAAATCGTCCATTGTTCCTGAATAACTATAGGTCTTAAGGGGTGGGGTTGTGCAACTGATACATAGTACCTTGTAGAAAACCCGTCCAATAAGTATAAAAATAGCCCCAACGACTATTACAATGCTTAATATCTTGATAAACTTGCGCATAAGGAAGGGCAACATAAAAATACCGAATTAAAACCTAATAAGAAAATCCTCCTTCACCTGCCCTTTTCTAAAATACACCAGTCCTATCCAGAAGAGATCGATCGTAACGGTCACCTGCGGATGTGTTTTGATGGCAGCCCATGCTTCCTTCATGCCTTCGCTCCAGTAAATATCATCGAAAATAAGCAGGGTGTTTTCGTACACTTTAGGCAGGCACCATTCAAAATATCTTAAGGTGGCTTCTTTGGTATGGTTGCCGTCGATGTAAACAAAATCGAGCTTATCCAGTGCGTTTATTATGCCTAGCAAAGTATCGTCAAAATTGCCAATGACTTGTACAATGTTGGTTACGCCGGCTCTTTTAAAAACTTCTTCAGCTATTTTGGCGGTTTGAGGGCAGCCTTCGAGGGTGTACAGGGTAGCTTTCGGCGCTGCATTATGCAGGTATAGCGTAGTGGTACCAAGGCAAGTGCCCAGTTCGATGATATTTTCCGGTTTCCAATCGGCGGCCAGGCGATATATCAGTTGCGCTAGTTTGGGGGGTTTAAGAGCGTTTTTGGCAATATCTCTTATCTTCTTCCGGCGCTTGTTGTTCACGTGCGAACCTGCACCCAGGTCGGTTACGTCGATCATCCGCTCGTCAGAAAGCAGCTGTTTGCGCAGGTTTTCTACCTCGCGGTATACTTTTTTGTCATCCCGGTCGTAAATAACTTCGTCAGCGAGCCTGTAAACAAAAGGCGAATGCGTACCGTGCCTGGTCTTTCCCTTTAAATGATGAAGCAGGTAGTCTTTCGCGAACCGGAAATTTAACATGGCCGTAAAATTAGAAACCTTTTAGTATATTAGTACTGCATGATAGACCCTGTTGAGATCAACTCTTTAATAAAACTGCTCGACGACCCGGATAAAGATATTTTTGAGCATGTGCATGATAAGATCATCTCCTTTGGAGGCGAGGTGATCGAATTCCTTGAATCGGCCTGGGAGGAGGCTTTCGACCCTATTTTACAGGAACGCATAGCGAACATCGTTCACGAGATACAGTTCAGCCTGGTGAGGGACGAACTGCGGTTATGGTACCAGGGAGGAGCATTCGACCTGCTGCAGGGTGTGCTTACTATCAATAAATATCAATATCCCGACCTGGATGAACAAAAGATCATTAACCAGATCGAGGCGATAAAGCGCGACGTATGGCTGCAGATGATCTATGATGCCAGCCCGGCTGAACAGGTGAAACTGATCAACCATGTTTTTTACAATATTCATGGATTCAGCGGCAATACCTCCAATCACCAGGATCCGCAAAACAGCTATTTGAGCCAGGTGCTGGAAACAAAAAAAGGTAACCAGATATCCCTGGCTATTATTTATTCTATTGTAGCGCAAAAGCTGGATATGCCGGTTTACGGCGTTAACCTGCCGCAGCACTTTATCCTGGCATACGTCGACGAAACTATGGAAAGCGATTTTGAAGGCGGCATATTGTTCTATATCAATGCCTTTAGCCGGGGCACTATTTTCGGTCGGCGTGATGTGGATATGTTCCTGAAACAACTGAAACTGCGGCCCGAAAAACAGTTTTATGAGCCCTGCTCCAATGCGGATATCGTACGACGTATCCTGCGCAACCTCATTAGCTCGTACGAAAACTTAGGATCGACCGAAAAGGTAACCGAGCTGAGTGAGTTATTGGAAATACTGAACTGACGCCGGAACTTAGAACCCACGTTTTTTGACGTAAGGTCCCAATAACAACCCCAAGAGCTTGCTTAAATATTTTTTACGGCAATATAGGTTTGCCGTCGAATGTTGCGGATTTTAAAATCTTCTCCGCGACGCTTACGGCGCCCTGCGAAAGCGGCGCATAATTAAGCTGGCCGCAAAAGGCTTGTCCGCCATGAATATTATACCACAGCAGGTTCAGCAGCGCTTTAGCCTTCTCTAAAGTACGGTTATTATACTGTTGTTCCTTATAGATTAAAGCCCAGGTAAAACTTGAAATAGGGTAACCCTGCGGGCTGGCTGTATTTGTAAGGGACACTTTTGAGTCAGACGGCAGATTGATATTGCTGGCTGATGTGGTTGAAGCGAGGGTGGGTTTGATAAATGCGCCCGAGCTGTTCTGAATATCCGCAAAAGGCATCTTGTTTTGCAAAGCATAAGCTAATTCAACATATCCGATAGCCCCGGGTGTTTGTTTAACGAGACCCGACACGCCTTCGCTGCCCTTTCCGCCAATGCCTGCCGGCCAGTTTACCGCAGTGGCGCGGCTGACTTTGGACGCCCATTGCGGGCTAACCTTGGACAAGTAATCGGTGAATATAAATGTGGTACCGCTGCCATCCGAACGGTGAACCACAACAATGGGCAGGTTTGGTATTTTTACACCTTGGTTAGACGCGGCAATTTCGGGATCATTCCAATTTTTTATGTTACCCAGGTAAATGTCAGCCAAGTTTTTACCCGTAAATTTTAGCTCCGCAGAAACTCCGGGAAGGTTGTAGGTGACTACGGTCGCACCGGAACACATTGGAATATGCAGCACAGGAGCGCCCATTTTTTTTGTTTGCTCGTCATTCAGCGGAGCGTCCGAATCGCCAAAATCGACGGTCTTATTTGTTAGCTGCAAAATTCCGCCTCCCGAGCCTATAGATTGATAATTAATCCGTACGCCTGTCTTGGTGGTGTATTCGGCAAATATCTTCGAGAAAAAAGGATAAACGAACGAACTGCCTGCGCCCAAAAGACTGTTGCCACCTGACGCTGACCCGGATGTTGAAGAATCAGAACTATTGGCGGAGTTTTGGCTGCGATTGCCATTGCAAGCGGACAAGACCGCTCCTGCGCATAGGAAAACGACTACTGCTAACTTTTTCATAACGGATGATTTGTAGTTAAAATATGCTCTGCTATCCACAGGCAGTAAAAGGAAGATTGTAAAAGCCAACAATTACTGGCAAAAGATGTTTTTATTCGGCTGATACTTTAATCTCAATTATAAATATCAGCCTTTATGCCGAAATTATCAAAAGCCGTTCTCTGCCAGCCAACTCTGGCCCCAGTCAAACCAATGCTCCGGACTTTTTGGATTTTCGAGGCCAAAGCCATGACCGCCCGCCTGGAAAGTGCGGAGTTCGGCCTTTACCCCGTTTTTTATTAAAGCCTCGTAGAACATGATTGAGTTTTGAACCGGCACCACGTCATCGTCCGTAGCATGCACGAGGAAAGTCGGCGGCGTATCCGTAGTGACCTGCTTTTCGTTGGAATATAGTTCGATCAGTTGCTGTGAAGGATTTTTACCGATCAGGTTTTCGCGGGAACCGACATGCGCTTCCGGCCCGAAGCTGATAACAGGGTAGATGAGCATGCCGAAATCAGGGCGAAGGCTGATGTTATTTTTATTATCGATAACCGCTTTGGAATAATGCGTCAATAAGGTCGAAGCCAAATGGCCGCCAGCCGAGAAGCCTATAATACCTATTTTATGCGGATCGATGCCCCATTCGGACGCATGTTCGCGTACCAATTGAATGGCTCTTTGTGCATCCTGCAGCGGTCCGATGGTTTTATCGACCATAATGGAATCGCTGGGCAGGCGGTATTTCACTACGAAAGCCGTCACACCGATCTTATTGAATTGCTGTGCTATCGCCCTGCCCTCGTGATTGGACGCCAGGCCTGCATAACCGCCACCGGGAAACACGATGATAGCGGTACCGGTTGCGTTACCCTTTTCGGGCAGATATGGCGTAATCGTCGGTATACTGACGTCGGTTATCCAATAGTTCTGCGCTACATCTGTTTTCTCGATGTAAGCTGCCGGCGTAGGTTTCGAGTTGGGCACGCCATTAGGATACAGCGGCATTTCTTTTGGCTGCGCGAAAGAAGTGGAAAATAACATAGCTGCTACGAGCGATAAGCAAACATTTTTGAACATGGTTTAACAGATCGGTTATATTTTCAAATATAGAAATTACTTGGAGCCGCCAAATTCCATCAAATAGGCTTTCAGGAAATCGTTCAGGTCGCCGTCTAATACCGCCTGTGCGTTGGATGTTTCGTAATCAGTGCGCAGGTCTTTCACCAGTTTATAAGGATGAAGCACGTAGTTCCTGATCTGCGAACCCCATTCGATCTTTTTCTTATTGCCTTCGATGGCATTGGTAGTTTCCATGCGCTTGCGCATTTCAATCTCGTACAGCTGCGATTTCAACAGGCGGATGGCGTTTTCTTTATTTTGTAACTGCGAGCGCGATTCCTGGTTCTTGATGATGATACCCGATGGCTTGTGATACAAACGAACGGCGGTTTCCACCTTGTTCACGTTCTGGCCGCCTGCGCCACCCGAACGGAAGGTTTCAAATTCAATATCGGCAGGATTTATTTCGATCTCGATACTGTCATCAACCAGCGGGTAAACATACACCGAAGCAAACGAGGTATGGCGCTTGGCATTGGCATCAAACGGCGAAATACGAACCAGGCGGTGTACGCCGTTTTCTCCTTTTAAGTATCCGTAAGCAAAATCGCCCTCAAATTGCAGGGTAACCGTTTTTACACCGGCCACATCACCTTCCTGGAAATCCTGTTCGGTAACCTTATAGCCGTTCTTCTCGCCCCACATAATATACATACGCATCAGCATGCCGGCCCAATCGCAACTTTCGGTACCGCCTGCGCCTGCCGTGATCTGCAATACCGCGTTCAGTTGATCTTCTTCAGCCGAAAGCATGTTTTTAAATTCGAGTTCCTCGACAGCTTTGGTGGCGCTGTCAAACTGCTGCTGCATTTCGGCTTCCGAAGCGTCCCCTGATTGGTAAAATTCGAAAATCACCCCTGCATCGTCCACAGCCGAAACGACTTGCTGGTAAGCGTCGGTCCAAACCTTTTTTGATTTGATGGAAGCCAGGACTTTTTCGGCCTCTTTAGGCTCGTCCCAAAAATGGGGGCCAACGGTTATCTCCTGTTCCTTTTGCAGTTCATCGAGTTTAGTATCGATGTCAAAGATGCCTCCTCAGGGACGTAGTTCTATCCCTCAAGTCTTGTATCTGTTCTTTAGTCATGCGGCAAATATAGCGTTAATGTGCAAATATGCAGATGTGTGGATGTGCGGATTATGTCTTAGTGTACAAAGCCCAATCGTAAGCTATTCAGGAGAAAGCACCTCAATCGTTGTATCATCGATTCGAATCGCAATTTGGGACGTTTGTCTATAAAAACGAATTTGTAAATAGTCTTCAACAGCCCTATACAAAATTGAAGAGATTTGAAGTCCTGAATCGACATCTTCTAGTTTGCTTTCAATTTGTCCGGTCTCAATATTTATAATCTTCGGGAATTTATACATGTCCCATGCACGCTTATCGTTTATCGCAAACAGGTTTCCAAACTCCGCGTCAATTTTTACCGGTACCGACAAATCATTATTGAGAAAATTCCAAATCGCGACATGCTTCAGCGGCAAATCAGGAGGCGTTTCTGTATCGAAAGGTTCTCCGCCAGATGCTGCAATCAGTATCCTTTCATCATCAATAAAACTTGAAGAGTTAACCTGTGTGCCAAAATCAGGAGATGTAGAAGTCTTGTCAAGCAATAAAGGATTTTTTAAACAAGCAGCTATATCAAAAACTTCAACAACATCTACTGGATGCCAGACCCAACCGCAAACCATTAAATGCTTGTTGTTAGGGCTGATTGAAAATCTTGAATGAAAAACCTCCGCAGGTTTTCTGTTTGGAACATCTGTGACAATTTCGCCGGTTTCGACATTTTCGAAATCAAGCCGGCAATAATCAAGCGGACAATGGGCTAAATAGGTTACGTTATCGAAAACAAAGAATGAAGCAGGATATTCATAACGTTCCGCGAAATAATAAGGGCGATTGATTTCCCTTAGTATTTCGCCATTCTTCAATAAAAGGCCCTTCGTTCCAAAGCGTTTATAAATGAAGGCATATTGCCCGTCTTGAGAAGTTATCGATCCATCAAAACTAAACGGAAAGTGATATTTTGCAAGTTGCCTTTGCTGTCCGTCTAGTGAATATTGCTGCCCTGCCGAAACCCAATCGATAATTTTTCCATCCAGCCAATCAATCGTGCTTAAATGGTTGGTTTTTATTGTTTGACGTTTCACAGACGATATTGCGAGTAAGGTTAACTGATACCAAATATGCGAGTTAAAGGTCAGATATAAAAACGTCAAAGGGGTTGCAAAATTTGCAGCCCCTCTGAACGCGTTCTTACAGGTAGTGTATCTTTTATCAGGCAACCATCATTTCTTTTACCAGGCTGCTCAGGTCGGCACGGTTACCGTTAATTTTTGATAAGAATGAACTCAGAGCAAAATCCTTGTTTTGTTCGCTCTTCGACTGCTTGATCAGTTCAAGCATAACAGGGGGCATCATTGATTTTGCTATTTGCAGGGCAGATGCAGGGTCTATGCCATAAAACTTATTCAGTTTGCTTGCAAATTTATTCACCACGCTGTTAACCAAAGGATTTTGATAGATATCGGGATACTGGAAATATTTAACCAGGTCCTTCAGTCTGCCCGATTCCATTTGTCCCTTTAAAACCTCAATAATGGAACTCGACGCCTCATTTATTACCGCTTCACGGTACTTTTCAGGTATTTGCGGATTGTCGGCAACAGCCTTTCCGGCCTTGTTCTTTACTAGCAAAAACAGTTTTTCAAACATAAAAACCTCACTCTTATAGTGTATTGACAAATTGATGATAAATGGTAGATAAATTTATCACACGGACAAATATATCAAATGTATTTTTATAACATTCAAAAAGAATGCCAAAATTTTTGATATTTTACTAATTTAAATCGTGTAAAACAAACACTAAGTGGCGTGTGTTTATTTAACACTGTGGTGCGGTGTGTTTTATACACGTACGAGAATGTGTGTTTATAACACCAACAGCACTATTTTCACATTTAATATTCACGTGAATATTAAATTCTATTTTTGTAGAAAACAAACAATTATGCTGCCAAAAATCGATTTTACTTCCACCCAGGCCTATCAATACCTGGCCGATCATTTTGTTGACATCACGTCGCGAAGCCTGAAGGACTTCTTTAAAGCCGACCCGGATCGTTTTAAAAAATTTTCGATCAAATTCAACGATATTTTGCTCGACTATTCCAAGAACCGCATTGACGACAAGACCGTTGCTTTATTGATACAGTTGGCCAAAGAATGTAGGGTAAAAGAGGCAGCAGAGGCTATGTTTTCGGGCGAAAAGATCAATGTTACCGAAAACCGTCCGGTTCTGCATATCGCCTTAAGAAACCGTAGTAACAAGCCGATATACGTGGACGGCAAGAACGTTATGGACGATGTGAACCGCGTGCTGGACCAGATGAAAACTTTCAGCGAAAAGATCATTTCGGGCGAATGGAAAGGCTTTACCGGCAAAGCTATTACCGATGTGGTTAATATCGGTATCGGCGGCTCGGACCTGGGCCCGGTTATGGTGACCGAGGCATTGCGGCCGTATAAAAATCAACTCAAAATGCATTTCGTTTCGAATGTGGACGGTACGCATATAGCCGAAACTTTGAAATTGTTAAGTGCTGAAACGACTTTGTTCCTTATCGCTTCAAAGACTTTTACGACCCAGGAAACTATGGCTAACGCACACAGTGCGCGCGACTGGTTCCTGGCCGGAGGTGGTAAGGAAAGCGACGTGGCCAAACATTTTGCAGCATTATCAACCAATAGCGAAGGCGTTGCCAAATTCGGTATCGACACCAAAAACATGTTCGAATTTTGGGATTGGGTAGGCGGACGTTATTCGTTGTGGAGTGCAATCGGCTTGTCGATTGTATTGAGCATCGGTTTTGAAAATTTTGCTGAGTTTCTGACAGGAGCCCACCAGGTCGATCAGCATTTCCTGAATACCGAATTTGAACAAAATATTCCTGTTATTTTAGGGCTGATCGGGATTTGGTATAACAACTTTTTTGAAGCCGAGACCGAAGCTATTCTCCCTTACGACCAATATATGCACCGTTTCGCGGCTTATTTTCAGCAGGGCGACATGGAAAGTAACGGTAAACACGTCGACCGTAACGGCAACCCGGTTGACTATTCGACCGGCCCCATCATTTGGGGTGAACCCGGAACCAACGGTCAGCATGCTTTCTATCAATTGATACACCAGGGCACAAAACTCATCCCCTGCGATTTTATAGCGCCGGCGCAAACGCATAACCCGCTCGGCGAACACCATCAAATGCTGTTGTCGAACTTTTTTGCGCAAACCGAAGCTTTGATGAACGGAAAAACTATCGATGAGGTGAAAGCTGAGTTAAAAAATTCAGGCAAAACCGATGCTGAAATAGATGCGCTCGCGCCTTTTAAGGAGTTTGACGGCAACCGCCCGACCAACTCCTTCCTGATTAAAAAGATCACGCCACGCACACTGGGCTCGCTGATAGCTATGTACGAGCATAAAATATTTGTACAAGGCATTATCTGGAACATTTACAGCTTTGATCAATGGGGCGTTGAATTGGGTAAACAATTAGCCGGGAAGATCCTGCCTGAACTGAGGAATAATGATGAGGTAAACAGTCATGATTCTTCGACCAATGGATTGATCAACCAGTATAAAGACTGGAGATAGGCCCCCCTCTAAACCTCCCCCCGGGAAGGAAGACTTTTAATTTGGTTTAAATTTCTAAAATTGTCTGCTTTAAAGCCCTCCCATCCGGGGAGGGTTGGGCGGGGCCTATTTCTTCACAAACTTTACCTGGTACAGGTGCGGCCACTTTTTGCCGGTAACGAACAGGCGTTTGCCCTGTGCATCCCATGCAATGCCGTTCAGCACATTATTATTTTCGTCAAAATTGGCCGGACGCTGCGCGTCAGGCAGTAATCCGCTCATATCTATCCTTTGTAAAACCGTACCGGTTTTAGGATCGATAACTATAATATTATTTGTTTGCCATACATTGGCGTAAAGCTTCCCATCGATATACTCCAGTTCGTTTATCTGGTTCACCGGGCCTTTGTCATCATATACATCGATATAGCCTGTTGCCCGGTAAGTATCCTTGTCCAGGAACCAGATGCGATTAGTACTGTCGTCCATGTACAGCCTGTTGCCGTCAAAACATAACCCCCATCCTTCAGCACCGACATTATTGGTAAAAGTATTCAGCAGCTTAAAAGTGTCCTTATCGTACACATAACCGATCTTTTGGACCCAGGTTAATTGAATGAGTTTATTCCCCACAATAGATATACCCTCGGCGAATACTTTGGGGTCGACCATCACTTTCTTCAGTACCTTGCCCGTATTCAGGTCGACTTTTCTAAGACTTGATTGACCGTCCTTTTCCTGGCCGGGCGGCGGATCGGCGTAACCGCCTCCGCTCTCGTACAGGTAACCATCCTGGTAAAGCAGGCCTTCGGTATAGCAACTCGTATCGTGCGGATACACTTTTTCTATCTTATAAGTATATGCCTCCGGTGCCTTCGCAGCCAGCAAGACAATATTGGTAGAGATTTCCTGGCTTTTGCCTCCCTGGTATACCCTTGCGGTGATCACTCTCGGTCCCAACGAAATCTCGCCTGTTTTAAGTGTAACTGCCGACGAATCTTCTTTCGATGCGAAACGTGCTGAATCTACCAGATAAACGATCGAATCGGCTTTCAGCTCGGCCGGGTAGCTTACTTTTACCGTCACAGCATCGCCTGATTTATAGCTTGTTCCCGCTTCGGGACTGATAGACAAGGACGCTTCGGGCTTATTCGGATGACAGCCATACATCATAACGATGGCGGCAATTAAGGGTAAAATCCTGTTCTTCATAGTCATATAGGCGACGGCCAGAAGGCGTCTTCGATGTGTTTTAGTGTATGATCGGCGTTCTTGTCAAACAAAATGGATACGATATCAAACCGCACTTCGCCCTGGTGATCCATCAGGTAAATATACTCGTCGGCAGCTACGGCCAAGAGCCGTTGTTTACGCTTGTCTACAAAATCTTCCGGTTCGCCAAAGTTATTGCCGCTGCGCGTCTTCACCTCAACAAAAATCATTCGCCCGTCTTTATATGCTACCAGGTCGACCTCGCATTTGCCGTGCGTCCAATTCTCATCCAGTATCTCATAACCGGCGCTTTCAAGGAATGTTTTCGCCAGCCCCTCGCCTTTTCGCCCGAGATCAAGATGCCGCGCCATTATTTGATAATGACTGAACCTAAATAATCGGATATCGTGCGCTCTACCTTCTTCATCTGCATGTACTGCGCCAACAAAGCATCGGAATCCGGACCGCCGTCGGCTTTTTGTATCTCCGTGCGCAGGCCTTCCAGTATCTTACCGACTTTATGCTTTTTAAGATGAAAAATCGCTCCCAGTATAGTTGCTTTCATATTCACCTGTTCGTCGGGCACCAGTATGCGGTGCATTTCGTACCAGTTTTCGCTTAACGTATATTTAGTTGCCAGCAGCGTTACGGTAATATCCACTATATCCTTATCGGGATAATGGATAAAAAATTGTTCTTCAGGCAAAATTCCGTTTTCCAGTTCCTTGCTGTAAACCTGCACAAACTTTTGAGCTGCGGGGTGTTCAAATTCCACATCGCTCAGCTCGGCTATCATGAACGGACCGATATAAGTATTGGCGATGCCGTCCCAGTCGATCATTTTGTTGCCATACAGCAAAAGCAGGCGTACAATTTCCCGCTCCTGGCTCGACTCGTCCTTTTTTACAGGCCGCTCAATCGGTAGTTCTTCTGGGGGCAGATAGTCGGCGGGCTCAATATTCCGGGTTGTTTGCTGTTGTGCATCCTTCCTGGCTTTGGTGAGCCGCATTTTATTAAGCTCTGAAAGCAGCGCCCGCTCGTCTATTTCAAGCTGATGGCTGCATTCTTTGATAAATACCGAAGCCTTGATCGAGTCGGGAATTTTGGCAATGCTTTCCACTACTTCCCTGATCACCTCCGCTCGTTTGATCGGATCGGAGCCGGATTCTTTTAATAAAATATCGGTTTTATAAAGGATAAAATCCTTCCTGTTCTGGGCGATGTAGGTCTTGAAAGCATTGGTGCCTACCAGGCGGACGTACGAATCGGGGTCGTGCCCATCGGGGAAAAGGACCACCTTTACGTTCAGCCCCTCTTCCAGTATCATATCCAGTCCGCGCAAAGAGGCTTTGATACCTGCCGCATCGCCGTCATACAGTATCGTGATGTTTTTTGTGAAGCGGCCGATCAGCCTGATCTGCTCAACGGTAAGCGAAGTACCCGACGAGGCCACCACGTTTTCGATCCCTGCCTGATGTACTGAAAGCACATCAGCGTAACCCTCCACCAAGTAGCAGTTGTCCTCGTCCCTTATCGCTTTCTTGGCAAAATAAAGCCCGTAAAGAATATTAGATTTATGATAGATGTCCGACTCGGGCGAGTTGACATATTTGGGAACGCTTTTATCGCTCTTAAGCGTGCGACCGCCAAAAGCGATCACCCGGCCGGTGAAGCTATGTATCGGGAACATGACACGGCCGCGGTACCGATCGTACATTGAACCGTTATCTCGTTTAACAGAGAGACCCGTTTCTTCCAGAAATTCCGCCTGGTAACCTCCTTTCAGCGCCTTGCCTGTAAATGCTTCCCATTGGTCGGGCGAATAGCCCAGTTCGAACTTGCGGATCGTCTCGTTGCTAAAACCGCGCTCCTTAAAATAGCTCAGGCCGATGTTTTGTCCCTCTTCGGTTTCGAGCAGACTTTCGTGAAAGAATTTTGCGGCATAAGCGCTGACGATCATCAGGCTTTCGCGGTGATTTTCCTCTTCGCGATTTTCCGACGACTCCTGTGTTTCCTCAACCTCGATGCCGTATTTTTTCGCCAGCCATTTTAACGCTTCGGGATAAGTAAACTTCTCAAGCTCCATCAGGAAAGTGATCGCCGAGCCGCCTTTGCCGGATGAAAAGTCTTTAAAAATTCCTTTGGCAGGAGACACCGTGAACGATGGCGTTCTCTCGTTACTAAATGGCGAAAGACCCACATAATTAGCGCCGCGCTTTTTTAATTGTACAAACTCACCGATCACCTCGACGATGTCGATGGCTTCCATAATACGGTCGATGGTGGGTTTGGTGATCATTTAAGCAAGATACAAATGTAGGGCAATCCGCCGATGTTGACGACCTTAAGTTAGGAATTATTTAGCTGCTTTCTTTTCAAAAAAGTGATCGCAATTCCGGTCAAGACGATAAGGCTTCCGGCTATCTCTTTGAATTGCAGCGACTCGTGCAGGAACAGGGTCGCCCAAATACCGGCTATGACGGTCTGACTGAGCAACGCTATAGACACTTTGGTAGCTTCCAGGTGATTAATAGAATAATTAATGGTAATCCAACCGGCAAGCTGGCAGATAAGGCCCATACCGATCATATTCAGCCAGGTCGCAGTTGAGAAATGGACCAGGTTATCGCGATCGAAACCGCAGATCAAAAGCAAAAATATGCTTGCCGCCAGCATGTTGTAAAACATAAAACTAACCGTGCTAACGCGCTGCAGGATACCCTTCGTAATCAGGATATAAGTTGCATAAAACATACTGGCGATGAGCGCATAAACGAGGCCGATATTGAATTGCAGCCGGATAAGGTTACCGAACCCTACCAGCATGATCATACCCAGGATGGCCACAATTGTCCCAACCCAAAATAGCACCCCCGACTTTTTCCGGAACAGCAGGAAACTCATCAACCCTACCCAAACGGGCGCCAGGTTGGCAATGAGGGTAGAAATAGTCGCGCTGATCTTAGTTAGTGAAATATTCCAGATAGCAATGTCCGATCCGAAAATAACACCACCCAACAAAGCGATCAGCAAATCCTTTTTGCTGATGGAAAGTTGCCTTGTTGCCAGGCAATAAGGGGCC
>DASZYQ010000010.1:0-43076 GCA_035545315.1 Mucilaginibacter sp. | reverse complement strand
CATGTCGCAGGCCGACCTGCATGTTGCGATATCTTCGATCGATCCTTATGTGGCCGAACTTTACCAGGAATATACGGATGTTTTTATCGATTATGCTTCGAGTCCCGACCAGGAAAAGCGCGCCAGGAAAGATACCATCGGTTCGAAGATCGTGGAACGGCTGGAGGCCCGGCAGTAAGTAACTATACGGGTAGCTGAATAATAAATTCGGTACCTTCGCCCGGTTTGCTTTTAATGCGGATAGTGCCCCCGAGGGCTTCTACCTGGGTTTTGACCATAAAAAGTCCCATGCCTTTGCCTTCAACGGTGTTGTCGAAGCGTTTGTAAAGTCCAAAGAGCTGAGAGGAGTATTTTTCCAGGTCGATGCCCTTGCTATTATCTTTAAACCGGATCTCTATTTTATTTTTTAAGTGCTGTGTTTTGATCGTAATAACGGGTGCCACCCCGGGACGATGATATTTTATGCTGTTTGAAGACAGATTGTAAAATATGCTGTAAAGGTAACTCCGGATGCTGAAAATAGATTCCGCTTCATCAAATAGGTATTTAAATTCCACCTGTTCGTTTACCACTATATTATGAATACTGGCCCGAATACTTTCCATTAGTTCGTGGAAATGTATGGTCTCTTTCTTCTCATTAGCCAGCTCACGCGCCTGTAAAATCTGGTTCAGATCTTTTATTATCGTATCGAGGTTTTGTATCGAGCGCGAAACACGGTCCGTTATCTCGTTTTTGACTTCGGGCTCAATGTCTTTATCCTCCAGCATTTCCGTAAGCGCCATAATGTTTGCCACCGGCGCACGCAGGTTGTGCGAAATGATATACGTAAATTGCTCCAGGTCCTTGTTGTGCTGTATCAGGTCGGCGGTAATTTTTTCGCGTTCCAGTTCGGCGAGCTTAGCGGTAGTAATATCGAGATTGGCCAAGATAAAACCGCAATTGTTGCCATTATTGTCCCTTACATTCAGCCAGCGTACATCGTACCAGTGTACGGTGCCATCGCTTTTTGTGTAGTTCAAGCCGTAACGGACAGTTTCGCCCGCGGCGACTTTTTTTAGTACATCTTTAATGGCTGGTAGTCGTTCAGGTGTAAAGTACTCACTCATCTCCTTTCCGACCACTAATTTTTTTCTGTTCTGCTCTTCAGAATACTTCTGTGCCAACGTGTTAAATGACACGATCTTTAAACCGGTATCGATGAGCACGTAGGCCGTATCCGTATTATCAAAGACAGTACGCAGGTTTGCTTCCGACTTTTTCAGTGCTTCTTCGTCCAGCTTACGCTGGGTTATGTCGGTCACCATTGCCAGCGCGCCTTTATAAACACCGTTTTTGTCCAGGATCGGGTTGGCTGAAATATTGGCCCAAACATCATCGCCGCGTTTAGTTTTATAACGGATATCAAGGTTTTCCTTCGACCCTCGCCGTCTTCGTTCCATGCACTCCAGCGCATAGGCCTTACCCTCTGCATCCATAAAATCATAAAGCTCTTTCCCTATCATTTCTTCCGGCGCATAGCCCAGCATATCGGCGATTTTTTTATTGACGAAGTCGGTTTTCTCGTGCTCATCGATGGTCCAAATCCCCTCCTGTGCCGTTTCGACGATCTGCCGGTAGCGGGCTTCACTTTCGCGATGTTTTTCGTCGGCTTCTTTCCGGCTTGTAATATCTCTTGTTATCCCTTCTATCCTCACAAGTTTCCCGTTCTCATCCAGGTGTGGGTTTATCTTATTTGAGACCCAGCGTACGCTTTGGTCCTTGCAGATAACACGGTATTGATCGGTAACAGGCTCTCCGCGTTTAAGTGCCGGATATTCTCCATCAATAATATGCCTGTCATCTGGGTGTACCATGCTAAACCACAGCTGATCTCGGTTCAGAAAATCAGCCTGCGTATAACCGAATAATTTCTCACAGGCTTCCGAAATGCGGGTTACCTTTGAGCGAATCATGTCGACTGAAAAATATACCTCGTCGATGGCTTTAAAAAAGACCATCCAATCGTCGTCGCGGTAGGTACCGGTGGCAGTATGTTGTGCTGGTGGCGCGCCGGAAGTTTCAGTTTGGAGTTCTTTCTTCATGGGACGGGGTGATGAATTGGCAACAGATTTCTACGAATGGCTGCGGGTACCTGTTACTTGTAATGCGAAGAAAGATTTTACCAGGTTTTCAATGCGGAACGAAAAAAATCCCGTAAAAACTTCAAGCTTAACGTATTGAATTTTTTATAGATTTAAGATAAATATACGTTTTTGATTTATTAAAAAAAATTAAAACATTTGTCGCACTTAGTGTGTATAGTACAAACAGCCAATTAGCCCGCAAATGAGTATCACAAGTAAAAGGAAAATTATGATCTTCGACGATGATGAAGATATTCTTTCCATTTGCAGTTATGTTTTCGAGGAACAAGGCTGGGAGGTTTATACTTTTACCGATTGCAACGATGTAACCGAAAAGGTATCAGAGATTCAGCCAAACGTTATTCTGATGGATAACTGGATACCTGATGCCGGCGGCATAGTCGCCACGCAGCGGCTCAAGAAATCGGCTCATCTTAAAGACATCCCGGTAGTATATTTTTCGGCAAACAGCGATATTCAGATACTGGCGAACAATGCGGGTGCGGAAGCCTACCTCGCCAAACCGTTCGATTTGCATCAGCTTGAACAGGTTATCCATCAAGTAACATCCGCAGAGTAACCGATAATAGTACCGCGCTGGCCGCGCGGAAATCCAATGCGATATTTTGTCCATCCGTTCAGCGCAAAGCATGCTGATAGTCTTATTTTAGTCCTTAGCTGCCGGCTGCTGCAAGCATAGAGGAACCAATTGGGCAATTGTAAAAAAAGGAAATATAGCCGTGTATAGACGCGCGGTTAGCTATTCGTGCGGCTAAAGCTTGATTTCCTCATCTTTCGATGAGAAGAAACGGAATTCGGTGATCTGGTAAGCCGGGTTTGCTTTAACCTTTATCCATTGACCGTATTTGAAGAACCATTTCACCTGCCGGCTGATGAAGCCTTGTTTGATATAGGCCTCGATGTACGGGTGTACTGCCAGGGTAATATGTTTCTCGTTCTGCTCGACGAGGATATAATTAAAGTTATTTTCGATATCATCCAGCAGAAGAATGGTAGGCCTTACTGTTCCCGTACCGTGGCAGGTAGGACACAGTTCGCTTGTTACGATATTCATTTCAGGTCGCACACGCTGGCGGGTTATTTGCACCAGCCCGAACTTGCTCGGAGGCAGTATGGTGTGCTTTGCCCGGTCGTGCGCCATTTCGGCCCGCAAATGATCAAACAGGTCTTTACGGTGCACTGGCTTGTGCATATCGATAAAGTCGATCACTACGATACCGCCCATATCACGAAGCCTTAACTGGCGCGCTATCTCTCTCGCAGCCTCCTTGTTCACCTGGTAAGCATTTTCCTCCTGGTTTTCTTTGTTGGCTGTGCGGTTGCCGCTGTTTACGTCGATTACGTGCAGCGCCTCGGTATGTTCGATCACCAGGTAAGCGCCGCCGGCGAGGTTAACTGTTTTGCCGAACGCGCCTTTTATTTGCTTTTCTACACCGTAGTGCTCAAATATCGGCTCCTTGTTCTTATGGAGGCGGACGATATTCTCCAGGTCGGGCGATATCTGGCGTACATACGTGCGCACTTCCTCGTAAATCGACTGGTCGTTCACATAGATGTGCTGAAAATCCGGGTTCAGAATATCGCGAAGCAACGTTGATGTGCGGTCAATTTCGCCCAGCGCCTTTTTCGACGGCTCGATGGAGGGCAGGCGGGTAATGAACGACTCCCATTTGGATATCAGGTCCAGCAGGTCCGACTGCATTTCGGTAACGCCTTTGCCTTCGGAGACCGTGCGGATGATCACGCCAAAATGCTTCGGCTTGATGCTCTCCACGATCTTGCGCAGGCGGTTGCGCTCGGTATTGCTCTTGATCTTTTTGGAAATGGAAATAGTTTCCGAAAAAGGAACCAGCACCACATAGCGCCCGGCGATGGAAAGGTCGGAACTCAGCCTCGGCCCTTTGGTCGAGATCGGCTCCTTCGCTATCTGTACGGGGATCAGTTGGTTCTTGGTTAGCACCTCCGATATCTTGCCCGATTTGTTGATGTCCTGTTCCGGTCTGAAATGGTCGAGGAGCTTCGACTGGTAACCGCCGCTGCGCACGAGCTTCGTCAGCTTAAGCAGGCTCTGCACTTGCGGGCCAAGGTCGAGATAATGCAAAAACGCATCCTTCTCGTAGCCGACGTCAACAAAAGCAGCATTTAACCCGGGCATGATCTTTTTGATCCGGCCAAGGTATATGTCACCAACCGTATAATTGTTGGTGACCTGCTCTTTATGAAGTTCTACAAGTTGTTTATCCTGTAATAACGCAATAGTAGCCCCGTTCGGGGTCGAATCGATAATTAATTCCTTTACCAACTGCTACTCCATTTCTCAAAACGCCTGAAAATCAGGCCGCTTTATCAAGTGGTGAAACAATAACAGGCATTTTTACTGCGATAAAGCAGTAAAAGTTGCTGTTAAGCAACTTATTTCTTTTTGTGCCTGTTCTTTCTTAAACGCTTTTTGCGTTTGTGAGTAGCCATTTTGTGTCGTTTACGTTTTTTACCGCTCGGCATAGTGTTTTAATGTTTTTGTTGTTAATTCAATTCTTTAGTTCCTTTATGTACTGATCGATCTTTCGGTCGATTAGGGGGTCGGGAATCATTTGCTTACATTTCTGGTAAGCATCGACAGCCTCCTTTTTCATGCCCAGTTGCCTGTAGCTTTCGGCAAGATAAAAGTATGGTTCGATCTCGGGCTTCTGTTCCACCATCTTTTTAAACCGGGCTACCGCTTTGTCAAACTGGCCCGATTTCATTGCGAACAGTCCCAGGTTCAAATTCGCACTGCGGTTATTCGGATCTTTCTTTACCACGTCGAGCAGGATCATGATGCCCTGCATCGGCGAGCCTCCGTCCGGGTCAGGAATGCCTAAGCTCGTTTGGTTTACATACGCTACACCCAGGCCTGTTTTTGCGTCCAGGTTGTCCGGTTTCAGCTTAACGGCGTTTTTGAAAGCCCCGATAGCATTTGACACGAACGCTGGTTGTACCGTAGTATCCGAAGTAGATTTAAAGGCATCGTTAAACTTGTTCCCTGCATTCAGCCAGTCGTCGAAGCTGTCATCTTTCTGCGCGGCCGCCTGGTAATAAAATGCTGCCGGCGCGGGCTGATTATCGTCGTCCCATTGTTTGGCGAGCTTTTTATCCAGGGTTAATTTGTCTGCATCGGTAGTTGCGTTTTTTAACTGGTTTTCCAGGTCGTTGATCGTGGCCGAAAGCGCTGCTCCGATGGCTGTTTTGGCCGGGGCCGATACATCGTCTACGGTTACGCTCTTCGCTGCCGGCTTCGAATCCGAAACCACCCCATTCCCCTGCTTGGCTACCTTGGGTTTCACCAATCCTTTAACAGGCTGCAAAAACAAATAAAGGCAAAGTGCAAATACTGCTCCTATGACGATTATTTGTTTCTTGTTCATACTGTCAACCGATTATTTAGAAGCTTTTTTAGCGCCTGATTTTACTTTCTCAACAAAAGTTTTGGCAGGTTTAAAACTCGGAACAAAATGTTCAGGGATAATTATAGCCGTGTTTTTAGAAATATTACGCGCTGTTTTCTTTGCACGTTTCTTTACTACAAAGCTGCCAAAACCCCTAACATAAACATTCTCTCCGCTTACCATTGAGTTTTTAACAACCTTGAAAAAAGCTTCCACAGTTTCCTGCACGTCAACCTTTTCGATGCCTGTTTTAGATGAGATCTCAGCTATAATTTCTGCCTTAGTCATATCAGTTTTTCCTTTATTAAATGTGTAAATACTTAACTGTTTTGGGGTTGCAAAAGTATTGGTTTCTAAATAAATATTGAAATAAATGCAGGATTTTTTTTAAGTCTGTAACGAATAGGATACAAAGGTTACAAACGTTGGTTGATTTTGACGGCCCGAAAGTTACATTTGAAGGAATGAATTTTTCTGACGAATTGACCCGGTGGTACCTTATTAACAAACGCGACCTGCCCTGGCGCAATACTACCGACGCTTATGTGATATGGCTGTCCGAGATCATTCTGCAGCAAACGCGGGTGGAACAAGGCCTGCCCTATTTTCATCGTTTCCTTGAAAAATATCCGGATATCGCTGCGTTTGCGGCCGCTACCGAGGGCGATATCCTGAACCTTTGGCAAGGGCTGGGTTATTACTCGCGCGGGAGAAATATGCTCAAAACCGCGAAGCAGATCATGCAGGAATATAATGGCGTTTTCCCTACCGATTACCAAACCCTGCTTCGCCTGAAGGGCATAGGTGAATACACGGCGGCGGCTATTTCCTCTTTCGCAGCCAACGAGCCTCATGCGGTTGTCGATGGCAATGTGGCGCGGGTGCTGGCACGCTATTTCGGCATCGAGGAGCCGATCAATTCAAACCAGGGGAAGAAGCTGATCCAATCGCTGGCCGGTGAGATGCTGAACCGGGGGCGACCCGGTATACACAACCAGGCCATGATGGAGTTCGGCGCCGTACTTTGCAGGCCTAAAAACCCTGATTGTTCGATTTGCCCTGTCCGGCTGGATTGTCGCGCCTGCCGCGATGGCTTGGTAAGTTCTTTACCAAAAAAATTGAAAACCGTTAAAATAAGAGAGCGATACTTTAATTATTTGCTTGTAACCGATGGAAATACGATATTGATGAGGCAACGCGACGAAAGTGATATCTGGGCTAATATGTATGATCTCCCGCTATTAGAAACCGATACGCGGCAATCTGCCGATAGCGTATCAAAATTGTTACAAACAAAAAATATTATCAAGAACAATACTCAAATAACCGCTGTATACCCTCTGAAAAAGCATATTCTGACACACCAGCATATACATGCACAGTTCATTAGGTTGGATGTCCGGGAAATTAAATTAGAACAAAAAATATTTTTCATAGAAGTAAAAAAGCTAGAAATGTTAGCTTTGCCTAAAATCATAAATACATTTCTAAATAATTTTTTTAATTTATAAATAAATTTCCTGTTTACTTGATCTATGTCTGGAATTAATAAGGTGATCCTGATCGGTCACCTGGGCAAGGACCCCGAATTGCGTTACCTGGATGGTGGAGTGTCGGTAACGAGTTTTCCGCTTGCAACGTCAGAAGTGTTTACCAAAGATGGCCAAAAGGTCGAGATGACCGAATGGCACAACATCGTTATGTGGCGGGGCCTGGCAGAGACGGCTGCCAAATTTCTGCAGAAGGGCAAATTGGTCTATATTGAAGGGAAGCTAAAAACGCGATCTTTCGAGGACAAGGAAGGTATCAGAAAATATACGACAGAGGTGGTGGCCGAAACCTTCACCATGCTGGGACGCAAAAGCGATTTTGAAGATGCACCCCGGCCTTCGAAGCCTATGCCGTCCGGAGATACTTTCAGCGAAAGTAACGGCACGGATATACCTTTTTAAACCGTAAATCCTTTTAACAAATAAGCCCCGGCATCAGGCCGGGGCTTTATTTTCTATCTCGGTCCCGGAGGACAATGCGATTTCAGGTAGTTCGTAAATAAGGTGCGCAGGAAAAGCGTGGTGCCTTCGCCTTCAAATATGCCGTGCGAGCGATTGGGATAGGACATGAGCTGGAATTGCCTGTTATATTTGATCAGCTCGTTTATCAGCAGCTCGGCATTCCGGTAATGCACGTTATCGTCGCCCGTGCCGTGCATGTACAGCAGGTTGCCGCGCAGGTTTTTCGCATAGGTAACCGGCGATCCCTTGATAAACGGCGCCCGGCTTGCCGAATCCACGGGCACGCCCATGTAACGCTCCTGGTAGATATTGTCATAAGATAACTGCCACCCTACTGCGGCAACAGCAATACCGGTTTTATAAAGTTCCGGATACTGGAACAGCAGGTTAAGCGTGGTCGATCCGCCGCCGCTCCAGCCGTGTACCGCTATGCGCGATGAATCGACAAAAGGCCACTTGAGTATTTCCTTGCAGCCCATTGCCTGGTCGCGGATATTGATGATACCGATATTTTTGTAAATAGCATGCCTCCACGCTGCGCCTTTGGGTGCAGGGGCGCCCCGGCCCTCGATAGCCATATAGATATAACCATCGTCGGCCATATTTCCTATGTAAAGGCCGTTCCGGCCAACGCCATAGCGATCGGCAACTGTTAGCCCTGCGGGCTCAGCATATACCGAAAAAACGACCGGATATTTTTTGGTCGAATCAAAATGGGTAGGCTTAACCATCCAGCCGTCCATCTCGATGCCATCCGCGGTTTTTATTTTGAAGAATTCGGGCTTGTTTTTTGCATCCTTATTAACCGCCAGGTGCATGCCGCTGATATGCTTATTATCCGGCAGGCTTACCACTTCTGTCTGGTAGGGCGTATAACTGTTGGAAAAAACGTGCATAGCTATTTTTCCGTTAGGCGACATGGTATACGAGTGCGTGCCGGGCAGATCTGCCGGCGTCAGTCGTTCTGGCTTTTTGCTTGATCCGTTGAGTTTTACCCGGTATAAATATTCCTGGGTTGCGTTGTCAGGCGACGCGGAAAAATAAACAAAGCCGTTAGCTTCGTCAATACAGTTCAGGCCGATCACGTCATAATTTCCTTTGGTTATCAGGGTTTCCCTGCCTTCATCAGTTATCCTGTAAATGTGACGCCAGCCGTCTTTTTCCGTTATCCAGATAAACGATTTGCCGTCTTTTAACCAATCCCAGCCAACGGGATTGCCGCCATTCCAACGCGCTTTGCCATCGATCCAGGTGTCTGATTTCTCATCCCGGATCTGGTGGGCATCGCCGTTTGAAACGTTGCAAATAAATATCTTGCTTTCATTCTGGGCCCGGTTCAGCTGCTCCAGGATGATCTCGTTCGAATTCGTCGTCCATTCCATTCGGGGAATGTAATGCTGAACTATGTCGCCCGGTACATCCATCCATTTGGTTTTGGCCGTGCTAACGGCGACTATACCCACCTTGCACGAGCTCGGATCTTCACCCGCTACCGGGTATTCAACCGGGATAGTGAAAGGGTAGATTGAATCAGTCGTATTCAGCATCAGGTAATTTTTGATCTTGCGCGCATCGATCTGCCAGTAGGCAATCAGCTTGCTGTCCGGCGACCAGCGGAAACCATCGCGACAATCAAATTCTTCTTCGTATGCCCAGTCGAAGGTTCCGTTGATAATGCGGTATGCGCCATCGGTGGTAAGCGGGCTTATCTGGCCTGTCGCCAGGTCTTCAATGTATAAGTTATGTTCGCTCACATAAGCCGCTTTAGTACCGTCGGGCGAGAATTTGGCGAACATAAGCGACGATACCGGTTTACCGATACCGAGCTGTTTCAGTGTTTTAGCATTCAGATCGTAAACCCAGTAATCGCCCCGGGTATTATAGCGCCAAACACGTTTGGTATTGGTAAAGATCATTACCTTACTGCCATCGGCGGAGAAGGCAAAGCTTGCGACCTGCAGGGCCGGCTTTCCGGGCGGCGTAAGCATTTCTTTGGTAACAACGGGGATTTTTTTCGCCGAATCGCGGGTGTCGTACTCGAATATGGCGCTTCCGCCGCGTTCCGTACGATAGTACTGGTAACCGTCTTTGGCCCAGTTAATACCCCCTCGCTGGGCTTGCGAGCAGAATGGTAGTAGTAAAATAAAGGCCAGGAGTATGCACCCCGACCAACAGAACCTGGTTTTCATCTGGATAAGTTTAATTGTTCAGTAATTTGAGATTTTTATAAACGTATCGTTAAACTTTGCTTTAAATTAGCGAAACAATACCCCTGCAAATTAATCATCCTTTTATGAAAAAAGTATACCTGCTGCTTATTATCGTTACAATCGTTACATCTGCTGCACGGGGGCAGCAGGCCGACCGCAGTAAATTCATTACCGATAGCCTCGATACTTACGTCAACCGCGCCATGACCAACTGGCGCATACCCGGACTTGCCATTTGTATTGTGAAAGACGATAAGATCGTGAAAATAAAGGGCTACGGGATAAAGGAGCTCGGCCTTAACAGCAAGGTCGACGAAAATACCCTGTTCATGATAGGCAGCAATACCAAGGCATTTACCGCCACATCGCTGGCTATCTTGCAGGCACAGGGAAAGCTTTCGCTGGACGACAAGGTGACCAAATACCTGCCGCAATGGAAGCTGGAAGATCCATGTGCAACGCAACTGGCCATTATACGCGACCTGCTGTGCCACCGCATAGGGTTCCGAACTTTCCAGGGCGATTTTACATTCTATAATACCAACCTCACACGCGACGAGGTGATGGAAAAAATGAGCCATGTTAAGGCGGCCTATCCTTTTCGTACCAAATGGGGATACACCAATTCAGCCTTCCTGACGGCAGGCCAGATCATTCCCGTTGTTACCGGCAAACCCTGGGAGGTTTTTGTGAAGGATAACATTTTTGTCCCCCTTGGTATGAGTAATTCCATAGCGCTGACTGCGGACGTGACAAAATCGCTGAACCGTACCGCCCCGCATACGCTGGTAAACGGGCAGCTTACCGCCATCCCGTACTGCCAGATAGACGGACTTGCGCCGGCGGGAGCGATCAGCTCCTCGGTAAGCGACATGAGCAAATGGGTAATGGCCCTGCTTGACAATGGCAAGGTCGGCCAGCGGCAAGTGATACCGACCGCAGCCGCGGAGGCTATCCGCCAACCGCAGGACCTGGTGGGAACATCAAACCATTTGAATGGCGAAACCGACTTTGTAACTTATGGGTTGGGGCTGGAGATCGAGGATTACCACAATCACCGCATCGTAATGCATACGGGTGGCGTAAATGGCTATCTTTCATCGGTAACCATGGTCCCCAAAGAACACCTGGGCATCATCATCCTGACCAATACCGATACCAACGATCTGTTTGAGGCCTTGAAATGGGATATACTCGACGCTTATTTTAAACTACCTTTCAGCAACTACAGCGACAAATACCTCAGCCTTTTTAAGTCGCAGCAGGAGGCGGATAACGACAAGGATAAAAAACTTCGCGATACGGTAACAATGAATATACCAACCGCATTGCCGCTATCGGCTTATACCGGAAAATATAGCAACGACCTGTATGGAAATATGACCGTTACGGCCGGCACCGGCAATGAGCTGGAAATGCGCTTCGAGCACCACACCAAAATGTACGTGCGCCTGCAGCCGCTTGGTGGGAATCGTTTTTACGCAACCTTCTCCGACCCGACATTAGGCAAAGCTATTTTTCCCTTTACGGTGCAGAATGGCAAAGTAACCGGCGTCAGGATAAAGGTCGCCGACTTTGTGGAGTATGATCCGTATGATTTTAAGAAAGTGCAATGAAGCAAAAAGCAGAAAGCCCAAAGCTTTAACTGGGCTTTGCTTTCAGCCTTATGCTTTTAGCCTTCGGCTTGAAACAGGTTTGTTCATCACCCGGTAAAAGAAAAAACCGCCGGCAATATAGAGCAACACATCGACCCAGTCGGCTGTGTACCTTTTGGAGATAAGCGGCAGGATTACCTCGAACAGCAAGCTGACGTAAACCACGATAAAGATCACCTTCCCCGGCGGTTGTATATAATAGTCGCTTTTTATCAGGAACACGCGCTGAAACCACAAGCCGATATTAGCTATTACAGGGACCGCAAAAGCATCGTCGAGATAATTATTGGCTACGGGGATAGGATGACCAAGATCACGCGCTGCGGTTAGGACAAGCCATACCATACAGCCGGCAACAAACCAGGGATTGATTAGCGTTTTCATAGTCAGGCGGCAAACAAGCTAAGCAGAACCAGCAGCATGCTGATAAAGGCAAAAAACACGATCTCGAGATAATATATGGTCCAGCGAAAGGAATTCATAAAACCCTTTGCTTTGCGTAACGTGTAATTGTCGCCGGGCTTGATCACGAAATAGTCGTTCTCTTTTTTGATTTCCCTCACGATCCTCTTCTCTACCTCGCGCGAAAAGCGTTTCGGCTCGATAAACTCACCGCAGTACAGGCAGCGGTCGTCAACGTTACCGTTCCACAGCGTCCATTCGCCGCAATGGGGGCACTTTATTTCGCTGGCCTTACTCATAGTTCAAAAATAACAATTAGCGTTTGACGGAAAGAGCAGCTAATTGACATCCGAACGCCCCGGAATAAAGTTTTAATACGGCCCGCGCAGAAATTCGAAATTGAACATTCGATATTCGGCATAAAAAAGGGCATCCTCTCCAGGATACCCTTTAATTGAAATTTAATTTAACTTCTCCCAACATGGGGGAAAAGGTCTTTGGCCTTATTGTTGATCGTCCTGCCCGTCTGTGTCAAGAGCAACTACCTTATAGGCCTTTTTACCGTTGCTGTCCCTCGTTTCCTGGTAATAAATACCGTCCACAGAAACATGATAGGTTTGGCTGCCGAGTTTTATTTTGCGGCAATCGGGCGGAAGCTTGTACACAAAATCGCCCACCTGCGGCTGAACCTCTGTATTGCCGGACTGGTCGGTGGTCAGCTCGCCATCCTTACCTGTGACTTCGTACACCACAGTACCATCGTCCTTGGTAACCGGCTTGTAATATACACCTTTATACTCGTATAACTGATCGCCGTTTATGCTGATAGGCTGTGCCCCGTCGGGAAGTGACTTTACAGCCGCGCCAACAGGCGGCTCCACTACGGTATATTCATCGTTATTATACTGGTAAAAAAGTCCGCCACTGTAATAGAACCAGGCGTCGTCCCAAAAGAACGGGTCGTAGCCCCAGGGCAGGTATCCATAACTATAGCCTATCCATGGATAATACAAACTGCCGTAATAGCCACCGTGGTAGTAGAAATCGTGGTATCGGTCCCAATTATAACGGCCGCCATAAGCACCGCCATGACCATAAACCCCGCCGCCAACATAGCCGCGCGACGCCAGGCCGCGACCGCCGAATGCGGTCCGTCCGCTAAAACCGGCCCGGGGTGCGAAGCCCCTGTACGATCCGACACCCGAACGTATAGTGGAACCCGTCCGTGGCGCAAAGCCAGTACGCGGCGCAAAGCCGCTGCGCGGGGCGAAATTGGAACGGGGAGCAAAGCCGCTGCGCGGGGCGCTTGACGTGCCGCCGCCAAAATGGCCGCCGCCTGAAAAACCGCCGCCGCCGCCGCCATGAAAGCCTCCTCCGCCTCCGCCGCCACCTCCCCGGTGTTGCGCCATAGCGGGAACAGCCATTAATGCGCACATCGCTGCTGTTAAGCCTGCGTGTGCGATCCGTTTATATATTGTTTTCATTTTATTTTGACATTTATAAGGTTTTTCAATTGGTAATGATAAATATACGATATTCCGGACTGGAAAATTCAATAGTTAAAACGTTTAATACGTATAGGTAAGTACAATCCGCGTACCCTTTATGGTCATTCAAGGGTAATTTATTTGTTACATTAATAATCGGGCAGTTGGATCGCATGCGCAATTGTTTGAATGCAGAAAGGGGCATCCCCGTTATAAATTTTTAGTTAGGGTATAACAAAAAATACTCTTAACTTTATACATCTGATTTTCACCCGGATAAAAATTGTAAACCATGAGCGAGTTAAAAGAACAGGCAGCGCCGATGACCGATCTTGACCAATGGGAAGATGATGTTTTGCGCCGCTACCCCGAAGCCGGCCAGCCTGCCAAGAAGCAGGACGAATTCAGGAATTATGATAAGCCCGAGGCCGATGGCGTGAGGGAATTCTACCGCCTGAACCATAAATACCAGACCTATGATAATGTGCTGGCCAAAAAAGCAAACTTCCTTAAGTTCGACAAGAAGGAAATGCCCTGGTGGGAGGCGCTGGAATTTTTGAACCAATTAGTTGACGATTCAGATCCCGACACGTCGCTCGACCAGTTGCAGCATTTACTGCAAACCGCTGAGGCCATACGTGCCGACGGCCACCCCGACTGGTTTGTGCTTACTGGTTTTATACACGACCTGGGCAAGGTGCTTTGCCTGTTCGGCGAGCCGCAATGGAACGTTGTTGGCGATACTTTCCCGGTAGGATGCAAGTTTTCGGATAAGATAGTTCACGCGCAATTCTTTGCCGATAATCCGGACAGTTACGACGAACGCTACAACACCAAATATGGCGTTTATTCACCCAATTGCGGGCTGGACAATGTGCACATGTCGTGGGGTCACGACGAGTACATGTATCACATCACCAAAAATTACCTGCCCGAAGAAGCATTGTACATGATACGCTATCACTCTTTCTACGCGCAGCATCGCGAGCACGAATATGACCACCTGCTAAGCGACCATGACCAGGAAATGTTTAAATGGGTGCTGAAATTTAACCCGTATGACCTGTATTCCAAGAGTGACAAGCCGCCTGTAGTATCCGAACTGAAGCCATATTATGAGGACCTGATAGCCAAGTACCTGCCATCCACGGTTAGGCTATAAAATTGTAGGTGACATAAACGCGGTGGCTTACAGAGGCAGTCGGCCAAAAAATAAAAAAGGTATAAAACCAGTATAAAAACCACGTATTTATACGCATCAGGTATTTATACTATGGGCTAAGTTAGCGTTATTCTTGCTGATCCAACCGTGCCCGACCAAACACCGTTTATAGCATACCTCAAAGTTGTATTGGAGGATAATTGTTTTTGCAGCCGGCATGCGGCCAGACCGGTGGTAAGCCTGGCCGAAAATACTATGTCCATAAACTGCTGTTGCGAGCAAGCACATGCGGAATGTATTCAACTGGCAAAAGATCTTTCTGGAGTATTGGGACTTACCGACCTGGCTATCAGTTAACCGTTGTCCATTCATTTTATTCAACCGGCAGCATTACCACAAACATTGCTGTCGTCCACCAAATTATTTGCAAGAAAAACTAACCTTTTAGTGAAGTTTGCTATTTTTATTTCCCCAAGCCAAAACGAACCTTAGGAATGAAATACAAATACCATTTGCTGACGTATTTGCTGATAGCTGTCACAGTGGTTGCCGCGCATAGCTGCCGGAAGCTATATAATCCGCCTGCCATAAGAGCGCCAAATGCCTATTTGGTGGTGGAAGGCGCGGTCAATGCGGGTTCCGATTCCACCATAATAAAATTAAGTCGTACTGTAAACCTTTCAGCCACCACAAAGTCATCTCCGGAGAAAAACGCCTTCGTCGCTGTAGATGGCGACCAGGGTGTGTCATATCCGCTGACCGAGATCAAACCGGGGACCTATGCTGTTGCCGGGCTTAACCTCGACAGAACCCATAAATACCGGCTTAACATAAGAACATCTGACGGCAAGCAATACGCGTCAGATTTTGTGCCCGTAGTGGACGCCCCGCCTATCGACAGCGTCGGTTTCGACAGCAAGGGTACGCAGGCCTCGGGAGCCGGCGTGAATATTTACGTAAGCACACACGACCCTGGCAACAGGGTACAGTATTTCCGCTGGGATTTTACCGAAACCTGGGAATTTACATCGGCTTTTGAGTCGCTGTTCTATTCAAACGGAGATACCGTCCTGGTACGGAATACAACGATCGATACCAATGACATTTACCATTGCTGGCGTTCAGATTCATCCAGTTCGGTCCTGTTAGGAAGCACCGCCAAACTCTCTAAAAGCGTCATCGTCAACCAGCCAATCAATTTTATCAGGTCCACGTCAGAAAAAGTGTCTCGCGAATACAGCATATTGGTGCGCCAGTATGCGCTCACCGCCGATGCCTACAACTTCTACTCAACACTCAGAAAAAATACAGAACAGCTTGGCAGCATATTTGACGCGCAGCCATCGCAGCTGCCGGGCAATATCCATTGCGTAAGCAACCCTTCCGAACCTGTGCTAGGCTATGTCGCCGTGGGCGGAGTGTCATCGAGGCGAATATTTATCATGGAAACGCAACTGCCCTATTGGCGGCCGATAACGTATTACACGATTAATAGCTGCAAGCTCGCATACGCGGTGGACGATGTAAATGGGCCATGCTGCCTGTTCCGGTATCGCAATAAGAAAGGGGAAATAGAGAACCAGGTCGACGAATATATTAATTACGATAAAGGCCATCCCCTGGACCCACTGATACCGATCGGACCTATACTCGATAACACGACTAATAGTCGTATGGTAATAGGCTATACCGCTGCTACCCGCGACTGTACCGATTGTACGCTACGTGGAACGAATATTAAGCCGGAATTTTGGAAATAGTGGGGTTGGTATATTGGGTTGACCTGAACAAAATTATTAGAGTACGGATACCGGCAAAATCAATTGAGCAGTTCAACATAATCCATCTTCGGCCCTTTCCGAAAAATATTTTCGCTTCAAAAACTAATTCCTTAGTGAAGTTTGCTATTTTTATTTCGCCAAACCGTTGAAATCCTGACCTTATGAGGTACAAATACCAATTGTTGATCTATTCTTTTATTGCCGTTACGGTTGTATTGGCGCATAGCTGTCGTAAAGCCTATGATCCGCCGGTAATTAGCGGGCCAAATAGTTACCTGGTTATTGAAGGCGATATCTAACAGCGGTTCAGCCACTTTTATCCGACAGGATTCCCGGCCCGGCTGCCTTTGGAATATGCCGTCTCAACACTCGAATGCGTGGGCTGTATGCCACGCGGCACTAATGTTAAGCCATCGTTCTGGAAGTAGCTATCCCGGTAACGCATCACCTAAAAAAACATAGTTGCATAACTAAAATCTTAGTAACAGTTATTATATTTATGCAGAATCCTTTTAGACCTGGCGCCTTATGAAGTACAGACATTCTTTCCGGGCTTGTGCTGTACTGATATTTGTTATGGCTGCCGTGTACAGTTGCAGAAAGCCTTATAACCCGCCGGCAATATTCGCACCGGGCAATTATCTGGTTGTGGAAGGCCAGGTGGTCAACGGACCTGATTCGACCATTATCAAACTGAGCCGTGCCGTAAACATATCAAGCCACGTGACGGCCAGCCCCGAAAGCAATGCGACCATCTTAGTGGAAAGCGACCAGGGCGCATCTTATCCGCTTACTGAAATTAAACAGGGGTCATATGCCATAGCAGGCCTTAACCTTGACGAAAAACTTAAATACCGACTCGTTATTAGAACTTCGAACGGTCACCAATATCGATCCGATTTTGTGCCTGTGCTTGACTCGCCACCTATTGACAGCCTCAGTTTTGACAGCGATGGGGGGCTAACTTCAGGCCCGGGTATGAACATTTACGTAAATACGCACGATGCGTCCAATAAAATACGGTATTATCGCTGGGACTACAGCGAAACATGGGAATTTCATCCAGCCTTTGAATCACTTTACTACTCTAACGGCGATACCGTGTTGCACCGAAATTTTGTAAACGACGATATTTATGATTGCTGGCGGAGCGACAGTTCAAACGCTATTGTAATAGGCAACACGGCCGGGCTGTCAGGAGCCATTGTTTGATTGTACTTTGCGGGGCACCAATAAGCCCCCTGCCTTCTGGAAATGAACCGATCCGCGACTGCACTAATAAAAAAATCTTAGTTTTATAACTAAAACTTTAGTAAAAAAATGCTTACCTTTATTTCATAACCACCATAAACCTGACCTTTATGAAATATGCGGGTATATTTTTAGCTTGTTTGTTTGGGCTGGTTATCGGAAGCGGTATATATAGCTGCCGAAAACCTTATAGCCCGCCGGCTATCGCCGCATCAAATAATTACCTGGTTGTGGAAGGTCAGATCAACAATGGTCCCGATTCGACCATTATCAAACTAAGCCGCTCAGCAAAAGTCTCAAGCAAAGTGTCACAAAGGCCCGAAATGAATGCCAGTGTCGCAGTAGAGAGCGATCAAAATGTGTCGTATCCGCTTACTGAGATCAGGCCCGGCACTTATGCCATCGCCGGTTTAGGACTGGATAAAACACATAAATACCGGCTTAGCATCAAAACGGCTAACGGTGGCCGATATGCGTCCAACTTTATGCCTGTGCTCGACTCGCCGCCGATAGACAGCGTAAGCTTCGATACCAACGGAAGTGCGCTTACCGGCGATGGTTTAAACATTTACGTCGCAACCCACGACCCAACCGGCATCGTGAGATATTTTCGCTGGGATTACCAGGAAACGTGGGAGTTTCATTCAGCGTTTGAGTCAAATTACATTGCTAACGGCGATACTGTGCTGCCACGCGACATGGTGAATGACGAGATATATAGTTGCTGGCGTAGTGATACTGCAAGCTCTATTTACCTGGCTAGTACCGCCGGCTTGTCGCAAAGCACGGTTGTGAACAATCCGGTTAACTTTATCAATTCGGCTTCCGAGAAGTTAAGCGTCGAATACAGTATACAGGTAAGACAATACGCGTTAACGTCAGATGCTTACCAGTTTTATTCCGTTCTGAAAAAAAATACCGAATTGCGCGGTAGTATCTTCGATTCACAACCTACGGAGATACCCGGCAATATTTACTCGGTTAGCAATCCTGCCGAACGTGTTATCGGTTACATTGGTGTGGGCAGTATAGCCACAAAGCGTATTTTTATCCACCGCGACCAGCTCCCGTACTGGGTGCCTGTTACTTTTTACACCACCGATAACTGCCAGATCCTAAATGATCCGCAAAACCCTCAGATGCCATGTTGTTTTTTTGTGACATACGATCGTTATGGAAACCGTATAAACCAGGTGAAAAGATACATTACCGTGCCATCCGGCTACCAATATTGGATACCTATCAAAGCGCATACTGACCAATTTGGCAATATAACAGGCTATACTATTGCCGAACCCGAGTGCGCCGATTGCAGGCTGCGGGGAACCAATGTGAGGCCGGCGTTTTGGCGATAAGCACCTGCCAAAAAGCACATAATCACGATATGGATTTCCGTGGCTAAGCCGCTCCTTTTTTAAATGCTTCCACCGCATGGTTCACCGCCCTGGCCGTAAGCGCCATAAAGGTAATCGATGGGTTCTGTACGCCGGTTGAGGTCATGCAGGCGCCGTCCGTCACGAAAACGTTCGGGCAATGATGCATTCCGTTCCATTTGTTCAGCAGGGAGGTCTTGGGGTCGTTACCCATCCTTACTCCGCCTACCTCGTGGATATCCAGGCCCGGCGCCTGTTTGGTGTCCACGGTTTGAATATTGGTGCAGCCCGAGGCATGCAGCATTTCGCTGCCGGTCTGGAAAAAGTCTTTCAATAGCTTTTCATCATTATTGTCATAATCCACCGAGGTAACCAGCAGCGGAATACCCCACTTGTCTTTTTTGTCCCTGCTCAGCCGAACGTGGTTGGTCTCTTTCGGGATGGTTTCGCCCTGTATCGACATGCTTACACGCCACGGACCGGGCTCGCCTAAAGCGGTTTTGAAGTCGGCGCCTATGCCTTCGTCGGCGTAGGCGCGCGGACGGTCGGCGCCGTAGAAGGTCATGTATCCGCGCTGGAAATCCATTTCCTGCTTTTTGATGTTCCTGAAATTCGGGATCATCGGCTGTGTAGGACGCCGGCCGTAATAATAGTGATCCATCGGACCGTCGAAATCGGCAAAAATATTGCCGCGGTAATTCTGGAAAGCTACGTATTTGCCCAGCAGCCCGCTGTCATTCCCCAAACCGTTGGGAAACCGCGACGAAGTGGAATTCAGCAATACCAGGTTGGTGTTCAGGCAGGCCGCATTGATAAAGATCAGATCGGCATAAAATTCCTGCTCCTGCATGGTCTCCGCGTCGATCACGCGCACGCCGGTGGCTTTGCCTGCCTTGTCGTCATAGATCACCGAATGTACCACCGACCAGGGTCGCAGCGTCAAATTGCCCGTTTTCTTCGCCCAGGGAATGGTCGACGAATTGGAGCTGAAGTAGCCGCCGAAGGGGCAACCCCGCTCACATTGGTTGCGCGCCTGGCACTGGCCCCGCCCTTGTGCCAGGTGGATAGGCTGCGGTTTGGTGAGGTGGGCGCATCGTCCCTGTATCACGTGGCGATCCGGGTATTTCGCCCTGATGCGCGAGGCGATATCCTTTTCCACGCAGTTCATTTCCCAGGGCGGCAGAAACTCGCCGTCGGGCAGAATATCCAGGCCATCGCGGTTGCCGCTTATGCCTACGAATTTTTCCACGTATGAATACCACGGCGCAATGTCGTTATATCGTATGGGCCAGTCGACCGCGTAACCATCCCTTGCCGGCCCTTCAAAGTCGTGCTGGCTCCAGCGCTGCGTTTGCCGCCACCACAGCAGCGATTTGCCGCCCACCTGGTAGCCGCGTATCCAGTCGAACGGCTTTTCCTGCACATAAGGGTGCTCCGTGTCCTTCACAAAAAAATGCTGGGTCGATTCATCAAAGGCATAGCAGCGCGAAACCACCGGGTTGGCCTCGGTAACGGACAAAGGCATCCTGGTATGGTGCGGAAACTCCCAGGGGCCCTTCATCGCCGTCGGGTAGTCCTTCAGGTGCTCCACATTGCGGCCTCGTTCCAGCACCAGGGTCTTCAGGCCTTTTTCGCAAAGTTCCTTAGCCGCCCAGCCGCCGCTGATGCCCGAGCCAACCACGATCGCGTCGTAAGTATTTTTGCCCTTCGCGCGCAGGTTAAGATTTGGGCTTTTTGCTGTATCGCTTGCTTCCATAAGACACGATTTTGGGATTTTTTTAGATTTACACGATACTAATATAAGCGCATGGAGGATATGGAGAAAAAAAGAACCGTCATTGCGAGGAACTACTGAGTTTTGTGTGGCAGGGTGACGAAGCAATCTCGTGAATTGACCCGGCGCTGAACAGCATCCTCGATTAGCATATGCAGAGATTGCTTCTCCGCCAGCCGGCGGATCGCAATGACGGGTTTTTTAAAAACGCCGGCACTGACCAACATCAATGACCGCCCACTAACAACCGGGTGCATCTTCCGGACTTACGCCGACTTCCCGACTTCCGGACTCCCTCCATCCACTTTCTCGAACGCATATTTATCTTTCACGAAGAACCGCAGGTAACGGCCCTTCACACGCGAAGCTTTGAGTTCCTTATAGACCGTTTCGGGAACGCCTTTGTATAAATAGCGCTGCCCGGAAACATAATCGATGGCCAGGGTCGATGTTTCCGGGTTGTATTCCATTTTGCTGATCACCGTGGATGGCATGGTCAGCCGGTTTTCTTTTTGTCTTTGGCGAAATGCGCGCGCGCCTGCTTCAGGCCGGTGGCTATCGCTTCGCCTTCGTTGCCGGTGGTTTCCAATACCTTGTTGGCTATCTCGGTCGCTTTGTCCCTTATTTTCTTGGGTTGATTCTTGTATGATGGCGGATAATCGCCGTTATGCCATGGCATAAGTCCTCCTTTTTTAAGAGGATAACAAAGCAGGGGCGATTTTGTGCGTCTACTTAAGGAAAGGCGTTATTTTGGGCGCCCGGGCGTGCTATCCGCTTATACTGCGCAGGCCTTAGGCTCTTAGTGCATTAAACATCATACATGCCTAATCACAAATTAACCAATCACTGATCACTATTCCCGGCCGGTATCCGCTGCTATCACTGGCGCATTTGTCTGAACCGCTGATTTATTTGATTAAATGATAACCATGACGATGAAACAGTATCGCAGTCAAAATTCCCCTCTTGGGAGGGGGTGCGGCTGCCTGCGCGTCGGAGGGGTGGGTGCGCGAGGGGCTGTGCGCGCTAATTATTGTCTGAATCAGAATTTCCAGAATTTAAGAATTAACAGGATTCGACTGCCAACTGCCAACTGCCCACCGCCAACTCGCTTCTACCTTAGCCTGCCCGCTTTAAAGGCCCCGAGGAATTCTTTGTAGTACTCCGTCGATGCTTGGGCATAATGCGCCGAGTATTCGATCAGATCGTCCTGCCAGTTATCGCGGGCTCCAAAGGCCATTAATTGATCGATGATCGCCGATTTTTGTATGCCGCCGCTGCGCAGTTGCGACGAAGCGGTTAAAGCCGCCATGTCGTCAATCACCTGGTACAGGTTGCGGTAGTTGTCTTTGAGCAGCTTAAAGTTAATGGTGTCCTTCACCGGCTGCAACTCCTGCAGCACATAAGGCTCGTCCCTGAACAGCGTTGTGCTCAGCAATGACGCCGACACGTTCTGCATCCGCTGCTGAACGGTAATAATGCGTTCGGCATCGTTGGTCCAGGCGGGCTGCTTCACATCGGTATACTGGCTCACGCACGAGGGGCGCGACTGCTTCATATCCACCAGCAGGTATTTGTTTTTGGTATTGGTGCTTTTCAGCAGCACCAGGTAACGTTTCTGCCCCACGCTGCCCGTGCCCGCCAGGCGGAACACCGCGCTGATGGCTTTGTAATTGTACGGACCGTCGCTGCTGTTGGCTATCCAATTGTCCACATGCATTTTCAGTTCGTGCCTCAGGTTGCGGTCGAGCTTAAAATGGCGCTCATCCTCAAGGGAGAGCATGATCTTTTTCTTTTTGCTGATGGTACGTTTCTTTAACAGTTCAGCCCGTTTGGTTTTTGCCGCCTGCTGCAGGAAATCGCAAACAATGCCCTTGGCCGTGCGCGGCTCAATGCTGATGGCCTTACCCTTCACCAGCGTGGCCGCATACGTTTTCAGGAAAAGCCGCGCCATGTTAAACGCCTTTTCGCGCTCGATCCCCAGGCTCTCAAACGCCATAAAAATGCTGCAAACCATCCTGCCCAGCTCAAAATGCGCCGGCGCCAGCAGGGCCTCGTCAAAGTCGTTCAGATCGAAGTAAACCAGTTTGTTGTCGCCTTTATAGCTGCCGAAGTTTTCGATGTGCAGGTCGCCGCATATCCATGTCGCGGGCGACTTGATCTTAGGGCCGCCGGCCGCTATGTCTTCATAAAACAGGTGACAGGTGCCGCGGTAAAAACGAAAAGCGTTCTCGGCCATGGCCTCATACTTCAGTTGTATCTTGTCGGGCAACAGCGGCGGTTGATTGTATTTAAGCAGGCGTTCTATAAGGTTGTTCATGCGATGCGGTTAACAAGCAATTAACACCAACGCGGTGGTTTCCGTTTGGCTTTGTGCGAAAGATTTATTTAAGTTCATTTGGGCGCCCGGGCGTGCTATCCGCTCATACTGCGCAGGCCTTAGGCGCTTAGTGCTTTATGGAAAACCTTGCATGCCCGATCACTAATTAACCAATCACTGATCACTATTCCCAGCCGGTATCCGCTGCTATCACTGGCGCGGGTTTCCATTTTTTGTCATGCTGAGTGAGCGAAGTATCTATTCCGGGGAACTGTTCGTGCCGGGTATTTTGTTTGAACACGATTTCCAGGATTTTCAAGATTAGCAGGAACCTGCCCACTGCCCACCGAAAACTGCCAACGGAACAATGGGTGCGGCTGCCCGTGCGTCGGAGGGGTAGGTGAGCGAGGGGCCGTGTGCTCATGTTGAACACGGTTTTTCGCAGGTGTTTATTCTTTTAAGGCGCTCAAGAGGGCTTCGCCGTTTTCAGGATTATAAGAATTACCATGATGCTGAAACAGTGTCGCAGTCAAAATTTCCCTCCCTGGAGGGGGTGCGGCTGCCCGTGCGGTGGCAGGGGTGGGTGTGCGGTGGGCCGTGTGCTCATGTTGAACACGATTTTTCGCAGGTGTTTATTCTTTTAAGGCGCTCAAGAGGGCTCCGCCGTTTTCAGGATTACAAAAATTACCATGATGCTCACACAGTGTCGCAATCAAAATTCCCCTCCTTGGAGGGGGTGTGGCTGCCCGTGCAGTGGCAGGGGTGGGTGTGCGGTGGACTGTGCGCGCTAATTATTGTCTGAATCAGGATTTCCAGAATTAAAGAATTAACAGAATTCGGCTGCCCACTGGACATAGTCTCCACTCAACTAATTAAGGATCTGGAACAGCCCTGCCGCTTAAGCCAACTGGCCGGCAAAGCCATCCGGCTCCCTTTGAGCCGCTTATATTACCCGGAAGCTGGAAATTTAGACTGGCATAGGGATAATGTGTTTAAAGGGTGAACAAGCTAACAGGTTAATTATAGGGCTTGTCGCGAGATTGCCGGCGGAGCTTTCCGTTCGTACTAAATGCGCGTTGGCCCATAAACTAAGTATATAACTCAATCCCTAACGCTGATGTCATTATACAGGTCACAATATTCCTCAGTATTATCCGGCTAATTCTATTAATTCTAGGCCCGACTCAGTAAATATTCTTTCTTCTGAAGAAGCTAATATTTCGCGGAAGATTGCTTCAGCTAAAAGTGGCGGAACGGCATTCCCGATTTGCTGCTGAATATGCATTAAAGAGCCTTCGAAAACGAAGTTATCCGGGAAGCTTTGAAGCCTAGCTGCCTCACGAACGGAAAGTCCTCTATCCTGCCAGGGATGAATAAGCATGTTCTTTCGATAGTTTGAGATTACTACCGAGGGAATGCTTGAATCGAGGCGCTTGTAAATGCCACTGTGACAATTATCCTTATTTGCATAGTTAGACATCAACTCGGTTGGAATTGCCTTCCAATTTTGCCCTTGCCTAATATGCTTATAACGTTCAATGACATAGTCTTCATTACGTGAAATAAGATTTTGTAAAGATTGTTCAGAGCGACCTCGCATTAGCCGCGCATATTCGCTGACGTTATTTACAGTTTTGCTGTATGGTAAAGTATCTATTTTGTCTCCATTAGCCAATACCGGTAAATCAGAGATAGCTTCTTCAACGCTGACTTTGTAACTAAACTCTTTGGGGAATTGAAATTCCTTGCCCAACCTGTTGCCAACCATGAAAAAACGATTCCGATGTTGAGGTACTCCATAGTCCGAAGCATACAAAACTTTTTCCGTGGTTTTATAGCCCAAATCTTCAAATGATTTTTTTATAGCGAGCACAGTTTCACCCTGGCCGAATGTTGTTATGCCTTCGACATTTTCAAAAAGAAACCATTCAGGCTTTAGTATCCTAACAAATCTGACAAATTCGTTAAAAAGTTGATTGTTAGCGTTGTCCTTTGTCCGTGTTTTTGTATTAGATGTGCTGAAACCTTGGCAAGGAGGACCTCCAAAAACTATAAATGGCGAGCTTTTTACATGTCGCTCAGGATCGACCTTCGAAATATCTTCACACAGGATAATTGTATTAGGATGGTTCCTAGCAAACGTTTTGGCCGCCGAAGAGTCTCGTTCGACGGCGAGTTTGATTTTTATTCCGGCATTTTCGGCGCCCAAACTTAAACCGCCGGCGCCGCTGAATATATCAATACCTATTTTATTTTCTTTTTCCAATGTTAAAAAATGACAAGATCCGATTATTCAAACTTACAATTAAACATCCTTAAACAAAAATACTAATATAATTAGCATCAAAGCAAGCCTATGCCTTCATTTTTTGCATTAGTGTATATTTGGTACAAAATGGCTGATTGCTTTTCCGAGGGTAGGCTAATTTTACTATTGGCCATTTTATTCAGCAAATCTAATTTCATGTCGTTCAAGTTTTTGACACCTTTGAAATTTCGATAATAGTCAAAAATCTTGTACCACGTAGCACGAGTGATATTTATAACAAAAATCTGTTTATCTATTCCTGAATCGATTGCCTTAAGTTCTTTGCTTTCTTTTGCAATAAACTTATTTTGCTCATAATCCACAAAGAGCCAGCGGTCCAATTCGCCAAAATCAATATCGATTTTTTTCACACTTTCCCAGCAACCTGGATTTTTAGTCCACTGCGTTATATTGGCATATCCGGTCGGTGGATGGGTAATTTTTTCGTACACCTGTTCGGAAATCAGTTTCAGCATTGCGACTAACTGTTGATGCACTTCTTGATTCTCCCAAATCATCTCGAAATTCAAAAATAATCCTGTGCTTTCTATCGCTGCAGACAAATACGCGATCGTGTATGCTACTGTTTGCGCCCGGAAGCCTCCATCGTACCATTCTGCGTTGGTCACGACCCGCTCCGCTGCTTTAAAAAGTATTACTCTGGAGATTGCATCTCGAAAAAAGGATTCGGTAATTGCGAGATTGTCTTTCTCAAGTAACTCAGTAATGAACTCTGCAAAACGCTTAAAACTTTCCTGCGCGCCTTTCGATACTACATCGGGTCTTTGACGCCAAAGATTTTCGGTCTTAGACAACAAAGTTTTATCAACAACCTGCGTTTTGGGATTTTCAAGCAGGAATTTCCTTTTTGCTTCAGGTTTCAAATAAGCTTGGCTGTTTAGATATTCGCCGCGAACACGTTCGTAAAACCAATGGGTTCTCCGCTGCGATCCGCCCACGGCCGGCGCATAAATTCTATTTGAATAGTCTTTCATATCTTTATGAAAAGGGCTATTCGAAAAGAAGTCTGAGTTACTAATTTTATTTTGTGTGTTGGCGTATTGTGCAACTTTCGAAATAAAATCATCTTGATTTACGATATCTCTTACGACAGATAGTTTCATCTGAACTGAAATGCTAGACACATCGACGCCGGAATTTTTTTTTGCCGCATAGATTGCAGACGTAGTCTGTCCGCCGTTGACGATCTGAAAGTTTTTAATTTTTGAAAGATTGCCGGTGTGAGCGTCGATTTCTACTTCAGTCGCGGTCGCGGTAATTCCGTTATTATATGCAAAGAACATTTCAGGTTTATACTCGATGGTATTCCTGAGACCTTTATTAACATTTCCTTTAAACTGCAGGAATGTCCTTACATTCTGCTCAAAAAGCTTTTGCCCAAAGTCTTCATAAATTTTAAATAGCAAGTTTCCATTGATCACCGTCAAATAAGATTGATATGAATTAGTCTCGTCGTTAATTTTTAAGCAAGGCAAATCAACGTCAACTTCAAATACGGCCGAGCCTGCTTGTGATTCATATATTTTATGAAGATATTCAACGTCGATAACCCGAAATTCAAAGGTTATTTTCCCGTAATTTTCAGTGGGAAGTTCTGCCAGATTACGAGTAGCTTTTCCATCAGTAAGTACCATTAATCTCACCTTCTGGATTTGTGATTTTTCAAAATATCTATAGATACTATATGCCATTGAATAGGCTTCCGATGTCTCTTCAATACTTTTAAATAATCCTTGAAGGCATTTCTCAAAAAATGTTTTGAGTCGATTCAGCTTAGTATCGATCAGATTTTTGGTCAGCGTTTGAATATCATCCTCTTGAAAGAATTGATGATTGAGCAGTGTAAGTATCTTTCGTTCCTCATCAAAATCAAAACCCGAAACTTCCAACCCCTTTTTAGAATAATCCGCCTGCGTGTAATTATCGGTCAGGTCACCTGCGGTTATCAAATCCTCACATACTCTCTCAAAAAAGGACTGCGCTTTCAGCAATCCTCTGCTTTCCGAGTCTGCTAGGATTGATTGCAAAAAATCCTCATGAAACTCCTGTATGGTTGCCATTTAAAATATTAATTCGTTTTCAGTTATCAGATAATGGTCACATTTTGATAAGTCAAGCATATATTCTGCCGCAATCACTCCGCCAGGAACGCTGGAAGATACTATGCGCGGAAAATCGCCGAAAACATTGTAAAATTCGACTTTATCTATTTTCCACTTGTAAAATGGCGGTTCTGTTACCCCATCGATGTAACCAAATTGAGCAAGTTTGTTTTCAAATTCTTCCTTAACCAAAAACTGTTCGGTGAACATTAAAGCAATTTCAGCAATAATATCTAAGATAGACAGTCCATCGTCATTTGTTGTAAGCGAATATACACCGAGAAATAATGGTTTAGTTTGTGTCTGTAACTGATATAAAGACGAAATTTTGATAAATGGGCCCTTACTAGAAATTAATGATTTGACTTCGACAAATGAATTTGCAAGTGAAAAATCTTGCTTGTCAAAATCAGGCCCCACCCAAGACCTTATAGCTATTCTAATGTTAGTCTTTTCAATTAAAACCTGTTTTAAAAAAGACAGTTCTGCAAATAGCCCCATTTGTTTGATTTCCGAAATAGAAAAGCTTTTTCCCTGGCTTAAGAATCGCTGCCATCTTTTTAATCGGCTATAAATGGACTTGAAAAGATCATCGTTTGTCTTACAAGCCGCTGATATTTGGATAAGGTCATTGCAAATCGACTCAAATAATTGCCAATCATCTGTTTCATTCAAAATCAGGTAAAGGTCGAAACTGTTCTCTTCCAAATGTTCAATGAGCGTTATTCCCTTAATCTTTTCGGTGAACTTTGCTTGACGACCCAAATCAATGAATGAAATGAGCATTCCAAACTTAGAATGAAAATCTTTCACCCAATAAAAATTGAAAGTTCCAGATGCATCAATTCGTCTCCGCGCGCCTTTGTGAATACTCTGCCATGGATTATTCCAAATTTTTAGATCAGTCATCCGTGTCCTCCTCCTCAGCAAGCTGTTTCAGTAAGTTCTGATAATAGACCGTATTAATTTTTAGGGTGATAGTGTCAGATCGAGTTGCAACACTCCCCGGGAAACTAACTCCAAAGGCCGCTATTTCCTTAATTGGATTTTTCTGTTCGTCGGGATTGCCATTCTTTCCAAAACTCTGCTGGAGAATATGGAGCATTAACAGAGGTCTTGAAAGATTCCGTCGTGTTTCTCCGCGATTATTGCTCAAATTTTTTCGTAGGCGCGCATCTTCTAGCCCAACAGCTTCCGCTGAACCGGAAGATACTTGGCGGTTTTGAAGTTCAATAAAAGTTTCCTCAATGTTAAACATACGCTTCTCTTTTGCGATGGTTAAGTGCCCATGGACAAAAGGATCTCCTTCGCCACTAAATAGTGCAACGTCCCAAAGCGTATCCCGATCCATAGCAAACTGTTCAATGAAAGCAATAGGCATACGCGATGTTAAACCTAATCTGTCATTATCAAAGGTTTTGTAGCCTCTAAAAAAAGGGATAATTTTTTCCTTAGAAACCTTTCTCCAAACATATGTCCCGGCAATTGTTTCAGATTCTTTGCCAAGTTTGTTCAATAGATCTTTTAAAGTTTCCAAATTTTCAGAGATGTCTCTCTCATTTCTACGCAGATAGCTAGTTTCCTTTAATTTGCCATCAAGCTTCATCGAATGAATAAATTCGTGAACATTTTTTTGTTTATTTCTGGCCGTAACCTGAAGAAGACTATCAGGATTCTGTTGAACTGCTAAACCAAAATCATTTGGCGTCATATTGTTATCGGCCATAATCTTAAAATCCTGAAACAATTCTTCTGTAGCTCGTATAATTTCGGCAAAGTCAGCGATCCTATCAGCGGGCATGTAGATTCTGCATAAATCTTCGTATCCAGCTCGATATCCGAACCATCTTCCCATTTGCATAAGCGTGTCATAGAAAACAGTATTGCGAAGAAAATAACTTACGCTAAGACCTTCCAGCGTAAATCCGCGTGATAAACTAGTTCCGCCAATAACGATCGCATTTGTCGGAACATCCTTGCGATATTCTAAAGGGACAGAGGTGCTTTGATGTACTTCTCTCACAACCACATTGTCAACTATGTCCGCAAGCCGTCGAATCACTTTATCCCACTTAAATTCAAGACTTGGATAGTGAGATTCAAATGTTTCTTTCATGTCGTTCAGCAACGCACTTTGCTCAATAGCGTTCTTAAGCTTGCCGTAAACTGATACATCATTTTTTATCTGACCCAAATAGTCCTCTGCTAGCCTGCCGAGCAATTTGTGAACGTCCGTAAACCTAGTCGCATGAACCAACATACTATTGTGCTTATCACCTTGTCCTCTAAGATTCCGGACGGCGATAACCAAAAGAAATAATCTGATAGCTTCTAAAAGACTTTGCGGAAGTTTAGCAACTTTAAAGTCTTTTTTGTGGTTCGATGGTAAATCATCGAACCAATCATTGATAGGCACCAGATGTGCATTGTCGGAATCAATAAATACCCTACGCGCACCAAAATAATTTGTTGGAGCATAAAGGGCATAAATAAAGTCTTTTGGAAACAAATCTCGTCCAAAGTCAGCTGTTTCAGCCTGATGGTCTATAAATATATTAGCATACGGAGTTGCAGTGTAAGCAACATAGGCGCTTTTATTAAAAAGGGAAATTAGAGTCCGGAGTTTTTTATTAATCGCAGTCGGATCTTCATCCTCTTTCGTATTGATTGACGCATAGTCAGATTCATCATCTATCACAAGCATTGCATGATTAGTGACCTTGTTTACGTATTGTTTTTGCAACCAATCAATCACGTTATTCAATGTGTTGGTATTCTTTTTTATAACCAACAAAATCGGAACGCTGACGTTATCAAAATTCAAACCCTGAGCAAGCTTATCGGCATCTTGTTTATTAAAATCTCTCTCTATAGTTGTCAGGCTATATGGTAACAGCTCTTTACTCGAGTTACCCTTTCCTGCACCAACTTGAACCCCTTTGGTTTGACCGATGAATGATTCATTTAATCTTTCCTGAGTTTGATTGCGCAGGTTGTTTTTATCACCAGATATAACAACTATGAATTTATAGCCCGCATCTGCAGCTTTACAGACCAGTGCGGAATAGTTCCCCGTTTTACCCGATTGAACGTGTCCAACAACCATACCGTATCGTGAAAAAGAGCCAAATGCCGGATTTTCAAGATTGTTCATCACGATGTCAGTGTCTATATCGAGTGTTTTGATGACCTCGGGTGAAAGCGATCCTTCAAGATAGCTGCGGAATCTATTCCAATAATATTTTTTTGAGCGTTGTTTATAAACACTGGTCCACCATGACGTATCTCGTTCTTTTTGTTCATCGCCTTGAATCAAAATGCCGCGATCCATTTTCACGTCAAAATGCGTCTCAAGTTCTCGAATCATTCGGTTCCAATCATCTTCTTCCGGAAGTTCAAATGATTCTATTGTAAGCAGTTTGGCGGTTTTAGCGGTTCCTAATACACCTATAAGTGTATTGGCGTCTTCTATTTCTTCAAGAATCTTATCTTTTGGCAACGGGCCTTCGACCTTTCTGAGTTTAGATGTAATAAAGTCTTTTAATGCTTGGTAGCTGTTAGAGTCCATAGTCTTGCTGATCGCGGTTAAGAAAAATTTCGGTTTGCAAAAGCGCTTGAATATATTCATCAGGGAGATTTGCGGCCTTGATGGCGCTCATTAATTCGCCAATGTCTTCGTTTGTAAGCGCAATTTCCTGCTCGATCAAATGCGGATTAGCTTGCAGATTATATTGAATTGCATCCAACGGCAGATAGGCCTCTACTCCTTTTAGATAGTATTCAAAAAGTTCAAGCTTATCCTTAGATAACAGATTTTGGAATCTCTGATATAATGGATGTTCTCTATTTATTGAAAATCTTAGAGTATTATTGATAGGAACAATCGTCCAAAAATGTATGATTGATTTGTCCTCAATTTTTTTCCCTCGTCCTGTGTAGGGCCTTGAACCTTTCTGAGTAGCCAAGGAAATTATGCGTTTCAGATCATTTCGAATTTCTTCAGACGGTCTGGCTATTGATTTCTTTATGTCTATCCCCCAGTAAGTGTCAATATTATTTTCTATATCAATTTTAATTCTGACAAGCTTGTGAGCATCCAACGCTTTATGAAGTCCCCACCATGTACCATAAATTAAAATTCGATTTCGACGATATAAATAGAAGCCTTGCGATTTAATGTACCCTTCTTCTGTTGCATAGAGATTATATTCTTGCTGTGTTAATTTAGAATGATGTGGTAAAATGAAGGGCTGTATTTTTATCGTTGAACCATGAAGTTTTATTTTTTCAACAAATAACTCTTGGGTATACGGGTTGGCAGTATTAAATGGATTAAACGGAGCGATTTGATTCTCATTTATTACAATTTTTAACGCCTTCCGGCCTTCGAATCCTTCTAAGTATTTATGGAAAACAAGTGATAGATGCTTGCGAAGTTTGTCAATTGTATATGAATGATCATTTTTATCAATTCGATCTAATTTTTCCCAACAAACTAAAGTTCCGCTTTTTAAACTTTTTAAATTCTCGTATAAAGGGGTGTCTTGACACGTCTCGGGTTCAATTAGAAGCCATTTGTTTTTGGTCGATATAAAATCTAAATCCCATCGTCTGCAAGAAATTATGCCTTCCTTCTTTGATATTACGGTTAATTGTCGGGATTGCGAAAAAGACGCTGTTTTGAGTCCTAAGCCAAATCGTCCTAGATCATCTCGTTGCCTTGCATCCAATGGGCTTTTTGAAGCTAATCGCATCGCTTCAACCAATTCATCTGAAGTCATGCCATTTCCATTGTCGAGCAGGCAAAATATGGGGGACGGCTTGGCAACTGTATAAACATTAATCGCGGAACACTGAGCAGTAATGCTGTTATCAATGAGATCAGCAACTGCAACTTCAAAAGAATAACCAATGTCTCTTAGCGAGCTAATGAAGTTCGAAATATTGGGATTAACAATTTCGGTTTTGGGCATGAAGTAATAAGGCCTATTGAGCAATAATAAGCATTTAGGTTAAATATAAAACCTATTTCTTTTATTTTATATCATTTGAAGGTAGGAGACGGCAAATTTGTTCAATGGTTTCATTTAATTTGGACGGGTGAAGTTGACATTCCCAAACCGTAATTACTTTCCAACCAGCTTCCTTCAGCGTTTGCTGGTATTCACTGTCCCTTAAGACATTCGTTTCGATTTTCGGGACCCAATATTCCTTGTTCGATTTAGGTATTACTGCCCGTTTACAATTAGGATGTGAATGCCAAAAACATCCGTGAATAAAAACAACCGTCCTAAATTTGGGAAATACAACATCGGGCTTGCCGGGCAAGCTCTTATAGTGGATTCTAAATCGGTAACCCCTTGAAAATAAATGCTTACGCACTAACACCTCGGGCTTCGTGTTTTTACTTCGAATCCTCGACATATTATAGCTGCGAACAGATTTACTATGGGTGTCTGCCATGATATCTATACAAAGTAATAAAAATCATTGCTATAATATTGTTCTAATTAGAAAGGCAATATTAAAAGCAACGACTGATGAGAAGCCTGCGCCAAAGATTGCAATGGATACTTGTTCAGTTTGCAGGATATTGATAGCTGCAAAGGCATCCTTTTGGTACAGCCGTATAAATGGGAACCCGCTTTTAGCTGAAGATCAAAGCAGAGGGCCTTTTAAGCGAAAAACAGAAAACGAATAATTAATGATTTAAAGCTTTCGGCTTTAAGCTTCCACCTCTTCCGCAACAGTGTTGTGCTCCTCAAAATATTTCCGTCGCACCAGGTGCGCCATTTTATGGTCGCCGGTGTGGCTCCAGCCGGGGGGCATAAAGATGTACAGGAACTTGTTGTGGAGGCCGGGGGCTTTCACCACGTCGCGGCCAAGGGCTATGAGTTCGCCGAAATAGGCGTCGAGGAAGCTGTTTTTGATCATGGGCCGGGTGATGCCGTATTCGATGGGTATGCTGCGGTCCTCGGGCTGGTAGGTGCCAAATACGCGGTCCCAGATGTTGAGCAGGTTACAATAATTGGTGTCCATATACACCGGGTTGCGCGCATGGTGTACCCGGTGAAACGAGGGCGTGAGGATGAGCTTGCCCAGGAAACCGAAACGGGCGTCGTGCACCAGGTTTTCGCCGACGTGGATGAATGCGCCCCAGGTGCCGTCGATAAACATGATGACGAACAGCATAGGCGGATTTACGCCCAACAGGATACAAATGCTGGTTCGGACGACGTCGGCATAAGGCGCCTCGAGAAAGAAATGCGCAAAAGTGACCGACAGGTTCATGGATTCGGGCGCGTGGTGCGTGGAGTGCAGGCACCAGAACAGTCGCACCTTATGCGCCAGGAAATGGTAAATAAAATGCGCGAACTCCCACACAACGTACCCGTAAATGAACCAATACCAGGTAAAAGCGGTTGTGAACACGGCATACCTGGAAAACAGCCCGATACACAGGGCCACCATGGCAAAGGAAATAACGCGGCCGATGAACGCGTTGAGCACATAGGTGAAGAAGGATATTTTGTAGTGAATAACGCGGAACCGTTTATAGAACGCTCCCCGGATGATCTCGATCAGCAGCAAAAACGGAATGAGCGGTCCCAAAACCGCGGTGATGCCTTGCCAGGTGAGCAACTGCTCGTACTTCCCCGAGTGGAAAATATCGATCAGTCCGCCCAGTCCCCAAAAACCGGCAAACTCGTTCCATATCGCTTTCAGAAAATCCATAGCGGGTGTAGTTGGATGTGCTAAGTTAGGGATTGGCGGCGAAGTGTCAAGCGCAGACTCACCCCGACTTCGCTGCGCTGGTCACCCCTCTCTTTGCTGCGCAAAAAGAGGGGGATGTGGTTTTTATTTTATTAAAACCCTCTTTCCGCCTGGCGGAGAGAGGGTGGTCGAGCGAAGCAATGACCGGGTGAGTGAACGGCTGTGCAAATTTTTTCCATATTTGTAAATGCCCTCTATCATAGATCTTTGCCGCGAATTAAGAAAGCATCAAACTACGGCAGAAACTATTTTATGGAAAAGCTTGAGGAATCGAAGCTTTACTGGTGGTAAAAAGTTCTTACGCCAGCACCCGGTGTGCGTTGAATCAATTTTCGGTAGAAAAATTTATTATATCCCTGACTTTTACTGTCACGAGGCGAAATTGGTGGTTGAAGCTGACGGTCCAATTCACCTTTTGAAAAAGGACTATGACAAGAACAGGGATGAAGTTTTAGCTGAATTGGGTTTGATCACGCTCAGGTTTACGAACGACGAGATTCAGAATGATTTGGCTAAGGTTCTGATGATGATTAAGGAAGCGATAGCATCGGTGTAGACTCACCCCGACTTCGCTACGCTTGTCACCCCTCTCTTTGCTACGCAAAAAGAGGGGGATGTGATTTCTCTTTTATAAAAACCCTCTTTCCGCCTGGCGGAGAGAGGGTGGTCGAGCCAAGCAACGACTGGGTGAGTGAAGGGGTGGTGACAATGATTAAGGAAAGCGACGACATCGTGCAGACTCACCCCGACTTCGCTGCGCTTGTCACCCCTCTCTTTGCTGTGCAAAAAGAGGGGACTGCTATTTCTCTTTTGTTGAAACCCTCTTTCCGCCCTGGCGGAGAGAGGGTGGTCGAGCGAAGCAATGACCGGGTGAGTGAAGGGCGGGTGTGAGCCAACGGGTGCGGTACAATGCTGACTAACCTTTCATATCTTGATTCTTGACTCTTGAGTCTAAAAAAACACCTAAACTTACACCCTGAATTACCAAATTATGATCTCTTATTTCGAGGCGACGATAAGCTCGCTTTCCATACACCGTGTCGGTAACCGTTTGAACGAAGAGGGCTATGTGCTTTCGGAGGCTCCGCTGGCCGTACAGGATGAGCTGCTGGGCAACATACTGATGCAGTATTTTGTGACGCCCTTTACCAAAACCAGCGAGGTGTACCGCTTTTACCACGCCAACGACGACCTGAACCTGAACGAGGTGTACCACTTTGCGGAGTCGATATTCGAAAGCCCCGATGCCTTTCATGAGGGCAGCCGGCAGATAGCGAAGTATTTGTACGAGGCCAGCAATCACCCGAAGATCAAGAGCGGCGAGCTGTATGTAGCGCTGTTCCGCAACCTGCAGATTGAGGGCGAGCTGCTGGACGCGATAGGCATTTTCAAGTCGGAGACGAAGGAAACCTTTCTGAAAGTTTCGCCGCAACAGGATGGCTTCGGGCTGGCGTACGACAACGAGGGCATCGATATCCGTAAGCTGGATAAAGGCTGCCTGGTGTTTAACACCGAAAAGGAGCAGGGCTATAAGGTGGCCGTGGTGGATAATACCAACCGGGGCAGCGAGGCGGTGTACTGGAAGGACGACTTCCTGAAGCTGCGTGTGCGCAACGACAATTACCACCAGACGAACAACGTGCTGGGCATTTACAAAAACTTTGTGACGCAGAAGATAGACGAGGAATTCGAGGTGAGTAAAGCGGATAAGATCGATCTGCTGAACCGCAGCATGAAGTACTTTAAGGAGAACGAAAGCTTCAGCATGGACGAGTTTTCGAACGAGGTGATCGGCAATGAGCAGGGTATCGCGTCGTTCCTGAAATATAAGCAGGCATACGAGGACGAGTTCGAGTCGCCGATACCCGATACCTTCGATATTAACTCAGCCGCGGTGAAAAAGCAAAACCGGGTGTACAAAAGCGTGCTAAAGCTGGACAAGAACTTTCATATCTACATTCACGGCAACAAGGAATTGATAGAAAAGGGCTTTGATGAGGGGAAGGGGATGAATTACTATAAGGTTTATTTTAAAGAAGAGGTTTGAAGTCGGAAGTCGGAAGTCAGAGATCGGAATGAATGGTGGATGGTCGTGTATGCGGGTCGACTCAGCAGTTCAAGGCTACGCTGGAGCACCCTCTCTGTGCGAGGCAGTAAAGATGGTTTTAGCATTTTTGTATTATCTCCCTGTCTCTCCGCCTTTCGCGCAAAGGGGGCTTTCTAAATTTTACTTAATTTTCTAATTGTTCCTTAATTACTAATCCCTCTTTGTGGCTTGCCACAGAGAGGGTGGCCGGCCGCGAATGGCGGCTACGGCCGGGTGAGTCGACGACGCCAATGCCGCGCAATTCACCATTCACTTTTTACAGAACATAACTGCTGCGTACCCGTAAAAGGCATTAGATAAAATACCCCTGATGACTAAATATATATTTTCGATCCTGTTCTTTTCCATAGCAACCATTGCCAGCGCGCAAAAGGCGGATACGGCAAAAAAAGCTCAACCCGTGGCAGCGGCCGTTAAAGATGCGGCGGCAAAAAAGGATACAGTTAAGCACAAAAAATCATCGCTGAAAGTCGGCCTGTCGTACGCCAGCAACGCGGTTTACCTGGCGCGGACGGACAGCGTGGCCACGCCGAATTATGGTTTGGGGCTTACCTACACCCTGAAATCGGGCATATTCTTCGGCGCTACGGTCAACTATATACCCAGCCGCCAGTTTGATAAACTGGACGCGGGCGAATTGGAAACAGGGTACAATTTTGATGCGGATAACCTGAGCGGTGGCGTATCGGTATCCAAGTATTTCGCCAGTTTTAACAGTACCCAGGTAATATCAGCACTGGACGCCACACTGGGCGCCGAATTGAGTTACGACCTGTTCGACGTGGTGACGCCTTCCATTCATGCGGACTATGCTTTGGTGCGGTCGGGCGACGGGAACGACATTATCCTTACGGCGGGGCTGGGGCATGAATTTGAAATTGATACGTTGTTTACGCCCAAAGATCATTTCAGTATTGAACCCAAGATAGAGCTGACGGCCGGTACGCAGCATTTTTTATCCACCTATTATGTGCTGAAAAATAACGGCGCAGCGCAGCGCCAGCAGCATGCCAATGGCAAAGGTAAGGGATCGGGTAAAACTTCCGGTTCGTCATCCGGCTCATCAACGCAAAGTAACCCGGTGACCACAAACGCCAATAAGTTCCAGACGCTGGCATACGAGTTTACCTTGCCGGTTGGCTACAGTTGGAAGAAGATCGGATTTTCGTTTACGCCGGCCTACGCAGTGGCCGTAAATAAGATAACGGACGACGGAACCACGACAAGTTATTTGCCAAATTCGTCGGTATTTTATTTCACGGTCGGTTTATCCTATACCTTCTGACTTGCAAACACCTAAAAACCTATTATTCACGTTCCGATCCGGAATAATACAGGTCAACCCGTCACTTCAGCATTGGGAATGATTCGGTCGAGGTCGTCCGGGTCGGTTTTTTTCTTCTTTTTGCCCGGGTGGTGCAGGTAGTTTTGCTCGTGGTGTTCTTCGGGCACTTCATCATTATCCCGGCGGGTAAAATAAAAATAGGCTACAGCCGCGGCGGTAATGGCGCCTATGGCTATGGTGGCCACCCAAACGGTGGTGTGGTCTTTCGAAAACGGATTTTTCATATTGGCTCTTTTCTTAGGCAACAAGGCAGCCTATTTTTGGTTTAGGCGATTTGTAATAACCCTTAGTGTAGCGTCAGATTCTTAAATACCTGGCGTTTAACGGCTGACCAATGCGCAGCACTTGCGCGAACGTGAACCGATTTTAGTTTATTGAGTTGAGTGGTCGAATGAGTTGGCCGCTTTGAACCTATTCAACTTAATCCAACACAATCAACTTAATCAATCCAAAAAACCTACCTTTGCCCTACTCAATAATTAAAACCATGTACACCACGCTTAAACCGGTATTAGAGAAGGAACTGGCCGAAATAGAAAAGGCCGGACTTTACAAAAGGGAACGCATCATTACCTCGCCGCAGGGCGCCGATATTACGGTGCAGGGCGGCCAGCACGTGATCAATTTTTGTGCAAACAACTACCTGGGCCTGTCGAGCCACCCTAAAGTGGTGCAGGCGGCCAAGGAAACGCTGGATACGCACGGCTACGGCATGTCGTCGGTGCGGTTCATTTGCGGTACGCAGGATATACACAAAACCCTGGAGCGCAAGATAGCCGAGTTCTTGGGCATGGAAGATACGATACTGTACGCTGCTGCATTTGATGCTAATGGCGGGGTGTTCGAGCCATTATTCAACGAGCAGGATGCTATCATTTCCGACGAGCTGAACCACGCGTCCATCATCGACGGTGTGCGCCTGTGCAAGGCCCGCCGCGAGCGCTACAAGCACGATGACATGGCCGACCTGGAAGAAAAGTTAAAGGCTACGCAGGATTGCCGTCACCGCATCATAGTAACAGACGGCGCATTTAGCATGGATGGCACGATAGCGCAGTTGGACAAGATATGCGCCCTGGCGGAAAAATATACGGCGCTGGTAATGATCGACGAGAGCCATTGCTCGGGCTTCATGGGCAAAACTGGTCGCGGTACGCACGAATATCACGGCGTAATGGATAAGATCGACATTATTACCGGTACCTTAGGCAAGGCGCTGGGCGGTGCATCGGGAGGTTTTACCTCGGGCAAAAAGGAGATCATCGATATGCTGAGACAGCGTTCGAGGCCCTACCTGTTCTCGAATACGCTGGCGCCCTCGATCACCGGGGCGTCCATAGCAGTACTGAACCTGCTGAGCGAAACTACTGAATTACGCGATAAACTGGAGCGCAATACGCAATACTTCCGCAGTAAAATGACGGAGGCAGGATTCGACATCAGGCCGGGTGTACATCCCATCGTTCCGGTAATGTTGTACGATGCAAAGCTGAGCCAGGAATTTGCTGCAAAAATGCTGGAAGAAGGCATTTATGTGATCGGGTTTTATTACCCGGTGGTTCCGCAGGGTAAAGCGCGCATCAGGGTGCAAATCTCGGCAGCGCACGAACAGGAACATTTGGATAAGGCCATCGCAGCGTTTACCAAGGTGGGGAAAGAGCTGGGGGTTATTAAGTAACAGTGGCGGTAGCAGTAGCAGTTTTGAGTAGAATACTATGCAGGATAAAATAGATCAATACGCAGCCGAAGTAAGGGACGCCAGCCCGGCAAATACCGATGAGCTGGAGGCTTTCAGGATAAAATATTTGGGTACTAAGGGTATCGTCAAAGAACTTTTTGAGCAGTTCAAAAGTGTAAGCCCTGAAGAAAAGCGGGCACTTGGCAAAGTATTGAATGAGTTCAAACAGGAAACTGAAGCGAAGTATCAAAGTTTGAAAGATTCTCTTGACTCAGGACTCAAAACTCAGGACTTAGGACTTGACTTAACGCTGCCCGGCGATGGCTTCGCCCTGGGGTCAAGGCATCCGCTGTCACTGACCCGGATCGAGATCATCGACATCTTCAAACGGCTGGGTTTCGTGGTAGCCGAAGGACCGGAGATCGAGGACGATTGGCATAATTTCTCGGCATTGAATTTCCCTGAAGAACATCCTGCACGCGATATGCAGGATACCTTCTTCATTAAAAAGAATAACGGCAAGGACGATATCGCTTTGCGAACGCATACCTCGTCGGTACAGGTGCGCATGATGGAAAGCGGCAAGCCGCCATTCCGTGCCATTATGCCTGGCAGGGTTTACCGTAACGAAGCCATTTCGGCGCGCGCGCATTGCTTCTTCCACCAGGTTGAAGGCTTGTATGTCGACGAAAATGTATCTTTTGCCGACCTGAAGCAGACGCTTTACCACTTTGTGCAGGAACTTTACGGTGAAGGGACCAAAGTCCGGTTCAGGCCATCGTATTTCCCGTTTACCGAACCATCGGCCGAAATGGACATCAGTTGTACCATTTGCGGCGGGGCCGGCTGCAGCATGTGCAAACATACCGGCTGGGTTGAGATACTCGGTTGCGGCATGGTCGACCCGAATGTTTTGGAGAATTGCGGCGTCGACAGCAAGAAATATACAGGCTTCGCCTTCGGCATGGGAATAGAAAGGATCACCAACTTAAAATATGTGATACGTGATCTGCGTTTATTCTCAGAAAACGATGTACGCTTCCTGAAGCAGTTCCGTACCGAAATTATATGATGCGCAAACTGGGTATCCTGGCTGTTATCCTGCTTTCCTTTTTTTCGTGCGGAAAAGAGACCGGCGTGATACCCAATGTATCCGTCAATTTCGAGGCAGATGTGAACGATCCGAGACTTGCCCCGTTGCATAGCCCGGGGGGTGCCGTGGTCATACCCGGTTATGGCGTAGAAGGACTTATTATCTATCGCGAAGCCGATATGAGCTATGCCGCTTACGATGCCTGCAGCACGGTAAACCCGCAGAACCATTGCGCGGTCAAGCTCGACAATAATTCCCTTACCTGCACCGATCCCTGCAGCGGCGCAAAATTCTCACTCATCGACGGGACGCCGGTAAAGGCCCCCGCTACCCGTGCGCTTAAACCCTATAGCGTAAATGTGAGTAATTTTGAGATATTTGTATCTAATTGATACATGGAAGCTGATAAGATCAAAGAGAGCATCAAACGGGCGTCGCAGGAGCTGTTCCGAAAATTTGGCTATCACAAGACCAGCGTCAACGAAATCGCCAAAAAAGCCCGTATCGCTAAAGCTACCATTTATAAATATTTCGACAGCAAAGAGGCTATACTGCACGTGTTGCTGATGGATTACATCCGCGCCAGCGTAGATGAGCTGATCCACGGCAACCCGAACGAGATCGACGAGGAAACACACCTGAATAACCTCATCATGAAGACCTGCCGGCTGAGTTACACTGTGTGCAACGAATTTATCGGCTGGGATTTTATACGCGAGTCGGCCAACTCACAGGACTTCCTTAAAAATCTTTCCAACGAGCTGGAGGATATGCTCATCAGCTCGTTCTTACAATTAGGCGGCATGCGCAAGAACGAGAACTATCTTCGCCGTATACGCTTCCTCATCAAATGCAGCAAAAACATCGTGTTCAGCTTCGCCTTTACGTCTGTAAGCGACTCCGATGTGCGCAAAAACTTTGTTTCCTTCCAGAAAGAAATATTGCCTTATTTGGTTAAAGCAGCGTTGACGGTCTAAGGCGAATTCGGAATTCGGAATGTCGATTTCGGATTTGGTGCGGTGGTTTAATTCTCGCCAATATTCCCGCTTGACCATTCACCTCCTCAATTACCGTACTCAACCTTTTGAATGTCGCCCCAGGTTACTAAATATACACCCTGCGACTTCAGCATCGCCTTAAATTCGTCGCTTGTTGCATAATCGAAATCCTGCTGACGCCAGGCACTGCCGTAATCCGGGTGGTCGATACAAACTGCACGCAATTCGTCGTCATCGAAACCGAGGTGAAAAACCAGTTCGTTTAGTCCTGGTTTTAAATGCTGCAGGCTGTAATTATAAAAATTTTTCCATTTGGCGGCAGGCGTCATTTGGTAGGCCATAATAAAATTATCCACCACAACGCCCGAAGTGTCGATGGCGGGAATCAATTTGGGCGCCACCATGCGGATATAGTTTATTGGCACCAGCACAGGAAGCTTATATTCTTTGCCGACGCGCGCGAACATCTTCATTAGTTCGGGCGAGGCAAGCATGCTGCCCATATGATTATCGAGGTGTGATATACGTATGCCGAAGGCCTTTGCCTTCTCTATCTGTGCCCGTATTTCTTTCTCGGCCTCATCTACCTTCATATGCGCACCGAAACCTTCCACCGAATCATATAAATAGCCATCCTTATCCAGCAGGCTCGGTATCGCCGACGAAGACGCTACACCCTGCCATTTATAGTATTTCCATTCGGAGGTCAGCGACGTGTGTATACCCCAGTCCATTTCGGGATGCTTTTTTGCAAATGCGGCTATTTCGGGGAACCATGGGCAGGTAACCATGATACTGGCAGAGTTCACGGCCCGTTTTTGTAAAGCCAGCATAATAGCCGAGTCGGCACTGTGCGCAAAGCCTGCATCGTCGGCATGGATGATCAGCAGTTTGGCATCCTTCGGATAACCCAATTTTTGGGCCAGATTTTTGGACTGCGCGAAGCTCTGAAGGCCGAAAACCAACATGGCAGCAATGATCGTGTATCTTCTCATAATTGTCGGGAATGATTTGAAAGCAATATAACTTTTTTACGTTGCACCCCAAAGAACCCTCTCCAGGAGAGCGGAATAAAGACACTCGCCCGAGTGGGGCGGCGTAGTCAAGGTAAAAGACAGCCATTTGCTTTAGTCATTAATTATGTCTAAGTTTAACGTCAAGATACACAATTATTTAAGCCCAATCACAAGTTATGACCAGGAAGATCCTCAGCTATGCAGGCTGGACCATCATAGTAGCCGCAATTGTATTTTTTATCACCATAGCCGCCTTGCCTTACTTACCCTATAACGAGGTGCATTTTACAGCCGGCGGCTTTTGGCCGCACTTCGCTCCCTGGCTACTGGTGCATATTGTTTTCGGCATTACAGCCCTGGTATTGGGCCCTTTCCAGTTTATCACGGCCATCCGCAAAAAATATCCCCGCACCCATCGTACTATGGGCAAGATATATCTAATATCCATCGTTATCGCCGGCGTCGATTCGCTCTATATATCCGCTGATAAGGTTTATAACGTCCTGAAATAAGTTGACGGATTTAAGATAGTCCCGATGGCTGTAAAGTTATCGGGATTTTTTGTTGATGCACCATTTGAGGTGTATTCATGTTCAAAGATAAATGAGGTCTTCGGTTATTATATAATTCAACCG
>DASZYQ010000009.1:0-50725 GCA_035545315.1 Mucilaginibacter sp. | reverse complement strand
AGCCGCAAACCTTAAAGGACGAGCACGGCGAAGTTCGCTCCAGCGGCATCAGGCTTTATGGGGAAACCGTTCATATGTTCATCGAGCGTAAGAATTATAAGGGCATATTCCTGCCTGGCTACCATGAATGGAAATCGGATTATAACCCAACGCAAACGGGCTTGAAGTATGTCGACCACTGCGTGGGCAATGTGGGCTGGCATAAAATGAATGAATGGGTACATTTTTACGAAGAAGTGATGGGCTTTAAGAATATCCTCACGTTCGACGATAAAATGATCTCGACAGAATATTCGGCCCTGATGAGCAAGGTGATGAGCAATGGCAACGGTTATGTGAAATTCCCGATCAATGAGCCGGCTGAAGGCAAAAAGAAGTCGCAGATAGAAGAATACCTGGAATTTTATGAAGGCGAAGGCGTGCAGCACCTGGCTTTGGCCACCGATCATATTGTTGAAACGGTAACCGAATTAAAAAAACGCGGCATCGAATTTTTACACGTGCCAACCACTTACTATGACGATCTGCTCGATCGCGTGGGCCATATCGACGAAGACCTGCAGCCGTTAAAGGAGCTGGGCATTCTGGTTGACCGGGATGATGAAGGTTATTTATTGCAGATCTTCACCAAACCGCTTGAAGATCGGCCTACTGTTTTCTTTGAGATCATCCAGCGCAAGGGCGCGCGCTCGTTTGGCGCTGGCAACTTTAAGGCGCTTTTTGAGGCGATAGAAAGAGAGCAGGAATTGAGAGGGAACTTGTAAGAAGTTGGAGATCGGAAGTCGGAGGTCTGAGGTCAGAGGTCAGAAGTTTGAGATCAGAACTAATTCATTAGCCGGGTTAATGCCCGGCTTTTTTGTTAGCTTAGTGAGATGGATCATACACAGGTAAATCTCTTTGAAAACTTGTCTGATGAGCAGAAAAGTGACCTTTTGTTGGCATACGAGGAGAGTTTTGAGGAAGAGAATTTGTTAGGTCATGAAATAGTAAAACAGCAACATGTGAAATGGCTTAATAACCAGGAATCATGAACGTATCCGATATCACCGATCATCTAAAACTAACTGCGGATGCAAGCCGCCTTGAGGGCATGAAGCGCTATGGTATCAATACTTCAAAAGCGCTGGGTATATCTATGCCCGAGTTGCGGGCATTGGCTAAAACCATCGGAAAAGATCATCAATTGGCGCTGGAATTATGGGAGACCGAAATACATGAGTGCCGGATCCTGGCGTCGGTCGTTGATGACTACAAACAGGTCACTCCAAAGCAGATGGACAAGTGGGTTTCTGATTTCGACTCGTGGGATGTATGCGACCAGGCCTGCGGCAATTTGTTCGACCGGGTGCCTTTTGCAGTGGAAAAAGCTTTGGCGTATTGCAAATCCGAACATGAATTTGTTAAACGTGCAGGCTTTGTACTGATCGCCGAATTTGCTGTGCATAACAAAAAAGCTTCAGATGATGTATTTATCCAATTTTTGCCCGTCATAGAAAGAGAGGCCTGGGACGAACGGAACTTCGTCAAAAAAGCCGTTAACTGGGCTTTAAGGCAGATCGGCAAGCGTAATAATACGTTACTTCCCTGGCTATCCAAACCGCCGGGCGTATCCGTAACCAAGGCAGCAGACCGGCCAAATGGATAGCATCCAACGCACTCGCTGAATTGGAAAAACGCTGATACTTTCTTTATAAAATATTATCTTTATTGGCTAAACTAAGCTGCTATCACTATGACTCGTATCTTTTTGATAGGGCTGCTATTTGCGGCTTCATTCAACTGCCTCGCGCAATCAAATAATCCGCAGTACGATGCCGGCCTGGCTAAAAAACTCGGCGCCGATGAGTACGGCATGAAAACCTATGTAATGGCTTTTTTAAAAACCGGGCCGAACAGGCTGAAGGATTCGGCCGCGCGGGCGCAGTTGCAAAAGGCGCACTTAAAAAATATCATGCGCCTGGCCGATGAAGGTAAGCTGATCGTAGCCGGACCGTTTTTGGATAACCAGGACATTCGCGGAATATTTATTTTCAATGTCAGCTCGGTCGAGGAGGCTAAAAAGCTAACCGAAACCGACCCTGCGGTACAGGCCGGTTCGCTGATTATGGAATTGCATCCCTGGTATGGTTCGGCGGGATTGGTCGAGGCTTTTAAGCTGCATAAAAAAGTAGAGAAAAAGAGTGTGGCGGAATAAAATATTAAATTATTTTTTGAGTTTATATGCCGTTATCTACATAACTAAACCGCAGTTTAATCAACTGATAATCATGGGTAAATATTTACCCAAATTTACAATTCGTTAATTCTACGATCAGCCGAAACCTATTCTTCACATAACTTACAATGCCGATTTTCGTATAAATAATGAGTTGTAAATGAAGTAAGTAAAGCGGTCGATTTAAACTAAGTACCTGTGCTTTAACAGGATATTGGCTTTGTATTTGTAATTGCACACGCGTTACCCGGCGTTTTGCCTGTAACCATTATCTAATTAGTTTACTATTTATTTGACTTACAAAACAAGGTTTCTGCTGAGCAGACAGCGATATGAGCGTTAACGAAGGGGACAGCTTTACTCAGAATGGCGATTTCCATGTGACCCAGATAATCAACAATACCAAAACAGGTATCTGGGAGTATAACATCGGCACGCGGGAGGTTAAATGGTCTCCCGGCTTTTATACCGTTTTAGGGTATGAAGCCGGCGAGGTGCCCAGCTCATACGACTATTTTTTTGAAAACCTGCTCTACTACGAAGACAAACCCGCATTCCTTCGTTCAATAAACAAACATGTAGGCGACGCCCCTGAAACCATACAAATAAGGCTCTTAACTAAAAAATCGGGGTATCGCTGGTTTGAAAGTACAGCCAAAAGATGGGATGATAACGGCCAGGCCAAAATTACCGGGTCGCTGACCGATGTTCACGACCACAAGCTGCTGCAGCTACAATCTACCCGCAACGATTTCCTGTTTAAGGAAACGATCAAGATAGCCAAAGTAGGCGGATGGGAGATCGACGTTAGAAGCATGAGCCTGGCGCTAAGCCGCGAGGCTTACGACATTCTTGAGCTGCAGGAAAGCGTAAAGATTACGATTGAAGAAATGGTGAGCTTTTTCGAGCCCGATTATCGGGCCGCCTTTTCAAAAGCGATCGATAATATCACCAAATATTGCCAGCCGTTCGACCTGGAGCTATTGTTCCGCACGGCCCGCAATAACGTCATCTGGCTGCGCGCGAAAGGCCTGGCCGTTATCGATGATTTTGGCCAATGCGTTACGGTTCGATGTATTTTTCAAAACATCGATTATGTTAAAAAGAAGGAGCTTGAAGTTCAGAATGCGGTGAACCTGATGAGCGATCAGAACAAACGCCTGCAAAATTTTGCCTATATCGTTTCGCATAACCTGCGCTCACATACCGGTAACCTGGAGTTTATGGTCAACCTGTTCGAGCAGATGGAAGAGAACGATGATCGTAAGGAAATCTTCAACCATATCAGGTCCATCAGCAACAGCCTGAATACGACCATTGAACACCTGAGCGAAATTGTGAAAATACAGGCCGAGATAGGCAAGGAACGAAAGCAACTTGACTTTGAGGCAACGTTAAAGACCGTGCTGCTGGCGCTGGAAAGCAACATCAAATCGTCGGGCGCGAAGATCGAGTACGATTTCAGTTTATGCCCGGATGTATATTACATTTCCGCCTACCTCGAAAGTATTTTTCAGAACCTGATCACCAATGCTATCAAATACCGGCACCCCGAACGCAAGCCGGTCATTAAGGTGCGTTCGGCGAAGATCAGGCACCACGTTTACCTGTATTTTGAAGATAATGGTGTCGGTATCGACCTCGAAAAACATGGGGATGCTGTATTCGGGATGTATAAAACCTTTCATAACCACCCCGACGCCAAAGGTATCGGCCTGTTCATGACCCGCAACCAAATCGAAGCGCTCGGCGGCACCATCGATGTCGACAGCACGGTTAATATGGGAACGAAGTTTACGATTAAGCTGGTTTAGTGAATAGTGAATAGTGAATGGTGAATAAAAGTTTATTACGGCCACTAGTGGTATTGACTATTCACTATTGACCGTTCACAGCTCCACATAACTCTCCAGTATTTTAAACCCATCGATCGTGATCAGGTCGGATCTTTTAACTGTCGCAGGTAGCAGCACGCACTCTCCCATCTTTACGGTATGCTGTCCGCCCTGGCATTCTATCACATAGCTTCCTTCCACACAAACGTGGATGACGAATGAATCAAGATGCGAATAGTCTCTTGACGTGCTTTCGTTGAAGTCGAGCAGGTTGGTTGTAAAATAGGGGCATTTTGCCAACCGGACTGCTTCATTTTTTTCAGGCTTATATTTAGTTTTATAATCAGGATACAAGTTATAGTCGATAGCGGCAAGCGCTTCCTGGGTATGCAGCTCGCGCTTATGGCCCTTGTCATCTACACGGTCGAAATCGTAGATGCGGTAAGTAATATCCGATGTTTGTTGTATCTCGGCTATCAGCAAGCCTTTGCCAATGGTATGTACCCTGCCGGCCGGTAAAAAGAAAACATCCCCGGCATGCACTTCCTCACGGTTCAGGATGTCCATAATATGGCCGCTGTTGAGTTTGTCGACATATATCTTTTCACTAACCTGCTGATTAAAGCCTGAAATCAGGGTCGAGCCGGGATCGGCTTCTATCACATACCACATTTCGGTTTTTCCGAAAGAGTTGTGGCGTTTTTTTGCAAGCTCGTCATTGGGATGTACCTGGATGGATAGATCGTCGTTGGCATCGATGAACTTAACCAGCAGCGGAAATGTATTGCCGAAATGCGCATACACCTTTTTACCCACCAAATGCTCCTTATACTCCTCCAGTATATCGGCCAGCGACTGCCCCTTGAGCGCACCGTCGGCCACAACGGAAACATCCGATTTTACCCCGGATATTTCCCAGGTCTCGCCGCAATTGGGCAGGCTGCCAAAATCTTTATGCAAATAGGTTTTGATCTTCTGGCCGCCCCAGATCTTGTCTTTATAGATGGTTTTGAATTTCAGAGGATAGAGTGGTGACATAAGCAGTATTAATAATTATTCAAAATCTTTGTTATCTCAATTATGAGTTCTTCCAAGTAATCTTCTTTGGTATCCCATATGATCTTGTAATCTATACCGGAATAGTTGTGAACGATCCTGTTGCGCAATCCCCTTATTTTGAACCAATTGATATGCGCGTTGTTTTCTTTTATTTCATCCGGAAGGCGATTCGCTGCTTCACCGATAATCTCAAAATTTCGTACCACAGCGTCAATAGTCTTACTATCGGAAATAAACTCTTTGAATGCCAGATTGTGTGTATAAGAGAGAATTTTTTGAGCGCTTTCGAGTATATCTCCCAAAAGAAGCCTTGGATGGCGTTCAGACATATATTATTTGAGGGTCTATCACCTCGAGATATTTTGGTTTAACGCCTCCCCTCGATACCAAATCCACCTTCCTTTTTAGTTTTTCTTCGAGCTCATTGGCTAAATCAATAAATCCGATACCTATTTTGCCATTAAACTCCACAATAATATCGATGTCGCTGTTTTCGGTAAAATCATCACGAACGATAGACCCAAACAGCCCGATAGTAGCGATCGGATATTTTGATACTAACTCGGGCTTGAGTTGCTGCAACGTTGTTTTTACTTCGTTTAGCAATACATTCATCTCTTGGCAATCTCTTTATCAGGTAACAGCAACAATCTTACAGCATCCTGCAAATTTTCCTTAAGTTCTTCGATGGTTCTTCCCTGAGACATAGCAGCCGGTAATTCCGCCACCTGTCCCACAAACCAGCCGTTTTCCCCTTTTTCAATAATTGCTGTGAATTTCATATTTCAAAAATAACGAAATATCTCAACAAAAAACCCATCTGCTGCCGCAAATGGGTTTCTATGTTTTAAGGCAAGCGAAAATTACTTACCCAGCTTTTTCTTCAAATTCTCATCAATCGCCTCCAAAAACTCTTCGGTATATAAGTAATCGCGGCCATGCTCGACCTTGTTGCCGTGTATGCAAACCGCGAGGTCCTTGGTCATCTTGCCGCTTTCCACTGTTTCAACGCATACTTCTTCAAGGGCCTTACAGAATTTGATCAGTTCCTTGTTATCATCCAGCAAGCCGCGGAATTCCAAACCGCGCGTCCAGGCGAAGATGGATGCTATCGGGTTGGTTGACGTTGGTTTACCGGCCTGGTGATCACGATAATGGCGGGTTACTGTTCCATGGGCCGCTTCGGCTTCCATGGTTTTACCGTCGGGCGTAACCAGCGTAGATGTCATTAAACCTAAAGAGCCGAAACCCTGCGCCACCGTATCCGATTGTACGTCGCCGTCGTAGTTTTTGCAGGCCCACACAAAGTTGCCGTGCCATTTAAGCGCCGATGCAACCATGTCGTCGATCAGCCGGTGCTCATAGGTCAGCTGGTTGGCCTCAAACTCCAGTTTAAATTCGTTCTCATAGATCTCCTGGAAGATATCCTTAAAACGGCCGTCGTATTTTTTCAGGATCGTATTTTTGGTCGACAGGTACAAAGGCCATTTCTTCAGTAATGCCTGGTTGAAGCAGGCGCGCGCAAATCCCCTGATCGATTCATCCGTGTTATACATAGCCAGGGCCACGCCGTCGCCTTTGAAATTATACACTTCATACGATTGCGTCTCGCCGCCGTCTTCGGGTGTAAAAGTGATGGTCAGTTTGCCTTTGCCTTTGGTCACAAAATCGGTAGCCCGGTACTGGTCGCCGAAAGCATGGCGGCCGATGCAGATGGGCGCCGTCCAGTTCGGAACCAGGCGCGGAACGTTAGAGGTAACGATAGGCTCGCGGAATACGGTACCGTCAAGAATGTTACGGATGGTACCATTGGGCGACTTCCACATTTGTTTCAGGTTGAATTCCTTTACCCTGGCTTCGTCAGGCGTAATGGTGGCGCATTTGATGCCTACGCCATATTTTTTAATCGCGTTGGCGGCGTCAACCGTCACCTGGTCGTTCGTCTCGTCGCGATATTCGATACCGAGGTCGTAGTATTTAACGTCGAGGTCGAGGTAAGGAAATATCAGCTTATCTTTAATAAACTTCCATATAATGCGGGTCATTTCATCGCCGTCCAGTTCGACAACGGGATTGGCTACTTTAATTTTTGACATAACAGGATTGATGTTTTTTTCGTAAAAGGCCTCAAATATATAAAATTGAGATTAGCTAATGTATTAAATACAATATTCAAATTGTCGATACTCAAACAAACAAATGTTGCGTTTTAGAGTATTGTTTTATTGTACATTGAACTTATTTTTATAAAATTGCGGCATATGAGTATACTTTACTCCTTCCTGCACAAGACCGGCATCTGACTCATGATCAAACACATCGTTAAAATTTCGCTTTTAACCCTGCTTGCCGGTTTTACAGCGATCACAGCCCATGCCCAGATAGGATACGATTACACGCAATACAATCTCGGCGCCTCGATAGGCTTCAATTCCTTTTTTGGCGACACCCAAACCTCCACGAACACCAATTCATTTAATATCCAGCTCGATTATAACCAGACGCCTTTTGTAAATTATATCGCTGAATTCCAGGCAGGTAAGCTTGCCGGCGGCGATTCGACCAACGACACTTACGGCAGACAGTTTAAAACCGATTATACCTATTACGCATTCAGGGTGCAGGTTCAGGCCGGCGAGATCATGGATTATTCGCAAAGCCGCCTGCTAAATGCGCTAAAGAACTTTTACATTGGCGGCGGTATCGGGGTCATCTACGGTACGGTAAAACAGATCAACAGGTATTCCATTACGTTGCCGGGGTATTATACACCGGGCCCCATGAGCAGTAACCAATTATTCTTTCCGGCGAGGGTCGGCTATGAATTGAAGATATACAATAAGTACGACCGCCCAGATTTTAAAATTGACGTTGGTTACCAATGTAATTTCATTTTCGGTGATAATATCGATGGATTTAAGGCCGGTGCGCACAACGACATATTCTCGCAATTCACCATCGGCTTTAAATACGCTATCGGCGGCGTTACCTCCTACCGCAAACCGATCAAATTTTGATCCTGTTAGCACTTAGTGTAAAAATATAATCGCTGTTCCGGCCCGGATTTGCTTAGTGCGCAATTGTAATTACATTTGGCGCTGTACTTTCACCAAAAATCCGGGACAATGAAAAATCGTTTACTTACACTTATCACGTTACTTACAACCGTTTTTGCTGCACAGGCGCAAACTCCTGCCAACCAGCCTCCAAAGAATACACAAAAAATATCCGTGGGCCGTATCGTACACACCGATACCACCGTAATAACCAAACATACCGTTACTATAAAAGGGCAGGTTGTTCCTTACACCGCCACAGCGGGCATGATGCCCGTTTGGGACGAGGACGGACGCCCGACAGCAGGCGTATTCTATACTTACTACGAACGTGACGATGTAAAGGACCGGGCTAACCGGCCGCTGGTGATTTCGTTCAACGGCGGGCCGGGCACACCATCGGTTTGGATGGAACTGGGTTATACCGGCCCCCGTATGCTGAATGCCGACGATGAGGGATATCCCGTTGAGCCTTATGGGTTCAAAGAAAACAACAACTCCATCCTTGACGTGGCCGACATCGTGTACGTCGATCCGGTAAACACCGGCTACTCGAGGCCTGTGAACCCCGAAATACCCAAATCAAACTTCTTTGGTGTAAACGAGGACATTAAATACCTGGCCGACTGGATCAACACCTTCGTGACCCGCGAGAACCGATGGGCATCGCCCAAATTCCTGATAGGCGAAAGCTATGGCACCACGCGCGTATCGGGGCTTGCGCTTGCTTTGCAGGACTCGGAGTGGATGTACCTGAACGGCGTCATCCTGGTGTCGCCTACCGACCTGGGCATCAACCGCGGCGGCCCGGTTTCAGAAGCGCTGCGTTTGCCCTATTTTGCCGCGACGGCATGGTACCATAAAAAGCTGCCTGCCGATCTGCAGGGAAAAGAGCTGACCGACATGCTGCCCGAAGTTGAAGATTTTACGATCAACGAATATATACCCGCGCTGTCAAAAGGCGGTTTCCTGAGCGAGGACCAGAAAAAAGCGATCGCTGCCAAAGTAGCCCGATACAGCGGCTTGTCCGAAAAGACCGTGCTTGATAACAATCTTGTCATCGACTACTCGCTTTTCTGGAAAGCCCTCCTGCGCGACCAGGGCTTCACTATCGGCCGCCTCGACTCGCGTTACAAGGGTATCGACAGGCAAACTGCGGGCGATGGACCCGACTATAACCCGGAACTGACCACCTGGCTGCAGGAGTTTACGCCCGCCATAAATATTTACATGCGCCAGGAGCTGAACTACAAAACCGACCTGAAATATAATATGTTCGGCAACGTATGGCCATGGGACGAAAAGAACGACCATACCGGCGAGAACCTGCGCCAGGCTATAGCGCAAAATCCATTTTTGCATTTGCTGGTGCAATCAGGATATTACGACGGCGCCTGCGATTACTTTAACGCAAAATATAGCTTATGGCAGCTTGACCCCAGCGGCCGGCTGAAGGACCGTATTAAATGGGAAGGTTATAAGAGCGGTCATATGCTATACCTGCGCAAGGAAGACCTGTCTGTCGCAACCGAAAATTTACGTAAGTTCATTTTGGGCGCCATACCAAAACCAGGCCAGGCAGCCAAATATTGACGAAAGTCCTTTTTTGGGAACAAACTAACATGGTAAATTAGTGTTGTTAACTAAAACCATGTTACCATGAGCGCAAAAAGACCGCATACCCGGTTTGATAACGATAACGACGACCGGGATGAATATTTGAAGGAAAACCTTGGCGAAGAATCAGACGCCGAACAATTAGCGTTTAATAAGGAGGAAAATAGCTTCGAGTACGACGTCGAAAGCGACGACCCGGATTACGATCACCCTGATCCTTATAATACTGCGGTTAAAAATGGCGAGGACATCAATTCAACCTATGACGAGGCCAATCCATTCGATGCGGTCGACGAGTATATTCCGAACGAGTCGCTGGAAACGGACGTGGAAAACCTGGGCATGCACGTTGACGACGGCGATATCGTTGAAGTAGACCCGATAGACGACATTTTATCCCGGACGGATGAAGACAGCCGTCCCGACCTGGATGAGGAAGGATACCCGATAAACGACAGGCCAAAACGCTGATAAATTCTTTTTTGCAGAGACGCGGGATATGGTGCCTCTGCAATCAATAATCCGTCTCCAGGTTAAATCGCCTTTTCAACTCCGCCAGGTTTGGATTCTTGCTGGCCATGTGCTGAAATTTTTCCGACGTAGTATAGGGCCGTTTAGCCGCTTTCACTTCGTCGACGCGGGTTTGTACGTCGATGTCGAAGTTCTTCAGATTTAAACGCAGAAAATTCAGGATCGAGGGCTTTTCGTCCCTGAACATATTTTCCTGCGCCTTATTGCCTACAACGACTTCGAACCTGTAAGCCTCGAGCATAACAGGAGCATTGGCAGTGAAAACAGTAAAAAGGTTCATATTACCGTCTTTTTTGATCTTCACAGCATATTCGTTCCACTGCTTCAGGAAGTCGTCCATCGTAAAATCTTCCTTCGCATCACCTTTAATATAGGGATCGTCTTCTTCGGCAATTTCGGCTATCGTTTTAGTACTGAGGTCCTTTAGCGACGGTATTTTTACCGACGTAGTAGTTGTACCGGCATTGGGTACAAATGCTTTGGGTTTTTCGGCAGCGGGCTGTTCCTTCACCGTCTCAACAGCGGGTTCGGGTCTTTTTTCCGTTTTATACGTTGCGGGAGGGTCGTTTAAAATCGGGGCCGGTTCAGCTTTCTGCGCGTCGGCCGGTTTACCCGCCGTTACTGCATCAGGTTTTTTTTTTATTTGCTCCGCGGGCTGGCGGAGCATTTCGGCGGCCGGTGCAGTCGCCAGGTTAAAAGCTGCAGGCAGATGGCACATTTTAAGCAGGGCAAGCTCAACCTGCAGGCGCTGGTTCTTACTGAGCTTATAATCGAGGTCGCACTGGTTGGCAATGCTTAGCGCCGAGAGCAGGAACGAAACCGAAGCCGCCTGCGACTGCTGCAGGTATTTGGCCTTTATGCCTTCGCTCACTTCAAGCAGTTTGAAGGTCGAAGTATCTTTCCCGACCAAAAGATTGCGGAAATGTTCGGACAAACCGGAAATGAAGTGTGAACCGTCAAATCCTTTGGAAAGGATCTCGTCGAACAGCAAAAGCGTTCCGGCGGTATCTTCGCCAAGCAATTTTTCAATTATACTGAAGTAATAGTCGTAATCGAGGATGTTAAGGTTATCGATCACCGAACGATAGGTGACGCTCGCATTCGAAAAGCTGACGATCTGGTCGAACATGGACAGGGCATCGCGCAAACCGCCGTCAGCTTTCTGGGCGATGATATGCAATGCGTCAGGCTCATAACTTATGCCTTCTTTTTCGGCGATGGACGCCAAATGACCGGCCATATCCTCGACGCGGATTCGGTTGAAATCAAATATCTGGCAGCGCGAAAGAATAGTCGGCAGTATTTTATGCTTCTCGGTAGTGGCCAGAATGAAAATAGCGTAGTGCGGAGGTTCCTCCAGCGTCTTCAGGAAAGCGTTGAAAGCCGCCTGCGACAACATGTGCACCTCGTCGATGATGTATATTTTGTACCTGCCGGCTTGCGGGGGTATACGCACCTGTTCGATAAGGCTGCGGATATCGTCGACGGAGTTGTTGGATGCGGCATCCAGTTCGTGGATATTGAACGAGCTGCCATTCTGGAACGAAACGCACGAGTGGCAAACGCCGCAGGCTTCGCCGCTGGGCTGCAGGTTTTCGCAGTTAATGGTTTTGGCCAGGATACGCGCACAAGTGGTTTTGCCCACGCCGCGCGGACCGCAAAACAAAAACGCCTGCGCCAACTGGTTGTTTTTGATGGCGTTCTTAAGCGTATTGGTTATATGCTGCTGACCGACAACGCTTTCGAACGTCGCCGGGCGGTATTTGCGGGCCGAAACGATAAAATTATCCACTCCGGCTAAGATAAAAAGAATAAAACGGATGCTAAAATTACTGGCAGGGAATGTGCAAAACTTGGCGCTACTGCACGGTGATGCCGGTTATCTCTTTTACCGGGTAATAACCTTTAGCATCGGGCAGGTAAACTTCCATTTCCTTCCAGCTGATACTGATCTTTTTGCCGATTAATTGAGCCGCACCATTCATGAAGCTTTCCGACCCGGGAAATTGCCTGAGCCACAAAAACTTTTTTTCATTGTTATTCGCATCGGCTACAACAATGTAATTAAAGCCTTTCTTGTCGATGCGTTTAAAAGTACCTATCATGGCATCGCCATTAGCCTCACCTGAAATTTCTTTCTGCGCTACCTTCATCGCCATTTTTTTGGAGAGCTCGATAAACTTTTCGCACTTCATTTTGTACAGGTCAACCGCCAGGTCCACGCCTACCCTCTTCATCGCATCCATATCACTCATATCCACGTGGCGCTCGGCGGCAAGGTCGCCCAGCATGGCCGCATGATCCATAACTAACTGGGTATATGCCGCCACAGCTTCTTCCTGCGTGTTAACTTTTGAAAGGTCAATACGGTTGACCCCGTTGCAAAGTGTATCGACCAATCTTTTTTCGACAGGACCGAGCACCCTTTCGGATTGGGCAAAAACATTTAAACAATAGCAACCAACTATGAGTAAGGTAATTAGAACTTTTTTCATGATGAGGTTAATCGAATCCTCATCGCAAAGTGAGGTAAAGGATTCGCTTTTTAAATGGTTTTTGGATATTATTCGTCGTCCTCGGGCAGGTGATCGTCGTCGTCCGGGTCGGGTTCTTCAAACTCCTCCTCTTCCACCTGTATGCCGTGCAAGTCGTCCAGGTCGCCCAGTTCATCATCAAAATCTTCGTCTTCCTCATCGTCCCAATTATCGTCTTCGGGGCCCCAGGAGTTGCCGAACGATAATGTTTCGTCGTCCAGCAATACGTTTTCAAGGTCAGTGGTCAGCATAGCGGTCAGTTTTTTGGATGATACGGAATGATAGCAGCATGGGTTTAAAAATATTAAAAATTTCCTAACAAGAAAATTGTATTAATAATTAAAAATTGAATGCTGGATATCCAATAAAACAACGCCCGCGAACAGTGTCCCCGGGTTGGGAGAACGGAAAACCGTAATAAAATTGCAGAGGTTGCAGAAGAGCTAACTATTTTAGCTCCCGCAACCTTTACAATCCCTTTCAAACTAGGCGAAGCTATCAGTCGACCCCGATTACCATGTGCACCGGTATAGCGATGCGGTTCCAACTGTTGATGGTAATGGCGATGAAGATGATCTGCGCTACGCCTTGCTCGCCGAAGTGATTTAAGGCGTTCCGGTACGTCTCTTCCGAAACACCGTGTTCATAAATGCGGGTCACTTCTTCGGCCAGCTTTAAGGCGGCGCGTTCGTCGTCGTTGAAAAACGGCGTTTCCCACCAGGCGGCCAGGCCCAGCAGGCGCTGTGTGCTTTCGCCCAGGGCCAGCGAATCCGTGCTGTGAGAATCGATACAGTAGCCGCAGCCGTTGATCTGCGACACCCGCACCTTGATGAGTTCCCTAAGCTTCGGGGCGATGCTAAATTCTTTTATTTGATTGTCGGCAACGGCCATAGCCTTGTAAATGCGCGGCTCGGCCGCATTAATGTTCATGCGTGATTTCATGGGTATTTATTTATAGATAGTTAACAGGTAAATAGACGAAAAAATGTGACTAGATTGTTTTAGTCCGAAAGTCCGCGTAAGTCCGAAAGTCCGGAAGATATTGCGTGTTACTTTGTTCATAATCTTAACGAATAGTTGTGGGTTTGTCCTTTTCGGCAATGAAGAAAACCAGCAGCTTGGCGGTGTCGGCCGCGCTGTTGTTGCGCGTAACGGCATGCAGGCCGTTGGTGCTTTCGTAAAAGCTGTCGCCCTGTTTGTACAAATGATGTTTACCTTCGAACACCGATTCAAGCTCACCCTGCAGCAGGTAGCCGAAGGTGGGGCATGGGTGCCGGTGCGCCGGCGACGAACTCCGCGGAGGGAAATTCACTACCTCCATTTGCACCTCGCGGTCGCTAATGCCGTGCTCGTTAATAAATTGCCTGAGCAGGTATTTTTCGGTGATCCTGGGTTGCTGCTGTGCTTTTATGCTTAGCGTGGCCATCGTTAAACCGGTAAGCAAGACGAACATTGCCGCATTGGCGGCCAGGCCTTTGCCGATTGCTTTCTTTTCCAGCCATGCATCGATACTCCAGGCGTAACGGGGCAATGTAGCCAGCAGCAGGCTTGCCGCACTGAGCGTAAAGACGGAATACCCCAGCGGCGAATCAATGCCAAACGAGATAGCCATAGCCAGCGCGAAACAAAAACTCAGCACACTGCTTCCTATGGCCGCTATACGGGTGAAAAGGCCGGTCAGTATCAGCAGCCCGAATGATCCCTCGCCGATCGTCGCGATAACGGCCAGCACAGGAATGATGCCTGGCGGCAGAAAGCTCATGGTTTGGCGGGCATAGTCCATAAAATGCTGCCAGTCGCCCCAGCCTACGTGCGGCTGACCGTGAGCGCCAAGCACGCCCAGGCGGTCGGCCACCTCCCACAAATAGGCGAGGCCGATAGCCACGCGCAGGTAAAGCTGGATGAATTTGATGTTTGTTTTGATCTTCATGGCGATATCATTTTATAGTCCGTAAACTTTTTTGTAGCGGTTCATCGAGGCGGTAAACACTTCGTAAGCATTGCCTTCCAGGTCCTGCCCTTCGAAGGTGGCGCCGTACAGGGTGTCGAATTTCAGCTTTGAGCATTTTTCATAAAATGCAATGAAGTCTTCCTTCAGCAAAGCAATGTTATTGGGATAGCTGAACATCACCGCCGTGTGGCGCAGGCTGCGCGAAATGTACAGGCTGTCGCCGCAAAGCATGGCGCCGTCCTTTGATATGGAAGCGGTATGCAGCATACTGCTTCCGGGGAAATGTCCGCCAACATGTACCAGCTTCAGATCGTCCCATAACGGTTTTTCGTCGCCGGCCCATAGCTTCACGTTGGGGCCATAGTTGAATATCCAGGGCTTGTCGGCTTCGTGGATATAGATCGGGCAGTTAAATTCGGCTGCCCATTCGTTCATGTTGCTGTAAAAGTGGGGGTGCGAAAAAGCAATCGCTTTCAGTCCGCCTTTGCTGTGGATAAATTCCCGGGTGGCCTCGTCCAGCAACGGAATACAGTCCCACAAAATATTGCCGCCCTTAGACAGCAGCAGGAAAGCGCGCTGACCGATGGCGAACGAAGGCCGTACCGTCAGGTAATGCAGCCGTTCGCTGATCTTTCGTATCCTAACGGCATGGCCCTTTTCCAGGTCTTCCGAGTTAGTCCAGCTTTGGCCTTTAAGGTCGATGAACTGGCGGTCGTCGTTACAGATGGGGCAAAGCGCGGGCACCCTTTCGTTGTGGGGGAACTTGGTTCCGCAGGTCGTGCATATCGTCATCCTGTTCGTAGTGGTCATATCTTTTGGTTTTGACAAATCAAAATTATCACGATATTGGACTACTTTAATAGTCCAGAATTTACAAGTAAGGTAGTCCAGAATGTCGGTAATTGAAAGTCTAATCCAGATCAACAAGGGATCGTCCGTTCCCGTCTATTTACAGATCGCCAACAGCATCATTGCGCAGATCAGGCGGGGAGTTTTAAAGCCTGAAAGCGCCTTGCCCGGCAGCCGGGCGCTGGCCGATGCGCTGAATGTTCATCGCAAAACAGTAGTGGCTGCTTATGACGAACTGTATGCCCAGAGCTGGGTGGACAGCATCCCCCGCCGGGGCATTTTTGTGGCGAAGAACCTACCCGACATAGCGCCGAAAGCCCTGAAAGAGAACATAACGGCTAACTGTTTCCCTGATCAAACCTTTTTTGAGGTGGATGAAAAGCGGGTGCCGGTGAGCAAATTGTATAAGCCTGTTCCGCAGCAAAACATCGTGATCAACGACGGTTTTCCCGACACGCGCCTTGCACCCGTGGATTTGCTGGTGCGCGAATACCGGCGTTTCGGCAATTACCAGTTCACGTCAAAATACCTGATGTACGGGCCAGAGCAAGGTTCGGAAAACCTGCGCATCGAGCTGGCAAAATTCCTGGCCGAAACGCGTGGCATGCAGGTGAGCATGGAAAATATCCTGATCACCAAGGGGGTGCAGATGGCTATGTACCTGGCAGCGCAATTACTTATCGCGAAAGGCAATGTGGTGATCGTGCCGGAACCCGGGTATCCTACCGGCAATGAAGTTTTCAGGTATGCCGGCGCGGAGCTGGCTTTCGCGCCGGTAGACGAATGCGGCATAGACCTGAATGCGGTAGAAGATATTTGCAAAAAGAAAAAAGTGCGATTGCTGTATGTAATTCCACACCATCACCGCCCGACAACGGCGACATTGAGCTCCGAACGCCGCATGCAGCTATTGGAGCTGGCGGCGAAATACCGTTTTGCCATATTGGAGGACGATTACGATTACGACTATCACTACACCAGCGGCCCGGTACTGCCCCTGGCCAGCGCCGATTACCATGGCAGCGTGATCTACGTAGGCTCGTTTGCCAAAACTATCGCGCCGGGCATCCGGGTGGGCTTTGTTGCCGCACCGCGCAATTTGATCGGCCAATTGGCCAGATTGCGCAGGATGATCGACCGGCAGGGAGAGCAACTGCTGGAAGAAGCCCTGGCCAACCTGCTCAAGAACGGCGACATTGGCCGCCACCTGAAAAAGACCAATAAGATATACCATGAGCGGCGGGATGTGTTCTGCGATTTGCTGCACGAACAATTAGGCGAACACGTTTCCTTCAAAATACCCGATGGCGGTTTTGCGGTTTGGCTGAGATATCTGAACGGTATCAGCGCGAAAGATGTAGCTGCAAAAGCCGGCGAAATGGGCCTGTCGCTAAGCAATGGCGAGGAGTATTTTTATCTTTCCGAAAATACCGAATTCATCCGCCTCGGCTTCGCCTCACTGAATCCAAAAGAGCTGGAAGAGGGGGTGGATATTTTGAGGACGGCGGTAGGGAAGATTGTTTAATGTGCAGATATGCAAATGTGCGGATGTGCAGATGTGCAGATTCTATTTGGCTATCATTACCGGGTTTGACCAAATTAGTTCCTTCATACCAGGGTAAGGTATTAATACCTAAAGGCAGACAATTATTTTTAGTAAATTTGAACTATGACGACGCTGACAGTTGAGATAGATAAAGAGAAGGATTTACCCGCCGTGGAGGCCTTTTTGAAAAAAATGGGCCTTGAATACCAGATTGAAAACGATGATGATGACGATTGGGGCGATCTGCCGCCGGAAGCCGTTGAAGGTATAAAGCAGGGTTGGCTGACGGAGAGGCAGGGCGTGTGCATTCACACGCTGACGTGATGGCGTACATGGAACACAAATTGAATGAACTTAGAAAAAATACTCAACCCATTTAAGGTGATGCTTGATAAATATGTCACGGAAAATGTTTGGTACCTGCCTTCGGAAAATACATGGAAAGAGTTCCAATATATGGCAATGAAGGATATTGGAAAGTTAATTATAGAAAGCAAAGGAATAACGTTTAGCGGCAGTAAGACAAATCTTTTTATTAATCGGCCCGTTTCCATAACTTATGGAAAACAAGGGCGCGACTTTATTAATAAATGGGTGAAGATAGAATATCAAGATCAACAGGGTGATTTGATGCAAGCATACTTTGCGGATGGAAATAACCGTGGATGGTCCGGAATTTTTGGCGGCACAAAAAAATTACACCGGTTGCTTCTTGACTTATATCTAGTAGAATAACCTTACCCCTCCTTCCTCATCTCTAGCAGCATCACATTAAACCGCCACTTACGCAGCATCGCATTCATCGTATTGACAACCCGTTTGGCGCGGGTTTCTGATGTCTTCGCTTCGTTGATCCATTTGATAAAATATTCGCGGTGCGATTTGGCCAGGCTATTGAAAAACTCAACGGCTTCGGGTTCAAAGTCGAAACATTCCTGCAGGTCGGCAGGAATCTCCACTTTATAGTCCATATCTTCCTCCAGCTTGCAGTGGAGCATGGCGCCTGCGTTCTTGTGCAGTTTTTTGCGGATACCGGCCTTAAGCGCCATGATAAAATTACCTTCGCCCATGGGCATTAATGCTAAACCGTTCACCGGCAGCGCGTCGAGCATGCCGCGTACCCGGAATGACTTTTTGTTATTCGGCTTCATTTGCAGGGCTATGTCGGCGGCAATATTGATGTAGGTCCAGCCGGTTTTTTCGCCCTGTTCGGCAAACTGCAGCATCATCGCGTCAAACTCAACCATAGCGCCAAATTAAGAGATAATCGGTATATGTTTATCTCTGCAGTCAAATTGAGAAATGGCAGCCAATCAGGTGCCGCGTCGACTCACCCCCTGCCCCCTCTCTCATTCTGAAAGAGGGGGCTTTTTATTTCCCCAAATTTCCAAAACCCTCTTTACGCTCGCGTAGAGAGGGTGGTCGAGCGTAGCAATGACCGGGTGAGTCGAAGCGAGTGGCATAATTGTAACCCGCAGGTAACAATTGTTAAAGATTGTTAAATCGGGCGGATCGAGTGTAACGAATAGTTTTTTGCCGGTGTCTTATGTATAAAAACCAACGAAAAAAACTTAACAACAAATATTATGAAAACATTTAGATCGATCGCGCTGGGTTTGGCCATACTGGTATCCGGCAGTACAGTTTACGCCGCTGGTGTTACGCACCACGAAATCTCAAAAGACGAAGTAGTCGGCACCTACATTAACGCTATTGTTCACGGTAGTAACCTGAAAGATGCGGACCAGGCCATTGCGGATGACGCACAATTCTATACCATCCGCGGAACAGGCACCCGCGTTGATGCGCTGACGAAAAAACAGGTGATGGACTACCTGAAATCAAATGCGGGCCTTAACGAAAACTGTGAGTGCACCAGCACTATGCTGAAGGACGACGACAACACATTCGTTGAAAAGGTGCAGATGAAATACAAAACTGTTACCCGTACGGACGTCATCACGGCCGAACGCGATGGAAACGACTGGAAAATTACAAAGGTTGAAACCTCATATAAATAAAAATAGATAGGTGGTTTATTGTTTGTTTTGCAAAGAAGGCCCCGCCGGTTGGCGGGGCCTTTGTTTTTTGCCTGAACTAAGATTTGCAGGATTTAGGATATTATTAAAAATGTCATTTCGACGAACGGGTGGGACTGAGCTACGGCGTGAGGAGAAATCTTTACCACCCCTGCCAATCGTCGCCCGCCCGGCGTTTAAGATTTCTCCTCGCTGCGCTCGTTTCGAAATGACATGATGTCGCCGCGGGGTTGACAAATACAGCCTTAATGGCGAGGTTATTTCACGTAAGGCTCCAGCACCTTCTGCCAGCGGTCATAGCCTTTGCTGTTCAGGTGCAGGTAATCCGACCTGAAAAGTGATGAGTCGGGCTGAGTGGTACCCGGTTTATAGATGGCCTCGTCCACATCAATATACATGCAGTTGCGCTTGTTTTTAATGTAGTTTTTCAACTGCTCGTTCGAACGCAGGTCGGCTTCCCGGTATTTCTCCCGGCTTGGGCTGGGTTTGATGGACAGGTAATAGATCTTCGTATCCGGCAGCTTCGCGCGGATCATGCGGTACAGCTTTTTGAAGTTAACCAGTACCGAATCGGCCAAATGGCCATAAGCGATGTCGTTCTCGCCGGCATAGATAAAAATTTTGCGCGGGTGGTACGGAAACAGGATATAGGGCGTGTAGTAATTGACAATATTCGATAGTTCGCATCCGCCGACGCCGCGTTTGATGATCGGCTCACCCGGAAATCGCTGTTCCAGGTCGCTCCACATGCGGAACGATGAGCTGCCGATAAATAAAATGCCGTTCCGTTTTGGAAAGTTCAGGCTGTCCTGGTGTTTAAAGGCCCGTATCTCGTCGGCGTAAGGGAAGCCGGTTTGGGCAAACGTTTTCGCGCCAAAACCGATCAGCAACAAAAAGAGAAATAACTTCAGTTTCATTTGTGGTTAAGCCTGTCTTCAAAAAACAAAAATGGCAAAAAAGTTTCAACGCCGGTAGCCACCCAAACCGGGCCGCCCTGGCAATAGAACAGCATTTTGATCGGGCTGTCCTGTTTCTTTTCATATTCCGCAAGCACCTGCAAACATGCACCGCAGGATGTGACCGGTTTATTCAGCTCAAATTGATCCGTTTGGGCGGTAACGGCCATACTCTGTATTGGGTCATCTGGATGGTTGGCGCCCCAATGAAACAAGGCGACCCTTTCGGCACACAAGCCTGAAGGGTAAGCCGCATTTTCCTGGTTGCTGGCGTGCAATATCTTACCACTTTGGAGTCGCATCGCTGCGCCGACGCGGAATTTGGAATAAGGCGAATGTGAAGTGCCGAGCGCTTTTACTGCTTCAAGACATAATGATCTGTCGAAAGCGTCCAGTTCATCTATTGATGTGTATTCTTTAAATTTTATATGGATCTCGCGTTCCGTCATCTTTTCGGCCGCTCATTGGAATGAGGGCTTCCAAGATAAGAATTTTATTAAAAAGCTGCGTCTGATAACAAAATACTTACATAAACCGATTTATATTCCTATTTTCACACACAACCTTTTTCACCAATCAAAATGAAAACCTTTCACATCCTGCCGGCCACAGTCATCTTTTCATTATTTCTAACGGCTTGCACACTTAATTATACCCGCACCAACCGCGAGTCTGACAAAGAAGATGCTGAAAAAATAACCAGCCTGCTTTTTTATCAATTGCAGCGTAAGGATTATGCCGGGGCCGACAGCCTGTTCAGTAAGGATTTTTTTAGCGTCACGACCAAAGAAAAACTAAATGATATTTTCCGCTTTACGCAGGAAAGGCTTGGCGATCTGCAGGATACCCACCTGTCCGATTGGCAAACCAAGGTAGTGAGGGGAACAGACGCTTCATCCGAATATATTTTGCTGTATGGCAATACCTACAAGAAATCTGTCGGCCAGGTAAAAATAACACTAAAAAAGGACCCGGATAATAAGATACGCATATTAGGGTACACGATCCGTTCGGATGGTTTTGATGATAAATGATTGGTTCACTTAACCGCTCCGGAATTATTTGTTCCTCGCATTCATAATAAAAAACCCCGCTGCTATTCCGGCTATCAACGCTCCTGCGATATATTTCCGGTAAGGTTTCGGCTCGGGCGGGATGTTGAAGCGCCCGTTGGCGCTCATGGCATAATCTACCGTATTAAATAAATTGCCGCTGGTCGGCGCTATGGCGTCAGCATGTTTAAAATACCGGCGCATTACGAGACCCGTAAGTTTTGCGGTGAGTTCAGGCATCAGCGCATGCGACAGCTTAAGCACCCGCGATGCTGCGCCGACATACTTATTCGATTTAGGCGATATGGCGACCCTGACCATCGCGTCGGCCACCCGCTTCGGATCGTAAACAGGTGGGGCAGGTTTTAAAACCTTGCCTGTATAATTGCCGGCATGGTCGATGCCCGGCGTGTCGAGAAAACCGGGGAACAGATCGCAAACGTGGATGTCGGGCCAGGCGGCCAGCTCGGCTTTTAACGCTTCGGAGAAGCCGCGGAGCCCAAACTTGCTGGCGGTATAACCAGCACCGTACGGTACGGGCACATAACCGCCGATGGAAATATTGTTGATCAGGATGCCGTGTGTTTGTTTTTTAAAGAACGGTATTACAGCATGCGCGCCATAGATATAACCCATCAGGTTGGTCTGCACTACCTGGTTGTGCACTTCGGCGGGCGTGCGGTCGAACTCACCGGCAGCCAGCACCCCGGCATTGTTGATCCATACGTCGATTTTGCCGGTCCAGTCGTGGGCGGCGTTAGCCAGGTTGATCATGGCCTTGGGATCGGTTACGTCCGTAGGTACCACCAACGTCAGCGCGCCGAGTTCCCGGCATTCGGCCGCAACCTCGTTCAGCACTTCCTCGTTCCGCGACGCCAGGATCAGCGCCGGCTGGTATTTTGCAAATTCAAGCGCGGCCGCCCTGCCCGCCCCGCTCGAGGCCCCCGTAATAACGATGGCCTTAGTGCTCAGTTCGTATGAATCCATACACTGATAACCTTGTTGAGCGGTTTATGTTTGACCGCTGATTGGCATGATTAACTGATTTCCCTGAGATTTGAAATAATCTGCGAAATCAAAAAATCAAACAGATCAGCGGTTCAGACCGCCACGGCTAACTCCTCCGCTTCGCCCGCTGAGGCAATCGTTGGATTGATGGTTTCGTCGTCCTTCTCTACCCGCAATTCACGGATGATATGCTGCTGGCGGTCGGGTGTGTTTTTACCCATAAAATATTCGAGCAGGGCCTTGATATTGGCATCTTTAAGAATAACCGGGTCGAGGCGCATGTCCTTGCCGATGAACAGGCCGAATTCCTCCGGCGAAATTTCACCTAAACCTTTAAAACGGGTGATCTCGGGTTTGGCGCCTAATTTAGCGATAGCATTGCGGCGTTCCTCGTCGCTGTAGCAATAGATCGTTTCCTTTTTATTACGCACGCGGAATAAAGGCGTTTGCAGGATGGATACGTGGCCGGCTTTCACCAGGTCGGGGAAAAACTGGAGGAAGAAGGTCATCATCAGCAGGCGGATGTGCATACCGTCCACATCGGCATCGGTGGCGATCACGATATTGTTGTAACGCAAGCCATCGAGGCCGTCCTCAATGTTCAATGCATGCTGGAGCAGGTTGAATTCCTCGTTCTCATAAACCACCTTTTTGGTCAGCCCGAAACAATTGAGAGGTTTACCTTTCAGGCTGAACACGGCCTGGGTTTGCACATCGCGCGATTTGGTGATCGAACCGCTGGCCGAGTCACCCTCAGTGATGAACAGCGTCGTGTCCTGGCGGCGCTCGTGCGTATCGTCGAAATGGATCTTGCAGTCGCGCAGCTTGCGGTTGTGCAGCGAGGCCTTTTTGGCGCGCTCGTTGGCCAGTTTTTTGATGCCGGCGATATCCTTCCGCTCGCGTTCCGATTGCATAATGCGTTTCAGCATCGCATCGGCGGTCGCGGGATTTTTGTGCAGGTAATTATCGAGCTCGGTTTTAACGAAATCGTTAATAAACCCGCGTACACTCGGGCCATCCGGACCAACGTTCTGCGAACCCAGCTTGGTCTTGGTCTGCGACTCGAACACCGGTTCCTGCACCTTGATGGCGATGGCTCCGACGATAGATGCACGAACATCGGAAGCATCAAATTCTTTCTTATAAAACTCACGTATGGTTTTTACCACCGCCTCGCGGAAGGCCGCCTGGTGGGTGCCCCCCTGTGTGGTATGCTGGCCGTTGACGAAGGAATAATATTCCTCGCCGTATTGCTGGCCGTGCGTCATGGCTACCTCGATGTCTTCACCTTTTAAATGAATAATGGGGTAACGCATGGTCTCGGCATCGGTATTACGTGCAAGCAGATCGAGCAGGCCTTTTTCGGAAAAATATTTTTGCCCGTTAAAATTTATCGTCAGACCCGAATTGAGGAACACGTAGTTCCAGATCATGTTCTCGACAAATTCGGGAATAAAATGGTAGTGCCTGAAAATGCTGTCGTCGGGCGTGAAATTGATGGCCGTGCCGTTACGTTGCGTAGTATCTTTTTCGGGTTCATCACGGATCAATTCGCCTTTTTCAAATTCAGCGATCTTCGTCTTGCCGTCGCGGTACGATTGTACAGTGAAAGCATTCGATAAGGCATTCACCGCTTTGGTACCCACGCCGTTCAGGCCCACGGATTTCTGGAAGGCCTTACTGTCATATTTACCACCTGTGTTGATCTTGGAAACGCAGTCGATCACTTTTCCCAGGGGGATGCCGCGGCCATAGTCGCGCACAGAGACTTTGTAGTCGCTCATATTCACGTCTATCGTCTTGCCCGCTCCCATCACAAATTCGTCGATCGAGTTGTCGATGATCTCTTTCAGTAAAACGTAAATGCCGTCGTCATAAGCCGAACCATCGCCCAATTTACCGATGTACATGCCGGGACGAAGGCGTATATGTTCCTTCCAGTCGAGCGACCGGATACTGTCTTCACTATAATCTATTGCTCCTGCCATTTTTTGTTGGAATGTTGGAAAGTTGAAAAGTTGGAATGTTGCAATATGCTCATGCCTTTCAACAGTATGGGCAAAAATATAATTTCCCGGCTAACCGGCCAGAGTTATATGCTAACTTATCCACAATGATCAATCCAATCGAAAATTTAACCTTACAACATTCCAACGCTCCAACCTTTCAACCAAATCACGCCTTAAACCGGATATACCGGCTTATACTGTTAACATGTTTAAAGAAGTCGGGATTTTTGTTGTTGGTAAAGCAAACAACGAGTATGCGGCCGATGTGATCGCGCTGGAGGGCCAGGATGAGGGCGTATTTGTAATGCCTGGTTTCGTCCAGGTCGGGCAGGCTCACCAGGTAGGATTTGCCGGCCGTCGCGTGATAGCGCATCAGTACATCCCGGTGAATAATGCGCGGGGCAAAGTCTTTGTCTTCCGACAGGGCGCTGGCCGTGGCCTGCCCCATCTTTACGTACGACGAATCGGGATTTTCTAACTGTTTGGTGGGATCGTTTTTGGAAAGCTCGTAAACTGGCCAATCTCTTCGCTGCGACCGAACCTGGAACCACACCTCAAATTCGCGGCCGGGCATCTCCATAGCATAATCAAAAGAAAAATCTTCGTTGTTGGGTATCCGTCGTTCCCTGAATTCGACCGGGAAAATGAATTGTACACCCGATTCGGCTGTAACGCGATAAAAATCGCTCAGTTGCTTACTGGCAGGCTTCACATTTTCGGAAGTTAGGGTGGAAGCTCTGGGTTTCACCTGCGATATGGCGGCAACTGCGACAAACAAGCACGCCAGCATAATTAATATTTGCTTAACTTGTTTGAAAAAACACACCATACCCATAAATTGCGGCAAAGTCTATCTAATTAAGGGGTCTAATCACCAACAAATTTAAGATATAAATTTAAAAAACTAACATCCCGGTCTCCATGAGCATACAACCCAGGCTTAGCCGCTTAGACCTTACGATGATCGTTATCAGCCTGGTGATCGGTATGGGTATATTTGCAACCCCGTCTGAAACGGCCAAGGAAACCGGCAGTGCGTGGGTCTTCCTGGGAACCTGGGTTTTCGGCGGGCTGGTATCACTCTGCGGAGCGCTTACTTTTGCCGAAATAGGTTCCCGGTACCCTATCACCGGCGGCTTTTACAAGGTATATTCCTATTGTTACCACCCGGCGTTCGCCTTTATGATCAATTGGGTGCTGGTAATAAGCAACGCCGCATCGGTGGCGGCGGTGGCGCTTATCGGGTCTGACTATATCAAACCCTTCCTGCTGCCCGCATCGCTACAAAACGAGGCCGGCACACATATCATTACCATTGCGTCGGTATTCATTTTATACGTGATCAATTTCCTGGGCATCAAAATGAGCGCCCGCACGCAAAATTTTCTCATCAGCTTTAAGATCGGCCTCATCCTGCTGGTGTGTTTCGCCGTGTTCAAAAGCAGCGCCTACCCGGCCGCTATAGCGGTTACAATTCCTCATCACAGCATTTTAGCCGGACTCGGCTTGTGCTTAGTGCCGGTATTTTTCACCTACGGCGGTTACCAGCAGACCATCAATTTCGGCGGGGATATCATCAATCCGAAGAAAAACATACCAAAGGCGATAGCAGTCGGTATCGGGGTGATCATTTTCCTGTATGTATCCGTCAATTTCGCTTACCTGAAGGTGCTGGGACTTGGGGGGCTGCAGCATACCCCGACCTTAGCCGCAAAAATGATGGGCGTGTTATTTGGCCAGGCGGGATATAAAATCATGTCGGTGCTGCTTTTCTTCGGTGTGCTGGCCTTTGTTAATGTAAATGTGCTGTCGAACCCGCGCGTCTATTATGCCATGGCCGAGGACGGTATTTTACCACCCATTTTTCATAAAGTAAATCCCAAAACGCAGGTGCAGGAGTTCGGCATGAGTGTTTTTGTGGTGCTTACGCTGATCGTCCTGTTTTTTGTCGACTCGTTCAGCACGCTGCTCAAATACGTGATGTTTTTTGACACTATCGGCCTTTCGCTGGCCGCACTGGCCATATTTATCCTGCGGAAAAAGATGAAGGAACAGGACACATCGGAAATTTACACCATCAAATGGTTCCCCCTGGTGCCGCTTGTGTTTATTATATCCTATTGGTTCGTCACCATTAATATTTTCGTCACCTTTAGGGAAAATCCTTATGCAGGATTGATCTGCCTGGGATGTTATGCCTTCGGGTTGATTGTTTACTATATTTTTGCCCCAAAGAAACCCAAATTACCACCTGCATAAAATGGACCTATCCTACATACTGAACGAACTTGGCGAAGAAAGGGAAAATTACTTTAACGCGGTATCCCCGCCTATCATCCAAACCAGCAATTTCGCGCTGAAAACGGTAAAAGAATTTCGTAATGCATTGGCCGACGAATACTATTTCGACCTGTATTCCCGCGGGAATAATCCCACGCTGAATATCCTCCGGCAAAAATTAGCCGCCCTGGATGGTGCCGAAGACGCGCTGGTTTTCAGCAGCGGTGTGGCATCCATCAGCGTGCCGATACTGGCTTTGGTACAGCAGGGCGACCATATCGTATCGGTCGAAAACCCGTATAGCTGGACGATCAAACTATTTAAAAATTTGCTGCCGAAATTCGGCGTAACGACGACTTTCGTCGATGGCACGGACATCGAAAATTTTAAGAATGCCATTCGCCCCGAAACCAAACTGATCTATTTGGAAAGTCCGAATACTTTCAGCTACGATTTGCAGGATTTGAAAGCTGTTGTTGCCCTGGCCAAATCCAAGGGCATCCTGACGATGATCGACAACAGCTATTGCACACCCCTGTTTCAGAAACCGATCGAGCTGGGTATCGATCTGTCGGCCCAAACAGCGACCAAGTACATCGGCGGCCATTCGGACGTGGTTGCCGGTGTGGTAACAGGCAGCAAAGCGCTTATCAAACAGATATTCGACCACGAGTTTATGACCGTCGGTCCGGCCTTATCGCCGCACTCGGCCTGGCTGCTGATCCGTGGACTACGCACCTTGCCGTTGCGCCTGCAACGAAGCTTTGAAAGCGCGCGCATTATAACCGACTGGCTGTCCAAAAATCCACTGGTGGATAAGGTGATCTGGCCCTTCCGGGAAGATTTTAAGCAGTATGAATTAGGCCAAAAACAAATGCAGGGCTGCGGCGGACTGTTCAGCTTTACGCTGAAGGATCCGGCGCTAAAAAAAATTGAAACCTTTTGCGATTCATTACAGCATATCTTAATGGCCGTATCGTGGGGCGGGCACGAGAGCTTGATCATACCATCCATCGCTGCTATTCCAGAAGAAGAATATGATGCCGGGGAATATAACCGTTACCAATTGATCCGCATGTATGTGGGGCTGGAGGACCCGGAATATTTAATTAAAGACCTGGAGCAGGCGCTGGGGAAAATATCATGAGAAATGCGTGACTTTAAATGAAATATTTGGCTATGGATATTGAGCATAGGTATAAGACACTGGAAAAAATAATGAAGACAGAGGATGACGTACGATTAAGCGAAATAGACGCACTGTTTGATGCCAATAAGCACGATTTTCGGCCGACCCTTCCCCTTGAAGCAAAACAAGCCATTGAAGAAGCAAAATCGGAACTCGACAGAGGTGAAGGTATTCCGCACGAACAAGTAATGGCTGAAATAAAGGCACGATATCGTAAAAAATAATGCCCTACACTATTGGTCGCCAAAGGCCCGGATATCCTACTACAAGATGTTGGATTACCGGGATGAACAATGTACGTTCCGTGAAATCGAAAATTTCATAGGCAGTACGTAATAAGCTTTAGATAGTCCAGATAAATAAATTGACCCGCCTGTCGCACCGGGACGTAATGATGCGTAATCTGATTAAACGTGTCAAGAATGAATCGGAAACTTTTGTATGCGATATTTATCGGGATACTCTGGGTGATCATGTCCTGCAAAAAGGAAAACCGCTATCCCATCGTTGGCAAATGGCAGCAGATAAAACTGCGCACTTATACGCAAAGCTATTCAGGCGCAATATCCAATGACACGACCTACCAGGCGTCGTCGTTCAAAAGCGGTAACTATGCCCAATTCAATAACGACGGCACCTGCGTTATCGGCATTTTTTATCCGCCGGGAACATACTATACTATCAATTCATTGGCGTACATCAGTGCGGAAAAGTACGACTACGTGCCATCCGGAACTAAATATGTGATGACACAACCCACTACGGTTATATATCCAAGCGGGTTTATTACGACGGATACCGCGTCCATCAGCGGCAATACGCTGCTCATCCATAACGTGTTTAACAGCCATGCTAATTTGCAGGTTTCCGACTCTTATTATTCCAGGTAAACATTCCAAAAAACATTCCTATATGAAAAACAGCGTACTTTTACCTGCGATAATAGGTCTGCTTTGCCTTGCTGCATGCCGCAAAGAAAGCAGCCGGCTTACCGGCAGATGGCAGAAAGTTAAGCTGAAAGTTTACAACCAAAATACAAGTACCGGTGTCATTACGCGTGATACGACATCCGCAAACTTCGGCCCGCTTGACTATGCGGAATTCAGCGGTGATAACAAGACTTTTCAGCTGCAAACCAACACACCGGAATTTATCCGGCTGCTGGCTGCTGGCTATAAGCTAAAACGCTTATGCTGCTGAACTTCTGATGCTGACAACACCCTGATGCTGCTATTGCTGAATCTGGAATGTTGAGGATGATACCAATACTGTTTTAATATTGAAGCTGCACAGTAAGCACTAATATATTGTTGCCGGGCAGCACCCCGCCGAACTGGCAGCTTATCCAAAAATACACTTGTTCCCGCACTGAAAAAGGATATGCGCTGGCCCCAACCTATATCAATTCAGGCAGCATTGACCTATTGCCTACGATGGACACTGTAACCAACATAACCAGTAATTCGCTTGTCATACACTCGGTTGGCACACTCCCAGGTTCGGCTGCCGGCGTGAGGATCGTATTCGACGCCTATTACAGCAGGTAAGTGGTTTTTGCAGGAAAAACGTAGCTTTACGGCACCAATTAGCTGCTTATGTTACGGAAAGTAATACCTGCGCTCATTATCCTGGGCGTTTTAACATCTTATAGAACTGACATACCCGATCATTTTACAAAACCAATTTATACCGATCTGCCACTGGGCGCCATTCATCCTTCCGGCTGGCTGCGCGACCAGTTGGAAACCATGCGCGACGGCACAACCGGCCACCTGGACGAGGTTTACTGGAAAGTAAAGAACGACAACGGCTGGCTGGGCGGCAAAGGCGACGGTTGGGAAGAAACGCCTTACTGGCTCGACGGCGCCGTGCCGCTGGCCTGGCTGCTGGACGATGCGACGCTGAAAGCTAAAGTGCTTAAATACATCAACTGGACAATCGATCATCAGCGGCCGTCGGGCTATTTCGGGCCGATCACTAAAGGTGAGCGTGACAGCAGCGTGGTGATCACCACCGCCAATCCCGAAAAAGGCGAAGACTGGTGGCCGAAGATGCTGATGCTGAAAGTGATGAAGCAATATTATACCGCCAGTAACGACGAACGGGCAATCAAATTTTTGACGAAATATTTCCACTACGAGCTGGAGGCGCTGAAAAAATGCCCGGTCAATCACTGGAGCGACTGGGCGCAGTCGCGCGGCACGGAGAACGTGATGGTAGCGCAATGGCTGTATGAAAAGACCGGCGATCCAAAGCTGCTTGAACTTTCGGACGAACTGAACCGCCAGTGTTACGCCTGGAGCGCCTGGTTCGGCGGGCGCGACTGGGTGATGGATGCCGCGGCACAGCAAAACGACTCGGACTGGATGCACCGCCACGGCGTGAACGTGGGCATGGCGCTAAAGGACCCGGCGCTGAAATACCAGCGGACAGGCGACAGCGCTTACCTTAACGACCTGAAGCTTGGTTTTAACGATATCATGACGCTGCACGGGCTGCCCAACGGCGCCTTCTCAGCCGATGAGGACCTGCACGGCAATTTGCCTACACAGGGCTCGGAATTGTGCGCTATTGTGGAGGATATGTTCTCAATGGAGCAAGACATGTCCGTTTCGGGTGACATACGGTACATGGACGCGCTGGAACGCATCACTTTCAATGCCCTGCCTGCCCAAACCACCGACAATTATAACAATAAGCAATATTTCCAGATACCGAATCAGCCCGTCATCGAACGCGGGGTGTTCGATTTCTCGCTGCCCTTCGGCCGAGAGATGAATAACGTGCTGGGCATGCGCAGCGGTTATACCTGCTGCCTGGCCAACATGCACCAGGGCTGGACCAAGTATGCGCAGCACCTGTGGTACAAAACGCACGACAACGGCCTGGCCTCGCTGGTTTACGGCCCGAACAAGGTGACGACGACAGTCGGCGCGAACAATGCAGCAGTAAGCATTGACGAGGTAACGGATTATCCGTTCGGTGATGAAATAACGTTCAACATCTCAACCCCGAAACAGGCCAAATTCGACTGGAAATTGCGTATACCGTCCTGGTGCACGGAAGGCATCGTTACGCTGAACGGCAAAGAGTTGCAACGGACAAAAGGCGGTCAGTTTGTAACCATCGGGCGGACCTGGAAGGATAAGGACAAATTGGTGCTGAAACTGCCTATGCAGGTAAGCACCTCCAACTGGGGACGCAACTCGCGGACTATCGAGCGCGGGCCGCTGGTGTACGCGCTGAAACTCGGCGAGCGCTGGGTGAAAGCGACCGATGCGCACGAAGGCGACTACTTCAGCGTATATTCTACCCAAAACTGGAATTACGGACTAACCCACAATATAGTAGCAGACCCGGAAAAAAACCTGCAGGTTTCGGTTAAACCATTAAACGGTAAATTCATTTGGAACGAGGCCCATGCTCCCATCGAGATCACAGCCACGGGCCGGCAGATCCCCGACTGGAAGCTGAATGCCGGCGTTGCCGATCAGCCGGTAACCGATCGCGACGGCGAATACCGCGGCGCGGTGAGCGATACGGTGCATACGATAACGCTGATACCGTACGGGTTTACCAAGGTAAGGATCGTTGCCTTCCCGGTGGTGAGGAAGTGATTACACCGATTTTTGGGTTGATTACACCAATGCTAAAAATTCTCTGGGAATGACTACTAAAGTACGACAAGCTATTCTTCTTTTATTCAATCGTGTTCAATACTCCGCTGCCAAAGCTTTAGCATAATATTTTTTGTACAGCGCCTGCGCTATCGCCACCGAACTGCCCTGCGGCGCCGGCGCGTAATGTTCTGAATGGCTGTTCACCCACTGCCATTCCCAGTTTTTGACGGTTTCGTCGAACTCCTTCATATCGGGCGCCGCACCTTTGGCAGAATTGAGATAGCCGAAAAATTTCTCCCAGCGTGGTTTGTAAAACCCTTTGATCAGTCCCGACCATTGCCGGCACGAATATTCGTGCAGCGGGCTGTTCTTCCCGCCCCAAAGCGTTACCAGGTCGCGGGCATTGAACTCGTACAGGTCCTTTTCCTGCGGCGTAATGCCATTGGCGCGGGCCTCAGCTATCCACCTGCCCAGCAGGAAATCTTTTCTTGTACCTAAAAGTTTATCCATGTCGTCCATCAACCCAAGAAACTCGGCACTATATTTTTTAAAGGCGGCCATATCTTTTTGCTCGTAGGCTTTTGCCCATTTCTGCTGGAGCGGCAGCGCATAATTGGCCAGCACCTGGCGGGTAATGTCGGTGATATCATAACCAAAGCCGTCGCTGTTTGTGAATTTACCCGACTCGCCGATAAATAACTGCCATGCTTTTACCAGTTCCTTCGGGTCGTAAAAAAGCTGGGTGTGCACCCATTCGTTTTCCTTATTCAGCGTCGGCCGCGCGCAAACGATCGACTCCGGTCCGCCTTCGGTCATCCCGCCGTTGTAAACCGTGTTCAGCAAAATCTTCCAGCCCTCATTTATTTTGCCATCCTTTTTGCCGTAGCGCCGCATGGCGTAATCATCCAGCCAGGCTTCAGGATCGATCGCTTTATCGCGCCACACGTTGGTGAGCATCATCTCGAACAGCGCCGGGTTTTGCTCGATGCCCTCCGGCGTTACACCGATACCTACCATATCGCCGGCATGCGGGTCGTGCAGGGCGGCCACCGGGTCGGCGGCCACGTGCTGCATGCGTCCGAACAGGCTGATATTGCCGCCGAAATTCTGCAGCATGTCCCATATCCAGGGCTTGCCATAATAGCCGTCGGTTTTTTGCCAAACCGGGTGCTCTTCGCTGTACAGGTCGAGCAGGATCATCCCGTTGTTGGGCACTGCGTTCAGCAGCGCTTTGATCTGCTTGGTTTGCCAGAAGGCGCTGTTATTGTGAAAAAGCCAGGCCTGCATCACCCATTTGGCCTTCGGGTCGGCCTGCGCCATGGATTGGTATATTTTCTTGCTCATGGCGTCGAGGTAGAGCGAATCGTTGCTGGGCGGCGTATTCTCGTTGAAAGTTTCGGCCGAGTATAAATGATCGGTGCCGTAAACTTTGGTCTGCGCCTCTATGTATTTTTTACCGATCCGGGCAAACATCGGGTCGTCCGAATCAAGGATATAAACATCGTTAAAGCCGTTGGTCCAGTTGGTCTTTTTCAACTTAGCCTGCGGAAATTTATCTTTAAACGCCGGCGGAACGTGCCCGGTAAATGCCGGGAGCACCGGCGTCATGCCGAAGGAGCGTTCGCGGGCCAGTATCTTCTTTTCCAGCGCCTCGTGCGTATCCATCCAGTGCTGTGGCAACGGTCCGCCCCAGGCATCCAGGTTGCCCATCCAAAACCACGAAAAATATGCCGGGCCGCTGAAAAAGCCGTCGAGTTGCTTATCCGTAAAGCCCATATCGCGGTAAACGGTACGCCAAACAGCCTCCTCGCCGGTAATAGCCAGCGGCATATTAATACCGTTCAGCGCCATCCAGTCGATCTCGTGCTGCCAGCGCTTCCAGTCCCACCACGAGGCGCTGTAATTGAAGGTGCAATAGTTCAAGTAATAACGGTATTGGTAAGGCGTCGCCCGGTATATCTTCGTTTTAACCGCCGGCAGTTTTGCAGGCAGGTGCATGTTATCGCCGTTCCAGCCGAAGTCGGCATGGCAAAATTCCTTCAGGTAACAACTGAGCGCCGAGGCGATGGACAGGTTCTTGTTGCCTGCCAGCACGATCTTGCCGCCCTGGCTGTACAGCTCAAAAACGTCCTTCCCGTTTTCGGCGGGAATGCTTTTGATAATAAAATGATCTTTTGCCTGCGGCACCACGCGGCCGACAAAATCTTCGGCATCCTGCCGGTGCACCTGACCGAAACTATAGCCAGAGATAAGGGACAACAACAACCCGGTTAACAGCTTTTTCATAAGATGGTATTTGAGAGCAGAAAATTACGAAAAAGCACGAAATGTGTCTGAGTAATCAAATGAAGACTCAGTTTGCAGCAGGACAGGAACCGGTAAAAATCATGAATCTTGGCTCTTGGATCTTGACTCTTGGTTCTTGACTCTTGATTCTGCACCAGCCCTGTGCGTTCGAAATAAACAAATGTTAACTTATTAAAAAAATTTAAAAAGTACTTGCATCTTTCATTTCTTCCATTTAAGTTTGTATTAACTTAATAAATAGCACTATTTGTTAGGTCGTCCATACCAACGAATGTCCGTTAACAGCATAAAAATACTCCTTATTGTTTCACCTGTCGTGTGGAATAATTTGATAGTTAAATTGGTTTGATTGAATCCTCGCTTTTGCGGGGATTTTTTTTGAAATTTACTCGGAGAGGTGAATAGTCAATGGTGAATAGTCAATGGTGAATAAAAGAAATTGACCATTCACTATTGACCACTGACAACAGGAATGATCAGTAAACGTAGATTCGTTTAAAATATATACCTAAATACCAAAAATGGCACGACTAAACTTACTAGAAGAAACCCGGTACGAAAAACTGCCGGTAACCGTTTACCCCAACCAAAAAGTGGCGTCCGTTGCCGTTGCGCGGCGCATTGCCGACCTGGTGCGCGACAAGACCGACCGCGGCGAGCAGGCCGTGCTGGGCCTGGCCACCGGCGTAACCCCCATCGGCGTATATGCCGAACTGGTGCGGTTGCACCGCGAGGAGGGCCTGACGTTTAAAAACGTCATCACCTTTAACCTGGACGAGTATTACCCGATGAAGCCGAAGGCCGTACAAAGCTATGTGACCTTCATGAACGAGAACCTGTTCAACCACATCGATATCGATCGCGCCAACATCCATATCCCCGACGGTACGCTGAAACAGGACGACATACCGGCCTTTTGCCTGGAGTACGAACGCCAGATAAACGCGCTGGGCGGGCTCGACCTGCAGATATTGGGTATCGGCCGTACCGGTCACATTGGTTTTAACGAGCCCGGTTCGGCGCCTAACTCGGGTACGCGCCTGGTTACTTTGGACGACCTGACCCGCAGCGACGCTTCGCGCGACTTCGGCGGTAAATCCAACGTGCCGACCAAGGCCATAACCATGGGCATCGGCACCATCTTTAAGGCCCGCGAGATCATCCTGATGGCCTGGAGCGCCAAGAAGGCGCCCATCATCAAAAAAGCGGTGGAGGGCGAAATTTCGGGCGACGTTCCGGCTACTTACCTGCAGCTTTCGCCGCACGTGGAGTTTATCCTCGACGAAGATGCCGCTTCCGAGCTAACCCGCTTCGGCACGCCGTGGCTGGTAAAAGACTGCGACTGGACCAACGGCCTGAAGAAAAAGGCGGTAATATGGCTGGCCGAAACGCTGAACAAGCCCATCCTGAAGCTGACCGAAGAGGACTACAACAACCACGGCATGGCGCAGCTGGCTACCGAACAGGGGCCTGTGTACGACATCAACATCGACATTTTTAACCAGATACAGCATACCATTACCGGCTGGCCGGGCGGCAAACCGAATGCCGACGACAGCCAGCGGCCCGAACGCGCCCTGCCCGCGCAGAAACGCTCGATCATCTTCTCGCCGCACCCGGACGACGATGTGATCTCGATGGGCGGCACGTTCATCCGTTTGGTGGACCAGGGGCACGATGTGCACGTGGCTTACCAGACCAGCGGCAACACGGCCGTTTGGGACGACGATGTGCTGCGCTTCGTGGAGTTCGCCATTGACTTTAACCAGAGCATCGGCGACGACAACAGTCACCTGAAAAAGCTGTACGAGGACATGCGCGCCTTTATGGAGAGCAAGCAGCCGAACCAGATCGACAGCCAGGAGATACGCGATGTAAAAGGCTTTATCCGCAAAACGGAGGCCATAGCCGGCGCGCGTTACGCAGGTTTGCAGGACGATCATATCCACTTTATGGCGCTGCCTTTTTACGAGACGGGCAAAACGCAGAAGAACTCGGTGAGCCAGCTAGATGTGGACCTGACCAAGGAACTGCTGCAAAAAGTAAAACCGCACCAGGTATTTGTGGCCGGCGACTTTGCCGATCCGCACGGAACGCACTTAGTTTGCTTTAACATTGTCATCTCGGCCCTGCGCCAGTTGCGCGATGCCGGCGAGGCATGGGTAAAAGACTGCTGGGTGTGGATGTACCGCGGCGCATGGAAGGAGTTTGAAACCTACGAGATAGAAATGGCCGTGCCGCTCTCGCCGCAGGAAGTGCTGCGCAAGCGCAACGCCATATTTAAACACCAGAGCCAAAAGGACCGCGCCGTGTTCCCGGGCGACGACGCACGCGAGTTTTGGGTGCGCGCCGAGGACCGTAACCGCGAAACCGCCCAGGCTTATGACAGGCTGGGTTTAGCTGAATACCAGGCGATGGAAGCGTTTGTGAGGTATCACTATTAGAAGATAGATCAAAGACAAAGGAGCAAGGACAAAGGATTAACATCTCTTGTCCTTGCTCCTTCGTCTTTGTCATTCTGAGCGAAAGCGAAGAATCTTATACGCGCTGCCGACGTTGCTAACTCGCGGCAGATTTAGACTGGCAGTATATGCTCGCGTTGGGCTTAGACTTCATTTTATATCTCCAACGTTGATTTTCAGCATTTCCAAATGCTTCCTTTTTATAAATTTTGCCAGCTCACTTCCTTTTAACTGTTCCGACGAACTTAATTTCCGAATATATAATTCTTCAGACTCTTTACCTTCTTCATCCCGAAGCATAAACACCTCCTCTGGACTCGGATTTACGGTTATGATTAATACGTCCCCTTCCTCAAACATCAAATAAGTTTTATCCAATAAATGAGAGAAGCTTTCGCCAAAATATGTTTTTACTTCATCATCAAATCTCTTACCAAATCCATCTCGATCGGGTTCTTTTAAAGATTGATAGTCAATCTCTAAGCCTGTGATTATTTTTTTATCATTCACACCTATCATCAATGTACCACCATTGGTATTGGCAAATGCACATAATGTTTTGAAAGCACTATGCTTAATTGCTTTTTTCTTTTTAGTTATAAATGAATCGTATTCATGTTTAGTCATATTTTTTAAGAGCGAATCTTTTTGAGGGTCAATATAAGGAACTAAAAAGGTTTGTTTGAATTCCAAATTTTGCCCCTCGTCTTCCATAATCATTCGTCGCCAATATTTTATTTTCTCATCCAGTTCTCGCTGTAATCTATCAGATTCTGTTTCTTTTAATGATAAAACTCCACTATTTAAATACGAATTAATTATTTTTAAATTCTTGCAAGAAAAGTCAGATTCCTCTGAAGTTTCGGAAATCATGAGATTGTTTGCTAACGCTATTTTAGCAATGGTCTTAAGACTTTTATTTGCTTTTTCATTTGAGTATTGTTTGACATACTCAAACAATCGGCTAATGCTTTCGTCTGTCTTTTCATTGAATAGAATTAAAATATCAAGGAAGTAAACAAGTTTATCCGCATCTGGAAATGTGTTTAAAGTTTTTAAATTAATGCCAGACTTCATTTTTTCGGCTTCAAGTTTAACGTTATGCCAAGAATTGATTGAGTAATTTTCTATCGATTTTCCGACAAGCACTAGAATTTGAAAATATTGGATAAAAATATTCAAGAGATATGACCGTGCACTGTTTACGGTTGAATGAAGTTGTTTGGCCAACAATAGCAAGTCAATTTTGTAGGATAGATCAACTTGACTTATGGCATATTGTTCAACGCATTGGGCCTTTTCGTATTGTATGGCGGTATTAAATTGCAATGCGTTGTCTTCGAAATCGCTGTCTGATTCATCTGTTTCAAAGCTTGCCAAAAAGTCATTATCCACTCTATCTATAAAAGCATTGTATTCATCTTTAAATTCAGTATTCAACAATTTTTGTAGCGAAAGACTAAGCCTTTTTCCATTCTCTTCAATGCCGTCGACTACCACTTTAATCGGCTTAGATTTAGGAAAGTGCTTTTTCAACCTAGTTTCATCCCAAATGTGCGAAGAAATCTGATTCCGATGTAAGAGACCGTCGCCAAAAACTGTATTAACAAATAAACCATAATCCTTATGATTACGCACATATCCATCGCAAATGGTACCAACCTTTAATTCTAGCAGTTTATTGTTTCTAACTGAAAAGCTTTCATCGTCGGTATCAAGTTGTGTAGCTACGAAAAAATTGAAATCTTGAAATAATAAGATACACTTTGCTGTTATCGTAAAATCTATCTCTTCGAACTCATACCTTTTTAGTTCACTTGATGAAACTTCGCTTGTAGGTAAAAATCCGGTAATTCCATTAAACAATATATCAAAGCCGAAATCGGTTTTATTTACAACATCAACTAAGATGTGCTGCCTAGATCTAAAAGATTTACTAAGTAATTCCCAATATGATTCATTGTAATTTAGATGATTCGGATTCGTTTCTACTATCGCTTTATTAACCTCTAAACTTTCCTCGAATAAAAATAAATCATTTGTTAAATCGGAATTAATGTTGTTTAGAATCGAAAATGCATGTTGGATTAGTGATAATCTCAAATTATGATTTTGTTCGACGTAAAAAAATTCGCGAAGCATTTCGGCAATAAGTCGACGGGATTTTTTCCTTTCACCGATAATAAGGTTAATTAAATAATGACAGTATAACCAGTTGAAATATTTCAACTGTTCTTCTTTGTTGTCAAATTGTGTGTCAATATTAATTATTAAGCTGAAGTCTTCTTTCCCGTCTTTAATGAAACGTTTTGGCTTTTTGAAAGCAATTTGACGTTCAAATAACTTCAAGTAAAAAATATTTTGTTCGATTTCCTCCGAGTTCCCAATTAGCGACTGAAACCTTTTTATGAGAAGAGACTCCTCAACGCTTTTGAAATCCGTAAATCGAAACATATAATATAGTTCCGCAATAGACAGTGAAAAATAGTGTCCGGAATTTACAGTAACGAACGCGTTTTTGTCGTTTATAAATAAGTTTAGAACGTTCCTGATAATCAAACTTTTTTTAAGCTGGAACTCTGCTTTCTTTAATGCGTCTTTTCGAGACGATACTTTTGAAAAGGATTTGATTATGCCTCTTTTAATTATCCATTCTTCAAATAATATAATCAGATTATTGACTTGTTTTGCGCTTTTATAATCTAGTCGTTCAATACATTCAAAGAATAGTTTTGGTAATAATTTGTTGCAATATGTAAAAATCCAGAATGCACTTTCCGTTTGATATTGCTCTTTAAATTTCCTTTCATCTGGACAATCATTTGTCCCATTTATAAAAGGCGAGAAATATTTATTAATCAAATTTTTGTCCTCTATAATTTGATTAACGTCAACATAAAACGGGTCTTTAACTAATACTTGCTTTAGTTTAATTTGATTATGAAGAATAATTACTTCACAAGTAATTTTCTCTGGTTTAGCTGAATTATTTTTTTGTATGGCAAGCAATGGAACTAAATAGCTACAGCCATCTTTACCGATTACATTAAAAAAATGGTTTTCTTTTCCAGAAACTTTACTTCGCTCGGAAATGAATTCTTTCACTGCAAATTCGTAGCACGCGCCTATTTCAAATATCGGATGCCTTGTGTCTTTATTCATTAATAATGGAACTCTGTTTTTTGAACCAATAACTTCACACTTTAAATGGGAATTTTTAAAGGTCGGTTTAGTTTGCCATTCAAATGATTTGACCGTTATAATATTGCTGTCTTTATCTTTTACTTTTATTATATAGTTTTTCTGCCCAGAGGCGGATTCCCGTGTCTCAAAATCAATAATTTCAAAATCATAGATAACGCCTACCTCATATCCGTGTGAATCGAATGGGCTTAGAAAGGTTTTTTTGGATACTGGATTGTACTGTTTTATAAATGGATATGGTAACCCTTTGGCTATTTTTATCCCTTCAAACTCTGTTAGTGGTACAGTGTATTGCTTATTGTCTTGATTGTCTTCAACAACCCAAAAATCATTATCATGAATTTTAACAATCTCTTTTAAAATGCAATTAATAGTTTCCATCAGTTTAGGTCATTGTCAAATCAAATATAACACAAGGCATTGTAATAGAAAAATAGATGAAATGAACTGCCGTATTACAATTGTGAAAGAACTGCATCAGCTCAGCAATCCGCCCCTGACCGCCGCAAGAATGTCGGGTAGGGGGGCTATTGCGTGTTTTGCCTGAAGAAATAAGAAATATTAGTTTTCGATCTTACGCGAAAGCAAAAGCCTATCTACGTTCCACCGATCCCATTGTGCCGGCATGATGAGGATGGCGATGAGCAATACAGCCCTTGGGATGACATGCTGCAGGTCCCATATCGGCTCTAAAAGTCCATGGCCGAAAGAGACCACCAGCAAGTCGATGGCCAGTAAGCAGAGGGCATATTTGCGGAAAAGGCCGATGATGAGCAAAAAGCCGCAGATGAGCTCGGCGCAGGAGGTATAGTAAGCGGTGCCCCAAAGCAGCCAATGCGGTAAAAATGTCTTTTCAAAATCGCGGAAGAACATTTCGTATACCTTCGGCACAGAAAACGTAAATACCTTGCCGTAACCCTGCATCAGGAAGATGATACCGAGCAGAGCCCTGGTAAATAAAACGGCAATCGCCCGGGATGCGCGGTCGGTCATGTGATTTGGGAATAGTTAAAAATAGGGAAAAATAGAGACTGTTACTTTTGCTTCGCCCAAAAGTAACCAAAAGGGCGCCTGTGTCCCCACCGACGCCTTCTTTGCCGCACATGGCCTTTACACTGTGCCAAAGGCATGGCCATGGCACAAACCAGCAAAACCGCGGGCCGGGATGCATTGCCCCACTAGCGTTCGCGCGAGGCTCACGCTTCAGCAACTTTCCCTAATCCCTTCCCGCCCGCAGGCCACCAGTTTTGCCGGTTTCATCCGAAGGCTGCGCCGGAGACGGCCACCGCGCAGGGAAATCTGCGAAATCAAGTTAATCATCTGAAATCAGCGGTTCAGACAATAGGCCGCGCCGGAGACGGCCACCGCGCAGGGAAATCTGCAAAAGCAAGGTGATCATCTGAAATCAGCGGTTCAGACAATAGGCTGCGCCGGGGACGGCCATCGCGCAGGGAAATCTGCGGAATCAAGTTAATCGTCTGAAATCAGCCATGCGAATGCCGGCTGGGTTGTGCGCTAATGCCTCTTGTGCTTATACCAGGTGTTGCAGTTGTAGGAGGTGCAGCGGGTTGCCAAAATACACTGCAATTGAATAAGCCCCGGCCCGGAGCCCTTAAGGTTCATTGCGTAATAAGCTGCCTTTACCCAACTGGCGCAAGAATACCGGGCCGGGCTGTGCGTTAATGCCTGCCGGCAACAGGTTCTTGTGCCTTTATAGTACCTCAGGCCTTTTTTACCTTGGTTGCCGTCAGTCCTTTGGGGCCCTGGGTGGTTTCGAAGGTTACTTTGTCGTTTTCGCGCAGGGGTTCCAGCATGGCGCTGATATGGACGAAGATGCTCTCCTGGCTGGCGGCGTCGCGGATAAAGCCGAAACCTTTCGACTCGTTGAACATGGTGATGGTTCCCTTGCGGGCGGTTTCCTCCGGCAGGTCCACCTGTTTGGGCACGCCAAGCTGAATGTCCTCGGCCGCTATCTGCTGACGTTTTTTGGACGGATCGGGCGGGGTCGATGTGATGTTGCCGTCGGCGTCAACATAGGCCATCATGTCCTCCAGGCTTTTGCCTTTGCTGCCGTTGGCTTTACGTTCTTCGGCGCGTTCTTTTTTGTCCTGCTGCTTTTTCAGCCGTTTTTTCTCTTTTTCTTTCTTGTTAAAAGTTTCGCTGGATTTTGCCATAGGCTTTCAAATTTTAAGTTTGGTGTGAAAAAAAAAGCACCCTCCTGTAGAGGGAGGGCGCTTGCGATCAAATCATCAATATCGATTATGCTATTTTTACTTTTACCGCGTTGAGGCCCTTCCGGCCGTTCTCTACTTCGTATTCAACAACATCGTTTTCGCGGATGTTATCGATCAAACCGGTAGAGTGAACAAAGATATCGGCACCGCCGTCATTGGGCGTAATAAAGCCGAAGCCCTTTGTTTGATTGAAGAATTTTACTGTTCCTTGCATTGAATTTGTTTTAATAAAAACAAAGGTACGCATAAAAGATGGTTGCCGCAAGCGCGCTTGTGGCCCTTAGACGATTTACCTGCGGCCGCTTTTGGGGCGCCAACCCAAAAGCTAAACCGACATTCACGCCTCTACCCCGGCCCGCTTGTTCATGACATTAGCCCAACGTTGTTTTGCTTAGTCAGGGTAATCCTTCAATCATATCAATCATGGTTCAGACAATAGGCTGCGCCGGAGACGGCCACCGCGCAGGGAAATTATGGTCATCCTTTAATCCTACGAACGGCGCAGCAATCTTGATCGCCTTAAAAAATAAACAAGCCGCGAAAAATCATAGTTCGGACGATATGTATTCTCAAGTTTCATCATCGGCCCGCTCATTGCCGCGGGAGGGCTAGTTACTTTTCTCTTGATAGAAAAGTAACCAAAAGATCAAGTCATGACCAACGCTTCCGCCCGCTCTGCCGGTTTACCTGCGGCCGCTTTTGGGGCCCCATCCCAAAAGCTAAACCGACATTCACGCCTTTACCCCGGCCCGCTTGTTCATGACATTTTAGCCCAACGCTCTTTTTTGCTTAGTCAGGGTAATCCTTCAATCATATCAATCAAGGTTCAGACAATAGGCTGCGCCGGAGACGGCCACCGCACAGGGAAATCCTCTGACTTCTGCCATCCGACCTCTGACTTCTGACCTCCGACTTCAATTCTTAATATAGCTCAGCTTTACGTTTTTATACATCGGCGTTTGCTGCTTTAGTTTTTCGAAGGTTTGCGACGGGGCCTGCGTAATAAACATGTTAGTTAACCAGGCGGGAATGCTTCCGCCCGGATCGGTATGCAGCGTATAGTCGATCTTAACGCGCCCTGCGCGCTCGGGGGTTAGTACCCACCGGGCTGCCGAGTTGGTTACCCTTACCGCCCCGTTTTTTGGGGGTACCATACCGGTAACGCATGGCACCTCGATGGTTACCACTTTGGTCGCCGGGTTTTGTGTTACCTTCAGCCGGGCTATATAGTCGCGGTTGCTTACGGGAAAGGGCATTTTAACCAGCGTGTAATAATAAAGATCGGATGGCGACGACCGTTTGACCACGTAAGCAGTTTCGGTACGGTAAACCCAGCGCTTGCTGTGCTTAATATCCATCACCGCGGCTACCACCTGCGACAGTGTCGCGGTCAGCTCGCATTCCACCTTAAGGGCTTTGATCTTCGAGTTTGCAACGTCGGCTGTATAAATTTTGTTGCCGTCGTTGCTTTGTTTTAAGGTCCAGTTGTCGGTTGTTTGCGCTGCGGCGATACCTGCGCACAGCGTCAACAAAGTAATAAAGAACGTTTTCATAGCAGTAGATTCAATTAAGAGGCTCCGGCTGAACCATTGGTAGCAACAGCCTGTCGAGCCCGCTTAAATAATAACCATAATACCATGCAGGATGTTTTTATGATCGTCGGCGGAAGCTTTTTGGGTTGTTAAGACCGAGTAATTCAAGCAATTACCGCTCGTGCCGTACCGCCTTCATTACATTACCCGCAAACGAAAACAGCATCGATATAAAAGTGATGAGCCAAACCGGCAGGGCCATATAAAGCATGATATGGGCGAGAATGAGGAGCAGCGGAGACCCGAATAAACGAGCCAGCTGAAAGCTGGACGCCGTATACATCCCAACGGTAAAAACCAGGTCCCAGTTTACCGGGAAGTAAGTGAAGGGTATTTTCCGGAAAAAATGCCGCCATATCTCCAGTATGATCAGCAACGGTATCCACCACGCGGCAATAACCCAGGCTGCCAGGGTTACCGCTTTACAGATGGGTATTAAGTCGGGATAATTGGCGGCGGTTAATGTTTGCAACAAGGTGCTGCCCGATAACGATGTGATGGCGGCCGCGCCCATAAGCACCCAATACGGCGGTGTAAAGCTCTGCGGTTTCATCGGGTCGAACATCATGCGGAAAAAAAGTATCGGGATAAGCAGCAGGTAAAAGAAAATACCGAAGAAAAATGCCATGGCCGACAGCAGCACCATGGTTTCGGCGGACATGAAAAAATGCCCGGCCAGCTTTGACGCAAGGACAGACAAGGATTGCGTGGCTACCACCAGCACCAGCCAGCCGCCATTTATGCCTGCGTCGAGCGACGGTTTGGAAGGTTTTACGATCAATACCAGCAGGAAACCGTAAGTGATAATCAGCCATGCCGCAAAACCGGTGCACCAAAGCACCGCGGCGGCCAGGTAGCCGGTTGAAAGAACGGCGTATTGTATGCCCAGTACGCACGAGGCGGCGATGAAGGTTAAAAAGCCCGGCGCCTTGCTGCTGTCGGAAAAGTCTTTGGCGACGTCGGCGCTGAACCATGCCAGCTTTAGGACGGATAAGACGACGAGTATACCGTATTGGAAATTGTTCAGGTAAAAGAACAGGCGACTCAGCAATTGAAACCCGAGCAAATAACAGCTTATGGACACGATACCGGTAGCCATAACCAACGCAAAGTAAACCGGCGGAAGTTCCCTTATTTGTCTTTTCACATAGGTCGACGGCGCCATCGTGTGCGGTTTAAGAGGTAACAGTTCTTTTCATGCTTTGATTTAAGTCGCCCTTTCGAATACTTAAACCAGAGGGGAAATTAGCGGCTATTGATAATTAACTAAGATTCGTTCGGCATCCGTACCCCCCTGCACCCGCCCCGAGCCGGGATTCGCACAGGCTGGCGCGAGGATCATGGTAATCTTTTATATCCTGAAAATCGTGTTCAACTAACGGACGCGCGGTGGGAATCATGGTCATTTATAAAATCCTGTGAATCGTGTTATCTTTACTAAAAACTACCATCATGGACAATACCCGCGTTTACCGGATGAGTTTTGCGAGTGTTTACCCGCTTTATGTTAATAAGGCGGAAAAGAAGGGCCGCACCAGGGCTGAGCTGGATGATATCATCACCTGGCTTACCGGCTACGACGAGCAGGCGCTGCAACGCATCCTAACCGATAAAACCGACTTCGAAACGTTTTTTGCCAAAGCGCCGGCGTTAAACCCGAACGTTTCCAAAATTACCGGGGTTATTTGCGGCTATCGCGTGGAGGACATCGAAGACCCGGTGATGCAAAAAGTCCGCTACCTGGATAAGCTGGTCGACGAACTGGCCAAAGGCAGGCCGATGGAGAAGATTTTGAGGAAATGAGATGGTGAATGGTCAGTGGGTGAATAGTCAATGGTCAATGGTGAATGGTCAATGGTCAATCAATTTCATTTACTTAAGGGATTTATTACCCAAAAACATGCTCCGCTCTTTGCAAAAAGAGGACGGTCGGACGAAGCAATGACCGGTCCAAAAGGACTCCAATGAAAGCGAGTTCAGCAGTCGGTGTGCTTAGCAGACAGGGCGGCGCGTAACGGACTATTAACCGTCAATCGATAGCCCAGAGGTCGGGCGTTTCGCGGTAATGGGTAATGACTTCGATAAGCTCCTGCACGGCGTCGGTCGATAAGCTGGTACCGCCATCGGCCGTATAGCTAAATAACTTTCCGGGGTATTCGAAGGTGATGAAGCCGCAGTAGTCGGGGTCGTTCTTACGGTCGGGGTTTAATTTCCTTTCTCCCTTCTGGATGTATTTTCCGCTGCCATGAAAGGGATCGCGGTAAATACTGTAGGTGTGCGTAAGTACGGGGTGGCCGTCCAGGTTTGCGCTAAGGTCGGGAATGATGACAATGTCCATGTCATCATTTACTGTGGTAAAGATCGGTTGCATCAGCTATGACTTTTTGTACGTAACAAACGAATGTTAAAATAGTTTTAACCACCGGCCTGCCGGCCCGGCAATGATGGTTGCCGAGCGGGGCAGATTTATGATTTCCCATTTGCTTTCAGCTCAAAACGAATGCCTCCCGACGCTAACCAGCGAATCGATCTTCGCTCCCATTACCTCCGACCGTTTAAGTGCCTCTTCAAGGGGCAGGCCCAGGGGTAAACCCGGCCGCTTATACTTCGTGGCCGTCAGCCAGGCGTCGCGCAGCATGTTTTGCCGCTCCGTTACCATTTTTAGAATCGCAGCGCCGTTGCTGTTGTGCGCAAGGCTTCTTTCGGCACTTGTAAAATTTGCAATGCTATCGGCCCGAGCCCCCGGCAGGCGGACGCAAAGGTACGCCAGTATTTGCCGCGCCATGATCCAGTGCCCCAACTCGCCGGGGTGTACGCCGTCTTCGGTTAAAGCAAACCCGTCGAGCTTAAACCTGGCATCCACCTTGCGGTGTGCCTCCAGGTATTTTTTCATCGGGAAGTGCACGTCGATAACCTCCCAGTTTTTTGCCGAACGCTGCGAAAGCAGCCATTTGGCATACCGGTCTATCACCGTCGCATATCCCGCATCGCCGCCCTTCAGTTCGTCAAAAACCGGCGGCGTGATATGGATGATCCGGGCACCACTCTTAACCACTTCCGTGTGCAGCCAGTTGATGCCGTCCCTGAATTTGCGGAAGCGGGCGGTGTCAAAAGGCATATAAATGCCGTCGTTCATGCCGTAGCAGGCCAAAACCAGGTCGGGTTTGGTTTGATTGAGCACGCGCTGCAAACGCTCGTGCAGGTCGGGCCGGGGGAAGGCGCCGCCGGCATGGCCCGGCTCGGAAAGCCCCGACACCGTTTCGCTGGGTAAGCCCAGGTTGATAAAATCAAAATGCCTGCCGGGACAATTTACCGTAAGATAAGCGACCACGTCGTTCACATAATTTGCCTGCCAGGTTATGCTGTTACCGAGGAAAACGATACGCCTGATGTTAGCGCCGATCGCCTGCGCACCGGCGGCCGAGGCCGTCAAAAGGAAAAATGCCAGGACGCATTTATAAAAATTACGGGATAAGAATTGCATGAGCCGTCGATGTGGAATAAAAATAGCTCATTTCGGGCGAAAGCGCGAATGCCTGCGAACTATGCGTTAAAATTAAATGCCTGGTCCAAAACATACAGGAAATATAACAAGCCGGGAACCAGGTTGTTAAATATTAGCCGTAACATGCCCATTTTAGGCTCCTTCGCACGGAACATGCAAAAAAGCGCGAGGCGTTTATGCCCCGTAAATGTGACGAATAATACGACCTAAATTTCCAAAAACGCGAAAAATTCCGTATCTTACAAGGTTAAGTTCTTTAACAGCGTCGCCCAAAACGGGAAAACAGCAAAATTTAGCCAAAATTAGCTAATAAACTGATTACAAGTTAATTATATGCAAATAACGTGCACCAAACTGCTCCAAAAAGGTCCTAAAGTGCGCCGAAATGGTCCAAAAGTGCTCTGAAAGGGCTCTAAAGTGTCCTTAAACTGCCACGAGTTGGGCATAACATTAGCCTGGCTTCAGGCCTCAGCCGATCTTCCCGTTAACGAGCTCCAGAATCTCCGCCTCCCGGTCGATAGCCATTTGGCGAAGGGCCTCGCCTTCGGCCAGCACTTCGGTGGTATAGGCCTTGTCGTTGTACCCACCCGCGTTGACCTTCACGTTGAGGAATGCGCCCAGCACAGCTGTACGCGCGCAAAGGGCAGCTACACCGGCATCGGTTACGGAGTTTGGGTTGCCGGTCTCGGCCATCGCTTTGATGACCTCCATGCTCTGGTAAGCCAGCTTCATCACGCTGAAAGGCACTTCGATGGCGTAGCGGGTAGCGGCCTGTATGGCTTCGGTCCGGGCGGCTTTCTCTTCGGGGGTACCCTTGGGCAGGTCGTAAGCCTGCATGATACGGTTGAAGGCGATGGTATCCTTATCCACCATTTTGGTTAGCTCGTTCTTGTAGTGCTGCCCGCGTTCGGCCCATTCGCTGAACTCGTTCCAGCGGTCGTCCCAGCCGCGCTTATGCGCCGACAAGTTGGCCACCATAGCCGCAAGCGAGGCGCCCAGCGCACCTACATAAGCCGAGATGGAGCCGCCGCCCGGCGCGGGACTTTCGCTGGCAGTTTCGTCGGCGAAGTCGGCCAGGGTCATGCTCACCAGGCGGCTGTCGGCCTTGTCCCTGAGCAGGTATTCGATAATGCGCTCCTCAGGTTTAAAAGGTGACAATTCATCCAGCCCCATGGATTTGATGGCGATGCGGACCAACTCCTTTTCGCTTACACCCGTTGAGCGCTGCTGCTTGGCCAGGAAATATTTGCCCGCATCGAGCATTGACTTGAGCGGGATCAAACCCACCAGTTCGCTGCCGGTAACACGGATACCGCGGGCATTGGCCTTGTCGCATACTTCGTCGAAGGCCTTATGTACCGGCGTTACGGCTATGTTGGTCAGGTTCATAGATATCTGCGCGATGCCATACTCTTCGATATACCAGCCGATGGCCTTCACCGCCTTCAGCGAGCCGGGGATAGTGCGCGCTTTGCCGTTCTCGTCGGCAATGACCTTGCCGGTTACCGGGTCTCCCTCGCGCATCACGCGGCCAGCTTCACGCACGTCGAACGCAATGGAATTGGCCCTGCGAACTGAGGTGGTATTGAGGTTGACGTTATAAGCCACCAGGAAATCACGTGCCCCGATGACCGTTCCACCGCGTTTGGCGTCAAACTCCGCCGGACCGAAATCGGGTCTCCATTCAGGCAGTTTGATCTTCTTGAAAAAGCCCTCGTACTCGCCCGCACGGATCACCGACAGGTTGCTTCGCGTTTTATCGGGCTGCGCGTACTCATACAAATAAATAGGGACATGCAGCTCCCTGCCTACGCGTTCGGCTAACTGCCGTGCATACTCGGCGGTCTCCTCCATGCTGATATCGCTGATGGGGATCAGCGGGCAAACATCGGTAGCGCCCATACGCGGGTGCTCGCCGCGATGCTGACTCATATCGATCAGCTCGCCCGCCTTTTTTATCGCGAGGAATAACGCTTCGATCACCTTTTCAGGTTCGCCCACAAAAGTAACCACGGTGCGGTTGGTCGCCTTACCGGGGTCGACATTAAGCAGCCGCACGCCCTCCACCGATTCGATCTCGTCGGTGATCTGTTTGATGATAGCGGGGTCGCGGCCTTCGCTGAAGTTGGGAACGCATTCTATGAGTTGCATATCGGTTGTTGTCATTTAGTCATTAGGTCATTTAGTCATTGGCTGATCAACGAAATCATATCATCATTCAAATCAACGGTTCAGACGCTTTCCATACCTGCGCGGGTTTTAACTTCCCCTGGTGGTATAGTATTTCGCGGTAGTCAGCGCACGGATATGCCTGCATGTCGGCTATACTGCCGTTTTGCAGGGTTCCCCGGTCGGTCAAATTTAAGGCTTTTGCTGCGCGATAAGTAAGCCCGGCAAAGGTTTCGGCGGTGTTCAGCTTTTCGTAGGCGCTCAGGATGGATGCCTGCATCAGCAGGTCGCCCATGGGCGCCGAGCCGGGGTTCCAGTCGCTGGCGATAGCCAGGCAAGCCCCCGCGTCGAGCAATTTTCGAGCGGGGGCCAAACCTATACCCAAACCTAAGGAAGCGCCCGGCAATGCAACCGCAACCGTTTCGGAAGCGGCTAAAAGTTTAATTTCTTTATCGGTACTGGCCTCTAAATGATCAGCCGACAACGCCCCAACCCTTACCGCAGTTTCGCTGCCGCCGGTGGTGAACTGGTCGGCGTGAACGGTCACCTCAAAACCCATTTGCCTGGCAGCACGCAGGTAGTCGGTTGCGTCGGTGGGGTTAAAGGCGCTTACTTCAATGAATATATCTGCCCGTTTAGCCAGCTTTTCCTGGCTGACCTTTGGGAGTACGTAATTCAGTAAATATTCGAGGTAAACGGAGGCTGAGCCGGAGAAATCCCTCGGCGGGATATGCGCGGCCAGGCAGGTGGCAACGATATCGGCCCTGCTATTTTCAGAAGCTTTTTCGATGGCGCGTAACTGTTTTAGCTCCTGCTCGACATTCAGCCCGTAACCGCTTTTGACCTCGATGGTTGTTACACCTTCTTTGGTATGACGTGCGATGCGCCCTTTCAGTAATTCAATCAGTTCCTTTTCGCTCGCCTGCCGGGTTTGCGTCACCGAATCCCAGATACCGCCACCGGCTTTGGCTATCTCTAAATAGCTTTTGCCAGCAATGCGCAAGGCATAATCTTTCGACCTGTTGCCGGCGAAACACAAATGCGTATGGCAATCGACAAAACCAGGCAGCAGGACATGATCACCCGAAACTTCCTGTATCTCAGCTTTGGGATGATCTTTTCTTAACTTTTCGAAATCGCCCACAGCAACGATCAGACCGTTTTCGGTTAATACCCCGCCGCGCGGGATGATCTGCAATGCGTCATCCGCAATAGCGCCCTTGAGCGGCATGGCTGCTAAAGGCAGGATCTGGGTGAATGGGCCGGTTAATGTCTGAACCACGATTCGTAGGATTAGGAGATTTCCTTGATTACATTTTCAGATCAAATTTTCTTGCTGTTTCCTCCGCCTGCTCGTATCCCGCATCCATGTGCCGGAAGATGCCCATGGCGGGGTCGTTGAACAATACGCGTTTCAGGCAGGTGGCGGCGCGTTCGGTGCCGTCAGCCAGGATAACCATGCCCGCATGCTGCGAATAGCCCATGCCTACTCCGCCGCCGTGATGGAACGACACCCAGGTTGCGCCGCCTGCGGTGTTTGCCATCAGGTTGAGCAGCGGCCAGTCGGATACCGCATCCGAACCATCTTTCATGGCCTCTGTTTCACGGTTGGGTGAAGCTACAGAGCCACAGTCCAAATGATCGCGACCGATCACGATGGGAGCTTTTACCTTGCCGGTTTTAACCAAGTCATTAAAGATCAACCCGGCTTTTTCCCGTTCGCCCATTCCCAGCCAGCAGATACGCGCCGGCAAACCCTGGAAAACAATTTGCTTTTGAGCCTTTTCGAGCCAGTTGATCAAATGTTTATTTTCGGGGAATGCTTCGATCAAAGCCCGGTCGGTGGTATAAATGTCTTCCGGGTCGCCGGATAAGGCCACCCAGCGGAACGGCCCCTTGCCTTCGC
>DASZYQ010000008.1:0-323533 GCA_035545315.1 Mucilaginibacter sp. | reverse complement strand
ACAAAGCCATATTCTGCTGAACATGCTCCAAAACCATATCGTTGGTGATGGTGATTTTCTTTCCTTCAAAAGCATTGATCAGCAATTCGAAAATATTCAGTAGCTTACGTGCATCACCGCCTGAAAGCCGTAGCAAAGCCTCAGATTCTTTGATGTCGATCTTCTTTTCTTTAAGAATCTCGTCTTCCTTCATCGCTTTATCCAGCAAGCTCAACAGGTCACTTTCCTCCAGCGGCTGAAGGATATAAACCTGGCAACGCGACAGCAAAGCCGAGATAACCTCGAAAGATGGATTTTCAGTTGTTGCGCCTATGAGTGTCACGATGCCCCGTTCGACAGCGCCCAATAGTGAATCCTGCTGCGATTTGGAAAAGCGGTGTATTTCGTCTATAAATAATATTGGCAGCGTCTGTCCCTGCTCTTTGAGCAGAGAAGCCTTTTCGATCACTTCACGCACGTCTTTTACGCCCGAATTAATGGCGCTTAATGAAAAGAACGGTCGAAATAGCGTTTGCGAGATGATATAAGCCAGCGTGGTTTTGCCAACCCCCGGCGGCCCCCAGAAGATCATCGACGGTAACGCCCCCGATTCGATGGCCTTCCGCAAAACGGCGCCCTTGCCTACCAAATGCTTCTGGCCGGCATAATCGTCCAGCGTCCTCGGCCGCATGCGTTCCGCTAATGGGGGTAAGTTATTCATCAACTGTAAAATTCAGAAAAACAAATGCCAAATCCTAAGAAAATTAGTATTTTCATCTCCGTTCCATGATACATCAATTCACAGCAACAAATTTCCAGTCGCTTTGTGATGAACTGGCGGCCAAAGATCCGGATCTTCAAAAGATCGTTGATATTTATGGTTATCCGCCATTCTGGTCGAGGCAAAACTCATTTGAGTCGCTGGTGCACATCATACTCGAACAGCAGGTTTCGCTGGCTGCAGCTAATTCGGCGCTAAATAAGTTGCGGGAAGCAGTGCAGGAAATTACGCCGGCACGCATCCTGTTATTAAGCGACGAAGAAATGCGCGCTTGCTATGTAAGCCGGCAAAAGAACGGGTACATCCGTTTCCTGGCCGAAGCGATTTTAAGCGGTCAGCTCAAGTTGGAAGAATTTCCTGAGTTACCTGATGATGCCGTTCGGGCACAACTGGTAGTTCTTAAAGGCATCGGGCACTGGACGGCCGATGTATATATGATCTCGGCATTGCATCGTGCTGATATATTCCCCATGGGCGACCTTGCCGCTGTGAATGCACTTAAGCGTGTAAAACAATTGCCGATTGAAGTTACCCGCGAACAAATGCTGGAGATTACCGAACAATGGAAGCCTTATCGAACCATTGCGGCCAAATTACTCTGGCATTTTTACCTGTCGACACCACGGAAACAAACGTTACCTAACGGCGCTTTGGGTTGAAGCCGATAAAAGTTAACTTTGCGGCCTGATGAATAAAGCTGCAAATTACCCGGTTTTTGAGGATGTGGAGATCATTGATATTGCCGAGGAAGGCAAGGGCGTAGGGAAGGCCGGCGACTTTGTGCTTTTCGTGGAAAAGGCTGTCCCGGGCGATATAGCCGATATACAGGTTTACCGCAAGAAGAAGAATTTCGGTGAGGGTAAGATCGCCCAACTTAAAAAACCGTCAAGTTACCGTACCCGGCCTTTTTGTGAGCACTTTGGCACCTGCGGTGGCTGCAAATGGCAGCACATGACCTACGATGCACAATTGCAGTTCAAGGAAAAAACGGTCGCCTCGGCGCTTACGCACATAGCAAAAATCGGTGTCAGTGGTATGCAGCCCATTGTTGCGTCGCCCAGTGACCGGTATTATCGCAACAAGCTCGAATTCACTTTTTCGAACAAACGCTGGCTTAACGACGGCGAGAACAGGGCCGACGAAACGCCCGATATGGACGCGCTTGGCTTCCACATTCCCAATCGCTTTGACAAGATATTAGACATAGAACACTGCTACCTGCAGGCCGATCCTTCCAACGATATCAGGAACAGGGTACGTGAATTTGCCAAACAGCACCAAATAAGTTTCTATGATCTGAAGAACCATTCAGGTGCATTGCGAAACCTGGTTATCCGTACCGCGTCCACTGGCGAATTGATGGTGATTGTGGTTTTTGCATACCCTTCTAAAGATGAGATCAAAAGCCTGATGGGTTTTATCGACGAGAGCTTTTCGCAGATTACATCGCTGCTTTATATCATCAATCAAAAGAAAAACGATACCATTTTCGACCAGGAAGTAATTGCCTGGCGCGGCCCGCAATATATTTATGAATCGATGCCTGATGGAAAAGGGAAGGACATCCGTTTCCGTATCGGTGCGAAATCATTTTATCAAACCAATTCGGTCCAGGCGCTTAAGCTTTACGAAATCACGCGCGACTTTGCGGACTTTAAGGGCAACGAACTGGTTTACGACCTCTATACTGGTGCCGGCACCATAGCTAATTTTATTGCCGGGCGGGTAAGGGAAGTGATCGGCGTGGAATATGTGCCGTCGGCGATAGAAGATGCATGGATCAATTCGGAGATAAACAGTATAAAAAACACGAAATTCTATGCAGGTGATATGAAGGACGTGCTGAATGCTGCTTTCGTCGCCGAACATGGCAAACCGGATGTGATCATTACCGATCCGCCGAGAGCAGGGATGCATGCTGACGTAGTAAAACGCCTGATGGAAATCGAAGCCGAAAAAATTGTCTACGTAAGCTGCAACCCGGCGACACAAGCACGCGACCTGTTTGTTTTGAAAGAAAGATATGAAATCGCCAAAATACAGCCGGTGGATATGTTTCCGCATACGCAGCACGTGGAGAATGTTGTTTTACTAACGCTCGGCGCAGGGCGCAAGGCGACAGATTAAATTTAAAAGACGCCAGGCGCCAGCCGCCTGACGCCACAAAAAATGGACCCGGAAGAATTATTGAACGAAAATACAGGCCAGGAAGAGAAAAAGAAAGAAAGCCCGCTGGTAAGCCTTGAAAAAGATCTGAAGCTCTATGCCGAATCCATGCACGAGGTGGCAGTGGAGATCATGGTGGAAGGTTTGTCAAGGCATCCCATCTTTGTGGCGCACCAGCATGAGGTAAAGCTGGGTGAGCTCATTCTCGACCGATACGATCTGAATACGGAGTGGACTATCCATGCTTCGACGCTGGAGGATTTTGTAGAAAAAGGCATCGTTAAGCCGGAACTGAAGGAACGCTTTATAAAATCGTACAAAAATCCCGACGACTTTATGTGTATATTCGTTATTGTTCCGGAGGGCGCTAATTTTGTTTACTATCCGTACCCAAAGGAGTAGTTTTGTGGAAAGGCTGGAAGTTGAAATGTTTAAAAGTAAACAACATATTGACTATCAACATTACAGCTTTCCAACGTTCAAACTTTACAACAAAAAATGAAAGATAAAAAACTCCTGGTTTTGAACCAGCGCCAGATAGTACAGAAAATAGACCGCATTGCCTACCAACTGCTTGAAGATAACTTCGACGAAGAAGAGATTATCATTGCCGGGATACAGCCCAGGGGCAATTTCCTGGCTTTACGACTGAAAAAAATACTGGATAATATAGCGCCTTTCAAAAGTACGCTGATGAATATTGAGCTGGATAAGCAAAGCAGCAGTTTAAGGGCCAAGACCGATGCCGACATCAGTATTTGCAATAATAAAGCGGTGATCATTGTGGACGACGTACTGAACAGCGGCAAAACGCTGGCATATGGTTTCGGCGTTTTCCTGGATGTCCCTTTAAAAAAATTGCGCACCGTGGTTTTGGTCGACCGCAATCACAAAAGCTTTCCCGTGACTACCGATTATGCCGGAATAGCGCTTTCCACCGTACTAAAAGAGCATGTGGATGTGATCCTGACCGAGGACGGCAAAGAGGATGCGGTGTATTTAAGATAGATTGCATAAATTTGTATTATGTCAGTAGCAGAAATAAAGAAGACCAAAACAGACCTGATAGCTTGGATAGAGGGATTATCCGATGTTAATCTGCTTACTGTTCTCAATGGACTCAAAGAATCACAATCAGAAAAAGATTGGTGGGATGATCTCTCCGAAAATCAAAAAAAGCACATTAATGAAGGTTTAGCGGATGCGAAAAATGGTCGTGTAATGTCTTCCGAGGTCTTTTGGAAGAGACTAAAAAATGGCTGAAACAGATTTATCAATCATTTGGACTGATCGCGCCTTATCAGGTTCCGAGACAATCAGAAATTATTTGCGATATTATTTCTCACAAAGAGAGATAGATAATTACTATAAATTACTTGAGTCGTTTGAAAAAATAGTATTGATTTTCCCTAATTTATATCGACAGACAAACAAAAACAACAATATTAGAAGAGCAGTATTAAGTAAACAACTATCCGTATTCTATACAATAGAAACAAGCACTATAGCCATTATTGCCATTTTGGATAATAGAATGGACGACTCTAAATGGCCGTAAATCCCAATATCTCCTCCAGCTTCTCCGCAGTCAAACTCAACCCGTCTGCAATAATATTGGCCTGCATATAAAAATCCTCACGTTCGGCCAGTTTTTGTTCGATAAAAGCCGTTAAGGCTTCACCGTGTTTTCCCTGTAGCAGGGGTCGTTCTTCTTTGCCGCTTTCGAGGCGGTCGGCCAGCGTTTTGGGCGATAATTTAAGGTAAACGGTTTTCCCCTGGCTTTTCATCCAGTCCATGTTGTCGAAATAACAGGGTAATCCGCCGCCCGTAGAGACAATCACATTTTCGGGATATTGGGTTTTCTGCAGCACTTCTCTTTCCAATTTCCTGAATGAATCCTCGCCAAAAAAGGAAAAATATTCGGCTATGCTTAGTTCGACCCGCTTTTCGAGCACATGATCGAGGTCAATAAATTCGTAATTCATACGGGCTGCCAGTTTGCGGCCCAGTGTGGTTTTGCCGCTGCCCATAAAACCAATAAGAAATATCTTCATATAAATATTCAGCTCAACTTCACCCGGGGGTCGATCCAGGCATAAAGCAGGTCGACCAGGATATTGATCACCACAAAAATAAAAGTAATAAACAGGATGGAGCCCATCACTACCGGAAAATCCGACATTTCGAGCGCGTCGACGGTCGTCTTCCCCAATCCGTTGTACCCAAATACGTATTCTACAAAAAACGATCCCGCCAACAACGAAGCAAACCAGTTGGCTATTGCGGTTATTACCGGGTTTAGCGCATTCTTCAGGGCATGTCTGTAAATAACCGTTCTTTCGCCCAGACCTTTGGCCCTCGCGGTTCTGATATAGTCCTGTCCAAGGACATCCAGCATAGCGCTTCGCGTCAATTGTACAATAATGGCCAGTGGCCGCAAGCCAAGCGTAACCATAGGCAGTACCAGGTTTTTCCAGGTAAGCACTTCGCCTTTAAAAGGATCGTAACTGGTCAAGCTGCCCGACATGTTAAGCCCGGTGTATTTGCTCAGCACGAAGCCGAACAGCCAGGCAATGATGATGCCTGCAAAAAAAGATGGCGCCGATATACCCAGGGTCGAAAATGCCACCGATGCCTTGTCGATCCAGGTGTTTTGATGAACAGCGCAGAGCGTCCCCAGGAATACGCCTATGATAATAGCAAAAATCATAGCAGTTGTGGCCAATATCAGCGTATTAGGTATTACACCCATTAACAATGGTCCCACTTCTTTGTAGGTTTGATATGAGCGGCGCAGGTACGGCCACTTCAATGCGATCACTTTGGTTTTGGAAACGGGAATCAGCGTTACATAATGGTACTTCTGTTGCTCTTCAGGTCTGCGGTCGTGAAACCCGATCGGCGAAAGGTCGTTGATATAATAAGCAAATTGCACCGGCACCGGTTTATCCAGCCCGAACTCCTTTCGTACCGCTTGCAATGATTGCACGTCGGCGCGCTGCCCCTGCGTCATGCGGGCCGGGTCGACCGGCAAAATATTGAACAGGAAAAAAACGATAACCACTATGCCCAGCATCACTGCCAGGCTGTAGCCCAACTTGCGGAGGATATAGCGGATCATGGTTAATGCTGAAAATATTCCTTTACCAGGTTATCATAGCTTGGCACGTTGTGGTAATGCCACTTGCCAAGTATTGTTCCATTTCTCAAAAGCAATACGCCCGGGTTGGCTCGCACCATGGTCTTTAGCGGAACCTCATCCGCATAAAATATTTCCATAGCCAAGTGATTAGCCTTGCTGAAAGCTTCTGCATTTTCGGTAGGCGCCGATGTAAGCAGCACCGTGCGGGTATTAAAATTCTGCGCCAGGTTTATGGCCAGCGCATTGAGCCTGCCTAACGCCTGATTATTGGTTTTGTTCAGATCGTACGCGACGATAACCAGGTTATCAAAGGGATTGGCCAGCAGCTCGTTGGTATAATTATTCCCCTGCGCATCCTGTATCACCAGGTCTTTGATTGGAATATCATAACCTTTTTTTAACAATGTGCTTTCCGGTGTTCCCACCACGGCCCAGTTGTTATCCTTCCAAATATTACTTTTAATGTAATCTTTGTCGTTCATGTCCTTCTCTTCACCTGTCTTCTTGTTCTTCAGGTGATACATGATCTCGAATTCATCCGGCTTTGCCCCCGGCGGGGCCTTCATTTCGGAAGGAATATTTGCCCCGACTTTGTAAGGCAGAAAATCTATTACAGGCAGGAAATTGTAGGTATATAAGCCGATGCCGAGCGCTACAATTATCGCCCCGGTGAGCAGCCTGTCGCCCAATTTGTCGTTAAAAGCCGGGCGTATGGTCCTGCGGTTAACGAATATAACCAGCACCAACGCCAGCAGCACCATATCCTTGCTGAACGACTGCCAGGGCGTGAGAGGAATGGCATCGCCAAAACAACCGCAGGTTTGAACCACTTTAAACCAGGCCGAATAAAACGTAAGAAAACCGAAGAAAATGATTAGGAGCAATAAGCCCCAGGCAATCTTAACCGGGCGCACTCCGATCAGGATTCCAAAACCAAGCACTACTTCAAGCGTGCAAAGCACGATTGCTATGCTCAGCGAAAGGCTGCTTAAAAAGCTGATGTGAAAAACGTCAAAATATTCGTCGAGCTTATAGGAAAAGCCAAGCGGATCGTTGATCTTGATGAGACCGGAGAAGATAAAAAGAAGTCCGACCAGGATACGGCAGGTCCAGACAGCGCGTTTCATTTCACTCCTAATTTTATCAGCGCAAAAACGGCATAGTTCAACATGTCCTGGTAATTAGCCTTAACCCCTTCGGAGGCAAGCGTCTGGCCCTGGTTATCCTCGATCTGCTTTACGCGCAGCAGCTTCATCAGGATCAGATCGGTCATGGAACTGATGCGCATATCGCGCCAGGCTTCGCCGTAATCGTGATTTTTGGCGAACATCAGGTGCTTGGTTTCATTCACTTTCTCATCAAAAAGCGTGTCTACCTGGTCAGGTGCAAGTTCCAAAGGCGCATCAGATTTTGCATCCAGCTGCATCATAGCTATAACGCAATAATTAACGATACCCACATATTCGCTTGTGATATCTTCGTCCACTTTCGACACCTTTTTTTCCTCCAGCGTACGGATGCGTTGTGCTTTGATAAATATCTGGTCGGTAATGGATCGAATGCGTAATATACGCCACGCGGTGCCGTAGTCGCGGGTCTTTTTCATGAAAAGATCCTTACAAACCTTAATTACCGCGTCGTATTCTGTTGCTGTGTTGCTCAATTTTTGTTGAAAAGTTGTAGTGTTGGAAAGTTGCAATGTTGTCGGATGTGCGATGCAAGAAATAAGACCATATTTCTTCTTTGCTCCTTTGGGATTAAGGTGGCGCATTATCCTTTCGGCAATTTTAAAGATATAAAAGTAACTTTACAACCTTAAAACCTTTCAACATTACAACAAAGAACCAGTGGCTAAAGATACATTTTTTCGGAAAAAGCTCACCATCAATGCCGGCGGTAAACTAATCGATTTGAGTACGCCAAAGGTAATGGGAATTATTAATCTCACACCCGATTCCTTTTATGCGGGCAGCCGGAAACCCATATTAGCCGACGCTTTGCAACAGGCAGGAAAAATGCTGGCCGAAGGCGCTGATTTCCTGGATATGGGTGCTTATTCGTCGAGGCCCGGAGCGGAGGATATTTCGGCTGAAGAAGAGCTGGATCGCCTGCTGCCTGTTGTGGAGCTTGTATCCGCCAATCATCCTGACGCCATAATTTCTGTCGATACATTCAGGTCGGAAATCGCTGAAGCCGCTGTTAGTGCCGGTGCCCATATGATCAACGACATCTCAGGAGGCGGCCTGGACGACGAAATGTTTGCGACCGTCGCCAGGCTGCAGGTGCCCTACATTCTGATGCACATGAAAGGAACGCCGCAGGATATGAACCAAATGGCACAATACGAGGATGTTTTCAACGAAGTGCTGGATTATTTTGCCGAAAGGTATCATCGGTTAACAGAACTTGGCGTGCACGATGTGATTATCGACCCCGGCTTTGGCTTTGCTAAAATGCACGAGCATAGTTTTGCGCTGATGAGCCGGCTGCAGGACTTCGGCATTTTGGAACTGCCCGTCCTGGTTGGTGTATCGCGCAAAAGGATGATCTACAAATTGCTTGACCAGACCGCTGAAGGTGCGCTGAACGGAACGACAGCGCTTAACACGATAGCGCTGGCAAAGGGCGCAAGCATCCTGAGGGTTCACGATGTAAAAGAAGCTGTGGAGGCTGTAAAAATATTCTTAGCCTGCCGGTTAAGTACCGGTTAATTGCTGATCCTGACGTATTGCGAAGTAGCTATGTCAGGTATCCGGGGCTGTAATGTCAGCACGGAATTGTTGATAGTTATCGTTGAACCGGGGGTGTCGTTATCAAACAGCAGGCTGTTTTCCCGGATACTGTAAACACCCTGCGCCGACAGCGCACCGTTGGTGTACCTTTTGTATGTTCCATCGGTATTCAACAAGAGAATGTTGCCATTACCCGGTTGATAAACCGAATCAGCCTGTAGTATAAAACCACCATACGTCTTATGCAGTTCCCATTTGCCGTAAAGGCCGCCCGACAGTGAAATACCGCCTTTTTTACATCCAAAAATGCACAGCGATACAAATACGATAAGAATGACCCTTTTCATCGATACTTTTTAAAACAATTACGGAATGACGTTATGTAGTGTAACAGCACGATCTGTCAGTTTTTGCCCGGAAGCGTGCAATGGCTGTCCGCAATCGTACAGTGTGAGTCGGTCGAGCTTAATTTAGGTGTTGATAATCAACAATATAACCGAATGGCACGTATTTTAACGCTGACTTTAATAAACGCGCAAAAAACATTGGTATGAACCGAATTTTCTCCGTCCTTACCGCCGCTGTACTGTGCATCCTGGCAATAGGCTCGTCAGCACAGGAATTACCGGGTAAAAGAGACTCTATCAATTCGGCTGCCCTGGGCCAAAAGCGTTTCATACAGGTAGTTTTGCCGCCCGGCTACAAACCCGGTTCGGCGGATAAGTACGATGTGATCTACGTAACCGATGGGGACGATAATACGAGAACCATGGCTGATGTGGAGGCGTTCGTTAGCCGTGAAGGTTTTATGCCCCAGGCTATTATCGTCGGCGTTTTGAATATCGACCGGGGCAAGGACTTAACGCCTACGCATGTAAATGATAGCGGTAATAGTACATCGGGCGGCGCTCCTCAGTTTTTGGCTTTTTTTAAAGACGAATTGATCCCTTATATCAATAAGACATATCCTGCCGACGGGGATAATATTCTGTTCGGCCATTCGCTCGGCGGGTTGTTTGTAACCTATGTTTTGCTGAACGAGCCGGAAGTTTTTAAATCATACATCGCGGCCGACCCCAGCTACTGGTGGGACAACCGCTATATGCTGCCCGATGCGGCAAAAAAACTACCGTCACTGGCCGGCATGCAAAGAAGTATATATATCACCGGCCGGGCCGGCCAGGGCATGCGCGAGATGGCTATCGACCCGATGGATACACTCTTCCAAAAGTACGCGCCGCCGGCCGTTGCCTGGAAGGTAACCTCCTATGCAAACGAGACACACGGCACCATCAGGCTGAAGACGATGTATGACGGCTTGCGGTTTATATACCAGGGTTTCCGCCAGCGCGCACCTGAATTTCACCCCATGGCTGGCATCATGCTCAAAGATAAACCCATAAAAATATGGGATTTTGACGACGACACTTCGAAGGCTCATTATACCATTGATGGCAGCATGCCCACAGGCAACTCGCCCAATATTACCAAAACGATGATGCTGAACAGTGCGGGGACGTTCACGGTCAAAGTGTTTACCAGTAATGATAAGTTTGACAAATCAGCCAGCGGAGTTTTTACGGAAGGCCCGGCGCTACCTCCTTCGCGTTTGAGCAAAGATCTGAATCCGGGCGGCCTTCATTACGCGTATTATGAAGGCGAATGGAGCAAGCTGCCTGATTTTTCAAAGCTAAAACCTGTGAAAGAAGGTTTCGCCGGCAAGGACTTTGACATTGGCAAAATGCCTAAGCAGCAAAATTTTGGGGTGGTGTTTACCGGCCAGTTCGAGGCTAAACAAGACGGTTATTATTTATTTGCGCTCGTTTCCGACGACGGCTCCAAATTATTTCTCAATGGGAAGGCTTTGGTGGACAATGACGGGCTGCATGACGCCAGTCGCGGTAAGTCATACATCGTGCCGCTAAAGAAAGGCTTTTACCCAATCAGGCTTGAATATTTTCAGAAGGACGAGGGAGTAACCCTAAAGCTGGTTTACATAGCGCCGGATAAAATGGATGCCCGGATTCCGGACGCTGTGCCTGTCCCCGACGAACTGCTTTATGGCCGCAATTGAAACAAAAGGTTTCGCGCGCCTGTTGAACTGGTATGAAGAAAATAACTAAAAAACGAGTGACCAAACCTGCGAGCACCGACCCGGTTAAAGAAGCCGTCGGTCATCCCGATGGCCCGAGCCTTGAGGAAATGCTGAACGGCCAGGAGGAAAAGAAACTCGAAAAAAAGAACTATAATGGGAAATATACTCCTGATATACCGATCATTTAGAGGATAAAGGTCAAAGGCGAAAGGTTAAAGGTTTGCCAAACGTAAAAAGGCGAAGGGATATGCTCCTTTCGCCTTTTACCTTTATCCTTTCACCTTAACTTAGCAGTATTGCTCGAACGCGTGGACCAGGTTGTCGGCGATCATTTGCGCGGGGCGGCCTTCGATCTGGTGGCGCTCGATCATATGAACCAGCTTACCATCCTTAAATAAGGCCATAGCCGGGCTCGACGGGGGGTAAGGCAGCATATAAGCGCGTGCTTTATTAACCGCTTCGGTTTCCATGCCTGCAAAAACCGTTACCAATTTATCCGGATGTTTTTCGTTCTGTACAGCCATCCGCGCAGCGGGACGCGCCATGCCTGCGGCGCATCCGCAAACCGAGTTGACCATTACAAACACAGTACCTTCGCTTTCAATGGCTTTGGTTACCGCATCTGCATCTTTTAACTCTTCAAAACCAACTTTGGTCAGTTCTTCCCGCATTGGGGCTACCAGGTATTCAGGGTACATCATGTCTTTTTCAAAATCTTTTCACAAAGATAAAAAATCATTTTTTATTCAAATTTAGTAAGTGTAATAATAACATTTTACTGACGAATTACGTATAAAGGTGAGGCTTAGGTGAAATGAGGCAGAGAGTCGCCCGATAAATGTTAAAAAGCCGATTTTTTTTGTTTTTGTCGCACTCTTAGTTTTATATTGCATAGCTCAAACCATACGCCGCACAATATCATGAACCTAAAACTAGGCAATTTTAGTACGATCATTATTCTTAATAAAAACCAGGAGCAGACACAAGCAATAAGGGTGCGTACCAAGCACCTGAAAAGAGTAAAACACTATATCGCTACTGTCGTTCTTATCATCATAGCCTTAGCAGGTTCAGTTATTTACCTGAATACCAAGAACAGTCAGAGTGAACAGGAAAAACAGCAATTGCTGAGCCAGATCGCCACGCTGAAGAGCAAATTGCCAGCCGCCGAAGCCGCAGCCCTGACCAGCGCCAACGAAAAAAGCACCGCCCAAACTTATATTCAATCTATACAGCAAAAACTGCAGAAGATCAACGATTACCTCCGCAAAAGGGGACTGAAAGGATTTTCGACCAAGGATGTCGGCGGCGATAATACTGCCGATACCAAGATCAGCGATAACGAAAAATATTCTCTTTATGACGAATACCTGGGCCGCTTATTAAACAGTGTGGCTTTTACGCCGATGGGTTACCCGCGTTTGAGTTCGATCACCTCGGCGTTTGGCTACCGCACCAATCCATTCGACTCGGAGGATGCCGAACTGCATCCGGGTGTTGACTTCAGAGGCGCCAAAGGAGACCCCGCACATGTGACCGCTGACGGCAAAGTGATCTTTACAGGCTGGAAGGGCGGCTATGGTAATTGCGTTATCGTGCAGCATAAAAATGACTTTCAGACCCTTTACGGGCATTTATCCCATATTAACGTTGAAGAGGGGCAACAGGTAAAAACCGGTGATGTGGTTGGCAAAATAGGCTCGACGGGAAGGACGACCGGGCCGCACCTGCATTACGAGGTAAGGAAAAACGGGAAACCGGTTAACCCGGCAAAATTCCTTACGCTCAACAACTGACAGTAACCACAATAAACGATTTAGCGTATACAGACTATGTTTTCAAAAAAGAGTAAAGTAGAGCTCGACCAGCAGGTGATCTCAACATTGATCAGCGAAGGATGTGTTTTCGACGGCAATATGAAGGCCCCGGCCTATGTGCGCATAGAAGGGCGTGTCAATGGAGACGTAATGGTCGACGAAGGTCTCATACTTGGCGAAAAAGGAGTAATTACCGGAAACATAGTCACCAAAGAGATTATTGTATACGGAACCGTAAGCGGTAACATTAGCGCTCAGTCACTCGAAATAAAAAGCACTGGCCGCATAGCGGGTGATATCAAGACCCAGGTATTGCAGGTTGAATCGGGCGGCTCGCACAACGGCAAGCTGTCGATGTCGGCCGATAACGCCAAAGCGCCCTCGCATAAACAGGTTAAGCCCGAGCTGGCAACTGCCTGAGGCCTCACCCTGAAAGTGTTGGATTAGTATTTATTGCTAAGATTAAGACGCCAAATCGCCTGATTTCCTAAAGATATTTCTATTGCGTAATTTTGCGCAAAATCAATTTTTACTATGTCGTCATCAGTAGAAACTACCTATGTAAAGCATAAGGTAAAAGACTTATCGCTGGCCGAGTGGGGCCGAAAAGAAATTTCACTGGCCGAAGCAGAAATGCCGGGCCTGATGGCGCTTCGCGCCGAATACGGTCCGTCGCAACCTTTAAAGGGCGCACGTATCGCAGGCTGCCTGCACATGACCATACAGACCGCTGTTTTGATCGAAACACTACAGGCGCTGGGTGCCGAGGTTACCTGGTCGTCGTGCAATATATTCTCGACCCAGGACCACGCCGCTGCCGCTATCGCCGCTGCCGGAACTTCTGTTTATGCCTGGAAGGGCATGAACGCCGAGGAGTTCGACTGGTGCATCGAGCAAACTTTATTCTTTAGGGAAGACCGTAAGCCCCTGAACATGATACTGGACGACGGCGGCGACCTGACCAACATGGTGCTGGATCAATATCCTGAACTGGTTGCCGGTATCAAAGGACTGTCGGAAGAAACTACCACCGGTGTTCACCGGCTGTACGACAGGATGAAAGCAGGAACCCTGCCGCTGCCCGCCATAAATGTTAACGACTCGGTCACCAAATCGAAATTTGATAATAAATACGGTTGCCGCGAATCGCTGGTTGATGCTATCCGCCGCGCTACCGACGTAATGCTGGCCGGTAAGGTAGCCATCGTTTGCGGCTACGGCGACGTAGGCAAAGGTTCTGCTGAATCGTTAAGCAGCGCCGGTGTGCGTGTGATCGTTACCGAGATCGATCCGATCTGTGCCCTGCAGGCTGCTATGGAAGGTTATGAAGTAAAAAAATTATCGACCGCTATTGCTGAGGCCGACATTGTGGTAACTGCTACCGGCAACTGCGACATCCTGCGCGAGCAGCATTTCCGCGCTTTAAAAGATAAGGCCATCGTTTGTAACATCGGCCACTTCGATAACGAGATTGACATGGCATGGCTGAACACCAATTACGGCCACACCAAGATCGAGATTAAACCACAAGTGGATAAATATACCATCAACGGCAAGGACCTGATCGTTTTAGCTGAAGGCCGTCTGGTTAACCTGGGTTGCGCAACCGGTCACCCGAGCTTTGTGATGAGCAACTCGTTCACCAACCAAACGCTGGCTCAATTGGAGCTTTGGCTGCACAGCGACAAATACGAAAACAAGGTTTATACCTTACCCAAACACCTCGACGAAAAAGTTGCCCGCTTGCATTTAGCTAAGATCGGCGTGGAACTGGAAGAACTCGACCCGCACCAGGCAGAATATATCGGTGTACCGGTGAACGGACCGTTCAAGCCGGAGTACTACCGTTATTAAGGTGAAAGGCGAAAGCTGAAAGGTAAAATATCAAAGGCACTGTCGGAAGGCGGTGCTTTTTTGCTATTCCCCCTGCTCCGCCTCATCTTTCACCGTGCTGCTCAGGTCGTACAGTAACCACTGTTTTTTAGAAATTTGCCGGGTTTTTTTGCGGAGCAAATTGAGGAAATCAGCCACACCAACGGGTTCATTGCCATTGCCGTGTATAAGCACGATGCTGCCGTTTTGCGCTCCTTGTCCTTTAGCCAGCCAGGCGTCCGAACCGATCGGGATCAGGCCATAATCCGTAATCTTGTAAACTAATTGCTGGTTGGATACGAGGCCGGGAAAGCGGAAAAAAGCAGATGGCACGAGGCCATTCTTCAGCATCAGTTTTTCAGTCGCAAGCACTTCATAGTTAATATCGGTACCCGGTTCTAAAAGAAAATTTTCTTTTAGCGGCGCGGTTTTACTTACCCTGTGGTTGTAGGAATGGTTTACCCAGGTGATGCGGATATCGCCGGCGTTACTCAGTTTCTTCAACCATTGAATATCAGCGGCATGCGACAGCATCCACAAGCCGCTTACCGAAAGCGCTATGGGCGCCGGTTTCTCCACCTTCTGAAATTCACTGATCATGGCGATGAATATGCGCCGGTCCAAGGGCTTGTGTGACGGGCACAGGTCGGCCGTAAGGCTGATGCCTGCTTTAGAGGGTAAACCCCGCTCGATGCCGGCATCCTGTATATTAACAGATTGCTTTTCGGACTTTGTAATCGCTTTTTCGTAAGGTGTGTTTTTGAAAAAGACACGGGTTTCGGCAAGCGTCATTTGCTTTATTTGGTAAAAGCTGCTCTCGTCTACCTTGCTCTGCAGGTTTTGCGGGTTCACCATTAAAAGGTAATCGCGGCCGTTATTTTCAAATCGGCGCAGAATGAGCCAGTCCTGCGGGTAATTATGCGCCCAGCCGTAAAAAACACGATAGTTTTTAATACTGAGGAAATTTTGCTGGGCACGGCAGGTGGGAACTGCCGCCAAAAAAATCAGTGCGATAAGAAATGGCTTAACCCGGTTCTTCATTTCAGCATCAAAAATAAACGAATCGATAAAATTGTTTGAGATGTTAAGTAAGGAATAATGATATTTACCCCATCTGCTGTTAGTTACGGAGACATATAAATCCGAAATTGAATATCCGAAACGGCGAAGCCCTCTTGAGCACCTTAAAAAATTAATAAACCGCGAAAAATCCGAAATAATCATGACCCGTCTATCCGTCAATATCAATAAGATCGCCACCCTGCGCAATTCACGTGGCGGCAATAATCCCAACCTTGTACAAGTTGCCAAAGATTGCGAACGTTTCGGCGCGCAGGGCATTACCGTACACCCGCGGCCCGATGAAAGGCATATTCGTTACAATGATGTCTTCGAACTAAAAAAGGTCGTTACCACCGAGTTCAACATCGAGGGCAATTGCCAGGAACAGAAATTTATAGATTTGGTATTGGCCAATAAGCCCGAGCAGGTTACGCTGGTGCCCGATGCTTTGGGACAGCTTACCTCCAACCATGGTTGGGATACGATCAAGAATCAGCAGTATCTGAAAGACATGATCAAACTGTTCAAAGACGTGGGGATCAGGGTGTCGATCTTTGTCGATCCCATAATAGAGATGGTGGAAGCTGCCGCGACCACCGGAACAGACAGGATAGAGCTTTACACCGAAGGTTACGCCAGTCATTATCACCAGGGAAGAGAACTGGCTATTGCTCCTTATATTGAGGCAGCCCGGGCAGCGCAAAAAGCCGGCCTTGGTCTGAATGCCGGTCACGACCTTGACCTGCACAACCTGAAATATTTCGCCCAAAATATACCCGGATTATTAGAAGTAAGCATCGGTCATGCATTAATATGCGACGCACTATATTACGGGCTGGAGAATACCATCCAGATGTATTTGCGGCAATTAGCCTGAACAGTTTCGCCTGTGTGAACGACGTACCGGTTTTTGTGTAAATCCCATTGTCACTATCAGGTTAGGTCATTGTTACTCAGCGGTGAAAAATGTACCTTTGCGGCAATAATTAACCGGGACAAAAATTAATGAAGCTGAACACAGATTACCAGGAGAAATTTCAGGACAGGCATATCGCGCCAGGACATGCGGATACGGCCGAAATGCTAAAAACAGTTGGAGTAAGTTCACTTGATGAGTTGATAGACGAAACGGTTCCCGCAAGCATCCGGCTCAGGAAAAAGCTAAACCTTCCGCCCGCAAAAAGCGAGTTCGATTACCTGAACACACTCAGGCAAACAGCTTCAAAAAATAAAGTTTTTAAATCATACATCGGCCAGGGATATTATGACGTGATCGTGCCGGGCGTCATCCAGCGCAACATACTGGAAAACCCGGGGTGGTACACCCAATATACGCCCTACCAGGCCGAAATAGCACAAGGCCGTTTGCAGGCTTTGCTGAATTTTCAAACCATGGTGATCGACCTGACCGGAATGGAAATAGCTAACGCCTCCCTGTTGGATGAAGGCACTGCGGCTGCCGAAGCTATGTTTCTGCAGTACAGCCTGCGCAAAAACCAAAACGCCAAAGTCTTCTTCGTATCCGACCAGGTTTTTCCTCAAACTATCGATATTTTAAAGACGCGTTCGGAGCCTTACGGTATTGAACTGCAGATCGGTGATCACAGGACGGTTGAGCTGAACGAAAATATGTTCGGCGCCATTGTGCAATACCCGGCCGGCGATGGTGAGGTTTACGATTACTCCGGGTTTGCTGCAAAAGCACACGAGAAAGGCATCAAGCTTACCGTGGTTGCCGATATTATGAGTTTGCTGCTGCTGACGCCTCCTGGCGAATGGGGCGCCGATGTGGTCGTTGGGTCGAGCCAGCGTTTTGGCGTGCCGATGGGTTTCGGTGGCCCTCATGCGGCTTTTTTTGCCACTAAGGAAGAATATAAAAGATCAATACCCGGCCGTATCATCGGCGTAACAATTGACAGCGCCGGCAACTACGCGCTGCGCATGGCCCTGCAAACACGTGAGCAGCATATCCGTCGCGATAAAGCAACTTCAAACATCTGTACCGCGCAGGCACTATTAGCCATCATGGCTGGAATGTACGCGGTTTATCATGGTCCGGAAGGGTTGAAGCTCATCGCGGAACGTATACACGGTTTAACGGTGCTGCTTAGCGAATCGCTGTCTGAATTAGGTTATCAGCAACTAAATAAATCTTATTTCGACACGCTGAAGTTCGACCTGGGCGAATTGGCCGGCCCTATCCATGCCGAGGCACTGAACCACGAGCTTAACCTGCATTACAAAGGTTCGGTTGCTACGATCTCATTAGACGAAACTACTTCGCCCGATGATGTCAAAATCCTGGTAAAGATATTTGCCAAAGTAAAAGGCAAAACACTGAATGATGTGGCCTTCGATAAACTGAAGGCCAATGTTCAAACAGTCATTCCGAAAAATTTACAGCGTACATCAGCTTACTTAACGCACCCGTTGTTTAATACGCACCACTCAGAACATGAGATGCTGCGTTATATCAAAGCGCTGGAAACCAAAGACCTTTCGCTTTGCCACTCGATGATCGCCTTAGGCTCCTGCACCATGAAGCTGAATGCGACCACCGAAATGGTTCCGGTTACCTGGCCTGAATTCAGCAAGATGCACCCTTTTGCTCCTTCCGACCAGGTGGGTGGGTATATGCAGCTATTTGATGAGCTGAACAACTGGCTGTCGGAGATCACTGGCTTTGCCGCTATGAGCCTTCAGCCGAATGCCGGCGCTCAGGGAGAATATGCCGGCCTGATGGTGATCCGCGCTTATCATCACGACAGGGGCGAAGGCCACCGGAACGTGGTGTTGATTCCATCGTCTGCGCACGGTACAAATCCTGCGTCAGCTGCGATGGCCGGCATGAAGATCGTAGTGGTGAAATGCGATGACAACGGCAATATCGATGTGGCCGACCTGAGAACCCGGGCAGAAGAACACAAGGACGATCTTTCCTGCCTGATGGTAACTTACCCGTCTACACACGGCGTATTCGAAGAAGCCATTGTCGAAATATGCGATATCATCCACCAGCACGGCGGCCAGGTTTATATGGACGGCGCTAATATGAATGCGCAGGTCGGCCTCACAAGCCCGGCTAATATCGGCGCCGATGTTTGTCACCTTAACCTGCATAAAACATTCTGCATACCCCACGGCGGCGGCGGTCCCGGCATGGGCCCGATCGGCGTGGCTAAGCACCTGGTGCCTTTCCTGCCGGGTCATGCGGTTGTCGACATTAATAAAGGCAAATCCATTCACGCGGTCTCGGCGGCGCCATGGGGTTCGGCTTCGATCCTCATTATCTCGCATGCTTACATTGCCATGATGGGCGCCGAAGGTTTGACGGATGCCACGAAATATGCTATCCTGAATGCCAATTACATCAAAAGCCGCCTGAAAGATCATTACCCAATATTATATACCGGCGCTAACGGCCACTGCGCGCATGAGATGATATTGGATTGCCGCGCGTTCAAAGGTTTCGGGGTTGAAGTGATCGACATTGCTAAACGTTTGATGGATTACGGTTTCCATGCGCCTACAGTGTCATTCCCCGTTGCAGGCACGGTGATGGTTGAGCCGACGGAGTCGGAACCAAAGCACGAACTTGACCGGTTCTGCGACGCGATGATCACTATACGTCATGAGATACATGATGTGGAAAGCGGCCAGTCGGATAAAGTTAACAACCCTCTAAAGAATGCCCCGCATACCGCCGCGGTAGTCACAGGCAATCATTGGGAACATACTTATACACGCCAAAAAGCGGCGTTCCCGCTGCCCTATGTGGCTGCTTATAAATTCTGGCCTTCGGTAGGCCGGGTAAACGATACCTATGGCGACCGGACGCTGGTGTGCTCGTGCCCGCCGCTTGAAGATTATGAGTTTGAAGAAAGCGCGATAGAATAAGCCTCGCCCCAACCCCTTTCCGATGGAGAGGGGCTTAATTTTTTTAAAGGATGGCTATTGATACAGAAAATTTAAAAGTCTCCCCGCCCGGCGGAGATTTAGAAGGGGCCGTTGCCGACACCCCTCACCCCCCATACTATGCCGTAATCTTTACCTCCCTTCGTACTGAAGGCGATAACGGCTACAGCGAAATGGCGGCCGAAATGGAAAAACTGGCTAAGCAGCAGCCAGGGTTCCTCGGTGTGGAATCCGCGCGTGACGGATTGGGCATAACCGTTTCCTATTGGGAATCGCTTGACGCAATTCGAAACTGGAAAGCCAACGAACGCCACCTGGTGGCGCAAAATACCGGCCGTGCAAAATGGTACCGGCACTATAAAACACGCATTTGCTTTGTCGAGCGTGATTACGGGTTTAAAAACGACGATTGAATTTTGCCTATTGATATAAAATATTGTTTAATTCATTAGTAAAAAGTGCTAAATTGTAATCTATTTTCAGTTACGCATTTTTTTATTCTTTTACTATTGAATGCACATAACCTTTTAAAATTTCATCTCGTATAAAGCATATATGATGAATAATAGCGGCACTGTAAGTATTTTGCTTGTTGATGATGATGAAATAAACAACTTTATTTCCATCAAGTTGATAAAGAAGGCCTTGTCAAACACTGATATAACCGCATGTTTGCATGGAAAGTATGCAATCGACCTGCTTATGGATATACAGCGGGAAGATCCTTCTAAACTGCCTGATTATATCCTGCTGGATATCAACATGCCTATCATGAACGGATGGGAATTCCTGGATGAGTATACCCGCATGAATATCGACCCGCTGGGCAAATGCAAGGTATATATCATTTCGTCTTCTGTATTCAGTAACGACATCAATAAGGCACGCTCATACCCGCTGGTAAAAGATTTTATATCCAAACCGCTCAATGTTGAAAAGATCAAGGAACTTTTCGAGGTTGAAAATCACGCCTGAAGTTTGTTGAAATATTGAAACGTTGTAAAGTTTCAAGGCTGTCTTTGGCAAAAAATAACGTTACGACATTCAAACTCTTCAACCTTACAACATCTAAACCTTGTCCACAATAAATACTTCGTTTTCAAACCGCACCCTCCCGACAGGATTGGACTTTGCGTGGTAGAATAAACAAGTATATCCTCCTTCTGCTGCTCTTTTACCATATTCTTCCCTCAATTGCATCGATTTACGCCCGTCGTAGTCGTATTTGGCAATAAACTTACGTATCAGTTGCTCTGGTTCAGGCAGCTCGTCGCCGCCAAAAAAACATTTATCCCCGGCATCGTTCAGCCAAAAAACCTGGTGGTAAGGGCAGTGGCCGCCGGATAGCTCGTATTTGATCCCGGTCTTTAATTCGCCGGAATTTTCGACGAAATGGATGTTAACAGCGTTGTTCAGCGCTTCAAATATTTCTTTGTGGTACGAGGATGACCGGCCTGTAATTGCAAACTCCCATTCTCCTTTTTGTATCACATGGATAGCCTGCGGAAAACTTGACTCCAGCCTGCCATTTCGTTCGACTACCAGGCCACCCGAATGATCATAATGCAGGTGCGACATTAATACCAATGTCACGTCATCAGGATCAAAACCGATATTGCGGATGTGCTGGTGTATAAATAGCTCATCGCGGGTGTCTTTATAACCTAAGCCGGCATCGAAAAGGATCAGATCTTCGGATGTTTTAACCAGGAATGGGTTAATATGAATAAACAACGAACCAGGCCTTTCCCTGAAATTATCCCGCTGCGGATCAAAGGGTATGAATTTTTTGGTGGAATCGACGGAGTACGATCCCTCGCCTAAAGCAAAAATCTCCATTTATGTAATGCATTGTGAGAATATGCATATAAACAGATGCTATAATTGACCTGGAACAGGTACCAATTTGCACATCCGCACATCTGCATATCTCCACATTATTTATCTTTACTGTTTCAAGCGACAAAGATATGAATAAACGGTGGGCGTTCAGGGAAAGGCCGGATAATGCCGATGTAAAAAAACTGGCCGATGAACTTGCTGTCGACCCCGTTTTGAGCACCCTCCTGGTACAGCGCGGCATTAATACTTTTGATGATGCCCGCTATTTTTTTCGCCCCGACCTACGCCACCTGCACGACCCTTTCCTGATGGCCGATATGGAAAAAGCCGTCCGGCGTGTTGACAATGCAATAGCTGCCGGAGAGAAAATCCTGGTTTATGGCGACTATGACGTAGATGGAACGACCGCCGTTTCACTGGTTTACAGTTTTTTTAAAAAACGGCACGAAAATATCGACTATTACATACCCGATAGGTATAGGGAAGGATACGGCGTGTCGCAGCAGGGCATCGACTATGCGGCCGAAAATGGGTTTAGCCTGATCATCGCGCTGGATTGCGGCATCAAGTCTGTGGATAAGATCGCTTATGCAAACGAACGGAGCATCGATTTTATCATCTGCGACCATCACCTGCCCGGCGACGAGTTGCCCGAAGCTATTGCGGTGCTCGATCCGAAGAGGCCCGATTGCGAATACCCTTATAAGGAACTTTCGGGTTGCGGAATCGGCTTTAAGCTGGTTCAGGCTTACGCCGAAAAGAATGACATTCCATTCGAGGAAGCGAGTTGCTACCTCGACCTGGTTGCGGTAAGCATTGCCTGCGACATCGTACATATAACCGGAGAAAATCGAGTGTTGGCTTATTTCGGCCTGCAAAAGTTAAACAGCGATCCCTGCATCGGCTTGAAGGCGTTGATGGGCGTTGCCGGCAGGGTAGGCGAATACACCATATCCAATGTGGTTTTTTTGCTGGGCCCGCGCATTAATGCCGCCGGTCGTATTGATGATGCCAGGCATGCGGTTGAATTACTGGTTTCCTGCCACGAGGAAGCAGCGGTAGAAAAGGGCTTGCTGATCAACGAGCAGAACGTCGAACGCAAAGGCCATGATATGTCCATTACCGACGAGGCATTGGGCATGATCGAAGGCGACGACGTGATGATCGGGCGCAAGTCTACCGTACTGTTCAGCGAGAACTGGCATAAAGGAGTGATCGGTATCGTAGCTTCGCGCCTGACGGAAAAATATTACCGGCCTACCATTGTGCTCACTCGTTCCAATGGCCATATCGCCGGATCGGCCAGGTCAGTGCTGGGTTTCGACTTGTACGAGGCGCTTTATGCGTGCCGCGACTTATTGATCCAGTTCGGCGGACATAAATACGCGGCTGGCCTTACGCTTCACCCCGAAAATTTGACCGCATTTTCAAACCGGTTTGAAGAAGTAGTAGGCGCAACTATTACCGAAGACCAATTGATACAAGAGGTCACGATCGATAGTGAGTTGGAATTGACGGCAATCGGATCCAAATTCTTCCGGGTATTAAACCAGTTTGCGCCCTTCGGGCCCGGGAATATGGCGCCGGTATTTTTAAGCACTAATGTAAGGGTAGCAGGTTATGCCGGTCTCGCTGGCGAGCAACACCTTAAAATGGCGGTTACGCAAAACGGCTCCCCGGCGTTCGATTGCATTGCATTCGGCATGGGTGAGCATCTTTATACAGTAAACAATGGAAAACCTTTCGATATTTGCTACACGATAGAAGAAAATGTATGGCGCGATAAGCGTTCGATACAATTGAACATCAAAGGAATTCGTTTTAGGGAGGAATAAACTTTCTTGCCGCACCCGGCGGGTACGGCGAATATTAAATTGTAATGATTTTAAAGGCAGAAGATCTCGTCAAAAAATACCGGCAGCGCGCCGTGGTCAATCATGTTTCATTCAATGTTTCACAGGGTGAGATCGTCGGTTTACTAGGGCCGAACGGCGCGGGGAAAACAACTTCTTTTTATATGATCGTGGGCCTGATTAAGCCTAACGAAGGTACTATCTACCTGGATGATGAAGATATAACAAAGGACCCGATGTACCGGCGCGCGCAGAAGGGCATTGGTTACCTGGCGCAGGAAGCTTCGGTTTTCAGGAAGCTGTCCGTAGAGGATAATATTAAAGCGGTGCTCGAAATGGGCAAAATGACCAGGGAGCAGCAGCATGATAAACTGGAAGAGCTGATTGATGAATTCAGCTTGCATAAAGTACGTAAAAACCGGGGCGACCTGCTTTCGGGCGGTGAGCGCCGCCGTACCGAAATTGCCCGCGCCCTGGCTGCCGAGCCTCATTTCATATTGCTCGACGAACCTTTTGCCGGGGTAGACCCAATTGCTGTGGAAGAAATTCAGTCGATGGTGGCTAAATTAAAGCATCGCAACATTGGTATCCTGATCACAGACCACAACGTGCAGGAAACATTGTCGATCACTGACCGTGCCTATTTGCTTTTCGAAGGGAAGATACTGGAATCTGGGGTGCCGGAGGTGCTGGCTGATAATGAAATGGTGCGAAAGGTATACCTGGGAGCCAATTTCGTGTTAAAAAGAAAGACGTTTGTGTAATATGTCATTTGCCTGGCGTCATTAAGTCATTTGGCGTTGCCGTCATTATTTACTACTTTAGGTGGACGGTATTGCATAATGACCTGCTACTGCTGCAAAGCGGCAATGACTTAATGACCTAAAGTATGCCAATTATTAACTCCGTATTTACCTGGTTCATCAAAAAGCGTATCCACCAGATCGAGCTTTTTATGAAATATCCCAACGAGGTCCAGGAGGAATGGTTTGAGCAACTGATTTCAAGTGCCGGGAATACCGAATGGGGCCGAAAATATCATTATAGCGATATTGAAAACCTGGACCAGTTTCGTGAGCGCGTACCGATACAAAACTACGATACGCTGAAGCTGTACATCGAAAGGATGCTTAATGGCGAACAAAATGTATTATGGCCCAGCGAGATCAGGTGGTTCGCTAAATCGTCGGGAACTACAAGCGACCGGAGCAAATTTATACCCGTCAGCGAGGAGTCGCTCGAAGAGTGTCATTTTAAGGGCGGCAAGGATATGCTGACCTTGTATTTTAATAATCGTCCCAACGCCCGGATATTTACCGGCAAGACACTGACGCTGGGCGGAAGCCACCAGGTTAGCCAATTTAACGCCGATACTTCTTTCGGCGATCTTTCGGCGGTGATCATGAAAAACCTGCCGCTTTGGGCCGAGTTTTACCGCACGCCGCACCTGGATATCGCCCTGCTCGAAAATTTCGAGGAAAAGATCGAAAAGATGGCACGGATTACCAAGGATGTGAACGTGACCAGCATCAGCGGCGTGCCCACCTGGAACTTGCTTTTATTCAAACGTATTCTCGAGCTGACGGGCAAAAGCAACTTGCTTGAAGTATGGCCCAACCTGGAACTTTACTTTCATGGCGCGGTTAATTTCACTCCTTATCGCGAACAATTCAAGATGCTGATCCCTAAAGAGGATATGCATTACCTGGAAACCTATAATGCATCGGAGGGCTTTTTCGGCATACAGGACCTGGAAGAGCATGGCGACATGCTCCTGATGCTGGATTATGGTATCTTTTACGAGTTCTTGCCGCTGGAAAACATACACGACGAGAACCCGAAAACCTTATCGCTTGATGAAGTGGAGGTAGGTAAAAATTACGCCTTAATCATAAGTACCAATGCAGGCCTATGGCGCTACATGATCGGCGACACGATACGCTTTACTACGTTAGCGCCTTACCGTATACAGATTACCGGGCGGACGAAACATTTCATTAATGCCTTTGGCGAGGAACTTATTATCGATAATGCCGAGCGAGCGCTTGACGAAGCATGCCGGCAAACCGGCGCCATCATCCGCGATTATACAGCAGCGCCCGTCTATTTCAGGAAGGATGAATCAGGCGCGCATGAATGGGTAATCGAATTTGAGCAGAAGCCTGCGGAATTTGATCGCTTCGTCGACTTACTGGATGAAACCCTGCGTAAGATCAACTCTGATTATGATGCGAAGCGCTTTAAAGATATGGCCCTGCGGCGGCCGATTGTTCATAAAGCGCCTGAAGGAACTTTCTTTAACTGGATGAAGGAAAAGGGTAAGCTCGGCGGGCAGCATAAAGTGCCGCGCCTGGCTAATAACCGGGAATATATCGATTCGGTACTGTTGATGATGGAGCTGGTGGGGTAATAAAAAGCCGATCCCAAAGTGTCCTTATCTTTTGCCAAAAATTTTGATGCATTGCAGGTCTATCTTGTATTGATTTATCTATAGTAGGATCGTCAGGTACTTCGCCGGTTTCGTCAGTGTCACTATAAAAATTTTCACGAATCACTTTTTCACGTATATCGGGCAGACGGTTGATAATTTCGTCCAGTTCGGTCAAGTCATTAAGCGTCGCGCTACCCTCTTTTTGCCTTTTGATGAGGATATAGTAACGGTCCTGCGAGTAGGTACGCCGCTCGATTGTTTTACGGAAAAAACCCATAATGCCGGTGTGCTGAAAATGATATATCAAATGCAGTGCCGATATTGTAACAGCTTAATTTATAGTTGATTATTCCGAGCTGCAATAGTGAGGCTGAACTGTTCTGATACAGTGGTTGTACGCATTCGCACACCCTAAAAATTTGATCGGTATTTCTTTTTGTAAAAATCAATTGTAACACATTGCCGGTTAACACAGTCTGATGGTTTTAACATAAACTTCCCTATTTTAGCCTGATATTAACTGAACGTAAATGAAGAAACTTCTCTCCATTATTCTCCTGCTTTTTATCTCGTCAGGCGTTTTTGCACAAAAAACTTATATCCAATGCGGCAAGCTGATCGACGGCATATCGAATAGCGCCCAGTCCGAAATGACCATTGTCGTAGATGGCGGAATGATCACCGATATTCAAAAAGGCTATACTTCGGGCGGTGCAAATGATAAGATCATCGACCTGAGAAATAAAACCGTCATGCCGGGGTTGATCGACTGCCATGTTCACCTGGAAGAACAGCATAGCCGGACCAGCATGATGGACGCCTTTACTAAAACGGACGCGGATATAGCATACCAGGCTACAGTTTATGCCAAAAGAACACTGCTGGCCGGATTTACCACCGTGCGCGACCTTGGCGGCACAGGAGTAAATATCAGTTTGGCCAAAGCCGTTCAGAAAGGGCTGGTTGATGGGCCGCGCATCATAACAGCCGGCAGAGCCATATCCGCGAGCGGCGGCCACATGGATAATTCGGCCGGTTTCAGGGATGATGTTTTCGATCATAAAATGGGTCCGGATGACGGCGTTGCCGACGGGAGAGATGAACTGGTAAAGGCCGTCCGCCTGCAGATAAAAAGAGGCTCGAAGGTGATCAAGATTGCCTCAACCGGCGGCGTGCTTGACCTAACTGAGAATAGCTCGGGTGCAGAGTTCAGCATAGACGAAATCAAAGCAGTAGTAGAAACCGCCAAAGATTACGGGCTGCGTGTGGCTTGCCACGCGCACGGCGCTGAAGGTATCAGGCGGGCCATTTTAGGAGGCGTAACCTCGATAGAACATGGCACCTTTATGAACGACGAGGATTTTGAGCTGGCTAAGAAATACGGCACTTACCTGGTTCCCACCATCATCGCCGGGCGTTCCACTGCTGATTCGGCAAAGGTACCCGGTTATTTTCCGCCGGTAATAGCCAAGAAGGCGCTCGAGGTTGGCCCGAAAATCCAGGCCACTTTTGGCAGAGCCTATAAAGCAGGCGTTAAGATCGCTTTCGGCACCGATGCCGGTGTTTACCCTCACGGCAAAAATGCGCTCGAGTTTCAATATATGGTCGAGGCAGGTATGCCGCCAATGGAAGCCATAAAAGCAGCTACGACCAGCGCCGCCGATCTGTTGGGCATGAGCGATACAATAGGCAGCATTAATAAGGGAAAATCTGCAGATATCGTAGCCGTGACAGGCGACCCGTTGACCGACATAACAATATTGCAACATATGGCCTTCGTGATGAAGGAAGGAAAAATCTATTTAAATCAATAATTAAAAACCCATGATCAAACTAAAAATGCTTTCCGCAGTCGTGCTCGGCAGTGCACTCGCGTTAAGCTTTAACACATCATTTGCCCAGGGACAAGGCAAGGATGATTCAACATTGCTTAAAATATACCGCGCGACGCCGCCAAAGATCAACGACCTCGTTCACACCAAACTGGCTGTTAGTTTCGACTACAAAAAATGTTACATGTACGGCAAGGAGTGGGTAACGCTGCACCCGCATTTCTACCCTACCGACACCTTGCGGCTCGATGCCAAAGGCATGGACATTAAGGAAGTAGCGCTGGTAAAAAAAGGCAAAAATATCCCGCTGAAATATAAATATGACGATAGCCTGAGCCTGGCCATTCAACTGGACAAGGTATATCGCAACAATGAATCGTATACCATTTATATCGATTACACTTCCAAGCCCAACCTGTTGAAGGCACGGGGCAGCGCCGCTATTAATGATGCAAAAGGCCTGTATTTTATCAACCCGGACGGGAAGGATAAGGACAAGCCGATCCAGGTATGGACGCAGGGTGAGACGGAAAGCTCATCGGCATGGTTCCCTACCATCGATAAGCCCGAACAAAAAACCACCGACGAGATCAGCATGACGGTTCCGGCCAAATATGTAACGCTCTCAAACGGCCGCCTGGCTTCGCAAAAAGAAAACGGCAACGGTACCCGCACCGACACCTGGGTGATGGACCTGCCGCAGTCGCCTTACCTGTTTATGATGGCCGTTGGCGATTTTAAGATATACCACGATCACTGGCGTAACAAACCGGTGGATTATTACATGGAGCCAAAATATGCTCCTAATGCCAAAGCTATTTTTGGCCTGACGCCCGAAATGATCGACTTCTATTCGAAAATAACCGGTATTGACTATCCATGGAATAAATATTCGCAGATCGTAGTGCGCGATTATGTGAGCGGGGCCATGGAAAACACGACGGCTACGCTGCACGGCGAATTTGAAAATCAAACCAAGCGCCAGTTGCTGGACGCTTATTATGATTTTGCGGCAAGTACTATCGCCCACGAACTCTTTCACCAGTGGTTCGGCGATTATGTGACCTGCGAGAGCTGGAGCAACCTGACTGTGAACGAATCGTTCGCCAATTTCAGCGAAACACTTTGGGCCGAACATAAATACGGGCCTGATGTGGCAGCCGATCAGAATCACCAGGATATGGCCGCCTATTTAAGCGATCCCGAAGCGGCAACCAAAGACCTGGTGCGCTTCCATTATGCCGATAAAGAAGATGTCTTTGATGTAGTTACCTACCAAAAAGGCGGCCGGATATTAGGCATGCTGCGTAATTACCTCGGTAACGACGCCTTTTATAAAGGCCTGCACATTTACCTGAAAACCAATGCCTTTAAGAACGGCGAAGCGCAGCAATTGCGCCTTGCGCTTGAAGAAGCGAGCGGCCGCGACCTGAACTGGTTCTTCAACGAATGGTACTATGGCGCGGGCCACCCTGTGTTCGATATCAACTACAAATGGGATGAAGCGGCAAAGAAGGAAACGGTTTACATAAACCAAAACCAAAAGGGGCAGATATTTAAGATCCCGATGGCTATCGATATTTACGCGGGCGGCAAGAAAGAACGCCACAAGGTTTGGGTCGATGGCAAAGCCGATACACTGACCTTTAACGTGGCTTCAAAGCCCGACCTGGTAAATGTTGACGGCGACAAGATTATTTTGTGCCAGAAAAAGGACAACAAGACGCTCGACGAATTTGCGTTCCAGTATGCTAATGCGCCGCTTTATATGGACCGCTTTGAAGCGATCGACGCGGCGCAATCCAAACAATCGGAAAAGGCCGGGCAAAAAATTATTATATCCGCACTGAATGACAAATACTATGGCCTGCGTATCAAAGCCATCAAGGCGTTAAAAATGAATAATAATGAAATTCACGACGCAGCCCTGCCTATCCTCACCAAACTGGCTAAAACGGACGACAATACATTAGTCAGGGCAGCGGCGCTGACCGCGCTGGGTAAGCTGAAGGACCCGGCTTATATGGATCTTTATAAACATGCCATAAACAGCCAGTCGTATGCTATACAGGGCGCCGCGTTGACAGCCATCAACCAACTCGACACGGCCCAGGCCTTAAAATTAGCGCTGGGGTTTGAAAAAGATAACCTGGATCAGCTTACCCAGGCTATGATCACTGTTTTCGCCGCTAATGGCAGCGACGACGCCTGGAGTTTTATAAACGACAAATTCACACAGGCCGATGTTAACGGCAAGTTCGGTATGATCAGGAATTATTGCGCTATGGTGGGCAAGGTGAAAAACCCGGCTTATGCACAGCAGGGTATCGAACAGATAAAAAATGTCGGCATAAAGTATAAGATATTTGGCGGCGTTGGCCCTTTTATTATTAGCCAGCTTAACAATATTAAAGAAGAGCGTACCAAAATGAAGGACGACACTTCTGCGAAAGCCGCAGCCGACGCGGCGAAAGAAGTTAGCGATGCTAAATAATGAAAAAGCTCCGGGATATCCCCGGAGCTTTTTTGTGAATATTATTGCTGTAAAAAAGCGACTATCTTATCCCGCTCTTTGTCCGTCAACTGTGCCCGCGTTTGCATGTGCATGCCGATTGTTACCCATTGGCTATGCGAAAACGAAGCCGGAGACGGCGTATTGTGGCAACGCTGGCAATTTTCGGCCCAAAGCTGGGCGCCGCTCTTTGCCGCTATTTTTTGATTTTCGGCGCAACTGCCGAAGACGATCAGCAATACCGTAAACACGCCGGTCATCGTGATCCACATTTTGGCTGGTATAATTTTTCTTTTCATGACTTACGTGATTTAAAATTCAACAGAGAATTGCAGATAAATAGCGTTTACATCGGTTATACCCAGCGTTCCGCCCTGGTCGGCATTAGCCGTGCTAACCGCGTGCGACAACGAATAAGTACACTTTAAAACGGTCCTCCAGTTAATCCAGTAATCTACCCCGAAATCATTTTGATGCGAATTTGCGCCCCATGTAGAATTTGCCGGCGTGTTATAGCTGGAGTAACGGTACGCTATTTCAATATTCTTCAGAAATTTGTCGTCGGCGCCGGTAGGCCTGAGGGATATCTGGCCAAAAGCTGCTGACGAAACATTACTGAAAGAGTAATCGGGCGCATCATTCTGACCGGGGTAAGTTTGCCGTGAGACCTCGATGCGGTTGTATTGGCCCTTTATATTAACCAATATGGGGTCAAGGCTTTTAACAAAATTGATATCGGCTCCGTACATGTTGACGTTGGCGGAGGTAAATGTCGAACCGGCATCGCCTGCATTGCTATGCAAGGCGGATACACCTATCTCAAGACATGAATTTGAGAAGGGAAGCAGTGAAAACCTGCCGCTTACCATTTTACCTTTGTTATTATCTACGATACCGGCATTTTGCAGCTCGCCGTCGGGTAATAGCTGCAAGCCGTTGGTCAGGCTTACATCATAGCTCCATTTCATATCGCCCAATGGAAAGCCGCCGCTAAGGCCTATGCCAAAGTCGGTCCCCGGCATATCGAAGCCATTTGGGTCGCCGGCCAATTTATCGATCCAGCCCGCAGCCAGTCTTTTATTGTAAATACCGAATGGTACTACAAAATAACCGCCGCGTATCTGCAGACCCGGCGCTGCAAAGTAAGTTACGTTAGCCCAGTTAACGCCGAGGGTGTTTCCGTCGAAAGACGGCTCAAACTCTACGAGCAGGTTGTTACTATGGCGCCATAATAACATAGGGCTTAGCTCGTAGTGATCGGCGTCGCCAAAACTATTGGTCCGCATGATCTGCCCGGGCGCACCGGGAGCTGTAAAAGTGGTTTTGTTGCTTACAAACCCAAAGGTAGTCAACCCCGCCACCATAAAGTGGCTATCGCCGGGTTTTTGATCGGCAACCTGCTGTTCCAGCGCGGTAAGCCGGTCGAGCACCGACGAGTCGGCTGCGGTTTGTTGCGCTCGGGCCGGGTTTGTTGCTGCCAGGAGGCCGCACAAACCCAACACGGCATAAACTAAATTGTGAAATCGTTTCATAATAATTGTTTTTTAGTGATCATTATCGGCAAACGGTTATTTGGCGATGGGCCTGGACAGCGTACGTATATAGTTGACCAGCTCCCACCGTTGTTTGTCGGTTAGTATTTTTTTGTAAGATGGCATCGGGTTTCTGCCTTCAGACAGCTTCCAGAAAAGCGCGCCGTCGCTTTCATTCTGTACCGCAACGGACGAATGGTCGGCCGGCTTGGGGTTAAGCGCTGCTGCAGCCGGGCCATCTCCTCTGCCCTTATTGCCATGACAGGGAGTGCAGTTGGCGGTGTATAAAACTTTTCCATCAGCTAAAACTGATTTATCGCCGGCGAAAGGATTCTTCACTTCCTGGGCCGTTTTTGGTGCAACCCACGGCGCGCGCTGCTGAGCAACTGCCTTAGTTGCGGTTGTACCGAACACAAAGACAAGTGTTGCAGTAGTAAGAATTCCCTTTACATAGCAAAAGGAATTCAGGGGGTGTGTTTTAATTTTCATAACAGAGGTATTTTTTGTTGGGGTAAAGCTATGGGCTTGATTTACACGGCGAAATGATGCATAACCATGTATTTTGTGACGCTGGTCACTATTTACAATCTGATAAAGCTTAAGATTAAATGCAATCGTCAATTGCTTTAATCGCTGAAAAGTGAATTGATTGAGCCCCGCGCTGTCGCCACAAAATTGGTCAGCCTTGCCACTGTGAAGCGTTAGCAAAGCGGCGGGATCGGTTATGGCAGGAATAGATATGAAACCGGCTGCTTAGCGGCTAACATATGCAGGCCGGCAAAGTATCTTGATTTATATTTGCAATTGAAAAATATGGATAATAGCTTTTTTAAGTACCTGGAGCAACTTGAACTACTTGCCTTTTTTTCGGGCTATCCGTTATTATATACGGCTGTTATTTTTATTTCGGGTTACCTGCAGTCAAAAACCAATTTTGTTTCCCGCAGCATAACGCTATTGCCTTTTGCATATGCGTTGACCGGAACACTGTACCTCGGATTTGAACTAAGAAAAATTTACCCGGCTTTTTCTGCCGGGACCATATTCCAGCATATTCACCTGCCCTATCTCTTTTTTTGGGGCCTGTTGTCCGTGCTTTTCTGGATACCTGCGCTAAGCAGGAGAAAAGTTTTAAGTTTAATCCACAGCCTGGTCTTTTTTTCCCTTATATTAAAAGATATAATCCTGCAAATTTCTGCCGTGGATGATAATAATATCGTCGCAAACGATATGAAAGTCTTCGGTGCCAGCCTTCTTTTAAACATAGCGGCCTTCCTTGCGGTAATCCTGGCGTCGGCGCTATTCACCAATCGGTACAGTCGAATAATCGACTGATTTTCAAATATTTAAATATCAAGCTATCACAAATAACGATTGTCATTTTGTGACAATTCAGCGCTGTTATTGTGCTTAACATCACATTGTAGCATGACTATCATCATGCTAATGTCAAATTACCCGGGATAATTTTGGTGCCGTAAATCTTAAACAAATAGTAAAAAACTAAAACGCTTTTTATGAAACCACATTACAATAAGATACTGCTGACGGGCCTTGTTCTCATTAGCGGTTATGGTGTCTTCTCAGGTTGCACGCATAAAGACCAGGTATTACCTGCCGCTGCCGTTCCTTCGACCCCAATCATTACACACGGACACCACGTTCACCTTCCCGGTTTGACAGCCGGCGATTCGACGCAGTGGAAATTCGACAAAGTACACAGCGCTGTCAATTGGGCAACGCCGTTCCTTGAAGTCGGCGCGGACCTTACCGGCAAATTTAACCAGTTTGGTGTGGCTGACCTGTCGACTGCGCAGATGCAAAATTACACGGTAACCGGACAGCCGGTAGCAGACACTTCATGGGCTTTTTATGAGAATGAGCCTGCCAAAACGCATTTTGCGGGCTACGTCCAGATTAACCAGATAAACACCGGCGAGCCAAGGCGTGACGGTGGCTGCCTGGTTACCACACTTCACACGACGGCAATCGTAACTGGCACACAGAATCTTACGGTGCAAAATATTGCCCGTATCAAAACAACTTCAGTTGCATTCGACCCTGCGGGTAACGATTATATCGTGACTTTGAATTTCACCTGGCAGGGCGGATTAGATGCTCCTTTAACAGAATCCATTACGGGTAAATTGACCTACATTCCTGAAGCGCTCGTGCCAGACGGCACATACAGTGATTTCGGGCTGCAACTGTCGTTCCAAATCAACAAGGCCGACTTTGGCATAATAAGCACTGAAACCGCCGACAAAATAGACATAGTTGTTAGCGCAAACTTTAATAACAAATAGTTTAAAAACGGAACGCGATGAAAGCAATAGTAATAATATTTGCGACCCTCTTTGTTATAGTCGGCGCAGGTTTGACCGGGTGTTATAAGGATGTGGTACTGCCTGTGGCAGGCGCCGACCCCAACGCACCCCCAAAACAATATAGTTTCAGTAAGGATATAGCGCCTCTTCTGAACACCAATTGCGCGAAATCAGGCTGTCACGTTGCGGGCGCTCAATCGCCCGATATGGAAACAGCCGTGTCCTATAACAGTCTTGTAAACGGTGGATTTGTGAACACCGACTTTCCAAGCCAAAGCATACTGTACCAGCAGCTTACCGGGAATATGGAAGAACATATGCCGAATGCTGCCGACAGGCAGAAGGTCTACGACTGGATCAGGACGGGCGCCCAAAATAATTGATAAACCTTAAACAGCAATAAAGTGAAATTAAAAATAAATCTTGGAAACTGCCTGCGTGTATTACCGATATACTTGGTTAGTTGTCTCTTCTTACATTCGACAACGGTATACGCCCAGGACAGCACAGCTGCAGCCAAAGAAAACGCTGCACCTGTTAAAGCCAGACCGGTAAAAAATACTTTCCAAAGTGTTTGGCTGATTGACGACCAGACCTCGATGGTACCGATAAAAGGCACGTTTGAATTTGATATACAGCACAGGTTTGGAACGGTGAACAACGGTTACAGTGACTTATGGGGACTGTTTGCGTCTTCCAATATCCGGTTGGGATTGGCTTACGCGCCTATCAACAACCTGTACATTGGAGTCGGTCTTAATAAATTTGACGAACTGGCGGATGGAAGCGCCAAATACGCTATCCTGAAACAAACGCCCGGGCTGTACCCTGTAAGCATTACTTATTACGGAGACCTGGCCTATGATACCCGTAGCGACAAGACCAATAGCCTGTTCAAACATCAAACAGACCGCTTAATATCCTTTAATTCGATCATCATTTCGAGGAAGTTCGGTGACAAACTATCATTGCAGGTATCGCCCAATATTTCGCACCAGAATTCTGTGCAGGGTTATATAACAAAACATGATAGCACCGGGGTGACCATATTTGAAGAAATGAAACACGATCAATTTGGGATTTCATTGGGCGGAAGGTACAAGATCTCGGAATCAACCGCTTTTATAATCGACTATGCTCAGCCAATTACCCGGGAGCCAACTCATAACCCCAGTCCAAATTTGTCGTTCGGATTTGAGTTTGCCACAAGCGGCCACACGTTCCAGATATTTATGGGTAACTATTCCATGCTAAACCCTGCGAAAAACAGCTTCTTCAATACCAACAGCCCTTTTGGATATACGCAAACAGACGGCACTACGTATAAAGGAGGCATGTTCGTGATCGGATTTAATATAACCAGGCTATGGAATTTTTAAACAATTAATAATCAAAGTATTAATAATTTTTATTTAATTTTAATTCAAACTAAAATCTTACGTCCATGAAAAGAAATCTAATATTAGCCGCTTCTGTATTAGCTGTGAGCATTTTGAGTTTTGCATTTACCAGCATTCAGCAATCGAAGCCATGGCCTGTACCCGAAAAAAACGCAAAAATGGCGAACCCGGTAAAGGCTGACAAAGAATCAATATCCGCCGGAAAGGCGTTGTGGAATATGCACTGCTCATCATGCCACGGCAAGACAGGCCTGGGCGATGGTTCCAAGGCGGCGCAATTGAAAACACAGCCGCAGGATCTGACCACGGCAGCATTGCAGTCTCAATCCGACGGTTCTCTTTTTTATAAAATATCGGAAGGCCGCGATGATATGCCAAGCTTTAAAAAGAAGATCGCCGACCAGGAGGATATCTGGAACCTGGTAAACTATATGCGCACCCTGAAAAAAGGGCATTAATAAAAATTTATACGCTTTAAAAAAACAAGGCCTGGACATTGTTCAGGCCTTTGGTTTACCAGCAAAACCTATATGAAGACGTTTTTCTGCATACTCCTGCCGGTTGTTCTATGGAGCTGTAATTCGAAACCTGGTTTAAACAGGCCCCAAACCGACCTGAATTATATCCCCGCAAGCCAAAGCTCCGGCTTTCTTTCAGCTAACCTGGGCCTGTCTGCCAATATTAAAAGCCAGCGGTTAAGCGCCGAAATAAAACTGATCAATTCCGGCCCTGAAACGATTACTGTTACAGCCGTCACGTTGCTGCCCCCCGGAGGAATGGCAGCTTTTCCGAATGAAGCCGATTTCAAACCGATTTTTATTAGTGCGGGTAAAGATACGCTTACAGATATCATATTTCACCCGGTAAACGATATCAAAGTATACCAGCTAACCGGCCGGCAGGGCCATCTGAAACCTGAATACAAAGTCTCGGTTATGTACAAGGCCGGCAATTCGGCGACCATGCATACCCTGGATATAACCGCGCATGTTCAGCCCGATGACTACAATATTTACTTAAACTGGCATTCAAAACCGTACATAGGATATTCATTTAATACGGCTACCAATTTCAACGACCTCCAAAGTCGGTACATGGATTCGGTACATTTAAGCCGGAACAACTTTGCATTTGTCGCCCAGCAGGAGCTCGCCCTTACCGGGGTAAACATCTGGATGAAAGTTCTGTGCGAAAATGACAGCCTGGAGGCAGAATTGCTGGTCGTTAACCATGACGAATACAGGATCAAAATCATTCCCGACTCGCTGGATTTCATTTCCGGGCGAGGTGCCTCAACTGCCGGGCATAATACCATTCAAATAAAAAAAATGCCTGGTTCAGCAACCGATAAGACCGTATTGGAAAAAAACGATCGCGTTTTAATAATCGTCAAAAAATATTTTAAGCCCGTGGGAAACGCGGCCACTCTTCGTCTTAAGCACGCATTTATGTGGAATGGGAAGCGTCCACTGTTCTACGATAATATCAGGTTGGTAAAGGTTTCTTTACCCTGAACGGCTCATGCAGCCTTAGCAGCTAAGTCATCTGCCTTACGTCACAAGCCTGTTACGTAATTATCTTATAATCAACAATTTATGAAATTTCATCCGTGATTTAAATCATTTTTTTGTCTGTCGCAGGTCACGGGCTATGCGCCGTAGTCGCCCTACCTTCATATCCGATTTCAAGACAAATATTATGGATAACGAAAAACTTACAACCCCTGAAAATTCGCGCTCGCGAAGAAAATTCGTCTGGGGAGCGGGACTATTAACCGCACTTGCCGTGATCGGAAAGGTTACCGGCCTGCCGCTCTTTAGCAAAAAAAACATGCCGAACAGAAACCGGACGGTGAAAATGCTGACGCAGGACGGCAGGCTGGTAGAAATCGACGAGTCGTTGATCACGGCCAGCAGAAAAAAAGTAACCAATACCGAACTTCAAAACTGGATCAGGAAATAGTATCACAATTTTTAAATAAAAGAAATGGAACCAGAAAATAATTCGAGAAGAGACTTCCTTTTGGCCGGCCTGGCGGCTGCAGGTCTTGTCTCAGGATGCACATCAAAAGGAGACCCTTTTGCGGCAAACGCCGAAGGGGCCGTGGCATCGGGTAAAAAAGTGAAACTGCTGTCGGTGGACGGCGAAGTAATAGAAGTAGACGAGGCGTTTCTGAAGCCTGTGCCGCATATGCCGCCGGTTTCCAACGAAGAGGCCCGTGTGGGCATACCGGGCAAAAAGTTTGTTATGGTGATTGACCTTTCGAGGTGCAAGAACTTAAAAAAATGCCAGGAAGCCTGCAACCATGCCCACGAGTTAAATCCAGGCCATAACTGGATAAAGGTTTACCCGATGCAGGGAGCCGACCACACTGCGCCCTATTGGGAGCCGACCACGTGCATGCATTGCGACGAGCCCCCTTGCGTAAAAGTTTGCCCGGTTGAAGCTACATTTAAAAGACAGGATGGCATTGTTCTGATAGACAGCGACCGTTGTATAGGCTGCCGTTTTTGTATGGCCGCATGCCCCTACTCGACCAGGGTATTTAATTGGGGCGAACCGGAGCTTCCTGCCGAAGTTGCGGCTCAGCCATATTCATGCGAAACCAGTATCCCGCAAAAGAAAGGTACCGTAGGTAAGTGCGATTTCTGCGCAGATATGACCAGGATGGGAATGCTGCCGCATTGCGTTTCAGCTTGCCCCAACGGCACATTCTTTTTCGGCGATATGAATGAAGATTCGGTTACCAACGGCGCCGAAACCTTCAGGTTCAGCGACTTGATAAGGGATAAAGGAGGCTACCGGTTGATGGAAGACCTGGGCACCAAGCCGAGCGTCTACTACCTGCCGCCGGTGAACAGGAATTTCCCGTTTGAATCGGGCCTTGAAAATGACAAAACAGAGAATTCATAATTTAAATAACTTAACCGTGGAAAATTCATTAAAAGGTGAGCAAATAATACAAGATCTGCTGCCCAGGAAATTTAAAACCGGCGGAAAAATATGGGTAGGTATTTTATCGGCCTTTTGTTTGGTAGGTGTTTACGCCTATTACCGCCAGTTACGATATGGACTGGTGGTAACCAACATGCGCGACTATGTATCATGGGGTATTTATATCTCAAACTTCGTATTCTTCGTGGCCATCAGCCTGGTTGGTTCGCTTATAACGGCAGTGTTCCGGCTGCTTGGTGTTAAATGGGGCGCCCCGCTAACCAGGATCGCAGAGATGATAGCGGTAGCCGCAATCATCTTCGCTTCCATAATAATCATTGTCGACATGGGTAGCCCCGAACGGTTTTATAACCTGTTTTTATATGGCCGTATCCAGTCACCTATTATTTGGGACGTAATCGTTATCACGACGTACTTTTTTATCAGTCTGCTGCTGTTGTATTATCCGCTGCTGCCCGATCTTAAGATCCTGCTTCGCTTCAAAGAAAAATATAACCCGGCCCTGTACAAGTTCTACAGGTTCCTTGGCTCGTTCTGGAAAGGCGACCATAAACAGTACCTGCTTAGCAAAAAAGCCATTCATGCGCTTTGTGTGGCCATCATACCTGTCGCATTTACCATCCACACGGTAACTTCATGGTTGTTTGCCACCACTTACCGGCCGGGTTGGGACAGCACCAATTTCGGAGCCTATTTTATTGCCGGGGCATTTTTAGTCGGGGCGGGCGCCGTAGTGGTTGCCATGTATATTTTCAAGACCTGGTACCATATGGATAAATACATTACGGCAGACCATTTCGACAAAATGGGCCGCCTGCTGGTGCTGTTAAGTCTGTTGTATCTTTATTTTAACGTAAACGAGTTTTTAACCCCCTTCTTCAAAATGAAGGAGTCGGAAGCCAGTTACCTGAACGACCTGTTTACCGGCTCGTTTGCGCCCATGTTCTGGTTCGCGATATTCACCGGTATTATTCTGCCGGTAATTATCCTGTTATTCAAACAGGGACGCAGGCCGCTGCCTATGTTCATTGTCGGCATTATGGTGGTAGTTGGGGCCTGGTTTAAGCGATACCTGATCGTTACGCCAACTTTACTGCACCCCTTTATGCCCATGCACGATGTCCCGGCTGCCTACCGCCATTATTTCCCAAGCTGGGAAGAATGGGCTATTGCCATGGCATCGCTGGCAGGCACCATGCTGATCATAACCCTGCTGTGCCGGATCTTCCCGGTAATTCCAATTCAAGAAACATTAGACGAAAACCATGAAATCGTTAGATAAAATACTTACCGTATCCTTAATCTTTATACTCGTAATGCCTGCCTACAAGGGTGTTGCGCAAAACGCGGCTAAAGCAAGCGTAGCTATAGCAATCAATTATTTCGAAGCAAATAATTCGATACCCCATCTGATGGTAACTGCAAAGTCAAGGGTAAACGGCCGGTTCCAGCCGGTTGGCGGCATAAGGCTGAGATTGTGTTTAGACAAAGATTCGGCGGGCACCGCCATAGCGACGGTAGTTACCAGTAAAAAGGGCGAAGCGACGGCATACATTCCGCCCTCGGTAAAGAATGAGTGGGAACGCTCAAAAACGCATACCTTCCTCGCAATTTTCGACGGCGACAAGAAATATGAGCCCGCTAACGCCGACCTGACGGTGGCCCGCGCAAAGATGCTGATCAGTACCAGCGGAAAATCGATAACAGCCACGGTACTGCAATTAAAAGACACTTCGTGGATACCGGTTAAAGGCGTCGACGTGAAGATTGGGGTCCGCCGTTTAGGCGGCGACTTGCCGGTAAACGAAACGCCGACATTTACCACCGATTCAACCGGACAGGCCTCGGCTGATTTCAAAAGGGACAATATCCCCGGCGATTCTAAAGGGAATATTGTACTCGTGGCCAGGGTCGATGACAACGACCAGTTCGGGAATCTGTCCATCGAAACAACCGTTCCCTGGGGGGGCAAAACAAGGTTTATCAGCGACTTTGATAAACGGGCATTATTCGCAACCCGGGCCAAAGCACCGGTATGGCTGATATTTATGTCAGGCGGTATTATCGTTGCGGTTTGGGCTACGCTGATCCTGCTTGTCCGGAACATCTTCCGGATCAAAAAAATAGGCCGGGAAGCGGAACCGGCTGTTGTGTCAAACCATAGAATTTAACAGCAGGTCCTGAAAAAATAACATTTTTTAACATCCGGATGATTTATATTAGCTGTAGCGAAAATTCACAGCTATGAAAAAGACCTTATTTGTTCTGCTGATCGTTATTGGCGCGGCAAAGCTGCAGGCACAGCAACTGACATTTAAACCGCTTGATTCGGCCTTGCTTAAAAATGCTTTGCCGCAGCTTAAGCTGAGCGACAGCTCAGTTTTCAGGAACTATTTTCCAGCGCTGAAACCAAGAGAAACTCTTGCATTAAACATACCTAAACAGGGGAATAATAGCGACATTGTTTACAGCACCATGCCGGTAGTAAAAACCCGCAGCAATGACAGGATGCCCGTTGTCAAACCCGGTGATGCAAATATGAAGTATACGATGCTGGTTAAGAAGGTGAGGGTGGCTAATCCACTTGAAAAGCCGTTTGTGCTGAATCCCTAAGACAGGGAAATCACTTTAAAAATTGCATCCGTGTAAGGAGGCTCCGCTGGAGCCAATATTCTTTTTTTAACTTGCTATAAACAGGTGACTCCTATGGAGTCAATTTTTTAGTTCCTCAAAGCTCCGTAGGAGCTCCCTGTTTATAGAAAAATTTATCAATTTTCAGGCTCCAGCGGAGCCTCCTTTTAAAAGCGATTTCCCTAATCCTTAAGATCAATATTTATCTAAATAATCTTTCGGATAGTGCTTATAATATTCTTTAGGAATGGGAGTTCTCCAATAATCCATTCCATTCTTTTTAAGGAATTCAGCAAGCTGCATTTTCTTTTTGTACCCTTTTGAGCCTATATCAAAACGCCACTCGCGCATTTCATCAGTTATGTATTTATTCTCGCCATCAATAGTTTTATATAGCGGCTTCTTGTAATCAGCCCCTTTTTGTATTAAATAGATCACAAGGTCGGGGTCTTTAGTTGTCATAGGCGCCAGGCAGGCATTATATAATGGCGACATAAAATTATTTCCACTATTAACATTCGCTCCAGCGTTTACTAATATCTTTACATATTCAATATCCCCTATTCCGCATGCCTCGGTTAGCGGTGTATTACCACGCTTTCCCGAAGTATTAGGGTTTCCTTTATGCTCAAGTAATAATTTTAAATATTTGGGGTTGCTCCCGTAATCATAGTTATCAGCCAAAATGATCTTTGCCGCTGCAATTACTGGAGTTGTACCATCATATGTATCCTTGCTGTTGGGATCAGCGCCTAAGAAAATAAGAGTTTTTGCGGACTCGAATTTTAGAGTTTGCACAGCCATTAATAACAATGTTTGACCAAATTTTGGCTCCCTGTATTCAAGCAGGCCTTTGCTCCCGGAAATAATTGCTGCTATTTTTACTGTGTCCTGGTTTTGGACCGCTTTGGCCAATTCCCACGCCGGCGTTGCTTTGAATAAGGCATAGTCATACCCAAGCATGTGGCTCCTGTCAACGGTAGTGTCTTCATTATCAAGGCCTAACTTGTCCTTAAAGTCGCTGTAAAAAGTATCTATCGTTTTTTTCTTTATAGCGGGCCATTGGCTTTTATCGGCGCTCAGTGCTTTATTGGTCGGTTTCTCTCCTAAGCTTGCTCCCATTGCATCCATACCGGTTAGGTTTATCCATCGTTGATCGTATAATTCTTCGTTTGTCCCGACAAAATCAACCACTTTTTTAATTGTCGCTTTTAAGGTATCTAAATGACGAGCCGCATATCCATTAATATTCGGACCAAAACCTTCATTATATTCGTCGGCGTTGGCTGTTTTGTCAGTACAACGGTTAACATCGTATCGCGCTCTTAATTGTGCCACGTAGAACCAAAAACAAGCCTCGTTATATTTCTTTTGATTAAAAAGCACACTTGACAAGACATAAAGAACCGGCGGCGCGTATTGATTTGCATTCTTTTCCACTGAATCGATCAATGATACGGCCAGGTTACTGTCGCTTGTATCCGCCAGCAATTGAATAACCCTTCTTTCCTTTGAAATATTTATTTCCTGGTATACGCCTTTAGGTTCGACTTGAACGTTAGTAACCTGTGCATACCCCGTTAATCCGGTAAATAACAAGAATAAAAGTAAAATTCGTCTCATGATAAGGTAGCGGTTTAGGTTACTTCATTTGCATACAATCAAAAATCCTTATTCAACAACTTCTCCAGCTCCGCAAAGCTGATATTCATTTTTACGCGGCCCTGTTTGGCATAGGATATTTCGCCGGTTTCTTCGGAAACGATGATGGCCGTAGCGTCGTTGTTCTCGGTAACGCCGATGCCCGCACGGTGGCGGAGGCCAAACTGCAGGGGAAGGTCGGCTTTGTCGGTAAGGGGTAATATGCAGCTCGCGGCCTTGATCTTGTTTTCGGCTATCACCACCGCGCCGTCGTGCAGGGGGCTGTTTTTCTGGAATATGCTTTCGAGCAGGCGTTTGGATATTTTTGAATCGAGCGCCTCGCCGCTGCTCTGGTAAAACTGCTCGTCGTAAAATTTGGCGAAAACGATCAACGCGCCGGTGCGGCTTTGCTTCATGCTCTTGCAGGCGTCCATAATCGGCTTAATACGGGCATAGTTGTTTTTTTCACTTTCCGACCGGCCGAAAAAATACCGCCACCAGGCCTTGTTGCGCTGAAGAGACGCATTTTTGCCGACAAGCAGCAGGAACCTCCTGATCTCGGGCTGAAATACGATAATGATGGCGATAATACCTACGTCGGCCACCTTTTTAAGTATCCCCGCCAGCAAAGGCATCTGCGTGTCAGGAACGATATAATAAAGGATATAAATGAGCGCAAGGCCGATAAAAATGTTGGCTGCAATGGTGCCGCGGATGAGGTTGTAAAGCTGGTAAATGATAATAGCCAGCAGCAGGACGTCCAAAATGGAAAAGGGCGTTACCTTGAAGTGGCTAAAGTTGAACCATTGCATGTAGCGAAGTTAAGATTTTCTGTGAGAGATGTGAGACGTGAGATTGGAGATTTGAGATGAATGCGACAGAGCTGGTTCATTAAATTCCCCCCAACCTGTATCACACCTTATTTCTACCCCTGGTATGGCCCTCCGGGCACGCCCCAGCCCCATTGCGGCATGGGTGTTTCCGGGTTTTCCGACACTTCGTCAAGGTTTGAGTTAATTACGGCTAATCGCGTGCCCCACTCCAGGTAAGCTACAAAAGCCGAACGGAATTCAGGATCGTCGGGAAGGGATAACTCGTCGGCGGTCTGCAATAAAAGATCCATCCAGCGTTTACGATGCTCCTGTGCCAGGTGCCTGCTCAGATGTTTTTGTATCATTTTAAAATGACTGCCTTCCGAATCGCTGTACAACCTGGGACCGCCCAATACCTCCGCTACAAAATGAGCCACATGCAGCCTGTGCTGCGGCGACATATGTTCGAAAACAGGGCGAAGCAGGTCGTCTGCCAAAACCTTATCGTAAAATTTATCAAAAAGAGTTTCAAAAGCAGGCATGCCTCCGGCCCATTCAAATAAGGAAGGAACCGGCTTATTATTACTTTCCATGATGGCTAAGTTAGCTATCCCTTGTGCGGAGTCTTGTCAGGGAAAAGCAACGAAGTAACAACGCTTACAGCGAGTATAGCTAAGATGATCAGCAGTGAAACGCCTGTGGTAAGCCCGATCTGAGCCGCGTATTCGCCGGCAAGCATTTTCAGGCCGATGAAAGACAAGAGCACCGCCAGTCCGATCTTGAGGTAATGGAATTTCTCGATAATATTCACCAGCAGGAAAAACATCGACCGCAGACCCAGTATGGCAAATATGTTCGAGAAGAAAACGATGTATGGATCCTTGGTTACAGAAAAAATAGCCGGGATGGAATCGACGGCGAATATAAGGTCGGTTACTTCGATGATCATCAGCACCAGGAAGAGCGGTGTAATAAGCTTTTTGCCGTCGGCTTTTATAAAAAATTTTCCGCCCTCGAACCGCGGATGAACACGGAAATATTTGGAAGCGAACCTTACTACCCGGTGGTTTTCGGTATCTATCTCATCTTCCTGGTTGCGGTTTATGAACATCATTACGCCGGTATATACCAGGAAAGCGCCAAAAAGGTATAATATCCAGTGAAATTGCGCAATTAAAGTAGCGCCCAGGAAGATGAACAGGAATCGCATCACTATAGCCCCCAGGATGCCCCAAAGCAATACTTTATGATAATATTTCGGCGCCACGGCAAATGCGGTGAAGATGAGCACCATCACAAATATATTGTCGACCGAAAGAGCATATTCTACCACATAACCGGTAATGAACTCAAGCGCCAGGTTTCTTCGATACAATTGCAGACTGGCGGCGAAGTCGTTTGGATTCAGCTTTAGATGATGAAAATGTTTGATGTTGATCTCCCGGAGCGCGGCAAAGCTATCGACATGATGCAGCAGATGGCCGTACCGGAAGATCAGGCCGTAAAAGATGAGCGCCAGCGATACCCAAACACCGCTCATCAGCGCGGCCTGTTTCATGGTGATCGGTTTATCGGCTTTGCCGAAGAGGCCGAGGTCAATGGCCATCATTATAAAAATGAAAACGACAAAGCCGGTTATAAATAGTAGTTCGCTGGGCATTATTTATTTCTTTCGGTAGTAAACCGCACTAATTGTTCCAAACCCAGCCGCGATTCGCTATCGGGGAAACTATTCAGGATGCCGAACGCTTCTTCCTGGTATTTTTTCATCTGCGTTTCAGCATACTGTAACCCGCCCGTACTATTTACAAAATCGATTATCTGCTGTATCTTCCCGGGATCGTCGTTATGGTTTTTCACCAGGCTGATCATCCTTTTCCTTTCCGGGGACGGTGCATGATTGAGAGAATAGATAAGCGGCAGGGTAACTTTCTTTTCCTTGATATCAATTCCGAGCGGCTTACCCACATCATCGGTGCCAAAATCGAACATATCGTCCTTTATCTGGAACGCTATGCCTATTTTTTCGCCGAACAGCCGCATTTTCTCCACGGTCGCGTCATCCGCCCCGGCCGACGAGGCGCCACAGGCGCAACACGCCGCGATCAGCGAGGCCGTTTTCTGTTTGATCACTTCATAATAAAGCGGCTCATCGATATCCATGCGCCTTACTTTCTCAATTTGCAGCAATTCGCCCTCGCTCATTTGCTTGATGGCGTCGGAAACGATCTTCAGCAATTTAAAATCATTGTTCTCCAGCGATAAAAGCAGGCCCCTGGAGAGCAAAAAGTCGCCCACCAGTACCGCGATCTTGTTTTTCCATAAGGCGTTGATGGAGAAGAATCCCCGGCGCTGGTATGAATTGTCGACCACATCATCGTGTACCAGCGTAGCGGTATGCAGCAATTCGACCAAAGCAGCTCCACGGTGGGTCGAGTCGTTGATGCCGCCGCAAATACTTGCCGAAAAGAACACGAACATAGGCCTGATCTGTTTGCCTTTTCGTTTAACAATGTAATGGGTAATACGATCGAGCAGCGGGACCGAGCTTTGCATCGAGGCTTTAAACCTTTCTTCAAAAACATCGATATCGGCTGCGATAGGCTTCTTGATCTCGTTAATGCTCAGCATTTAGATTCAACGCGCGTTTTAACGGCCTTAAGGCCTTTTGACAATTTGCAGCAAACATAAGTGAAAAATTTTATTAAGTAGTCCGAAAGTCCGCATAAGTCGGAAAGTCCGAAAGTTTGTGACAGACATTGCAGTTTGGAATTAGGCGAAGAGTCGATTAAACCTATTCCAAAAAAATCAATCTATTATTTCAAATAACAAAAACATAAAAATTTAAAGATCATGAAAATTAAAATATTAGGAGGCGTATTAGTTGCTGCTTTAGCCGTTACCTCCGCAGCCAGTGCCCAAACCCGTACCCCGGTTGTTAACCACAGGCAGGTGCGCCAGGAACGCCGTATTGCCCAGGGCGAGCGCAGTGGTGAACTTACCCGCCACGAAACACGGTCGCTGCAGCGCGGCGAAAGAAAAATACAGGCCGACAAACGCATGGCCAAGGCTAACGGCCGTGTTACCCCGCACGAACGCCAGCACCTGCGCCGCGAGCAAAACCGTATGAGCCGCGCTATCTACCGCGACAAACATAACCGCCGCGTACGCAAAGGATAATCTTGATAAGTGAGTGTTGATGAAAACGTCCCGTTCCGCCACCCGGCGGACGGGGCGTTTTATTTTAACCCATAACGCTAACGAATTAAACCTGAACCAGCTTGCGTAGGCAAAATCAAAATACACTTGTTTTATTGTAACAATTTTTTTGCGAACTTTAACCCAAATAAGCCATCACGATGTTCCGTCAGATCAAGTCGAGAAAGTTCTTCACCTACTTTTTGCTGGCGGCGTATTTTACAGTAGCCGGAAGCCATATTTTCTTCATGCAAAAGGCCGGCGCTCATTCCCATCATGCGGCTAATTCTATATTTAAGAAAAGAACAGAAAATTTTCTGCTTGTTCCTAGGGCTTACAAAACAACCATTGAGAAAAAGATAGCGTTTATACTCCCCGCACAAATTGATCGTAAGCATGATTTCAAATTTGCCCCGGCCGAGTTTAAGTCTCCTTTACGCTTAGCGCCATGCATTAGCGTCAATTATATTACCCGCCATCATTACCTGGAGCATTGTGTCTTTAGAATTTGAGCCATTCCCCAAATCAAGTCGCTTTCATTAACGTTTGAAGATTGCATGCTTGCTTAAAGCGAAGTTCATGCACTACGTTAAGGAATTGTGATGATCATAATCTAAATCCTGTCAATATTTCCCGAAGCTTTAAATGGCTTGTTCATAATTTCTAATATGCCCGGGTGGGCATGCTTATTTTTTGTCCATGGAAAGAGAAATGGTCATAATGCTGTTGCAAGGTATACTCGAAAATAATTTTGTAAATGTCCCATTGAATGTTGATCAGACTATTTCCGTGGTCAACTTTTCAATAGCCAATCAATTGGTGTACCGAACGGAAATGGGAAATTTCAAGGTTTCCGAAAAGGGCATTGGCCTGATTAACTCCATTGTAGCCTGGGAAAGTTTAGAAACAAGATAGTATTATAAAACTCTGTATCCCGAAATGCAAGTAACCGATAGAAGAATTCCGCACCGCCGGTGCCGCGTGTGCGGAAGTTATTTTCAATATAGAATGTCCAGGCATTTCCTGGTTCGTTACCTTTTGTTTTTCCTCCCGGTCAGCAGGTATTTTTGCGCCAGCTGCTCGAGAAGCAGGTATGTCCTGGGAAGAACAAAGATAACCGATCAAATGCCCCCTAAAACCTAAGACGCCAATGACGGCTTATTATTAATGGCCATTATTGGGGTTTACAAAGCTAAAAATGCCGCCACCTGAACGGTGGCAGCATTTTCCAGTTTGCGGAGAGAGAGGGATTCGAACCCCCGGTACCTTTTACAGTACACCTGATTTCGAATCAGGCACATTGAACCGCTCTGACATCTCTCCGGAATATCGGGGCACAAAAATATAAAAATCCCTTTAAACAGTATAGATGGTAGTGCAATAAGTTACCAGATTCTCACTCTTTGGTCCACGGGCTTGTAGTTTTTATCGCCGGGCTGCACGTTAAATGCCTCGTAAAACGGTTCAAAATTCATCAATGGACCGTTTACGCGCCACATAGCCGGTGAATGCGGATTGGTATTCACGTAGTTTCGGAGAAACGCATCTCTCGTTTTTACCCTCCATATCCTTGCTATCGACAGAAAGAAGCGCTGGTCCGGGGTAAAACCGTCAATTTTAACATTTCCTTTTCCCTGTTCGGTCATTTTAAATGCGTCATAGGCTATCGCGATGCCGCCGTTGTCGGCAGTATTTTCGCCTAACGTCAGCTGCCCTTTCACGTGGACGCTATCTAAAACCGTGAATGAGCTATACAGGTCGGCCAACTGTTTGGTTTTCGCCCTGAACTTCTGATAATCTTCTTTTGTCCACCAATTTTTTACGTTACCGTCCTTATCAAACCGTGCCCCCTGGTCGTCAAAGGCATGCGTCATTTCGTGACCAATTACCATACCTATGCCTCCATAATTGATAGCATCGTCTGCCGCAAAGTCGAAATAAGGAAATTGCAGGATACCTGCCGGGAAAACGACTTCATTAACAGACGGATTATAATAAGCCGTAACGGTGGACGGTGTTGTGCCCCATTCTGTTTTGTCAACCGGTTTATTCAGTTTAGCCAGCTCGTATTCATAGCCGTCCTGCCTGATGGCGAGAATGTTTTCAAAATATTTATCCCGGCTGATCTGTACCTTATCATAACTCCGCCATTTGTCGGGGTAGCCCAGTTTTTTGGTGATGGCATAAAGTTTCTCTATCGCTTTATGCTTGGTGCTGTCGCTCATCCAATCCAGGTGATTAATCCTGTTTTCGAACGCTTTTTGCAAATTATTTACCAGTACCAGCACGCGCTTTTTTGCATCCTCATTAAAATACCGCTTCACATACAATTGCCCTAAAGCCTGCCCTAAATAGCCGTCGACATTGGCCGTCATTATCTGCCTGCGGGACTGCTGTACCGCCTGGCCAGACAATACCTTATTAAATTCAAATGCAGCATCCACGAATGGTTCGCTAAGCTCTTCAGCGTTAGTTTTAAGCGCGTCGGCTTTTAAATAAATTTTCCAGTCGTTTATCGGCACCGATTTCAATAACCCGTTTAAACGATCGTAATAAGCCGGTTGAGCTACATCGATAGAGTCTGTTGCCGCACCGATGTCGGCAAGCAATGCCGACCACCCAATTTCAGGCTGCGTTTTGTTGATGTCTGCAACCGCTAACTTATGGTAATTGGCATTAACATCCCTTCGCTCTATATTGGTTTTATGCGACGCGGCGATCTGTTTTTCGATGCCATAAACAACATCGGCATTGTGATTGGCTGTAGCCTCATCACTGCCGGTTAACTGGAATAAGGTGCTGACGTATTTTTTATAGGCCTGTTGAATACGAAGCGTAGGCGAATCTGTCTTAAAATAATAATCCCTGTCGGGCAAACCAATGCCTGTTTGATAGGCATGGGCAATATTGATACTGCTGTTTTTGTTATCCGGAGAAATGCCAAAGCCGATAATTGAACGGGTTCCTGCTTTGACGTCGGTTGCTACGAATTTCATCAGCGACGGAACATCGCTGATAGCGTCAATACGCGTTAGTATGGGCTTAACCGGCTGGTATCCCCGCCGGTTAATTGTAGCCATATCCATGCCCGAAGCATAAAAATCGCCCACCTTCTGCTCGACGCTTCCCATCATGTTTTTGCTTTTTGAAACACTATCCAGGATGTTTTGCAAAAGCAGCTTTTGCGGTATGTTCATGAAACTGTAAGATCCAACACCCGATTGATCGGCGGCAATTTTTGCGGTGTCGTACCAGCGCCCATTAACAAAGCGAAAAAAATTGTCGCCCGGTTTTATCGAATAATCGATTCCGGCTACATCGACAAACTTTTTGTTGCCACCCCGGTAACCCCAGGCAGATAATAAAAGGACCGCTAAACACGCATAAATTGTTTTTTTCATGAACTAAAGATTTGCCTAAAGATAATATTTTACTGCTTGTGGATGCCTTTGATTATCGTGGCAATTTTCCGCCGTATTCTGGCATTTTCCACAAATAAAAAGAGCGATCCGGCGGTCAGATTTTATAACCTGGCTAGCTTATAGTGGATGATTTGCCGGTCTGCACGTGTTTTTGCAAGCGAAAGCGCCTTCGTGAAATTTTCTTTTGCTTTGTTATTGTCAAGTCCGGTATAAAGCTCACCCAGCAAGGCAAAGTAGAACCTGTTGTTTTCCAGCCTTAGCTTTTCGGCTTCGATTATAGCTTCCTGCTTACCGTTGGCCTTTGCTAATGCATAAGTTCGGTTCAATGCGGCCACGGGCGAATATTCCAGCTGGAGGTAACGGTTATAAAGCTGGAGGATATTCTCCCATTTTTCGTGCGTATCCTCCTTTTTGGTGCTCCAATAAGCGATGATAGCCTCCAGGTGGTATTTGGAAAGCGCGTCACCGGTTGCAGAACGGTTTAAAAAATAACCCCCTTTGGTTATCATCCCGGCGTCCCATAAATTAGTATCCTGTTCGTCATATAGCACGATCTCGCCGTTTTTATCAATGCGTGCATCAAATCGCGAGGCCTGGAAATACATCAGCGCCAGCATGGCATTTGCCGCTGGTTTGTCGGTATCTTTATTTTCGATCAGCATCAGGCACAGTCTGATGGCTTCAAAACACAGGTCTTTTCGTAATACCTCGTCCTGGCTTACAGAATAGTAGCCCTCGTTGAACAGCAGGTAAATCGTCGTCAGCACATTTTCAAGCCTTTTATCGATTTCCGCCGGACCGGGAAACGCGATCTTTATTTTTTCTTCCCTCAGCTTTTCTTTAGCCCTGAACAGGCGTTTATTGATCGTTTCCTTGTTCGATAAAAAAGCTTCGGCAATTTCCTGTATGCCGAAGCCGCAAAGTATACGCAGGGATAAGCCGATCTGCGCCTCGGGTGGAACAGAAGGGTGGCAAATAGCGAACATCATTTGTAACTGGCTGTCAAGGATGTTTTTGGGCGACAGGTCGATATCGAATTCATACAGTTCCGACGAACTGCTTTTAATTCCCTGTATCACTTTGGTCTCAAACACCGTGTTATGCTGCAGGTGATTCTTCGCCTTGTTTTTGGCGACCGTATAAAGCCAGGCAACAGGATTTTCCGGCTGCCCGTTGAGGCCCCAGGTTTGGGCCGCTACCGCGAAAGTATCACTGGCGATATCTTCGGCAGTCTCGACATGGTCAAATCCAAACCGTTGGCAAAGGACCGAGACTATCTTCCGATACTCCGTTCTGAACAAATGAGGGATCAATTCCTGCTGCGCCATAACAAAATTAAAAGCCCCTGTCTACCGGGGGCTTTTGGTCTTCTGATCATTTACTTTTTGGCTATTCTTCGAACCTCCATGCTATTGCCGTCGCCCTGCAGTACCGGCGCACCCTTAGCAAACTCAACCGCTTCTTCTACTGAGTCAGCTTTTACTATAATCAGTCCGCCAATGGTTTCTTTTATCTCGCCGAATGGCCCGTCTGTAACTACGCCGTGCCTGATCACTTTGGCGCCATCGAAAAGCAGGCCTGTGCCGCTTACAAATTTGTTTTGCGCCGCAATGCCTCCTATCCAGTCCATGGTTTGTTTCATCCAGATCTGCATTTGCTCGGGAGAGGCTATTTTGGTGCCATCCTCGTGCCTCATAATTAACGCGTACTCTTCCATCGTTGTCAAATTTAAAAGTTAATGAATTTATAAATTATATACCGATGTCAAGCGCGCCCGGCCAAATTGGACACAGAACCAAAAAATTTTTCACAAAAAATAAAACCCGCTTTTAGGGCGGGTTTGCTTCATGATAAATGAAAATTTATGCAGGCACAGCAAACTGGCCTACTTTGTAGCCTCCGGCCGGCATCCGGAATGCTATATTGATGCGATTCCAGGCATTAATAGCTATAACCTCCATTGTAAGATCGACAAGCTCTTCCTCGGTAAATTGTTGTCTTGCTTCGCGGAAAACAGCGTCCGGCACATGACCGTCGTTTAGATTATTAACTGCCTCTGCCCAGGCAAATGCCGCCCGCTCGCGATCAGAATAAAATGGCGTTTCGCGCCATGCATCCAGCATGTAAAGGCGTTGTTCGCTCTCGCCCATCGCTCGCAGATCCTTCGAGTGCATATCAAGACAATATGCGCAGCCATTGATCTGTGAAATCCTGAACGAGATAAGGTCCAAAAGATGTTTCTCTATCGGCGATTTTGCCAGGTAAGCTCCCAAACCAAACAAAGCCTTCATAGCGCCTTGTCCTTTTTCTAAAAAATTGAGTCTCTGTTCCATTTTGAATTAACATTTATACCCCAATATTGATCGAAACGAACGGAATTGGACAGCACCGCAAAGTTTTTTTTAACGGCCTTGCCTTTGTTTAGTTCAAAGGCCTTAGGCAAATAACAATTAATTAGTTAAGACTTTGTCATAACAAGCTAAAGTCTATTTTACCTCAAACCTAATTTTCTTAGAAATGTTAAAATATAAACTAGAAGTAAAACGGTAATGAAGGTAACATATATTTCAACCTATCCTCCACGGGAATGCGGACTGGCAACATTTAATAAAAATCTGATCAGTGCGATCGCATCCGGCGCCGGCGAAACCGCGGCGTCTGTAATCGCTATAGACGCCGGAAAAAATGAACACGAATATAGTTATGCCGACGAGGTCAGCTATGTTATAAACCAGGAAAGCCAGGACGATTATCTTAAAGCCGCTGAATTCATAAACTCGGGGGATACGGACGTTTGTATACTCCAACATGAATTTGGCATCTTCGGAGGTGACAGCGGGATCTATGTTCTTTCGTTGATCAATCATGTCGAAAAACCGCTGGTTACGATCTTGCACACGGTACTCGAAAAGCCGTCCGGCCAGCAAAAGATGATCATCCAGGGCTTGGCCAAACGCTCGTCTAAGCTTGTCGTAATGGGAAGAAAGGCGATAGATCTGCTGGAAAGCATCTACCATATTTCACGCGAAAAGATCGAATTCATCGAACATGGGGTACCGGATATTGATGCGCCGCTTGTCAATCCGCTTCGGACCGAGCCGCTATTCAACACGCACAAGGTTCTGCTGACATTCGGGCTCTTGAGCAGGAACAAGGGCCTCGAGACCGTTGTAAGAGCGTTGCCGGAGATCGTCGAAAGGCACCCGGACGTTGTGTACGTTGTGCTGGGCAATACGCATCCCGGGATAAAACGAAATTGTGGTGAAGAATACCGCGACTACCTGGTACAATTGGCAGGGGAACTTGGCGTGCAGAACCACCTGGTGTTTATTAACCGGTTCATGGCTGAAGAAGAGCTGGTCAATTATCTCGCCCAGGCCGATATCTTTGTGTCGCCGTATCTTAACGAGGCACAGATCACAAGCGGTACGCTATCGTACGCCGTTGGGGCAGGCGCGGCGGTAGTTGCGACACCTTACTGGCATGCCCTGGAATTATTAAGTAACGGACGCGGCCTTTATTTTAACTTCCACGACGAACAGGGTCTTGCGGCCGCGGTAAACCAACTGCTCGACAACCCGGAAAAGCTTAAAGACATTAAAGCCCGGGCGTACAATTATGGAATAAATCTCAGATGGCCGGTAATAGGTAAAAAATACGCGTCGGTACTACAATGGGTGATCGAAAATGCTGATTTCGGCGAACGCATTTTTATGCAGGTAGTCGACGCCGCAATTATTCCCGAATTCAGTCTTGATTATGTGCGCCGACTGACGGACCATACCGGCATCGTGCAGCATGCTAAATACGGCATTCCCAATTTGAAAGAAGGCTATTGTGTGGACGATAACTCCCGCGCATTAATTATGGCGGTGATGGCCTGCAAATTGGGGTATAAAGAGGCCGGTGAATTGCTGCCCGTCTACATGAGCTTTTTGCATTATATGCAGGACGACAGCGGTTACTTCCGGAACTTCTTAAGCGCGTCCAGGGAATACCTTGACGAAAAGGGTTCGGAAGATGCATTCGGCCGTACGGTATGGTCGCTGGGCTACCTTGTCACTAATGCCCCGGGCCATTCTTACAGTAAGTTTGGTGAAGAGCTTTTCTGTAAGGCCATACCCCATTTCCGCGGTCTGACACACTTAAGAGGAATAGCCAATACCATTATCGGATTGTCGTATTATTTAAGGAGTTTTCCGTCCGACAATAACATGATGGATACGCTGAACTATTTAACCGGGCAATTGATAACCGCGTACAACAAGTACAGCGATGAGCGTTGGAACTGGTTTGAAAACCACCTGACATACGATAATGCTATATTGCCGCTCAGCCTGTTTCATGCCGCAGAAATAACAGGCAATCGCGAGTTTTTGAATACAGCTATGGCGTCCATGAAATTTCTTGAAAACGTAACATTTAATTCAAAGTTCTTTTGTCCAGTGGGCAATAGCGGCTGGTATTTCCGCGATGGGGAAATACCACACTATGACCAGCAGGCAATCGATGCCATGGCCATGGCGCTTATGTATGGACAGGCGTACCATTTGCTGAAGGATTACAGTTTTCTGAAAAAGTTATCTGCGGTTTATTCCTGGTTCCTGGGTGAGAATTCGCTATGGACGCCGCTGTATGACTCCGAAACGAAAGGATGTTCGGACGGGCTCCAAACCAGGGGGATAAACCATAACCAGGGCGCCGAGAGTACCCTGTCGTACCTGGTAACTCAATTGGCCCTGCTGGAAGCGTTGAATGCGGGAACCGGGCAAAACAACCGCGATTTACATTTTAAGGCGCTGACGACGTGACTATAAAGTCGCGTCTTAGCCGCCGCTATCGGTAAGAATCTTGTCGAGCAGCGCTTTCAGGTCGACGGTTATAAAAGATGACGAATTATCGGAAAGCCCATAGGGAATGACCAGTTGGCCATTGTTGACGATTCCGCCGCACGAGTAAACTACATTAGGAACATATCCTTCGCGCTCGTCCTTGTTAGCAACCAGGAGGGGTTCCTTTAACCGGCCGATTTCGGCTGCAGGGTCGTCGAGTTTCAGTAAGGCAGCGCCCAGGCTGTAGCGGCGCATTGGGCCTACGCCATGTGTGATGACCAGCCAGCCATGATCGGTTTCAATGGGCGAACCGCAATTGCCGAGTTGTATGAGTTCCCAGGGATATAAGGGCTGTTGTATCATAATGGGATTCTCCCACATGTTAATGTTATTGGAGTACATTACATAGTTGTTGCGGCCGTCAATGCGCGACAACATCGTATAATTGCCGTTTACCTTGCGCGGAAATAATGCCAGGCCCTTATTTTTTGCGCCCGCGCCATGCAGCGGACGTATTTTAAAATTATAAAAATCGGTAGTTTGGAGCAACTTTGGCATGATTAGCGCGCCGTCAAATGCGGTATAAGTAGCGTAATAAATGACCGACCCGTCCTGGTCCGTAAATTTTACGAAGCGCGCGTCTTCAATGCCTTTACGTTCGAACTCCGAGACGGGAAATATTACCCTGTCGGATATATCCGTATCAAGCGAGAAGCTTATGGTGCTGTACGAGTCCGATAACCAGAGTATCTTTTCGAGTTCGGTCTTTTTACGGTCGTTGTGTAACGTATCCTGTAGCTTAAGTATGGTTGTTTGGAGTGTGTCGTAATCGAAACGGTCACCAACCTTTCCTTTCAGTTCTTTTACAATGGCTTTGTCAATCCTGGGCGGAAGCCGCTCAAAAAACAGTTTTTTTTCATACACGGTATCGCGCACTATTTCGGCGCCGTCTACGTAACTCCCCAGCGGAAGTATTTCCACCTTGTTATCCTGGCCGATGATCGCCCTTCTGAATACGATCGACGAGATATGTCCCTCGCCCACGGCCCTGAAGCTGATGATGATCCGTTTCTGACCCATCTCCAACCCGCATTGGTCCGGATCCTCGACGATAGACGGGTTAAAGAACGCTGCCGACTCGATGGAATATTCGTGTGTAAAATAGGAACCGATCAGCAATTTGCGCCAATGCGTCAACTCATCAAAATCAATATCCAGGCTTTCAATGATCGTTTTTACACGATTACAATTCCGGTACAATATTTTGGTGATATTCCGGTGTCGTTGAGAAAACTCCTGGAGCAGCGGCGAAACGATGGCAAAAACTTCATCGTCGCTAAAATTCTTTACACGAACCAGGACTTCTTTCGCCCGCTGCTCGCCGTTAAAAAAGAACCTGGCAATTACGCGTTTCGGGTCTGGATTTACTTTGATCTGTTGTCGTTCAATATGTATCCGCATGTAAATATATTATCCTTAAGACTTTTTTTACGACCATAGAAAAATGGTCTTTTAACAATTGACTTGCAAGCATGAACCCGGGGATGGCTATGCCGAGTCCGTCGCAATCGTTAGGTCATTTTGATCCTGGGTATGTTCCTCGATGTAATAGATGCTATCGATATAAATTCCATTTTCTATCGCAAGCCTATGCCTTGTGTTCTCCAGTATTTCCTTCCAGCCGGGCTTGTCGGCCTGTACGGAAAGATAATAGATCACATTATCGGTTTCGTTGTTGATGAATTTGTAATGGCGGGTGTTCTTAGTCATTGGGCAAGCGTTTACGCGGATAGCATGTTTCTCGCATTTTATCTACCCGCGTTCAACTAAAAAACAAAGCATTTGAAAATAAGTTCTAAAAGTGCGATTGCTGTGTGATATTTTTTTGAAATTAATATGAGAGTTGCTGTATTAGCGCCCGTGGCATGGCGAACGCCGCCAAAACAATATGGCCCCTGGGAACAGGTCGCCAGCAACGTGGCCGAAGGCCTGGTAAATAACGGTGTAGAGGTAACGCTGTTCGCAACTAGTGACTCGGTCACCGATGCCCGGCTTGATTCGGTAATCGAACGCGGATACGAAGAAGACCATTCGATAAATGCGAAGGTGGCCGAGTGCCTCCATGTCAGCAACCTTATGGAAAAGGCAGCGAATTTTGACATCATTCACAATCACTTTGATTTTCTACCGCTCACTTATTCCCGGCTGATCAAAACCCCTATGGTGACTACCATTCATGGCTTTTCCTCGCAGGCTATATTGCCAGTTTATCAAAAATATAATAAAACCTCAACCTATGTTTCCATCAGCGACGCCGACCGAAGCCCTTTGCTGACCTATGCGGCAACGGTTTACAACGGCATCAAGGTAAGCGACTTTCAATTCGGCGAAGCGCCCGGGGACTACCTGCTTTATTTTGGACGCATTCACCACGACAAGGGTACGGCAGAGGCCATAGAAATTGCTATCAAGGCACAAAGAAGGCTGTTAATTGCGGGACTCATCCAGGATAGCCGGTATTTTGACGAAAAAGTGAAACCTTTTCTGAATGAACAGATCGTTTATACCGGCATCGCCGGACCGGAAGCAAGAAATGAATTGATGAAGAACGCCTTGGCATTACTTCACCCGATAAATTTTGCCGAACCGTTCGGGCTGAGCGTCGCCGAGGCCATGCTTTGCGGCACGCCTGTAATAGCCTTTAACCGCGGATCGATGAGCGAATTGATCGTTCATGGGCGAACAGGCTTCCTGGTGGACAATATCGGTGAAGCCGCCGACGCGGTAAGAGAGGTTACGAAGCTTAGCCGGATGGAATGCAGGCAATGGAGTGCGGAACAGTTCTCGCAGGAGAAGATGATTAGATCGTATCTTGAGGTTTACAAAAAAATAGGATAACGATAGCAGGTTTAAGCTATGGATTAGTACGAGGCTGGCCGTCGGTCTGTTTAAAGACGGCTTTAAATTTGCTTAGGCACGTTTTTGGGTCAAACCACCGCGGGTGGCCGTGGCTGCAAAGTAAAAATGCCACCACCTGCGGTAGCATTTTCAGTTTGCGGAGAGAGAGGGATTCGAACCCTCGATACACTTTTGATGTATACACACTTTCCAGGCGTGCTCTTTCGACCACTCAGACATCTCTCCGGAATTTGGACTGCAAATGTAAGCTATTTGCCTGAATATCGAAGCGCTATATACAAAGTGCCTATTGCTTTATAAACTTGGCATTGCCTACAAGCGTATTATTCCGGCTGTCTGAGACCCTGACCAGGTAAGTGCCCGGCACCAATCCGCCAACATTCCATTGCCATACATTTTGACTGGTGGTAACCTGTTTGACTACTAGGCCAAGACTGTTGGTAACCCTTATACCATAAGACGGCGTGCCATTTTGGCCCGGCGGATGGATAGAGAGGTTCACCGTGCTGCCGACGGGATTGGGATATACATCGACATTACTTTTCATCATTCCGCCTGCCTGCGGACTAAACTCGACCGGGATAATGGCAGAGTACGTAATATTGTTGGCGATGTCCTGCTGCCTCAGCCGGTAACGGTCGACTCCCTGCACGGGGTTTTCGTCCGTAAAGGTATAGGTGCCGTCGCCGCTGCTGTGCAACGACCCTAAAACATCAAAAGTTTTGCCGCCATCGGTGCTTCGTTCGATGGTAAAATTAGTATAGTTCTGCTCGTTCTCGGTTACCCAGGTCAGCCGGGCTTGCAGCATATCGGAAATTTTGGCGGCGCTGAAACTAAGCAGGCGGTACGCGTAAGCCGGATTTTGACGAAGTAGCAGGGAAAAACGTTTTGAGCCGAAAGACGAAGGATCGTTCTTCGCTATGTTAAAGCTGTAGGTACCATTATGGCGCATATCGACGGAGTCCTTCTTATAAGCGTCCATCAGCCAGATATCGTACAACTGCGGTATTCCCACAATATTTTTCATGTTAAGCGAGTAAACGCCATCGGAATTGACGTCGACATTCAGCGGTATAGTTTCGCCCGGTCCGGGCAGGGGGCGCATATTGATAGCCAGCGCCACGCTGTCGCTCGAAAAGCTTGCGAGGCTCACAATGCCATAGCCGGTTTTGTAAGCCGCGTCGTAAGCCGGGTTGAACGCCGTTGCAGCCGAACTGTTGAAGCGTAATAAAATTTCATCGGTATTAACAGAATCTTTTGCCAGTTGCAAACGCAAATACCGGCTGTTGGCTGTCTGATCGAGCAGCTTACCCATTAAAAGCTTTGCGCCGGTGGGCTGCGAGTTGGTTTTTGCCGACTCGTTGAAGATAAGTTTGGCGGCCGCGCTTGTCGCCACCACGAAAAACCCCTGTCCGCTGGCAATAATATTGGTCGCATTATTGGTTCCGGTACCGCCCCCGCCTTTTACATATACCCCGTAATTGTGGCTGGACGGGTCGATAACATAAATGGCGCTGCCTACAGCGCTCCCATAAATTCCGGTACTGGTGGAGGAGGTTTGAAAGGTTTCCCAATCGATAGAACTGGCGTAGGGATTTCCCACCAGGTTGTAGCCTTTAACGGGCGAACTGGTTGTATAGCTTAAAGTAGCTAACGAAGGCGTAAACCAATTATGAACTGTTACCTGGCCCTGGTTCAGTGTCCCCGCGGTGCTTAAGGTAGCGCTTTGGGGAATGTAAGAAGTGGTGGTTTCAGCGGTATACGAGGCGGATGCCCGGTTTCCCCTGAACCAGCATAAAAAGCCATTGGCCACAGGGATGTAGTAGCCCGCACCATCGATGTCAAGGGTATATTTGTACGATGGCGAATTGTTTATGGTATTGATCCCACGGTAGTTGCTGTTCAAAAAGGTGCTGTAGCCGGGCGTCATGTTTTCGCGGTACAGGTATATCGTCGGGTTTGCCGCGCTGACGTTGTCGAAGCCCCCGCTTGTTGTAGTAGCAGTTAAATATATCGAGTTTTTGAGGTAGTTAACGCTGTAAACATTATTGGAATATGTATCGGTGCCACCATATACCGGCGAGGAGAGCAGGCGGTACCCGCGATAAACAAGGCTTCCGCCTTTCAGATACCGCTGCACGTTAACATTGCCCGTTATAGACGCCGCAGACGGTATTGCAGCCACGGTAGCCGATCCGGATGCGTCCGAGTTTAAGGTTAAAAAACCGCCGGCAGCCAGTTTTGCGGTGCCGCCCATAGTCAATATCCCGATATCCGAAACAAAAAAACCGCCCGAACCGGCCAGTGTTTTGGTCCCGGAGTTTTCGACGGTAACATTATTGAATGTAGTGCCCGACGAACTATTATCGGTTAAGGTTTGCGCTCCCGCCTTATTAAAATAGACAGAACCCGTGCTTGCGGTAAAGGTGGAGCTATTGGTATAATCGCCGTTAAAATATACGCTTCCCGTGCTGCAGGTAAACGTGCCTGCATTGCTAAACGCACCGTTGAAAGTCGCCGTTCCCGATCCGCATGTGTAGACGAAATTATTGGTCACCGTCCCCGTATAGGTCATATCCTCGGCATTTTCGAGAATGCTGCCGCTATTGCTGGTTGTGCCGGTTATAGCTGTAATTGCGGTACCTGTGTTGCCGTTGATCGTGGCGCCTCCGTTTACAGTCAGGTTGCCGCTTACCGCTATTTGCCCGGTACCCTCGTTTACCGTGCTTGAGTTATTCCAGTTTCCCGAAACGGTAACGGCTGGATTGTTGGTCTGTAGGTCGGCTGTACCGCCGCCCGTTGTCCAGTCGCCGCCAACAGTTAAAGTTCCCGCATCTATCGTCTTGGTGCTCGCCCCGCTAAAAGTCAGGTTTGCATACAACGTTGGGGTGGTCCCTAATATGCCGTCTACGGTATTATAGACAAATTGTGTACCCGATGTCGCCGCATAATTTACTGTACTGGCGCTCGTGGTACCGCCGCTGGACGAGAAGTCGAAAATACCGCCGGTAGCCGCGGTGAGCGGTGCCGCGCCAAGCAAATTCAGCGTATTAGTCGAGCTGCCCAGATCCATCTCGTAGGTGCAACTGTTTGAAACGCTAAAAAATCCATCGTTCCGGCTTACATAAGCAGAATTTGTTGTTACTATATTGTTTACGGTAAGCGTGCCTGAACTTAACTGAACTACCGGGTTGTTTACGCAATAATTCTGGAAGAAAAAGTCCCAGGTTCCCAGGCTGCTGCTGGTGCTGTTCAGGGTCATAGTGCCATTTACGGTAAGGGATGGAATGGCAATGACCATGGTTGTAAGGTTAACGGTAGGCGCCGTGCCCCCAAAACCAACGATACCGCTCGGCTGCGGCGGAGCGGTATTGTCGCCCACGGTGAATGAAGTACAAGTTAAAGCGGCAGTGCCGCTGCCTGTAAGCGTAGTGGTAATACCGCCGTTACTGTTATTATGATCCTGTATTACACTGCCGGCAACGGTAAGTGTAACGCCGCTATTGACCGTCAGCGTAATCGAACTGCCGCTGTTATCACCGAACTCGAGCGAAGCTATGGTTACCGACGCGGAAAGAGTAGGCTTATTGCTGCTAAAGGCAGCAACGCCGATCCTTACTATATCCGAGGGCCCGCTTTGCCCGGGGTAGGTGCTCGACCCGCCCGAACCCGACCTGTTCCAATTGTTTGAGTTGTTCCAGGCAGTAGAAGTGGTACCCTTCCAATCGAATGTATATGCTGATGCGGTAAATGATAAAGCTGATAAAATAAAAATAATGCCGGTAGCAAATAAATTTTTTAGAAATGTGAACATGGTTTTGTGTTGAAAAGGCTATTCACCTTAAAAACATGTTTCAATTCTACGGTTTTTGCTTTAAAAGAGTTTCACAATATGCTGTAAAACAGTTATTTAATTATTGATGCCTGCGATTAATTAATAGGTACTAATTATTTACTTATAATTATTTTTTAACTAATTAAATATTATAATATTTCTCACAAATTAAAATCACTCACTTTTTTGCGTGTTCAGTTGGAAATTAATTTAATTAATCCGATTGGTTTAACGGCATTTTTACAATTTTTTTTCCTTCCGGGTACTTTTTTCAGGCTTGCGGCAATCAGTTTTTGTTGCCATAAACTAAGTAGCCGGAAGCCTCCAGGCCGTAGTCAGGATTAGGATTGAGCACTTTTACCCTGACCGTGTGTTTGCCCCGGGGTAAATAATATCGCCAGAACAACTCTTGCCGCCGGGCAGTGAAACTGGTGGGCAATTTGGCGGTCTCCGCCTTCTTCCCATCGATATAAAGTTCGGCCTCAAATATATAATCGGGCGCATCCTGTTTCTTTTTATCGGCTTCACCCCTAAGAACGAAGCCCGTGCCGGTAAAATCAAACGTCAGCTCGTCCCGGCCGATCTCCTTTTGCAGGTCGATCTTTTGCAAGGGTACCAAATTTGTAAATCCCTGCTCCAGCCGCGCCGCCTTTGGCGCCTGCATAAGTATCGTCACCTTATCACCGTCGATCGTGCCGCCATTTCGTTTAATATTTTCCAGGGCGTGTTTAAACCCGATCTCATAAACCTTGTCAAGCGACATCGTGGTATATTTAAAATCTATCGGTTCCGCATCCTTCAGCCCCATCTTCCAGTAAGCAGGTATTTTATTATAGCCCAGCATGGCCCCCAACACGCCACCGACAGTCGACGGGTTACAGTCGGCATCCTGGCCGCAGCGGGCGGCTATTCTTAGTGTTTTGGTATAGTCGCCGTTGCCATATAGCAGCGCAAGCACCACATAAGCCGAGTTAAGCTTGGAGTCGATGTCAAAGGCCTCGAAAACACCATCCGGGCAGCCTATATCCGAGGACCATTTTTTTTGCAGCTCGAACCAGGTTTGGCGCCAGTCGTTGGGATATTGCCTGTGCCATTTAATAACGTCGCTGATGCATTGATAATAGGTGCTTTTGGAAGGAATGGTTTTTAAAGCTTCACCGACAATATGCTGAATATCATTCGACGTGAAAGTAAGCGTATACATCGCCCCGATAAAGACACCACCGTACCAGCCGTCGCCATAATTCATGATGTGACCTATTTTGTCGCTGATCTTTGACGCGGTATTGGGCATCGCCGGGCTCATCAAACCCGCAAAATCCGACTCGATCTGGTAATCGATGTCATCCGAATGCGGGTTGTTCATCCAGTAACCCGACTGGGGCGCTTTAATGCCATTGAGCAAATTATAGCGAGCGGCCTGGTTGGCATGCCATAACATGTAACCCGCGTGAGCGAAGGCATTGGCAAAAGAATCGACCGGAGCATCGAGGCCATATTTTTCGAAAACATCCACAAACGTCAGGTCCATGTACAAGTCGTCGTACAGGCCAGGGTTTTCGATCATTGTTTTTTTTAAATAGCCGTCGTACCAAACCAGTGGTTGGTAGTCCTGGATGAAGGTACCGTCGAAACGGAACTCGTACGGCCCGCCAAAGGTAACCGCTATGGTTTGGCCGGCCCAGCCGCCCATGATCTTGTCTTTCAATTGCTCTTTCGTGAGCACAATTTTTTTCGGGACCGAGGGCTTTTGTGCCGATGATTGCAGGGCGAAAAAGGCCAGCAAAATGACGAATAAATTCCGGATCATATGCTAATTTACTTTATTTAATCAACAATGCGCTTAATCCCTGGGCATACCATCGCGCCAGGTAATCATTTGGATGCATCGGGTTGACGATGCAGTCCTTGGGTTTTTTATGATCGTATAGAAAACTGCTGATGGCATACATATCCAGGTTGACGACGCCTTTGGTTTCCATTTGCTTCAATACATGGCTATATCCTTCCAGGTTGCCGGTGTAAAAGGGTTTATACTTGTCGCTATCGAGCACGTAAGTAGGGTCGAACTTCATGTTTGAGAGCAAGATAAACTCAACCCCGGGGTTTGCTTTCCTGACCTTTCTCATGATGGTTTCAATGTAGGTTTTAAATTGTTCCGGCTTAAGCGCCCAGAAATCATTCATGCCAAAATCAATGATCAGCAGGTCGGGCTTAAGGGGGTTGATATACTGTTCTGCATATTGCGCGCCCCAGTCAACCCTCGACCCGGGAAGGCCGGCATTATACATTTTAACGGCGCTGTCATGGTACGTCCGGCGCAATTGCCATGCAAACAAATCAACGTAAGTTGGCATATAAGGCGGTACAGTATCATAGCTGCTTACGTCCATCCCCCGCGTGATACTCATGCCGTAAGCTGCTATTCTTAGCGGTTTTTTAGCGCGCAGTTTTGCCATCGTTAACGGCAATTGGTTCCCTTTAAAAAAAGGAACAGGGCCGCCCCACTTGTCATGGTGCGTATAAGTTATCACTACCCATTGCGATTGTGTATTGTACCAGTTCAAATCTTTTTTTAAGTCAAACGATGTATCGGCGCGGTAAGGCATTGCCGAATTAGCCGTCCGCGTGATGGTGTTTCCTGAAAGTGTATAATCCTTCCCTTCGGTATAAGTATTTTTAAGATCAAAACTTCTGACGGAAATTATATGATCGGGCATATAGAACAGCCGGCCGTCGGCAGGTTTGCCATCGGCCGAATAAAGCAGCACCGTTTCGTTCCATATGGTATCCGAATGCCAGAAAGGCCGCATGTACCTGTTAAGATCAACTTCGGGGCTATGTTTTATTTTCGGTTCGCCTACATTCGGTTCTATGCTAAAATCGTCCGCATAAATATCGCCGTTGGCCGACGGGTCTTTTTCAATGCCTATTTCCATATAACTACTTAAGGCAGGCGATTCTATATAATTGCCGGTTTGCTGCCAGGCCACCGAATCAAGCGCCTTGCTTTTATATTCCAGCAGTTTTTGATGCTTTGCATTATAAAACCGGATAAAGGAATAGCCCGTTATTCCCTTAGGCTCCGATTTGATATAGCATTCAAACTGTACAACGGCAAGCGGCGAAACGGGCAGCCGCTTAAATATACTTCCTTCGGTTATCCGCGCGCATACGCTGCCACTGTGCGGGTTTTTTCCGTCGGGACTAACCTTTCCGGAAATCTTCCATCCGGCGAGGCCCTGTTCAAAATCCAGGTTGGTTTGCGCCGATACGCCGCCATATAAACAGGAAATAAAGATCGATAACAAGAAGAAGACTCGCATTTAGCAATAAAACAATTTGATAATATATCAGTCCAAACCCTTTATAACCACCCTGCCCCGGGCAGCCTTCAGCGGCAGCCATAAGTAATCGGATTTCGGCAGGTCGCGTTTATTCCAGCGGTCGGCCATAAAGATGAAATTCCCGGGCTTGTCCTGTATAGCAAAAACAAAGGTGCTTTGCGCATTGAAGGTTGTTGCCGCGCCGGACCCCTGGCAGGGGTTGCCATGCTCTGTGTACGGGCCGAATATATTCTCCGAGACAGCATACATTGCAGCGTTTGGCGCCCACCCTGTACAGGCTGAGGTGATGAGGTAATACATCCCGTTCTTTTTGAATAACGCCGGCGCTTCACGTTTGCGGCCGACCAGTACCCGGCTATATTTTTGAGTCGGACTGAGATAGTCCTTACTCAATTGGCACACATGCATCGTTTTATTGTTTTCTGATGCATATATAATATAGGCCTTCCCGTCTTCATCCTGGAATAAGGTAATGTCCCTGGCCATGTGGCCGTTCGGCCGTACGCTGCCCACGTACAGGTACGGCCCCGCAGGTTTATCGCTTATGGCAACGCCTGCCCGGGAGTAAGAGTAATCCTTTTTGTCAATATGCATCCACATCACAAATTCTTTGGTTTTAGCATTATAGACCACCTTTGGCCGCTCGATAACCCGGCTTGTATCCAAATCTTTGGTCGTGTCGCCTACGACCGGGGCAAGCGCAACACCCTCGTATTTCCAGTGCTTCAGGTCGGTAGATGAATAGCACGATACCCCGCCCGCAGGCACACGGTAATCCTCCCACTGCTGATGAGGTACCAGCCATGTTTTCCCGCCTTTTATCTCGCCGAAAAGGTAATAGGTACTGTTATAATACAATATACCGGCTCCGTGTGCATTTATCGTGTAACCCTCATCGTCGCGCATCATCCCCTTTACAAGCTGCGCGCGCGAACCGATGGACACGAGTAAAACAAGCGCCGCGATGGCTAAAAAACGTCTGCCACATATTTTGATGAACCTACGGCGTTCCATATCACAATTTAATATTTACTATACCAAACTTATAATTCATACTGTTTTTAAACGCCGAGTTCATGCTCAGCCGATAACCGTCGAAGTTTTTCAATTCATCAGCTGACGTTATGGTTGTATGCCCCGCGTCTTTAAAATCAGGCCGAATGTTGGCTTCAAGAATTGTCACATTTGTATGCCCCCACTCACTAACGCATTTCTGCTGCCATTCACCAAGATTTTTTATTCCGTTTATTTTAAATCCTTCGTCAATACTCCACCAGTCATTCCCGTAATATTTCGCGTCGCCGATCTTGTCCTTACCTTTAATGAGGGAATCCTTCCCGACAAAAACATTATATCGAAATGCGATACCCTTGCTTTCACTTTTTTCGGAATAGCAAAGCGCCGCCACCTTGTCGTTATAAATGATGTTGCCGTAAACCTGGCAGTCGTGGAATTGCTTTTCATCATCCGAGCTGTTCCATATGTACAGCCCCGCCTGAGAATCCGAAACCGTGCCGTCATTTTCACTGATGTTATACCTGAAAATATTATCGTGCCATGGGCTTGCTCCCCAGTACTGGAAGATGCAATAGCCGCTGCCCCAGTTGTCGTAGGAGACGTTATATTGAACAATGGAATTCGTTACGCCGCCGTCCAGGTCGAACCCGCCGCCGTCGGCGCCGCCTTTAGACGTCTTGTTTTTGTACGACAGGCAATGCTGGATGATCACGCTGTCGGCCTCGTAGGCCCAGATACCCACCGGACCGTTACCGATCCGCGGCATGTCCCAGCCGTTGTTGGTAGCCGTGCAATGATCGATCAGCACCTGCCGGCAATCGCCAACCACTATCCCATTGCCGCTCTGATTGGTGAGGTTGGTCGGGTCGCCGGGGTTATTTTCAGCACGGCAATTTAATATTTTGATGTCCCGGCTTTGCCTGCTTTGGTAAGGCGCTTCGACAGTGATGCCTGCCGAACCGTTATCATGCGCGAATACATTTTTCGCTATTATATTTTGTGACGAATAGATCAATAAACCTGATTTCTGGAAACCGGAAATATCTATGTTGGTTACGTTGATATCTTTACAGTTAATGATGGCCAATCCATCTTTTACATTGCCGTTTTTGCGCCCCCAACCACGTAAAGACAACTGCTCGAATTTGATATAATTGTTCTTATAGATCCTGATGGCAGAACTGTCCTTTGAATCGATCATCGCATTGTCCCGGCCATAAGCTGTGATGACAATGGGCCTCTCTTTGCTTCCGCTTAAACCCGGCGGCAATTCCAGGCTGCCTTTAAATGTTTCACCGCCCTTGAAAAACACAGTATCTCCCGCTGCAAGCGTGAGGCCGTTTATTTTTTCGATACTTTTGAAGGGCTTGGCCCTGGTGCCGATATTGTTGTCGTTGCCCGAAAGGCTGACATACCAATTGTGATGGCTTTTATAATCCGGGCGTATACTACCCTGGCTTATTCCATGCAGGACAAAGCACACCATATTACATAGCAAGAAAACAGACCTCGCAGTGGTCATTATATCGTTTAGTTAGCCGCAGACTCGCAGAAGGCGTTTACAATAGGTTCCGAACGCTAATATTACAATATTAATTGACTAATTGAATAGTTTTTTGAAGCCTGATATCGGCCGACGAGCTGCCGAACATCAGTTGGTAATCGCCGGGGTGTGCCACATAATCCAAATTATTGTCATAGCCCGCCAACAAGGCGCGGTTTATAGTAAATACGATGCGGCGTTTCTCACCCGGCAGCAACCTAATCTTGCGGAAATCGCGCAGTTCCTTTACCGGCCGCAGCGGCTGCGATACAAGCTCCCTGATGTACAATTGCACGATCTCCTCGCCGACGTATTTGCCGGTGTTCTCTACCAGGAACGAGAATGAGATCGTTTCGTTGTCCTTGATGGTCGAAGTCAGCTTATCTGACTCCAAATCGCTGTACTGGAAAGTGGTATAACTAAGCCCGTAGCCAAAAGGGTACCGGGGAGAGTTCGGCAGATCGATGTAAGCCGATTTATAAAACAGGTCGTTATCATTCAACGCCGGGCGGCCTGTGTTATAGTGATTATAATAAATAGGAATCTGGCCCTCGGACCGTGGAAAGGTCATCGTAAGCTTACCCGAAGGGTTATAGGCGCCGAATAATACGTCGGCCATAGCATCACCTCCCTCGCTGCCCAGCCACCAGGCGTACAAAATGCCCGGTACGTTATCGGCTGTCCAGTTGAATACCATCGGCCGGCCGGCCATCAGTATTACGATCACCGGCTTACCCGTGGCCGCAACTGCTTTTATCAGCTCTTCCTGAACACCGGGTAAGTGAATATTGGATTTACTTTTCGCTTCGCCGGTCATATCAGGCTTTTCGCCCATAGCCATTACCACTACATCGGCCTGTTTTGCGGCCGCAACCGCGTCAGCAAATCCGATCCTTGAATTATCCGTAATATCGCAGCCCTGTGCATAGATCAGCTTGGTCAGTGGCCCTGCCTGCTTTTGCATCCCTTCCATTAACGAAACTACATTTTCTTTCGGGTCAACATCAAGCGACCAAAAACCTTTCAACTCTTTTTTTGCCTTTACCAAGGGGCCGATCAGCGCAATGGTTTTCAGGTCTTTGGAAAGCGGCAGCACCTGGTGATCGTTCTTTAACAGCACAATACTTTTCCGCGCCATATCGCGGGCGAACTCTACATTCTCCGGGCGGTTAAGCGACGTTCTCTCGCGCTGCGTGTTGATAAACTTATAAGGGTCGTCAAAAAGACCCAATTCAAATTTCTTGCGCAAAATGCGGGTCACGGATTCATCGATCATGCTGACCGGCACTTTGCCATCGGCGACCAATTGCTTCAGGTTGTTAATATAGCTGCGGCTTTCCATATCCATATCGTTGCCGGCCGTAATGGCTACCTGCGCGGCTTCATAATTGTCCTTCACATAGCCGTGATTGATCATTTCGCCGATCGAACCCCAGTCGCTTACAACAAAACCTTTAAAATTCCATTTGCCTTTCAGTATGTCGCGCTGCAAATAACTGTTGCCCGTAGCGGGTATGCCGTTAAGATCGTTGAAAGAGTTCATGAACGTTGCAACTCCTGCATCCAGCGCAGCCTTGAACGGCGGCAGGTAGATGCTCCACAGGGTATAGTTGCTCATATCCACGCTGTTGTAATCACGCCCGCCTATAGCCGCTCCATAGGCTGCGAAGTGCTTGGCGCAGGCCATAACGGCATCGGTAGCGCCAAGACTATCGCCCTGGAAGCCCATTACCCGTGCCGATGCAATACGTGAACCAAGAAAAGGATCCTCGCCAGCGCCTTCCATAACACGGCCCCAGCGCGGGTCGCGGGCAATATCCACCATCGGCGCGAATGTCCAGTTAATACCTGATGCCGACGCTTCCGTAGCGGCAATGCGCTCGGCCTTTTCGATCATATCCATATCCCAGCTGCATGCTTCAGCCAACGGGATCGGGAAGGTGATACGATAACCATGAATAACATCCTGGCCAAACAAAAGCGGGATCTTTAACCGCGACTGCATCGCAGCGTCCTGGAAAGTTTTTACATGCGCGGTGCCCATAATATTCAGCACAGCGCCCACGCGGCCTTCCTTAATTTCGTCCAGCTTGTTGCCCACGTCTTTAGTTACGGGGCCGGTAGCGTCCCAGTCGCCATTGTACTGGTTCATCTGGCCGATCTTTTCGTCGAGCGTCATTTTAGACAGAAGCGTCGCCACCCGCCGGTCGATTGCGCTGTCGCTTTGTGAAAAAACGTGGTTGCCCGCGGTAACAAGGCAGATAAACAGGAATATAAAAGTCGCTTGGGTATAGCCTTTTATCATGGTTATTTAATTTTAACGGATTGAATTTAATTAAAAATTTAAAACTACCCCTATAAATTGCCTTTTTTCATTTCAGAAACAGCATAATTAGCCGCCCGGGCTGTCAGCGCCATATAGAGGATCGAGGGGCTTTGGTTACCCGTGCTTGTCATGCAGGCGCCATCGGTTACGAAAACGTTCTGACATAAATGCAACTGGTTCCATTTGTTCAGCAGGGATGTTTTAGGGTCTTTGCCCATACGGCAGCCGCCCATTTCGTGTATGTCGAGACCGGGAGCCTGTTTGTTCTCATAAGTAGTTACGTTTTTGCATCCGGCTTTTTCAAGCATTTCTTTGGTTTGCTTCAAAAAGTCCTGTATCATGCGTTCGTCGTTGTCGTCGTATTCAACCGAGGTAATCAGCAGCGGAATACCCCACTGGTCCTTTTGATCTTTACTTAGCCGAACATGGTTGGTTATTTTGGGAACCGTTTCACCCTGCATGTACATATACACCTGCCAGCCGCCCGGTTCGGTCAACGAATCCTTGTAGCCTCCGCCCACCTGCCCCTGGTCGGTATCGGCAGGATGTTTATCCCGGTAAGCGCCCATGAAAGTGGTAAAGCCGCCGAAATAGTCGGTTTCCTGCTTATGCAGGTTGCGGTAATTGGCCAGGATCAATTCTGTAGGGTTGCGGCCGTAGTAATATTTATCCAGGAAGCCATCCATTTCCGCATTAACCGAGGCACGGTAGTTCTGGAAGGCGACGTATTTGCCCAGCAAGCCGTTATCATTATCTAAACCATTGGGGAAACGACCGGAAGTAGAGTTCAGCAAAACCAGGTTGCTGTTCAGCGCAGATGCGTTCAGGAAAATGATACGCGCCTTATAAACAAATTCTTCTTTGGTATTGGTATCGATCACTTTCACGCCCGAGGCCTTGCCCAGCTTTTCGTCATAAATTATGGAATGAACCACTGAGAAGGGCCTGATGGTAAGATTGCCGGTCTTTTTTGCCCAGGGAAGCGTACTTGCATTAGAACTGAAATATCCGCCAAAAGGACAGCCGCGCATACACATATTGCGGGCCTGGCATTTCACCCTGCCCTGCTCAAAATGTATCGGTTCGGGCTTGGTGAGATGCGCCCAGCGGGCATGCACCAGGTGGCGGTCAGGATAACTTCCATTTATGTTTTTGCTGATCGCTTCCTGCACGCAATTCATTTCAAACGGCGGCAAAAATTCACCATCAGGCATGGCTTCCAAGCCATCTTTAGTGCCGCAAACGCCAATGAATTTTTCCACGTGCGAGTACCAGGGCGCCACATCTTCATAGTCTATGGGCCATGCTATTCCATACCCAAACTTTTCGGGGTTGGTAAACTCGTGTTGGCTCCAGCGCTGGCAGGCACGCCCCCAGGTAAGCGATTTTCCGCCAACCTGGTATCCGCGTATCCACTCGAAAGGTTTTTCCTGTATGTAGGGATGGTCCTTGTCCTTAATAAAAAAATGAGCGTCATCCTCGCCGTAACCTGCCGCTTTGCTGATATAAGGGTTTTCTTTCAGCCATTCGGTGGTCATACGCCCGCGGTGCTTAAAATCCCAGGGCGGCGTGGTGGCAGTTGGATAATCCTTTATGTGTTCAACATTACGGCCGCGTTCCAGCACGAGCGTTTTTAAACCAAGTTCACACAGTTCCTTCGCCGCCCAGCCTCCGCTGATACCAGAGCCGATAACGATGGCGTCGTAGGTGTTTTGCTCATTCATCTATTTCCGGGATTGTTTTAATTTAGACGGCGAAAGGTAGCGTTTTTGTATAAAACACGGCAACAAAAAAGCCCTGCGTTCGCAAGGCTTTGATTCGTATAAAAATGCTGCGCTTACCTTCTCCCCCCTCCGAAGAAAAAGCCAATATTAAAGGCGGCATAATTAAGACTGTTGCCATTTCCATCGCTGCCAACGACATTGTATTCGGCCGATAGCCTGAAGTGCCCGGCTTCAAAACCAACACGGGGGAATAGCCCGAATTTGGAACCAAGACTAACATATCCCGAATTGTTTACGCCGCTGCTGTTCCCGTTAACGTTGACGGTCCCCTGGTAGAAAAGACCAGCGCCGCCGCCGATAAACGGCCTGAAGCCACCGTTCATGAGATAAAAATCGAGAGAAGGGCACCAGGAGTAAATAATGTTTGCCGTACCGCTGCCGCTGGTGCCGGTACCGCTCCCGCTCGTATTGCCATATACCAGCGCTGCTCCTGCCATTCGAAAGCCGACCGCGACAGCATCGGATACACGGTAATGCGGCTCGAGCACAAATTCAGCGCCCGCCTTGATATTAGCGTTGGTAACGTTACTGTTTGACGGCGGGAGTGCATAACCCAAAGTAAGATCGACCTTAAATTTATGGAACTTTGAAGAAGAAGACGCTGGGGTTGAGGAGGTTTGTGCGCGCACAGCTAATGAAAACATTGCCAGCGCGGCAATGAGTAATAATTTTTTCATGATAATCAGGGTTTAAATTGATAATGAAAGATAAGTAAAACAAATTAAAAATTCCTATATTTCAGCCATTTACAAAATACTATGATAAAAATAAGGACGCTTTTATACGCATTGGTTTTCCCGATTGTTGCCTACGGTCAGCAGGTTAAATACGGAAGCAATCCCGCGGCAGGCAAGTATTACGATGTGCGCGGAATAAAAATGTACACCGAGGTTTACGGCGAAGGCAAACCGCTGTTATTGATCCACGGCAACGGCGGCAGCATCAGCGCGTTCTCGAAGACCATTCCGTACTTCTCAAAAAAATATAAGGTGATAGCGGTCGACAGCCGCGCGCATGGCAAAACCGTCGACCCGAAAGATTCGCTGAGCTTTGAGCAGATGGCCGACGATTTCGCGGCCTTACTCGATAAAATGCATATCGATTCGGCCTATGTGATCGGCTGGAGCGATGGCGGCATCAATGCCATCCTGATGGCGATGCGCCACCCGGATAAGGTGATCAAATTCGCGGCTACCGGCGCCAACCTGACACCCGATTCAACTGCCCTGCAGCCTTATCTATGGAAAGATATGGTCAACCAATACAACAGGGACAAGGACAAGCCACGTACCACCGCTAAAGAAAAAAACGACTGGAAAATATTCATGCTCGATTACGATCAGCCCAATATTCCTTTTTCTGCCTTAAAAGTGATCAAATGTCCCGCGCTGATCATTTGCGGCGATCACGACCTGATACCGATCGAGCACACGGTTAAGATTTACCAGGCTATACCGAGGGCATATTTATGGGTGGTTCCCAATTCAGGTCATCCGACACTAATAGAACATGCCGATGATTTTAATAAACTGGTAGATGAGTTTTTCCGGAAGCCGTATCATAAGTTTTGACACGATGGAATTAAGAAGTTCCAAAATTTCGTAGACCTGTATCAGGCAATTACTTCTAACTTGTACAATACCTGAGGCATCCAGAGGAAACAGTAGTTGTTTTTCTAAGCTATTTATGGTTTGTCTAATGACATCGAAATATAACAATTTGGTAACATTCTTCGAAGTTTCTGAACGCTTTGATCCGATATTGGATTGAAAGGCAAATAGATGCCTTTTAAGTTACTATTTGGATTGTCGACAACCTGAAAATCAGATATTTCATTGCGAAACAAATGCACATATTCTAATTGTGGCATGTTGAAAATTACGCCCGGCAAAAATGTTAATTTATTATTACCCATATCCAAGATTTTAAGCTTGGTAAAGCAACTCAAGTCGGCCGGTATCTGACTGATATTATTCAGGTTAATATAAAGTTCTTCAATACTAAAGTTTGCGTTTAATTTTTCAAAACCATAAATATTGTTCGAACTCAAATTAATTGTCTTTAACTTTTTTAGTTTGAGCAGAACCGCCGGAAATATCGTAAGCTGGTTTTTCGAAAGTGATAAATCTTGAAGTGCGTTTAGCGAAGCAAACCAAGCAGGGATTTCTTTTATATTATTGTAGTCCAGACTTAAGGATTTGAGATTCTTATATCTCAATATGTCTTTGGGAATCTCATTTAGTCTCCCTAAACTTAAATTTAAGAAGATGACTTTATCAGGCTTTTTATTTGCCTCTTCAATCGAGTAAAATGATCCTTTTTGAGCAGGGTGCTCAGCACTAAACTTAGTTATATATTCGGGAAGCTTTTGTTGAGCAAGCACATTAAAATAACTGAAAAACAGCAAGCACAAAGTTGAGCTAATTTTATACATGGAGAACTCTTTAATTTTGTAAGATTATTTAACTGAAGTTGTTATCCAGGTCTCTAAAAAGAGACTGTCTTAAGCCGTTGCTATTTCTATCACGTTATCTCCATTTTCTTCAAATAATCAATATTAATCTTTGCGCTTTGCAGCGGTGTTTCGTGAAAGAAACGACTCTGTTCAACAAAGAAATATTTCATGCCATTGTCTAAACCTGTGGCTAAAAGGTGCGGGTAGTTTATAATTCCCTGCCCCAGGTCGCAGGCCGATTCTTCATCGCTGCCGGGCGGCAGGCGGTGTTTCAGTACATCGCGCATGTGGCATAGCTTAAAGCGGTGGCTGTATTTCTTGATGTAAGCTTCCGGATCCTGCCCTTCCGTTACCGTGTAATAGAAATCCATTTCAAAGTCGACCAGGTCCTTGTCGGTATCGTCAAGTAAGACATCGATCGGCAGTTGGCCGTCGACCTTTTTGTAAGGATAATCGTGCGGATGGTAGCCGAAGCGCATGCCGTATTTTTTGCAGATCTCGCCGTTGCGGTTAAATTCGTCGGCGAACTCTTTGAACTTATGAATGGTTTTTTGCGGACCCTTCCAGGGACAGATCAGATATTTCATGCCAATCTCCGCAGCTTTTTCAACCTGCTTTTCAAAGCCTCCGGGCTCGTCGTTGTAGTGGCTTGACACTAATGTAAGGCCGTTATCTTCGGCAAGTTTTTGGAACGCTTTGTTGCTCATACCCCAGAACATGCCCTTGTCGCCGCCAAAGCTTTCCAACTGCTTGTAGCCCATCTCTCCAAGTTGTTTCAGCGTCCCGGGCGCGTCTTTGGCCATTTCATCGCGCACCATGTACAACTGTATGCCAAATGCGGATATTTTATGCGCCGATGCAGCAAACAGGTTTACTTTGGTCAGTGGCACGCTCAAAGCCAAAAGACCGGTGTTTTTAATAAATATTCTCCTGGTAGTCATTTTCTTAATTAAAAACGATGTTATGCTGAGCCCCGTCGAAGCATGCGGGCAAGGCCTGCGCTCCATCCTTCGAGTGCCTCAGGATGACACCTGCGCTCAAACATTCCCCTTCTTCATTTCCTCCGCAGCGTGGTTAGCCGCACGTGCCGCGAAAGCCATATACAGGATCGAAGGGCTTTGATTACCGGTACTGGTCATACAGGCGCCATCGGTTACGTAGACGTTGTTGGCCAGGTGCATCTGGTTCCATTTGTTCAGCAGCGAGGTTTTGGGGTCGTGCCCCATGCGGCAGCCGCCCATTTCGTGTATGTCCAGACCCGGCGCCTGGTGCGTATCGTGCGTTTGAATGTCTTTCAGCCCGGCTACCTCCAGCATTTCCGCGCATTGCTCCAGGAAATCCTTTACCATTTTATCGTCGTTATCATCGTAGCCGACCGAAGTGATCAATTGCGGTATGCCCCAGGGGTCTTTTTGATCTTTACTCAGTCGCACATGATTAACTTCCTTCGGGATGGTTTCGCCCTGCATATACATCCCGGCGCGCCATGGTCCGGGGTGGCTCAGCGATTCTTTCAGGTTGGCGCCAACGCCGTCATCCCAATTTTGACGGCCGCGGCTTGACCAAACAAACGTCAGGAAGCCGCCGATATAATCCGTGTCTTGTTTGTGCAGATTCCGGTAATTGGCGATAATGGGGTTTGTCGGGTTACGTCCGTAATAGTACCTGTCCTCAAAACCTTCAACACGACCGTGCACGCTGCCCCGGTAATTCTGAAAAGCCATAAACTTACCCAGCAGGCCGTTATCATTACCCAGGCCGTTTGGAAAGCGGCTTGAAGTTGAATTCAACAAAATTAAATTAGTATTCAAACAGGCCGCGTTCAGGAAGATCACTTTGGCATAATATTCATATTCCTGTTTGGTATTGGCGTCGATGACACGCACGCCGGTCACTTTTCCCTTCTTGTCATCATAGATTACTGAATGCACTACCGAAAACGGCCTGATAGTAAGGTTGCCGGTCTTCTTAGCCCAGGGAAGGGTCGATGATACCGAACTAAAATATCCGCCGAACGGACAACCGCGCGTACACAGGTCGCGGGCCTGGCATTGGCCGCGGCCCTGCTCCAAATGGATGGGCTGAGGCTTCGTAAGGTGCGCCCAGCGCGTCTTTACCATGTGCCGGTCGTGGTAATGCGCCTTTAGCTTGCGCTGGATATCTTCCTCCACGCAGCTCAACTCAAAAGGCGGCAGGTAATCGCCATCGGGCAGGGCCTCTAAGCCATCTTTGTCGCCGCAAATGCCAGAGAATTTCTCCACATGCGAATACCAGGGCGCTATATCGGCATAGCGTATGGGCCAGTCGACGGCAAATCCGTAGCGCTGCGGCGCCGAAAATTCAAAGTCGCTCCAGCGTTGGCAGGCGCGCCCCCACATGATCGATTTGCCGCCTACCTGGTAGCCGCGTATCCAGTCGAAAGGCTTTTCCTGTATGTAGGGGTGTTCCTTGTCCTTTACAAAAAAGTGCTGGGTATCCTCACCGAAAGCATAACATTTGCTGATGACAGGATTGTCCTTCAGCACCTGCAGAGGCTCTTCCATCCGGTGCGGGAATTCCCACGGGCCTTTAGTAGCTGTGGGATAGTCCTTAATATGTTCGATATTTCTGCCGCGTTCCAAAACCAGGGTTTTCACACCCAGGTCGCAGAGTTCCTTGGCGGCCCAGCCGCCGCTGATGCCCGACCCTATGACGATTGCGTCATAAGTATGCTGATCGGTTCCTTTACTCATAATATGTAGCCTTTATTTAAGTTCGAACAAAACCAGGTCGATCTTTTTATCGCTGGTCGGCGACAGGTAAAAAGAAATGCCGGGTTCTATATAAGTTTCTTTACCAGGTTTGATATCGATCGTCTTGTTGTGCGAAGTGTCGTGCAGGATAATATCGTCACCCGATACCGAACCCGCTATCATCGGTCCGCGGTTACTGATGCTTTGTTTATTAACCTCCGTCAGTCTATAGGCGAAAGCCCTTTCCGTATCGAACAATAAAGTAAACGGCAAAGGCTTCCTCGTATTGCCAGGATCGTAGACTGAAAGCAGCTCGATATCTGTCACATGATAAAGCGCCGTATCCCAATTGCTCACCCGGTGGATCGTTGTATCCTTCGAAAAATCCCGGTAAAGGGCTGTACCGGCCACGCTTGTCGATTTCATCCAACCCTGCCCTTTGAGCTGCGTGGCGGTAACGGTGTTGCTAAAAAACAATATCACCGACGGCGTTGAGTGAATGTGCTGCAAAGTGGTGTCGCCGGGCGGTATCCGCACATCCAGCACCCTGAAGTATTTGTTTTCGATCACATCGTGGTGCCTGGGTTCATTACGCACCTGTACCTGGGCATTCACGGAGAAAGCGACGCCTAACAGGATGGCCAGTATCATTAGCAGGCGCTTCATTTAGCTATCATTTTCGCAATAAAAGCATTCCACGTCAGGGTGCAGCCACAGAAACGAAGCCGGCAATTGTGTACTGATCTTCCCCTCTAAAAAATGCGCCCAGATGTTCCGTTTATTTTTACCAAACACGGGTAATAGGATCTTCCGTGATTTCAAAATATCGGCCATACCCAGTGTATAGCCATATTTGAGCGTATAGCCGGATCCTTTGATCATCGAATGGTTCAGCGAGGTTTCGGTCAGCGGCGATAGATGCACATTGGGTTCCAACTGGCCGGCGGGCTCGTTAAAAGCGATATGCCCGTTCTGCCCGAGACCGAGCACACAAAGATCGACAGGCTGATGTTCATCCAAAAAATTCTGTATGCGCTGGCATTCGGCTCCGGGATCGGCGGCACTGCTGTCGAACCCGGTAAAGGATGTTATACCCAGCGGCTTTATAAGGCTCCTTTGTAAATATTGCTCGCAGGTAGCGGGAAAATCCATTGGCAGGCCGCACCATTCGTCCAGCTTAAGCAGCGTGATGGCGCCGGCATTAAACTCAGACTTCCTTTGGACCATCAACTGGTAAATGCCTGTCGGCGAATTGCCGGTAGCCGCACAAAACAGGGAGGCGGGTCTGCTGTTCAGGTCTTTAATGATAGCGTTTGCGGCAAACTCATTCAGTTCGGCGACGGTGGCGCAATTTGTAATATGCATGAGAAGGAAATTTTATAATTGGCGGCTACCAAATATAAAACTTCCTCATTAAAATGAAATATGATAAATCTGTTACTTAAACCGCACGACCAGGTCGGGCGCTTCGTTTTCGGGTTTTGGAAATATACCAGGTACTGGTTCAGGCCAGGTTTCAGCGCCGAAGTGTTCAGGCGTTTATCCTGCAAACGGATGGGTATCTACCTGGGCGAAAATGCTTAGGCTGACCAGCTGGTTATTGCTAAGAGCAAATATCTTCTCATGGCTTATACGATATAAATCTGTGTTTCAGGCTCTTTGGGCGTGAGTTTTTCGAAGTAATAAATAAGCAAAATGAGCAGAAGGCTAATGAGCTCGGATATAGCGGCGTACGAATCTGAAAACGGGTCGCGGTTGTGCAGATGGGTATAAATGGCGCCGAACATAACCAGCATAAGACCCAGGGATGCATAAATACCCGTCCTGAGCTTGAAATGCAGCAATATGCCCAGCGCGCAAAGTGACTCGGCCGCCATGACAAAATACAGGAACCATACGCTATAGCCCGATTGCCTGAAAAAACCGACCATATAGGTCATATTCTGCGATTTGCCGACGGTGGCCACGAGGAAAGAATTGGCGATGGTGACGGATACCGCCCAAAGCGTGGTCCGCACGATCGATTTTAGCCTGCTGCAATCTTTAAAGGTGTCCTTCAACCAAACCTTAAACAGGATATTACCGGTTAAAAAACCCAGCAAAAGGCGCGAAAGGTATCCGCCGTACTGCAGCGACACGCCAAGCGATTTTAGCACGGCCGCATTTTTTATGCCTGCGAAATAGAATAACCAAACCATGGCAGCCAGCACAATTGAAAGCCCCAGGTAACCCCTTGCCACCCTGTTCGCCGGCCCGAATCCGGGCTCCCATGCCAGGTTGAGCAGGCAACCTAAGATGAGCAGTCCAAGTATGATCAGGATATCCATTTGCATCAGTTCTGAAAATTTTCAGCTTACGTTTTAGGAATGCTGACCGGCACCATCAGGATACCGGGCGCCTTATCCTGCGAATAATAAAGCGTTTTGCCGTCGGGCGAGACATAGGGGTCGAAATTTCCTTTGCCGTTATTGACGTTAGCCGGCAGTTTCCAGCCCTGCGTCCAATCATCTCCCTGGCGGTAGCTTATGTAGAGTTCGTTGTTGCTTACAAAGATGATATAGCGCTCATCGGGCGCTATGAAGGGGTCGTAAATTTCGCTGTCGCCGTTCAGTGCCAGCACTTTGGGCTTATCGTAATGGTCTCCCAGCCACTTGATATAATACCCGCGCATTCCCTTATTGCCGTCGCGGTTGCGCGAACAGAAACATATCGTACCCGAGCCGCTTACCGATGGGCCAAAATCATTAAAACCTTCTTCGTTAACAGGTGCGTCAAAATGCTTTGGCGACGACCAGCTACCGCCCGAAATCTTATCGACATACCAGAGATGGGCGCTTTTTTGGGGCTTATCCTGGGGCATTCCTTCCAACGGGCGGGTAGATACGAAGATCAGCCGTTTACCATCCGGGCTCATAGTTGGGTCCCAATCTTTCCATTGGCCCGAGAACGGCGCTGTAACCGGTTTGGTCCATTTTCCTTTGATTTTTTTTGAAACGACGATGGTTTGACCATCAGCTATGTACACCGTTTTTTCATCCGGCGCAAAGGCGGCGACCGATTCGTCAGCGGTGGAAGCGACGCCTTCCTGCGAAAATACTTTGGGCTGTGCGGAAGGGTCGACTATATCCTGGCCGGAGGCAGAAAGGGTTGTACAGAGTACCGCGATACCCGGTACAACCCATTTGAATAATGATTTCATAAAATAGAAGTATAGAGATTTAGTTGATTTAATTGATGTCCTCGCCGGCCTGCAGCTTTTTCACGAAAGTATCCACGATGTTCTTGTTGGCGGGATCCGGCGCTATTGCCTGCGCTTTCAGGGCATAAGTCAGCGCCTTTTTGTAATCTCCCACGGCCGAGTAACCGCGCGCCATCCCGGCGGTCGGCAAAAACTGGTTGGGGTATTTATCGTATGAATATTTGAAGACCTCCAGCGCCTGCTGACCTTTCTTCATCCGTGTCAGTCCTCTTGCATAAAAGTACAATTCGTTCATGCTGGCAAACGGGTAAGCTTTTTTCATTGCGTCGGCCGATTCCTGCGTTTTGCCCAATGCGTCAAGCACCGATGCTCTGGTGCTCCATGCGGTAAAGCTTTTGTCGCCGCCAAAGTTTACGCTGGTTGCTGTATCCGTCCATAGCAGCGCTTCATCCAGATTGGTTTTGTTCTGAACACAATATTGCGCGGCCTGGTCCCAGGCTTCCCATGCAAAACCTTTTTCGCTGCGAAGCTCGCGGCGGAATGATGCCAGTTGTGTGCCGGCTACATCCACGTCGATCTTAAATGGAATAACCAATTTTTCCCATTGCAGCGCTACAACGGCGCTCGACGGGGTTTCGTCGGTAAACTCGTATTTCAGCCACTCAACACTGTTGTCGACATGTACCGGCTTCACTTTTACACGCAGCACATCCTCGTCAGGTTTGTAAAAGAAGCTGCCCCACGAGGTGGAATTTTTGGAAAATATCAGCGTGCACTCGTTAGGATCATAAGCGATAAAAAAGCCATACTTGCCGGCCGCCAGCGGCTGGCCTTCGATCTTAACGTCGGTTGAAAATTCGATCGTCGTGTTTTCATTAGCCCCGGCGCGCCACGGCGCTTGTTTTGATGGACCGAACCCCTGGTCGACGTATCCTACCGGGATCAGCTCGCCCCAAATATGGCCGTCGCGTTTTTTAACAGCCGGGCGGCTGTACGTGATAGTTACATTGGTGACGCCGATGCCTTCGCTTACCGAGGCCCTTTTATTGCCTCCGCTTGGCAGCGAGGTGAGCTGTGCTTCGGATAAATTGCCGAAAGCTGTTACAAGAATTGCCAGTGCGATACCGGCTGTTAGTGCTTTTCTCATGTGAATGTTAATGGTTAATTAATGGTGCTTGATTTTTCAAATATTACCGGTAATGAACCGCACCCGTTAAGTTGATCATGTGGTAGTTTTATCACATTACCAGAGTGCGACAATAAGAGGAGTAGTGCTGCTACAAGCGGCGCAATCTTTTCTGTGATCGGGTGCAGTGTCATACCGGCAAAAGGAGTTTTTCAACTAAATTGTTGGTCTAAGCTCATCTTAATAGGGTCACAGAACAAATCATTTCAACCCCGACAAAGTTCTTTTTAACCATTTATGCGAGGATTTCAACGGTCATAGCCATTGAGTTTTTGCGCGTGGTTATTGAATAAAACGGACGGGCTGTTGAAAGCCGGCTTTGCAGAATGGAAAACCTTTGTACTTTTAAAGGATGAATTCTTTAAAGAGAACGAAAGCGATAGTGCGTTTGCAATGGCTGATCTGGATCGCAGTATTTCTCATTATTTTCTTTTCGATCCTGCCGGAAGAGGGGTTAGCGCATGCGCTGATATTCAGCACTACGAGTGTGGCTTTTTATACGCTCGTCATTTATGGCAATATATTGCTGCTGTTTCCCAGGCTTTGGGAGCGGGGGCACAAGGTCGAATATGTGATCTGTGTTATTGTGCTGCTAGTAGGCGGGGGGCTGGGCCGCGGTTATTTGTTTATTTACTTAGTCAACCACTTTGTAGAAACCAAGCCCGAGAGCATGGACCTGGGCATGGCGCTGAACTTTATCATTGCCGGGATACTTAACTACATGCTCAGCTTTGTGTTCCGCATCGCCATAGCTTATTTTACACTGAAACAGCAAGCCGAAGAAATATTACTGCAAAAGAGCCAGGCCGAGTTGAATTTGTTGAAATCGCAGGTGCAGCCGCATTTTTTATTCAATACGCTGAACAATATCTATTACGAGGCCTACCGTGAAGCGCCACGAACGGCCGGGCTGATCGAGCGGCTGTCGGACATCATGCGCTACTTTGTGGACGAAAGCCCGAAAGACGAGGTTTCCATGCAAACCGAAGTGAGCTTTATCGAGAATTATATCGCGCTGGAGAAAATCCGCATCCGCCATAAGATCGAAATGAATTTTGTGAAGGACTATAATGCCGAAGCGCGCATACCGCCCATGCTGCTGATGACTTTCGTTGAGAACATCTTTAAGCACGGGATCGACAAATCGAGCAAGGAGAATAAGGTGGATATTTCGCTGATACAGCAGGAGGGATACCTGCTTTTCCAAACCTGTAACAGCCTGCCTGACCAGGCGTCAAAGGATGAAACGCATGGTTTTGGTATAGAGAATTTGCGCAGGCGGCTAGCCATGCTTTACGGCTCGAAGTTCGAGCTTAACATTGAAAAAAACGGTAAAACTTTTACGGCATTCCTGAAAGTACCCATTGCATCATGAACCTGAGCTGCATCATTATCGACGACGAGCCCAACGCGGTTAATTTGCTCGAGATACTTATCCGGCAAACCACCGAATGGGAACTAAGGGCCAAGTGCTATGACGCGCTGGAGGCGATGGCTTTTTTGAAAAAGAACAAGGTCGACTTTATTTTTCTCGACATCAATATGCCGCAACTAACGGGCATGGAGCTGGCCGGACTCTTACCCACCGAAACCAAGATCGTTTTTACCACCGCCTACTCGGAATATGCGGCGGAAAGCTATAGTTTCCAGACGATCGACTACCTGCTTAAGCCGATCACGCTGAAACGCTTTCTTACGTCGACCCAAAAGATAGAGTCGCATTTTGGGAAGAAGGAAGTTGTCCATGCGCCCGAACCTGCGCATGAAAAGGAGTACTTTTTCGTAAAATCGGGCAAGACTTTAAGCAGGATACGCCTGGAAGAGATACTATACTTTGAAGGCGAAAAAGAATACGCACGTTTGGTAACCAGCACAGGTCAACTACTTATTTACAGGCGTTTAAAGGACATACAGGAGCAATTGCCGCTACCGTTTATCCGGGTGCATAATTCGTATATCGTCAATACACGGCAGCTTGAAAAAATACAGGATAACCATATTTTCATCGCCGGGAAACAGATACCCGTAAGCGAAAAGTTCAGGCCTGAACTGATGGCGGTTATACAGCAGCGGATATTTTAGGTGCCTAAACTAGGCTTATTCAAGGACCGGGAGTGCGACTACAAATAAATCCGAAATTGAAAATCCGAAATCCTTTTACTTTCCCATCATCCCGCAATTGCAGCCTTTTTGCATGGCTTTGTACACCACGTCCTGTATCCTCGGCCTGATCTCGAGGGTGGAAAGCTTATCGCTTACCGCCGGGTTAACGCGGTTCGACAGGAAGATATAGACCATGTTGTATTTCGGGTCGACCCATACGCAGGTGCCGGTGTAACCGGTATGCCCGTAGGTTTGATCCGACGCCAGTTTAGATGGATAATGTTTTGCAGTGTTCGGGTCCCACCGGTCGAAACCCAGCCCTCTCCTGCTCACCGCCGATTGCCTTGAAGTAAAAAGGTCCACCGTCGACGGCTTAAAATACCGCACTCCGCCGTAGCTGCCTTTATTCAGCATCATCTGGTACAGGATAGCCAGGTCGTTGGCGTCGGCAAAAAGGCCCGCATTGCCCGAAACGCCCGCCAGCATAGCGGCCGTCGGATCGTGCACATAGCCAATCAGCAACCGGCGCCGAAAAACCTGTTCGTCCTCTGTCGGTATAATCCGGTCGGGCGGAAACCTGTTCAGGGGTAAAAATCCGGCACTTTGCATGCCCAGCGGGTTATAAAAGTTTTGCTGCACGTATACGTTCAGGGGTGTGGCCGTTATTCGCTCCAATATTTCCTTCATAAAGCACATGCTCAGGTCGCTGTATACATACTGGCCGCGGGTATTCACCGGCGAGTTGAGCATATCGGCCCACATCACGTCCTTAAAATAATCCTTTCTCAGGTAAAAATGGTCGGCAATTTTATGCGGAAAAGCCACAGACGAATCGACGCTGATATCGGATGGCGTCAACTTCTCATAAGTTTTTATATCGGGAACCAGTCCGGCCTGGTGCAAAAGCAACTCCCTTACCTGCAGATCGTCCTTATTGGTATGCCTGGCCATCGGTATGTAGGAACCGATCGTCGAGTCGAGGTTCAGGCGTCCCTCCTCGTACAGGCGCATGGTCTCCATGGTGGTCGCCGATACTTTGGTCACTGATGCCAGGTCGAAAATATCGGTCAGCTTATCCGGTTCCGTTCTGTCGTAGGTGTGATAACCGTAAGCTTTATTAAAGATTACCTTGCCATCGCGCGCCACCAGCACCACGCAACCGGGCGTAGCCTGGTTGCGGATAGCAATATCGGCTATATTGTCGATCTCTTTCAGGTCGGACGAGTTGATGTCGACTTCTTCAGGAACCGTATATTGGAGCCGAATCTTTGTTGTGAGAAACCCGGTATTGGCCCTGTACTTTGCGGAGTAAGTGAACCGGAGCTTTTGCGTGACCGGGACACCGCCAAATATGGCCTGCGCCGCATAAAATGCCGAGACCGGCGACGGCCTGTCGCAAAAAACAATGGGCGCCGTCACCGCATCCAATTTCGCCAGGCTGGTGGGCCTGCCGAAAAAAGCGACCACGACATTTTTAATACGGACGTTATCATGGATAAAGCCGATGATCTGCGGATTGGCCAGGTCCTGTTCATCCAACTGGACAATGAGCGTATTATAATGCTTGGTATCGAAGTCAAGATCGCCCAAAGTTTTGACGGTAACATAGTCGGTACCTTTAAAAGTATCGACTTTGGCATATTTATTCAGCAGGCTATCGAAACCGGCGGCATAAGCATAGGTAAAATGGATACTGGCGATCTTTAGTTCGGCAAGGTCCGAAAGCGGCACCAGTTGCTGTTGGTTATTAAATAATGACGTCGATTTTTCAACCTGTTGTTCTTCGTTAACGTAAGCCTGCCCCTTGGGTATCGGAAGCTGGGCACAGGCAGAATGGACTAAGATAAAACAGGATAAGACAAAGGTATAAACCAGCCGGTCACTTTTTCTCATATACTTTCTCTCCATTAACATAGGTCTGCAATACGTTTACCCCCGGCAGTTCCGATCCTTTTATTTTCATAATGTCTTTATCCAGTATCACAAAGTCGGCATACTTACCCGGCTCAATGCTCCCCTTTTCTTTTTCCTCAAATTGTGCTTTCGCGGCCCAAATGGTCATCCCCCGCAATGCTTCCTGCCGGCTGATGGCATTTTCAGGCTGAAAGCCGCCTTCCGGATAGCCCTTCAGGTCTTTTCGCTCCACAGCAGCATAAAACGTATAAATCGGGCTGATGTTTTCCACCGGGAAATCGGTCCCCAGCGGCAACCAGCCGTTTTGTTCCAGCAACTGTTTGTTGGCATAGGCCGTTTTCAGCCTTTTTTCACCCAGCCGCGTAACAGCCCAGCGCATATCTGACGTAGCATGCGTCGGCTGCACAGAAGGGATAATACTATAATCGCCGAAATAATGCATGTCTTCGGGCGAAATGATCTGTGCATGCTCCACGCGCCAGCGACGGTCATTTTTTCCCTTCAACACCGAGGCGTATATCTTTAATATGACTCGGTTAGCCGAATCGCCGATGGCGTGGGTGCAAAGCTGGAAGCCTTTGTCATACACCTTTTTGGCTATCTCGGCAAAATGCTGCTGGCTGCTCAGCAAAAAACCGCGCCAGTTCTTCTGGTCGCTGTAAGGTTGCAGCAGACATGCGCCGCGCGAGCCTAGGGCACCGTCGGCATACATTTTAAAGCCGCGCACATCGAGCCCGGGTGTTTTGTATACGCCGCGTTTGAACAGGTAGTCATAGCTTTCGGGCCTGTCAGAAAGCAGTACATACATCCGCATCTTCAGCGCACCTTTATGTTGCAACTCAGCAATGATATTGATCATGGTATAAGGCAGGCCGCAGTCGGACACGGTGGTCAGCCCATCGGCAAAACAATTGCGTTGGGCATCGATGAAAGCGTTTTGCGTAACCTCGTCCGTCGGGGCGGGGATCTTGCGCGTAACGATACCCACAGCGTTGTCTACGAGAACGCCGGTTAGTTTGCCTTTTACCGTTTCAATCTCGCCGCCGATAATAGTCTGCCCCGGCTTGATACCGGCCAGGTTCAATGCTGCCTGGTTGGCAATGGCCGCGTGACCGTCGATGCGTGTCAATATCACCGGCCGCACCGGGAATAAAGCGTCCAGCTTGGCCTTATTAGGGAATTGTTTGATTTTCCAGGCATTCTGGTCCCATCCGCGACCTACGATCCAGCCGTCGGTATTTCGTTTTGAATAGGCCAGTACGGAGTCGATAATATCGTCCCAGCTATGCGTGCCCACGAGGTCGACCTCCTGGAGGCTTAATCCATAGCCGTAAAAGTGCGAATGCGCATCGATAAAGCCCGGGTAAACCGCCTTGCCTTCCGCATCGACCACATGGCGCGCCTTATATATTTTTTCAAGCGAATCGTCCTTACCCACGGCGATAATTTTGCCCGAACCGACCACAAACGCGTCGGCGGTTGAAAAGGCGCTGTCGACGGTGTAAACAACTGCGTTTTTAACGAGCAGATCGGCATTATAATCCTTCTGCTTACAGCCGAGAGCCGGTAAGAGCAGTACCAGCGGCCAAAATTTCCTCATAAGGCGGATAGCTAAAGTAGAATACAATTATCCTAATATTAAATTACAGGAACAACATGAATATTGATACTGTGCAATAATTATCTAATACAAAATATCACCAATAAAGTTATGCCCTCAATTATTTAATTTAGCCAGCTGAACAGATGAGTTGCTCTCTGTGCACTCCGTGAAAAACCTTCGTGTACCCTGTGGTTAAAAGTCAAAAATTAACTGCAAAGGACACAAAGAAATGGCACAGCGTTCACAGAGTGGATTTTGCTTCGAGAAAGGGATTTTTTACATGCCGGATATCATACAGCTTTTACCCGATTCAGTTGCCAACCAGATCGCCGCGGGCGAGGTGGTGCAGCGCCCTGCGTCGGCGGTGAAGGAGCTTGTCGAGAATTCCATCGATGCCGGTGCGGATAAAATACAGCTCATATTGAAAGATGCGGGCAAGTCACTGATACAGGTGATCGACAACGGCGGCGGCATGAGCCTGACCGACGCGCGCATGTGCTTCGAGCGGCATGCGACCTCCAAGATCCGCAAGGCGGAGGACCTGTTCGCCATTCGCACCATGGGCTTCCGCGGCGAGGCGATGGCATCGATCGCTGCCATTTCGCATGTCGAGCTGAAAACGCGCAGGCATGAAGACGAACTTGGCACCTGCATTATTATCGAAGGTTCGGAAGTGATCAGCCAGCAGCCCTGTTCGGTCCCGACAGGCACATCTATCTGCGTAAAAAACCTTTTCTATAATACACCCGCCCGCCGCAATTTTCTGAAAAGTAACCCGGTTGAGATGCGGCATATCATCGACGAGTTTCAGCGCGTAGCCTTATCGCATCCGGATATACAGTTCGTTCTGCGTCACGACAGTCAGCAGGTTTACGACCTGCCTCCTACGTCGCTCAAACAAAGGATCATCCACCTGTTCGGAAATAATTACAACCAGCGTTTGGTGCCGGTCGAAGAAGACACGTCGATCATCAAACTGCGCGGTTATGTCGGCAAGCCGGAATTTGCGCGCAAGACTCGCGGCGAACAGTTCTTTTTCGTAAATAACCGTTTCATCCGGGATGCTTACCTGAACCACGCGGTGTTAACGGCTTTTGAAGAGCTGCTGCCCGAGGAAAGCTTCCCGCTGTACGTGCTTTTTATCGATATCGACCCGTCGAAGATCGATATCAACGTGCACCCCACAAAAACGGAAATCAAATACCAGGACGAAAAATCGATCTATGCCATTATCCGTTCGGCGGTAAAACGCGCGCTGGGCAAGTACAACATTACGCCGACCATCGATTTCGACCAGGAGAACAGCATCGGCCACCTGATAACGCCAAAACCGGTCGGGGAGATCGTTCAGCCGACGATAGCGTTCAACCCGGATTTTAACCCGTTCGCCAACGAAAAGCCGACCGAACGCGAGATCCCTTTTTTACGCAATGCCGGCGAACACCGCAAAACGCCTATCCCGCAAAACTGGGATATGCTGTACGAGATCAGCAAACGCGAGACGATTATTCAGCCTGAAATACACGAGGAAAAAACCATAGCTGTCGAAGAACAGGAGGTCAATAAATCAAGCGAAAGACAGTTATTCCAGGTGCATAACCGCTATATCCTGTCGCAAATCAAGTCGGGCTTTATGCTGATCAACCAGCAGGCGGCGCACGAACGTATTTTGTACGAACGCTTTTTACAGCAATTGGAGAATCATTCGGGCACCAGCCAGCAAAGCTTGTTCCCCCAATCGGTAACGTTAAACGGCGCCGATTACGAATTGCTGCGCGAACTTTTGCCGGATATCCGGGCCCTGGGTTTCGATATCCGCGAGTTCGGTAAAAACACGGTGGTGGTAGACGGTATCCCGGCTGATTTGGGCAACGTGGCCGAACATACGCTGCTGGAACACCTGCTGGAGGGCTTTAAAAACAACCAATCCATATTGAAGTTAGACAAGCGCGATAACCTGGCACGGTCGCTTGCACGTAACGCTTCGACCAAATCGGGCGTCAGGTTATCATTAGAAGAAATGAACTTGCTGATCGACCAGCTTTTTGCCTGCAGCATGCCTAATATCGCACTGAATGGTAAACCCGTAATTACTACCTTTACCCTGGCCGAGCTGGCCGAACGATTTGAAAGATAACAGAACCTATATTAAACTATGAGTACCTACAGGCAATCGCCATTTTCCAATATAAGCCCGGTTGTAAAAAACCTGCTGATCATTAACATTATCTTTTTTGTCGCCACTTACCTGTTAAAAAATCAATTCGATATGGTGAGATGGCTATCGGTGTTTTATTTTAATTCTCCTTTTTTCAGGCCATGGCAAATCGTATCGTACATGTTCATGCATGGCGGCATTGCGCATATCTTTTTCAATATGTTCGCACTTTTTATGTTCGGGCCTATCGTCGAATATAATATTGGGTCGAAGCGGTTTTTTAACCTGTATTTTATTTGTGGCATCGGCGCTATCCTATTGCAGTGGATGGTGCAGGCAATTGAAGTGCATAACCTGGTTGGCGCGTTTACCATAAGCGAAAATCAAGTGGCTACCCCCGATGTTATAGAAAAGATAAAAGACATTTATACGACGCCTATCCTGGGCGCCTCGGGAGCTATTTTCGGCCTGCTGGTCGTATTCGGGATGCTTTACCCGAATATGGAGTTGTTCCTGTTTTTTATCCCTATACCGATCAAGGCAAAATACATCGTACCGGGCTATATTGTATTGGAGCTATGGCTTGGCATTGGCCAGTACGGCGGCGATAATGTGGCCCATTTTGCGCACCTCGGCGGAGCCCTGTTCGGTTTTATTATGGTAAAGATCTGGCGATTGAGGAGACCGAACAACTTTTATTAACACTCATGCGTTATCGGTATTAAAAGCATATGAGCACGCGCTGGCAAGACATTCAATACAAGCTGCTGAAATCGCACAGCAGGATCATGCTGCTGATATGGATCAACATTGCCGTTTTTTTGCTGGTCAACGTTCCCGGCACTATTGGCAAAGTATTCTTCAATTCGGATATAATCAACGCTTATTCCGACGAGTACCTGCGCCTGCCATCGTCGCTTGCCCGGCTTTCCCATCGGTTCTGGACACCGCTGACCTACATGTTCATGCATGCCGGTGTATTCCACATACTGTTCAATATGCTTTGGCTTTATTGGATAGGGCAGATATTTGAAGAATACTTAAGCAATAAGCGCACCATCGGCCTGTACATTTTAGGCGGGTTAACCGGCGCCTTCTTCTTCGTATTCTTTTACAACGTATTGCCGCTGTTTGCCAACGATCCCGGCCTGGTGGCGGCCAGTACCGTAGTGGGCGCCTCGGCAGCCGTGATGGCCATTATCGTGGCGACGGCTACATTATTGCCCAATTACACCATCTTCCTGATGTTCCTTGGCCCGGTAAAGCTCAAATGGATCGTACTATTTATCATAGTGATTGATTTTATCGGGATATCGGGTTTTAATGCCGGCGGCGAGCTTTCGCACCTTGGCGGCGCCTTGTTCGGCTTTATTTATATCAAACAATTGCAGCGCGGCAACGACTTGGTTGGCTTTTTTAGCAACATCTTCAATAAGAAATCGAAATTAAAGGTAGCTGCGAAAAATAATTCCAAAAATTCGACTAACAGGCCGCGGCAGGAAGAAATAGACCGTATCTTAGACAAGATTTCGCAAACAGGCTATGAAAGCCTGAGCAAACAGGAAAAGGAGATACTATTTCGCGCCAGCAAGGATAATGAAGGCTAAAAAAAAGCTGAACTTTATTGACAGGTTATTTCTCTGGATCAACATCCTCCTCTGCATCGGGCTGCTCATCAGCTACCTTGCCCCGATAACCGACCCCGCAAAATTCTGGCCCGTAGCTTTCTTCGGCCTGGCTTATCCCTACCTGCTTTTGGCCAACATCATCATGATCGTTTACTGGCTGTTCAGGAAAGCAGCATTCGCCCTGGTCTCCCTTGCCTGCATAGCCTTAGGCTGGAATGTGCTGAAGCGCAACATCGGGCTGCGTATGCCGACCGACACGACTTACCTGGCAGGGTCGGATATGTTAAGGGTGATGACCTACAATGTGCATAATTTCAAGCGCTACGGCTCGAAAAACGATATTCCAACGAAACAGGAGATATTGCAGATCATCCGCGATGAGCAGCCGGATGTGATAGGCTTCCAGGAGTTTTATACACGGAAACAAGGCCAGTACGATATGCTCGATTCGATACTGAAGATCATGAACACCACGTATTATTACCTCGAAGCTGCGCGGCGAAACTCTGACGAGGATATTGGCCTGGCGCTTTTTTCAAAATTCCCAATCACGGCGCATGGCTATATCCAGCTATCGGACAGGTCGAGCGAAAATCAGTGTATTTACGCCGATGTGCAGAAAGGCAAAAAGCAATTCAGGATTTACAGCGTGCATCTACAGTCCATCCATTTCGATCCGGAGGACTACCGTTACCTGAACAGCGTATCGCAGCAGGGTAAGCCCGACGGCTCGGCCAAACGCCTGGGCGCCAAACTTAAAAACGCTTTTATTAAACGCAGCGAACAAGTGGTAAAGATCAGGGAGAGTGCCGGTTCGTGCGGGACGCCCTATATTATCTCGGGCGATTTTAACGATACCCCTACCTCATACGCCACCAACCAGATGTCCAAAGGGCTCAAAAACGCCTTCGTTGAAAAAGGCTCTGGCCTTGGCCGCACCTACAACGGCAGCTTCCCCAATTACCAGATCGATTACATCATGGCCAGTCCGCAGTTCGAGGTAAAGGACTATCATGTGATCGAAAAGCGGCTATCGGACCATTACCCGGTGAGGAGCGATTTGGTGCTGAAATGATTAAATATTAAAGCCGAATATCCGACGCCGAAATGCTATCGCGCAGAAGCACTTCGTCATTCGTTAATAGATATTCGATATTCAAAAAAAAGGTATAACAAATCCTTGCAAACCGATGATAAAAAAAGCGCCTGCACATCCGGCGCTGCCATAGCACAGGCGGTAAAAAATCGTAAGTTTGCCGCTATGGAGCAAAATCTGTTTGTGTACAATACTTTAACACGCAGGAAAGAGCAGTTTGTCCCGATAAACCCGCCATTTGTAGGTATGTACGTTTGCGGACCTACGGTTTACAGCAATGCGCACCTGGGCAACGCACGCACCTATATTTCATTCGACCTGGTATTCCGCTATCTTACCCGCCTGGGCTATAAAGTGCGTTATGTTCGCAACATAACCGACGCCGGCCACCTGGAAGGCGACGCAGGCGACCAGGGTGAAGATAAAATAGAAAAGAAGGCGAAACTGGCGCACCTGGAACCGATGGAGATAGCGCAAAAATATACGCTCGATTTCCACGATGTGATGCACGCGCTGAACATCCTGCCGCCCAGTATCGAGCCCAGGGCGACCGGGCATATCATCGAACAGATCGAACTCGTAAAGCTGATCCTGGAAAACGGCTTCGCCTACGAGGTAAACGGTACGGTTTATTTTGACGTAGAAAAATATAACAAAACGCAGGATTATGGTATTCTGAGCCGACGCAACCTGGAGGAACTGATCAACAATACCCGCGACCTTGGCGGGCAGGATGAGAAACGCGGTAAGCTGGACTTTGCACTGTGGATAAAGGCGAAGCCCGAGCACCTGATGAAATGGCCTTCGCCCTGGGGACTGGGCTTTCCCGGGTGGCACCTGGAGTGCTCGGCCATGAGCGAAAAATATTTAGGCAAGCACTTTGACATACACGGCGGCGGCATCGACCTGGTACCGACACACCATACCAACGAGATAGCCCAGGGCGTTGCCGCATGCCACATAAACCCGGCTAAATACTGGATACATACCAATATGCTGACGATGAACGGCCAAAAGATGTCGAAGTCGCTGGGTAACAGCATTTTGCCTTACGAGCTTTTTACGGGCAACAATTCGATACTCGGCAAAGGATACAGCCCCATGACCCTACGCTTCTTTATTTTGCAGGCGCACTACCGCAGCACGCTGGATATCAGCAACGACGCGATGGAAGCATCCGAAAAAGGCTTTAAGCGGCTGATGAATTCGTTCATCCTGCTCGACGATCTTACAGCGTCGGCAAACGGCGAGGCGGACATAGCCCCTTTGCAGCAACGCTGCTACGATGCCATGAACGACGATTTTAACAGCCCGGTGCTGATCGCTGAACTGTTCGAGGCTTCGCGTATCATCAATTCGGTGCACGACGGGAAACTTAAAATCGACCAGCCGAACCTCGACCTGCTGAAACAGCTGATGCAAACTTTTGTAGTGGATATTTTAGGCCTGAAAAATGAACAGGCCGCCAATGACGACCTGCCTAAGGTTATGAATATGATCGTCGGGCTGCGCGGCGAAGCCAAAGCCAACCGCGATTATGCCACCTCGGATAAGATAAGAGATGGCTTGCAAAAGATCGGCTTTCAATTGAAAGACAGCAAGGAAGGCACCACCTGGAACAAGATATAATTTTCACAAAAATTTCATATTTGTACTTTAATCAAGATAAAGCCGTTAATTAGTCGTTGTTTAAGGGCTAATGCCCTCACCGGCTTATCAAAAAATCTGTAGAAACGAATGAGAAGATCACTTATAGTTATTACGCTGCTGCTCACTTGCGCCGGGGCAGCCGTGGCGCAAAAAACCGTTGTAACCGTAAGCAAAGTATTAGAAGCCGAACATAATTTTAACAGGCTGGTGGAGAGGAAAGGCATTAAAGACGCCTTTTTGGATGTGGCCGACCCGGAAGGTATCGTATTCAGGCCCGAGGTTGTTAAAATAACCGATTTCTACGGTTCTATAGATAAACAACCCGGCGTATTATCCTGGAAGCCCAAGTTTGCGCGCATATCGGCCAATGGCGACCTGGCATTTACAGCCGGGCCGTATACTTACCAGAACAGCAAGAACGATGATGACAAAGTTTACGGCGATTACGTTTCCGTATGGCGGGCCGACGAAACGGGTAAACTAAAATTATTGATCGACCTGGGCATACAGCACCCCGAACCCGAGCAGGAAGAACTGACCGATTTTAAGGATCCCGATACTTCAAAACAAACAGCGCCCAGCAAAGACCCTTTCAGCGGCAAGAGCATCATCTTAAGTACCGACAAGGTATTTAACCACGAACTGACCTTATCCGTGCTGGCATCATACAAGGAATTCCTCAGCCCCGAAGGACGTTACTATTTCCCCGGCTTCGAACCAATCACCGGTACCGATAAGATCATGAAATTTATCGACAACGAGGGCATCAGCATCGAGGCCGAAACCCTCGATGCCGGCCGTTCTACCAGCAACGACCTGGCTTACAGTTACGGCCGGGCAAGGATCAAAAAAGGCGATATCGTGAGCAGCTACAATTATGTGCGCATCTGGGAGTTGGACGCCAAGCATAAGTGGGATATCCTGCTGGAGGTGTTCTCGGCGGTGGAGCAGTGAGTTTGAAGTCGGAAGTCAGAGGTCAGAAGTCGGAAGTTAACTTTACAACATTTCAACCTTACAACAATTCAACCAATCAGAACAACCGCTCGATAATATCGTCTGCCGATAAGCCTTCCGCTTCGGCGTGATAACTGCGGATGATACGGTGCCTTAACACAGGTTTTGCTATGGCGCGGACGTCTTCAATATCGGGAGAATACTTTCCGTTGATGACCGCATGGCATTTGGCGCCCAATACAAGGAATTGCGATGCGCGCGGGCCCGCGCCCCAGGTCAGCAGCCGTTTAATATCCCCGGAAGCGGTGTCGCTGCCGGGCCGAGTCCTCGATACAAGCTTTACCGCATATTCCAGTACGTTATCCGTAACAGGTATGTTCCTGACTAATTGTTGATAGTTAATGATCTGCCTTGCGTTAAGCACTTTGCCCACTTCAATATGTTCGCCGCTCGTCGTATGCTTTACAATGTCCAGTTCCTGTTTCAGCGTAGGGTAATCGAGGGCGATATTAAACATAAAGCGGTCGAGCTGCGCCTCGGGCAGCGGATAGGTACCCTCCTGTTCAATTGGGTTTTGAGTTGCCAGTACAAAAAAAGGCTGTGAAAGCTTATGTGTAACGCCGGCTACGGTAACGGCTTTTTCCTGCATGGCTTCGAGCAAGGCGGCCTGTGTTTTGGGCGGTGTACGATTGATCTCGTCGGCGAGGATAATGTTCGCGAAAACAGGGCCTTTTATGAATTTGAAGTTCCGGTCCTCACCCAGTATTTCGGATCCGATAATATCCGAAGGCATTAGGTCCGGTGTGAATTGTATCCGGCTGAAATCAAGATCGAGCACCCGCGCAACGGTTTGCACAAGCAGGGTCTTGGCAAGGCCCGGCACGCCCACGAGCAGGCAATGACCATTGCTGAAGATCGACACCAGCACAGATTTGACCACCTCGTCCTGCCCGACAATGATTTTACCTATTTCGGAAGTAATGCGCCTGTAATCGTCCCTTAGCGCATCAGCGGCTTCAACATCAGATCTGTGTTCCATTAGGGTTAAGGTTTAGCCTGCGCCGACAGCGGCACATTGTTCCAGCCCTTCAGCTGCGGGCACGACTGGTACTCCGGGTCGATCCTGATAAAGGTCTCCTTGCGGCGTTTCTCGAACCATTCGCTTATAGTACGGTTAAGCTTATCATTTAACGCATATTCCTTTAATTTCGGAAAATCCTGCTTTAAGTTGGCCTTATGTGCGTCCGTAACCGATTTCAGGTAATAGATGTTATATGATTTTTTGCCGCGCTGGTCGGTAAAAAGCTGCGGCTTAGATATTTCGCCTACTTTCATCGTATCGATGGTAAGCGCCACCTGCGGGTCGAGTTTATCGGTCGGGATAAAGGTCGACCGGGTTTCAACGTTTTCAGCGTTCAGCATCATACCGCCGTTGTACTTGGTTTCCTTGTCATCCGAATAATAGGATGCCGCAGCAGAGAAGGCGATCTTTTGGTTCTTCTGAAGCATATCGTATACACTATCAGCTTTGGCCTTGGCCCGGTCGATACTTGCCTGCGTAATAGCGGGCACGATCAGGATATGCCGTACATGTACCTGCTCGCCGCGCCTTTCGATCACCTGCAGGAAATGAAAACCAAATTCGGTTTCAAAAACCGGGGATATTTCACCTGCTTTGAGCCTGAATGCCCATGATGCAAATTCCTTTACGAATGTGTTCCGGTCGGCAAAGCCCAGGTCGCCGCCTTCGGGAGCCGACCCTGTGTCCTCCGAATATAACCTGGCGAGGGTTCCAAAATCTTCGCCCTTTTTAACACGCTGATATAGCTCTTCGGCCTTTGCTTTGGCATCGGCTTTTTCCTTTTCGCTGAGTTTCGGCTGAAAAACGATCTCGCCTACTTCAACCTCCTTATTAAACGTCGGGAGACTATCTTTGGCTATCTTTTTAAAATATTCCTCAACCTCCATCGGCGTTACGTTTACCTTCTCGGTTATTTTGCCGCGCATCTTGCTGGCGATCATACTTTCCTTGATGTCGGGCCTGATCTCGTCTTTATATTGCAAAACCGAACGGCCGAGGAATTGCTCCAGCTTGTCCTGGCCGCCGGCTCTTTGTATCGATGTACGCATCCTGCGGTCGACCTCGTTGTCGACATCGTCGTCACTAACGGTCACACTGTCGATCACCGCCTGCTGGGCAAGCAGTTTTTGTGTTAACAGGTTCTGCGCGATATAACATTTAATCCCTTCATCGGGCCGGCCTCCCTGCGCCAGGTAGTTGGCATATCCCAATTCTATATCCGACTGCAGGATAATACTGCTTCCCACCACCGCAACAATTTTATCCAGTGTGCGCTTTGGCCCGGCAGGAACGGTGTCCCTCTTTCCATGCGTTTTGGCCTCGGCGACAGATATGGTTAAAAGTAAACTTAAAATGGCTAACCCGATCTTTCTCATGTGTGCTCTGTAATGCAAAATATGCAAAGGTGCGAAAATACGCGCATATATGCCTATTTATAAATTTTGCGCTAATATGCTGATAATGGGGCTAACAATTAACTATTTTTGGTTAAAATTTGTTAAAAGTGAAAGCTGAAGAGAGCACCGCGCTGCGTTTTTTATTCCGTGATGATCTTTACCTGTTAAATGAAGACAAGGCGACTTATACCGGCCTCCAACCGTCCCAACCTGAGATAGAAACGCCCGCGCTGGGGTTTAATTATCTCGGGTCGAACAAAAAGGGCTTTCTTATCGTTGTCCACTATCCCGAACATGAGCATATGGCTGCTGAACATCTTTCGGCTTTGGAAAGTACGCTTGGCCGCATTGGCTATACGCGGGATGACGTGGCGATCCTGAATATCAGCCGTCATGCCGCGACGAGTTATAGCGAACTGATCGGATACTTCAATCCTAAAACCTGCGTGTTGCTCGGTGAAAGCCCGATCTCAGACGGAATGATGTCCGTTGACCTCAATAAGGCGGAAATGCATAACGGCGTCAAACTGCTGCGCACTTTCAGTTTTGACGAAATGATCCCCGACGTAGCAAAGAAAAAAGCCTTTTGGGACCAAATGAAAACGCTCTGATACCCATGCCTGAAAAATTAGTTTTTGCTACCAACAATCGCCACAAACTGGAGGAAGTGTCGGCCAAGCTCGATGGACAGATAGCATTGCTGACGCTTGAAGACATCGGCTGCCGCGACGATATCGAGGAAACCGGCAGTACGTTCAGGGAAAACGCATCCATCAAAAGCCATTATGTTTATGAACAATACGGCCTTGACTGCTTCGGCGACGACAGCGGGCTCGAGGTTGAGGCGCTGGACGGAAAACCGGGCGTATATTCAGCGCGGTATGCGGGCAAACATGGCGACCACCATGCCAATAACGACAAGCTATTGGCCGAACTGGAAGGCGCCGAAAACCGAAAGGCGCGCTTTAAGACAGTCATATCGCTGATGTGGAAAGGCCGGGAGTACTTTTTTGAGGGAAGTGTCGAAGGTACCATCCGCCACGAAAAAGCGGGCAAAGAAGGTTTTGGTTACGATCCGTTGTTTCAGCCTGATGGCTATGACATCACCTTCGCCGAAATGAGCCTGGCGGAAAAGAACAAGCTAAGCCATAGGGCAAGAGCGGTTGAGAAACTGGTGGAATTTTTAACCGGCATACATGAATAATCTTTAACTTTACTAAAAGACAAAATTTATGACCACGGCAGCGATCAGGGAAAAATTGTGCGATTATATTAAGGCGGCTAACGATAAGAAAGTTAAAGCTATCTATACCATATTAGAAGATCAGATCGAAACCGAGCCTTACGAATGGTCGAAAGATGAAGAGTTTGTTGCCGAGCTGGACGAACGTGTGAGAAGGTATGAGGCCGGGATTGACCGGGGTTACAGCCTTGACGAGATGGAAGAAACGTTTGATCAACTAAGAAACGTGCCGGGAATGCACAAAAATAATGCTTAAAGTCGATCTGCACGCGGCGAATTATCCGAAGCGTGGGAATGGTATGAAGAACAACAGAGCGGCTTGGGCCTGCGTTTCGAGAATGAGTTTTTCAAAAAAGCATACCTGATACAAAGTAATCCTTTACATTACCCTTCAAAAGGGAAATACCGCGAAACTAAAATCGACGACTTCCCTTACCTGATTGTTTTCAAGGTCGACAGACACAGGGAATTGATTTTAATTGTATCTGTTTTTCATACGAGCAGGCATCCCAAAAGAAAACATAAAGGATAACGCCTAGTTATCTTTTGACCGCTGATGCTTTGCCGTACTATCCTTTTTTACCGCCGGCGCTTTAGCCGTGCTATCTTTCGCAGTCTTCACATCCGGCGATTTTGACACACTGTCCTTAGCGGCCGCTTTTACCGGCATCGGCGCAGTAGCAGGTTTTGTGGTACTTGTGTCTTTACCGGCTTTTATTTCGGCGCCTTTCTTAGCAGGAACCTTTTTATTTCCGGGCGGTTTATTTTTATTGGCAGCCGGAGGTATATCTTTCTTCGGATGGATGATCTCTTCTTTCGAGCGCGGTCTTTCCTTTGGCTTCCAGATAAAGCCTTTTAATATTTTATCATCATCCGTAAACTTGCTTAGCGGACCGTACCTGTGCTCGGGTTTGCCGCTGAACGCCAGGCTGGCTACCTTGCCGTCCTTAAAGCCGATGGTAATGCGCCGGCTAAGCGATCGCTGCATGCCGCTTATCTTCCCGACACTGTCCTTTCCTTTCGTACTGTCGCGCGAATAGTAAATGGTTTCGGCGTTACCGTCCACGAACATGCGGATCAGCTTGCCGTCCTTGAAAAAACCGCGCATTTTCTTCCCGGCCGACTGGTTAAAGTGCGTCGAATCGCCCTTCTCTACATTGACGACAAACGCGTTGGGGAACATCTCCATGTTATCCAGCTTTTTGTTTTTCATCTGCAGGTTTATCGTATCGGCTGAAAGCTGCGATCCCTGGGTCCATACGATAGGATTGACATACAGCCGGATGGTCGAGTCGCTGGCGCTGTAAAAAGCCGAGTCGGACTTGGCCTGCAGGTCGGATTTGAACATTTTTACACGATGGTAAGCGCTCAGTACCCTGATGCGCGACGTATCTTTCAGGTTTACCATCCGCGTCATATAAACCGAATCGGACGCGCTGCTTTTCTGCAATTTCAGGCTGTCGGCGTGCGTCATCTTTTTGGTCGCCACTAACTTATCCGGCTTTTCCGCTTTCTCTACCTTTTTCTGCGCCACCGGCTTAGGCTTAGGGCTGCCGAACATATTAAAATGGTTGTGGCTGGTGTCGGGCAATATCTTCGGCGGCGAAAGCTCGATATATTTTACCGGCACCTTGTATACAATAGACGGCGGTTTGACATTAGTATCTATCGTATGCGCCAGCCTGATCTTTTCCTGCAAGTCCTTTAACTCCTTGTAGGTCATTATCCGCGTGTCCAGCGTATCGGCCGTCATAAAAATCGAGTCCTGCTTAACGCGCGACGTATCTTTCTTTGTTATGGCCGTATCTGCCGGCAGCTTTTCCTGCTTCGCCTCCGCTTTATTCTTTTTCTGCTTCTTTTCAGCGGCCTTTTTAGCCTTCTCGTCGCGCTTGCTGTCCGCCTGCTTGCCCTGCCGCACGGTTTTAGCGATGATCTTCTGGAAAGTGTCCAGCTTCGGCGGCTGTACCGTGTCGCCCTTAAGCTTTTGCGTTCGGTGCAGCGAGTCGCTTTTGGTTGTATCCTTTTCTTCGGTTATAAATACGCCGTACGCATTTTTGGTCACGATGGTGCGCTCGTCCGATTTCGTGTAAATGCCCAGGTCGCCCTTCAGCGTCATTTTTTGCTCCGAGTCGTTAAAAGTAATGTGGTTAATGGCCCTGCCATAGCCTTTTTTGCGGTCGTAAAACATGCTGTCGCCCTTCAGCGTCTTGGTGCCCTGCTGGTACAGGTTGTTCTTGCCAAAAAACGACTGCTCGGTATTGGTCTCGTAACGGCCGTTCTCGGTGTACAGCGTATCATTATCCTTGCCCTTTTTCTTGCCGTAAATATGCGTCGGCCCATAAAAATAGGCGATGCGCGTACCCGAATTATAACGCATCGTATCGGTTTTTACCAGCGCGTCCTCGGTAAGCAGCACCACGTCGTACCTGAAGTACGAGTCGCGGGTTTGGGCGAAATAATAGCCGTTTTTGCTGGTAAGCGTGTTGGCTTTGTTCACCAGTTTACCGCCTCCGGTATAGGTGCCGTAGCGCGTGGCCGTATTGTAAGTAAGGTAATTGGTGGTCAGCGTGGCGTCCTTATCCACCATGCGCACGTTATCCGTCAGTATGGCAATTTTGGTATTGCCGTTGTAGTTCAGCTTATCCGAGTAAATGTGCATGGTATCGCCCTGGGTGATTACCACATGGCCGAACGCGTCGAACGTGTTCTCCTTCTGGTGGAAATAGGCGCTGTCGGCGCTCAGCGTCGAATAATCCTGCTGAAAAGTGCCTTTGTATACCTTAAGCACGTCCACGCCGTTCACTTTGGCGCCCTGCATGCTTTCGGATTTTATCAAATGAATGACCGATTTTTGCTGCGCCATCACTGCCGTTGCGGCAATAAGCAGTAAAAAGGTTAACACGTGTTTGATCACGGGGCAAAATTAGTTTTTTGGATGGGGTTATTAAATTAATAATTTATGGCTCAATTTGTTCGGCACAGCCCGAATTTTAACGGGCGATCGGCGGGTAATTTAAAATTGATAATTTTGACCATGCTGCCTGTTAAGCGTTTCACCGGATTTATTGAACAGCACGGCCTTTTCGATCACGACACGAAAATACTGGCTGCCGTAAGCGGCGGTATGGATTCGGTGCTGATGGCGCACCTGCTGCACCGGGCTGAATTCACCTTCGGCATAGGGCATTGCAACTTTAAGCTGCGCGGCGAAGAAGCCGATGCCGACCAGCTATTCGTTAAAAACCTGGCCGCTTCGCTGGGCGCGCCTTTCCATACCATCGATTTTGATACCGCCGGTTATGCCGCGTCGAAAAAAATATCGATCCAGATGGCTGCCCGCGACCTGCGTTACCAGTGGTTCGGCGAGATCAGTCAGCGCTGGGGCTATGGTGTTACAGCCCTTGCACATCACCAAAACGACGCCATCGAAACAATATTGCTCAATCTTACCCGCGGCACCGGCATTGCCGGCATGCACGGCATACTGCCTAAGAACGGTTCGCTGGTGCGGCCGCTGTTGTTTTTAGGACGGGATGAAATACAGCAGCTCGTCGAGAAAAACGGCCTGGCATATGTTGAAGACAGTTCCAATTCGTCAACCAAATACGCCCGCAACAAGATCAGGCTGGAGGTGATACCGAAGCTTAAAGAACTGAACCCGGCGCTGGAAGAAACTTTTGAACATAACCTGCAGCACTTCCGCAACCTGGAAGCAGTGCTGCAAAACAAGCTGGACGAATTAAGCCGCAGCCTGCTTGTTCGCCGCGAACACGAGATACACATCGGCATCGAAGACGTAAAAAAGTTACAGCCGCAGGCATTCTTGCTGTCCGGTCTGCTCAGGGAATACGGTTTTAACGAATCGACCGTCGACGACATTATTTCGGCGCTGGACAAGCACTCCGGCCGGGTGTTTGAATCCGCCGGCTTCAGCCTGGTGCTCGATCGCGAAAAGCTGGTTTTGTCGCCAAAGCGCAACGAGGAAATTCAACCGGCGACGATCAACCCGGACGACCGGGAAATATATTACGGCAATTACATCCTGACCGTTTTGCACGACGATTCGCCGTTGATCATACGCGATAACCCGATGGCGGTTTCGGTGGACGCCGCGCTGCTTGTTTACCCGCTGACGATACGCAGCTGGCAGCAAAGCGACTATTTTTACCCGCTGGGCCTGCAAACGCGCAAAAAGCTGAGCGATTTTTTTGTGGGACAGAAAGTACCTTTGCACGAAAAAAAACAAATACCCTTACTGGTAAACGGCAACGGCGACATCATCTGGATCGGCGGCTACCGGCCGGACGACCGTTACAAGGTAAGCGCGAAGACTAAAAAAGTTACTATCTTCGAACTGAATAAAATTTGAAAATTGGGCGATTTGAAAATTTGAAGATCAGGCTGCAGATCACGGTCAAAAAAATTCATTTTCAAATTACCAAGTTTTCAAATCTTCAAATTACGATATGAGCGAAAAACCGGTATTTATCGAAAAGCAGTACTTAGGCAGGGAGTGGGTGCCCGTTACCATACGCCTTGTGCTGGCCATGTTCTGTTTTTCGGCCTATGCTTTTAACTTTTTTACCGACGTAAATGAAAAGGCCGACATCCTGGCCATTGCCGGCCTGGGCATCATCTTCATTTCCATCGTCATGGGCTTTTTCCTGCACTTCCGCATACGCGTAATGAACCAAAGCGTGCTCATCGACGGGCTGTGGACCACGCGACTGGTAAAGATCGACCTGAACAGCATCGTTAAGGTGGAAAAAGGCGAATACAGCCGGTATTTTTTGAACAACCCGGTTTACAACCTGCACAAAAAAGGCACCATCCGTTTCTATACCTCGGGCAAGGACGCCCTGCACCTTACCGACCGCGACGGGCTGATGTACATCATCGGCACCCGCCACATCGACGAGTTTTACCGGGCGGTGATGGAGGAAATGAAGAAGTAGCCGGCGGTGCCGGTGTGCAGGTGGCAGCCGTAATGTTCACGGTCTTCAGCAAAAAAAGGCCCCAGCCTTAACGACCGGGGCCCGGCTTTAGAAATATAGCTGAGATTGCTACAAGAGCTCGTTAAGCGTATGCAGGCGAAAGATTTCCTTTGCGAGGTGTTTGCAGTTGCCGGTAAACTGGTCGAGCGTACAGCAAATGGTTTTAACGGTAACCGGTAGTCCCTCGGCCTCTTCCACCAGGTCCATATGCAGCCTGGGATGTTCGGTAATGGTCCCGCTGCCCCTTAGCTGCGAAAATATTCCCTCGGCAAAGACTTTATCGCTGCCGAGCTGGTATTGCCCGAAACACTGGTAACCGCCCGGAGCCTTAAGGCTGAGCATGATGTAATAACTGCGTTTCATAAGGACAAATAATTACAGGTAAAGACCCGCCGAGGGGCCCTTACCTGGTTAATAAAGGAACTGTCGCTTATTTTATTTCGATTTGCCTGCGAACCGATTTGGCCTCTTCTCTTTTGGCGATGTTGATCACCAGCACGCCATCGGTATATTGGGCTTCGATGTTGTTCTCGTCGGCGCTTTCGGGCAGGGTAAACGAGCGGACGAACGAAGTATAATTGTACTCGCGTTTGCTGTAATTCTTTTGCTCGCTTTTGTTCTCCATCTCCTGCTCAACCGAAATGTTCAGCACATTCTGTTCAAGCTGCAGTTTAAAGTCGTCTTTTTTCAGGCCCGGCGCAGCCAGTTCGATGTGGTAATGGTCGGTGGTTTCGCTGATGTTAGCGGCCGGTACGCGGCTCACCATACGGCTTGAAAAAACTGGCTCGTTAAAAAATGATTCGAAAATGTCGCTAAAGCCCGGCAGTACGTTATTCGTCTTCTTCTCGGGACTAAATTTAACCAATGTCATAGGTTTTCCTCCTTAAATTAATTAACGATTTAACTTATTGATCAATTAAACTTTACAAACTATAGCGGGCAAACAAAATGCCAAAGGCCGGCGACAGGCCGAAGGTGAAAAATTTGCACCATTGCACTGAAAAATTTTCATAAAAGACTGTCATTTTTTCAAGCGCCGGCAGGCTCACAAGCCAACCACCCGTTTTATCCCGTTTTCGATACCGGCCCTGATCATGTTGCCGTAGCCGTCCTGCGGCAGAAACTGCGCATATTCCAGCGCCAGCTCGTAGTTTTTCATGGCGTTGCCGGCATCGTGCAGGTCCTCGTGGCATTTGCCGATGTTGAGGTAAAGCGAGGGCAGCGTTTCTTTAACGCTTTCGTCCTTTATCCGCAGCGCGAAGTATAAGGCGGTTTCATCCCAGGTTAGCTTATCGGCCACGCTGTTTTGGTGCCGGGCTACATAGTGCGCCGCGGTAAACTTTTCCAGGTCGCCGGACGCTTCCGCCCAGGCCTTGTGGAACAGCTTTGCCGCCTCGCTGTGCCTGCCTTCGCCTTCAAGCTGCATGCCCTCGGCGCAGAGCTTCATAATGGGGTTGTCGGGGTCGAATAGCATAAGGTGAAGATAGGAAATGTTTGGGGGAGGATTGAAAAGGCGCGGCAAACATCAACTTCCCCCGCCAGGTGGCGGCTTTGCTATAGCACATTAGAAATACGTTCGCCAAAAGATATTATCGGTTATGAAGACGAAGAAACAAACTAGCAAAAATGAATTCGATACCGTTAAAACTTTCAGAGCAATTCGGCTGTTTCAATTCTCATGAAATAAACCTCTGGATTGGCGCTATTAACATTAAATACTCTAGCCAAATAATACGATTCATCATCGCTTGTTTCGAAGACAAATTTCCATTCCCTAGTACTTATTAATAACGCTATTTGGTCAGCATTAGCCACGTCTGTAGTTGTCGCTTTAACCTGAACATAAATAACCTTTCCTTTTTCATCAGTGGCAGTAACATCAAACTTATCCCCCTTGTCTTGTATAAAATGCTTTTCATTTTCAAAATCATAGATGAAGTTGCCATTGTCGTAGGCTATCAAATTCATCCATTGAACTTTGAAGTTCATGCTTATCAATTTTTTATAAACAAAGGCCTCACCTTTCCATCCATTTTCAAAATTCCTTCTTTTTTGCTCATCAGAAGGCGAATAATCAGATTCCGTATTCCAGCCCTTACTGAGCTCTTCAAGTTCCAATAATTGTTCTATTCGCTGAGATGTTATGTCGGGATGATTTTTAATTATTTGCAATGCCGACTCCAAACTTATTTCTTTCGATAATTCAGCGAGTTGTCTGACAGTTTCCGGGGCAGTCGTCTTCACAATCATGGCAAAATCAGCGCTCATGCCACTTTTTAAAATCTCGTCAAATTGATCCCTTTCCGCCATTTCATAGGTATTCAGAACGATACCTGATCTCCGAGTATAGAAACTTTTGAAAAGATCGGGAAGACCTATCACTTCATTTTTCTTTTTTGTAATCCATTTATCCAAATCTCTGATAGGCTGTTTATATAACTCGTTCTCTTTTTCGTTAATGGCAATGTCATCCAACTTATCACAAATCCACTTTAGGTCATAAGTAGACTTTAATGTTAGCGAGATACCTGAATGTAATAGGTCTTCTCTACAGTCGATTCCAAACGCTTTCAGAATGAATTTTAAATCTTCTGGTATGTTATCATCATTATTTAAGTCCTCCACCAGCCGAAATTTGTTGACTTGGTTGGGAATGATAGCATATTCGGCAAGAAGAAAATGCTGACTATTTTCAAATTTTGAAGAAAACTCTATCAGGTTGTTTAGAAAAGTATCTACTTTAAACCTAATATCATTCTCTTCCTCAGTGTAGTTTATCTTCGTGGCAGGATATGTTAGATCGAACAATTCAGACGCTAAAGAATAGAGGTCGCCAAAGCTAGCAACCTTTTTAAGTATCATTTTAATGTTCCATAACCGACAATGTTGCCATTCGAAATCAGAATCTATTTCAATTTCCTGCAAAGAATCAAATTTTCGTTCCTTGAATACTTGTTTAGAGATTAAATAAAGCTCTTCGGAGTCAGTAAGTTTGCCGGGAGGGGCAAGTGTTGACAATTTGAACAGACCATTTTCCAATTGCGCCAAGTAGTCTTTGTCGATTGAGCTATCAAAGTATTTTTCTACCTTTTTTCTTAGAGCATTAGATGCATCACTGACATCTAATGTCGCATCGCGTTCGAAAACTGTTATTTCATTTTTTACTAGTTTATCATACCAATTGTCACCTGTTAACGCTAACACATCTTTGATCTCTTTAGGTATATTCTCATCTCTGCTTAATGAACTTTTCGAAACAAATTTTCCATCTTGTGTCTGGTCTGGAAAAATTCTATAAGCATCTTCTTTGCGGTCGACCAGATCTCTATCTTCATCTTCTACAAACCTGATTATTTTATTTAGTGCATCAAACGCGGCCATTTCAGTTGAAAAATAGGTTTGGCTGAAATTGGCAAAGGTGCCCGAATCTTGTACAACGGCTAATAAGCTGTCGAGGTCAAAGTCCAAAGAGGTATCAAGCCAGCTTTTGGGATTGGCTTCAATTATCTCTTTCCAAATTTCAACATCTTTTTTTTGAGGAATCTTGTCTTTTATGACGTACTTACATAGCTCCCAAAACTCGTTTAGCTTCGTTTTTTTATATATAGGAAATTTTGCGTCTCTCGGTTTAATTCTTTTTATACCATCGTCAGTTACAACTATCTCGGAATCAATTATTTCTTTTCTGATGATTTTTTGAACAGAGTCTCTATACCATATTTCATCAATATCTTTTGGCAAATCGGACTTAGCCAGAAAATGGACATTGTTCCATTTATTGGTGGCTGCATAAGTAAGCAGCTTTTTATACAGGATTAATGAACGCTCAAATACTTGCCTATTTAAGTTGACTTTTTTATTGAATGGAGCGTTATCATTTAAATTGAGAAATACGCCACTTCGTGAATCATCAGGATTAAACAATGGACTATTAATTATAAAAGGAAGCGGGAACTCTTCTGATCCAATTAATGGGAATGACGTAAATTTTTTAGCGGTCAAATTGTTTAATGGCAATATCTCATAACGATTCTCACCAATGTGCTTTATGGGTATCGCAATTGAAACCCAATCATATTTTTCTGACACCTTAGCAATCTCAATTAATTCATCGTCATCATCGTCATATTCCTTTTGAATTTTGACTACTTCAATATCGCCCAAATGTTCGGAATCAAGTCTCGTAAAAGTTGTCCATTTGCCCCCTTCGACTATTTTAAGCGAAGCTATTTTATCGACAAATGCAAAAGTAAACTGAACGCAGTTTTTAGCATCTTTTAAACCTAAATGCGCATTATTAATGCCGTCTGAAATAGATTTATAAACGAACTTAGTATCAATTGTTGATCCGTCTGAATAATCATGTGCATAATCTGGAAGGTTGTTTTCCAGTTTGGTAAACGATGCGAACGAATCCACTACTTTCGCCTTCATTTGATCGGGCGTATCCGCATCTCTATCAAGGGAAATCTCAAACATAACCAATCCTTTGTCGGTGGAATAAAGCCCCTCCAATGAGATGTTCTTGCTCAATAAGTAAGTAGTCATGAAACCTGTCCCAAACCTTCCTGATATATCAAGGAATTTTGCTACCTCTAATTTATCAATGCCATCTTCAGACAAAATCTTATCAAGAAACTGTTGTTTCTCATCGTCGGTGTAACTTGGAGCTTTCGTTGATCTTTGGCTAAGGATTGCCAATAGCTGATCATGTTTAAACGGACTACCATTGTGGCTAAATGTGACATCACCATCACTAAATTCAATCTCAATTTTCCCATTACTTTTTACAACATCCTTGGCATTTTGTAGCAGCTCCCAAACCCAACGCCTTCCTGAGTTTGGTTTTCCAGAAAGCTCAATGTTTATGTTATTGTAAAGTTTTTGCGCGATGCTTTCAAGCCCTTCCTGGGCCAAAAGCTCTTGGGTTCTCACATCATTGTTAGGCATGGTGATAGGACTTAGGTATATTTTAGGTCTTTTTTGAAATTATGCTTTTAAAATCTTTGTTGACTCTTCCCCGAATTGGCTGATAATTCGTACTGCTATCCTTTGACCGGCTTTGATTTTGATAGGGTGAGATATATGACCATATAAACGATCAAATGCCTCATCATCAATCTCAATCTTAAGGGTTTTTTCGACCTTCTTTTTTGTGTTGTCTTTTGCGAGATTGTCTAAGCCTTTCTTCCATTTTTCGAATTCGGTTTTGTCACCCCCGCAGAAAAAAACCTGTTTAACGACGAAGTTGCTGCCATCATAATCATCATCTACCATCCAGTAAGCAATGTCGTGTATATCCCTTGCTTTTACTTCATCTTTGATTGGGTCATAAATGTCAAGGCCGCAAATTTCAACAGTGGCCGTTGTTCCATCCTTATGAAGCTTTATGTCCGGCTCGCCGATGGTAACAAAACTTGCCGCCGACTTCGCTGGCTTTTTCTTTAATCCATCTTGCAACAAGTCATCATGAATACGGCATTTGGTTACTTCAAAAGTACCCATGCTCATGGTTTGGGTACTACCTTCAATATCGCTTTCGAAGCTAAAGCCAAGTATAACCAGCCAGTTTGCATCCCCTTTTTGGCGGCATTCTTTTATTGCCTGGCTAACTAACTTTTTGCTTACAGTACCAAATTTGGGCCCAATGTGGAAATAAGCTTTTTCTTCACCTTTTGTAGTCTGGTAAAAGCCTTCTGCATGTAAGGCTTCTCCAGCCAATAGTTCAACACTTCGAAATACTACCATTTCGTTCTTATTGCCGTTTTTTATCCCGGCGCTCAACAAGTGTTGTTTAATCGTTTCTTCAAATGCCGTTTCTCCGCTGCTTGCAATTGCTTCCAAGTCGTCAGGAGTCGATGGCTCAAAATTTTGCAAGGTCTCGACTGTAAACGGCCCGCTAACGCGCAGTAATTTTTTATCTATCTCCGGTTGGTCGAATAATGTTTCAATTTCGGGTGGTTCATTATTGGCGATACTTTTCAAAGTAATGTGAGGCACTGTTTTATAACAAAAACCCTGTCTAATGTCTTCATTAGCCTTATCATATAACCGGTAATAAGGAAAAACTGCTGTCAAAAGTCTTTGCTTGGCTACATTCAATGCTATTCGACTCGTATCTATAGTAATCCATCGTCGTCCCCATTTCTCCGAAACATAAGCCGTGGTGCCGCTCCCACATGTAGGGTCTAACACTAAATCTCCGGGATCTGACGTCATCAGCAGACATCTTTGGATAACCTTTGTATAGGTTTGAACAACATAATTCTTTTCTATCGCGAATGTACTTTGTACAGTATCGTCCCACCAATTTGTAATTGCGCGAACGGGAAAATCGTCAAGATACCTTTTGTATGTAAGCGTATTTCCTATCCCCAACAGCCTATTATTTTTGATTAAATTTTCTATTCCTTTTTGATTTGTTTTCCAGTAAGCATTCTTCGAAGGTTTAAAGGTTTCACCATTCAATACGACAGTAACGCTTGTACTCTCACCTCCACTTTGTGAGGTGAAATTGTCTGTTCTAAATAAACGGCCACTATCCTTTTGATATGTCCTTTTCTCATCTGTCGACATCCTTTTCCAAGAACCGTCTTTAAATTCGATACAGTTAAATGCATAAGTATCAAATCCGGAGTCTTCATACAGTTGTCGATATTTAAGGTGTCCCCTATTTTTGGCGTACCAAATGATGTAATCATTGATTGAATCAATATACTCTTCACCTGTAGAACTTGTTTTTTTAAAAGGTATCAATGCAATAAAATTTTCGCTACCAAAAACTTCTTCGACAACGCTTCTGACAAGGTGAACATTCTCATCTCCAATCTGCACAAAACATGAGCCGGTATCATTTAGCAATTCCTTTGCTAATAATAACCTATCTCGTAAATATGACAGATAAGAGTGAATACCTAATTCCCAGGTATCTCTAAATGCTTTTACTTGTTCCGGTTCACTTGTTAGCGCGTCGTCATTACCATCTTTAACGTCCAGATTGTTTAACTTAACTTGCCAATTACCACCATATTTGATGCCGTAAGGTGGATCGAAAAATATGGTTTGAATTTGTTCCGCCATACCTTCACGCTCTAATAAGCTCGTCATAACCATCAGGCTGTCCCCTTGTATTAGTCTATTTGTCCAGCCGTCTTGATGCTGATAATATTCGCTTACTTTTTCAATCTCATCCTTATCTAATGCATTGCCAAATAGTTCGTTGATACTGCCAAATAAATCAAGTTGGGAAGTTGACGATTCAGTGATTTTATATAAGTTTTTAATCAGTGTTTCCGGCGCGATGTGTTCGTGCCGGTACAGACTGCGAATGTCAACGTTTAGCAAAGCCTCTCTGTCATCATTTCCATATTTATTCAGCCAAAATAATTCCGGGTCCTGACCGCGATGAATAACGGGATTTTTTGGAAGGTTGATAGTCTTTTTACCATGCTGAACTTTCTCATTTGCGTCCTCATACCCCGCTTCTTCAAGACTTGGTATGTGAGCACGTTTATCGCCTTTATGCCGGATTGAGTCAACTTCTTTTGCCATAATTATGTATTAAAGAGATGGTTTTTTTGTGCTTTTAAATTATCTTCAATTGTTTTCGCACCATGTCTGCTTTCTGTTTCCATTGTTCTATATTCAAGACACATCCAGTTTGATAAAATATATTCCCGTTTATTTTTATTTTTTCGCGTACCGGTCCCATGTGGCTGCGGAAAGAATGACTTCATTCGCGCACGGCATGTTTTACTAATACCAAATTGTATATTCTGCTTAGTTAAACTATTTCGAATTTGATAAACACCGGGGCCTTCCGGGCCTTCAATCATCCTGCAGTTTTCAGGCGCGGGCATGGGTTTCCAATTAGTCCAGTTGCTCACAAGGAATTGAGTTTTTGTAATAGAAGATTTTTAATATCTCTAACATCATCCGCTACTTCCAGAAAATCCCACTCATCGTAGTCTAATTTATCCTTTAAAGCGTTCACAGCAGGCAGCCAGCGGTTCAACACATACCATTTCTTTTCGTCTTTTTCCTTACTCATCCCGGTTATCTCGATTATCAAATTCTTATTTACGCCGTTTTTAGTAGTTATGCTGACGATAAAATCCGGATAATACAATTTGTCCTTACCGTCTTTAACGTAAGGGATCGCGAAGCCTAAAAACTGGTTTTTCACATAAGATTTGACTTCATCTATCTCTTCCAAAGTCTTGGCACAAATGGCCTCCCAGTCACTGTCCATTACTACATAATTCACATGGCTTTTTTGGGTTGGAAATACATCTTTTATCGTATTACCGTTTACATATTTGGTGCTGCTATACTTGTTATAAAAATTAAACACTGGCCTGATAAACTCCACAGTGTTTTTATCAGTATTGATGCCCCGGGCAATATGGTCGACTATCGACTTTGGCGTCATAAAAAACAAGAGCTTTTTAAACTGATCACCCTGCCTGTTTAGAACCTGAACCTTAGTTTCATACCATTCTGCGACAATATTTTTTAGCTGGCTAAATTTTTGAAATTGAGGATTGCCGTCATCATCACTGAAATGATATTTGATCAATTCTTTGGTGATGAGAAATATCAATTCATTTTCCCGTCTTTCGAGAACCGATCTCACCTGTAGTTTTTCTTTTTCCGGGGAGATCGGGCTTTCCATTATTGTCTCGATAGGGTAGTTGTTCCCTTCAACCTGGTAATTTTCTAATCCGCTAAAATCATATTTGATCTCTCCGTCGACATTTTCCAGACGGTAACCTACCACATTAGGAAATTCTATTTCCCTTTCGCTTTCCCGTTCGTCTATAGCGGTTACGTGTATAATTTTTTCAGGCTGAGGAGGGGGAGCGCTCTCGCCTCCTTTAAACATCTTAAATGGTACTCCTATAATGTGAGCATATTCGGGAGGGAACTTTTCGACTAAATTTTCAGCCTTGAATTTATGTTTGTCTTTGATGTCAATTTCTTCGCCTGTATCTATTTTGTAGGTTTTAAGTAGGTAATTAACACGGCGCAGCGCTCGTCCGGCGACCTGCTCGCAAAGCAATTGCGAACCAAATGCCCGTAAACCCATGATATGGGTTACCGTGTTGGCGTCCCAGCCCTCAGTAAGCATTGACACGGATACCACGCACCGAATATGCGAACCGAGCTTAGACTGCTGACCAACTGTATTTACTACTTCCCTTAAAATTTCGCCGTCCGTAATTTGTTCGATACTCCCCTGACCATGTAATCGGGCATAATCCTTTTTAAACTCTTCAATTTCGGAGGTAAAGATTTTTTTGAACTCGTCGTTTATTTGTTCTCCATTTTCAAGCGCATCACTGTCAATGAGCAGGGTCGGTGGCTTTCTCAATGGCCTGTTCGTAGCAAAGTCGTAGTTTGAGAATAAGTCTTTTACCCCCGGCACAACTATAGTTTGGCCATCTTCATTGGTATATTCGTAACCTGCAATGTATTTGTAAACTTCTTTTGAAACTGAAGTGTTATTGCAAACCACAATAAACACCGGCGGGGCAGAAAATATATTAGCCGTTTCTTCATTGTATTTTCGAATACCGTCGAAGTAGTCTTTATAATGGTTATAGAATTGATCTAAAGCAACTTTGACAATGGCGGGTAACTGAGGGGGCGATTCCTTGTATTTTTCTCCCTTAGCGGCTGATTCGCTTTTTTTTGCCCGCTGGCCTTTTTTTGGCAGCTCGTCCTTTACATGATCATATAAATTACGCAAGACTGCCATTTTAGTCTCTTGCGTGTCGTCAACTTCCGGCAGAAATGGAATTTTAACAAGTCCGGATTCTATCGCTTCTATTAAGCCAAAATCAGTAACTACCCATGGGAACAAACGATAGGCTTCATAACCTGAACCGGACAGATAATAAGGCGTAGCAGATAGGTCATATACGCCTTGAACCTTGAATTTCTTAGCTATTTCCTTTAGTCCGTTAAACCAAACGGCCGCCCTTACATTTTCATCAGCCTCTTCATTATCGGTAGTCTTTAATTTGGATTTTGGCAAATAACAATGATGGGCCTCGTCATTAAGTATCAATAAACGGCTATCGGTTTTAAACTTACCAATAACTCTTTTTATAACCTGGCTGAAATCTTCTTTGTTGTCTGTCTCAACTTTTTCACCTTTTAAGTTTACTTTCCCATCAAACGGGCTGCGCTTGTTGCCCTGTAAAATCTTTGGTTCGAACGCATGATAGTTTGTAATTACTAATCGGGCATTCAGGTTTTCAAGCCGGCTTTCAAAATGTGGTGGCACCAGTCCGCGTATCCTGTAATAATCTTGTATGTCACGCGGGTTTTTGTTTTTTGTATCGACGAATAATACGCCCAACCGGCTTTTAATGGTAATGCCTGGCGCTACAACTAAGAAATAATCTGCGAAACGTGTATCATTCCTATATTCCTGCCTATTGAAATAGTGATAACAAATCAAACAGGCCATTACCACAGTTTTGCCCGTTCCCGTAGCCATCTTAAACGCTATCCTGGGTAGCTGATTTTCATGATCTTCGCTTACACCTTGTTGTGCCCGGCGCAAAGTGACCAGAATATGTTGACCCGGATTGGAGTTACCTGCAACTTCATTTAACCAAATCGCAGTTTCTATAGCTTCTTGCTGAGCAAAGAATAACTTTTTAGTTACTATGCGTTCAGGGTTATTAAACCAAAAACTGAGAAGCTCTCTTGTGATTCTTGTCGTGTTTGGGTAGTTGTCTTTACGCCAATTGCCGACTTCCTGCCGGCAAAGATTGATGATATGCGTTACATATTCGCCTGCACTATCATTCCAGCCAAAAATTTCTTTTTGACCTTTCTGAACGGATGGAATAACAGCGACATCCGGCTTGTAAATTCTGCGATCTTCGCAAATCTTATTATAGTCTAAACTACCCTCACTATCAGTATCATAATGCAGCTTTGGCTCTTGATATGGGTTATTTAAAATTGGATTATCAGAAGACATAGAAGGTTGTCGGTAAAACTAAGGCAATTTAATATTCTTATCCTGTTATAAGCAAGGTTATTTCAAATGAAATTAGACTGAAGCGGGAAAACTATTTACTTCATTTGCAAATTCATAAACGCGCCCAATTTTTCCTTTTTGTATTTGGAATCAGCAACCTGAAACTTTTTATGAGACTCAACAAAACAATCGGAAGTTGGCGGCAATAGGTAATGCCGCCCCATGCTGGTGCGAGTGGACATGCTGTGCGTGGCGCTAGCCATGCCTCCCACCACGATTATACTGAAAAAAACAAAGCCCAACACCACATCGTTACTAACTTAGCAGCTAAAATTCAGGCAATGGCAAGGATATTGATCACCGGGTCGGCGGACGGGCTGGGGCGCCTGGCGGCAAAAGCGCTGGCGGCACAGGGGCACCGGGTGGTATTGCATGCCCGCAATGCCGAACGCAGCCGCGAGGCGATGAAAAATGTTCCGCAGGCTGAGGCGGTTTTAACGGCAGACCTGTCGGACATAGCGGAAACCAAAAACCTTGCCGATGAAGCGAACAGGCTGGGAACCTTTGACGCCGTGATCCATAATGCCGGGGTGTACCAGGCTGCGGCAAGCGATATCCTGGCTGTGAATGTTTTGGCCCCATATATCCTCACCTGCCGGATGGCAAAGCCGAAGCGGCTGGTGTACCTGAGTTCGGGCATGCACCTGCACGGGCATTGGAAGATGAGCGACCCGAAAACCGGCACCGGTGCGGTAAGCTACTCCGATTCCAAGCTGTATGTATTAATGCTGGCCATGGCCGCGGCGCGCAAATGGCCGGATGTTCTGAGCAATGCGGTCGACCCGGGCTGGGTCCCGACGAAAATGGGCGGTCGCGGCGCGCCGGACGATCTGCAAAAAGGTTATGAGACACAGGTTTGGCTTGCCGTAAGCGATGATGAAAAAGCTAAAGTGAGCGGCCGGTATTTCTTCCACCAAAAAGAAAGCCGCCACAACCCCCAGGCCGACGATTCGGAGCTGCAGGAGAGGCTGCTACGCTTTTGCGAGGAAAGAACGGGGATAAAGTTTCCGGGGGGGGAATGGTGATTGGTGACTGGTGAATGGGTGAAGCCATGGACTATGGACTATGGACTATCGACTATGGACTATCAACTATGGACTGCAATGGCGGCATCAAAACAACATTCTTCGCGATTATTCGTATATTTACTTCATGACAACGATAACGCTTGAGGTTCCGGATAGCCTGGGTGAGCACCAAAAAGATACGGTGCGGTTTATTGCTGCTAAATTGTATGAGTCGGGCAAGCTTTCGCTGGGCCAGGCTGCTGCTATGGCGGGCCTTACGAAGCGCACCTTTGCGGAGCTGCTGGGCGATTATGGCGTTTCTCTGCTCAACTACCCGCCGTCTGAAATGCTGAGCGATGCAGACAGTATATGACGTTGTAATTGCCGATACCAGTTGTTTTATCCTGCTGGACAAGATCGGCGAGCTGAAGTTATTGCAATCGTTATTCGGGCAGGTCACTACTACTGATGTGATTGCGGCAGAGTATGGCAGGCGGCTGCCCGCATGGGTAATCGTTAAACCGGTTACAAATGCTTACCTCCGGTTAACGCTGGATATTGACGCAGGCGAAGCCAGTGCCATCGCGCTTGCACTGGAATACGGTAGGCCGCTCCTAATCCTTGATGACGATAAGGCACGAAAAGCTGCCCGCAAACTAAATCTTACGCTTACAGGCAGCCTCGGTATATTCTTAAAGGCCAAGCAGTCGGGCATTGTAACTTCGATCAAACCGTTTATCGAAAAGGTACAGCAAAAAAATTTCAGGTATTCAAACAAAGTATTGGGTGAAATTCTTTCGCTCGCGGGCGAGTAATTTTTTGATCGACTATGGACCAAAAAACCCTTCCAAATCCGCCGGACTTTTCGTATATTTATAGTTAAACCTGTTCATTGAATAACCCTGCCGGCCTGCCAAGCAGACACTCAAAAATTCCGGAAAAATTTAGACGGATTTACATTAACTAATTGACTGATAGGAGTTTACACCGAAATACCTGCTCCAGAAATGTCCAAAAGTGCTCCGAATGTGCTCAAAAGTGCTCCGAATGTGTACTAAAACGGCCCAAAAGTGAGCACACCAGGCCATCACTTTTTCAAGCCTATCTCGCGCAGGCGTTCGTCGAGGTACTCGCCGGCGGTCATGTCGGTATACAGCTTGGGGTGCAGCGCATCGACGCACGATTCGAGGCAGGTTAAATCCATATCCGACTTGGGGTGCAGGAAAAACGGCACCGAATAGCGCGACCGGTTCATCTGCTCGCGCGGGGGGTTCACCACCCGGTGCGTAGTGGATTTGAGCTTGTTATTGGTGAGGCGCTGCAGCATGTCGCCCACGTTCACCACCACGTCCTCGCCGTGCGCCTTCACCGGGAACCACTGGCCCTCGCGGGTAAGCACCTCCAGTCCATCGGCGCTGGCGCCTATCAGCAGGGTGATCAGGTTGATATCCTCGTGCGCCCCTGCCCTGACGGCGTCGGGCGGCAAGGCATCCGGGTCGGCTATCGGGAAATAGTGCAGGGTGCGCAGGATGGAGTTGCCGTTGTGCACCTTGTCGTCAAAATAGCTTTCAGGCAGGCCCAGGTATACCGCTATGGCGCTCAGCAGGTGCTTACCATCAGCTTCCAGCTTTTGGTAAACTTCGCGGGTAACCGAATTGAAGCCGGGTAGCTCCTCTACAACCACGTTGTCGGGATATTCGTTCTTAATGGGGTCGCCGTCGGTAACCGTCTGACCGATCTGCCAGAACTCCTTCAGGTCGGGCACTTTAAAGCCTTTGGCGGTTTCGCGGCCCTTGCTGGTATAACCGCGCTGCCCGGCCAGTTCGGCCTTTTCGTATTTCAGCTTGGCATCTTCCGGCAGGTCAAATAATGCCTTTACCTGGGTGTACAAATCATCAATGAGTTCCTTGCTTAAACTATGGTTGGTGATGGTTACAAAGCCCGTGTCGTTAAAAGCGCTGCCGATATCATCGGAAAATTGCTTGCGTTGTTCGGATGTGCCGTTTATAAAAGTGTTGAGGTCGAGACGTGGAATATGCACTGCGTCCATAAGTATTAAGATTTGGAAGTAAAATTACCAAGTTAGCGCAAAAGGTAGACGTTTTTTGACTCGAAAATTTTACTTCGTGAAATATCCTTAAAGAATATTTGTAAAAATTGAAAATTTAACAAAATTTTAATCTTAACGCTTTAATTTTAATAAATGATATTTTTTACCGCCGCCAACGCATAGCTTTTATTTTATCGTCAATATTTGACCTGCAAAGTATCCGGGGGAATGCGTTTGCAACAGCAATGAAGCGCGAATAAGTTGCTAATTATCAATTAGGTTTATATACATTTGCGCAATTTTTTGATACCCCAAATGAGTACGCCCCATCTTAGAAAACTCTCAGCAGCCGGAATGCTGATCACCCTCGGGATCATTTTCGGCGACATCGGAACCTCGCCATTATACGTTTTTCAAACCCTGATGACCGAGGGCAAAGAGGCCACAGAACCGTTCGTATTCGGTTGCCTGTCGTGCATCTTCTGGACGCTAACGCTGCAAACCACTTTCAAATATATCGTCATCACCCTGCAGGCCGATAACCACGGCGAGGGCGGCATTTTTTCGTTGTACGCGCTGGTACGGCGTTACGGCAAATGGCTGGCCATCCCGGCCATAATAGGCGCCGGCACGCTTTTGGCCGACGGCATTATAACCCCGCCCATCTCGGTGGCCTCGGCTATCGAAGGCCTGGGACAGGTGCCCAGTCTTGCCGATACGATGGTACCCGGCAGCAGGCTTATCCTGATCATTGTGATCGGAATTATCCTGCTTCTGTTCCTGTTCCAGCAGTTCGGCACCAAAGTAGTGGGAGGTGCGTTCGGACCGGTAATGCTTGTTTGGTTCCTGATGATCGGCATAATCGGAGGCATGCAGATCGTACATTACCCAACGGTTTTAAAGGCATTAAACCCATATTATGCCATTCACATGCTGGTTACGCACCGTGAAGGTTTCTGGCTCCTGGGTGCCGTTTTCCTCTGTACAACGGGTGCCGAAGCGCTGTACTCCGACCTGGGCCATTGCGGACGGAAGAATATACAGGTAGCCTGGATATTTGTAAAGACCGCGCTGCTGCTCAGCTATATGGGGCAGGGTGCCTGGGTGCTCACCCACGCGTCTACGATAAAGTTTGACAGCGTTAATCCCTTTTACTCCATCGTCCCGCATGCTTTCCTGATACCGAGTGTTATCATAGCAACGTTCGCCACTATCATTGCCAGCCAGGCGCTCATCAGCGGATCGTTCACGCTCATCAGCGAAGCCATCAGCATGAACCTTTGGCCTCGAATTACGGTTAAATATCCATCCAATATCCGGGGCCAGATCTACATCCCTGCTATCAATTGGGTGTTGTGTTTCGGTTGCATCGCGGTTGTTTTATATTTCGAAACATCCAATGCCATGACCGCCGCTTACGGCTTCTCGATCACCATTGCCATGCTGATGACCACGCTGCTGATGGCCTATTATATGCGCTTCAAACGCCACTGGCCAACCTGGATCGTCATACTGATACTCTGCATTTTTGTGACGGTCGAGTTTTCTTTCTTCCTGGCCAACTCGGTCAAGATTGTTAAGAGATTGTTCTTCCTGGTATTTGAATTTGGCCTGATATTTACCATGTATACCTGGTTCAAGGCGCGCAAGATCACCAACCGGTTCCTGCACTTCGTGGACCTGAAAGATCGCGTGCCGCTGCTCTTAGCACTGAGCGCCGATGAAACTGTATCCAAATTTGCCACGCACCTGGTATATCTTACAAAGGCAAATAACAGCAAGCAAATAGAAGAGAAGATCTTGTACTCTATATTAAGCCGAAAGCCAAAAAGGGCCGACACCTACTGGTTCCTGCACATCGAACGCATGGACGACCCCTATACGATGGAATACAGCGTGGAGGAAATCGTACCGGGCAAAATAATCCGTGTAGAGTTCAGGCTTGGTTTCAGGATACAACCGCGCATCAATGTCTTGTTCAGAAAGGTTGTGGAAGATATGGTAAGCCGCAAGGAGGTGGATATCCTGAGTCATTACGAGTCGCTGCGCAAGTTTAACCAGACGGCGGACTTCCAGTTTGTGATCATCGAGAAATTCCTGTCTTATAATAACGAGTTCAGCATAAAGGACAGCTTTATTCTGAACAGCTATTTCGCTATCCGGAAGATCGCACAGACGGAAGCCAAAGCTTTCGGCCTGGATACCAGCGAAACAAGGGTAGAAAAGATACCGCTGGTAGTAAAACCGGTAACCAATATCGTTTTGAAGCGGGTCGATCCTTACAGTCAGTACCATAGCGAAACCCATTGATCACCGGGCGATGACGAAACCGGTCAAAGCCGGCATCGACCGGTATGGAAGAACTGTGCCTATGTTACCGCAACTTTCCAAAAAGTTATGCTATTTTTAGCAGCTTATCCAAAACCAATACAGGCTACCTTTGTTGTAACAACTATGCTTCAAAACGTCTACCTGCTCACTACAGACAGCCATATTCCGTGCCGGGATATTATACATTCCAGGGATACTGCACTTAAGCTCAGGGTGATTTGTCTTGGCAGCGAAAAGTTCGAACGCGATCCCGATGAGATCCAACTCTACGGCACAGCCAAGGGCGTAAACTACGCGTTCGAAACTATGGGCGTTACCTCAAATAATGGTTTGGACGTTGTTGAGGCCATACAATGGTATGCCGGTTACATTAACTGCCCCGAACTAAAAATTTTGACAGAAGATCCCCGGCCAGGTAAAAGAATCGCTTTGTAACGCCACCCGATAATTTCATGAACGAGCTTAAAGAAAAACTGTACAAGGCCTGTATCGATAGCGTTGTAAAACGTATAAATGAAGCTAAACAGGCCATCAACGATGCCAATGAAGCGGCCACCGAGGAAAGCAAAAGCAGCGCCGGTGATAAATATGAGACCGGCCGTGAAATGATGCAGCAGGAAACGGCCCGGAATTTATTGCAGCTAAACGAAGCTAACAAGCTGATGGTGTCACTCAACCAGCTCAATCATAACACAGTTTCATCCACTGCCGACGCAGGCAGCCTGGTACTTACCGATAACGGCAAATTTTACATCGCCGTAAGCGCCGGTTCCATCAGCATAGATAACGAAACGTACTTTGCAGTTTCGCCGGTGTCGCCGATAGGACAAAAACTGATGGGCAGAAAACCCGGCGACGGCTTCAGCCTGAACGGCAAGAACTACAAGGTGGAAAAAGTCTACTGATCGGCCTCGGCAAGCCTTTTAAGCTGTGCCTCGGTGTCATTGGCTCTTGCCAGCAAGTTTTTATCCGTAAAAAACATGCTAAGGTCGGGCAGGCTGCTGATGAGATTTTCCTTGTATACGTCGAGGAAAGGGATATACCTTAGGTTAAACTTCCACCTGTCAGTCAGAAACAGAAAAGGCCTCTTGTCATTTTTTTCGAGCGCCGCGTAACTGACCACAAGGTATTGTTCAGGCGCAAGCTCTTTCAAAAAATTAATGATCCGTTCATTATAGTCTATCCAGACTTTTAAATAATATTCGGCTTTAAGGCCGTAAAATTCCTTGCGGCGGACATCTCGCTTAAAGGACTTCCATATGAGTCTTTGAAGAAAATTACGCGACAGGTATTGTTCTTCGATCGTCCGAAAATCACGCTTTAGCAGTGAATTAACCACCGGGCGGTAATCGCGCACGATAACCAGGTAGTGTGCCTGCGGAATTAAGCTCTTATAGGTATCCAGGAACAGGCAGGTGCGGGGTTCTTTCCAGCCCCATTGTTCAAAAAGCTCGTTTTTGACGTCGATAACCGCGCGAATCTTGGCTTTCTGGTAGGCCGATATTTCGATATTTTTATCCGCAAACAGGCCTGTATCGGGCAGGTTATTAGCTGCTAATATCTCTTCGTGCAATTTCAGGAATTCAGTATCTTCAAAATGACCTTCCTCGTTACCCGCGTTCTTTCCAAGCAGATTTTCGCCAACCTGCAAACCACAATGGTACAGCCAGTTTGTGACCAGCGACGTACCCGATCGGTGCATCCCCAATATAATTAAAACCCTTTGTTGCATGCAAAGTATGTTGTTACTGCCTGACCATTGTCAGGAAACATGCGCATAAGTGTTATACAAATATTTTTCTTTGGTGATGTTGCGTATAATGAAAGAATATATTTCGTCGATACTTTCTTTCAGACTTTGCTTATCCGTATGAATGTGTAAATCGGGATTTTCGGGCACCTCGAAAGGGTCGTTCACACCGGTCAGGTTTGTCAGTTTATCCGGATGGTTTTCGGGCAATAATGCCCTTTTATACAGGCCCTTGGTATCACGTTTTATCAATACATTCAGATCACAATCGATATAAACCACTTTCACCTTCTTATAGGTTCTCGCCAGCTCCTTACGGATGGAATCGTAGGGGTTAATAGCGCTTATAATGGTAATGATGTTATGGGACGAGAATTTATTGGCAATATAACCCAGGCGCCTGATGTTCTCAAAACGATCTTCCATGGCATAACCAAGGTCCTTAAAAAGTTTTTGGCGGTATTCATCCGCGTCGATCAATTCAACACAAATGTCTTCAGCAACTAGCTTAGCTCTAACCTTTTCAGCTAAAGTAGACTTCCCGGCTCCGGATAATCCGCAAAATAATAATATCATAGTTTAGCGCAATAAATATTTTTCAATAGGCGCGTTATAATTTTCGGGGTATTAAGCATTTACTTATAAAGCACTTTTAACCAAATAAGTTTTCAAATATTGCACGAGTATCTGTAGAAAAAATATTTGTATCGATTTAGTTACAAAATTACTGTCGCATAAAAGCGTAATACTACGTAGCAAATATCGTGCAATCACGCCCTTTGAATTGTAGCTGCGTACCTATTTTTGACAGGGTGGCCTTTAGGCATGAAAAAACTAATATTTATCGGCGCTAACCGGCTCGATCATTTTATCCTGAAGAGGATATTACGACGATATAACCTGGCCTATGAAGTAAGCTGCACATCCGATGAACAGGAAGTCATCGGTCTCTTGCAGCAGCACGCGCCGGACAAGCACAGATTGCCTGATATTATCATATTGGACATCTCAATGCCCGGTATCGACGGATGGGCCTTTCTTGAACAGGTACAGGCGCTTCATACCAGCCTCGCCAAACCTATCGGCGTGTACATCCTGTCTTCGTCCATTGATCCGCGCGATATACGGCGATCCAAATTGTTTCCCTGCGTAAAATCGTTCCTGTTCAAGCCGATAACCAAAGAAGTACTGGAAAGACTGGTAAGTGAAGAGGCCCGGTATCGGCCTTGACCGTACAAAGCAAAAGGAATTGAAAATAGTGCTGGCCTTACAGACCTATATGAGCCCTCATTACCCGGCTATAGTCTGCCAGTGCAAGCTCGGGTGCGGGCAATTCAGGGTGCCATAATTTTTCCCATTCAAAACTGTAATAACCGTTGTAGTTATTTTTTACCAGCAGGTCTATCGCCTCAAATACTGGCACATTTCCCTTTCCTAACAAAACATAGTTTACGTTCTTGCCGGCCACTAAGGCATCTTTGATATGTGTATGACGAATATATTTTTTTAGCCGCTCAAAAACCTCCGCCACTGGTTCTTGGGTGATCGACCACATATTGACTATGTCCCATATCATTCCCGCTTGTTTGTGTTCGGCCGATTTCAGCACCTGTTCAAGGTCTTCCGAACGGACCAGGTCGCCATGAGATTCGATAAGCACCGATACCCCGCTGCCTTCAGAATATTTTGCCAGCGTAAGCAAGCCGGCCGACATCAGGTCCAGGGTTGCCGCTTTTTCCTGGCCCTTCGGAAATTCGTTGGGGAACACGCGAACAAAAGGGCACCCGATTTCATGCGCCAGGTCGATAAAGCGCCTGGCCTCGTCCAGATTTTTTGTTCTTTCAGCACCTTCTGGAAAATGCAAACTTGCCGATGAACCCAGATCGGAAAACTTTAGTCCCCGGTCGTTCATTGCCCGCAACGTTGCTTTTCTGCCCGCCGCGTCTTTAAACTCCGGACATTGAAGAAGGTCGAGTTGTCGTTTGATACCGCGCAGCTCGATACCCTGGTAATCATGCGCGGCTGCAAAATCCAGAATCTGCCCGAAATCCCAGTCAGGGCAGCCCAGGGTTGAAAACGACAATAAAACTTTACTTTCCGCATTCCTCACATGGAAAGGAAGCAATGTGGACGTGGCCAGGATCAACGACGATTTTACAAATTGCCTGCGGTCGATCTGTTTCATAAATCAACGGTTTCTTTGTGTGGTGTTTGTCAAAGATATAAGGATTTTAATTGAAACATTGTGCTGCCGGTAGAGAGACCGGCACAGCGAATGACAACCAGTTTTTCGATTGTTGTTCGGCCCTTCCAATTTTTGATCTGTTTCTCGCGTTCTTGTGCTCGTATTTTATCCTAAAAAGCCCCGGTCAACTTCAATGGTCAATCGTTTGAGCCGCCAGTAAATCCCTTTGTGATTGGTGTTATGGAGGCGCAATCGTTCACCTACGTTTTTGCATGATCCAATGTAATACCCGTCTTGAACTGCCAACTGAACTACTCTTTCTCAAACCTCGCTGCCCATCCGCCGCCTGAGGCTAATTGAACGGTGATCTTATCCTTTGAAGTCACATTCATTTCCTTCCGTACATAATCCGTTGCGTCCCGGTCGGCATTGATACCGTCCTGAAAAATAATAGCCTTGTAATTTCCATCGCCCAGAAAAGAAAGATCAATCGTGGTTTCCCTTGGCGTCCAGTTGCTCATCGAGCCGACAAACCAGGTGGTGCCTTTCCGGCGTGCTATTGTTACAAATTCACCCACTTTACCGTCAAGCGCTACAGTTTCGTCAAATATCGTCGGCACCGCATCGATGAAATTGGTGCTTTCCTGTTCGCGCATGTAAATGGTCGGATTATCCGAAAGCATTTGTAGCGGCGCTTCAAAAACCGTGTACATGGCCAGTTGGTGGCAGCGGGTTCCCTGCGCCATCGGGTTGCTGTTGATCGGGCGGATGGATTCCTTTGTCGCGTTGCGCATCGCACCGGGCGTATAGTCCATCGGGCCGGAAAGCATACGAATAAAAGGGATGCTCACATCATAACCCGGGTGATTTTTCACACCCCATTTTTCGTTCTCCATCCCTTTCACGCCTTCACAATTGATTACGTTCGGCCATGTTGTTACTAAGCCGGATGGTTTATACATTCCATGGAAATCGACCAGCAAATGATATTTGGCGGCTGTCTCGGCCAGGCTATACAATGAGCTCACCATCTTTTGATCATCACGGTCGATAAAATCGATCTTAAAACCCTTTACCCCAATCTGCGCATATTTAGCCATTAGAGCATCGGCATCGCGTGTCATGGCGTACCATGTGGACCAAAGAATTACTCCAACACCTTTTTGTTTGGCATAATCTACTATGGTGGGTATATCCAACTTGGTTTTGTTCAGGTCGTGATCATCCGACCAGCCTTCGTCGATGATGATATATTCCAGCTTGTTTGCTGCCGCGAAGTCGATATAATATTTATAGGTCGGCACGTTAATGCCAGCTTTAAAGTCTACATGGGTAATGTTCCAGTCGTTCCACCAGTCCCATGCAACCTTGCCCGGCTTTATCCACGATATATCAGCTATTTTGGATGGCTCAGCCAGGCGCTGCATCATGTCGTTGTTAGCTAACTGCTTGTCTTCTGTACTAATGAGGACTACCCGCCACGGGAAGGTATGATTGCCGGATACTTTTGCGATGTAATCCGCGCGATCATCCACCACATAATTAATATTGTTGAGCTCCTCCTTTAAAGGATAGGGTGCAAACACCCCATGCAGGTTGTGCCCTGTGCTGCCTGTGGTAAGGTACATGCCGGGGTAGTCCTGCAGGTCGCCCTCCAGTATTGCCGCCTTTTTGCCGTTACCCAGGTCGACGAGCACCGGCATAAAAGCCAGCGTATCCTTTTTTACTTCCGACAGCTTCAACTCGTCGTAAAGCGCTTCGAAAGACGTGTTGAATTTATCGTGATGGCGGTAATCGTTCACAAAAGGCAAAAATGCCTTGTCGTCATCCTTAAAATTGAAGTTGGCCTCTTCGTTAGTAACCGTAAAATCGTAACTTTTTGTGGTAAAGAACCGGTAAGCAACACCGTCGTTATATGCCCTGAAAATTAGCCCGTAATCTTTTCGGAATGTTAAATTCAGCTCATTATAGTTATCGGTTACCTTGTCCTTTTTGTAAATCGGCGTATTGATCACGCGATTAACCGAGCTTGGCGTAGCCTTTTTAACTGAAACGTCGTCGCCAAGCACCATGCCATCGCCCAGGGTAAGCGATATTGAGGATGGCAAAATTACCTGCGTGTCTTCATGATTGACCGACCACTCGATATTTTTCCCCGTGGTGATAGTGACGCTGATCTTACCATCCGGCGATTTGACATTAAAAGTTTTTACAGATTGAGCATAAACAGCGGTTACGGTCAAAACCAGGTAACCCAATAATAAACCGGGCAGTTTCATCAGATCAATAATTTGAGATTAGCGGATATAATGACTCCGAAACTAAATAAAAACTGTTTTACCGACAATTTTATTTTATAGTCCGAAAGTCGGGAAGTCCGCATAAGTTCGAAAGCCAATCCCGTTTCCTCTTTTGGACTTTCCGACTTGTGCGGACTTTCGGACTAATTAGTCTGCTTATACACCCGCACGTAATCCACGTACATCTTTTGGGGAAACAGGCTGTTGTCGATGGTAAAACCGGGCCAGTTTCCTCCGACGGCCAGGTTCAGCACGATGAAGAATGGCAGGCGAAAAGCCGGTATCGCAGCTACATTTTCTGTGTCGTACAGAGTGTTGTCCACATAAAACCTTATTTGCGTGAGGTTCCATTCTACGGCATAGATATGGTACTGCGAAGGCGTCGAGGTAATTTGTTGCGACGTGTTACCGCCGTTCCAGTGCAGGCTGCCGTGGATAAGGCTGTCGGCATTGATATGCTCCATAATGTCGATCTCGCCGCAGGTAGGCCACGACACCGTGCCAATATTAGCGCCCAGCATCCAGAAGGCTGGCCAGGTGCCCATTCCAACCGGCATCTTTATCCTGGCCTCGATACGGCCGTAGGCCTGCGTGAACTTGCCTAAGGTATTCATACGGGTCGAGGTATAGTTATTACTGCCTACCGTTTCCCGTTTGGCTGTGATAACCAGGTTACCATTCTCGACGGTCGCGTTATTAGCCTGGTAATACTCCAGCTCGTTGTTGCCCCAGCCGCCGCCGCCTTTTTCAAACACCCATTTTGAAGTGTCGACACTTGTGCCATTGAACTCATCCGACCATACCATCGAATAAACCGGTGTCTTAGCGGTATCCTGCGAATTGTTATTATTATTATTGGTGGTGGTGTTGCCGAAAATGCTGTCATTCTTTTTGCATGCTGCAAACAGGAAAACACCGGCTATAAACACTAATGCTAAAAATGGTTTTCTGATCATACGAAATTTCTTTATGGTTTTCAATTTTTGACTGTAAATCCTAACGCGCCTACATAGCCTTTGTTTACCCGGCAATGGTCAAACTTACTGTTCTCGATAAAATCATATAACGCCTTTTTGATCGCCTCGCGGTCGGCGGGCATGGCTTTGCGTATTTCTTCAAAACTCGAGCGCGGCTTTTCCGCGAATTCGATTACCTGGTCGTAATTGGCTGGGGCATCGAATGTCACAAAGCCCCGTGTATTATCTATCTTTTTGTAGGGCCAGAAATGCCAGCTGATGTGGTTCTGCTCCAATACGTTTTTGAATGTATCGCACCAGCCGTCGGTGTTTTCGCCGGTCTCGCCGCAATATATGGGCACATTGTATTTGTCTCTGAAATCGATATATTCCTTTATTACTTCTTTGGTTGGCGGGGTCCAGTATTTATGAAACTGGTACACCAGCTTAGGGTCAAACGGTTGCCCAAAAGGTTTAAAATTGCTGTCCCATTGTGCGCCGCCTAATATCACGATGTGATTTTTATCCACTTCGCGTATGGCAGCAGTTATTTTTTTATATACAGGCTCAAGATATGGGTTCAATTCTTTAGCGCTGAAATAAGTGGCAATGGGCTCATTAAGCAGGTCGTAACCCAGCACGATGGTTTCATTTTTATAATGACCGGCGATGCGCTTCCAGATGTCTGCACATAGCCGCTGGCTGGCTTCGCTTGTAAACAGGTAGGGGTAACCATATCCGTCGTCGATATTATCGCCGGTTTGGCCGCCGGGGGCGGCATGCATATCCAGCACCACGTAAATACCTTCGGCTTTGCACCAGCCGATTACCCGGTCGAGCAGCACAAACCCGCGGTTGGGGTCGTTCTGGCCCATGTAGTTCTCGTTGGTGAAAAGGCGGTAATTGAACGGTATACGGATGGAGTTTACGCCGATGCTTTTCAGGTAGCGGATATCGGGCTGCGTGATATAGCTGTCCTGGTATTTTTGCCAGAACCGTTTGGCTTCATCCGGCCCGATGAGTTCGGTTATGGCCTCGTTGATGAGTTTGGGTGAATTGGTCTTATTAAATTTGAACATATAACCCTCGGGCATCAGCCAGTTGCCCAGGTTGGTGCCGCGCATCATAAAAGGCTTGCCATCCGGAGTGACTATGTCCTTCCCGTTAACACCGATAAAGCCGCGCTGTGCCCTTAAACAAAGAGGCGATAACGCCAATAAAAACAGGACGAGGAAGCTGTTTTTTCTCATAAAATCATTTTTAGGTTTATAATTGCGCGCGGCAATTATGTATTTGTAAAGGCTAATATAATATTTATATCGGCTTAGTGTACAAAATACGTTATGAAAAATAATTTCATTTGATACGCTTCGAACGATCGGGAGTATAATCTATCCCAACCTTTGGGCGAGAGAACATTTGATTGCTTAATTTATCCACTGTAGTCGCAGCTAATGGCATAATCGGATAGGCCAGCACTAGCGCCAAAGCCAGTTGTATAAAATTAATTCGGGACTTTAAGTTCGGTTCAGGTACAACGACCTTCGTTCCTGCGACAAAATCGCCAAGCCTTCTGGCTGGATTAACTAATAGTACTATTGCTTCGATTGGCCATAAAACGATAAAAATATCACGTATAAAACAGCGAAGTGAGTAAGCGACTTCTCCTTTTCTATTATTTACTACCTGGAATCTAAACAGGCACTTTGCCGGGCTTTGTCCATTAATGCAGTCCTTACAAAATAAAGTGCAAATCCGACGTATAAGATATAAATGCCCCAATCATCAGATGGAAATGGATGTTGATAAGTATCTTCAGTTGCTTCAATATGAGTGAACTGGTATATAAAAAAGGAATAGCAAAAGGCATTGCGATCATGGTCATAATCATGTGATCGGTAATTGCTGGTGCTAAACGTCCGGACGAAGTCAACACCTGCATCTTGTTTTTATGTATCCCTTTCTCTCATACCAACGAGCGTTTCCAAATCGGATGTGCCGAATAGCTGATATGACTTTGAAAAAAGAGCCGTGTGTTTCTTACCACTATATTGGTAAGTAACCTTATAAACAGACATTTGAGCAAAAAGTCTTGTTGCTTTGTTGGTACAAGCTATGCTTATTACGTCCTTTATGGGCACCTGTATTTCCGTTCCCGTAAAATAAGTTCTAATTAAGAGTGAATCGTTCTCAAAAATTACTTTTCTATATCTGCTTACGCTAAAAAGCGAGCTAACGAAAAGGAATATAACGATTACGTACATAATTATTAAGGTAATGTGTGTTACGTTAGGAGTTGCAAAAAACCGGACAACCGCGGCAAGTACCAATGGCCCAATAAATGCCCCTGAAAGCACCCTGTAATAAGAAAAATCAGAAGAAAGCGTTTTCATAATAAGGTCTCATTTAGAGCATTTTAGTTAAGTAAATTTATGAAAAAATAGTTTGAAAACTATTACTTTTTGACGGACACCTCCCGATTAGTTATTTCGCCAGATCATCGGCCTTTTTATTATTTTCGCGACCTTCATACGGGAGTTGCCCATCCCTTCATTTCATAGCACAAGTGTTCAGTTATCCCCCAACTCGCATTTTTTAATTATTTTGAGCCGCTTTTATGAAACGACACGGATGCCTCCTGCTATTCTTGGTTTCGGCCATTTTTATTTCTTCGTGCAACAGGTTCAGTAAACGCGGATTACCATTCGGCTCGGTAAAAGGCATACACTTTACCGAAGTGCGCAGGGCTTTCAGCAATGGCCTTGTATTCGACAAGCAGGGTTACCAGCTTGAGCCCGGATGGAAACTTTATTTTATTTCGGACGATTCGGCACAGGTATTTAGTCCGAAGATGCAGCGATATTACGGCTTTCATGTGTATTTCGACCACGACTCGATCTTTAATGTGGCAGATTCCTGGCTTAAATTGAGAAGAATAAGTTCCGATAGCTTGGTTTTCCAGGCACAGCGGGTGGAAAACAGGCTCATCCTCGACGAGGACGAAGGCTCCAATGTTTTTATGACGTTCTATTCAGACGATTACATTCGCCGGAAAGGGACTGATAAAGTCGCCCGGATGGGGGTACCCAGCCGCAATGACACACTATTTATCCAAAAACGATCGGCCTTGGCTAACAAGATCATGGACAGCGCATTTTCGGCAAGGGTACCGGCAGAACTAAAAAGCAATAGCCCTTTGGTGGATGTTGAGAAGGTAAAAGGCGAATCTACACCATTAAACAAGGTCGATCCTTCTGTCAATTACATGTATCCCGAGTTTAATATCACCATTCACAAAGCCTACGAGGAGTTTGAATATTCCTTTTCGGTATTTGTAGACAATAAAGGCGGATTGCACTTCGGCCGAACAGATATTCCTTATTCAGGGGAATTCCGAAAAACATACGAAAATGTAATGAAAGGCATCATCGACGGTTACCTGAAACGATATGTCGACGTTACTCCGGGCACTACCCTGGGCATAGCCCATGCGAGCTATATCTACCTGGATGTACGCGGCTTGAAAAATTAATTTTGCGCCTCCAGTATCCGGAACCTGTCAACACGCGCTTCCTTCTCTTTGATCAGCATTTGCAGCACCTCTTTGGTGATCGGTTTTAGTATGAACGCTTTTACAAACCCATATTGTTTCAACCGCTCGACGTCAGCAGGGTACCTGGTCGCCGACAGGACATACACCTCGATCGGTTTGGCCAGCAACGGGTATACAGACTGCAGATCGTCCAGGAAGGCCCAGGCATCGAAATCCTTCATATAAATATCGATCAGGATAATATCGGGCAGCTTTTCACTGTCAAGTTTATACTGCGACAGCAGGTATTGTACCGCCGCGCCCGAGGCGGTGCATTTTACTTCGTATGGTGAGCCGAAACGGGATAAAGTTTTCTTTAGAATAAAATGGTCTAACTGGCGGTCGTCGATGTAAGTAAGCTGGTTCATGGCCTTAATAATGTTTGAATTATGCAAACATAAAAGGCCCACATTTTGCTATCGGCAGTATTTCTACTGTATCTTATGCGTAGTATTACTGATTTTCAATTTCAGTTTTCAGCATACAAGTTCAGGCTGACGCTGAAAATATTGGACTGGGTATTGCTATGGTAGGTGTAGGTAAATTCGTCGGATGAACGGGCGATGATCAGCAAGCCGAAATGTTCCATCACCTGCTCGACCGACAGAAAGTCGTCGATAGAACTTTCCTCGCTGGTAAAACGAATGCAATTTTCACTCTCCCTCACCGCAAAAAGCGAATTAAGCGGATCGGCGCTTATGAGTTTTTTGTCATTTGAGCCGCTTTCGGTTGAATGATCTTTTTCGCTCATTAAGTAAAGCGGGGCGCCCTTGTCCGTTTTACGTATTAACAGGCGGCCGTCACTTTCAATTTCGAATAAAGTACTGCCTTCGCCCGCATGTTTAATGGCATTGGTAAGCAGCTCGGTAATGATCACCTTGCTGCGAAAAAGAATATCTTCTGCATCCGCGCCCGATGGAATGCGGCCGGAAATAAATTCCAGCATCTGCTGCAGCGAAGCAATCAGTCCGCCGGTACCGTTGTCGAATTCAAGCTCCATCTTTTCGGCGCGGGGTGCCATCAGAATTTGTTTACAGCGAATTGAGCCTCTTCGGCGTAGTTGTAGATCTTGAATACCTTATCGAGCCTGATGAGTTTGATCAGGTCGCGGATATCGCTCCGCAGCCCTACCAGTACAATATCCAGTTTCAGGCTGATGGCATATTTGAGCGCGCTTACCAGCGCCCCCAGGAATGCGCTGTCGACATATTTCAGCTCCTGCAGATCGAGGATAATGATCTTGTTATGCTCATCGAGCAGCTTTACAAGCTCTGCTTTGAATTCGTCCGAATTGCTCAGGTTGGCCTCGGTTATAGTTACTTCGGCGATAATAAATTTCGGCCCCTGATTACTTATGTTGATCATAAAATTTTATGGTTTACTGATGTTAATAATACTGCAATCGTCCACTAAAGCCGGTGATAAATTTTGAAGCAGGCTTTGCCTGATCTGCTTAAAGTTAAGCTTATCGTTTATCATGTTCAACAGCTTGTCTTTAAATAAATTATAATCGCTCTTCTTTTCGCCGTTCTCGTCCTCATAGTCGATCAGGCCGTCCGTGAACACGAATAATTGATCACCCGGCTTTAGCTCTATGCGCTGCTCGGTATAACCACCGTCCGGGAACAGCCCGAGCAAAAGGCCCGACGACTCGACTTGCTCTATGACGCCGGTGCAGGCTCTGTAATGTAACATTGGGAGGTCGCCCGCCCCGGAATAGGTAACCACCTGTTCCTGTTTATCGATCATGACCAGCGACATGGTCGACAGGATATCTTTGAGCGCATTATCGTAACAGATCACACTATTGACTTTTTGGAGGATCTCCGCGGTAGAAAAATCGCGGTTCATAATACCGAACCGTATAGCTGCCCGGATATAGCTCAAAAAGCTGAAAGTAAAGAACCACGCTACCCACTTTTTGCCCATCACATCGCCCAGCACGATATAGCTGTACCGCTCGTCTACCTCGATAAAATCGATGAAGTCTCCTCCGGGTACATCCTGGTAGGCCTGGTGCCAGAAATCGACGTCGAAGCCGGTTACCACAGGCGCAACCTTAGGCACTGTACGGATATTAAGCGCCAGGGCGGCCTTTTTTATCTCCAGCACCGACAGCTCGCGTTGCTTCTGCACCGTATCGATCAGGTTGCCGATCTTGGATACGATCACATTTACGGGTGTTTCTTTTACCACGTAATCGACCGCGTGGAGGTCCAGGCCTTCGGCCATCAGGTCCTTATCGGTTATATAACTTAAGAAAACGAAGGGAATATCCTTATAGTCGGAATTGTTAAGCAGAAATTTCCTGAATTCGATGCCGTTCATCTCGGGCATTTCGTAGTCCGAAAGAATGGCGTCGGGTATGTTCAGGTTCAGGTAATCAAATGCTTCACTTGCAGAAAGACAGGTGGAACATTCAAAACCCGCTTTGGCAAATGCGTGACCTAATATTTTGAGGAACAGGGCATTATCGTCGACCAATAATACTCTTTTTGCATTCGGGCTTGACATAACCTAATCCCCGCGAAATTTAAAGGGCGAACCTTACGCCGATGTAAGCGCCTGCAATCAGCATCCCGGCAGCGATGACATAGCGTGCGGTATTGTCATGCGCCGCAGGCGGAGTTAATACCAAGACAACGGCCAAAACGCACATGGCTATGCCAAGCACGCCACCGATGAGTCTGGGCAGACGTATGCGGCCCAGGTACCTTTTGGTCATTTTATTGTCCAGCTGATGGCTGGCAAGAAGAACGTCAAACTCGTCCAGCAAGTCCTCGCGCGACGTTGCCGGGCGCTCGTCAGTCTTTTTAAAAGGCTCAAGGTCATTTTCGATAACCTTGTTGTCCGGAATGCTTTCAAAACCTTTAATGTTCACTTTTCCTGATTTTTTACTCATCAAAATAGAATAGATATTCAACGCACTATTACGTTGTCAAACCTGCAAGGTTACGCGGCAAATAAATTAATCGTAGTACCAGCCGAGTATCCAAAAACGCTTGCCATCGAAGTACAACTCAATACTGTTTACCCCCTGTGCGATTATTTTGCCGCCCTTTTCGTGGCTCGACTCATATGTGCTCCACACATGGTATATATTGCGGATATTTTGTATCGTACGGGCGGTTTCGTGTTCGTAAAAACCTTCCCTTTCCTCGTACGCGTCCGATTCGCGGTGGAACTCTTTCAACGTCGTAAAATGCAGCACAGGGTTACCTTTTGCATCAATGCCCGCCGAGCCGACACGCACACCCTGGATGTGCAGCAGGCTGTCGCGCTCGTAACTCACTTTCTCGCCCTTTTTAACGGAAACAACATCGTAATAGGCTTTAATGATACCGTCAAGCGTCCCTACGTCATCGCCATATTTGGTATACACGTGCTGGGTCTGGGCATAGCTGCTCAGCGTACTTGTTACCAGGCATACCAATAGCGCCAAAATCAATTTTTTCATTTTTTTCTTGCTTAGTCGTTAGCTGTTAAAGAAGTATCGGCAGCTTAATCGCCGGGCGCTACAAACCCGAGTGCATAGCAATCCGGCAAAATTCACCCGCCATATGTGACTTGTTTTACGTATTTGATTTTTAAAAGGTTAAAGCTTTTAAAATATTTTTTTAAATATTAATTAACAAAATCGGGCCTGCTACATTTTTGATAGATTTGCCCCGAAAAGTCACTATGAAAAGAATTCTTTTTTGTGTTACAATTTTCCTGGCCGCCTTCAGCTCGTGCAGCAAAAAACAGGTGAAACAGGGGTCGATCACTTATAACATTCAGTACGAATTGCCGGACAGCCTGAAGCAGTATGCCCTCTATATGCCCAAAACTGCTACGGTATATTTTAAGGGCGATTCGGCTGTCAGCATACAGCAAATGAACGATGAGGCCACCACCATTATCACCTATAAGCCGACAAACTTTATGAGAGTGCTGCTGCGTTCGTCTTCACAAAAATTCGTCATCGATTATAACAAAGCCGATCAGCAGGAAGAAGAGCCGGCAAAATTGGGTTATTCGTATACAAAAGGTAATAAGGACACCATTATTGCGGGCCACAAGGCCGTAAACTATACGTTGGTTGATAAGGCAACTGGCGAAACATCGAATGTATGGTTTACCAGGGAGCTTCGAATGGTCCCCAACTCACTGACCATGGCATTGGATACTACTTATGGCTTTCCGCTCGCGTTCTCACTTATGCAGAACGGCATGCTAACTAAGACAACGGTTAAGAGCATCAGGTTTGAACCGGTGCCCGATGGCATCTTTTCAACTCCGGCGGGCTATCAAAAAATTACGCCGAAAGAATTAAGGGATATGCCGGTGGACCGCTGACCGGGTCTGACGTACCTGGCAATTATTTATGTCGCTGCCGGTTTTCGTAGACAGCCGACATGGCTACACCCAGGGCTACCCCAACGCCGGCACCAATGGCTATGCTATTTATTGCTACACCAATGCCTACGCCGATAGCTATGCCAAGCGGCAACAAATAAATAGGGCGCCTTCTTCTCATAGGGATAAAGGTAATGCAGAATTTCGAAATATTACCGTGTCTATAGTTGCGCAGCAAAAAACTTCAGGGAATCGATAATATGTTCCGACCAGTACGGCCATTCGTGTCCGCCGGGATATTCCTCGTAAATGTGAAGCATGCCTTCCCTTTCCATTTTTTTGTGCAGATCGCGATTGTAGTTGACCAGCAGGTCGCTGGCTCCGCAATCAAACCTGATGGGCGGCAGATGCTGCCTGTATGCCTTAAAAGTAGCCAGCAGGTCCTCGTCGGTTACATCTTGCTGAATATAGCTTTTCAGACTCTCCTGCACGAAAAGTTTCATTTGCGGCAAGCTGGTAATGGACGAATGCCCTGCTATGGCTTTAAACCTATCGCCATATTTAGCGCCTATGCGCAGCGCGCCAAAGCCGCCCATCGAAAGGCCGGAAATAAACAGCGGCGACTTCGAGTTCGCGCCATCTATACATGAAATAACTGCATCCGGAACATCACTGCTTATCCATTGTTCAAAATTAAAACTGTTATGAGGCAGGTAGGCCGAGCCATCGCCCCACAGGCCATCGGATGGCATCGCCAGGATCATCGGCGGTAGTTTGCCTGCCCTGATCAGCTCATCAAGCTTTAGATGTACACCCGAGCTAAAGGCCCAGCTCCACGAACTGCCATAAACGCCATGCAATAGGATGACGATCGGCAGGGTGTCGGTCTTTTCAACTTTCGGAGCGTAAACGCAGATATCACCGCGACCTTTCAGGTTAGTCGTCTTCACCGTAATAAAGCGCAAGCCGTTTGCCTCGTATTGCGGGTTGGATATCTCTACGGTTCTGAATCTGGGCATCTTGCTGTCATTCAAATACGACGACCCCTTTTGCGTTTCGTCCGCCAAGAAGGTCATCAAAGGCTTTATCAAGTTCATCTATTGGGTAGGTACGGGTTATCATTTCCTCAAGCATTATCTGCCCGTTATCATATAAGTTAATTATCTCAGGGAAATCTACCTGGGGACGGCATTTACCGTAAAGCGGGTTGATATAGGTCTTATCCCACTCAAAAAGATTCATGTCGATGGTAATTTCCTGCTCGATACCGCTTACCTGTACGGCCATGCCGGCATTACGCACCATCGCCAGCGGTGCCGCACCAAGTTCGGGTATGGCGGTACATTCAAACGCGTAATCGGCGCCGCGTTCTGTCAGTTGTTTTACCTGTTCGGCGGCCTTTAGCAAACCCGTGTCGTTTTTGTCAGCAAGCAGCGTATAAGTTGCACCGAACTTGCGGGCCATGGCCAGGCGGTTGGGATTTACGTCTATGGCAATGATCATCCCGGCGCCGGCAACCTTTGCGCCCTGTATTACATTCAGGCCAACGCCGCCTGTTCCAAGCACCACAACGGACGAACCCGGTTTTACTTTAGCTGCATTGACAACTGAGCCATAACCGGTCATAACGCCACAGCTAATAATGCTGGCCGCGGGAAAACTTAATTTTTCAGAATGATTTTTTACAAGCGCGGATTCCTTAACCAGGGTGTACTCGGACAGCGTGCCGATGTTGAAGGACCGCAGAACAGGCTTGCCATTACGTTGCGTGCCCGATGGGTCGGCATGGCCAGGCGTATAGCCATTACCGCCTGCCGCCACAGGCGAAGCAATTTCGCAAAGGTGCTGGTTACCTTGCAGGCACTGAAAACAATGCCCGCAATGCATGGCCCAGTTCAGAATCACCTTATCGCCCGGCACAAATCCCGTCACGTCCTTTCCGGTTTTAACAACTATGCCCGCGCCTTCATGCCCGATGATCAGTTGTTTGCCCCAGCTAAGTGAATCATAATCCGTATGGCAAAGCCCTGCCGCTTTGAGTTTGACAAGCACCTCATCGTCTTTTGGATCACCCACCTCAATCTCGCCAACCTCAAAATTTCCAACTCCATCCGTTATAGCGGCTTTGCACAAAATTCCCATCGGCTATTATACTTGTTCAGAGAACTTCTGATCGCTGGTTGAAGGTGCGTCAAAAGCGGCTGCAAAGTAACGCAGGCGTAACTCCTTAAAAAATAGCTATATTGGACAATTACTGGTGTATATTAATCAGAAAGCAACGAGTTGCACAGATAATTTTTCCCAGTTTTCAAACTATTTCGTCATTGTTTGGCAAACAAGGCTTGTTTTATTTTGAAGTTCATAAAACCTGTAAAATGAGAAAGATCGTCGCGCTGCTGAGTTTACTTGCTATCGCCTCTGCATCAAACGCCCAAGACCGGGATGTGGCCGCAGCCAAACACCCGGTAAAAGATGAGGTTATATACCACATTTTTCAGCGGAGCTTTTACGACAGCAACGGCGACGGGCATGGCGACCTGAACGGCGTTTACCAAAAGCTGGACTACATACAGCATTTAGGCGCGACGGCAATATTGTTCACACCGCTGTACGAGTCGGTTTTTTACCATAATTACTTTGCCAGTGATTTTAAGAAGATCGATCCTAAGTATGGTACTATGCAGGATTACGTGCGCCTGGTTAAAGAACTGCACCGGCGCGGCATGAAGATATACCTGGATATGGAAACACAATATGTTACCGAAGATCATATCTGGTGGAAGGATGGGGTTGGTAATCCAAAATCAAAATATCGCGACTATATCCTTTACGAAGATTCAGCACATAAGACTCCTGTTTCGATCATTTTTGGCCTGCGTGGCCTGCTGGGCTACGATAACGTATACCGGAAAATAACTACCGTAAATCTGAACAGCCCTAAAGTACTGGAATACAATTACCGGCTATTCAAATATTTTATGGACCCCAACGGCGATGGCAAATTTGACGATGGCGTGGATGGCTTCCGCCTCGACCATATGATGGATAACCTGGACCAAAAGCCGCAGCTTCCGCATTTGTTCGATACTTTTTGGAACCCGCTGCTAAGCAGGCTAAGGAAAGTAAACCCGAAAATTAAAATTGTCGCCGAGCAGGCACACTGGGGCTCATTCGGCCGGGATTACCTGACACATGGCGGCGTGGACAGGGTCTTTGGCTTCAGGCTGACTTTTGCTATCCGGACATTTGATAAAAACCAGATTGCCAAAGCAGCCGATTCCACCTTTATGCTTACGCCCGCCGGAAAGCAACAGGTAATATTTATCGAGAACCACGATATGCCCCGCTTTGCACATGGGGTTAAAGGCGATATCGGCAAACTAAAGGTGGGTGCGGCCCTGAATTTGTTGCTCGGGGGTATACCATCTATCTACTACGGCCAGGAATTGGGCATGGACGGAACCAATGCCAGCCTGGGCGCAACGGATGCCAACGATATACCTAACCGTTCAGCATTTGAATGGTACAAGAGCGACCGGGGAGAAGGAATGGCCTATTGGTATAAATTAAAAGGCCCCTGGAAAGACAAGTTCAACACCAATGATATTCCCAATGATGGCGTATCGCTGGAAGAGGAACAAAATGACCCCAATTCACTCTGGAATTTCTATCGCACATTGATCGCTTTAAGAAAGGCTGACCCGGTTCTTATCCGCGGAGCGTACAAGACCCTTGCAAACGACAACGACAAGGTATTTACATTTGAGCGGTCGGCTGGAAATAAAAAGGTAATCGTGGCTGTAAACCTGTCTGATAAAGCACAGGACGCGTTGATACAAACGGCCGTAACTGGTCTCAAAAGTTTATTTGGCGATGCAAAACCGGTAAGTAAACCCGCCGCAGTTGCGGCAAGCATACCCGCTTACGGAGTGGAGGTGTGGGCAAACTGAGCCGGAACACGGTTTTTGTCCGCATCCAGTTCCTTCATAAAATTCTTGCGGTAATTGAGCGGACTTTGGTTCATTTTGTGCTTGAACATTTTGTAAAAATGCGACACATCGCCAAAACCGCTCTCAAAAGAAATATCCGATATGGGTTTATCTGTCTGGATCAGCTGCTGCGTGGCATAATTTAGCCGGTATTCGATCACAGTTTCCATAAAGGTTTTGCGGGTTATCCGCTTAAAATATTTACAGAAGGCATTGGGTGTCATGCTGGCGATGCCGGCTGCCTCGTTGAGCGAAATATCGCCCCTGAAATTCTCGACCAGGTAAGCAAAGATTGGATTGATGCGTTCCTGCTCGTTTTTTGATCGTTCCGCGACACTTCCCTTGTGGTCCAGCAGGTTATACTCATTTGACACTGCAAGCCGCTGCAGTATCTCCAACAGGTGAACCAGCATCCGGAAATTGTTTTTCTCCGCAGCCAAATGTTCCAGTTTATGGTTTACGGTATTCCTGGTAGCCGAATTAAAGCTCATGCCGGAGCCGCTTTTTGCAAGTAATTTTTGTATCCCCTGCAATTCGGCTTTTCCAAAAAAATCGTCGCCCATGAAATTAGTATTGAACTGGATCACGATGGCGCTGGCCTCCTGGTTTTCGGGGTTGTCTGCATCAAGCTTCCAGCAATGCGGCAGGTTCGCTCCCAGCAATACCAGGTCGCCGCTGGCGAAATCTTCCATATGGTTGCCCACATACCGCTTACCGAAGCCGCGGACGATATAGGTCAGTTCTACTTCTTCATGAAAATGATAAGGCGCATCAAAAGCCGATTTGCCAAACTTTCTGAACAGGAAAGAATGCCCGCTTGCCGGCTGCAACACTTCGTACGAGGCCTTTATCATTTGCTTATTTTGCCAATAGATGAACCATAATGCAATATAGGGATAAAATAATCCATTATTACACCATTTTCTTCATTTTTTTTCGAACGATTGCTATTTTACTTTGAGTATAAACTTTTTAATTGAAATGAATATTCAGGTTTCAAATCTTCCGAAGTTAAATGACCAGAAAAAGACTCCCGAAGAAAACATCAGGGAGTTCCAGGAAAAGGGGCACACGTTGATCAGGAATATCTTGTCGGCGGAAGAGATAGCAGCCTACGAGCCGGTTATAGTGGAGGCCGCAGAAAGATATAATACCGAAAAACGCAAAATGCAGGATCGCGATACCTACGGTAAGGCATTCTTGCAGATCATGAACCTATGGCGCGTGGATGAAGGTGTGAAGCAATTCGTGATGGCTAAAAGACTTGGAAAAATCGCGGCTGACCTGATGGGTGTCGAAAATGTGCGTATTTATCACGACCAGGCATTGTTTAAAGAACCGGGAGGGGGTCCGACTCCGTGGCACCAGGACCAGTATTACTGGCCGATAGACACGAATAATACCATTACCATGTGGATGCCGCTCGTTGACATCGATGTGGATATGGGAATGCTAACCTTCGCCTCAAACTCTTTCGACAAGGGATCGATCTTCGACTACGAAATATCCGATGAATCTGAAAGCGCTTTTGACGACTATGTTAAAAAGAACAAATTTCCGATAACGCGGGCGCAAACCATGAAGGCGGGCGATGCAACATTCCACAGGGGCTTTACTATACACAACGCGCCCGGAAATAATTCAGATAGGATGCGCGAGGTGATGACGATTATTTATATGGCCGATGGGGCAAGGGTATCCGAGCCCAAACATCAATGGCAGCGAAACGATCATGCTAAATGGCTTATGAACAAGCCGGTTGGCGAACTGATCGATTCCGAATTAAATCCGAAAGTACTATAAACTATAGATTGATGATTTAGTGATAACCCCGTTGGCAAAGCCACGGGGTTTATTTTTTTCAAAGATCTTACTCCGCCAACCAGATGGCATCCAAAAACCATTTTTTGCTGTCGAAAATGCAGTTGACCGTCTTAAAACCTGCGTTAGCGGCTATCTGCTCGGTTTGCAAAACGGTAAATTTCTGCGAGATCTCCATATAGATGTATTCGTCCTTCTGAAAACGGATGTGTTCTTTTTGCCCGATTGTTACTTCCTGGTCCTCCAGGCTTATGAGATAGCTCCGGCAAGCCCCGGTTTCAGGATCATAGGTCGCATAATGGTCAAATTTGCTCAGGTGAAAGTCGGCGTTCAATTCACGATTGATACGTTCGAGCAAATTCAGGTTAAAGCGCCTGGTGATACCTTCCTTATCATTGTAAGCCGACAGGATGGTTTTAGGGTTTTTCTTCAGATCAAAGCCCATCAGCACCATATCACCTTCGGATAGATGTTCGCGCAACAGCCTGCAGAAATTCAAAGCTTCATCCAGCGGCATATTGCCTATATTCGAGCCTAAAAACAACACCACTTTTCGCCGGTTGGATAGCCTTTCTGCGTGTTTCAGCATATCAAAATACTCGCCGTTCAGACCGTTTACTCTCAGCCCGGGCAGTTTAACCGGCAGAGTTTCTTTTAAGTATGATATCACATTTTCAGATATATCAATGGGCAGGTAAGTAAAATCGGCCTTTTGATGCAGCAAATATTTAAGCAGATACGACGACTTGGTAGCATCACCTGCGCCCAATTCTATCAGGTCGAAGGCATCGCCCCCTCCCATCAACGCATCGCCCAACCCGGCGGTTTTTTTTGAGAATATCTCCATTTCGCAGCGGGTAGGATAATATTCCGGACAATTCATGATCTCCTGGAATATTTTGTCGCCTTTAGCATCGTAAAAATATTTGGAGTTCAGCCGCTTAGGAACAGACCTCAGGCCGGACACGACGTCTTTATAAAAACTATCTGTTTTTTCTTTGAACAGGCCGGGCCTGACAATACTTGCTGGTAGTCCCATAGGTTTAACTGTATAATTACCGTGCCAATCTGATGCCGGTAAATTGCCATTGTAAATGCGTTTGAAAAAAATTGCGGTATGTGATGCGACTATGTCCCGGCGATGTAACCTCCGATGCGCCGCGTAATACCTGTTGGTTCACCATAAACTTGCCATTATACTCACCGATAGCGCCGGGAGCTTTTACAAAACCCGGATAAGGCAGGTAGGCGCTTTCCGTCCATTCCCAGCGAAGGCCCCAGTCAAACTGGTTCGCCGCTGCTTCCCATTCAAATTCGGTAGGCAGGCGCAGACCTTTCCAGGCTGCATAAGCGGCCGCCTCGAAATAACTGACATGGCAAAGTGTATTGTCCCAGTCAACTGGCTGCAGGCCGGCATAAGTATAGTTGTGCCATATGCCGTTAATATTATGCCAATATAAAGGCGCGGTAACCTGGTTTCGGTTTACCCAGTCCCAGCCCTCGGCATGCCAGTGCCTGAAATCCTGGTACCCGCCTGCATCGATAAATTCAAGGTATTCCCGATTGGTTACAAGCCCGCTGGCTATCTCAAACGATTGCAGATATACCTTATGCCGCACCAATTCATTGTCAAAACAAAATCCGTCGCCGCTATAGCCAATCTCATAAATACCTTCTTTTATGCTGATAAAATCATAGCTTTCGCCGGCAGGTTTTGTTGAAGCATACGCTGTGGAATATGCCGGGAACAAGGGATTGTGGCCCAAAATGTATTTGATATCCGTAAATAAAAGCTCCTGGTGCTGCTGCTCGTGGTTCAGACCCAGGATCAGCAATTCTTTGACTTCTTCGGCTGGTTCCTCACACAAGAATTTTGCCATGGCCTCATCCACATACGCGCGATATTGATAAATGTCGGCCACCGTAGGCCGGCTCAAATTGCCGCGATCGGTACGGATCACCCTGCTGCCAACGCTTTCGTAATAGCTGTTAAACACGAAGTTGTACTCCGGATCAAATTCCTGGTAGCCCATGAAGTAGGGTATAAGGATGAAAGTTTCGAAAAACCAGGACGTGTGGCCAAGGTGCCACTTCGGCGGACTAACATCGGCAACCGGCTGCACAACATAGTCTTCCGTTTCCAGCGGGTCGCATATCTGCTCAGTCAGCTTTCTTACTTCTTTATAACGGTCGGCCAGGTACATCGGTTATTTGCTCTCCAAATAGCGTTTTAAATCTGAAATTGTTTTAATTTTCAACCGTTTGGCCTCTTTTGCACGCATCATTAAAGCATAAGCATTATTAAAGCCTATCGGTTTTAGCCACCTGATATCATATTTAGCTTCAAACTTCTGGGCTACATAATTATAGGTTCCGTCTTTATCCGAAGCCAGCGAATCGACCGTTTTCGGAGGAGCCTGTAAAATCGCCAGCAACCCCGTACCGGTGTATTCCGGGTAAAAGTCGATTTGGTCGTTATTCAGTGCGTCAAAACAGATCTTCGTACCACCCAGACCGGTTTTGGTCGACACATCGTAATCCGTATAGCCCTTTATCAGCATGCTGTATATGTTTGCCAGGATATATTGTTCGCCAAAAATTTTCGAGCCAATGCGTACCACGCCCGCATTCCCGTTACGGGCAGGTTTAAACAATGACCGGGCCCTCAAAAAGTCTTCTGCCACCTTTTCCGGACTTTGGTGAAGATAGTCGGTGCGGTAGTTCAACTCGGTCATTACAGCGTCGTTTATTTTGCCCGAAAGCAGGTTTAGTGTCTGCTCAAGGTCAGGAAAACGTTTTAAAGCGTCCTCACGTACAATTGGCGCTGCATAGTACGGCGGAAATATCTTTTTGTCGTCATCCAGCACGACCAGGTCATAAGCTTTCAGGCGCCCGTCGGTTGAGTACCCGCTGATCACGTCCAATTGCTTTTCGTAAGCGGCTTTATACATCACGGCATCGCTGATCACCACCGGGTTCATCTTTAGTCCATATACTTTGCGCAGGCCAATGTCGCCGTCCTGTCGTCCCATAAACTCGGGAGTAAATCCCGCGGTCAACTTGCCCCCATAGGCCGCAGGAATAAAATAAAAAGATGATAACAGGATCAATAGCAGTGGCGCTATGGCAGCCGCTTTCCTGATCTTCCTCAGGTTTAGCTTTTGAATTCTTGAAAGCAGGAAATCGAACAATATGGCCAGGCATGCTGCCGGGATGGCCCCGGCAAGGATCATATTGGTATTGTTTAGCGATATACCGCCGAAAATAAATTCGCCCAGGCCGCCCGCGGCAATGTACGAGGCCAGCGTAGCCACCCCTACATTGATCACTGTAGCCGTACGAATTCCTGCAAGTATAACCGGCATCGCCAATGGAAGCTCGGCCTTAAATAGCACCTGCCGCCTGCTCATGCCCATAGCAACGGCAGCTTCCTTTACGGATGGGTCAACACCTTCAATGCCGGTGTAAGTGTTCCTGAGGATTGGCAATAAGGCATAAAGAAACAGCGCGACGATCGCCGGCTTTGCGCCTATGCCCAGCAGCGGTATCATAAAGCCTAATAGTGCAATGCTGGGGATGGTTTGCAGCACCCCGGCTATACCTAAAACCATGCCCGAAAATCGCTTACGCCGCGTTATCCAGATGCCGAGCGGCAGGCCGATGATTACCGCGATAATGAGCGAAATAAAGGTAAGCCCGATATGCTGCAAGGTTTGGGTGAGCAGCTTATCGCTTTGCTGGCGCATAAATTCCCATAGGGTTTGCTGTTGCTCATTCATGCGCGCGGCTGCTTTGATATTGATGAAATGCCGACATCAACTGCTCAAACCCTGCCGATCGAGTTTCATGCTGATGGGTAAAATGCAAATGCTCCGGTCTGCCCGCCTCCAGTTGCTGCAAACCCGACCAGATATTGGAATCAACGGATAACAGGTGTCCCTTTGAGCCTCTTTCCGACACAGGCAGCCAGTTCCAGACGTCTTTGATCTTTACCGACCTGAATTCGAGCTGTAGGCGCTGGTCCTTCAAAAAATCTCTTACAAAATCATTAGCCGGCTTATAAAGCAGTTCCGAAGGTAGACCGATCTGCACAATCTTCCCTTTATCCATCAGGCATATCCGGTCAGCCAGTTCAAAGGCCTCCTGCACATCATGGGTGACCATAATAATGGTCTTCTTTTTCAGTTCATCCAGTTCTTTGAACTCGGCTTGAATTTTAGAACGGGTAATATTATCCAGAGCGCCGAATGGCTCGTCCATCAATAATATCGGTGGGTCTGCCATTAAAGCCCGTGCCAGTCCTACGCGCTGCTGCTGGCCGCCGCTCAACTCGTTAGGGTAAGCCTTGAGTTGCGAGGCCGATAAATGCAGTTTTACCATCAATTCGTCGACCCGCTTGCTGATGCGCTGGCTATCCCATTGCAGCAATTGCGGCACGATGGCAATATTTTCGGCTATAGTATAGTGTGGGAACAGGCCGGTGTTTTGCAGCACGTAACCAATGCCCCTGCGCAATTCTTCCGGCTTTTGTTCCAGTATATTTTTACCATTAATACTGATGCTGCCCCTTGTCGGTTCTATCAGCCGGTTCAGCATTTTCAGCGTGGTGGTCTTACCGCAGCCGCTGGTACCGAGCAATACGAGGGTTTCGTGTTCCTTCACCTCAAAGGAGATATCATCCACGGCCTTGACCGGTCCGAAATGTTTGCTTAGATATTCAACCTTGATCATAGATCAGTCTTCTATGCTCATAAAAAGGTTATTCAACGACTCCGAATACAACGGGTGTGCAAAAACGCAATACCGGATGCGGTCGTATGTAATACCGCCTTCCATCGCCATTTGCAGCACCGTCATGATCTCGCCGCCCTCAGGGCCCAGCACCGTAACGCCCAGTATCTTTTTACTTTTGGCGTCGACGACCGCTTTCATAAAACCACGGGTGTCGCCGGTTTCGATAGCCCGGGCCACATGCTCCATCGGCAGTTTGGCTATTTTGATGTCCAGCCCCTGTTTCCGGGCTTCGGCTTCACTCAAGCCAACCCTGCCTAATTGCGGGTCGGTAAACATGCAATAAGGTACAGGCCGGTCTTTGGTATTGTAGTCCGTGCCTTCAACCAGGTTGCGGTAAACAATCGTGTAATCGTTATACGATACGTGTGTAAATGCCGGGCCGCCTTTCACGTCGCCGAGGGCATAAATGCCTTTTACATTGGTTTCCAGGTGGTCGTTTACTTTAATGAATCCGTGCTCATCAGTTTTCACGCCCGTTTTGTCCAGGTTCAGCGCCGCCGTTTGCGGCGCTCTGCCCACGGCCACTAACACGTGCGAGCATCTTATCTTTTCTTCTTTGCTGCCGAACCTTATCGTCGCCCGAATATCGCCCTTTGCAGTTTTGGCGAACTTTACCGCCTGGGCATCGGTTAGTATTTTAATGTCTTCCGCTTCGAGTATCGAGGTCAGCTCTTTAGAAACATCCTCATCCTCGCGCGCAACTATACGCGGGCTTTTTTCTATAATGGTTACCTTGCTGCCAAACCGCCTGAACATCTGCCCGAACTCTAAACCGATATAATTTCCGCCGATCACCAGCAAATGTTCGGGCGCGTTGTCTAACTCCAGTATCGAGGTTGAATCCAGGTAACCCACATCCTTCAGGCCTTCAATATCCGGAATAATGGCTTTGCAGCCGGTATTTATAAAGACCAGATCGGCTTTTAGCTCCTGTGTGCCGCCGTCGTTCAGCTTTACCGCTATTGCTTTTTCATCGGTAAACGATGCTTCGCCGAATAGCAGGTCGAGGCCTTTAGTCTGTTCCAGTCCTTTCTGGCTGCCACCCCTGAATTGCGTCACGATCTCATCCTTACGCTTTCTCACTTGCTTCATATTCACCTTGAACGATCTGATATCCACGCCCAGGTGCGCGCAATGCGCCGCCATATAAGCAGCCTTTGCCGAAGCTATCATGGTTTTGGTCGGGGTACACCCATCGTTTACGCAGGTGCCGCCAATGTATCGTTTTTCTATAAGTGCCGTTTTTTTACCGGCCTGGGCCAGTTTTTTGGCTAATGGGGTGCCGGCTTGTCCCGCGCCGATCACAATAGCGTCGTAAGTTTTCATAGTCCAGGTGATGGTGTAAGTTAAAGCTAAACAATTCGTATAATGATTTTATAATGGCAGGGCATCAAAAATTGTTTTATGACGGTACAATCGCAGTTTATCAGGCGGGAGTCTGATTTTTTGAAAATAATTTTAAAAATTATTGGAAAGCCTTATCTTTGCCGTCCCGAAACGGAGGATTAAGTCCTTAGTCGCAAGTCAAAAGTCCTAAGCCGGATCTAGACTTCAGACTCAGAACTTCGGACTCAAAAACGGCCCGTTCGTCTAGGGGTTAGGACGTAAGATTTTCATTCTTAAAACAGGGGTTCGATTCCCCTACGGGCTACAAAACAAAAAATGCAACCAAGGTGAAACTTTGTTGCATTTTTTGTTTATGGAACGGCCACACTAAGATATCAACGATCTCCGAATCATTTTGAGTTCTGTTCCCTTTTGGTCGACTCAGTTCCTATTAAATCAATTTTTAAATACAAACGTACCGGTTGCCCCGGGGTTTAACATGCCCAGAAATGATTTTCCTGCCGATTTTATAACAAATTGGCGAGTGGCCGGGGAATCATTGTATACAATAAGGACGATATTACCTGTCGGGGTTAAAAACGCCACATTCGGCAGATCGGTGAGATAATTGGACTCAACTCGTTTTGACCCCGGCTTCACAAATTTGGCTGCCTGGGCGACGATGTAATAAGCCGGGTTACGCGTTACCTGGTCACCGTCAATGGTAACAGCTCCCAGGCATTCGCTGCATCCTCCGGGCGTGTGGGGTTGCTGATGCGGGTCGGCCGCAAGATTCCATTCTATCACATTTTTGCACCAGTTACGGGTTGCCCCGATAATGATCTCTTTGATATGAAACTGCATCTCTTTTTTTAAATCGCCGGGCGCGCCAACCCACTGTTCGGTAAAATACAGGTTCTTGTCGGGGTGGGCCTTATGAACTTCCGATAGCGCCTCGATTTTCCCACCATATAAATGGAACGCTGAGCCATCGGCATAAACGCTCGCCCCGGGATCGTTCAATATACTTATCGGATAGTCAGGCCGGTCTGCATTATGATCATACAGGATTATTTTGGTCCTGATCTTTGCCGCCTTAAACTCAGGCCCCAGGTTGTTTTTAAGAAAATCATCCTGTTCATTAGCCTCCATTACCATTGCGGGGTTATTGTCGGCATTTAAAGGTTCATTCTGAATAGTGACCGCATCGATACGAATACCGTGCGAAGCCATGCCCTTAATGTATTTTATAAAATATTGCGCATAGGCATGATAATATTCCGGCTTCAGGTGCCCTCCGCGTGTACTATCGTTGGTCTTCATCCAGGCCGGCGCGCTCCATGGCGAGCCTAATATTTTGATCTTCGGATTGATGGCAAGTATTTTTTTCAGCACGGGTATCAGCGCTTTTTCGTCTTCGGCGAGGCTGAACTTTCTCAGCTCCGGGTCCTTTTCTCCTGCAGGTAAATCATCATAGGAAAAGGCATGATCATCCAGGTCGGACGATCCTATGCTTATTCGCAGGTAACTGGCGCCAATGTCGTTCTTGCCGGCGCCAAATAACTCGTGAAGCAAAACCATTTGTTTACCCGGGCTCATTTTATTGATCAGCATGGCGCTGCCGCCGGTAAGGGCAAATCCAAAGCCATCCATCACCTGGTATTTCTTTGCCGGGTTAATAGTTATTTGGGCGAGGTTATTCTGTCCTGTGGTTATCCTGACCGCCTTCTCTTTGAAAAGTATTCCCCGGTCAGGATCGGTGAGCCAAAGCTGTGGTTCGTTGTTATTGTAAGCGATTTTCTGCGCTTTGGCCCGGTTACAAAGCGTCAATGCAACCAGGAAGCCGACCGGGAGATATTTTAAGCTAAACATGTCAAAGGTAAATGTAAACAAATAAAAGCCGCCCCGGCATTGGGGACGGCTTTATTCAGAAATCAACTAATCAATAGCCCGGATTTTGTGTCAGATTCGGGTTTAACTGTAATTCGGTGGTAGCGATCGGGAACAATAACTCGTGTTGATCTACCCCGGCTCCATTAATTCCATACTTTAACAAGTTACCATTGGAATCGTGCTGGCTGTTCATCAATGTTATTATGTTGATCGTGCCGTTAGCATTAGCACGCAACAGGTCGTTCCAACGTTGACCTTCGTTTACCAATTCCAATCTCCTTTCATTCAATATAGCTAAGGCTAGCTCGCTTTGAGTTGTAGCTGTTGTATTAGCAACACCTGCACGCGCCCTGATCTGATTTAGTTCCGTAGTTGCCACGGCGGTATTCCCCAATTGATTATTTGCTTCAGCAGCGAGCAGAATAATATCAGCATAACGGATAAGCTCGATATCATCCGGACTGTCAAAACCTCCCGCATCAGGCATTTTGTTCACAAAGGGAATTGGTTTAGCCGGGTCCCATGCATTCAATGGCATATTAAACGCTGCATTTGCAACTTGCCAGTTAAAAGTAGCATGGTAACGTTCTGAAGTAGCTGTATCTCCTTCAGCCACAAAAGCCCGGATCAAGTCGTAGGAACCAATATTCCGTTTAGGCCAATTATCCGAGGGTACATAATCAAATATCTCGGCGCCATAGTTGTAGTACGTACCTGTTTGGTTGGACTGAATTTCGAAAATAGACTCGGCATTATTCTTATTTGCGGCGCCCCATAAATTAGCAAAATGAGGTAACAGGGAATATTGGCCGCCATTAATTACCTTATTGCAGTAGGTGAGGCAATTCGTATAGTCGCCCATTTGCGCATAAGTTTTTGCCAACAGCGCATCAGCGGCGCCTACTGTTGCCCTGCCCACGAGGCCGCCCGCCGGTGTTGCCGGAAGGTTAGCGTCAGCAAACTTCAGATCGGCTATGATCTGAGTATATACATCCGCAACCGGCGCACGTTTAGGTGTATAATCACCATGAAAGTTTGTAGACGTTATTAAAGGAGTTGGCCCCCACTCGGTAACTAACCAATAATAGTGCATCGCTCTTAAAAAGCGGGCTTCGGCTAATATCTGGTTTTTACGTGTCGCCGTTAATGCCGGGTCGGTTATGTTAGGCACATTGTCTATAACCGTGTTAGCCGCGTATATCATGCTATACAAATCCGACCACTCGCTGCCGATTTTGTTATTTGAGGGCGCATAAGTAAAATTTTCCAGCGGCCACTCACCGGTATTGTCATCGCCATTTACATAGCAATTATCCGACCGTCCGTCAGTAAAGAGCAAGTTGTTATATTGGTAAAAGCCATTCCTCATGGCAGCATAAGCGCCGGTTAAACTCGTCTCAGCATCATTTGCTGTTTTGAAAAAGTTACCCGTGGTTAAGCTGGATTGTGGAACCTTGTCGATAAAGTTTTTCTTACACGCTGATAGTCCTAATGCCATTATCCCGGCGCAGGCTAAAAATATCTTTGTATTTCGCATTGCAATATTTTTTATGTTAATTAAAATTGAACATTTACTCCTATCGTATAGAGCCTGGCTGCAGGATAAGCTCCGTCATCTATGCCTAATGACAATAAGGTCGGTCCGCCGTCTTGCACATTTCCCGGTTTGTTGTTAGTACCGTTGCCATAAGAATTCACATCGGGGGTATAACCTTTGTATTTAGTTATCATGAATAAATTCTGGCCGGTAACAAACAGCCTGGCGCGCTGTACTCCTATGCTCTTTAACAGGTCAGCATTAAAATTATAACCCAGGGTAGCATTACGCAGCCTGAAGAACGACCCGCTTTCGAGGTAATAAGAAGTGGCGTTCGTGTTCAGGAAGTTGATTGCCGATCCATTGGTGCCTCCATTATTGATCGCTGTAGGCACACTGGTAATATCGCCCGGTTTTTCCCAGCGCGACAGAACCGCCGTACTTTCGTTGGCGCCGCCGTTAAGCTGATCGGTTTCCTGGCGGGTAACGTCGTAAACCTTGTTGCCATATGACCCATCAAATAATAAAGACAAAGTGAATGCTTTATACCTGAGGTTTTCCGCAATGCCATAGGTGAATTTCGGCAGGGCGCTGCCTAAGTTCGTTGGATCTGTGCTGAATTTTTCGTTACCGGTTTGAGGGTCAACACCCTGGGCAACATAACCCCAGAAAGTACCCAGGCTATAACCGTTCTTAATAATTTGAAGAGGGGGACCACCACCACCACCGAGTGAAACATACCCCGTCGGGTAAACCTGGGCGTCGGTTAAACCTACTATTTTATTGTTGTTGAACGACATATTCAGGTTCATATCCCAGCCAAAATCATGTTGTCTCACAATAGCCCCGTCTATGCTAAACTCAAAGCCCTTGTTAATATCGTTACCTGGTAAATTAACCAAAGTAGTTTTGCCGCCGGTTGTTCCGGGCAGTACCTGGGGGAATATTAAATTGCTTACTTTTTTGTAGTAATAATCCGCAGTGACCGTAATCCTGTTATTTAAAAATCCGGCGTCAAACCCAAAATTTGTCGAGTTTCCTGATTCCCACTTCAGGTTTGGATTGCCGATCTGTCCCGACGGCGAATAGCCGGGCGTTGAGCTGGCTGTTCCATTAAAAGGATATTTGACAGGATTTAATGGGGTGTATGAAGGGTATAACAGGGAATAAGGTGGGAAATTACCCGTTCTGCCCCAACCGCCGCGAATTTTTAAATCCTGGATCCAGTTTACATCTTTCATAAAAGCCTCGTTCGATACTTTCCAGCCTGCTGAAAATGCCGGGAACGTCCCCCAGCGATTATTAAAACCTACACGGGAGGTACCATCTGTCCGAATAGTCGCGGTCAGCAAATACCGGTCATTGTAGCTATAAGTCGCCCTGCCGAAATATGAATCGGTTGACCACTCAGACCTTGCACTATACGGAGCGGAAACACTGCTTGCCCCATTAAGTGTTTGTATAGCACTTGAGCCAAACCCTGTTCCTGTCTGAGATGAAAGGAATATTTTTTCGTCCAGCGCAGATGTACCAACGACAACGTTTATCTTATTTAAACCAATCGTTTTATCGTAGGTCAGGGTGTTATCCCAGGCCCAACGGGTGGTTTCATTATAGCTTTGAGTTGCTGAACCGCCCTTTTGAATACCATTTAAGCTATTATACGGATCTAAAAAATATTCGTAGTTAGCGTTTTCCATGGTCAAATTAAGCTGGCTGCGATATACGATGCCAAAAGGCAATTTGATCTCGGCATAGGTATCACCCAGCAGGTTGTTTGCAATCGTGTTGTTGTTATTATTGTAAATATCAGATAACGGGTTGTCGCCGGAATAAAACGTGCTATAACCGTAAACACCGGGGTTAGGGCTGCCTGCAGGCATAAACACAGGAACGTACTCGGGCGTTACTAATGCAGCAATAACAGCACCGCCATGAGCTGCCGAAGCGTTTTGTGGCACCTGGCGCTGGTTCGAACGGTTATAATTGATATTACCGCCGACTGTAAGCCATTTGTTTGCTGATTGATTAACACTGAATTTTGTAGAATAACGATCGAAATTTGAGCCCACCATGATACCATCCTGGTTTAAATAGCCCAAGCCAAAATAGTAGGTACCTTTTTCAGACCCCCCGGACACACCAACATTGGCATCGGTTTGCATAGCATTGTGATAAACCAGGTCCTGCCAGTTATTACTAGTATTCAGGCTGTAATACGAGGGAAGCACAGGAGCAGTTCCTCCGTTAATTTCTGTTTGCAGGGCAAGCCATTGCTGGTTATCTAAAACCGGTATCTTTTTTGATATCTGCTGTACTCCGGTAGAAAAATTAACGTCGATAGCTGATCTGCCTTTTGAGCCTTGTTTGGTCGTGATCATCACCACACCGTTAGTTGAACCAGCCGCGCCATATATACTTGTAGATGAAGCGTCCTTCAAAATGCTGATAGACTCGATAGAATTTGGATCAACTGTTTTAATGTCGTTGGTAATTACCCCATCAACTACGTATAATGGTTCAACGCCATTTACAGAACCCGCGCCGCGAATGCGAACAGATAGATCATGTCCGGGCTCGCTTGAAGGGATGCTAACCTGTACACCGGGCGCTTTCCCGATCAAAGCCTCTTCCGGGCTAACGATCGGCCGGCTCGAAACGTCTTTTACACTAACCGTAGCGATAGCTGATGTTATGTCAGACTTTTTCTGCGTACCGTAACCGACAACGACAACTTCATTAAGCTGTTTGTTACCGGAGGTCATCGACACATCGATAACCGACCGGTTATTTACCGGTAGTTCCTGGTTGTTGAAGCCGATAAATGAGAATATCAGTGTTCCGTTTCCGGGTACACTGATTGAATATTTGCCGTTAGCATCCGTCGACACTGCTGTATTTGTGCCTTTGATGGTAACGGTAACACCGGGCAATGTCGCACCCTGGTCATCTTTAACGGTGCCGCTAACTGTGGTTTGCGCAAAGGCGAACCCGCATCCCATTAGCAGCATGACCACAATTAAAGTAAGTCTTTTTTTCATGCTTTTGATTGATAGTTTAAAAATTGGTTTATATGCCCGGGGCATTTTGTTAACTCGGTGTAAAGTTAAAGTGATTGAATCCAAAAAAAGAAAACAATTCGCAAATTTTTTTGTCTTAAAATATTGATATATAGGTAGTTACATCGATTTTGATACGGTTTAATACCGCCCATAGATTATAGCTAAATCGTTGATTATTAGTTAAAATGCAAGGCTAAAAAGAGATAACAGGAAAGGTAATTGATACGGAAAAACACCGCTGAAAAAATTGCTTTAAAAAGTTTTCAGATCGGCAGCGCGAAGTGTAATTTGGACACTATTTAATGTACGTGCATGTCTTCGAGAAGTAATTTACTCCATCCTTCACCATCGTCAGATTTAATTCGCCGCGGCCGGCCCGACAGCAGTTTTTTAATGCGGTTGCTGTATTGCCAGCAAGTGCTCTGGCGTATTTCGAGTATTTCAGCCAGCTTGTGAGATGATATTTTCCCGTTGCTTGAATAAACCAGGAAGATGAGGTAAAAGCCCTTGGTAATGGGTATGCGTATGTTGTGCAGCAAGGTAAATGCAGTAACAGATTCCTCATGGCTGCATTTGGTGCATTTCCGGCTATAAGGTGTCCGGCCGCCGAATGAATGATCGTTGCCGCACTTATGACACCGGTATCCCTGTTTCCATTTAATTTCAGCCAGCAACTTGTAACAGCTATCGGCATCGGGATAAATCCTGCTAAACTCCTCGAAATCAACTTCTGTTGACATGATCCTATCACGGCTGACCTTCTCAAAATCGTGCTGAAGTATTTGATTGTCGCTCTCAAGCAAGCGGTTCATTCTTAATATCTCTTCGGCCTGATGCTGCAGAATTTCGTTTGTTCGGTTCAGCTCTTGATTTTGCTGCTCGATGATCTTTGCTTTCTCGACTACCTCTGATGTGCGTTCCTGAATTTCTTTTTCAAGGCGAATATTGATCGACTCTTTGAGTTTTTCTTTTTCCTGCAGTTGTTTGATCGTTTCCCGCTGAGCATTATCCTTCAACTTTTTCAGTACTCTTACCTGGTCACTTAAAGCGAAGGCGAAGAATATCATCTCAAGAATAAAGCAAATGCTAAGACTATAATAGCCGATTGTGCCAAAATTGATCTGTCCGAAAGTTGTGAGCAGTTTTACAACAAAACCGACGAAAAGAAAACTATAACCTAATACAAAGAATCGCGCCGGCCGGTAACCTTTTAAAAAGACATAGATACCTGTGAAAAAAGCGATGCAAAGGGGGATGAACTCGAGGAACTTATAGTTGAACCATTGTTTGTCTCCGAAAAAACAGACGAAGAAAAATATAACTCTGAGCGCTATTACCGTCCATAACAATTTGTGCACCCAGGGCGCATTGGTTTTTAGCATCAGAAGCTTATTCGTAAATAATAAAGCAAACACGCTGACACAGCAAAGGGCAAAACCATAGTCATATTGGTTCCAGCCCGGCGAATTGGGCCAAAGATATTGATACCCCACCCCATCATTGCAGAGCTCATAAAAAGCTACGCTAAGGTTGTAAAGAATATAGTATAAATATTGCCTTTGCCTCACCGCGATAAACATCAGCAGGTTGTAGAAGGCAAAAACGAGTATCATGCCATAGAAAATGCCAAATAGCAGATACTCATTCAAAGCGTATTGAATGAACCACCCCACGGACCGAAGCACAATAATTATGTCAGCAGTCTGGTGCGATTTTACCCTGAAATAATAAGTCATCTCCTTACCCGGATAAATATCCAGGTTGACCTCAAAGTTTTTGTGATGGTAAGTCCGGTCAGAGAACTTGTCCAATGCGCCAAAATGCTTGCTTTGATAAGTACCGTTTCCGACCGGAAGGTAAGCGGTAACATCATCGATCGTCTGGTCGAAAAATTCCAAAATCCATCTTTTTTTTGTCGCTGGCGGATATTTGATCTTTATGCGGTACCAATATACTGAGCCAATATTGTAATTCTGCGGCGTACTGGACCAGCTTTCCTTAAATTGCGATGAAACCGGACCGGCTAGAACCTGGCTCAGTTGAAGCGCTCCGTTAGGGTCTTCCAGGCATTCGATCTCATGATAGGTAAAAATATGCTGATCAGCCTTATCGTTCACAGCTACGTCAAGCTGTGCATTAACAGCATTTGCCAGCAATAAAAAAATCAGCAAGACCATGGCCTTCAAAAAGGCGCAAGGAATTTCAATAAACGGTTTTAGGTAAAGCAATAATGACCTTTCCACACTTAATCTTCCTTAATTAGCGACCATCCTTGACTTCGATGATATTTCGGGGATGTTAGTCACAAGTATAATTGATTTTATATTCAGGTTGCTAAAATTTTAGAAAATTGGGCTTCCTATTATTTTCAATTTGAACCATAGGATTGCAGGAAGACTCAATATTATTAAGGCGATTTTGATTGGCGCAAATATTTTTCTTTTACTGGACAGTAATCATCTTTATTTCTGCCAAAAACGCTAACAGCAGTTCCAGGAATTTCGTTTTGGGCTCCAAGTCCTTATTAATTATGACTTCACAAATATGCAGCGAATGTCGCTGTAAATTATTATTATTCAACCTTTTTAATTATATTGTAACTTTTGGCTGTAAGGTAAAGGACCTTTAATAGGTCGGCATATTCTTTATTCTAACTGTCATCAGGAAATAATCAGTGAAGGTTGAGCGTTATTTGCATTTTTAGGGCATGAGAGGACGGTGTTTGACGGTCGGTGTAGCTACGCTATTAATGGTTGCAGTCGCCGGCTGCGGTATGGTAAAGTCAGTCGGTAAAAACCCAGCTGGCGGGGAGCTTACCCGGCTGGAGGCTTTGCCTAATTACAAAAACGGCGCGTTCGAAAATCCGGCCGAACGCGCTGATTCTACGGTCAGGCATAACCTGATGTTTCATAGTCGGCCTAAAACTATCAGGCCTTCCCACGAGCTGCCCTGGGTCAAGACTGACCTCAAAACATTGACCGCCGCTGCGCCGACCGTCGTTTGGTTCGGGCACTCCACTTTGTTGATCAAAACCGGGGAAGGGAATATCCTCATCGATCCTATTTTTAGCAATCATGCCGGACCGGTACCCGGATTGGTTACCGCATTTCCCGGAACTAAGCATTATCACGCGGAAGATATGCCGCCGATCGATGTGCTGATCATTTCTCATGATCATTACGATCACCTCGATTATCGCACCCTGGAAAAGTTAAAAGACCGCATTAAAATGGCAATAGTTCCGATGGGCGTCGGTTCAGATTTGATTTACTGGGGATTTGATCCTAAAAAGATCATCGAACTGAATTGGGAGCAATCAGTTACTCTGCCGGGCGGCCTCCGGGTTACAGCTACCCCTGCGCAGCACCGCAGCAACCGTACATACGGTAACGAAAATAAAACACTTTGGGCATCGTACGTAATACAGGCAGACCACTACCGGCTATTTTATGGCGGCGATGGCGGATATGGCCCACAGTTTAAACAGATAGGCGAACAATACGGGCCATTTGACCTGGCATTGCTGGAATGCGGACAATATAGTCCCAACTGGCCATGGACACACCTTTGGTTTGGGCAAACTGCCCAGGCGGCGGTCGACCTGCATGCCCGCTTGCTGCAGCCTGTTCATTGGGCCAAGTTCGTGGAGGCCGACCAGCCCTGGAACGAGCCTATAGAAAAGCTTATGCCTTCGGCTGAAAAGGACGGTATCCAGGTAAATGTTCCGCGCATCGGCGAACCCTATACGCTGGGTGATCCGCCCAGGACGTTAATTTGGTGGGATTTTAAATAATATCTTCCCGCGGAAAATCTGCTTTGCCACTAATCTGTAGTAAAGGCAGCATTTTATTCGTTCAGTCCTTATTATCCCGATTTCTCTGGCCGTCCTCGTCCGCGGTGCCTTCCCGGTATTCCTCCTGCGGGTTTGGTGCCTTGGGCGTTTGTTTACCGTTATCTTCGCCTACCTTCTGTTGGTCAGGCACTTCCTGCGGGCCGGGTACGTTCGGCTCTTGTTTTTCCCTGCCCGGCGCACCCTGTTGACTCTTCACCGTAAAATTTTCATCTTCCGGGTGTTCTTCTGCCGGTTGTGTGCGGCGGAAATACGCATTTCCCTCACCGGCATTCTGCGGGGGATTGTCCTTATCATTACCGGCCGGTGTAAGATTATTGTTCCCAAAATTCTGGCCGCCCATGCCGCGCCCTTCCATACCGGGTTCACTGGTGCTTTTCATTTTTGCGTCGCCAAATAAATAAGTCCTTTTAAGGTCCTTCTCTTCCATATCTTTTTCATCCTCAACCCGGTAAGCGTTCGGCTCACCCGATCCCTTTTTCGTTTCGTCCATTGCGTTTTTGCTCGTCATAACAGGTGATTATATAATAGTAATTGCTCGCAGTGCATTAATGTTTTTAATTTTTTAAATACCAGTATTCAAATAGGTCTGACCGTAATTGTAATCTGCAGGCCGCGTTTTTAGGCAACTAAGGTCAATGTTCGGGTTATTTCACAGAAGGCAACAGTAAAATAACAGGTAAAAATCGCCTATTCAGGCTTTCCCTAAAACCAATTATTCTTTCAAATGGTTGTTTATAACGTAAACAATTGCGCTATGACTACCAAAGAAGCGACCAAACGAACACCCAACCAAAGTGCTAACCCGGATAAAACTGCCGGCCGGGACTTGTCGGCGAGCTATAACAGGTATAAAAAATTTGGCGCTAAGCAATATACCGGTATGCAGATCGGCCGCGGCCATCACTGGCATTATGATGAGGGCGACTGGAAAGAAACCAAGATAACACCCGACCTGTGGGAAATTTCCTACGCCGTTACCAAACGGCGTGTAGGCCACGCGCCCGAGAACTCGGGGGTGCCGGTTGGCACCGAATATCAATGGTACATCGTATCACATCAGCACGTAAAAAAATTAAATGCCAACGATTATTCAACCGAAATGACGGGGCTTAAATTCAAGGTCGCTCACAAACGTGCAGATAAAGACAAATGGAGCGCAAAGGCGCCAACCCAACGGAAGCATCTCATTCAATTTTTTAAGGACCTGATCGCACAGCTTGAAAAAGAACCGATACCGCTGGATTTTGAGTATGAGGGCCGGCGCTACACTGGCGAAGGGGTTCCGATAAGCGAAACCTGCGATACAGATGCCGGAATTTGCTACGAGGTTGATATTACCTTGAATGACCAGAATATCGGTATTATACGCTGTATGAAAAGCGGCTGGAAAATGGACCGCGTGGAACAAGGGCTCGTTGACGCCATCGGCAACGAAATATTCTTGTATTTCGAATGATAACCTTGTCATTCAACCTTCCGATGAAACTTTGCTCCTGTTTAGCTGAACATCTAAATGAAAAAATTTAACCTGGATAAAAACGATATTAAACCTTTTGTTACCGATTACCAGCCGATAGAGAATTATGGCGTTATAGGCGATTTAAATACCGTAGCGTTAATCGGCACCAATGGGTCTGTTGACTTTTTGTGTTTCCCGGACTTTGACTCGCCGTCGGTTTTTGCTGCCCTGCTCGATAAAAACAAAGGCGGTTTTTTCAGTATTTCGCCCGCTGAAGGTCAGTATAAAAGCAAACAGCTTTATTTGCCCGAAACCAATATTCTGCTCACCAGGTTCCTTTCCGAAGAAGGCATTGGCGAGATGACAGACTTTATGCCTGTACAGGAGCTCGACCGCGGCAATGAACTTGTCCGCCGCGTAACTACAATTAAAGGCGAAATCACCTACAGGCTTACATGCAGCCCCCGCTTCAATTACGGAGCGTCGACCCATAAAATCAAAAAAAACAGTCCGCACGAGGTTGCTTTTACTTGCGACGATATACAGTTAAAAGTTATTCTCAAGAGTAACCTCGATCTGAAGATCAAAAAAAAGGATTGCGTGGTCGATTTTACACTGCAGGCAGGCGAATCAGCTGACTTTATCTTTTTGCATGAAGGTAAATTTCTTCCCCACAAAAAAGACATACGGGAATATGTCAGCGAAAGCCTGAACAGCAACACCGATTATTGGAAAAACTGGTCCGGTTCATCAACCTACACGGGCCACTGGAAGAATATCGTCAGCCGTTCGGCGCTTGTCCTCAAAATGCTGACATCCAGCAAATATGGCTCGCTTGTAGCAGCGCCAACCTTCAGTTTGCCGGAAGAAATAGGCGGAGAAAGGAATTGGGATTACCGTTATACCTGGATCAGGGATGCTTCCTTTACTGTTTATTGTCTGCTTAGCCTGGGCTACACGCGTGAGGCGAGAAGCTTTATAGACTGGGTAGAACATAAATGCTTTGACGTTAAAAAACGAACGAACCTGCAAATTATGTATAAGCTCGACGGAAGCAAAGAAATTACCGAAACCGTTCTCACCGACCTGGAAGGCTATAAACAATCAAAACCCGTGCGGATAGGCAACGCAGCCTATAAACAAACGCAGCTTGACATTTATGGCGAATTGCTTGACTCCATTTACCTGTATGACCGGCATGGCGAGCCCATTTCCTACGATTTTTGGCTTAATATTTCCAGCCAGATCAATTGGTTAGCTGAAAATTGGGGGAAGAAGGATGACGGAATATGGGAGGTGCGCGGCGGCAAGCGGCATTTTCTTTATTCCAGGCTTATGTCGTGGGTAGCATTTGACAGGGCCATTAAAATTGCCGTCAACCACTCTTACCCTTTCCCGGATACATGGCAGACGGAAAGAGATAAAATATTTTATTCCATACATAAAGATTTTTGGAACGACAAACTACAGTCTTTCGTTCAGTACGATCGCGCCGAAACAGTTGATGCGGCAACTTTAATGATGCCCATTATTGGCTTTATCGGCCCCAAAGATCCTAAATGGCTGAGTACGCTGAAAGCAATTGAAGAGCGCCTGGTCGACGATTTCCTTGTTTACCGTTATCACGATAAACAAGGCATTGACGGCCTCCACGGGCACGAAGGAACTTTTTCCATGTGCACATTCTGGTATATCGAATGCCTGGCGCTTGCGGGGCAGCTCGATAAGGCGAGACTGTGTTTTGAAAAAATGCTGGGCTATGCCAATCCGCTTGGATTGTATTCAGAACAGTTGGGTTTTAGCGGCGAGCACTTGGGGAATTATCCGCAGGCGTTTACTCACCTCGGCTTAATCAGCGCGGCTATCAATCTCAGCAAACGGCTCAATGACCGCCGGAATATGCAGACCGATTAGTGAACTTGGGTCTCAACTTACGGTTTTCTTAAATGAAAATTTGTGGTTTATACCTAATGGCTATGTAATAAATACCTGCTTTTAAAAAGGTAGCGGTATAGGTAAACATTCCAAAACAAAGGCTGTTAAATAATTAACTTCTACTTAAAAAACTTTATTATCATGGCTGCAACAGTAAGTGATTACATTATTGGGCGCCTCCAGGCCTGGGGCGTCAAACGAATTTTTGGCTATCCCGGCGACGGTATTAATGGTATGATGGGCGCGCTGGATCGCGCTACGGATAAAATCGATTTCATACAGGTTAGACATGAAGAAGACGCAGCGTTTATGGCTTGCGCGCATTCAAAATTTACGGGCGAGGTAGGCGTATGTATGGCGACGTCGGGACCTGGCGCGATTCATTTGCTTAACGGCTTGTATGACGCCAAACTGGATCACCAGTCGGTGGTGGCCATCGTTGGCCAACAGGCACGGCTGTCCCTTGGCGGCAACTACCAGCAGGAGGTTGATCTCATATCGCTTTATAAGGATGTGGCGGGCGAATACGTGCATATGATGACCGAACCCGGCCAGGCGCGGCAAATGATAGATCGTGCCATCCGGATCGCAAAATCTCAGCGTACGGTAACCTGCGTCATCATACCCAACGACGTACAGGAACTGGATGCCGTTGAAGCGCCGCCAAAGAAACACGGCAGCGTGTTTACCGGTATCGGTCATTCCGTTGAAAAACCTGTTCCGCCTGCAAGTGAACTGCAAAAAGCGGCCGATATACTGAACGAGGGGAAAAAGGTCGCCATACTGATTGGCGCAGGAGCGCTGGGCGCTTCAAAGGAAGTGAAGGAAATCGCCGGGTTATTGGGTGCCGGAGTGGCAAAAGCGCTGCTTGGCCGCGCGGCATTGCCAGATGATCTGCCTTATGTAACCGGCGCTATTGGTCTGTTAGGCACCAAGCCTAGTTGGGACCTGATGATGGATTGTGATACCTTGTTTATGATTGGCAGCAGCTTTCCCTATTCGGAATTTTTGCCGGACGAAGGAAAAGCAAAAGGCGTACAGATAGATATTGATAACCGCATGGTAAGCCTGCGCTATCCGATGGATATCAACCTGATCGGCGACAGTAAAGAAACGCTTAAAGCGCTTATTCCACTGATAAAATATAAAGAAGACCGCACATGGCGAAATGAAATTGAGGAAGGCGTAAAAGAATGGTGGCAGGTAATTGAAGCTAAAGCCATGAACAACGCCAAACCGATCAACCCGCAGCGGGTATTTTGGGAATTATCACCGCGTTTGCCCGACAACTGCATCATTACTTCCGATTCCGGTTCATCAGCCAACTGGTTTGCACGTAATCTTAAAATACGCGAGGGCATGAAGGCTTCGCTCTCAGGCACTTTAGCTACCATGTGTCCCGGTGTTCCTTATACCATAGCTGCAAAATTCGCTTATCCCGACCGCGTTGCGATTGCACTCGTTGGAGACGGCGCTATGCAGATGCTGGGCAACAATGGACTGATTACCATATCCAAATACTGGAAACGGTGGGCCGATCCGCGGCTTATCATCATGGTACTCCACAACAACGATCTCAACCAGGTGACCTGGGAACAGCGTGTTATGACCGGTAATCCGGAATTTGTCGGCTCACAGGAGTTACCTGATTTTCCCTTTGCACGATATGCTGAGCTATTGGGGTTGAAAGGCATCAGGGTTGATGAGCCGGAAGATATTGCCGCAGCATGGGATGAAGCGCTTTCAGCTGACCGCCCGGTAGTGCTCGAGGCCATTGTGGACCCCGACGTCCCGACGATACCACCGCATATAACTTTTGACCAGATGGTGAAATTCACCAAGACGGTAATCAAAGGCGATGCGCACGAACGTGGCATCATCACGCAAACCTTTAAAGACGTCGTCGAGGAATATCTGCCTCATCATCATAACTAATGCGGCATGGATTTTACCGACCGTATTAGCGAGCTAACCGTTTCGGCATACACTGTGCCAACCGACTTGCCAGAGTCGGATGGTACGCTGGAGTGGGATAGTACAACCCTTGTTTTGGTGAAAATCGAAGCCGGCGGTTGTTCGGGCTTGGGTTATACCTACGGCGACATGTCGATTGCGTCCTTTATCTTCCGCGTGCTCCGCCCGGTTGTACTGAATCAATCGCCTTACACTAATAGCGAGGTTTTTAATAAAATGCTCAGCATGATCCGTAACGAGGGCGAATGCGGAATGGCGTACATGGCCGTTTCCGCAGTTGACGTTGCCTTATGGGATCTGAAGGCCAAATTGCTTGGACTGCCGCTTTGCGCACTTATAGGTCAGGCACGCCGCGGCGCCAAAGTTTACGGCAGCGGTGGTTTTACCTCGTACACTGATGAACAGCTTCGAAAGCAGTTGGGCGGCTGGGCGCAGCAAGGCTTCAGCGCATTTAAAATAAAAATCGGGCGTCAGCCCGATCAGGACCCGAAAAGGATAGCGCTCGCACGAGAAGTTATTGGCCGGGATGCAGATCTTTTTATAGATGCGAACGGCGCCTTCCACCCGAAAAAGGCGCTGCAATTACTGGACAGGGTAAGTTCGTCCGACGTTTCCTGGTTCGAGGAACCGGTTTCATCGGACGACCTTCCGGGCATGGCCTTTGTCCGGGAACACACTTCAGCAAATGTGCGGGTAGCGGCCGGTGAGTATGGATATAACCCCGGGTATTTTAAGAAAATGCTCGAGCACCATGCTGTGGATGTACTGCAGGCGGATGCTACTCGCTGCGGCGGGATAACAGGCTTTATGAAGGTCGCCGTATTAAGCGAAGCTTTCCATATTCCTTTTTCCTTCCACTGTGCCCCGGCGTTGCATTTGCATCCGGCACTGTGCGTCAATGGATTTTACATCGGCGAGTACTTTCACGACCATGCGCGTATCGAACAGATGTTTTTTGATGGAGCGTCCCCACCGGTCAACGGTTACTTACAGCCGGACTTATCACGACCTGGATTAGGACTGAATTTTAAATACCAGGACGCCGAACCATTTCGCGTATTCTGAACATAAATGCTATGAGAACTGAAATAATCGAAGAAAAAATTAAAGCGATCGATACCGAATTGCTGGAAACTGAACTTAGGGCCGCGGTAACCGGCGAAGTGCGTTTTGATGACGGCAGCAAGGCATTGTATGCCACCGACGCTTCCAACTATAGGCAAGTTCCGATCGGTGTGGTGCTTCCTAAAACCGAGCAGGACATTAATAATACCGTTGCTATATGCCAAAAATACAATGCTCCGATACTGTCGCGCGGCGGAGGTACAAGCCTCACAGGGTCGTGCTGTAATACGGCCGTAATAATGGATATGACCAAATACTATAATAAGGTTTTACATATCGACAAAAACAAAAAGACCGTAACCGTTCAGCCCGGAATCGTGCTCGATGAAATGCGGAAAGCGACGAAAGATGAAGCCGGACTTACTTTTGGCCCCGACCCGGCTACACATAGTCATTGCGCCATCGGAGGGATGCTGGGAAACGATTCGTGCGGCGTCCATTCCGTAATGGCCCAATTTTACGGCTATGGCGCCCGTACCGCCGACAATACGGAATCGCTTACTATACTTACCTACGATGGCCTGAAAATGAAGATCGGGCCGACGACGGAAGAAGAACTGGAGAAAATTATAAAAGAGGGCGGACGGAAAGGCGAAATCTACTCCAGGTTGAAAAACTTAAGAGACAAATACCAGGATAAGATCCGTGAAAAGTTTCCAAACATTCCAAGACGGGTATCAGGCTATAATCTTCCATCATTACTACCCGAAAATAATTTTAACCTGGCTAAGGCGCTTGTAGGTTCGGAAGGGACCTGCGTGGTTATTCTTGAAGCGGAAATGAAATTAATGCCTGAACCTGGAGCCCGTTCATTATTGGTTCTAGGCTACCCGGACATTTATGCCGCCGGCCATGCCTGTCCCACAGTTATGAAACATCAGCCTATCGGTCTTGAAGGTTTTGACGACTTGCTGATTCAATTTATGCAAAAAAAAGGCCTGAACGTAAGCGACATACCGCTATTGCCGAAAGGCGGTGGCTGGCTTTTAGTCGAATTTGGCGGCAAGGACAAAGCAGAATCCGACAGTAAGTGCAAAGCACTTATGGAAGAATTGAAAAAAGAAAAAGATGCCCCGAATATGAGCTTGTTCGACGATCCGGCACAGGAAAAAAATCTTTGGCAAGTAAGAGAATCCGGTTTGGGCGCCACTGCTTTTGTACCCGGAGAACCTGACGGGGCACCAGGTTGGGAAGACTCTGCCGTTCCACCCGAAAAAGTAGGTGATTATTTGAAGGATCTGCGGGCGCTGTTCGATAAATTCGGGTATCATCCGTCTTTATATGGCCACTTTGGACAAGGCTGTATTCATTGCCGCGTTGGATTTGACCTGGTAACCAAAGAAGGAATAGAAAACTATAAGAATTTTACGCTCGCTGCTTCCCGTTTGGTAGTTAGCTACGGGGGATCGCTTTCAGGAGAGCACGGCGACGGACAGACGCGCGGCGATCTGCTGGAGATTATGTTTGGCGACGAGATCATGGAGGCCTTTCACGAATTCAAATCCATCTGGGATCCTCAATGGCTAATGAACCCTGGCAAGGTTATCGACACGTACGGGCAATTATCCAACTTACGTTTAGGCACCTCTTATAATCCCCCGGCTGTAAAAACGCATTTTAATTTTTTAAATGATGACAATAAAGGCAGCTTTGCACGGGCAACGCTCCGCTGTGTAGGCGTTGGAAACTGCCGCCGTCATGAGGGCGGAACGATGTGCCCCAGTTACATGGTGACGCGCGAAGAGAAAGACAGCACACGCGGCAGGGCGCATATGCTTTTTGAAATGCTGCAGGGCGACGTGGTAACACATGGCTGGAAAGATAAGCAGGTAAAAGAGTCGCTCGACCTATGCCTGGCATGCAAAGGCTGTAAAGGCGATTGCCCGGTAAACGTGGATATGGCTACGCTTAAGTCCGAGTTTTTATCGCATTATTACCAAAGCAAACTGCGCCCAAGATCAGCTTATGCGTTCGGCCTTATTTATTGGTGGTCGCGACTGGCTTCAAAGCTGCCTGGTGTTGTGAATTTCTTTACGCATAACCCGGTAACAGCGCCTGTTTTAAAAAAGATGGCAGGCGTATCGCAAAAGCGGACCATTCCAAAATTTGCTGCGCAAACCTTCAGGGAATGGTTTAAAGCACGTGAACGCGTAAATGCTTACCAGCCCAGGGTGATCCTTTGGCCGGATACATTCAACAACTTTTTCTTACCCGAAACATTAGTCGCCGCAACAGAGGTTCTGGAAGCTGCCGGGTTTGAGGTCGTTCTTCCGAGGCAAACGTTATGCTGCGGGCGACCGCTTTATGATTTTGGTATGCTTAACACCGCTAAGGGCCTTTTGCGGGAAATTATGATCGCCCTGCGTGACGATATAGAAAATGAAACGCCGATAGTTGGGCTGGAACCGAGCTGCGTAGCTGTTTTCCGCGATGAGCTGATCAATCTTTTTCCGAACGAGGAAGATGCAAAGCGTCTCACACAGCAAGTTTTCACCCTTGCTGAATTTCTTGAAAAGAAAGCACCTGATTTCGAACCGCCTGCATTCAAAGCAAAAGCGATTGTACATGGCCATTGCCACCATAAGGCCATTATGAAATTCGATACAGATAAGAAAGTCCTGGATAAAATGAAACTGGATTACAATGTATTGGATTCGGGTTGCTGCGGCATGGCAGGATATTTTGGTTATGAAGAAGGTAGCCATTACGACGTGGGTAAAGCCGCGGGTGAGCGCGTGCTGTTACCGGAAGTAAGAAACGCCGATGCGGAAACGATCATCATAGCAGATGGCTTTAGTTGCCGCGAACAGATCGAGCAGGAAACAGAACGCAAAGGGTTGCATATCGCCCAGGTATTGCAAATGGCTATACACAAGGAAAAAACCGACTTGATTTACCCAGAAAAAAAATATGTGGATGGCGCAAAGTTAAAACCACAGGCAACAAACAATGGCAACAAACTAAAGCTGGCAGCAGTTGGAGCGGGCGTATTGATAGGTGTGTTGGCTGTCAGCTTTTTTATTAAACGCAAATAAGATGCAGATCGGTAAAAAAGTATGGGCGATACCCGAAGGTTATATCCCCGCGTGGAGCAACGGGCCGTCTCCCGAAATGACGAGCCACGAGGCGGCTTGCATTTTAAATACCAACTCGCAGGATGCGCATGTAAAGCTCACCATTTATTTTGCCGACCGCGAGCCGGGCGGGCCGTATGAAATTTTAGTTCCGGCGCTGCGCACCAAACATATCCGCTTTAATGACTTAAGTGATCCGGAAAAGATACCGCTGGGCCTGTCGTATTCCAGTGTTTTTATTGCCGACGTTCCTGTAATTATCCAGCATACCCGGCTGGATTCGCGGCAAAGCGAAAATGCGCTGTTGTCTACGATAGCTTATTCGGAATAAAGGCCCTGTGCGCGACGGCAATATTTTGCATGACCTTTCTTATCTCAACCGGAATGATTGCGTCGTTCGGTAAGATATTTTGGTGATCGGCTGACGGGGTAAGACGCTCGATTCCCCGGGGTATTACTTTCGGCTGCTCAGAAAGGCCAGTATTTCCTGCATTTGTTCATTGCTGAGTATGCCGCCATAAGCCGGCATTTTATCGCCGCCATTAACAATACGGGTCTTCATCTGGTCGGTCGATAATCTCAAGGCGATGTGACTTAAATCGGGACCTGTTAAGCCTCCCTGCCCGCCAACGTTGTGGCAATAGAGACATCCTTTTCTGAAAAATAAGTCTGCCCCGCGGACAACGGTGGTATCGGATGAATGAATTTGGACCGCTGTAAGTTGCTTGGTTTTAAACCGGGGCGACCAGGAGGCCCGCTCTCCGGCGAGGAACAGGCTAAAAACAAACACAACCACGCATACCGAGCCGAAAACCGCCCACGGCCGACGGCGCGGGCTGCGTTCGCCTTTATTGGAGGCAAAGGGCAAACCCAGCAAAAGCACGATAGTCAAAAGCGGACCTATCACTATCATATACGATTCTATCCTCGGCGGCATTAATGCAAACAATGAAAAAACGGAAAGCAAATACCAGTCTGGTTTAGGCTGGCTGTAAACCATCGACGGATCGGGCGGCTGGGTTAATTTCGGAGGCCCTGCAAATACGGCCAGCAAGATAATGGCGGAAATAGTAACCGTTCCGAAAATAACGTCGCGCCACGCGGCATATGGCCAAAAGGGCACGCCTTTTTTCTTCAGCATGTCCTTATACCATTGCCGGTACGTTTTAGGATCTATCAGCCTTCCGGCTTTGGGCGGCTCTGATATTCCATTGCGGATCACCAGCATTAAATGATAACCTACAACGAGAAAAATAAAGGCGGGAATGATAAAAACATGATAGGCGAAAAATCGGCTCAGGGAATGTCCGCCGATGGTATCGCCGCCTAACAGAAGGCGTGCGAGCGGTCTTCCGATCAGCGGTACGCGTCCTAATTGCTCCGCAGCTACCACCGACGACCAGACGCCGTTGGAATCCCAGCGCAGCAACTGCCCGGTGAAACCCATGGCAATGGTCAGGAATAGTAATATAACCCCGCTGATCCAGCCCATCTCCCTCGGATACTTATATGCCGCAGTGATGTAGACCCGCATCATGTGGATGCCGACCATGATGATCATGCCGGATGCACCAAAATAGTGTATACCTCTCAGCACTTTTCCAAAAGCGGCCTTGTCGGTTATGAATTGCAAGGACTCGTAAGCGCCAGACGAAGAGGGCTGATATAATAAGGCGAGGGCAACCCCGGTTATTACCTGTAAGATGAAGCAAAACAGGGTGGCGCTGCCAAATACATAACTCCATTTGCTTCCTGGCGGTACAGGGTGTTTGATCAGGGGCAGAAATATTTCGGTCAGCCCGCTGCGGTCATCGATCCAACGCCATATCCTTTTCAGTATCTTCATCGTCAAGCGCTTATCGAAGTAATAGGTACCGGCGAAGTTTGTATCTCAACCTGGTTCTTGTTGATCCTGACCTTATACCTGGCGAGCGATTTCGGCGGCGGCCCTGCGGCGACCGTACCATCCTTATAATATACGCCGCCGTGACACGGGCACATGAATAACCCGGCGTCTTTTTCCCACCGCACCGGGCAGCCCAGGTGTGTGCAATTTGCCGCAAAAGCGGTGAACGCGTTCTCAGAATCACGCCGCAGCCAGGCAGCCGTCCGGGCGGTTACCCCTGCCCATGTTTCCGGGTCGGCATTTTCAAACTGTACGAGTGTTGTTTCGCCAATTTTAAATTTTGACAGATCACCCACGTTTCTCCAAACCTGCGGCGTTTTTTCAAGCAGCGGCGCAAAGAACGAGCTTAAGACCGGAACGGAAGCAACAATGGCTGAGAGCGCTGCCAGGCTTGTGCTCAGTTTTACCAAAAAGCTACGACGGCTTTCACTTTTTTTAGTTTCAATTTCATTCATGACGCAGTATATTTATCCATCCCCAAAATGCTATTGCCAGGATCACGAAACCGGCCAGCAAAATGACCCAGGTTGTGAGCAAACCCCAGAATATAAATGTTAGCCCTAATGCCGCGAAAAACGGCCAGTAAGTTGGCTTCGGCAGCCTGTGCGGCAGCGCCCGTTCGCCTTCAGGTTCAGCCGTCGCATGTTCATCTTTAACTATTTCGATTTTGCTGTGGGAAGCTTGTTTCGCTTGTACCGGCGGATTGATCCAATCTTTGAGTAAATCCCGGAAAATAAAAATTAGCCCCAGCGCCAGGAAAAACGGCTTGTAGCTGGGTTGCGACAGCCTTTGGGGCGTCGCCCGTTTAGTATCCGTTTCAATAGGTTCGCCCTTATTTTTTCCTGTTTTCATCTAATATGAGGGTTTGTACTGTACCGTCCCGTTTGCCTGTACCGACGGGTTTGGCCGCGAACCAGTGGAGCAGCAGGTAAATGCAGCCACCCAGGTATAGAAAGCAGCAAGGTATCCACATAATCAAACCCGCTGCCTGCTGATCGTCCTGCGGCGATATATTCCACGGCCTGCCGGACATCCCGGCCATTTGAATATAATGGTGGTAAGTTCCCGCCGGCGCGAACGTAATAAGCAAACCGAGCAGTGAACAACTGACACATGCTGTAAAAAGATACAACACACCTGAAAGGGGATGTAACCGGCTGGTCCCCGAAGGCCCAAACAGCGGCCAGCTAAAAAGGAAGCCGCCAGCAAGCATCGAAACCGGGTGCAGGCAGGTAACGACGCTAAATCCATTTTGCATAGCGGTCATGCTATGATCGAAAATTAGTGGGATGTGCCAAAACCACATGGTACCGACGGCGGCAAACCAGGTAAGCCAGGGCCGGGACGCCAGGTAAGCCGAAAGCCGTTTAAACCTGCCGGCGACAAATAACGACGGTCTGTTCGGAACAGCCATTACCAGCAGCGGCCCGCACACCAGCAACACAGTGACATGGCAAACCATGTAAGCCGAAAAATAATAGTGCATACCGAGGTAGTGAAAAGGAGAACACGTCGCTATCAAAAAAATGAAAATGCAGGAACCGAAATACCAGTTATTAGGTGATCGCCTGAAGCGGGACACCAAACCGTACAAACCTGTTAGCGTCGCTGTAAACAGCAGGAGTAAAGGGTCAAAACGCCAGTGAAGCAATAATTCCGTAAATGCCATATTCTACATTAAATGCGGTGATACATAGACGACAAAAAATACGAATGCCCAGACGATGTCGACAAAATGCCAATAGATGCCAACAGTGCTGATTACCGATGAGCCGCCAACATCAAAATCGCCCATGAACGCCAGGCATGTGACGATCGTGAGTATGATCAGCCCCACCAACACATGCAAGCCGTGAAAGCCCGTCAATGTGAAAAAGCTGGTGCCAAAAGTGCTGCTCGCCAGGTTAACATGTTCGTTTAGCAGCTTCATATACTCTTTAGCCTGGCCCAGCAGGAAGACGACGCCCAGCAAAATGGTGATCAGCAGCCAGAATTTCAGCCTTTGGGTACGCCCTTTCCTGAAATTCGCATCGGCGCGCCAAAAAGTGAAGCTGCTGAAAAAAAGCAATGCGCTGAATATTCCTGTCGTTTTTATATCGAGCGTACCCAGTTGCAAAACTTTAAATGCGGGCGAAAGAGAAAAATAGACAAAAGCCACTATCAGCGAAAGAAAGAACATGGCCTCGGTACCCACAACCAGCTTCATCATTAGCTTATTCATCATTGCCTCCATCTCTTGCCCAATCGGTGTCATCGGGTCTCTTGAAATCCCGGAATGGCCTCGTGCTTTTCACGGGTATCACTGTATTGAAATTTTTTAGCTGCGGCGGTGAGGTAGTCGTCCATTCCAGCGTATTGGCATCCCAGGGGTCGTTGCCGGCTTCCTTGCCGGTTTTCCTTGAAGTGAAAAGCATGTAAACCAACAGGCAAACGGCGATGCCCATCAGCAGGCCGCCCGAGCTTGAAATTAAATTGAGAAGCCCCCAGCCAGGCAGATCTGGATAGGTATATACCCGTCGCGGCATGCCCATAGCGCCGAGCGCGTGCTGGACAAGGAAGGTGAGGTTGAAGCCGATAACGAACAGCCAGAAAAACCAGCGCCCCATTTTTTCATCGAGCATGCGGCCACTCATTTTTGGGAACCAGTAAAACGTGCCTGAAATTAAGCCGAAGAGGCTGCCGCCAATGAAGACATAATGCAAATGCGCTACCACATAATAGGTATCGGTAAGCTGCCAGTCGATAGGGACAATAGCAAACGACACACCGCTGAGGCCGCCAATCGTAAATTCAACCAGGAAGGCTATGGCGAACAGCATTGCTACGCTAAATCGAATATTGCCGCCATACATAGTGGCGAGCCAGTTAAATATTTTCACGCCGGTTGGTACGCCGATCAATAAGCTGCTGGCTGCGAAGAAATTATTTACGGTATTGCCCAGCCCGGTAGCAAACATGTGATGCACCCAAACGCCAAACGCCAATAGAGCGATAGCAATCCCCGAGCCTACCACGAACCCGTAACCAAACACCGGTTTGCGGCTGAACACCGGGAAAACTTCCGAAAATATGCCGAACACGGGCAGGATAAGGATATAGACTTCGGGGTGGCCAAAAAGCCAGAACAAATGCTGCCACAGCAATGCCGATCCTCCGCCGGTCGGATTGAAAAAGTGAGCGTGAAGTTCACGGTCGAGCAAGAGCATCACTAATGCTGCGTTCAACGCCGGAAATGCAGCCAAAACGAGGAAGGAGTTGATCAGGATCATCCAAACGAATAACGGCATGCGCTTAAGCCCCATGCCTTCCGTGCGGAGTTTAAGGATCGTAACGATAAAGTTGACAGATGCCGCCACCGTACCTATGCCGGCTAACAGCAACCCCGAGCAGTAATAGTCGATGCCGGGCGAGGAAGAGTACTTGTATTGATTGAGCGGGGCATAGTTAAACCATCCTGCGTCGGGCGCCCCTCCGGCGACGAAACTGAAATACAATAAAAATCCGCCGAAAAAGGTACACCAGAAACTGAATGCGTTGAGCCGCGGAAAAGCCATATCGTTCGCGCCGATCATCAGCGGAACGAAGTAAGTGGAAAAGCCAAATATAGCGGGCGCAAGGACGAAGAAGATCATCGTCGTGCCGTGCATGGTGAATAGCTGATCGAAGGTCTCGGGATTAAGAAAATGATTGTTTGGAACCGCAAGCTGGACGCGGACCAGCAATATCTCGATGCCGCCGACAAGAAGGAACAGAACAGCAAGCCACAGGTACATAATGCCGATTTGTTTATGATCGACCGAGGACAACCATTGGATGAGGCCCTGGTCGCCGGTTATGCTTAATCCTGGCAGCGGCTTTTCTGGTTCCGGAATACGTATGTGTTCAAGTTCGCTCATTTTAAACTTGATAAATAGGCCGTTAAAGCCAGTAAACTGTCCCTCGGGAAAATGAACCGCGGCATGTGTGCTCCCGGTTTAACTTTTTGGGGATCCAGCAGCCAGCGGTATATATTTTCGTTGCTGACCTTCAGCATGCCGGTTAACATCGTTTGCCTTCCTGCAAAATGGGTCAGGTCCGGCCCGTTAGTTCCAATGGCTGTTGTTCCTCTTATGCTATGACAACTGCTGCAGGAAGCATGCATAAACAAAGCCGCACCCCTGGCCGCCATGGTGTCGGCAGGCAACTGACCTGTTGCGGCCTGGCCGGCCAGCCAACTTTGATATGCCTCCGGTTGTTGGGCTATTACAGTAATGCGCATCCATGCGTGCTGTTCGCCGCAAAATTCGCTGCACGAGCCCAGGTAAGTGCCTGGCTTAGTGATCGTCATCCACAAGTAGTTGCTGGTTCCCGGTATCATGTCCATTTTTTCGCCGAGCGCCGGAACCCACCAGTCGTGAATCACATCTGCACCTCTAAGTTCGACCAGTAATTTCCTGCCTACCGGGAGATGAATTTCATTTGCGGTCGAAAATTTACCGGCGGGGTAGTCGGCCTGCCACCAGTATTGGTGCCCGGTAATAATGATATCCGGCGTTGCATGGGCTGGTCGCGGCGGAAGCACGGCGCTCATTGTTTTCATCGACCAAAAGAAAAAGAAGATGACCATTAACAACGGTATCCCCACCATAGTTATCTCTACCTTCCGGTTGCCCGAAGTTTGTTTTGGTTCAGGACTGTCGGCTTTCGCCCGATATCGCACACAGATGTAAACTGTTAAAAATGCAACAAGCAGGAACATGGCCGTAGCAGCTATGAGGAAGCCGTTGCCGACCGCACCGATCTTTTCCGCTTCCGGGCTAGCGGTATTAAAGATCGACGGTCGCTCTGCGTCCAATAAACCTGCTAATATCATTGGCACTTCATATTACCTGGTTATAAATTTCTTCGTGATCAGCAAACCGATTGCAAAACCGGCAAGCGCTGTCGCTCCCCACGTCACGGTCTTGTGGCTTGCGGCCCAGAATTGCGGGCTGAAATCCCATGCCTGCGCGCCAAAGTCGCCGTGCGCGCCGTGGTCGCCGGGTATAGGCTCGTATAAGTTGTCTTTCCTGTTTGCATCGGCCGGCTCATCGGTCTGCTGGCCCTTGTAGCCGGTTTTGCCGAGGTATTTGTCCAGGTAGCCAGGGGCCAATTTATTACCGACAATGGTTTCTACCGTAGGATATCCTACAAACGCTTCGCGCCGCGGGTTTTTCGCCACTTCCACTATCGCCCTTGCCGCAACCTCGGGCTCGTAAATCCGCCCCATTGGTTTAGGCTTATTAGGCAGGTAACTTTTTACAAAACCGAACTGCGTAGTATTCATCGCCGGCAGTTGTACCATGCTTAAATTGACATTGCTTTTGTCGTGGCTCAATTCGGCGCGCAGCGATTCAAAAAAACCGTGAATCCCATGCTTGGCGCCGCAATAGGCCGACTGCAGCGGTATGCCGCGATAGGCCAGGGCCGACCCTGCCAAAATAATGGTGCCTTTATCGCGCGGCAGCATCCTTTTAAGCGCAGCCTGGGTACCGTAAACCTGCCCGAGGTAAGTTACATCGGTCACGCGCCTGAAATCCTTCGATTCCAATTGTTTCAACGGGCCAAAAACGCTTACCATGGCGTTATTGATCCAAATATCGATCGGGCCGAATTTCGATTCAATGGCATTTGCCGCAGCTTCGACCTGCTCGTAATCGCCCACGTCCGCCGGGAAAGCCTGCGCTTTGCATCCGGCCTGCCGCGCTTCCTTAACCGCTGCATTAAGGCCGTCGCGCCCCCTGGCGATCAGCGCTAATGTTGCGCCCTGTTTAGCAAATTCGCGGGCCAGCGCACGACCCAACCCGGCTGAAGCACCCGTTATAACAACAACTTTATCCTTCAAATCATAATCTTTCATACTTATCGAGCGGTGTAATTTGAGAAGTTTCAGGTGCGTGTGCCTAAGCAATCCTGTCGCCCTGCTTATGAAAGTAACAAGACGTTTTGCCGAATGGTTTTTGATTTATCAGGTAATTATCGACCGGATTTGAATTTACCGCTGCAGGCGCCAGGCACCATTTTCAGCTTAATGCGGCGCTTAATAGTATCAGTTCAGGCAGCTTAGTGTATCGAAATATTCCAAACCGATTGTAACAATTTGCTTGATAAATACAAATGTTTATATATTTACGCTTTGCCACCAGGCAAAGTAACCACCTAAGTTATACTTGATTAACTGTAAACTCACCTACATGCAATGAGGATACTTAATTCATGCCGGGACGATGAATTGATTACCCTTTTAACACAAGGCGACGAGGCGGCGTTTAGTGAAATATACGAACGCTACTGGCATAAGCTTTATAACGAAAGTTATAAACGCCTAAAGGATGAAGAGCTTTGCGCCGATGTGATACAGGATGTCTTTGCCGACCTTTGGCTGAACAGGCAGGCCAGGCAAATCGACAACCTTACGGCCTATTTGTGTACCGCAGTGCGGTACCGTATTTTTTCGCTGTATAAAAAACAGAAGAACACCGGCGCCTTTGCCGGGCCTATCGAATTTATGATCGCTTCCACATCGGATCCCGATTCTGTTTTCTTTGAAAAAGAGATCCGTGAGTGTATCGGCATATGGCTGGACATGCAGCCCGAGAAAAGAAAGCAGGTTTTCAAAATGAAATTCAGCCAGGAACTTTCAACCCGCGAGATCAGCGAGTTGTTACATATTTCTCAAAAAACGGTTCAAAACCAATTCACCGCCTCGCTAAAACAGCTTCGCATGCATTTGGGGAAATTAATTTCCCTGGTGCTCTGATACACCTGACACCCAGATTGGGTTGGAGCCGACGAATCGTGCGGGTGTGATTATTCACAAGTAATCATACACTTTATTCATAATCGTACACTCTCATCCCCTATAAAACACTCAAGCCCACCAGGTTTTACGCTCACTTTACAGAAAAAGCCTCTTAGCGAGGCTAAGGGGCGTAGAAGGCCGTGAGCCGGAATTAACTCACTCTAAACACTTTTTATCAGATTTGCAAGCCTTCTCAAACCTCATCTCTAAGTAAAAGCTCTTTTTGGTGTGGAAAATCAGGGCTATTGGAACATACTCCGACCACAAGTGAAATGAGGGCGAAAGAAGTACTTGGTCAAATTGTTTTCGTCCATGTCAATTGAGGCTGGGCAGGAAACCGCTTGTCTTGCAATTTCACAGCTGTTACTTTTCCCTGGGCATCGCGAACAACTTCTCCTTCAACCAGTGTGTTATCCAGGTAAAATTTGTCCTTGTCATAGAAGGCAAACCGAGACCGTAGAGCACCGCCACCAGGGACATAATATAGTTGGCCGTTTACCAAATTGAATCGTTTTTCGGCTCCGCCACTATCTTTATACACTCCTGCGCAAGCTTGTATTTCACCAATGGTCATCGCGTTGACAATTTCATCCGGGTAAGGTTTGCCAAGAGTAATAGCTGCCAATTCCTGAGCTGTTGCATCTGCATAAGTTCGCTGGTTCAAGAAGACACCAACATAAATATGTTCTTTTATCAAATACAAAGCATCTGTACAGAAGCCTCCTGAGAGGCCACCGTGCTCTGCAATAGGGCTACCTTGTACCATACCACCGGCATCCCATCCATAACCATATTTAGACGCTTTACCATCTGCCAATATAAATGGTTGCCACGCCTTTGCCAGTGTCTCTTTTTTGATCACTTTCCCGTTCGTCAGCCCCTCATACCAAGCCGCTATATCCTGCGTATTGCTATACAAACCACCGGCGCCGGTTACAGGTACTGCTATCGGATTAGGGTTGTTGATGTAAAAACTGCTGTCGCGTCCCCTGATATAACAAGATACCAGACCTGGTATTTGCATATTATGATCAGGTGCATAGGTGTTTTTAAGTCCAAGCGGCTCGATTATACGCTTTTTAATATTGACGGCTATACTTTCGCCCGAGATTTTTTCTAAAATAAAACCTAACAAGTCGAATTCAATATTCGCATAAAAAACTTTAGTACCTGGCTTGTAAGCCAGGGGCCTTGTCTTTGCGGTATCGATCCTGTCGGTTATTGAAAGATTGTTACCCCGAACATCTGAAATACCCGAACTATGCGTCAATAGGTTTTCAATAGTGATATCTTGCCAGGATGTTGGGCATTTATCGATATATCGGCTTATCTTATCGGCCACCCGCAATTTACCCTGCTCAACCAGTTGCAACGCACAAACAGCCGTAAATTGTTTGGTTTGCGAGCCGATGCTAAATATCATGTCCGGCTGCATTGGTGTAGGTTGTTCAAGGCGGGCCATGCCAAAACCGCGTTGATAAAGTATCTTCCCGTTTCGGGCTATAACAACTGTGCCGCCTGGTTCGTCGCTTTTATAACGTTTGTCGATCAGTTGGTTAATGTTGGCGCGCATCTGCGGCGTCAAATCCTGCGCAGCGGCGCTCACGCCGGCAATTGCTGCCAGTGCTAAAATCATGAATTTTTTCATTGTCTATCTGATATTAGGTTTTATGCTTTCGTATAACGCTGTCTTTTGGCGCGACAGGAGGTGAAGTTTTGTGTTTGCGGAAGACCGTATCTGTTGGTGCAACAGGGGGCAAAGTTTTGTGCTTAGAGATAATGGTATCTTTCGGAGAAAGGGGCGGTGACATTTTTGGCTTTCGTGAGGTTGTATCTTTACCTGCAGCCATTGGTGATTTTTTATGCTTAACTATGACGAAATTCTTTGGCGCGATCGGCACCAGGGTTTTATGTTTGCTGCGGGTAGTATCCCTTTTGCCTGTTACCTGTCGTGCGTGCTGTTTCGCTGTGCGCGATTGATCAACAAGTATTACCGCAGCGCTTCCTGCCCCTAAGCTTACCAATAATAACCACCATAGTTTTTTAGTGAGCCAGGTTTTTCCATATAGCAAAAATGAAGATGCGGCAATCGGTAATGCCACATCTAAAGCTTTTTGCAGATTTCGCCAATCAGTGGTGGAATCACCTTGCACTGGCAACTCATCAAATTTTGATTGTAAATATTGCTGATCTGCGCTTTTCTGTTTCATAATGCTTTGTTTTTATCGGTGAGCCATTGGCGCAATTGTTGTTTCGCGAAAGAAAGATGCCAGCGCGAGGTGCTTGGGCTGATATTAAACATCCCGGCAATCTCATTATGGTCATAACCATCCACTTCGTATAAATTGAAAACCATTTGGCTTGTGGAGGGAAGTAAGCGTACTTGCTGCAACAGATCCCCTGCGTACAACTGCTGCAAGGCGTCAGGCGGTAGCTGTAAGATTGGGTCACTCTCCGTGATCTCATCATGGTATTGGAAACGTAATTCGCTACGTTGCAGGTCGATACAACTGCGGATCATAATGGCATTTAACCAGGGCCTAAAATCGGCTTTCGAGCTGTCAAATGAATCAATTTTGGTAAAGACTTTCAGGAACCCAGTGTTCAAGGCTTCCGGAACCAGGTTATCCGACCGCAGGTAGCGCATGCACAATCGGTACATAGTCTGATAATAGGCGAGATAAAGTCTTTCCTGCGCCTTCCGCTTATTGGCCATGCAACCTGCAATAATATCCCGAAGTTCTTGTTCGTTCATAAACCACCTGAATATCTGCAATTACGGAGCAGTTAGACGAAACGCTTGGTGAAAAAGTTTTTTTGAAAGATCTTAATCGTTAATGGCGATCCAGTTGACGAATAAACCACCCGGCTATAAATGATTCCGTAAATAGTACACTGATGGTCGCCCACGCTTTTTCGATCTCGAACAATGCAGGAGTAGCTTACATTATGCCAGCTTTGATTTTTGTAAAAACGAAACAAATTTGGAATTTCTTTGATCAAGTTTCTACATCCTAAAACTGTATGAACACTGGCGAATAAAGTGTATGATAAGTTATGAATAATGACAAATCGTGCGGGATTTTAAAAAAAATTTAACAGGTGAATGGGAGATTCATGCGGATTCCCATACATGTAAAAAAACAGCTTATGCCACCAAAGTCTAAGAACGATTTTTTAAAACTGGTAGAAAAGTATTTGGATAATACGGCTTCGGCTGAAGAGATCCGCACACTTGAAAATTACTACGCCCATTTCTCCGATGATGCCGACGTTACAGGCAGCCTGAACGAGGAAGAAATTAGTGCGCTTAAAGCTGCCCTTAAGCTGAGAATAGACAACAGGATCGGAAGCGTTAACAAGCCTGTGATACCTCTGTACAGGAGTAAATATTTCCGGGCTGCGGCAATGGTCCTGTTGTTTCTGACGCTGATGGTATACGTTATCAACAAGCAAAGGCACAACATCGTTACACTTGCAGCGCACAGTCAGCACAACCTGCCGCCCGGGGGGAACAAGGCGACGTTAACCCTGGCCGACGGCTCAAAAATCGACCTGAACCAATTGAAAAACGGCGCTTTTACTGCGCAACCCGGCGCGCATATCACCAAACAAAACGGGCAATTGGCATACCAGGCCGCGAATAATTCAGCTTCTCCCCAAGTGACTTACAATACGCTTACCACGCCGAAAGGCGGCCAGTTTGAGCTGACACTTGCCGACGGCACCAGGGTTTGGCTCAACGCGGCCTCGTCGCTGACGTTCCCGACAGCCTTTACCGGCGGCGAGCGGGTGGTTGAGTTAACCGGCGAAGCCTATTTTGACGTTGCGCACGATGCAAAACAGCCATTTAAAGTAAAGACAGCTAACCAGGTGGTACAGGATATAGGTACCCAATTTAACATAAACTCCTATGACGATGAAGACGCGGTAACAACCACGCTTATTGAAGGCAGTGTGAAAGTGTATGACGCAGAAGGACAAACGCTGATCAAACCCGGCCAGCAGTACCTGTTAAAAAACAACGGCATTTCGGAAGTGAAAAACGATGCGGACGTGGACGAGGTAACGGCCTGGAAAAACGGCATGTTCCAATTTGATAATGCCGACATAAAAACGATTATGCGCCAAATAGGCCGCTGGTACAACGTGAGTATTGAATATGCCGGACAGGTGCCGGCATCAACCTATCACGGGCGGATCTCGAGAAATTCAAATGCGACAGATGTTTTAAACATTCTGGAACTAAGCGGTATCAATTTCACTATAGAAGGGAGGAAGATCATCGTAAAATAAGTACTGGTAAAATTTAAGCTGCAGGGCGGGGCCCGGCGGCTTTGCCAGCAAAAAAGCCGGAAGGTGTTGCGAGCACTTCCCGGCAAAGCGGCTGGGCTAAAAATGATAGCGTAACCTGTAATCAGTTCTAAACCCAAAAACCAAACAAATGTATGGAAATTTCTACTATTAACCCGCTGAGGCACACCTACTCACGGTTTAAAAAGATAATGTTGGTTATGAAACTAACTATTGCTCTTGTTACTGTCTTGTTTCTGCATGTAAGTGCATCCTCCTTCGGACAGAACGTAACCATAACTAACAAGAATGTAAAACTCGAAAAAGTTCTAAACGAGATCGAAAAACAAACCGGGTACACCTTCTGGTATAAAACCGACATTGTAAAACAATCTTATAAAATATCACTGGATATAAAGGACGAGAGTCTAGAAAACACCCTTGAGCTTTGTTTCAGAGACTTGCCGATCGCCTACAAAATAGTTCAAAGAACCGTTGTACTGACCGAAAAAACAGCAAAGGGCACGGAGACGGTGCAGGTTGATCCGATCGTCGTCAAAGGCAAGGTTACCGACGAACAGGGACTATCGCTCCCGGGAGCGACCGTAAAGGTAAAGGGAACCAACACGGCCACTTCAACGGACGCAAATGGCAATTTCAGTATAACGGTACCCGACAAAACGGCCGTGCTGGTGGTTTCCTTCGTAGGCTATAATGTGCAGCAGATTACCGTTGGTGACAGGACCAATATCAATATCAGCCTGGTTGCCGCGACAGGTTCCCTCAACAGCGTCGTCGTTACGGCTTTGAACATCAAGCGCGAAGCAAGGTCGCTTGGGTATGCCGAGCAGACTGTTTCGGGAAACGACGTGGTAAAAGCCGATCCGCCAAACATATCCGAGGGTTTAATGGGAAAAGTATCGGGTTTGAACATAACCGTACCTAACGGCGTCGAGGGCGCTTCTACCCGTATCGTCATCCGGGGTAATAATAACCTTTTCGGCAATAACCAGCCGCTTATTGTGGTGGATAATGTTGTGATTGATAATGAACCCCTGCAACCCGGCGGAAAGATCCAATCGAATATCGACGCTTTGAGCCAGGGCACTACGGACGTTTCGCAACCGCCGACCGATTTTGGTTCATTTTTAAATACCGTAAATCCCGACGATATCGAAAGCGTTAACGTGCTGAAAGGACCGACCGCGGCCGCGTTATACGGAGCCCGCGGCGCCAACGGTGTGATATTGATCGTTACCAAAAAGGGGACAAAAAAGAAGGGATTTGGGGTTGACTATAATTATTCGATACGCTGGAACGACCCGTACCGGTTTATACAAACCCAGCACGAATTTGGAAATGGCATGACTGAGGCCCTTTACTCCGCCAACCCACCTTTTTATACCAACAGCAGCGGGCAAAACCGGGAGGAACAAATAGAAGGCGACCCGTATGGTCCGCTGGGAAATATACCCGGCGCTTATGTAAGCCCGGGAGTTACCAGTCCGGCCGGCGGAGCATTTTACAATTATATCGGCTTCCCCGGCGACGGCTCGTCATGGGGACCTAGAATGTCGGGCCAGCCGCTGGTTTGGTGGGATGGTGCTACCAGGCCCTACACGCCGAATTCCAATATCTTCCAGAGTTTCTATAAAACGGGCAACACGCAAACCCAAAACGTTTCGGTTTCAGGCGGAGGCGACCTGGGTACGATGCGCGCATCCTATACACGGACAACTAATGACGCTATAACCTACAACAGCAATTCAACAACCAATACGCTGAACCTGGGGTCGTCCATCAACGTCAGCCAAAAAGTGAAGGTAGACGCAACCGCCAGCTATATCAATCTCTATAAATATAACCCGGTGAATCTTTATGCCGAAAATGGCAGCCCGGGCAGCGGCAACGGCAATATCGGTGTCGGCTATATGACCGTTTATAACATACCGGCCGATTACAAGCCTATCGAAAAGGGCCTTACTTACAATCCGGACGGGTCACGTAACACCATACTGGCAAACGCTCCCTGGGGATACGGGCAGCAGTATTACTGGTGGAACCTATATAACAACGTCACCACGTTTGCACAGAACCAGTTGATCGGATCGATCTCGGTTAATGGTGAAATTACCTCGTGGTTACGGGCGACCGGAAATGTCGGGCTTAACTACTACACCACCCAGTACGAAACTAAGGATAAACCGTATGATTCGGCGGGGTTATTAGGATCGTATTCCAACGATGTGGCAAACGTATTTACCGAGAACCTGGATGGCAGGCTTGTTTTCCACAAAGAGCATATAGCACGAGATTTTAATGCCAGTTTGTCGGTTGGCGCAAGGAAATATTATACGAATTTGTACGATCTGTCGGCAAGCAACCCGGGACCGTTCAACTATCCGTTTATTTATAACCTGACCAATTATTCGGGTCCGGCTCAAAACTATCCGCGCCCCAGCGAGAACCGGAACGAAATGGAAATAAACTCGGTATATGGCCTGGCTAACTTTTCGTACAAAAATTACCTGTTCTTAGACCTGTCGGGAACGAACGATTGGTCGTCAACGCTTCGCCCGACTAACTGGAGCTATTTCTACCCTTCGGCAAGCTTGAGCTTTGTGTTTTCCGACGCTTTCGACCTGGGTTCTGTTAAAAATTGGCTGAGCTATGGAAAGCTGCGCATCAGCGAGGCGACGAGCGCCAATGCTTACCTGCCATATCAAAATGGCCTGGTTTATAATAGCGTGGGCGTACCCGGCTTTCAAACAGGCTTATCCCTGCCGACTACGTACCCCACAAACATAGGCCCTCAGCGTTCCAAGTCATTCGAGATCGGGCCCGACCTGGGATTTTTTAACGACAGGCTGAACGTAAATTTCACCTATTACAATACTTATTCGGACCACCAGATATTGACGATTTCCGTTGCCAATTCTTCGGGGCTTAACAGCGTTTTGATCAACTCCGGGGCTTTGAGAAACAGGGGTATTGAGTTTTCGGTAAATGCTAAGATCATCAAAACCGACGATTTCGGATGGGATGTAACGGTAAATGGTGCACATAACCAAAATAAGGTGGTTTCGCTTGCGCCTGGTATCAACTATCTGCCGCTTGGCTCGTGGTTTGGCGGCGACGGCGTTTCCATGAGGGTTAATCCAGGCGACAATTACGGCGACATTTATGGCTACGATTATAAATACAAGAACGGACAGAAGGTGGTGAACCTGGTATACGCCGACGGCATGAACACCGGTAACGGACCCGTTTTAGGCGCGCAGTATGCTACTTCGGACGATATTGTTAAAATAGGTAATGCCACCCCGAAACTCACGGGCGGTATTTCGCAGACTTTCAGGTACAAGAACATCAGCCTCTACGTGCTGACCGACTTTAAGATCGGCGGCCAGATATGGTCGGGCGACTATGCAACCATTATGGGACAAGGCATGGCCCCCGAAACGGCTTGGGAGCGGGATGGTCATGGGTTACCTTATACTTTTCCCGACGGAACCAAAGCAAACGTTGGCGTAATTTTGCCCGGCGTTGCGTTGAATCCTGCAACCGGCCAATACCAGCAAAATACGGCTGTGGTAAATTCATGGTGGAAGTATGCCGGCAACTATCAATCGTGGGATAACGTGCCTGTCGTGCGCACCAACTCGATCTTTAACGATTCGTGGGGTAAACTGCGCGAGGTGGCCGTCACCTATGCCTTGCCTAAGGATTTGGTTGCTAAGACGAAGGTGCTCCAAAGTTTATCAGTTTCACTGGTCGGCCGCGACCTGTTCTACCTGTTCACCACGCTGCCCGATCACATCAATCCCGAGAGTATTGTGGGCACTTCCAACGTACAGGGCATTCAATTTGGAGGTTTGCCAGGGGTACGTTCGTATGGATTTTCGGTTAGGGCAGGATTTTAAAATGGTTGTTGAAAAACTTTTAAAAATTAACGTTATGTCGAAGTATCATCATATAAGACTCGGGGCAGGAATCATGATTGCAGCGCTTCTGATCGGAATTTCTGCGTCCTGCACCAAGGATTTTCAAAAAATAAACGCTACGTGGAACGGTTCCGCGTCGGCTACCTTCTCGCAAATGTATCAAAGCATAGGTTCGAACCTTGACCTCACCGCCCAGGGTGAAGACAATGCGGGTACAAGATGGCTATACCCTATTACCCAGCAGGGCGCGGTGTATGCCGCATCCGACTATGGCTACGGCGGCGGCGCCAACTGGAACGGCTTCTACCAGAACCTTGCGGCCGAGAACCAGATGTTGAGCATGATAGCGGCAAATCCCGATTCGGCCAACTATACCAATGCCAAAGCCATGCTGAAAGTGTTGAGGGCCTACCAGGCTATCGAACTATCAAATTTCTACGGTGACATTCCCTATTTTAAAGCCGGAAAAGGCCTTTCGGGTTCTACCACCGACCTTAATGTGCCCTATGATAAGCAGCAGGCGATCTATCTTTCCTGCCTGAAAGATCTTACCTGGGCTGTAAACAACTTTAACACCAGCGGCTCATCCCAATATTCATTCGGCTCGAGCGAATTCCTGCTGGCGAATAACATACCGCAATGGATAAAATTTGCCAACTCGCTTCGCCTGCGTTATGCGCTTACGATGTATGACAAAGACAACCAGGATGCTGGTCCGATCATCGCGGATGCATTGAACAAGCCGCTGCTGACCGACCCGATCGACGACGTTGTGGGTCTGAGCCCGGCAAATATTCCGGGCTTAGGGTTTGATTATAATGCAGCCGGCAGAGGATTTTCGTTCCGCCAGGAGTGCCGCATACGAATGGGCTCGGTAATGTGGAACCTGATGAGCAATAACAATAATACCGACGGCAGCGGCATCTTCGACCCGCGCTGTAAGATATTTTTTGAAGTCAACGGAAACGGCGCTTGGGCGCCTTACCCGCAAAATCCGGTTACCGCTATAGTTGACGGCGGCGATCCCTACAATACAGGCAGGGATAACGACTGGTCGTCATACAAAACCGGCAATTTGTACTCGGACTTCAATTACTATTGGGGGCGCGACGGTGTGGCTCCCGGTTCCACAGGTACTGTTCCCGAAATTTTTATGACCCCGGCCGAGGTACATTTTCTTAAGGCTGAAGTGTATGCCCGCGGCATTGCAGGCGTTGCCCAGAATATGACAACGGCCCAAACCGAGTATGAGGCGGGTATAACATCTTCGCTCACTTTTTGGATGACAATGGCCTATACCGACCCTATTTGGGCGGTCAACAAACCTGCGTCCGGAACCCCGAGCAATACGGACCTAAGCACTGTGTTGACTAACCCGAAAGTTGCTTTTGATGCGTCAAATGCTGTTAAGCTGATCTATGCACAAGAATGGATCGACCTGTTCCGCCAGCCATGGGTAGCCTGGACCCTGATGAGGAGAACCGGGGGTGCAACGCCTGCGGACCCTAATAACCCGGCGGGATATGCGCAAAACTACGGCAGCTTGCAGCGCTATCAATACCCGGGTGACGAACAGTTATACAATAACGCCAACTGGAAAGCGGAAACCGGCGGGACCGATGCTACCAGCACCAAAATCTGGATAGCCAAATGATCTGGAGAGATAAGTTGATTTGATAATTGAATGGGTAAGCCCCGGGTTTTGCGGCCCGGGGCTTTTTTAGTTAGATAGTCCTTGTTTAACGGTCTAACACGCCGCTTACGATATCGATCACCTGCTGTACGGTAAGGTCGCCGGTTATCTCATCTTGGCCGATGCTTGCGCCGGGTCGTTTTTCGTTTACAAAAGCGTCAAGCTGCGAGGCCAATTCGCTGAGCTTTCCCCCGGTGATGCCCAGGCTGTTTAATGTTGCGCTGAAATCATTGACAAGGCTGCCGGTAATACTGCTGATAATCTTGTCGACTTCGGTTGGTATGGATGCCATAATCTACTGTCTTTTAATATATTATTCGGCTTATTTAAATATGCCGGACAATGTTATGAAATAGATTAGAAGGCAATGAAATTTTTGTGAATATTGCGTAATTGTACGCGTTAAATCAACGTAAAATCCCCTACCAGAAAATAGTATACAACGCCGTCAGTATACCGCCTATAATCAGCGAGCCCACAAGAAAACCATTCGATACCTTGAACATGCTGCGGTCGACTTCAAGCGCATGCGATTTGTCGCCCTTAGGATTTTCTTTGATGGAAATAAAATACATCCCGATTATGCATATTACAAACACGATGGCCATCCGGTCGAGGAAGGGTATTTCGTATAATTTCGTCTTTCCATCCTGTTGTAATACCAGCGTTGAAAAACCGATGCCTTTCAGGAACGCCAAATTCATAAACTTAGGCAATACCTTCAATATTACCGACATAACAAAACCGCCTATCGTGGCGAACATGGCTGCGTTGGAAGTCGTCTTTTTCCAGAAGAACCCAAGCAGGAACATTGCAAAAATACCGGGCGATACAAAACCTGTATATTCCTGGATGAACTGGAACCCGCCTTTTTTATCGATACCCATAAATGGCGCTATCACGCAACCGAGTATCATGGCAATCACCACGGAAATCTTACCCGTAACTACAAGCTGTTTATCAGTGGCGTCCTTTTTGAACGCTTTTTTATAGATGTCCAATGTAAAAATGGTGGCGATGCTGTTTACCTTACCGGCAAGCGATGCAACCACCGCTGCAGTCAGCGCGGCAAACGACAATCCTTTAAACCATGGGGGTAAAAGGTTGAGCAAAGAGGGATACGCATTATCCGGGTTCAACTCGCCGTTTACCATCATCTGGCCGTGAAATATATTTTCCTTGTACAAGATAAATGCGGCTATGCCCGGCAATACCACAATGACAGGCATCAACAATTTCAAAAAAGCTGCGAATAAAATGCCGCTGCGCGCTGTTTTCAGGTCGGCGCCCAATGCCCGCTGCGTAATATACTGGTTACACCCCCAATAGTTAAGATTGGTAATCCACAAGCCTCCGATCAGTACGCTTAATCCGGGCAAGTCGGCGTAATGCTCATTGTCCCGATGAAATATCATTTGAAAATGTCCTTCGGCGTGAGATTTCATCAGGCTTAAGCCGTTCAGGAAACCCGGGTGCCCAAAATGTTTAGCTACCTCGTTGACGGCAATGTAAGTAGTTACCAGGCCACCCAGTATCAGGAAAAATACCTGTATAACGTCGGTATAGCCAATCACTTTCATACCGCCGAGCGTAATAATTACAGCAAAAACTGCCAGGAATATCACACAAGCCGTCATACTGATTCCGGAAATACCATGCACGGCGATGGCGCCGAGATAAAGTATAGAGGTGAGGTTTACGATAATATACAGCAATAGCCAGAAAACAGCCATAATCATGGCTACCTTGCTGTTATACCGCTCGTTAAGAAACTGCGGCATCGTGAATATCTTGTTTTTAAGATATACCGGGATAAAAAATACGGCTACTATAACCAACGTTGCCGCTGCCATCCACTCGTAGCAGGATATGGCCAGCCCCATTGAAAATCCCGAACCGCTCATGCCTACCATTTGTTCGGCCGAAATATTCGAAGCGATCAGCGAGGCGCCGATGGCCCACCAGGTAAGTGTCCCTTGCGCTAAAAAGTAGCCTTCGGAACTAACATCCAGGTTATGCTTACGCCGGTATACCCAGTAACCGTAGGAGGCAACTATGATAAAATATATCACAAATACGATATAGTCGCCGTTGGATAATGTATGCATGCAGTCAGATTTATATGTTGGTTTGACAATTATAGATTTTATCCTTTAAATTTCAAGCAAGGATTTTCGAATATAAACTATTTTCTTAATCGAAATAATTTTTGCGGTTCAATATAGCTCCAATGTTACAACCGATTTGGAGGGCAGATCGACCACCAGCTTATCGCCATCCTTTTTTGCGGTGGTAAAATTTTCAAGGTGCAGTTTATCGGGCTGTTGAAAGGTGTTAATATCGGTTAGGTTTGCCGATGTAAGGATCAGTCCTGTTATCTTGTTCCATTGCAGTCCGTTCAGCGCTGCCGACACGGTGATATTATGGTGCGGGTCAAGATTAACAAGCGAGACATGGATCTTGCCGGATGCGTCCTGCGAGGCCGACATGTTCACAGCAGGTATTTTCTTTCCATCCATTTCGTAGTTGGGCGAGTTTAACTTAACCGGCAGGAATTTCGCGTCCTGGTGAACTTTGTACAGGTCGAACACATGGTAGGTGGGCGTCAGCAGCATCTTGTCCTTATTGGTGAGGATAAGCGATTGCAGCACATTGACGGTTTGCGCGAGGTTGGCCATCTTAACCCGGTCGCAGTGGTTATTGAAGATATTGAGGTTGGTGGCGGCTATCAGCGCGTCCCTTAAACTGTTTTGCTGGTACAGGAAACCTGGATTAGTACCCGGCTCGACGTCGGTCCAAACGCCCCATTCGTCTACAACCAGCGCGACCTTTTTATCCGGGTCGTATTTGTCCATAATGGCCGAATGTTTATCGATGAGTTCCTCCATCTTCAGCGTATTAACCATTGTGTTGAAATACTCCTTCTCGTCAAAGCTGGTCGCCGAACCCTTGTGCCCCCAGTTGCCCGTTGGTATCGTATAATAATGCAGTGAAAGGCCCCACATATCCCAGCCTGCTTTCTTCATTAGCACGTCGGTCCAGTTGTAATCGTCGGCGTTTGGGCCGCTGGCAATCTTTTTCAGCCTTGCGCCGGGATAGTTCTTAGCGAACGCAGCATATCTCTTGTATTGATCGGCATAAAACTCAGGCGTCATATCGCCGCCACAACCCCAGCTTTCGTTGCCTACACCCCAAAACGTCACCTTATAAGGCGCCGGATGTCCATTCTGTGCACGCAGTTTGGCCATATCGCTTTCGCCATCCAGGTTCAGGTATTCGATCCATTTCGACATTTCTTCAACCGTTCCGCTGCCAACATTGCCGGCTATGTACGGTTCGCATCCGATCAGGTGGCAAAGCTCCAAAAATTCATTTGTACCGAAGCTATTATCGTCGGTTACGTTACCCCAGTTGGTGTTAACCATTTTGGGACGCTGGGCTCTCGGCCCTATACCATCGCGCCAATGGTATTCATCGGCAAAGCAGCCGCCAGGCCAGCGCAGGTCGGGTATTTTTATCTTTTTCAGGGCGTTAACCACGTCGAGCCTGATACGGTCCTGCCTGGCTACCGGTAAGTTCTTGTCGACCCAAAAGCCGCCATAAATGCCATGCCCCAGGTGTTCGGCAAATTGCCCGTAAATAAAGCGGCTGATGGTCAGTTTGGAGTTGCTGCTAATATCGGCAGTCGCGTTTTCCTGCGCGTGGGTGAAGCAGGCAAGGCATACCAAGATCGGTGATAAGAGGGACCTGAATTTCATTTTATAAATGTATAAATAGCACTTATGCATTCACAAAAAAAGCAGCAAATAATTTGCTGCTTCCTGTTGCAATTCAAGGCACCGGTTATCTACCGCTATTTTGACACCTCGTTAATATGGATCAGTTTGCGGCCTTTGGCCAGCATCTTCATACGCTGGCGTTTGAATGATATTTGCGTGTTGGCCGTTTCGTGTTCTTCAATATGGTGTTTATATGCCGAAAGGATGTCCTGGCAGGTCAATAACCCCACAATCTTATTGCCGGTTGCTGAGAGTACCGGCAACGCCTCCGCATCGCGTTTTGCCATTTCCTCCACTGCTGTCCGCAAAGTATCATCGTTTTTCAGGAAGATCGGCATTTGCGTTATGATGGAGCCGATTGAAGCGCTGCCTGCCGGCTGAGTATACAGATCGCTTAATTTAAGGATACCGGCATAAGACCCTTCCTCGTTAGCGGTGATAAAATAGTCTTGATAGTGCTTGTTTTCGACCAGCCATTCATTTACGTCTTTAATAGGTGTTTTTGAACCAATGACCACATCGCCGCCATTCATCACCTGGGCAACCGTAATGGACTGAAGCAGGTCGGGCTCATAAGCATCCGGCGTGAAAACTCCGCGCCTGGCGATTTTTTCGGTCATAATGGTATTTTCCATCAGGAAAAATGAAATGAGATATGAAGCAGTGCAGGCGCCCAATAACGGCAATAATGCATGCGACTGCATGGTGGCCTCGAGCGCGAAAGTGATACTGGTAAGGTAAGCACGCGAAGCGCCAGCAAACATCGACGACATCCCAACCACGGCAGCCATCGGTATGCTGATATGTAAGTCGGGAAAAAAACTATTTAGAACAAAACCGATTATAGCGCCCGCGCCGCCGCCCATGGTCATCAAAGGCGCCAGCGTACCGCCGGATGTTCCGCTGCCCAATGCAATGGCCCACGATAAAAATTTGAGCACACATAGGCTTATAGCTAATTTTAACGGCGTTGTTCCCGATAGCAGGGTGGTAATATTATCATAACCCACGCCCAGCGTATGCGGCGCAAAATAGCCGACGATACCTACGACGATACCGCCGATGGCCGGCCACCACATCCAGTGTATAGGCAGCTTCTCAAATGCATCCTCGATCACATAAACGGCACGGGTAAGGGCCATAGCCAGGAAGCCTACTACAACACCCATCAAGCTGTATACGGCCAGCGCGCCATTAGTCGGTATAGCCACATCCGGCATTGGAAATACGGGCCCCGACTCAAAGAGCAAGTGATGGCCTGCCGCGCCGGTAATACATGCCATGGCGACGGGTAGTATCGCCCTCGGCGAAAACTCGAAGAGAAGCAGCTCGACCGCCAGGAATATCGCCGCTATCGGTGTACCGAATATAGCCGCCATACCTGCAGTCGCTCCCGCCGCCAGGATGATCTTACGTTCATTTGAGGTGATCTTAAACATTTGGCCGAGGGTCGATCCAAGCGCGCCGCCTGTAGCGATAATTGGACCTTCAGCGCCGAACGGACCGCCTGTACCTATGGCGAAGGCCGAAGATATAGGCTTCAGGAAGGTAATGATTGGTTTGATCCGGCTTTTATTGATCAGTATTTGCTCCATGGCTTCGGGTATGCCATGCCCCCGTATGGCCTTGGAGCCGTATAGCGCCATCAACCCCACCACAACACCCCCGATTGCGGGAACGATGATGACCCAAAGACCGAGATGGTTATACGCGGGGCTGTGAAATGAGAGTGTGAATTGCCCGTAAAAAGAAATATTAGTAACCAGGTTGATCAGTAACACCAAAAATTTAGCTATCAGGCTTACCGCCATTGCCACGCAGATACATAGAGCGGAGAGGCTTAGCAATCTTTTCTTTAAGATAGTCTTCTTCTTTATGTCTTCTTTTTTTTCGGGCAGGGTGTCCAATGCCGGCGATATAGGTATCCCGTTAGCTGAATTGATAATCTTCATTGCGTCAAAACTGTACTTTGATGTGGTTTGAATTGCGAGGATGCAAACAACCTAAAAACATTGCAAAGATAATAAAAATTCGACATAATACTTGAATTTATTCCAATATATATGACATAAATCATATTAAATTATCATTTGTTGTTTTCTTAAATATTAACTATATTTAATTTAAACAATTATCAGGCCTGAAAGGAGTTTGAAATGAACTTTATTCACCGAATCGAACGATGGGGTGACGCTCATCATCCTAAATTGCTCGATCTTATCCGCGTAACGCTGGGTATTTTCCTGTTACTAAAGGGGCTGGGCTTTATGGACAACACCTCCAGCCTGAAATCAATGATAGAAAATCAGCCTGACCTGGCATTTTCAGCGGAGTGGTTAATGGCAATTGTCTATTATGTAATATTCGTCCATTTGGTGGGTGGCGCTATGATAGCGCTGGGCCTTTTTACACGATTCTCGTCGCTCATGCAGATACCCGTAGTCCTGGGGGCTATCGTGTTCATCAATTTCCTGCAATCGCCGATCAACACCGATATGCTAAGCTCAGTAGCAGCATTGGCACTATTGATCGTATTCGCAGTTATCGGTTCAGGAAAATGGTCGCTTGAATGGTACCTCGATAATTTTGACGGGCGCGACCGATTGGCATAGCAAAGTAATATTTTTCGCATTGTGCTCAGTGGTTGCCTTATTGAGGTAAATTAGTTGCCATGAGCAATGGCATAAGGTCAATTACCACTGAACCAACATACAAAGCTGCCAGGCTGGTTTCGGGCGCAATAGAAAAGCATTTCGCGGCGCAACTGGAGGCTGCCGAAAAAAGGGGCGAAACGTCCCTTGCCCCCGGACCCGACCGGCATGTGATCGAAGCAATGATCGATACGGCCTTTTGGACGAGCTTGCGTAAAGAGGAAGGCCGATCGCCGAAAATATCGCTGGCTTTTCTGCCGCCCCGCCAATCCGAACAACCGCTGATACTCGAGCGCCGGTTGCCGCTTTCTCCCGATATTCTTACCAAACTTGCCCCGGCAGTCGAACGTTCGGGTATCCACCTGGGTGTTTGGCCGGAAAATGATGACTTGTTTATTTGGGGCACAACACACACCATACCCGGGTTTTGCTTTGTCCTTGAAGTGGTCGAACCGGGTTTGCTAGTAGTAAAACACCGCCGGGTGGACGGATTCGGCAAATATGTGAATGTGGCCGTACTAAAAGGAGATGAGGCGAAGATAGTGGACGAGCATAGTGTCGATCTGCCCGACTGTCCTGCATTGCTATCTTCATTATTGGGTTTCAGCACACAATCGTCGTTAGCGGTTAACCTGCATGTCCAACTGGCTGTTTCTATGCGGGCCCATGGTCATGGCGGCCTGCTGCTGGTGGTTCCGTCAGGCAACGAAAAATGGCGCGAGTCCATCATCGATCCGATACTTTACGAGGTGACGCCTCCCTTCAGGGGGTTGGCCGACCTGATGCAGCGTAACATTAATAAAAAAGATATCGAACTGTGGCAGGAGGAGCTAACCGACGAAATAGATTGCATAGCCGGCCTGACGGCCGTCGACGGCGCAACCATCATCAACGACAAACATGAGTTGCTGGCATTTGGCGCCAAGATCACGCGGCCCTATGGCGCGGAAACGGTGCGGGAGATAATGGTTACCGAACCGGTCATCGATGGAGAGGCACAGATATTAGCACCCGGCCAGGATGGCGGAACCAGGCATTTCGCGGCGGCGCAATTTATTTACGATCAGCGAGATGCTTTTGCATTAGTAGCCTCGCAGGACGGTCGCTTTACTATTTTCTCGTGGTCGCCTTGTGACGGTATTGTACATGCGCACCGCGTAGAGAGTTTGTTGTTATAGTATTTGAACTTCGCAACGATACAACGTGAAAAAAATCATCCTGATCGCCCTGCTGTTATTTGCTTCCGGCTCATTTGCGCAAAGCCTGAAGGTCGCCGTCGCGGCAAACCTGCAAGGTGTAATAAAGGTTTTGGCGAAAGATTTTAAAAGCAGGACAGGCGTTGAGATCGAGCCTATAATCGGCTCTTCAGGCAACCTGTCAATGCAGATCAAAAACGGTGCCCCGTATGATGCTTTCCTTTCAGCCGACATGGCTTTCCCGGAAAGCCTTTACAAAGAGGGGTTCAGCAAAAAAGAGCCGGCTGTTTATGCTTACGGCAGCCTCATAATTTGCAGCACACAAGACATCGGGCTCGAAAATTGGGAGCGTGAACTGATGAGTCCCCGCGTGAAAAAAATAGCCCTTGCCAACCCGGCCATTGCGCCTTACGGCAAAGCGGCACAGGAGGCCTTAATGAAGAAAGGCATCTGGGATGACATCCGATCGAAAGTCGTACAAGGCGAAAGCATTGCACAGGTAAATACTTACATCACCACCGGCGTAACTGATGCCGGCTTTACTACCCGGGCGCTGATCAAAGATCTGGAAGGCAAAACCAAATTGTACTGGAAACTCATAGATCCCAAAAGCTATGCGCCGATCAAACAGGGTATGATTATCGTCAACGCCACCAAAGATGCGGCCGATGCCGAGAAATTTTATCAATATATGCAAAGCGCCGCGGCGAAGAAAATATTGAATGAATACGGATACGGCACTTAGAATCAAAATCCAAAGTAGAAAGTCAAAAGGCTTCACGCTATGGCAGCCGGTACACTCTTTTTGATTTTTGAATTTTTACTTTTGAATTAATGGACCTCACCCCCATCTGGCTGACGCTTAAACTGGCGGGCATAACCACGCTGGTTTTGCTGCTCATCGGTTTGCCGCTGGCTTACTGGCTGTCAAAAGGCCGTTCCATTATCAAGATATTCATAGAGGCTATCATTACTATGCCACTGGTGCTGCCGCCATCGGTTTTGGGCTTTTACCTGTTAATGGCCTTCAGTCCGCAGCATGGGATAGGCGGCTGGCTGCAAAAAGTATTCAACGTTCAACTGGTGTTTTCTTTTCCGGGTTTGGTACTTGCCTCCGTCATCTATAGCCTCCCCTTTATGGTCGGACCGATCAAATCGGCCTTGCAGCAATTGCCGGTCTCATTGGCCCAGGCATCTTACACTTTGGGTAAATCGGAAGGACAAACGTTTATCAAAGTCCTGCTGCCAAATATCCGCGCATCGGTTTTGACGGCAGCGATACTCACTTTCGCTCATACGCTGGGCGAGTTTGGTGTAGTGCTGATGATCGGCGGAAATATCCCGGGCGTAACACGGGTTGCATCCATCGCCGTTTACGATTCGGTCGAGAATATGGACTATCACGCGGCTAACTCCTATTCAATTGTCCTGTTTTGCATAACTTTTGTGATGGTGGTCTCGGTGTTCATTTTCAATAAATACAAAGCCAAAAGCCCGCTGGAATGATCACTGTCGATATAGAAAAAAAGTTAAAAGCGTATGGTGGGCAACAAGTACTCAGGATCGCCCACGAATTCCAGGGCGGCAGCATCACCAAAATTTACGGACCGTCCGGAGCTGGTAAAACCACATTTCTGAAGATTATTGCCGGCCTTACTGAACCGGAGAAAGGAAAGATCACTTTTGCAGGCAGTACCTGGCTCGATACGGAAGCCGGCGTTTCTCTTTCACCGCAAAAAAGAAGAATTGGTTTTGCTTTTCAGAACTACGCCCTGTTCCCGAATATGACTGCCCGTCAGCACCTGGAATACGCGACGAATGACCAGCAATGGATTGACCGTCTTCTTAAAACCGGCAAGCTGGATACGCTGGCTGCTCACAAACCCGGTTACCTGTCCGGCGGGCAACAGCAACGGCTGTCTATTTTAAGAGCGTTAGCCATCAAACCTCAATTATTGCTGATGGACGAGCCTTTTTCGGCGCTTGACCCGGAGATGCGTTCGGAATTAGTAACAGATCTGCAAACGATCTGGAAAGAATCTGGTATGACGGTATTGGTAGTCAGCCACGACCAGCGGGAACTGGATGGAATTGCAAATGCTGAATTGTTTATTCGATCATAAATACATGACCATGGGCAGGTCTACCGAATTTAAATAAGAAAGGGGCTTGCGCCCCCTTCAGAAACATAAACCAACCTCACATTTTGGTGGTGTCCTTGCCCATCTTACCTTTCTTCATTTTCGACGTTTTCTTGTGGCTCATCTTGCCCATCTTTTCCATTTTGCCCATTTTACCGGTATCGGCAGCCATGCGGATAGTTCCGGCCTGTACATTCAAAGCAAAAAAGGAAGCGATAACTGCGGTCATTGCCGCTTTTGAAAAAATTGATCTCATTGTTGTGTTTTTAGTTTACCCTTTTGTCGGGGGCACCTAACAAGCCTTACAACTCTGATCAATTTTTATTCAACTCATCTTCAATGCGTTCCTGCAGTTCTTTTTTAAAATTCTCGTCGAGCCCTGCATTCTGAACAGAGGAAACATGCAAAAGCTGCCTGATCATGGTATTGATCTTTTGTGTTTGACTTTGGTACAGCCTGCAAACGCCACAACCGAAAAGGTGTATCCGCAGGAAAATGCGCTCACGCAGCGTAAGCCGGCCGATCAGCTTTTTCTCTATCAGGTACGTGGCATGCTTACAGTTATGCGTTATTTTTTTCATTGCTTCCATAATCAGATCCAGTTTTTTTGAAGACAGGCCCTTAGGTTCAGTTTGGCACGATGGATGATCACCCAAAAGTTCGATGACGTGAGCTTCAGTTCGCTGCAGATGGCCTCGGTACTTTCATCGTCCAGGTGTTTCATGGTAAATACCGACATCCACAATGCCGGTAATTTTCCCAGGCATTGCGACAGTATATGATCAAATTCTTTGCTTCTGAGCGGTTCATATTCATCGATCCCGAAAGGCTTCGGCGCCGGTTCGCTGTTCCAGTGCCCGTATTCGTGATCAAAAAAATCCGTCTGTTCCTCTTCGGCCTGTTTCACTTCCACGCTGCGCAAACCCGATGATCTTTTCCGGTATACATCGATGATCTTATTTCGCAAAATAGCCGTTAGCCAGGTTCTCTCGGAGCTTCTCCCTTCAAAAGCTCCTATTCTTTCAAGCGCGGCCAGGAAAGTCTCCTGCACCAGGTCGCGGGCCTGCTCCTCGTCATTTATTCGGGCACGGGTATAGGCATACAGGTAATCGGCATGGGCGCCGACCCAGTTATGCGGGTTTAAAATGTTTTTATCGGAAAGCATTAATGAAGTGCGTTTCGGCTTGGTCGTAAATTTATTCAAAACCTTACAACCGTTACCTCAGAAAAAGATTTAATTTTATTGTAAGGAAACAACCGGCTTCCCGACAAACTGCGTAAATATCATCGATATGAAACTAAAGATCCTGATAATAATAGCTGTCCTAGGGGCGGTCGCCGCGATCACGAGCGCGTTTACGGTTAAGAACCCCGCTGACAAAGGCTTTGCTGTTGTCGAGCTGTTTACTTCCGAAGGCTGCTCGAGCTGCCCGCCGGCCGATGCCCTGGTAGCCAAAATAGAGAAGGAAAGCGCCGGAAAGCCCATTTACATCCTCGCTTTCCATGTGGATTACTGGGACCGCCTGGGATGGAAGGATGCCTTCAGCGATGCGGCTTATACCAACAGGCAAAAACAATATGCCCGCTGGCTGCGGTCGTCCGAACTCTATACGCCGCAGGCTATTGTGAACGGCACCAAAGAAATGGTGGGCTCGGAAGAAGCGAAGCTGCGCAGTACTATAAATGGCGACCTGCAGAATGCTTCAAAAACCGAACTGACCCTGACTGTAATGAAAACTGCGGGAAATAAGGCCAGCTTAAAGTACCAGGCTGGGGGAACTACAGCCGGCTCATCGTTGGTGATAGCACTGATTGAAAAGAACGCAACTACCAAAGTATTGAAGGGTGAAAATGCAGGCCGCACCATATCGCATGTTCAAATTGTACGTGAGTTGCAAACCGCAGCGTTAAATGATCGGAGCAGCGGCACGGCAAGCATTTCTTTACCGGCAGGCTTCAGTCCCGAGGCTTTTGAAGTGATCGGCTTTGTGCAGAACACATCGAATGGAGCTATAACCGGAGCGGCCAAAGCCGAATTTTCCGCAACTTTGAGCAAATGAAAACCGTCAAAGAAAAACACCCGCTTATTATGCGCTGGACGCACTGGATCAATTTCCCGGTGCTGGCCATCATGATCTGGAGCGGTATGCTGATCTACTGGGCCAATGATGTTTACAGCATTACCCTGTTCGGGCACACGTTCGTACAGTTCTTTCCCGAATGGTTCTATAAGACGCTGCATATCCCGCAACGCCTGGCCGAGGGCATGGCTTTCCACTTCCTGTTTATGTGGTTTTTTGTACTGAACGGGTTTTTCTATGTACTGTACAGCATCATATCGGGCGAATGGCGTTACCTGCTGCCCAATAAACATTCGTTCAAAGAAGCCTGGCTGGTCGTTCTGTACGATCTGCATATCCGCAAAACCGCGCCGCCACAGGGCAAGTACAATGCCGCCCAGCGTATCGCCTATACTGCCATTATTATCATGGGTTTCGGTTCGGTCATCACCGGTCTAGCCATCTATAAGCCTGTGCAATTTTACTACCTGGCCTGGATCTGCGGCGGATATCATTTGGCGCGGATATGGCATTTTGTTTTGACGATAGGATATGTGCTGTTTTTCCTGGTGCATATTATACAGGTGATCCTGGCAGGCTGGAGAAACTTCCAATCGGTGGTAACAGGTTTTGAAGTTGTGGACGAACAGCCTGCGCCGGCTGTTGAAAAAATCAAAGAAAATGAAAAAGCCTGAGCAAAAACACACACCCGACCAAAAGATAAAGCGCCGTACGTTTCTGTCCTTCGGCATTTTCGGCGCCTATTTAGTTGGCGGCTACAGCGCATGGCGATGGCTGTACAAATCGCCCGACGAAACAACGGGCATAACAGGAGGCGCGCACAAACCATTACGCAAGGCATTAAACAAAACTGAGATCTTCTTTAGGAGGCTTACTTTTAATGAGAACCACCTGGTAAAAACTTATCCGAAGGAAATGGCTGCAAAAGACGTCAGGCACAACAGCGACATTGGCTCGCCGGGCGTTTGTCCGCCGGATAAATGGAAACTAAACGTGACCAAAAAGAACGGCCAGCTGATGCAAATCTCGCTCGACCAAATCAAAGAGATATCTAAAACGGAGATCGTCTACGACTTTAAATGCGTGGAAGGCTGGGACCAGATACAGCATTGGGCGGGCGCCAGGTTTATCGATTTCATCAAGCACTTCGGATTAGACGAAGAAGCTAAAATGGAATATGTCGGCCTGGAAACACCGGATAAACAATATTACGTCGGCATCGACATGCCAAGTGCGATACATCCGCAAACCATACTGGCTTATGAAATGAACGATAAGCCGCTGCAGGGCAGGCATGGGCAACCGTTGAGGCTCATCATCCCGGTAAAATACGGTATCAAAAACCTGAAGCGCATCGGCTTTATGAACTTCAGCAATACGCGCCCGCACGATTACTGGGCCGAGCAGGGCTATGATTATTATTCGGGATTGTGAGCTTAAAGCATAAAGACCAAAGCAGGAAGCATTTTAACCATCTCTTTCCGCTTTAAGCTTTTCTTCGCATCTTGCGGTAAATGCCTGCAGCCAAACTTACCTTAGGAAAAGAGATAGCCTATGCTTGCGGCATGGTGGGCTGGAGCATCATGACGAACCTGGTCATCGTCGTCGTGCACTATTTTTACTTGCCTCCGTCCCAAACCGGCCTTACTCAACTGGTGCCGCAATTACTGATATTAAATGCTATAAATATTCTTTCTATCGTAGATGTATCGGGCAGGCTGATCGACGCTTTTTACGACCCTGTGATCGCTTCTTTGAGCGACCGAAGCAATAACCGGAAAGGCCGCCGCATTCCCTTCATGAAGTGGGCGATAATTCCGGCGGTGCTTTTTTGCTGTCTCATTTTTTACCCGCCTGTAAAAGGAGTAAGCACTCATAATGCGCTTTGGCTTGGCTGCACCATGGCGCTTTTCTTTATGGGAGTAACCACCTATATCATTCCCTATAACGCGCTGCTGCCCGAGATGACCGAAAACAGCGCCGAGAAGGTAAAGCTATCATCATTCCAGCAGACGGGTTTTGTGCTTGGGATCATCCTGGCGGCCCTGGTTAACAATTATGCCGACGTGATACAAAGCACATTTCATGTTACCGATCGCGCTACAGCCATTCAATACACCGTTTGGGGACTGTGTATCCTGGCCGGTATTTTCATGCTGGTACCGGTGCTGGCTATCGACGAAAAAAAGCTCACCGTCAGCAAGCCGGCGCATTTGCCGATTATGAAGGCCATTCGCCAAACGTTTAAAAACCGCAATTTCAAATACTACCTGGTATCGGACTTTACCTTTTACATATCGCTGAGCATCGTTTCGGCCGGCTTGCTGTATTTCGTAAAGGTGCTGCTGGGCCTGCCCGAGTCTAAAGGCGGCGCATTGATGGCTGCGATGGTCGGCGGTTCGCTGCTGTTCTATCCGCTAATTAATTACCTGGCGAAAAGAATAGGTAAAAAGCCGCTGGTCCTTTTTGCTTTTGGGATGCAGAGCCTGGTTTTTATCCTGATCTATTTCCTGGGAAAGCTGCCCATGTCTCCCGTTGCCCAGGGCTTTGCACTGTCGTTAACTACTGCTTTCCCGCTGGCGGCCTTAGGTATTTTACCCAACGCCATCCTGGCCGAGATCGCCCAGATCGACGCCAGGGAAACAGGCGAAAATCGCGAAGGGATGTTCTTCGCTGTCAAATATTTCTTTGTTAAACTGGGGCAAACCTTTGGCTTTGCGTTGTTTGCGTTCCTTACAATTTATGGAATTAACAGGGGCCACGACGAGGGACTACGGCTAAATGGTTTATGCGGCTGCGCCTTGTGCCTCATCGCGCTGATCTTCTTTACCAGGTTTAGAGAGGAAAAGAGCAAGTAACTACTACAATTACCGCGTAACATTATTGGGCCTCGCGTACACCAGTTGCATCACATTGATGTTGCGCATGGCAAAAGCCGCCTCGCAGTAGCACAGGTAATAATTCCATTTTCGGATAAAGGTATCGTCAAAACCCAGCGACCGTACCGTCGCCAGATTGCCATTGAACTGCTCAAACCAAAGTTTAAGCGTTTTAGCGTAATGGAGACCAATATCTTTCAGATCGACCATGGTCAGGTCGCCGGTACGGTTGATCGCGGCGTTGATCGCACCTACCGAAGGCAATAAGGAGCCGGGGAAAATATGCTTTTGTATCCAGTCGACGCCTTTGCGCAGGCTGTCGTAGCGTGAGTCGGGCGAGGTGATTACCTGCAATGCCAGTATGCCGTTCTTTTTGAGCAGTTCGTGGCATTTTTTGAAATAAACATCCAAATATTTATGACCGACAGCCTCCAGCATTTCTACCGAAACGATCTTATCGAATTGTCCTTCCATCTGCCGGTAATCCAGCATTTGAATATCCACTTTGTCACCCAGGCCGGCCTGCTCAACACGTTCCCTGGCGAGTTTTAATTGTTCAGCGGAAATCGTTAGCGAGGTTACCCTGCACCCGTAGTTCCTGGCCATGTAAACCGCATTACCTCCCCAGCCGCCGCCGATCTCCAATACGTGGTCGGCGGGCTTTAAGTGCAATTGGCGGCACAAACGCTCGTATTTGGCTAATTGTGCTTCTTCCAGGCTCAGGCCGTCTTTATAAAAATAGGCGCTGGAGTAAGTCATCGTCGGATCGAGGAAGCTGGCGAAGAAATCATTGTTCAGGTCGTAATGTTCGGATATATTCTTCTTTGAACCGCTTATTGAATTCGCACGCTTAAAATGTGATACTTTATTGAACCATTTCAGCATATTAAGCGCCAGCACCTGCGCTTTTCCGCCGGAAATAGTGGGATTATTTTCCAGGTTCAGGAGAAACCATTTGATCACATTGGTGATATTGTCGGTTTCCCATAATCCATCTACATAGGCCTCGCCAAATCCGATATCGCCGTAAAGGATCACCTGCCTGAAAAATTCATTGCTTTTGACAGTCACGTTGGCCGAAACATTACCCTCGCCATTACCCAACAACAGGGTTTGTCCATCGGTTAGGGTCAGGTGCATTCGGCCCATGTTCATTTTGGAAAGCACATCCAGCACTATACCCTGGTATAGGCTGCCTTTTTTGGTTAAAGCTAAAGTTTGGGGCATGAACGGCTAAATTGTAACACAGTTTGAATGTACTTACGTAGATTGCGGCTATCCCGGTTTTACTAATATAATCAATTAGTTATTGTGGCCGGTAAACTTCCTGCTGCAATTCTTTATGTGAGTCCTTTTTATGATGAGGCAGTTTTTTAAACCAAAGCTTCAATGCCTGCCAGTGTATCAGCGTGATCACCTTTAGGGTGATGAGCGGGAAACTGAAGAAGTATGCCAAAAGCCGGGCATCCGTCAATTCCTTCCGGCTGCCGCTGAGCGTACTGATAAAAAACCGCTGGCCTTCCTTGTCAAAATCATCGATCCTGATCTGCAGCTTTTCGCCGGGCACCTGCAGGTCGAAATCAAAATTCGTATCCATGTCGATAAAGGGCGACACGTAGAAATATTTGGTCGTATTTAGCTTGTAATGATCCCCTTCTTTGGTATCGGCGCCCAGGAAGAACGGCTTCATTTCACGAAAGGTATTGCATATCTCCACTATACAACATAATGGCTGGTCCTGTTCATCATAGCAGAAATAGAACGAAACCGGGTTGAATTGATACCCCAGCGTACACAAATTGGTCAGGATCATGATGGGGCCATTGCCGATCTTCACACCGTTAGCGTCTAAATAATCGCTGATATGCTGACGGACGTTTTTGCTTTTGTCCGGGTTTTCCTTTGGTAGCTGTAAATGATCCTTATCCCGGAAGTTAAACAGGTTGAACCTGTTGCGGCTCATGAATTTCATCCGCTTATCCAGCAGGTCTATCTCGTCCAGGTTGAGGTAGAACATGAACACGTTGTAATGGAACCGGTTTGGCTTTGGCGCCAAACGGTTGTGCATCACATGGGCTTTATACAGGCAGGAATTCATGGCTTAAATAAAGATACGATTTAAACCGGCGGCCGGATGATTTCTTCACTATAAACCGGACTGCCCAATAGTTGCGAGCAAAGACCAACCGCACTGGCAAAGGCGTCCTCGTGGAAGCCATATTTGAAATAACTACCGCAGAAATAGATAGGCCCGTCCCGGTTAAGTCTTTGCAGCTCGGCTTGCGCTTTAATAGCAGCAACGTCGAACAGAGGATGCTCATAGTCGATCTCCATCAGTATCTTTTTATCGTCCAGGTCGTCGTGCGGATTGACGGAAACGAAGTAATTCTTTTTATCCGATACACCCTGCAAACTGTTCATCCAGTAAATAGTGCTCGGCGTAAGGGCGCCGTTCTCCATTTTTATACGATAATTCCAGCTGCTCCAGGCGAGTTTGGCTTTGGGCATAATGCTCTCATCAGTATGCAGAACGGCTTTGTTGTATTGGTATTTGAAATTAGAAAGCAGGCGTCGTTCCGCTGACGTCGGCTCGGCCAGCATCCGCAAGGCCTGGTCGCCGTGCGCGGCGATGATCACCCGGTCAAAAGTTTCTTCAGACCCGTCCGAAGCTTTAACGACTACCCTATCGTCCTTTCTTGCAACACTCACCACTTTCCTGTTAAGGTAAATCCTATCCCTGAATGGCCTGATCAGCAATTCCCGGTAGCTTTGGCTGCCATTTTCCAGCGTGTACCATTGATGCTGCGTATTCAATCCCAAAAAGCCGTGGTTTTGGAAGAACCGAATGAGCGTTACCGCCGGAAAATCCAGCATTTGCGCCATCGGCGTCGACCATACGGCCGAACTCATCGGCACCAGGTATTTCCAAAGCATATCGTCGCTATAGCCAAATTCTTTGATGTACCGGCCAAGTGAATAATCCGCATACTTCGGATCGTCTAAAACCTTAACGCTCTCTTTATTGAACCTACCGATCTGCATCAGCATCTTGATATAACGCGGATTGAAAATATTCTTCCGTTGTGTGAACAGGTGGTTAAGACTTGAGCCGCTGTATTCCAGCCCGCCTGGCAGATGCTGTACGCTGAACGACATATCGGTTTTTTTAACCGGCGCATTCAGTTCGGCAAAAAGCCGGCAAAGATTGGGATAGGTAATGTAATTGAAAACCATAAACCCGGTATCGATATAAACCGGCTTGCCGTCCTCATCCACTGTCACCGTGTTGGTATGGCCGCCGACATAATCGTTCTGCTCATAGATGGTCAGCTCGTCCTGCGGGTGCAAAAAATGAGCACAACCCATGCCGGCAATGCCGGTCCCGATAATGGCAGTCTTCAGCATGTTTTGCGGAATAAATAATGACTCACCATCCACTCGTTGCCGTCGTTATAGTTCCACAACTCAGCGCAGGCCATGAAAAATATACGCCAGTAAACCCACCATTTCAGCGTCTGCGCTTTACCGTAGGTTTCTTCAAACAAAGGTATGATCTCAGCCTTATGCGCATCCATGTTTTTGAGCCAGGCTTCGGAGGTTTTAGCATAGTGACTGCCGCTTACATGCCAGTGCTTTTCGACGGCCAGGTGATCATTGAAATAAAAAAGCAGGTCGTCGCTGGGCATTATTCCGCCGGTGAAAAAGTATTTGCTCATCCAGTCGGTCTCGTCTTTCACCTCGAACAGGTAAGCGTATTCCCTGTGCGTAAAAATATGGATAAAGACCTTGCCCTCCGGCTTTAAAAAGGACGCAACCTTCTGCATCAGCAGTTGATAATTGCGCATGTGCTCAAACATCTCGACCGATACGACCCGGTCAAATTGCCCGTCAATAGTGAATGTGTTCATATCGGCCGTAATCACGCTCAGGTTAGTGATATCACGTTCTCTGGCCTTTTCATCAATGAAGGCTTTCTGAGTGCGGGAATTCGAGACAACTGTAAACCTGCTTTGGGGATATTTCGCCGCCATATACAGTGACAGAGACCCCCAGCCGCAGCCCAGCTCCAATACTTGCTGGCCGTCCTGTAATTCCGCACGCTGACAGGTCAATTCCAGCATATCGTCCTCAGACGTATCGATATCGGTAACCCCTTCCTTCCAATAGCCGCTTGAATATTTAAGATTTTTTCCCAGGCAATACTGGTAAAACTGGGTTGGTACCTCGTAATGCTGCTGATTAGCTTCGGAAGTGTTGACTGCGATAGGCGAAGATTTGAGCTGTTCGATTAGCTTCATCAAATGTTCCTGCTGTGCTTCAACGCCGCCCTTGTTTTCGTCACGGAGGCGCTGCCGCAGGAGTTTACGGATACCACGCCGTAATAGAAAATCGGGAACTCTATTTTGCTCGATCAGTTTATCGTACCACATGGGTTTGGGTTGGACGTTTTACGTAGGACGTTATACGTCGATTTTAGACATAGATTACGATTTTATCCCGCCTATGGATTTTGAAATATAGAGAATTATTGGTTTACAAGGGAATAAAAACGTACAACGTCAAACGTAGAACGTACAACCAAGGTCACGTTTTCTTCTTAAACCACGGTATAAACGCGCTAGTTGCTCTCTGGTATTCCCTGAAGGCGTCGCCCCTTGAGCGGATGGATTGTTCCTCGGTGATCGGGATGCCGGTTACTCTCAGCAAAAGGTACAAGATGATTGCCGGACTAATGATCGCGAGGTAACCATAAGGCGAAGCCAGCGCGAACACGAAGTACGACATCCACATCGTCCATTGAAAGAAATAATTAGGGTGCCGAGAATAGTTCCACAAGCCCTTGCTGCAAACCTTGCCTTTGTTGGCCGGATTTTTTTTAAATACCCTAAGTTGCGCATCGGCAATCGACTCGCCCGAAACACTGATCAGCCACAGAGCTACGCCTGCATATTCCAGTGGAGACAAGGTTGTAGTTGTGTTCATGCAGATCAGGAAGAATGGAAGGGCCAGTATCACATTGGATAAAGCCTGCGCCTGGAAGAACCAAAAGAAAACACGGTCCGGGATCGGCCCCCACTCTTTACGCAATTGCTGATAACGGCCTTCCTCCTCGTGAATGTGGCTTACCGTGCGCCTAAGAATATGTGTGCCAAGACGGCCCCCTGCAATGATGACCATACCGCAAATAAGCAGCTTGCGCGCCTCGAACCCGGGCGCTAGCACCAACAGGATAATGGCAATAACAGGGAAGTTATATGACCAAAAAATATCCACCACACCGGCGTTTTTAATGCGGTGAGCCCAAAACCAAACCAGCAACATGATGAAGCAGCATGCAACCAGGCTGTACAATGCCAGCCACCAAACCGAATTATCCATTTTGTTTGCTAAATAGTTCTTTTAAGCCTTCGCCGGGTTTTAGTCTGAACAATTGTATTAATACAAAGGCGCAACTGGCGATGCTTCCTAAACATACGAGGAGTAAAAGCCAAAGGATTTTGAGCAACAGACTTTTCTCCTTATAACACACCCATACGAAGATAACCAGTACATTGGTATAGAAATCCCAAAGCGTGGCGCGCATCCAGGGTATTGCGCCCAATGAGTTCCATTCTCTGAACAAGTTGCTTTGCAGACTGGTGCTGATCACCACGTAACACATCCACACGAATAAGACACTGAATATGACCTTAAGTGCGGTGATCATGGCTTTCAGGCTTTCCTCAGCGTGATGATGCGAAGCGCATGCATCAGCTTCATTACCGGATAAGTGGGATCGAATTCGAACCATCTCCTGGCAAAATTGGCATTATTAGGACGGCGGTGATGGTTATTCTGAAACAATTCACCCATCATCAGAAAATCGAACGGCAGCGTGTTCTTGCTGTGATCGTCGTTGTCGAAATTAGAATAGCCGTATTTATGTCCGCACCAATTGACAATGGCGCCATGTATAGGCCCCATCAGGTAATGGATCGGAAGCAACAGGAACATCCACCAGTGTGTAGCGAACGCCACATAAAACGCCGTGTAGAGCACACCGAAACTAATGCGCGTAACCCAAAGATCGCCAATGCGGTCCACAAAACTCCATGTTGGATAACGGTCGCGGAACTGGGGTTCCGGCTCTACCTTGTACCTCTGGTAGGAAATGTAAATATCCTTGGTCTTCATCATCAGCCCGAAAACATCTTTAATGAAGTGCGGCGAATGCGGGTCCTTTTCGGTATCGCTGTAGGCATGATGCATACGGTGCATAATGGCATATGCACGCGGATTAAGAAATGACGATCCCTGGAAAATGAAGGTGCAGAAGTAAAACGTCTTTTCCCAAAACGGGTTCATTTTAAACATCTTATGCGATGCATAACGGTGCTGGAAAAATGTCTGGAAAAAGAGCGACAGAAACCAGTGGCAAAGGAAAAAAGCAAGTATAATCATTGAACTGAAATCGAAAAACAGTATTACATACGAGGTTTCTGTTTTCGCGGTTCAAAGTTCTGAAAAAAATTTAACTATTTGGTCTGTACGAATTTTAAAGCATAAGAATCAAGGCAATAGCGTAAACCTGTCGGCGCCGGCCCATCGTCAAAAACATGACCGAGGTGCAGCCCGGTGCTGCGTTCCAGCACCTCGTCGCGCTCCATACCGTCGGAGTAATCCTTTACGATCATGATCGCCTTAGGATCGATCGGTTTGAAGAAACTCGGCCAGCCGGTGCCTGAATCGAATTTGGCATCCGAACTGAACAATGGTTTACCGGTAGCGGCGCTTACATAGATACCTTTTGCGTGGTTGTTCCAGTAAGGATTGTTAAATGGGCGCTCGGTGCCCTTGTCCACCATAATTTCATAAGTTTCAGGCGATAAAATCTTCTTCCAGTAGGCGTTTGGTTTGGCCTCCGGGAAAGTTTTTACGTCCTCAGAACTGCCGGGAACAACCTTACCGGTAGGTTTGGCCTGGCTGCACGCACATAGTACAGTAATTAACAAAAATGTGGTTGATGTGCAAAACTTTTTAATGCTCATTATCATAAAGTTATGAAAATTTCCTACATTTATAGTCGTGGCCGAACGGTAAACCTTACAATTAATTTTCTGGAATAAAAATCGCCTTTAATATATAAACCTATTAAGGGATCTTTTAAGATATAAATATAGCCGGCTGGGTTTAACAGCCCTGAAATGCCGGCATATGTTAGGCGGGAAATTTGTTACCCGCGCAGTATTGGTATTGATATTTTTGTAGAACATAATACCCGGTTTAGATCATTGATTTTAAACCTTTTTACTGCAATCATGTCAATTAACAATAGCCTTGAATGTGGGATACATTTGGGGCACGGTTTTTGTTTTATTAATTTTTAAATATCAGACCCAGTTATGAACGGCAGTGGCTTAACATTAGTAGGAGTAATTATAACAGTTTTACCCATCGTATTGATTATCCTTACGGTAATCATTCGCGGTAAAAAATTGTTCGATTAGGCTTTTATACCCAAACTTCATTTAAGGTAATTGCATTGCAATAGTAATGCACGCGTGTATGATGTTGCCCGTCACTTGGCGATTACTATAAAATATTTACCAATAAGAAAAGTTTTAACCATTACTGCCTGTATAAGCGCCAATTATATCGATTATCTATACCTGGCAAACGCCTGGAAAAATAACGCTAAAAACCTTTTTTCTTCTTAATCACCTTTTTCTTTTCAACGGTCCGTTCAGCGATACCGATATCGTCTGTCCGCAGCAGGCGGGTTATACGTTCTTCCAGCGTTTCCGTGGTCAGCCGTTCGCGTCCCAGGCTGTCGACCATTATGGGAAATGCAAAAGGCGTAGGTCTTTCGATTTCTTTTAATACAATCGTTTGATTCTGTATACGCTGCAAAGCCTCCCTCAGTCTGAACTCTTCCAGTTGAAACGCCAATGCTTCATTATAAGCCTGCCTTACCAGCAGGTTTTTCGGATCATATTCGGTAAAAACGTCGAACAGCAACGAAGTTGAGGCCTGTAAGTGCCTGTTCTTAACCGGCTGACCCGGGTAACCGGTGAATACCAGGCCGCCGATATGCGCAATGTCCCGAAACCGCCGGCGGGCCATCTCGTTGGCGTTAAGACTGAGCTGTATATCGTCGATCAGGTTTTCGATGGAAAAAAAGTCCGCATCCTCCAGCGCCTGTTCAATGGGTATATCCTCGTCGGCAAGCAGCTCGAAGCCGTAATCGTTCATGGCGATAGAAAACGAAAAGCTACGGATACGCGATATGCGGTACGCCAGCAGCGAGGCCATTCCTTCGTGCACCAACCTGCCCTCAAAAGGATAAAACAACAGGTGATGCCCGTCGCGGGCCTTGAAAGATTCGATCAGGAACTCGTGCTTCTGCGGCAAATGAGACAATCCGGCCTGCATATCGAACAGCGGTTTCAGGGCGATCACCTCCTCGTCCTCCTCCTGTCCGTGCGCCACCTGGTCGAGCTTGTCCCTGAAGACAGCCGATAATTGCGACGAAAGCGGCATTCTGCCGCCCATCCAGCTCGGAATAAGCCCCTTTTTCGCTTTTGACTTGCGCACATAAGCGCTCATCTCTTTGATGCGGACGAACTCCAGGTTTTGCCCGGCGAACCAGAAAGTATCGCCTTCCTTAAGTTTCGAAATAAACGATTCTTCTATCGTACCCAGGCTCCCACCACTTAGCCACTTTACCCGGATACTTACATCGCTGGTAATGGTACCGATGCTCAGCCGATGACGCAAAGCAACCCGCCGGCTATTTACTTTATATAAACTGTTTTCGACCTCTACTTTCAAAAACTCGTCGTACTGCGCTAATACCCTTCCGCCATGGGTAATAAAATCAAGGAGCTCATTAAATTCCTGTCGCGTCAGATCAGCAAAGGCATACGTGGTTTTTACCTCCCTAAATAATTCGTCTGCCCTGAAGCCATCTGAAACGGCCAGCGTAACCATGTATTGGATCAGCACATCCATCGACAGCAGCATCGGGTCGCGACTCTCGTAAATGCCCTGCCTAATCCCTTGTTTCAGCGCTGCCCCTTCCAACAGCTCGAGCGAATGCGTCGGTACAAAATAAGCCCTTGAAGTTGCGCCCGGATGATGGCCGCTCCGCCCGGCTCGCTGCATAAAGCGCGCAACGCCTTTCGGGCTGCCTACCTGCACCACGGTATCGACAGGGCGAAAGTCAACCCCCAGGTCAAGGCTCGACGTACACACCACCACCTTCAGCGCTTCGGCGTGTAATGCCTGCTCCACCCAATTTCGTACTTCGTTATCCAGCGACCCGTGATGCATAGCCATGATACCGGCGTATTCGGGATAATTATCCAGTATAGCATGGTACCATATCTCGGCTTGCGAGCGGGTGTTAGTGAAGATCAGCGTAGTGCTGCTTTTTGCTACGATGTCCATTACCTGCGGCAAAAGCTTCACACCGATATGCCCCGACCAGGAATAGTTCTCGACACTTTCGGGTATCACGGACTTGATCACCAGCTTCTTATCCAGGTGTGCACGCACCATTTTGATCTTATCCTTTGGAAAATCATTTCCCAGCAGTACATCTACCGCCTGTTCCAGGTTCCCTATGGTCGCGCTGATACCCCATATTCTAAGTCCTGAGTCTTGAGTCGCAAGTCTTGAGTCACTTTCTGACATCCGACTTAAGACTTCCGGCTTCTGACTCAAGATTTCCGGTTTGCGGTTTGCGGTTTGCAGTTGGCAATTCTTATCTATCGTTTGGGTGCCAACTGCCAACTGAAAACTACCGACTAAAGGCAGGCCCTTAAGCCGGGACAATCCCAACTCAACCTGCACACCGCGTTTGGTGCCCAGCAACTCGTGCCATTCGTCGATCACTACCACTTGCAGGCCCTGGAATATTTTGGGATATTCCTTCTGCGCCAGCATCAGGTGCAGGCTTTCAGGCGTGGTCAACAGCACTTCAGGCAGTTTATTCTTTAATGCCTGCTTTTCGGCTGCAGGCGTATCGCCTGTGCGGGTCATAATACGCCAGGGGAGCCCGAGTTCCTCGCAAACTTCCTGCATAGCCTTCCTGATGTCGTTGGTTAACGCGCGCAACGGCGTTATCCAAAGCATCAGCAGTCCATTATTGACTTTGGTTTTATAAGTGTCAGGGTGCTTATTGATATAGTCGGCCAGGAAGGGAAGGAAAACGGCAAAGGTTTTACCGCTGCCGGTAGGTGCGTTCAGCAGGCCCGAATAACCAGCCAGGTAAGCCGCTTCCATCTCCTTCTGGAAGCTGAATTGCTGCCAGTTTTTACGGCTGTACCATTCCTGTATGACTTGCTGTCCTGTAATCATAACGCGAATTGCACGAATTTAGGCGAATTACACCAATTCGATTCGATGTTAATCCGGACAAATTCGTGCAACTCTTGTTTTTCCTATTTCTTCTCCGGCAGCAGGATCAGCTTGATGAAGTTATTACCGCTTAAATATTTGTTGGCAGCATCCTTTACCGTCTGAACAGTGGCCTGGTCGAGGTCTTTGATCCAATTCAACGCCTCATCAGGATTCTCGTTGTTTTGCGACGATGTGTAAAGATGACTATCCCAGAACGAGTTCTCCTTCAGATCGACCTGGATTGCGCGCATGGTTTCGGCCCTGAACTTCTCTACGTCCACGGCTTCCGGGCCATTCTGTTTGATCTTATTGATCTCGTCGAGCGTTGCCGCAATCAGCTTATCGACGTTAGCCGGGGCGCAGCCAAAATAAACCGTGATACTGTAGCGCCCGTCGGGCAATTTGGTATGATTTACGCGCACACCCGGCGCATAGGTCCCTCCTTCTTTTTCACGCAGCCGCTCGATCAGCTTGATATTCAATATCTCGTTCAGCGCGTCAAGCTGCAGGTTGTTAAACTCGTTATATTCATAAGGACCACTGAACACCAACTGTACGCTGCTTTTATCGCCTATACCTTTATGCACCTCTTTAGTTATTTGCCCCGAAGGCGGGTTAATGCCTAAATCCTTGTAGGTTTCGGTTCCGCCCGACGAGGGCAGCCCGCCTAAATATTTTTCAATCAGCGGTTTGATCTTATCTACATCAAACGCGCCCACCAACACAAAGGTAAAACCATTGGCATCGGCAAACCGCTGTTTATAAAACGCATAAGCCTTATCCAAACTGGCCTTATTAAGCCGGTCGACAGTGGTAACCATGCGGCGGAAATTGTGATTGCTCAGCGTAGCCGCAACCGTATCCTGGAAAACGCTGGTTGGATCGAGGCTCCGGTTGGCCAGCAGCGATTTGGTCTGCGTCATGCTGGCCTGCCAGATATCGGGGTCCTTGCGCGGCTCGGTAAAGTACAGGTATACCAACTGTAGTGCTGTTTCGATATCCTTCGTCGACGAACTGCCGGCTACACCTTCAGACAGTTCGCGGATAAACGGCGATATACCTACATTTTTACCGCTCAGCATCTTATCCAACTGTATTTCGGTAAAGCTTCCCAGGCCGCTGTTGCCTATTACACCAGCCGCCAGGTTGGCCGAGGTAAAGTCCTGGTCGCTTGCCAGTGACGTACCGCCAAAATGATACCCGTTGATCAGTATCTCGTCATTCTTGAAGGTAGTCGGCTTCAAAATAACTTTTACACCGTTGCTCAAAGTTAGTGTGGTGGTCGTGATAGCGGTATCTTTTTGTACCGATACGGTCTTACCGGGGATAGGTTCCTTATCCACCAATGGCTTATTACTTACATTATCCACGTAAGGCTTCACATCCTTACCTGCCGTATTGATCCATTCGAGCAAGGTCTTCGAGTCGGGCAACTTGTCTTTTTCTTTTTCAGGCGCCTCAACGATCACAGCGCGATTCTGGTCGCTGATGTATTTGCCCGCCAGCGCGTTAATTTCGGGGAGGGTGATCCTGCCGATGTTATCCTTATAAAAATTGTATTCCCAGGCTATCCCGGGTACGGCGTCTCCTTCCAGGAAGTTGTCCTGGTATTCGCGCACAAAATTTACCGACTTGGTTTTATCGCGTTCATTGTAGGCGTTCTCCATTTGTGTCAGCGCATCTTTTTTAGCGCGATCGAGCTCTGTTTGTGTGAACCCGAATTTGCGTGCCCGTTCGGTCTCCGCCACTAAAGCTTTCACGGCCGATTCCAGTTGCCCGGGCTTAGCCAATGTAACAGAAGTAAATGCATCCTGGTGTCCCAAAAATCCACCGTAGCTGGTAAAGCCGACCACAAATGGCGGGTTGGCCTGCTGCGTCAACTCGTTCAGGCGGGCGTTCAGCATAGCGTTGAACAGCCGGTTGCGCATGCTTTGCAGGTATTCTCCTTTAGTTTGGATCTTCGTTTCGGGATGGCGCACCACCATCTCGAAAATGGTACGCGGAAATTCTTTGTCTGTAGCGATCTTCACAACGGTGCCTGGTGACGGCGGTACGGTATATTCAGGCCTCGGTTTTTCATTGGCCGGGTCTTTCAGCGGCGAGAAATATTGTTTGATAAAACCCTCCACCTGTTTCGGATCGAAGTCACCCACGGCGATCACGGCCTGAAGATCGGGCCGGTACCAGTCGTGGTAAAATCGTTTGATGGTTTCGGGCTTAAAGGTTTTTAGAATATTTTCTTTGCCGATAGGTATGCGCTTGGCATAGCGCGAATTATTGAGCAGCACGGGCAATATCTGCTGCTGTAAGCGTTCCTGCGCATTCTTGCCGCGCAGGCGCTCTTCTTCCAGCACTACGCCGCGCTCGTCATTGATCTCTTTAGGGTCGAAAGTCTGGTATCCAGCCCAATTGGCTAAAATATCAAAACCTTTCTCGAATACCTTAGCACTGTCGGTAGGGAGCGGCAACTGGTACACCGTTTCATCGAACGAAGTATAGGCGTTCAGGTCGGCGCCGAACTTTACGCCTGCCTTTTGCAGGTAGTTCACCAGCTCGTTCTTCGGAAAATCGCGCGTACCGTTAAAGGCCATATGCTCGGTAAAATGCGCCAGGCCCTGCTGGTCGTCACTTTCCAGCACCGAGCCTGCCTTATTTACCAAATACAGCTCGGCACGGTTCTTCGGCTCGGTGTTCTTACGAATATAATAGGTCAAACCATTGGGCAGCTTCCCGATGATCACATCCGGGTCGGTAGGAAGCAGGCTGCCTTTGATCTGTTCTTTGTGCGGGATGGGTTTTGATTTTGGCGAAGGCGCCGATTTTTTTGCCTGCGCGAACGTAAAACTGGTCGCAATACAAACTGATAAGGTTGATAATAAGATTTTTCTTAGGTTCATAATATTTTTGTTAAAGTGCTAAGATGCGAACGAATTAAGTAGTTTCAAAGTATTTCAGACTTTGATGAAGATCTTGAAGCGGTATAATACCCACATAACCATCCACACCACAAGTACAATAAATATTGCGCTTGCCAGCGATGCATTTACAGGCGACAGGAAATTCAGGAAGAAAGCATGGTAAAACGGATTGCCTTTAGCATCACCGCGGATCATACTCAAATAATGCGGCACAAAGTCGGCCATAACATAAGCTGTAATAGCATTAGCGCCGAATACCACGAAAAACCAGGTGTACTTTTTCCGGCCCTGCACATCGATCAGCCAATAGCTCAGGCTAAGCGCCAGCGTGGCCAGGCCGCCGGTATACAAAACGAATGAGCTGGTCCAAAGAGCTTTGTTGATGGGAAAAAACAGGTTCCAGATCATTCCAAGCACCACAGATATCACCCCGAAAGTAAACATCCAGCTCACTTTGATGCCGTCGTCGCGGTCTTTGCGCTTAAGCCAACTGCCCAGCCTGATGCCGAACAAGCCGGTACCGATAGCCGGAATAGTACCCAGCAGTCCCTCAGGGTCCCAGGTATGCGATTGGCTCCAAAGGTGATTGGGTGTAAAGATCAGCCGGTCAATCCAGGCGCCCAAATTGGTTTCGGGCTCTAAACTGGCATGACCGACGCCGGGAACCGGGATAAAATTCATGATGATGTAATAGCCGATAAGTGCTATAGCAAATATCCAGTCACGCGTCCTTTGCGAGGTTTTGACGTACAAAACCGAACAAATGAAATACACCACTGCAATTCGCGGCAGCACACCCGGAAAACGCAGGTGCGACAAGCTGGGATGGAATAATAACTGAACCGTATATTGGATAAGCAGGATGATAACCATTCGCTTAAATGCTTTAAGTATCAGTTTAGAATGACTCATCTTATCCTTCTTGCTTTCCATGGCATACACGATGGACACGCCCACCATGAACAGGAAGAATGGAAATATCAGGTCGGTAGGAGTGCAGCCGTTCCATTTGGAATGCTCCAGCGGCGGATAAATATTGCCCCAGTCGCCCGGATCATTCACCAGGACCATTGCGGCTATGGTTATTCCGCGGAATACGTCGAGGGACAGTAGGCGTTTCTTTAATACATCAGTACTCATTAGGTTTTACGTTAGACGTGGTACGTTATACGTTTTTTATTTTCTTACTTTTTCTATCAGGTTGATGTTCATCGCCCTGATCTTGTTCAGGTGTTCCTGCACTGAATCAAATTTATCTGCTGAAAGATAATTCAGATCTTTAGCCAGTAAGGTTAGATAATCAGTTTCGTTCGTCGATCCAAGAGCAATTTGGAGGAAGTTAGCAAAATCTTTCGGTGTATAGCGGCCGCAGCCTTCAGCAATATTACAAGGCATGGAAACAGCCGCCCTCCGTAATTGCGAAGTAATACCAAACATCTCCGATTTTGGAAAATCCTCCGACAATTTATAGATTTTTAAAACGAGTTGATGCGATTCCTGCCAAAGCAGTAAGTCTTTAAAGTTGTGCATGATGATAAGATTTTGATTTAATTTCCTAAAGTAAGATTAATCACCAAACTTTGAGATACCAAAACGTATAACGTACTACGTAAAACGTCCAACGTAAATGAACCGTAATCTCCAAAGTTTAGTAACCATTTCGCAAAAGTCTTCCAAACTTGGCATCGGCCTCATGTCGGGTACATCACTGGACGGGCTGGATATTGCCTTGTGCAAATTCACCGGAAACGGGCTGGAGACGCGTTTCGAATTGCTGCATTTTACCACCATTCCATACCACGATCATTTCAAACGCGAGGTTCATGAAGTATTTTCACGCAGGCTGGCCGACCTGGAAAAAGTGACTTTGCTGAATGCTTACATTGGCACATTCCACGGTGAATTGGTTTTACAGGCGCTGGACAAATGGGGTGTAAAAGCTTCTGAGGTCGATTTTATCGCCAGTCACGGGCAAAGCATTTACCATGCCCCCAAAAGTCTGCACGGGCAGGCCGGATATCCAAACGCAACCTTACAGATCGGCGATGGCGACCACCTGGCGGTAAAAACGGGCATCCTTACCATCAGCGACTTCCGCCAGAAACACATTGCCGCAGGCGGCGAGGGAGCCCCACTGGCCCTCTACGGCGATGTGCTGCTTGCCGGCAAGAAGGGCGAGGACCGGATATTGCTGAATATCGGAGGGATTGCCAACCTCACTTATCTGCCCGCCGACGGTAATTTAGACAAGGTAGTTTGCACCGACATCGGCCCCGGCAATACCATGATCGACGCAGCCTGCCGGGAGTATTTTAATAAGCCCTATGATAAAGATTCCGCGATCGCACTGTCGGGCCTGGTAAATGATCAGTTGCTCGAAGCTTTGCTCGATCATCCGTTCTTTGGTGAAAAGGGACCCAAAACCACCGGTCCGGAACTATTTAACCTGAATTACCTGGCCGATGCGCAGCAGGTTTCGGGCACACAGGACATCAGCCCGGAAGATATGGTGTGTACGCTAAGCGCCTTTACCGCGCGAACCATAGCCGATTTTATTTCGGCTTATTTCCCTGCTGACAGCGCCATCTTTGCCAGCGGCGGCGGCGCGAAGAACTATTTTGTGACCACTTACCTGAAACAACTATTACCCAAAGCCACATTTGCCGATACCTCAGCTTTAGGCATCGACCCGGATGCGAAAGAAGCTATTCTGTTTGCCCTGTTGGGTAACGAGGCGCTCTCCGGGGAACCAATGAAGATTGGTAATAATCCTGCCGTGTTGATGGGGAAGGTGAGTTTTCCGGTATAACGATACTTGATGCAGCCTTAGTTGATGCTTACGTTTTCTATACCAAGCAACTCAATTCCACTATTTACCGTCATCCGGTTAAGTTTTATGGCTCGGTTAATAAACGGTGCAAGGGAAAGATAGCTATGTTCAGTTTTTAATTGAAAATAGATGATATGATCCTCGTTGTTCTTATCTGTAAATGATATATAATTATTTACACCTTGGTAACGCCTGGGGCCGAAACTACGACCGGTACCTGTTGATTTCCCGTAATAATCTTCAAAAAAGAAATTGAGGTTATATATATCTTCAATAGGATAAGTTGCGCCGTTTATAGTAAGGTCGTCATTATTAAATATGAGTTCTCCTTCGAGCCTGCCATTAAGCGGTTTATAAGTAAAAAACGATGCAATTAAATAATAGGCAGTAACTAATCCTACTATCAATGCGATGTAACCCCGATAGTCTCCGCTGTTTGGCAGAACTCCATCAATTGCCCAGGAAAAACCAATAGCAATAAACCATAGGCCGAAGACGGTCCAATCTGGTGTCAAATGGAATTTCTTTCCATCGGGTATATAGATATCAAACGATAGTCTATCCATAAGGATTTTTAGATAAATAGCATAGGTCAGGTACCAATACTAATCATAATTATATCAATAAGCATTATTTCACCTGTTTTATTTGTTTCACCGTTTCACACTTCAACAACTGAAACCCGTGAAACAGCGTTGCCAAAAACGGGAACGCCTTTTTTATGCTTTTTACGGGCGATTATCTGTTCCTGTTCTTCCAGCGTCTTCCCCATCGAAAGCTTTGATCTTTTGTAGTGCGGCAAAAGCCCGAGTGCGATCAAAAACGCAATATTCAATTCGTAAACGTCCCTTTCCTTAAGCCAGGGTTTGTGCGCCATGTGCAGCAGCCAGTCGAAGGTGCCCGGTTTTTCGGTGCTTTCCTGTAACAACCGGTCTTTATTAATGTAATAACCCGCGTAGGGACTGCCCGTCCATTCAATTCCGTCATTCGTTATCAGCCAGTTGCCGATCTGTAAATTTTCCATTTGTTTTTTTGATTTGGTGTAGGTTAATAATCAGTTATTTGTCTTCTTCAGCAGCCTGTTCACCTTAGCGGCCGATATAGTCAGTTCAGATGCAATTTCGCGCTGGGTCATGCCTGCGTCGTGCAGCTCGCGCACCTTTTCCAGCACATGGTCGGGGCTGCCTTCCTGCGGTTCCTTCAGGTGGTCCCACTCGCGGCCGAAGCCGGTAAACTCATACTGTAAAAAGTTGTGCGGCTTGTTCACCACGCATACGCACACATTCTCCGAGCCATACATCTCGCCGGTGTTGCGCTGCTTTATCTGCTTCAGGTAACGCACATCCTTATCCTTCGGGTTTTCGCCGATGGCAAAAGCGCTGTCGCTAAAGTTGATCAGCATCTTGCTGCCGTGCAGGTCGTTTCGGGTAATGGGCTTGCTTTTGTCGCGCTTGGGCGTATGCGCCAGCGCCAGGATGCTGAGCCGGTACTTTGTTTTCAGGCGTTTCAGTTGTTTCATCAGCGGCAGGGCGCTGTGCGCCTTTTCGGTCTCGTTGCGCAAGTAGGTCAGGTTATCGATGATGAGCACTTTGGCGCCGCACGAAACCACCGCACTCTCCAGCGATTCGGCCATGTACTGCTCATAACCGGCGCTGTCTTCGGGCATGTCGAAATCCGGGTCGATAACGGCGCGGAAAAAGTCGGGGTGAAACTCGTAATGCTGCGTATAGTCGGCGGCGTAACGCACTTCAAGCTGCTTTTTGCTCATCTCAAAGTCGAAGTAGATCACCTTTTGCGCATGGGCGCTCATCCTGAAGCCTGGTATCGGCGTACCGCTGGTAATGCTGTTGCCTATCTGTATGGCCAGTACCGACTTGCCCAGGTTGGTGTCCGAATACAGGATGCACAGCTCGCCCTCGTGCCAGAACTCGCTGAACAGCATTTTAGGTATCGGCTCGTTTTTGGCCTCATCGATCCATTTTTTTACCGGCCGGATGAGGAACAGCCCGCGGGCGACATTCTGCTGCGCCCAGTACTCCTCGTTGTCGCGCAGCAATCCTTCGCGGATAGCCTCCGGAAGCCCTTTGGGCATGTTGGCGGGAATGGTCAGAGCGGAGAGATCGATCTTTGGCGAAATGGTGGGTGTTGGTCCCGCGGCATCGCCAGTCCGCAGGTAAGATGGTTTTTCTTCCATGATTTGATAAGATTTAAATGTTTTTTAAAGAAAAAGCCTGCGATGGTTGTACGTGTACGTGCTACGTTATACGTGGAGTGACTCAGGCGTAAAACGTACGACGTCGAACGTACAACCCTGTTTCAAGCTGTTTCACGTGTTGCAGGACGCAGCGTTTGAAACAATGAAACAAAGGAGGGTGTTGCAGAACGGGGATTCAAATATAAAGATAAATCTGAATTATAAAAGAATAATCTTTATAAATAATCGCAGTCTGTTACAGATTTTGCCTTAATCGAATTTATATAGATAAGTTATATATTTATATTATGAGATTAGTAAAAGTTTTAAATAATAAAATATTTAACCTCCCCCTTGATGCCGCATCATATTTTCCAAAGTATGTAAAACACATTTTAGACAAGTATTTAGAGTTGCTTAAAAAAGTCGATGACGAATATTCTGATATCATCAAGAAAAATCTACCTCATGCGGAACTATTATGCAGTGAGTTATTTGATATTACGAATTTTATATTTAAAGGGAACGCCGCGTTAGCTTACAATAAATTTTCAGATGTTATTAATCGCCTGGAGCCTCATCTCACATATCCAAATAAAACCTTAGTACAGCCAAATCCACACTATTACTATAAGGCGAGAAAGGTATTAGAAGGAAAATTCGAGTTATTGGACATGTTTCATGTGCCATTTGAAAAAAGATATTATATCAACACCTATAGATTTAGCTTGCCAGGTACTCCATGTTTATATTTATGCAATTCGATATATACTTGTTGGGAAGAATTGGATCGGCCTTTTTTCCCTCAAATGCCGGTATCAAGATATGAATTGATAGGAAAGAATTTTAAATTCTTAGATTTAACCAATCAAATAGACTTTGTTCGAAGAACTTTAGTCCCAGGTCATGGTGGTATCCCAAACTGGGAAACATTTTTGCGAGAATTTGAACTTCCTCGGTTAATAAATAATTATCCACTTTTCTCAGTTTCATTTATGAAAGTGTATGATAGAATGGCCCATTTTAAGCCTGAGTATATCTTCCCACAAATGTTAATGCAATGGATAATGACTAAGAAGGATTTGGACGGCGTAAAATACCTTTCCACTAAATGTAATTCATCAAAATTTGATTTACACAATTTGGAAGACTTTTCAAATTTTGCTATACCTATTAAATCCTTTCAGGAAAAAGGATATTGTGATCAAATGTCAAAACAAATGCGTTTGACAAAGCCTATGACTTGGGAACAATTTAATATATTACACCCTGTTAAAGCCTCCACGCCAATAGATTATAAAAAAGATATTGAAAATAAATTTTTCGGGCCGCCAGTTATGCGAATAAAAATGGAGAATCGAGAAATATCGGACGATTATCTTGCTACCGCCTTCGGCATAATGGAGCATGAATTGAAAAATATGCCCGCAAAATCACCACTGTCGTAGGTCTTAAGTTGAGTACTAGTTTCTGTAATAAATCCCAATTTTATTTTTTATCCAAAGACATCAGTATAAAGTGCAAGCCTTAGCATGGCGTACTCGTGCCGTTTCATTTGTTTCACCGTTTCATACTGCAATACCTGAAACGCATGAAACAAACCAAACCCGTCATGGCGAGGAACGAAGCCATCTCTGCACAGGACAGTCAACGGACCTCGATGTCCTTGCAAAGGACGATGCCGCGTTTAGGTTTTGAACTATGCTTGCGGTTTTGTACAGCTACCCACGGATTTGCATCAGCGGAGATTGCTTCGCTCTCGCTCGCAATGACGCGTGGAGAGGCGTGTTTCACTTGTTTCACCGTTTCACACTGCAATACCTGAAACGCATGAAACAAAAATAGCGACAGGCCTAAACCCATCGCTATTCCTATCATTCAATTCCTTGAATCGTGTTCTACAAGTTCGCCTTTATCCCATACTTCGCGGCGAATTTGCGGTAAAGCTGTTTGTGCAGGTTATCCAGGTTAATGTCGCGGCCCTGGATGAACGCTTTCTGTACGTCGATGCTGATCATATCCAGCGCATCGCCTTTGGAGATGAACAGGTTGGCGTCCTTGCCCACTTCCAGCGTGCCGGTGGTTTTGTCGATACCTAAGATCCTGGCATTGTTCATGGTGATCATGGACAGCGCCTGCTCCTTGGTCAGCCCGTAGCCCACAGCCTCGCCCGCTTCAAAGGGCAGGTTGCGCTGCCGCCAGAAACCGATGCCAGTGAGACCGTAGCTTACGCCAGCGTCCTGCAATATTTTGGGCAGCTTATAGGGCAAGTAAACATCGTCGTCCTCGCGGTAAGGCAGGGTTTGCGTTTCGGTGATGATCACCGGCACATTGTTGCTCTTCAGCACATCCGTAACCAGGTACGATTCCTTGCCGCCTACGATAACCACCGGTATACCCAGCTTCTTGCCGAAGTTAACCGCCTGTACGATCTCTTTGGCGCCGTTGGCATTCACAAACAACTTTTTGCTTCCGTTGAACAAGCCCTTCATGGCTTCAAAGCGCAGGTTGACAACGGCTGGTTTGGCTTCGGCATAGGCTTTAGCCTCGGTAAAAAGGCTGTTGATGGCTTCCAGCTCTTTTTGCTGGCGCTCCTCGGGCGACTCTTCCGGCGTACCTGGCGTAGCTCGCCTGCGGCGCCCTGTTGTGCGCAATACCGGCCAGTTCATGTGCAGGGCAATGTCGGTCTTGTAAGCAGCGTCCTCCCAGTTCCACGCGTCAAGCTGCACTACGGACGATTGTCCGGAAATGATACCGCCTTCCGGCGTAGGCTGTGCCAATAAGATGCCGTTGGACCGCACCGTCGGTATCACTTTGCTGTCGGTATTATAAGCGACGATAGACCGCACATTCTGGTTGAACTCGCCGGTTTCTTCATCGTCGACCGTGCCGCGCGCACCTTCCTCGATCTCGACCAGGCCCAGCGTGGTTACCGGGCAGATGAAACCGGGATACACTTGTTTGCCCGTCGCATCGATAACGTCGGCGCCGTTGGTATTGGCAGGCGTGCCTTCGCCGATGGCTGTAATTTTTCCTTTATCAAATGCTATGTAGCCGTTATTGATCACCTGGCCGTTGCCAATATGGATAGTGGCGCCGGTAATGATGACGGGTTTTGTTTGTGGCGGCGCAGGCGAGATATTGGCCTGCCCGTAAGCGATGCTAATGCCCAGCAATAACCCGCAAATGCTTAAAAATGTCTTTTTCATGTTCGTTATCATTGAGGGTTATTTCTGGTTTTGGCTTTGATCGCCGGTGTTTTTGGTTTGCATGCCGTTGTAATCGTCGGCTACCACGTAGGCATCATCCTCGATGGTGTCGCAAGTATAACGGGGCCTGCGGGTACCGCCGTCGGGCCTTTGCGTTGCAGCGCCTTTATTTTTGGCGGCGATCATTTTCTGAATGATCCGCGCTTCGTCGGCTTTTAACGCTTTTTGTTTGGCCGCATCTTCGTCGACGTCCCAGTATTTGATGCCGTCAACATAGGTCTTTTCTGCCACGGCGTAAATCGACAGCGGGTCGGCCGACCATACCACGATATCGGCGTCCTTGCCGGGTTTCAGGCTGCCTACGCGATTGTCGACGTGGAGCATTTTGGCGGGGTTGAGGGTAACAAATTTCAGCGCTTCTTCTTCGGGTACCTTGCCGTAGGTAACCGCTTTGCCGGCTTCCTGGTTCAGGCGGCGGGCCATTTCCTCGTCGTCGGAATTGAAGGCCACGTTAACGCCTACATCATGCATAATGGCGCCGTTGTAGGGTATCGCCTCCTGTACTTCCATTTTATAGGCCCACCAGTCGGAGAAGGTCGAACCGGCAATGCCGCGCGCCTTCATCTTGTCGGCCACCTTATAGCCTTCCAGTATATGGGTGAAGGTATTTACCTTAAAGCCCATCGAATCGGCCACATGCATGAGCATATTAATCTCCGATTGTACATACGAATGGCAGGTAATATGACGGGTATCGTTCAGTATCTCCGCTAAGGCGTCGAGTTCCAGGTCGCGGCGAACATGGCTGCCCTTTACAGCGCGTGCCGCTTCATATTCTTTGGCGCGGGTAAAGGCATCGACATAAACCTGCTCGACACCCATGCGTGTTTGCGGGAAGCGCATGTTCGGCGTGCCTTCGGGAATACCCCAGTTGGTTTGCTTTACGTTCTCGCCCAGCGCGAACTTGATAAAGCCTGGGGCGCCTTCAAACTTCATATCCTCGGGCAGTGCACCCCAGCGGTGCTTGATCAGCATGGTTTGCCCGCCTATCGGGTTGGCCGAGCCGTGCAGGATGTGTGAAGTGGTAACGCCACCGGCAAGCTGCCGATAAAGCTGTATATCCTCCGAATCCAGCACATCGCCGATGCGCACCTCGGAGGTTACGGCCTGGGTGCCTTCGTTAACGCCGCCGGTTACGGCTATGTGCGAGTGCTCGTCCACTATCCCCGGCGAAATGTGTTTGCCGGTAGCGTCGACCACCTTAGCACCCTTTGGCGCTGAAAGATCTTTACCTACCGCCTTGATCTTGCCGTTCTCGATCAGCAGATCGGCGTTTTGCAGTATACCTTCCTTTTCGTTGGTCCAGATAGTGGCGTTTTTAAACAACACTGTTTCCTGCTTTGGCAGTTCGGTGTTGCCGTAAGGCGCAAAGGGATAAACAACGGGACCGACGGTAAGGTCGGGTTTCTGTTCCGGTTTCGACGCCGATGGAGTAAACGGAGCGGTTAATGTTGCGGTCCAGCGGGTAAAGGTTCCGTCGGGCAGTATGGCATCGCCGCTTAAAGCCAGCGGTGAGACCGAGGTAATATAACCGCTCAGGCGTATGTTGCCTGCCGGCTTTTTCAGATCGAAATGCATGGTCACCAGGTCGCCGTTGCGGGTAATATTTCCCTTGGCGCGCACGCTGTCGGCGCCGGTGCGCTGCACATTCAGATCATATGCTCCGGGTGTGCCGCCAATTTTCAGGGTGATATTGGCCAGGCCGTCGCCTGCAAGCGAGTAGTTGCCGCGCAGGTCGGTAACGTCCATGCGGCTGATTATATCCTGCCGGCCTTCAACCCAGTTCTCGTAAATAATATTGTCTTTTTTGAACAGGTCATCCGAGGTGATGATGAAATTGGCCAGCTTGCCTTTGGCCAGCGTACCTACCTTATCACTTACACCTAGCATTTCGGCGGGAATTTCGGTAAGCGACATCAGGGCTGTTTTTTCACTCAGGCCATAGTCCATCGCCGTACGCAGGTTGGTCCAGAAATCTTTTGAATTTTGCAGCCCGAAAGAGGTAATGGCAAATTTTATCCCTGCTTTTTCAAGTGCAGCCGGGTTGGTGGGGGCTAGTTCCCAATTCTTCAATTGATCATAGCTGATGTTTCGCGCATCGATGGGATCCTCGATATCATACGGTTCCGGGAAATTGACCGGGATAATAAAACTGCTGCCGGTAGCCTTCATGGCGTCGATGCGGCGGTACTCGTCGCCATCGGTCTTAAAAATATATTGTTTGCCGAACTCGTTAGCGATCTTGTCCGCGCGCAGCACATTGAGTTGGTCGGTTACCTCAAATATCTGCGGCATGTTTTGCTCGCGGTTAAATTCCTCCAGCGAAATATTGTATTCTTCCTTTTGGTTCCTGTACCAATCGGCATCATAATAGGTTTGGCGCAGCAGGGCGATGCTTCCCATCAGCGACGACGGATAATTAGTTGCAGCAGTACCCTTGCTGAACGAGTATTGCGCGGCGGCTTCGTCTTTAATAAACACTTCGTTGTCGCGTTCGTTACCGAGCGATACCACGGCCGAAGTTCCGCGGTCGATGCCATCGTGTATCAGCGTCTGCACCGCTCCGAAACCGTTTTTCTTCAGTTCTTCCGCTTTTGCTGCATCGACGTGGAAGATCATTTTGGCCTGCATCTCGGGCTTAATGGCCTCGTTCCAGCCAAAGGCTCCTGGTTTGGTCGATACCGGTACGATGGCGCCGCGGTTGAAGGATTGCCTTGGCGCTTCGGGCAGGCCGTAAGTGGTGTAAGCATCAATCAGCGCGGGATAAATGTATTTGCCTTTCAGATCGATGATGACATAACCTTTCGGGACAGTGATGTGCTGACCGACAGCTTCGATCAGCCTGTCTTTCACGAGCAAGGTACCGTTGGGAATAGTTTGCCCTGCGCTAACCACAATATTAGCGTTGGTAAATGCATACAGACCGGGACGGATATCCTGCGTGCCGTTCACCGGGAAAGTTTCCTGGGCACGCGCCGGGCGGTACACAAAAAGGGCAAGAAGAGAAATGAGTAAAAATTTCTTCATGATTGGAGTTCAGTTTGCGCACTAAGTTATTTAAACATTTAATACACTAAGTAATAATAGCCTCGATCATTCTATATTTGTTACACTTTTGTTACACGAGTACTAACAATTAATTTCGACCTTCAACTCATATTCAGATCAACCCATGAACGCCTACCTCTTTTTCAGGTACCTGCACTCCGGTTTCAGGTACATCGTATTATTATTACTTGTATTAGCCATCGTCAGCGCCTGGGCGAACTGGATAGGTAAAAAACCTTACACCGAAGGCCAGCGCAAACTGAACCTGTTCACCATGATATCGGTGCATACGCAGCTCTTAATCGGGCTGATCCTGTACTTCCTGAGCCCGAATGTGAAATTCGTAAGCGGCGTGATGAAAGATAATACCTTGCGCTATTGGACGGTAGAACACATCGCGGGCATGTTAATCGCCGTCGTGCTGATCACCATTGGGCATAGCCGGTCGAAGAAAGCCGCGACTGCGGATAAGAAACATAAGGCCATTGCTACTTTCTACACCATAGCGGTGCTTGTAATAGTGGCTACGCTGTTATCGGCCCATAGCGGCATCTTGCTGGGGATGACGCATTAACAGGCGTGGCTGAGATATACGACAAAGCCCGTATACAATCGGGAATATTTTTTTACAAAAAATTTGCTAATTCAAATTTCTTTATAAATTTGTCACCGCGATGATTAAAACCTACATAAACAATAGCTGGTGGCGCTATGAAAATAGCAGCCGGATGTGTTTTTGTTAAGAGATACTAATCAATTGTAAACCTAATTGTGAACCCGGCGCCAACCAATCGCCGGGTTTTTTTATTGTATGACGCGAACTAAAAATGAAACGATATAAAATAACAACTACCGAAAAAAAACTATTAGCCGATACCACCACGCCGGTTAGCATCTACCTGCGCCTGCGTGATGTGTTCCCCAATTCGCTGCTGCTGGAAAGCTCGGATTACCACAGCCGCGAGAACAGTATGAGCTACGTTTGCTGCGACCCGGTTGCAGGGCTGGTGCTGAACGACGGTCGCCTGAAGAAAAGTTATCCCGATGGTTCCACCGCGATCAAAGAGCCGGGTACATTCGACCTTGTCGCCGAGATCGGCGAATTCCTGGCGCATTTTGAAGTGATGGACACTCCGGGTAAGATCCTGTCGAACGGCTTATTCGGATACTTCACTCATGAGGCTGTCGAGCACTTTGAGACCATTAAACTCAAACAGGTTGACGGCGATGTGCGGAAAATACCGACGATGCAGTACCACATTTACCGGTACATCATCGCCATCGACCACTTTAAAAACGAGCTGCATATCTTCCAGAACCAACCGGAAGGATATCCTGCCAACGGCGGGCTGCAGAAACTGGAATACCTGATCAAAAACAAAAACTTCCCGGAATATCATTTCAAAAGCAACGATGAAGAACGTTCTAATCTTACCGGAGAGGAGTTTATGGCAATGGTGGATAAAATGAAGCAGCATATATTCCGCGGAGATGTGTTCCAGATCGTTCCTTCGAGGGCATTTTACAGGCAGTTTTCGGGCGACGAATTCAATGTTTACCGTGCATTGCGTTCCATTAACCCATCGCCGTACCTGTTCTATTTTGACTATGGCGATTTCAGGATTTTCGGTTCATCGCCCGAGGCGCAGATCACCATTAAAAATCACGTCGCTAATATTTATCCGATTGCCGGAACTTTTAAGCGCAGCGGCGATGACATTAAAGATGCTGAAATAGCACAAAGGCTGGAAAACGACCCCAAGGAATCGGCTGAGCATGTGATGCTGGTAGACCTGGCACGAAACGACCTGAGCCGCCATTGCGAACAAGTGGAAGTGAAAGCCTTTAAGGAAGTTCAATATTATTCACACCTGATCCACCTGGTGTCGCACGTAAGCGGTAAGCTGCGCGATGACGTTTCATCGTTCAAGATCGTGGCAGATACCTTCCCGGCAGGGACATTAAGCGGAGCGCCGAAATACCGGGCTATGGAGATCATCGACGAGAATGAGAAAAGTAAACGGAGCTTTTATAGCGGCGCGATAGGTTATTTCGGCTTCAACGGCGATTTTATTCACGCTATTATGATACGTTCGTTCCTGAGCAAGAACAACACCTTGCATTACCAGGCCGGCGCTGGTATCGTAGCCGATTCCATACCGGAAAGCGAATTGAAAGAAGTGGATAATAAGATAGCGGCATTGAGAAAAGCCATCGAATTAGCGGAGACCTTGTGATTAGTTAATTAGTGATCAGAGATTAGTTCAAAATCAAAATGAATATTTTAATTATAGACAATTACGATTCCTTCACCTACAACCTGGTGCATTTGGTAAATGAAATAGGTTTGCAATGCGATGTTTGGAGGAACGATCAGTTTAATATCGATGATGTGGACGCATACAGCCACATCATTCTTTCGCCGGGGCCGGGCATACCATCCGAAGCAGGCTTGCTTTTGGATGTGATCAAAAAATACTCACCTACGAAAAGCATTTTCGGAGTTTGCCTTGGTCAGCAGGCCATTGCCGAAGCATTCGGCGGAAAGCTCTTTAACCTGAGCCGGCCTATGCACGGGATTGCCACGCCGATCAAAGTTACTGACCCGCACGAGAAGCTTTTTGCCGGACTGCCGCAAAGCTTTAAGGTAGGCAGGTACCATTCGTGGGTGGTAGATAATGAAGGTCTGCCCGACTCGCTGACCATAACCGCTATTGATGAGCAGGACAACAGCATTATGGCTCTGCGGCATAAGCAATATGATGTTTGCGGGGTGCAGTTCCACCCCGAATCGGTGCTGACCGAATATGGCAGGGCGATGATGCAGAATTGGTTAACCCCCCAACCCGCTGAAGGGGGTGTCGAAGTAGTAGCGACGCATTTCATTAAAGTTTAATATAATTGCAGGATAAATTAATGGTTCCTCCTTTGAAGGGGGTTAGGGGGCATGAGCATACTCGATACGATAGTCGCGCATAAAAAGACAGAGATCCAATCAGCGAAAAAGAATGTTTCCTACACCAGCCTGGAAGAGTCGGAATATTTTCACCGCGATGTTTTATCGTTAAAAGATTTCTTACTGGATCCAAACCGGACAGGAATTATAGCCGAATTCAAGCGGAAATCGCCTTCTAAAGGCATCATAAATAACACGGTTTCTGTTGAGGAAGTAACCAAAGGCTATGCTGCCGCCGGTGCATCCGCACTTTCGGTACTTACCGACCGGCAGTTCTTTATGGGCAAAAAGATCGACCTGATACGTGCGAGACGCGTAAACCAGGTACCTATACTGCGCAAAGATTTTATGATCGACGAATACCAGGTGATCGAAGCCAAAGCGTTGGGTGCAGATATTATATTGCTGATTGCGGCGATATTGACGCCTGAACAAATACAGCGACTTTCATCCTTAGCCAAAAGTCTTGGGTTGAATGTATTACTCGAAGTCCACAACCTCGACGAGTTGGAGCGAAGCATTGTACCGACATTGGACGCCATTGGTGTAAACAATCGCAATCTTGCTGATTTTACGGTGTCGGTGGATACTTCCTATCAACTGGCTGAACATATCCCATCGGGATTTTTGAAAATATCCGAAAGCGCTATCAGCAACCCGGAAACCATTAAACAATTGAAAAAAGCCGGCTTTAATGGCTTCCTTATAGGAGAGAACTTTATGAAGCAGGCTGATCCGGGCGAGGCGATGAAGGAGTTTGTGAGGGAGTTGTAATTCCTATTCTAATTTTAATTTTTCCGGATTTTGATAATTATTCCAAAACGTCAATAGGTCTATCGTGCTGTCGTTTACAATTCTATAATACACAGTAATTTGCGGTGTAACTACACATTTGCGAATGTGAAGAGTTGAATTATGGGCAGGAAAAGCTTGTGGGTTAGAAATTATAGCTTGTAGTGAGTCGTCAACCTTTTGGATAAAACCAAGCACAACACTATTATCCCACCGATAGGCTAAATATTCAAGGTTTTGTGAAAAGGTTCTTTCCGCTTCCGGCGTCCAGTTTATAGTCATTTATACTTGTCTATAAACTCTTGCATAACTTTATCGTGCGGTCTGGTCAACCCATTTTTGGATTGTTCGTATCCAGTCATAATTGACTTTTCAAGAGCTTCCGGATCATCCAACTGATATTTTAAACCTAAATGGTCTAAAAATTCCTCTACAGCGAAAAGATCTTTTTCTTTATTTATTTCTATAGTTACGATGCGCATCAACAAATTTAATGAATACTAAGCAAATTCGATTTGGTTATTCTATTGACTTATATGTTTTTATGAATATATTGGTTTAAATGTCCTCTAAACCAACCTTAAACTCAGACCAAAAAGAAGCTTTCAAGGCGATTCAAAAATTCCTTGAGCATTCCTCAGCCAATATATTTGTATTAAAAGGATATGCTGGTACGGGTAAGACTTTTTTGATGCAGTATTTGGGTCAGTGGTTATCAGAAAAAGAGCAATCTTTTTGTCTATTGGCATCTACGGGGCGGGCTGCATCCGTACTGAAAGGTAAGACAGGATTTTCTGCAACAACTGTTCATAGTGAATTATATAATTTTAGTAAAGTTGATGGTATTGATGATCAGATGCTTGAAAATATATCGGAAATTGATCTTAATGGGCAAATGAGTTTACAGTTTACAACTCGTCAACCTGATAAAGAAACACAATTGTATATAGTGGATGAAGCCTCTATGTTATCCGGCGATTTGTCTAAAGACGTCTTATTCGCCCAATTTGGTTCCGGAGTCTTGTTAAATGATTTTTTCGAAGTCACCAACAAAAATAAAATCATTTTTGTTGGTGACCCATGCCAGCTACCTCCAGTTAACCAGCACTTCAGCCCGGCTTTAGAGATTAAATGGCTTAATGAGCAGGATAAGGTCGCATTATCATTTACACTGGAAAAGATCGAACGAACAGAGGCTTCTAACGATGTTTTAAAGTTGGCGGGTGCGGTAAGAAACATGAGCTTACAAAAAGAATGGGAATTGTATCCAAAATTGCCGGCGTCTAATTTGAACAATGTAAAGCTACATGGATCCGACCAAGAGTTGTTTAATCTATATCTTGAAAAATACAAGCAAACAGGTATAAATGAAACAATTGCTATAGCTAGGAGTAATGCAATGGTATCAAATATTAATAAAGCTATGCGAAGAGAATTGTTCGGATCAATACATATGCCTTTGCAAATAGGTGAAGTCCTATTGGTAACACAAAACAACTATATAGTGCCATTAACAAATGGCGATTTTGTAATTATTGAAGAATTGGGTACTACCTCGACGAGAGCGCGACTTAAATTTCAAAATGTTCGTGTTAAGTCTGTTACTACGGATAAAGATTATTCTATTCTACTATCCTTGGACTCACTAAATAGTATCAGAGGCAATCTTTCAAATAATCAAATGAAAGAATTAATGATAGATTTTAGTCAACGAATGCGAGAAAAAAATGTTAAAACTAATACCCCGGAATATAAAAAAGCAATGCTGGAAGACGATTATCTTAATTGCTTGAAAGTATCATACGGATATGCTGTTACATGCCATAAGGCACAGGGCGGTGAATGGAACAATGTGTTTTTATTTTTAGATAATGAGAACAACGGCATGTATAGTATGCCGCCACATGAGCTATGTAAATGGTGGTATACCGCTATAACAAGAGCACGCAGGGAATTACATTTAGTAAAATATTGGTGGGTAATTTAACTCTATTCTAATTCAACAATGTCAATATCGGTTGAAGTTAATAACCTAACGGACTGCAAAATATTGGGCTTGATGAATTCCCATAATTCCCTATTGTCACAATTACCCTTCTTTACAAGAATCAATTTCGGCGGAGAGCCTAAACGACTTATTAGTTCGGGGAAGTCAGCATCTTTGGAAACCAAAATCACATTGCCGCTTGATTTAGCTTTATCATAGATTGCGCTATCTGTTAAGCCATTAAGTTGCAAAGAATAAGAGGATTTGACGCTCAACCCGGTAAACTCGGCCATCCATTTGGCAATTATCGGAGAAAGCTGACTATCCAGCCAAATTTCCCATTCGTCAGGCCGCATGGATGACGACGGTATTTTTGATTTTTAAAGATGCATAGAGCAAAGCAGCCTGGATATCTTCCTTTTGCAGGAGTGGATGTTGTTCCAAAATGTTTTCTTCCGATAAGCCTGATGAGAGCAATTCTAACACATCGCTTACAAGAAAACGTTGTGCACGAATGGTTGGTTTTCCCCCCATCAAACCAGGCACAAGTGTAATGCGTTCGAGAAGTTTTTGCTGTTCACTATTCATAATATAAAGTTACGAAAATTTTTTATCCCTGCCATTTTAACTGATTCCCTAACTTGGCACTTTGATTGATAGATTCACACTGAATGAGACAAAAATTTTATGATACTGCTGTGAAGCAGGAAAAAGTTGTGCTTGTCGGCATCATCACGCCAAATGAGACCGAGGAGCAGGAAAAAGAGTATTTAGAAGAATTACAATTCCTGGTTGAGACCGCCGGCGGGCTTACTACAAAGCATTTCACCCAAAAAATGCAGCGGCCCGACAGGGCAACCTTTGTTGGTACCGGCAAGCTGGAAGAGATACGTGATTATGTTAAAGCTGAAGAGATCGACATTGTAGTTTTTGACGATGAACTGAGCCCTTCGCAGCTCCGCAATATCGAGAATGAATTACAGGTAAAGATACTCGACCGCAGCAATTTGATCCTGGATATTTTTGCCGGTCGCGCGCAAACCGCACAGGCCAAAAGCCAAGTCGAGCTGGCGCAATTGCAATACTTACTACCGCGACTGACCCGGTTATGGACACACCTTGAACGCCAGAAAGGTGGCATCGGTATGCGCGGCCCGGGTGAATCGCAGATAGAAACCGACCGCCGTTTGATTCTCAATAAAATATCGTTGCTTAAAGAAAAGCTGAAACAGATAGACCGCCAGAACGAGACGCAGCGCAAAAACCGTCACCAATTGGTACGCGTGGCCTTGGTGGGTTATACCAACGTGGGCAAATCCACCATTATGAATATGATCTCCAAATCGGAGGTGTTTGCCGAAAATAAGTTGTTCGCTACGCTGGATACTACGGTGCGAAAAGTAGTGATCGAAAATCTGCCTTTCCTGCTTTCGGATACGGTCGGATTTATCCGTAAGTTACCACACCATTTGGTGGAGTGCTTCAAGTCAACGCTCGATGAAGTTCGTGAGGCGGATATTTTGGTGCACGTGGTGGACGTTTCACATCCTAATTTTGAAGACCAGATACGCACTGTAAACGAAACCTTAAAAGATCTTGGCGCAATAGATAAACAAGTAATCACTGTTTTCAATAAAATAGATGCCTATGAGCCTTTGCGTCACCACCCCGGTGAGGAGTCCCACGCCATGACGCTGGAAGATTTTAAGCAAAGCTGGATGGCGAAAAACAATAGCCCTGCAATATTTATTTCGGCATTGAAAAAGGAAAACGTCGATGAGTTCCGCTCGCTGTTATATGAAAAAGTGAAGGCGATCCATACGCATCGGTATCCGTATGATAAATTGCTGTATTAAGTCCCCGCCCCTAAAGGGGAGCAAATATAAATTCCCCCTTTAGGGGGCTAGGGGGTTAAAAATATTTCCTCTTTTATTTCCGGAATTATCTCCTTTTCCTTTGCGGTATCAAACAGTAAATTAATGGCCTTCCGGCCTTCTTCGCCCAAATCAAGCGAATATTTGTTTACGTACAATTCAATGTGCTTGTACATCACATCCTCACTCATTTCCTGTGCATGTGAGCGGATAAATTCCAGTCCCGATTTGGGATTGGCAAAGGCAAATTCAACCGATCTTTTTAAGACCCGGTTGATCTTGTGCTGAACATCCAAAGGCAGTTTTCGGTTTACAACAATCCCGCCCAATGGAATAGCACAACCCGTCAGTTTTTCCCAGTAATCGCCCAGGTCGATGATCTTTTTCAGGCCTTTGTTTTGGTAAGTAAAACGGTTTTCGTGAATGATCAGGCCGACATCTATTTTCTCATCCAGCAAAGCATCTTCTATCTCCGAAAAAATTATCTCTTGCTTATTGGTGGCCTGCGGCAATGCTAATCCAAGCAGGAAATTGGCGGTCGTATATTTCCCGGGAATACCAATCTTGTATTCGGGATTATCCAATTCCGCAATTGATATTTCGCGTTTCGAAATCAAAAGCGGGCCAACACCAAACCCCAGCGCACTGCCCGCATCCAGCAAAACATATTTGTCAACCACATAGGCAAAAGCATGATAGCTGAGCTTGGTGATATCCAGTTCGCCGCGGAAAGCTTTTTGGTTCAGCGTTTCCACGTCGTCATAAAACACGTCAAATTCCAACCCCTCGGTGTCGATCTTATGGTGAATCAGTGCATCGAAAATAAAAGTATCATTGGGGCAGGGCGAAAAGCCGAGCGTAAGTTTCATAGTCAGATTGTTATTTATCCAGTAATCTCCGGTGGTAATTCACCTGGCCCAGGTGGTAGCCGAGATGTGTCGCCAGGTGTGTCAGTAAATAACCCGTTGTATCGTCGCTTGCGAACACAGCAATGGGAAATACCGATTCTAGTTGTTTGTCAGTTACCTGGTCAAGTACCCTGTCGATCATTACGATAGTTTCTTCAATTTTTTGAAGCAGTTCTGTTCTTGGAACATTTTTTAGCGAAAACTCAAGATCGCGCTGGCGAACATAGCCTGTATTGCCCAGCACAGTGCCAATAAAATGGTTCAGGTTGCCCACCAGGTGCAGGCAAAGGTTGCCTGCCGAATTGGTGATGCCGTCAGCCACGATCCAGATATTAGTTTCCGATTTATATGCCTCGATCTCGGTTTTTAGCGTTTCGAGATCGCGTATGATGAGCTTCTTTAAAATTTCCTGCTGTGTCATTCCTTACAATTTAAATGGCGAATCTTTTCGGGTAAAAAGATCAGCAGCAAATGTATTCAGATTTTTGATGGCTAATCCTATCTGCCAGGCCTCCCGGTTACGTCTTTCCACATAATTTGACACAGCCCTGATCTGTGCACATGGAACGCCTGCTTGCTTACAGGCATAAAAGAAGGCCGCACCTTCCATGCTTTCCAACTGGGGATGTATTCGCGACGTCAATTTTTGAATACTAGCCTCATTGCCATGAACGGTATTTACTGTTACAGCTGAAACCTTTCTAATACCGGGCAGATCAGGTAAGGAATGGGTAGCCTTAAAAACACTTTCGCCAAAGCCAAGCTGGTCGATCGTTAAAAAAGCCTGGTCATCTTCGGCACCTAATTCGGAAAAACGATCCTCAACTACTTCCACTACTTCGCCCAAAGCAATACTTCGGTCAAAGCTGCCCGCAATACCCAGGTTGATGGCGAGGTCATATTGATTAGTTGCCAGGTGTTTACCCAGGGCAAATGCTGTCGGCACCATGCCAACGCCCGTGATCAAAGTGGATATTTGATGCCGGTTATAGGCGTCCCGGAGTTCGCAGCTGATATTGGCGCCCTGGTCGCAGTCGTAAACGGCAAAGCGCAGATCGGCAATCAGTTTTCCGATCTCAGCTTCGGTAGCAGCAACAAACAGGATGCGCATAATGGCTTTATTTTGACAACTAAGGTAAACAATCCACGGTTTTTTGTTTTGTATATTTGCGGCAATTAATTGATATGATGATCTATATAACACGGAAAGAGCATTTTAACGCTGCGCACCGTATGTATCGCGAAGAGTGGAGCGCCGAAAAAAATGCTGAAGTATTTGGTAAATGCGCAAACCCTAACTGGCACGGGCACAATTACAATCTGTATGTGACGGTAAAGGGCGAGATCACGCACGCAACTGGTTACCTGATAGACCTGAAAGAGTTGAAAGTGATCATCAACGAGTATGTGATCGAAAAACTCGACCACAAAAATATTAACCTTGACGTTCCTTTTATGCAGGGCAAAATGGCGTCGACCGAGTTGCTTTGCATCGAAATATTTAACCAGTTAAAAGACCCCATCGAAGCGTATGAAGGCGTATTCCTGCATTCGGTGAAATTGTATGAGACCGAAAATAATTCGGCCGAATACTTTGGCGATTAAATCTGAGCAATGAGCAAAAACAATGGCTACCCCGACCGCGATGCGGGCATTGACGGGTATAAAAAAATCGACCGCTATAACCACGAATTGATCGATAGCCTGAGCGGGCATTACAAGGAAGTTTTGGAGCAAATAGGCGAAGACCCTCAGCGCGAGGGTTTGTTGAAAACCCCCGAGCGCGTGGCCAAGGCCATGCTTTTTCTTACCCAGGGTTACGATTTGAATGCCGAAGAAATATTAAAGTCGGCTATGTTCAAGGAAGAATATAGCCAGATGGTGGTGGTAAAAGATATCGAGGTTTATTCGATGTGCGAGCATCATATGCTTCCTTTTTTCGGAAAGGCGCATGTAGCTTATATTCCTAACGGACATGTTGTTGGCTTGAGCAAAATTCCCCGTATAGTTGATGTGTTCGCACGCCGCCTGCAAGTGCAGGAACGCCTGACCAATGAAATAAGGGATTGCATTCAAAACACACTGAACCCGCTTGGCGTCGGTGTAGTGATCGAATGCCGCCACCTGTGTATGAGCATGCGCGGCGTTCAAAAGCAAAATTCGGTTACGACCACGTCGGCCTTTAGCGGTGAATTTTATAAAGAAAAAACACGCACGGAATTTTTAAATTTGATAGCAGCGAAGTTAGGATAGTGACTTGTTATCAGTTAGCTTGTGATTAGTTATGTCGGGTTATCTGAAAGTTTTACCAAGTCACTGATCACTAATTAACCAATCACTAAACATGAAAGCATACTTATTTCCCGGGCAGGGCGCCCAATTTTCAGGCATGGGTAAAGACTTGTATGAAAAGTCGGAGCCGGCCCGCCAATTATTTGAAAAAGCCAATGACATATTAGGTTTCCGTATTACCGATGTGATGTTTACCGGAACCGACGAGGATCTTAAACAAACCAAAGTTACCCAGCCGGCCATATTTCTGCATTCGGTAATACTTGCTAAGGTATTAGGCGATGACTTTAAACCCGATATGGTAGCCGGGCATTCGTTAGGCGAGTTCTCAGCTTTGGTCGCCGCAGGCGCATTATCATTTGAAGATGGATTAAAACTAGTTGCTGCCCGCGCCAATGCGATGCAGAAAGCTTGCGAAATACAGCCATCGACTATGGCGGCTATCTTAGGCCTCGACGATTTTACCGTAGAAGATGTTTGCGAAAGGGCCACAGACATTGTGGTTCCGGCGAATTATAATTGCCCCGGGCAGTTAGTTATATCGGGCACCATAGCCGGCGTGGATTACGCTTGCGAAAAACTGCTGGCAGCGGGCGCAAAGCGCGCATTAAAATTGAACGTAGGCGGAGCGTTCCATTCGCCGCTGATGCAGTCGGCGAAGATGGAATTGGAGCATGCCATTGCGCATACCGAGATCAAAGAACCGATTTGCCCGATCTACCAGAACATCGATGCTAAACCATATACCGATCCTGAAAAGATCAAACATAACCTGATCGAGCAATTGACCGGCCCGGTGCGTTGGACCCAGATCGTGACGCATATGCTGCAGGACGGCGCTACTTCGTTTACAGAAGTAGGCCCGGGAAGCGTGTTACAGGGCCTGGTGAAAAAAGTCGACCGGGCGGCCGTTACCAGCAGTGCAATGTTAGCTGAATAAAAATTAGCAAAGCCATCCAAACCTAAAACGGATGGCTTTGTTTTTTAAATCGTATTTTTATACCTGCCTTTTGAAACATTGACCACCACAGAAAAAATACGACTAATGCTTGGCGTCTTATTCGCCAGCTTGTTCGCCACGGCCATTATTGTTCAAAAAACGTACACGCCAAAAAATAACTTATTCCAGACAGCGCAGACACTGGAAGACAGGCTGCATAAAAAGGAGGAATTTGTAAACAAAATCCTTAGTGACAAAGGAGCCTTTGAAAAGCTGAAAACGCTGGACGAGGACGAACGGCAGGCTCTTAATGCAATACAGGCCTTTACCACCGGCCAAAACATATGGTTCGTAACCTTCAAAAATAAGCAGCTCGCATTTTGGAGCGGCATAAAAGTCATTCCGGAAAAACCAATTTCAATAAAAGAAGGCTTCTCTTTTCTGCATGAAAATAATGGCTATTATGATGCTATCAAAAAAACCGAGGGGAATTTTGTAGCGATATTTTTGATCCCTGTAAAACTAGACTATCCTATACAGAATCAATACCTGAGAAACACTTTCGCTAAAAATCTGCTAATCGACAATAATATTCAAATAGCCGATTTTTCAGACAAGAATGTTTACGAGATAAACAGTATCGACCACAGCTATTTGTTTTCGGTAAAGGTGAATCCCAACGAGGTAAGTCATAAGTTCTTTTATTTTGAAGTGATCGTTTGGGTATCGTGCCTGCTTGTACTATGCCTTCTTGTTCATAGTTTTAGCAACCAGCTTGCACGCCGGGGTTATGTCCTTATAGCCCTCTTTACCGTTGCCGTCTTCATCATAGCAATACGTTTTATTAACCTGCATTACCACTGGCCCGACTTTCGTTATAAACCGCAGCTTTTTAATCCTGAAGTTTACCATTCCGGCGTCATTTACCCCAGTTTCGGGGACTTCTGCATCAATATCCTGGCTATCACCTGGTTCGTCACCTTCGCATTCCGTCATCGCGAAAAGCTTGTCAAGCCGCTCCACTCTAGGCTTGCCGGCTACACGGCTGTCGCGGCATGCGCTATCATACTTGTGGTAAGCTCAGCACTCCTGTTAAAGCTCTTTTACGGTCTCGTTATGTACTCAAAGATCAACTTTGATGTCAATAACGTGCTAAATCTAACCCGCTACAGCGTGCTCGGCGTTTTGATGGTTTGCTTTGCCTTCCTGATCTTTTACCTGCTGATAGAAATATGCCTGACCTTTTGCAAGCGATTGACCATACCCATCCGGCACCAGGTACTTATATTGCTTACAGCTATCGCTGCCGTTACTGTGGCATCCATATTACGCGATGGCGAATTCACCTTTTTTTATGTCTTATGGGCGATATGGGTACTGATACGGGGGCATGCCTACGAGTATCATAATGCGAAACTCCGTTCGGGTGCCTTGGTTAGCATCATTGTGGTGTGTGCCCTGGTATCAGCCATTAAGCTCAATTATTTTTTATCGCTGAAAGAGATATCTGCCCGCGAGGATTTTGCCCGAAAGCTGCAAAGGGCCGACGATACGGCGGCGAACAATATCTTTAAAAAGATAGAGAACAAAATAACCGCCGACTTCTTTACCAGGAAATATCTTACGGACACCTCGTACAGCATCGATTTCCTTAGAAACTATTTGCAGAAACGCTATTTCGTGGGCCACCTGGCAAGGTACGATCTGAATGTGTATGGCTATGACAGCCGGTCAAGGCCGTTATCAAAGAAGAATTACGATTTGAGTGTATTCCGTGAACTGGTAATGTATAGCGCCAGTAAAGTTTCGGATTATTTTTATAGCAGCATTAACTCTTTCGAACAAAAAAACTACTTTGCAATACTGCCGGTATATCGCGACGATGCATTGCTCGGGACGATAGTCATCGAGCTGAAGTCAAAAACGCTGCCTGAAGAAAATGCCTTCCCGGAATTGCTCGCGGAAGGGCCGCCGGATAAAAATGACGAATCCAGGGATTACTCGTATGCTTTTTATGTAGATAATAAGCTTACCGGCCAAAACGGGAAATACGTATACAGCCTTACCAATCATGAGTTCAAAGGCAAACTGAAAAAATTTGTATTTAAAACTACACCGCCCGCCGAACCGTCGAGGTTCATTTTTTGGACTACCTATAACCACCTGATCTATCAATCCAACAACCGCAACCTGATCGTTGTGAGTAAGGAAGAAAATGTTGTGATCGATAATATTACATCGGTTACTTTCTTTTTCATCGTGTTCCTGATCTTCAGTGTGCTGATCATCATTACACGCTGGCTTTGGCGGCGTATCAGGGTGTTGTATGTCGAGGACAACTATTTTCGCTGGTCGCTCAGCTTCAAATTCGACAAGATACTCTATAAGACGCGTATACAGCTTTCGATAGTTTTTGCGGTGGTTATAACGCTGGTGCTGGTCGGCATCATTACCTATATTTCAATCGTCGACCAATATGACGAGCAACAGGAAAACATGATCGGCGACAAAATAGCCCGGGTAGCAAAGGCTTTCGAGGCAGCGAACTATTTCGGTCTTTTTAATAAGATCACGGACAACAATCAACTGGAATTCGACGAATTCGCCAAAAACTATTCTGCCGACCTCACCCTGTTCAGCACAGACGGAACCGAACTCATTTCAACTCAGCCTAAAATTTATGACGACAAGCTGCTGGCCCGCCGCATGAATGCCAGGGCCTACATATTTTTAAACCGCCTTCAAAAATCCGGCTTTATTAATAACGAGATAATCGGCGAGTTGAATTATAAGGCGGCTTATGTACCGGTAAAGAACGATCAGAAGCATATAACTATGGGCTATATGCAATTGCCGTATTTTGCAAACGAGTCTGACTATAAGGAACGTGTAGGTTCATTATTGAACGCCATGATCAATATCTATGCGCTCATCTTTATAGCTATCGGCTTGCTTGCGATAATCATTGCCCGTCAGATAACCAACCCGCTCAATATCATACAATACAGCCTCAGCAAGACTATTTACGGCCAAAAGAACGAACCGATAAAGTGGGAGCGTGACGACGAGATAGGCGCGTTGATCAAGGAATACAACAATATGATCGCCGCGCTTGAGCGGAGCGCGCAAAAGCTCGCACAGTCGGAAAGAGAAAGCGCATGGCGCGAAATGGCTAAACAGGTTGCTCACGAGATCAAAAATCCGCTTACACCGCTGAAATTGGGCCTGCAATTGCTGGAGAAGTCATGGAAGGATAAGGATCCGAAGTTCGATCAGAAATTTGAGAAATTCAGCAAATCATTCGTCGAACAGATCGAAAGCCTGTCATCTATAGCATCTGAATTCTCGGCCTTTGCCAAGATGCCCGAAACCAGGATCGAACGCATGGATATTTTCAGCGTATTAACCCAGGTGGTCACTGTTTTCCGGCAAATGGACAACGTCAGGATCTCTTACCAGGCGCCCGACGACGCGTTTTTTGTCAACGCTGACCGGGATCAGCTTTTGCGTTGTTTTAACAACCTTTTAAAGAATGCGATTGAGGCTATGCCGCAGGACCGGTCGGGCCTTATAGAGATCAATTACCTGGTAACAAACAAACGCGTTCAGCTGAGTATTAAAGACAACGGTATTGGTATAGCTGAAAACTTGCGCGAAAAAATATTCGAGCCGAACTTTACCACCAAGAGTTCCGGAACCGGGCTCGGGCTGGCATTTGTTAAAAACTCGATTGAAAATGCGGGTGGTAGAGTATGGTTTGAAACAACTTTGGGTGCGGGAACAACATTTTATGTAAGCCTGCCCGAAGCTGCATAAAACAAAAAGTCCTGCTGGCACATCAGCAGGACTTAAAATATTTTTTATCGTATATCTTATTTCAGTGTAATGGATCCCTGGCCCATCGTCGAACCATCGGAGTACAGAAGAACTGTATACGTTCCTTTTTGGAATGGAGGATTGGTAGGGCTTTTCCAGTCAACAGTAAATGTGCTGTTATCGTTCTTAAAATCGATCGAAGTTTTATAAGTATATTGCAGGTCCTGGCCATCGGCGGTGAAATTACCCGAGTTAGCAGCATCAGTTATCAAATTACCGGTCGGATCAAGCACACGCACATAAACATCATGCAAGGCCTTGTCCGCAAGTGTGTTGTCAGCGACGGTAAAATTTATTTTGAGCTTGGTTGTCGGCTTGGCACGGGTTTCCTCAACCTCTTTTCCGCTATTCTTCACCTTATATGCCGCAATATCAATACGGCCCGCCTTCAGGGCTTTCGCTATGGTCACCTTACTGTCCAGGTCCTTGTTCTGTGCTTCGAGCGTGGTAGCCTTTTGCGTCACCGTCCCAAGGTTTGTTTTCAATGTATCTCTTTCTGCCGTAAGGCTTGTGTTTTGTTTCTTCAGCTCCTCAATGTCGGCTGTATACTTTGTTACAAAATAACGCAACTGCTTCACATCCTCCTGGGCCTTGGCAAGTTCGCCGGAGGTAAGTTTGCCCTTGGCCAGTTCCTGGCGCAAGACTTTAATCTTTGATTCGAGTGAATCGTTTTTTGCACGCAATTCGGAGGTCATCTTTGCCTTGCCGGCATTAACCTGCTCTATCTGCGCTTCAAGGCTGTCCAATTCTATTTTGAGCCTGTTCTTTTCATCTTCCTGGTAAACTATCCTTGTATCAGACTTATTTTTCTGCAAATACAGGTATACATCAGTTCCCAGCAAAGCCAAAACCACAATTATCAGGAAATAAATAACATTTGAATTTTTTTTGGGTGTCTGACCGCTCTGATTTTCCATGGTGGTACTTCTTTAAAGTTTAAATTATCGTCCGATAAAATCCATGTGAACAGTAGTAAGGCATTATCGTACGCTTAGGGTATGGGTTTTATTTATTAATTGGTATTAACAAAAAACATTGCGAAATGTTTACCTGCGATTAAAATAATTTTAAGATAAATGAAAAAATCTATGAAATTATGGCCGTCATAGGGTATTAGTCATTGGCAGATCGACGTTAAAAGTACTTACAATATACTTAAAACACAAACCGCCTTTTATTCCGGTTATAATAAAAAATTGAACTATCAGTTTATATCTTTGCGACTGTAAACTCGGAGCCCGATGCGTGCATGCAGATATTTAATATTATTTATTCCCATATTTTTTCTTCCGTTCCTAACCAACGCACAAAACGATACCACAAAAGTAATTCACGCCGACACCCCCAGGGTGGCGGTCAAAGCGCCCAAGTATGAGCCAAAAAGAGAGTTCAGGGGCGAATGGATTGCTACCGTAGCCAATATTGACTGGCCGAGCGACTCAAACCTGCCTGTGGAAAGGCAAAAGGAAGAATTGTTAGCTATACTTGATGCCGACCAGCGGGCCGGAATCAATGCGGTGATGCTGCAGATTCGTCCTGCCGCCGACGCATTTTACGCCAAAGGCAATGAGCCCTGGTCCAAATGGCTGACGGGGAAGCAGGGCGTGCCGCCAACTCCTGTGTACGACCCGCTGGAGTTTGCCATTACCGAAGCTCATAAGCGCGGTATAGAACTCCACGCCTGGTTTAATCCTTACCGGGCTACTTTTGACAGCAATTTTAAAAGCCTCTGCACCTGCCATATTACCAACCAGGAACCTGAATGGTTCTTCGTCTATGGGGGGATTAAGCTATTTAACCCGGGATTGCCTGAAGTGCGCGACTATATCGTCCATATTATATTGAATGTCGTCGATAATTATGACATAGATGGAGTGCACATGGACGATTATTTTTATCCATACCGCATTGCCGGCCAAAGCATTCGCGATGCGCAGGCTTTTAAGCAATACGGCGGCGATTTTAACAATATCGACGATTGGCGGCGTAATAACGTCGACCTGCTTATAAAGGAATTAAGCGACAGCATCCACGAGCATAAACCATATGTGAAATTCGGAATAAGCCCGTTCGGCATATGGGCAAACAAAAGTCATAACCCCAATGGTTCCGATACGCACGGTATGGAAACCTACTATGAATTATATGCCGATTGCCGCAAATGGATGAAGGAGGGATGGCTGGATTATATTGCACCGCAGCTTTACCGGCCGATGAACGATAACCTGATGGATTTTGATAAGCTGGTCGACTGGTGGAGCAACAATACCTTTGGGCGCGACCTGTACATAGGGCAGGCGGCATATCGTATCGACGAGCTGAAATCACGAGCATTCAGAAACCCGGCTGAAATGCCCAATGAGATCAGGTATCTTCGCGATAACCCGCGCGTACAGGGAAGTATTTACTTTAGCGCGAATTCGCTGATGCGCGATCCGCTCGGATTTTCAGATTCGCTTAGGACGAATTTTTATAAATATCCTGCCCTGCCTCCCCAGATGCTATGGCTCGACTCAGTTGCTCCAAATGCACCTAAAAATCTTACCGCCATCGCCAACAGCCACGGTGTAAACCTGCAGTGGCAAACACCCGACACCGCGGAAGATGACGAGCCGGTATACGGCTATGTGGTCTATCGCTTTGACGCTGCCGACAGCATAAACCTGGACGATCCGAAACATATTATTCACATTCAATACGATGCCGGTACGGCATTTGAGGATGAGGCCACCGGCAGCGGCAAAACCTACCAGTATGTGGTAACGGCTATCGACCGGTTAAAAAATGAAAGCGAACCATCGCCGAAAGTCACGGTAACAACGAAATAACGTGCTTGCGGGAAAGGTTGTCTAAATAAATATTGAGTTCCAGGTCGCCCATGCCATAGATGGTGTCTGTATCCCAAAACTGGCGGTAGATACTTTGCCTGGTTTTGTTTCCGTTGTTGTATATGTCCAACAGCCTTTGTTCTACCGGGTTCAGTCCATGATTGTTAATACGCAAACGGCCAAGGTGCGCCACAAGCGCTGCCTTCAGCAAATGCAGGTTGCCCCAAAAGTGCGTTTCGGCTATCCATTTTTCCAGCTCGTCTGCATTTCCCCGAACATATAATTCCCAGGCTCTTTTTGCTATCACAAAGTCAGGCTCATCCAGTTGTGCCCGGATATTGTCGTACAAGTATTCCAGCTCCTCGCCGTTCAATTCACCCATGCCCCTGAATATTTCCTTCCCGGGGAAACTGTCGGGACAGATCAGATAAATTGCAGGCAGGGAGAGATCGGTTCTTTTCAGCAGCAGATTCAGCACACCGACCAGGTTGGCCTGGCAGTGCAGGTCGAATTCGAACCACAGGTTTATCTCGTCGTAAGGCTCGCTCAGTTTATCCAGCGGATCGACCACATTCTTTTGATATTCTTCCGGCTTTTCCTTGAAGGTGCCACAAATCCATTCCTCGCGTTTTTTCCAAAAATCAGCAGACGAAATATTTTCTATCAGCGGGCCTTCCGAAAACACTTCGCGCCAAACAAGCATATCCCCTTCCAGGCCGGTTTCGCGGAAACTATGGGCGGTGGAATCACCGTTGAGGATGTGGAGGATGGCAGACATACCCAAATATCACACTTTTAATTGTCATTGCCAGTGGAGACGAGCAATTCCACATCCGAAATTCTTGTTACTTTTGAGCCGACATGGGCAAACTTTACTTCGCTTCCGACTTTCACCTCGGCACTCCAAGCTATGCGACAAGCCGCGAACGCGAAGCGCGTTTGGTGCGCTGGCTGGACATGATCAAAACGGACGCTTCTGAAGTTTTCCTGATGGGCGACGCGTTTGATTTTTGGTTTGAATACAGGACGGTGGTTCCCAAAGGTTATATCCGTTTCCTTGGCAAACTGGCCGAACTGGCGGACTCAGGCATCAAAATTTATATGTTCAAAGGCAACCACGATATGTGGATGTTCGACTACTTTACAAAGGAATTTAATGCAACGATTGTTTCGAACGAACTGGTCATCGAGCGCAACGGCAAAAAATTCTTCCTGCACCATGGCGACGGCCTCGGTCCCGGTGACACCTCTTATAAAATTTTAAAAAAGGTATTCCGCAGCGGGTTATGCCAGTGGCTGTTTGCCCGGCTTCATCCCAACTTTGGTGTTGGAATAGCCAATTACTGGTCGGGTCACAGCCGTATTGCCAACGAAAAAAAGGAGGAAAAGCCTGTGAAACAGGAATTTCTGCCGATTTTTTGTAAAGAACTGCTTAAAACGGAATATTATGATTACCTCGTCTTCGGCCACCGGCACAAACCGCTCGACATGTCCATCGGCGAAAAAAGCCGGTATATAAATCTTGGCGAATGGGTAAGTTATAACTCTTATGCTGTTTTTGACGGAACGGATATAAAGCTCGAATACTTCGAAAAGCCTATTGTAGCTGACGTGTAATAACTTCTTCGGCTGCCGCGACCTCCTAAAAGTCCCCTCAAAATTTCGTACTTTTGTGCGCTTTTTCGCAGTATAGTTTTGTTGCCTGCGGGGAAAGACACTGTTTATGTTAGAAAAATTAGAAGCAATATACCAACGCTGGAAAGACGTGGAAGCCGAGCTGAGCAGCCCCGATGCTATGGCCGACATGAAACGTTTTGCCCTGCTGAACAAGGAATATAAGGATCTGGCCAAGGTTGTTGACGAGTATAATATTTACAGGAATATAGTCAGTAACATCGACACCAACAAAGAGATACTGGCTACCGAAAAGGACGAAGAATTCCGCGAAATGGCCAAGACCGAACTTGACGAATTATTGGGGCAGCGGGACGAGAAGGAGGAAGAGATCAGGGTGATGCTGATTCCAAAAGACCCCGAGGACTCAAAACACGCTATCGTGGAAATTCGTGGCGGCACAGGAGGCGACGAAGCGGCTCTTTTCGCCGGCGACTTGTATCGTATGTATATGCGTTACTGCGAAAAACGTGGCTGGAAGACCGAACTGGTCGACTATACGGAAGGCACTGCGGGCGGATATAAGGAAATCGTATTTAATGTTCTGGCCGACGACGCCTACGGCACGTTGAAATATGAATCGGGTGTGCACCGCGTACAGCGGGTACCCGACACCGAAACACAGGGCCGTGTTCATACATCGGCAGCCAGCGTAGTAGTATTACCCGAGGCCGATGAATTTGATATCGAGCTGAACGCCGCCGATATTCGCAAGGACCTGTTTTGCGCCTCAGGGCCGGGCGGACAGTCGGTAAACACCACTTATTCCGCCGTGCGACTGACGCACATCCCTACCGGTATCATAGCCCAATGCCAGGATCAGAAATCACAGCTGAAAAACTACGATAAGGCTTTACAGGTACTGCGGTCGAGAATATACGAAATGGAACTGCAAAAACATTTGGAAGACATTTCGAAAAAGCGCAAAACCATGGTATCAACGGGTGACCGCTCCGCAAAAGTGCGCACCTATAATTTTCCGCAGGGCCGTGTTACCGAACACCGTATAGGGCTGACCATTTACAATTTGCCCGAAGTAATGAATGGCAACATACAGGAGATCATCGATGCACTGCAGTTTGCTGAAAATGCTGAAAAACTGAAAGAAGGCACGATAGCTTAACCCGTGAAGAGTACGGTCTGGAAACGTACCGCACGCTTGACCGCCAGGCGATTCTACAAACGCTAATTTGTCATTTTCGCCCGTTTACTCATCAAACACGGGCCGAATCCCGTTGTGAAAACTTGGTTTTCATGTTATTTTCATGTTACCCGCCTACTTTCGTGGTTAGTGAGATTTAATTAACCCGCATTGTCTTTCTGCGTTTGCCAAATTAAACTTTCATATCCCGGATATGTTCAACATATAAATCATATTACCTATGTTAGCAGTAAAGACATTTAATAGCGAACAGGACATATTCAGGCACTCTATGCGGCTGATGGGCAGCCATTTCGACATCTCCGTGGTGGGCCATGATGCCGTTCGGGCGGGACAATGTATAGATATAGCTTCAACTGAGATCACACGTGTCGAGAAATTGCTGAGCGCATTTAATGACGACAGCCAGATCAATGAGATAAATCGTAATGCTGGCATAAAACCTGTAAAAATCGGGACAGAAATTTTTCGCCTGCTAGAACGCTCACTCAACATTTCCGATCTCACCCAGGGGGCGTTTGATATCACCTATAATGTGCTTGACGGGGAAGCCGTTAACAACGGCAGCCAACCAGGTAAATTGACGAGTTACAGGCAGGTGATCCTTGATCCGGGAAAAACAACCGTATTTTTAAAAGAAAAAGGGATGAGGATAGGGTTTAGCGCTGTAAGTAAAGGGTACGCCGCCGACAGGGCCAAATACGTGCTTCAAATGGCCGGCGTGTCGAGCGGAGTGATCAATGCAGACGGAGATTTACTTACTTGGGGACTTAAACCCGACGGCCTGCCCTGGACGATCGCAAGCGCCGATCCGGAACAGGAAAATCAACCGTACGCCGGTATCAATATCAGTAACATGGCCGTAGCCAGATCAGCCCGGGAATCCGACGCCATGGCTGGTATACTCAAAAGTGTAAGTGTAGTGAGCCCCACAGCCGAGTTATCGGATGCAATGGCAACTCCGATTATGCAGATGGGAATAGACGCCGGTTTGGGCTTTATCGACAGGCTCCAGCAGTTAGCCTGTGTCATTGTCGACGACCAGGATTGCGTTTATACCTCTAAGGAGATCAACAATTTAAATTAGGTTCAAAACCTGCTGTAAAAAATACAAGTAATACCCCTCGGTCCGGCCGGCACGTTAGACAGGCCTTATAACAGATCATAGCCGCGCAACTTTTGAACGATGTACGGAATAAATGATCTAAAAATGTCATCCATAAATATGGATAATAAAGTCTAAACAGCCTGATTTGACGATCGGGCTTTATTTTTGACGTCAATTGAACAATTTGATGCGATATTTATACCACTCCCCTGCAAATGACTAAATGGTTTGTGTATATCGTTTTGCTGTTGGTACTCATTCCCTGGATATCATTTGCTGGTATTGATCTGCATGCGCCTTATCATACGCTTACCCGTTATGATTCGTCGAAAGAAGCGCTGGCGGACACTACAACGAATAAAAATAAGCAACAAAAGGATCCGAAAATAAAAGAAGTAGCTAAGGCAAAGCGCCTTCCCAAACCCGAAAAGATCGGTGAAAGTAATGGTTCCGGATCAGATAAAAAGAAAAAACGGGAACGCAGGCCACCGGGCCTGGAACGGCCACCCGAAATACCCCGGCATAACGGCGAATAATAAAATATATGTATATTATAATGGCATAACCATGAGGTACATTTGCATACTGTTTCTTTTTGGCGTCTGCTTGAGTGCTGAAGCCGGCGTAAACAAGTACGTGGCTACAAATTATCGCAGGCACCCGATAACAGCGGATACAGACACCGTTGTACGAAAACAATCTGTTTCTGTCGGAGTGAGCTATGGCAGCGATGCCAGTTTTTTTGGTCGCACCGGCCCGGTTAAGTATCCTTTCCTTAATTCGGATATTATTTATAATGCCAAATCAGGCTTCTTTGTATATGGTTCGGTCTATAAGGTTTTAGGGTCAAAGCCCGTCATTGACGAAACAGACGTAGGCGCAGGCTATCTTTACCGGTTGTCGCCGAGGTTTACGGGTAACATCAGTTATACCAGGTTCTTTTTTGACAGGTATGCCTTGATCATCAAATCGGCCTCGTCCAACGACATCGATTTTAAAAACTCATACGACTGGAAGGCCTTTAAATCGACCGTTGTTATGGATTACCTGTATGGCGAATCCAATGATTTTTTTCTCACCATTAATAATTCCAAATACTTTGAAACCAACTGGAGCATTTTTGATGACAAGGACTATCTTTCGTTCGAGCCGGCTTTTATCATGATCCTGGGCACGCAAAACTTCGTTCAGAAGTATTCTATGAACCACCCGGATCGTTTTGAACCGGATCGCGACGATTATATTATTCCGCCTCCCTACAATCCGCTCTATGCTCACCGCAACAGCCGATTCAATATGCTTAACTATAGCTTTAAATTACCCATTGCTTATAACCGCCCGCATTATACGTTTGAGTTTGCTTATAAGTATTCTATACCTGTAAACGTTGAAGGGGTTTTAAAAAACCATCGCGAATCGTTTTATAACCTAACGTTTTATTACTTGTTTTACTAAGCTGATATGAATGTACTGATTGTTGAAGATGAGAAAGCGTTAACCGAGGAATTGGAATTTTCGCTTACCAGCAGCAATTACATTTGCGATGTATGCCTTGATGGCAAATCGGCCTCCGAAAAAATTGCAACCAACCTGTACGATTTTATCCTCATCGACCTTGGCTTGCCTGACTACGAAGGGCTGGATTTGCTGGCCGAGGCAAAAAAATATAATCCTGAAGCAGCCTGCATCATCTTAACCGCCCGCGCCGAGATCAATGACCGTGTTAAAGGGCTTGACCTGGGGGCCGACGACTACCTGGCCAAACCTTTTTCGCTACTCGAGCTTCAAAGCAGGATGCAGGCCATTATACGCCGCAAATTTGGATTAAAAAATGCAGTGGTTACAATTGGCGGCTTTTCAATCGACCTGACCAATCGCACGATCGCCTATGGCCAAACACCCGTGAGCGCAATCACCAAAAAAGAGTTTGACCTGATAGCTTACCTGATCCTTCACAAAAACCGAACTTTGACCAGGTCGCAATTAAGCGAACACATATGGGGAAGTATTGTAAACGACGATTATGATTCCAATTATATTGACGCCCATATTAAGAATATCAGAAAAAAATTGAACGCCTTTGCCCCGGCCGATTGGATCGAGACCGTAAGGGGCTTAGGCTACAGGGTTAACATTAATAATTAAAATTGAAACTCGGCACCAAACTAACGCTGTTTAATACCATTTCAAAATTGGTAATTGTAGTGTTATTTGTACTGCTCTTACCTGTACTGATCAGGGACATTAATAGAAATTATACCGATAACTGGCTGCGCAAGCAAAAAGATAAGGTACTGAAAATAGTAAAAAGCCAGGGCATAAAAAGTTATATTCAGAATGGCGAAGGTTATGGCAGCTACAATGCCCTGCTCAAGGAAGAATTTGTAAGTCTTGACGTAGATTCGGACGCAGAAACGATAGATACCATTGTTAATGAACCGCGTTTAGTTGAAGGTGATACCATTCAATACCGGATATTAAGCCATACTTTTAAAACCGGCGGGCAAAACTACCTGCTCGAGATAGGTAAAAGCGTGGACACGATCGGCGAAACAAGCGCCCCGCTTCAAAGCATAGCATTTGAAATACTCCTGGGTATGGTATTTTTAACTATTCTGGCCGACCAGGTTTACTCCACGTATGTACTTCGGCCTCTTGGGCTTATTATTAAAACCAAGCTGATCGGCCACAAATTCCCGCGGCATACCCCATACCGAAAGGTTCGTACTACAACATCCGATTTTGAATACCTCGATATCAGTATCCACAAGATGATACAGACTATTGAAAATGCCTTTCAAAAAGAGCGCGAATTTATATCGAACGCGTCACACGAACTGATGACCCCGGTGTCGATCATGCAGTCAAAGATCGAAAACATGTTCGCGAGCGAGGATATCAGCGATGAGGTTAAAGTCCGGCTGGTGGAGATGCAAAAAATCCTTAACCGGTTGAAAAGCATTACCAAAACATTGCTGCTGATCTCGCAAATAGAAAACGAGCAATTCCTTAAGGAGGACAATATACCAGTGCAAGATCTGCTTAGTGAAATTTACGATGAAATATCGATCAGACTTGAGGAAAAGAATATCACTTGTTCGATCGATGTGCCGGCCGAATGGCGTTTTGATAAGGTAAACAAGTTTTTGTTGTTCAACCTATTTTTTAACCTGATCAATAATGCGATCAAATACAATAAACAGGGCGGATCGATCCGAATCAGCGGACATATGGCAGGCAAAACCCACATCATCGAAATATCCGACACCGGTGTAGGGATAGGCGCAGAGCAGTTGCCGCATATATTCAATCGCTTTAAAAAATTCAGTCAGTCATTACAACAGGACAGTTTCGGCCTGGGACTGCCCATTGTAAAATCTATAGCCGAATTTCATCATATGCTGATCGAAGTGTCGTCCGAACCAGATAGAGGAAGTACATTCAAATTGATATTCCCCGAAAACCTGGTAGTAACCTAGACCATGAATGTCAATCTGATGCGCGCGGCTTCCTTTTTAATAAAAAAAGCCACTCAAAAAATGAGTGGCTTAGATAGAAGTTTATTTTAAAAATTATTGCCAGGTGATCATTGTAGAAGGTAATACGGTTGCGCTGATGCTGGCTCCAAATGTGTTCGTACTCCAGCCAGTAGGTAGTATGCTGTAGATACCATCTTTTTCAATGCTGGTTGGAACCGGACTATACCATTTTAGGTCTGCAGGGTCGCCGCACATCCATTTCACGCGATTATAGCTAATGGTCAGGTTGTAGGCCGGTAACCCCGAAAAATTTGCGCAGCCTACCCCAGCGTGCGACCATTTAAATGCAGCGCTGTAAATGGTATTGCCCGTTATGGTCATGTGATTGCCCCCGGCAATTTGCATTCCCCAATATCCGGAGTTAACCACTGTGTTGTTACGCACAGTTACGTAACTACCGCCCAGGTCGCCAATGGTAATGCCGGAACCGGTAGTACTTGGGCCGCCGCCACGTATTTGGTTACCCAGTACTAAGATCGGATCGGTAGACAGGCCATTGCTCTTATAGATGCTGATGCCGTCTTCGGGGTTGCTTTGTCCCTGGATATTCTCGCACACATTATATTGGATACGGTTACCCGGTCCGCCAACATTACTAAACTGTACAAAAGCGCCTTTTGGGTAAGGCCCCTTCATGTTCTGAAATTGGTTATGTTGTATGCGGATTTGCCCCGCGGGGCAGCTTACCGCAAATACTCCAGTTGCAACATTGTTTATCAAACAACTATCGATCAGAATGTTTGAGCATCCGCTACCGATGAGTATGCCATAATTTGTAGTACCGGTGATCTTACATTTTTTAATGTGAATGTTTGTACAACCAGTCAGCTGAATACATGGCACTGAACCGCCGGTGATCGATAAGCCGGTTATGGTAATGTTACTTTTTTTGTAAAGTGAGATAGGCGCCGAGTATTTAACTGTAGTACCTAAAAAAGTACTAAGCGCTGTTGCGTTTTTAAATGTTGTATTCAACGTAACACCCGAGGGTACAGCCGTGTTGCTGGTTAGCGCAGGTTCTGCCTCTTTCTGGCACGAGGTTACCAGAAAGGGCAAAAATACCACAGTTGCCGCAAGTGCACGGGGAAATACTCGTCTCAAAATGATTTTTGGATTCATCGTCTTAGATTTTAAATTAATTAAAGGGCTGTTTTTTTAACTTATTAATAAAAAGTTCGGCTTGCGCTTGAGTTAAGACGAAGTCATTCCTTCACGATCATTTTTTGCTCGCGAAATTTTTGATAAATAAATAGGCTGGCCGGATCAAAAGGCGGTTACATTAACCGGGCGATCTCTTTTTTCGTTTTACTGATCTGAGCTGTACCATAGGGTTTATTGCTATTTTGTTGTTGATTATTGCCAGGTGATCATTGTTGCCGGCAGTATGCTTGAACTGATACTTGCCCCGAAGCTATTTGTGCTCCAGCCCGATGGTACACCCAAGCTGGCCTGATAGCAATCGTCGTATTCGATGCTGGAAGGTTGTGGTTTGTACCATGCCAGGTCTGGGGCATAGCCGCACCACCATTTTACCTTATTATAGCTGACGGTAAGGTTGCCGCATGGTGCGCTTGAGTAATTGCCGCAACCTACCCCCACATGGGACCAGCTAAACACCGAACTGTATATAGTATTTTGGGTTATTTTCATGTTTGTACCGCCTGCGATCTGCATTCCCATGTGACCGGTATTCACCAAAACATTATATTCCGCCGTCACATAACTGCCGCCGCCGTCGCCAATAGTAATACCGGCGCCAGTTGTGCTTGGGCCACCACCGCGGATTTTGTTTCCGATAACGTATATTGGATCACCGGCTACCCCACTGCTTTTATAAACACTTATGCCGTCCTCGGGTGTACTTTGACCTGAAATGTTTTCACAAATATTGTATTGGATACGGTTAAAGTGGCCGCCGACATTGCTGAATTGTACAAAAGCACCCCGGGGATATGGACCTGTCATGTTTTGAAACTGGTTGTATTGTACCCTGATCTGGCCGTTAGGGCAATGCACAGCAAACACGCCTGTAGCAACATTTTTTATCAAACAACTATCGATTAAAATGTTCGAGCAGCCGCTGCCTATCAGTATGGCGTAATTTGTACAGTTGCTTAGCTTACATTTAGTAATATGGATGTTCGTACAGTTGGTTAACTGGATACAAGGCGATGAGCCGCCGCTGATCTGCAAACCTTTAATGGTAACGTTGCTCTTTTGGTAAAGCGCAATTGGTGAAGACCAATTGACCGTGGCACCTAAAAATGTACTCAGTGCAGTGCTGTTTTTAAACGAAGTGTTTAGTTTAATACCTGACGAAGCCGGAGCATCATAAGTCGGCGCGGGGGTGGCCTCCTTCTGGCATGAGGTTGCGAGAAGGGTAGTAAGTACTGCAGTCGTTACAAACGCTCGGGAGAATACCCGCTTAAAACTGTTTTTTGGGATCATCATTTTAGTTTTTTAAATTAATTAAAGGGCTGTTTTTTTAACTTATTAATAAAAAAATTTCGTTTACTCATAACTCAAGCAAAGTAGTTTCTTGCCGTTCATTTTTTTCGCGCGAAATTTTGTGATAGATTAAATAGGTTGGTCTGGATCAGGCGGCGGTTAATCAACCGGGCGATCTCTTTTTCGTTTTGTTTAATTTGAGCTGTGTCATAGGGGGTTTTATTGTTGTTTATATGTCGCTGATTTTTACCAGGTAATTATTGTTGCGGGAAGCGAGGTCGGTAATACCGTCGGATCGTATACATTTGTGCTCCAGCCCGTCGGCGTTGCATTGCCTGCGCCTAAAAAGAAATTATTAAGTCCGTATTGCCCGCTCGTGAAGTTAACCCGGTTATTGCTGATATTGATGGCAGAGCTCGGCAGTCCCGACTGGTTCCAGTAATACAGTCCTACATTGCTGAAGGATTCCGGCGTGCTGTATATTTTATTTCCGATCAACTGCATATTTGTCCCGCCAGACACCGCGGCCCCATACTGGCCCGGATTCACCAGGATATTGTATTCGGCTACCTGGTAGCTTCCGCCGTTATCGCCCAGCATAATACCGCCGCCTGTTTTGCTCGGCCCCCCGCCCCGGATCCAATTGTCGACAATGTAGATGGGATCAGCTGCGGTGCCACTACTCTTGAACATGCTGATCGCATCCTCGGGATTACTTGAACCCAATATGTTTTCAAATCGGTTGGCGAGCACCCGATTATATGCCCCAGTAACATTATCAAACTGCACAAACGAACCGCGCGGGTAAGGCCCCCGCATATTTTTCATTTGATTATGTTCAACCTGTATGCTTTTGCTATTTACAGCATAAACCCCGGTAGATACGTTGGTGACGTAATTGCTATCGATCATAACACTGGTGCAACCGGTAACATATATCCCGAGATTTGTTGAATTTCCAAGCTTACAATGTTTAATGGTAATATTTGAGCAATTGATTAGCGTAATACATGGTACCGTACCTCCGTTAATTGAATCTCCGCTTATGGTAAGATTGTGCGCGCCGGTAAGAGAAATAGGCGCCGAATATTTTACGGCGTAGCCAAAGCTGCTAGTAACTGGCTTTGTAACCTGCACCGTAGCTACGGGTATCGGAATCGAAGGCGAATTGGTCATGGCAGACGCCCCTAATTTATTCGTTAGCCAGCCGGTCGGCATAGGAGTTCCGGCTTGGTAATGCGCGTCCTTTTCGATGCTCTTGGAGCCGTTCAATTGATCGGCAGGCAGCCCCGATATCCAATAAACACGATTGGCATTTATTGTGATGTTATAACTTGCCTGTCCTGAATAATTACCACTTCCCAATCCCACGTGCGACCATGGAAATGCTGTGCTGCTTATAGTATTGTTATACAACTGAATGTCGTGCCCTCCTGCTACCTGCATACCCATTGCCCCCGAATTGACGATGGTGTTATTTTCGGCAAGTATATAGCTGCCTCCCTGGTCGCCAACGGTGATACCGGCGCCGGTAGTGCTGGGACCACCGCCTTTTATGGTATTTCCATTTATCAGTATCGGGTCGCCGGCAACGCCGCTGCTTTTGTACATGCTTATTCCGTCTTCAGGATTGCTTTGTCCGAGTACGTTTTCGCAAACATTGTATTCAATTCGGTTATTATGGCCTCCTACATTACTAAACTGTACAAAATCGCCCTTAGGGAATGGCCCTTTCATATTGAGCATCTGGTTGCTATTCACCCGGATGGAGCCATTCGGACAGCCAACGGCAAAAACACCGCCGGCTACATTGGTAATGTAACAGCTGTCGATAAGAATATTTGAGCATCCGCTGCCTATAAGTATGCCATAGTTCGACGAATTGGTAATACGGCATTTGGTGATATGTATATTGGTACAGTTGGTGAGTTGTATACAGGGCAGTATCCCACCGTTAATGGAATCGCCGCTGATGGTAATGTTGCTTTTATTGTAAAGAGAAATGGGGGTAGTTAGCTTAAGATGAGTTCCTCCAAGAATCGAACTCGCCAATGCCATCTGTCTTGGCACGGCATTTGCTATACTATTAACACCGGTCTGTGTTAGATTCGGCTGGGCATCCTTCTTACAGGATGATACAAAAATTATTAGGATTAGGGCCAGTGCCATAATCAACGGGGATCGTGCTATTTTGCTCATAGTGGTAAGGGCTAATTTGTTCATTTAACTATTCAGCAAGGTTCTGTTTCTGTTTCTTAATAAAAATTTAAAATTCCCGGTTATTTAATAGATTAACGTAATAGAATTTGTCGGATTCAGACTATTTTTTCGCTAATTTTTTATTAAATAGATTTAATAAGTAACATTTTAAACTAACCGGCAAGCTTACTTTAGCAAAAAGATAAGGGAGCTTTGTGGCGCTCTTTTTTCATGTTGTTTGCAGGGCCTGCATATAGCAAAAGCTTTTTTATTATAAATTAAGGAGCCTGTATTCCAGGCGAAAAAGAAATCATACGCCGGCGAACTCAGAAAAATAATTTTTGAAATCCGCGCGCGAGTATCGCTGCTTACTATTTTAAAAAATTTGCCGAACGCAGATGAGAGGGGAATTACAATAAATGGGTTGTAAAGCAGAGCAACCCGGGAGCAGTAAGAAACACAAGCTCCAAAATGCGTAAAAAAAGTTTCCGCGAAGGATCCCGCATTCGGCGACATCCCCCTAAGGGTACAGTTTTTCAGGTTCATTCAAGTAGTTTATATATCAATTAGGGTTTTGTATACTTTCTACATAGGCTTCAATTCTGTTTTTTTCAAAGGTATAAAATTTCTCTAAAAGAAACAAAATTTATTTTAAATTGTTATATCATTGCTTATTAATTAGCAAAACTCATCTTATCATTAATATTTTTTAGATATTAACGCTTCTGATAAGTTTTCATAACTAAACAAGCAGAAATCCCAAACATGTATAACATGTTCGTAACGGAGATTTCAGGCCATTTTTCAAGTAGCGGAACATGCTAAAATGTTCCATGCAGATGGAAAGAACATACTTCGGGCTTAAAACTATTTTCGCTTGTTTAAATACTGCTCAAATCTTTAAGTCGACCGGGTATATTTTCTACACCTGAAAAAAATACAATCGGGTTGGGCTTTTGTTTGCGATGTGGAAAAAATGTGGAAAAGTCAGCCCGATCCTGGTGCACTCATCAGGATTTTTTCATTGCGCGAACCATCCGGCGGTGGCGGCGTTCGGCATAAAAATCGTTGGTCACCAGTATAGCATGGACTACGCCAGGTACCCAAAGGAAAAGCGTAAGCAGGCAGTTTAATATAAAGGCACCGATGCGGCCCGTGGTAAAAACGGCCAGCGGAGGAAGTACGATGCAAAGGAAGTAGCGCATATAGTCAATAGACTGAAGCAATAACGATAAAGTTACAGGCAGCTATGTTACTTTTGCAAAAAATCTGCTCGTTATGTATAATTCTGAGGAAAATCCGTGGAAAATAGTTTCCCAAAAGAATGTTTACGATAATCCATGGATTAACCTTACGGAATACCAGGTGATCAATCCGGCGGGAAATCCGGGGATTTATGGGAAAGTTCATTTCAAAGGCCTGGCCATTGGCATCATCCCATTGGATGCAGAAATGAATGTCTATATGGTCGGTCAATACCGTTTTGCACCGGACTGCTATAGCTGGGAAATACCGGAAGGAGGAGGTGCACTGGACGTCGCGCCGTTGGAGTCGGCCAAACGTGAATTGCTGGAAGAAACCGGTCTCAAAGCAGATCGCTGGGCCGAATTACTGCGCATGCACCTTTCCAATTCGGTAACCGACGAACTCTGCATCGTTTACCTGGCACGCGGGCTGCAACAGTTCGACCCTGAGCCCGAGGATACCGAAAAGCTGACTATACGAAAAATGCCGTTCGCCGAGGCATATCATAAGGTTTGCAGCGGCGAAATAACCGACTCGGTAACCGTTGCCGCTGTTTTAAAACTGCAGCTAATGATCGTGGAAGGTAGCCTATAGTTATCTCACATAATCGTACACATGCTGTATCAAAACCGAACGCGTGGCCTCGGTTAAATCTTTGTAATTTACTGATAATAAATTATTTACATATTTGGCATCCAATTGGGGTTTTGTGACTGTTACGTAATGTCGTCAAACTCAAACTGTTGCCATGATCAAAAGTTATCTCAAAACCGCCACCCGCTTCCTGCTGAAGAATAAGACCTTCAGCTTTATCAATATTATCGGTCTTGCAACCGGAACGTTGTGCTGCCTGTATATTCTGCTATATGTGCAGGATCAGTACAGCTATGACAAGCACCATAAAGACGCAAAAGATATTTATCGTATTACATCATCGCTGAACATTACCGGGGATAAACATAATAATTCTACCGCTTCACCCCCGATCGCACCGGCGATCAAAGCCGATTTCCCGGAGGTAGTACAGTACACCCGTCTTATAGCGTCCGATATGCTGGGCAACAGTAAAAACCTGTTAAAATATAAGGACAAATCGTTCTACGAGAATAAATTAGTCTATGTCGATTCCACTTTTTTCGATATGTTTTCTTACCATTTTGATTACGGTAAAAACACCAAAGATATCCTGGCCGAACCCTACACGATAGTGTTAAGCAAGTCCACCGCGATCAAATTATTCGGCAATGACGACCCGACAAACAAGGTGATCACAATTGACAATGCATACGGCAAGCATGATTTTAAGATAAAGGGCGTGGTGGACGAGAGTCTTGGGAAAACGCATATCGAGGCTAATATTTTCGTCACTATGCGCAGCGGCGGCTTCGGCCAGTTTGTACTGAATAGTACCGCATGGGCCGGTTATAACCTGGCTTGTTCCTACATTAGGCTAAGACCGGGCGCAAGTGCTGCCGCGCTTGAAAAAAAGCTACCTGCTTTCCTGGACAAACATGGCGCACAGCAGCTGAAGGCATTGGGTATGACAAAAGTACTCCATTTGCAGCCTGTTGAGTCCATCCATACTACCACCGGCTATGAAGTTGAAGAGAGCAAAACGATCAGCCCGACACTGCTAACGATTCTTGCACTGATCGCGATTATGATCCAGCTTATCGCCTGCATCAATTTCATGAATTTGTCCACGGCCCGGGCATCGAAGCGGGCCAAGGAAGTAGGCGTCCGTAAAGTTGTCGGCGCAGGCAAGATGGACCTGATCAAACAATTCCTGGGAGAATCGTTCCTGCTGTCGCTCATCGGCGTGGCCCTGGCGCTGCCGTTGTTGTATTTCGCCTTGCCTTATCTGAATCAAATAACACAAACCGATATTCAGTTAGCATGGCTGAAGAACTACAGCATCTGGCTAATGCTTTTGTTTATCGTGTTCGTAACAGGTATTGTGGCGGGCAGCTATCCTGCCTTCTACCTGTCGGCTTTCGAGGCTATCAAAGTAATGAAAGGCAATTTTACCAGCCAGATCTCGGCGTCGGGTATCCGCCGTTCGCTGGTTGTCTTCCAATTCGTGCTTTCCATTATACTGATAACAGGCATCATTATCATCTACAGCCAGTTGAATTATATCAAAAATAAAGACCTTGGATTTGATAAAAATCAAAAACTGATTTTCAGCTTCTACACAGACAACCAGCAGAAAAAAATGACCGCCCTGGCTTCCGACCTGCAGCAATTGTCGGAAGTAAAAGCGGTAAGCCGGTCCAATAACTATCTCAGCCAGTTTGTCGGCCGCGACCATGGTGTTTACTTGTCTGGGGGCAATCAGTCAACCGCCGTCGACGCGCAAAACATGGATGTCGATGAAAATTTTGTAAAAGCCAATGGCATTAAGATTATCGCCGGGCGTGATTTCCATATTAAGGATACTATCAAAACACTTATTAATGAAACGCTATGCAAACGCCTTGGGCTAAAGCCCGAAAAAGCGCCGGGTACGCGGCTTTACAGTCAGTACCTGAACGGCCCTGTCAGCTATGTTGAAGTAGTTGGCGTGATGAAGGATTTCAATTATAACTCGCTGCACGGCGAGGTGAAGCCATTCATGCTTTTCTATAACGGCGACCCGAACGCCTTCTCCTTTATGACAGTTTCGGTAAGCAGCAGCGATTACAAAACGGTACTGAGTAAGATCGGGAACATCTGGGAGAAAGACCTGCCCGGTGTGCCTTTTGAATATACTTTCCTCGATCAGGAAGTACAGAAACAGTACACGGCCGAAATCAGCCTTTCCCAAATCATCAATTCATTTACGATAATGGCCATTTTGATCTCGTGCCTCGGGTTGTTTGGCCTGGCAGCCTTCAGCGCCGAGCAGCGCCAGAAAGAGATCGGTATCCGCAAGGTACTGGGCGCAAGCGTTGCAGGCGTTGTCGGTTTGCTTTCGAAAGAGTTTATGTGGCTGGTGGGCGTCGCATTTATTATCGCTACACCGATAGGCTGGCTGTTTGCGCATAAATGGCTGGACGGTTTTGCTTATAAGGTGCCTGTTCGTTGGTGGATGTTTGTTGCCGCCGGAGTTTTATCCGTGATGATCGCCTTGTTGACGGTAAGCTTCCAGGCCATAAAAGCTGCTTTAGTCAACCCGGTAAAAAGTTTACGGTCAGAGTGATTGGTGACTTGTGATCAGTCGTTTAGTGACTTGTTCAATGATGAATAGTTTGCATTGAATATACATATTTTGCATATCGATCCTTATGACCTGGCTTTCCTTTGCCTGGTAATTACCGGGCTCAATTTTGCTTTGTTGCTAGCATTCAGTAAAAGGATCAACCATTCTGCAAACCGGTTTCTTGCCCTGGCGCTGGTTGTTACCGCTTTGTGGATAATCTGTATTTCAGTAATTGATATCCAGCTGCCGTTGCAATTTTCACTGGCGATTGGCCCGCTCATCTATTTTTATGTGCTAAAATTAACGCAGCCGGAGTATAAATTTACCCGGAAGGAAATACTGCATTTCATCCCTGCAATACTCGGGCGGGCAATTCTGCCCAATCCTGTATCGCCATTGCTGACAATTGTTTCGGTCGCGAGCTATTTGTATTGTTCGCATCTGCTGATCCAACATTTCTATAGCCGGCAGAAATTTAACTGCGGCGACCGTTACCGGTGCGAATTGCGGTGGTTACATCGGCTACTTATTGGTTTCGGCATACTATTGCTCCTTTGGATGCCTTACGCAATTGTCGGATATTTTTATCATCATTATCAAATAGACGGACAGTTCTATTACCTTTTTTATCTCTGCACAGCGGCAGTGCCGACCGGGATAGCAATGGCGGCTTATTTAAAGCCCGAAATTGGTGTGCCAACAAGTCAGCCTGCTTTATTAAAACCGTTGCTACCTGCAGAACTCAAGCAAAAAGGCGCCTGGCTGAAGAATGTTGTGAAAACCAACCGGTATTATCATGACCCTGAGCTCAGTTTAAGTTCATTGGCTGATAAACTCGGGCTGACTACCCATGAGTTATCCCGTATCCTCAATACAGCGCTCAAAAAAAGCTTTAATGATTTTATTAATGAATTTCGTGTAACCGATGTGATCCGGAAAATGCAGAATGCCGATTATGGTCACATCACTTTGCTAGGGATCGCATTGGATTCGGGCTTTAACTCTCAAAGCACCTTTACCCGCATTTTCAAGCAGATGACCGGAAAAAGCCCGATGGAATATAAAAATGGCCTCAAAAAAGATTGCCCATCTTATAACTTAGGCAGCAGTGCCGGGTCTGCGACAGTAGTTTCGCACCATAAAACCACGTTCAAGTGGTCTGATGAGAAATTAAATCGCAATTATATGTTTAAAAATTATTTAAAGGTTGCCTTCCGGAATTTCTGGCGGCACAAGCTGTTCACGCTGATCAACATTGTCGGGCTATCCATTGGTACAAGTGCAGCGTTGGTTATTTATCTGCTTGTGCATTACGACCTTACTTTTGACACATTTCATAAGGATGGCGACCGTATTTACCGGGTAGTAACAAATTTCACATTTCAGGGAACGGCCAATGGTTATAATGCAGGCGTTTGCGGACCATTACCCTGGGCCGTGAAGGAACAGGCGGCGGGTTTGCAGGCGGCAGCCCCAATATTCTCGCTTTACGAACCAAACGTGGTTATTCCCAATGGAAACAAAATCTCCCGGCGTTTCAAAGAACAAGACAATGTGATATTAGCGGACAGCGATTACTTCAAAATATTCACCTATCATTGGCTCGCCGGTTCCGCCGGGTCGGCCCTGATGGCGCCATACCGGGTGGTGCTAACTTCCGAACAGGCCGAAAAGTATTTCCCCGGCCTCAGTTATGAACAAATGCTTGGGCGTACAGTGGTATATGATTCGTTAAAAACTACTGTGAGCGGCATTGTGCAAACTATCAGGCAAAATACTGATCTTACTTTCCGGGATTTTGTTTCTTTTCCTACAGCCTTCGTATATCCCGCATTGAAACAACAGTTGCGTTTATATAACTGGGGCGGAGTAAGTCCCGAATACCAGTTTTTTGTCAAGTTGACACCGGGCGCCACTACGGCCGGTATTGAAAAGCAACTGAACGATATTGAAAACAAAAACGTTCATCAAAGACCGGGGGTAAAAGAAGTATTTGCATTGCAGCCACTGGCCGATATACATTTTAACCCAAATTACCTGGCCTCTAACGGGCGTATTGCGGACAAAACTACTTTAATAGAACTGGCTGCCATTGCGCTATTCCTATTGTTGCTCGGTTGCATCAATTTTATCAATCTGACGACAGCACAGTCGGCGCAACGCGCAAAAGAGATAGGGATACGCAAAACCCTTGGCAGTAACCGCAACCAGTTGGTGTTCCAGTTCTTGAGCGAAACTTTTCTGCTTACATTGGTCTCGGTTATCGTTTCAGTAAGTATCACCCCCGCTATACTTAACCTGTTCTCAGGCTTCATTCCTGAAGGCGTTCACGCTGGTCAACTCCTGCAGCCGAACATCATTTTGTTCCTGGTATTACTGGCAATTATTGTAAGCATAGCTTCCGGATTCTACCCCGCGATGGTGCTCTCCGGCTATAAACCGGTTTCTGCCATTAAAAACCAGGCCAACGAACACAGCAGTAAAACCCGGACTGTGATTCTTCGAAAATCACTTACTGTAGTGCAGTTTGCTATCGCCCAGTTTTTCATTATAGCGACCATCGTGGTGAGCAAGCAAATCTACTATGCCGTTCATAAGGACTTAGGCTTCAAGAAAGACGCCATCCTGATCGTCAATTCACCTTGGAAAAACCGGCAGCAGCATTTAAACCAGGTACTATTGAATAAGTTCAAATCTATTCCACAAGTGAACCTGGTAAGTATGGGCCGAGACGCACCCTCGTCCGATGATCCGCATTCAACCGAAGGCAGCTACAGGGATGGGAAAAAAGAGATGCATATTGAAAACCTGGGGTTAAAGTTCGGAGACGAAAATTATATCAAAGTCTATCATATTAAATTATTGGCGGGGCGTAACCTTATTCCGGGTGACACAACCAGGGCATTCCTGATCAACAATACTCTGGCAAAACTAATGGGTTTTAAAGACCCTCATGATGCGGTTGGTAAGACTATCAGTAAATTTAATGGCGACAAAAACATGCAGATCGTTGGCGTGGTAGCCGATTTCAACCAGGAATCGATACATGCTGCTATTGAGCCTCTGGCTATCCTGACCAGTACCGAGCCATATTTTAATGGCACATTCCATATTGCACTGAAACCGCAGACGGCAGATGGTGACGGATGGAAGACAACTATTGCATCCATGGAAAAATCATGGAAACAGGTATACCCGGACGACGATTTTGAATACCAGTTCTTTGATGAAAGCATCGCAAAACTATATGCAAACGAGCAAAAAACCTCGGCTTTGCTGGGGTGGGCAACAGGCTTGTCTATACTGATCAGTTGCCTGGGACTGTTGGGTTTAGCTATTTATACTATCAATCAGCGCACTAAGGAAATCGGCGTACGCAAAGTGCTGGGCGCTACGGTTAGCCAAATTGTCGTTTTGCTATCGACCGAAATGGCGTGGCTGATCATATTGGCTTTTGTGATCATAAGCCCGGTAGCCTGGTGGACCATGAATAAATGGATGCAAAGCTTTGCCGACAAGACGATTATAAGCTGGTGGATATTCGCCTTAAGCGGCGGTGGAATGCTGCTCACGGCGTTATTTACGTCAGGTTTCCAGACCATCAAAGCGGCACTGGGTAATCCAGTCGATAGCCTCCGGTCGGAATGAAGATTTATGATATGACAAAAATCGATTGAAACAATAATTAAAAAAATTAGCTGAACTTGAGGGCCTATTTTTTCCATAGCAATCTATACGACCTCCTGTCGATAGGAATACTGTTCTCAGGTTTCACGCTTGCATTGCTTTTAATCCTGGCTAAAAGACAGCATCGAACTGCCAACTTATTTTTAGGTTCAGCCTTAGCCGCAATCACCTTGAAAGCCGGCGGACTTACGCCGGTTTTCTTACCCGCGATCGGACCGCTTTTATATTTTTACGTTCGGCAGCGAACTTGTCCGGGTCGGCGGTTTAGCCGGAAAGACATACTGTATTTTTGCCCCTTGCTCGCAGGATATTGGATGCCCGTCTGGCTAATACCAGTTCTCACTATAGTTCACTTATACCTATCGCACCGGCTGATACAGCGTTTCTATGATAACCAGCGGCCGGCACTGATGGACCGGCCGCATCTTGCATTCCGACAGTTGAATAGACTGCTGTTTGTGCTCGGTGCATTCTGCCTCTTATGGGTGTTTAGCGACATTTTCTGTTTTGCCATTGCTTTTATGGTGATCGGAATGGCCGTTGACATACTATTGAGACCGGACAACGGTATTGAACCAGGCATGCCAATAATCGACAGATCGGATGCGAGAGAAAAGGGGCGAAGGCTGAAGGAAATGATATCGGCAAATCGACTCTATGAGGATGCCGAACTGACTTTGGCCACGTTGGCGGCAAAACTTAATATTCATCCGCATGACCTGTCCCGGATAATAAACATTGGATTGGAAAAGAACTTCAGCGACTTTATCAATGAATTCCGGGTTCGTGAAGTTGCCGGAAAAATGCAGGACCCCGCTTACCAACGACTTACGTTGCTTGGGATTGCCTGCGAGTCGGGGTTTAATTCCCAAAGGACCTTTAACCGCGTTTTCAAAGAGATAACCGGCAAAACACCATTGGAATATAAAAATAGCCTGAAGAAAGAGCTGCCAATAGATAAGTTGGCTGCTTTCCCGCGAGTGCGGCTGTTAATATTGCGTCCGGAAAGCCTGCCGAAGTGGGCTTCCGAAAAATCAAAACGCAATAACATGATACCAAATTTCTTTAAAGTGGCCTTCCGCACATTATGGCGGAGCAAGGGCTTTTCGGCCATCAACATAGCAGGCCTGGCCATAGGCATGGCGGCAGCAATGCTTATTTTGCTATGGGTACAAAATGAACTGAGCTACGACCGGTTTTATACCCATACTGACAGGATCGCTCAATTGTACAGCAGGGATATTAACAATGGCCAACTGAATGTTTGGGGGAATACCACAGGCCTGATGGCACCGGAGCTGAGAAGCTACCCGGAGGTTGAAAACGCAGCCAGGTTCCGTACGGTATATTTTCTGACATCCGTTGGCGACAGGCATTTCAATACGGAAGGCGCTTTTGCAGATTCAACCTTTCTTTCGGTTTTGGACTTTCCGCTGCTTGAGGGCAATGCAAAAAGTGCGCTGAATGACAACCATAATATCGTCATCACGCGATCGATGGCAACCAGGCTATTCGGCAAAGAAGATGCGATGGGCAAAACTGTGCTTATCGACAGCACTGACAACTTTAAAGTGACCGGAGTACTCAAAGACCTTCCCGGTAACACACAATTCACTTACCAATACCTGTTACCATGGAGTTACATCACTAAACTGGGTTGGGATCAAAATCAATCATGGGCTACGACGAATGGTGTAACTACGTACGTTCTGCTTAAGCAAGGCGCGTCGATGACCGCATTTGACCAAAAAATAAAAAATATCGTCAAAAGCCACGTCAATCAGGGTGAGGGCTCAAAAAGGGAAACATTTGTTCAGCCAATAAATCGCCTGCACCTGTATTCAAAGCAGGAGAATGGCAAGTTGGTAGACGGCCGGATTGAAATGGTGCGGATGTTTATCATTATCGCCGTATTCATCCTTTTGATCGCCTGCATCAATTTCATGAATTTAAGTACGGCCAAAAGCGGGAAACGAGCCAAAGAGGCCGGGATACGCAAAATGGTTGGCGCCCGAAGAAACTCATTAATATTCCAGTTCATCGGCGAAAGCACCATTATTGCCCTTATCGGGTTCGGCATAGCTTTGATCCTGGTAGAGGTAAGTTTATCGGCCTTTGATAGTGTCGTAGGCGTACCGCTGTTCATCAATTTTGGTAATTTGTATTGGTGGTTGTTTGCAACAGGCTTTATATTACTTACCGGTTTTCTGGCGGGCAGCTATCCCGCGTTCTACCTGTCATCATTCCGCCCGGCGGAAGTATTGAAAGGAACCTTCAGAAAAATGAACACGCTTGTAACGCCGCGCAAAGTGCTGGTTGTACTGCAATTTACTTTTGCCATCGTACTGATCATCTGCACCATTGTTGTGGAAAGCCAGCTGCGCTACGCCCGTAACAGGGATACCGGGTATAAAGGGGGTGGGCTGGTCTATATCTTTTCACAGGGTGATGTGCAAAAAAACTACAACGTCATCAAAAATGAGTTACTAAGCACCGGCGCTGCGGTCTCTGTCACCAAAACATTTTCGCCAATCACAAGGGTTTGGGGCACCATTACCGGTTTGTCGTGGCCTGGCAGTACAGATGCCGATAAGCAATTGAATTTCCAGCAGTTCCAGGCCGATGCCGATTTCGCCAAAACAACCGGCGTTCAAATATTACAGGGCAGAGATATCGATATCTATAATTATGTAAGCGACAGTACGGCTGTATTGCTGAACGAAGCGGCTGTAAAAGCAATGCGTTTGAAAGACCCCGTGGGAAAAATGATCCGGGGCCAATTTGGCACGATCTTTCATGTTGTCGGCGTAGTAAAGAATTTTATCATTCAATCACCTTACGACCAGGTTCAGCCTATGGTGGTACAGGGCCTTGCGACGGGATACCCGGTTGTGCATTTCCGGCTTAACCCGGCCAATACCACCGCCGCCGATATCGCCAAAGCGGAAAAGATATTCAAGCGTTACAATAGCCAATACCCGTTTGAATACTACTTTGCCGATGAGATGTATGCACAAAATTTCAGGCAGGAGCAGCAGGACGGTACGCTTTCCGCACTATTTGCAGGGCTAACCATCTTCATTTCGTGCCTGGGCCTTTTCGGATTGGCCGCTTACATGGCTGAAAATAGGGTAAAAGAGATTGGTATCCGTAAAGTTCTTGGGGCGAGCGTGGGCAATATTACAGCATTGCTATCGGGCGATTTTATCAGGCTGGTGATCGTTTCGATCCTGGTCGCGTCACCGATAGCCTGGTGGGCCATGAAAAACTGGCTGCAGAATTTTAATTATCATATCGGGATTGAATGGTGGGTTTTTGTTGCAGCCAGCGGCGGGGCTATCGTTATTGCCCTGGTAACCGTAAGTTCTCAGGCTATTAAAGCGGCACTGGCTAATCCTGTAAAGAGCTTACGGTCGGAATAATTTCTATGGTATAATAAACGGTCGGTTTGGAACATTAATTTTAACTGAACTTGAGACCCTATTTTTTTCATATCAGCACATATGACCTGGCGTCTGCGGGACTCCTGTTCTCGGGGCTTACCCTTGCTTTGCTTTTATGCTTCGTTAAACGGCCGGGAAAGGCCGCCAATCTTTTTTTAAGCTCGGCCTCAGCCGCAGTCGCATTGAGCGCGGGCGGGCTTACGCCAATTTTGTTACCAGCGCTGGGGCCATCGGTCTACTTCTACGTACGGCAGCAGATACAACCGGAACATCGATTTGTCCGGAAAGATCTATTGCATTTTTGTCCCTTACTTGCGGGATATTGGGTACCGGTATGGTTGATTGTAATCTGGGCCATCGCTTATTTATACTTTTCTCACCGACTGATACAAAATTCCTATAACAAGTTACATTTTGTCTTGATGGACCGCCCGCGTTTCGCTTTCCGGCGACTGGATAGGGTTTTGCTCGCCCTTGGACTGGCTTGCGTATTGTGGCTGATTAACGACGCTTTCTGTTTTGCCGTTGCTTTCATACTGATGGCGATGGCTGTGAAGACAATGCTGACCACTGACGATGGTGTTGCACCGGCAACGCGGGTAAACGATCGATCGGATGCGAGGGAGAAAGGCAGAAGATTGAAGGAAGCTGTCGCGGCAAACCGCCTTTACGAGGATCCCGAACTAACATTGGCCACACTTGCAGTGAAATTGAATGTTCACCCCCATGAGCTGTCGCGGATCATTAACATAGGACTGGATAAGAACTTCAACGATTTTATCAATGACTGCCGGGTTCGTGAAGTCGCCCGAAAAATGCACGACCCCGTTTACGACCGGCTCACATTACTTGGTATCGCCTACGAGTCCGGGTTCAATTCCAAAAGAACTTTTAACCGGGTTTTCAAAGAGATAACCGGTAGAACTCCTGTTGAATACAAGAATAGCCTGAAAAAAGAGGTGCCAATAAATAAGTTGGCCCCTTTGGCAGGGATGCGCCCGGTATTATTGCGTCAGGAAAGCCCGCCAAACCGGGCCCTTGTAAACTCGAACATGATCAAGAGCTATTTCACCATCAGCCTGCGCAATCTTTTGAAAAGAAAAGGCTATACCGCCCTGAACATCCTTGGGCTCACCATCGGCATCACCTGCTGCTTGCTGATCTTTCAATACGTTTCGCGCGAAAGAAGCTATGATACGTTCCAAAAAGATTCCAGGAACATCGTCCGCATACGGCTCGATGAGTACAAACAGGGCAAGCTTTTGTGGCAGTCGGCAACATCTTATCCTGCGTTCGGCCCATTGATGAAAAAAGATTATCCCGAAGTAGAGAATTATTGCCGTTTAATAGATGATGAAATGCTGTTGAGCAATGATGCGCGCAATGTTAAATTTTCGGAAAAGAAAGGATATTTTGCTGATCCTTCGTCAATAGACATGCTGGGTGTAGACCTGGTTGCAGGTAATAATACTACCGCACTGGATGCGCCGAACAAGATGGTGATCTCGCAAGGCATGGCGCTGAAATACTTTGGTACCATTGACGCTGTTGGCAAAACTTTGCAATCACACGGCGACGGAAGGGCCAAACCTGATGTATACCAAATAACCGGTGTGTTTAAAGACTACCCTAAAAACTCGCATCTAATTATCGACTACCTGGTTTCGTACGAAACGCTCCGTAAAGCGTTACGTGAACAGGGTGACAAGGATGATTCAGCCAATACCGCAATCGGCTGGTACGATTTCTACGTTTACCTGCAGCTGAGGCCGGGCACTAACCTGCAGGCTTTCCAGGCCAAAATGCCGGCGTTTGCTGATAAATATGTTAATAAACGCAAGGGGGTTAAAGATGGTAAGTTTTCGGGTAACAAGATCTTTATTATTCCGCTTAGCGACATTCATCTGTACTCGAATTACAACCAGGAAGCGGAAGTCAACGGTAGCGGCAGCGCGGTAAGCTTCATGTTCCTCATCGCTCTCATTATTTTAGGTATTGCATGGATCAATTACATCAATTTATCCACCGCACGCTCGGTTGAACGAGCCAAAGAGGTGGGTGTACGCAAAGTATTAGGCGCCGGCAGGCAGAACCTGGTGGGCCAGTTCATGCTCGAAAATGTTATTCTGAACTGTACCGCAATAATTATTGCGACCGGAGCCGTACTCCTATTGACACCTGTGTTCAATCAGCTTATGGGTCAGCAAGAAGTCAAACAATTTTCGATGACGAGCAAATATTGGTTCATCTTTGCAGGTATTTTCATTTCAGGGACATTGTTATCCGGTGTATATCCGGCATTTGTACTGTCTGGCTATCAACCGGTGGCCGTGCTGAAGGGGGCATTCAAGAACACATCGGGCGGTTTGATATTGCGCAAGGGTTTGATCATTCTTCAATTTAGCATATCCGTTATCTTAATCGCGGGCACCATTATCGTATATCAGCAGGTAAATTTCATGCGCAAACAAAAGTTGGGCGTCAACATCAACCAAACCCTGGTACTTGATGGCGTACAATCCGTTGCCGATTCAACTTACCAGGACGTCTTCCAACCCTTTAAAACAGAGTTGCTTAAAAATCCAGGTATAAAAAGTATAACCGCTTCCACCAATGTAATGGGACAGGAAATCTACTGGACAAACGGTTTTGGGAGCCTTGATCACAAGGATGTCGGCGGATCGACAGTATACCGGCTCGGCATCGACTATGATTTTATACCACAGTTTGGCATGAAGCTATTGGCCGGAAGAAATTTCTCCAAAGATTTTCCTTCTGATAAAAAAGCAGCCATATTGAATGACAAAACATTGGTTCAAATGGGATTTAAAGATCCGCAAGACGCTATCGGCAAAAAAATATCTAACGGACGCGATACATTGACAGTGATCGGCGTAGTGCAAAGTTTTCATCAAATGGGCCTGCAAAAGCCTATCGATCCGCAACTAATCACGCTGCTGCCAAACGCCCGGAATGCCTATTCAATTAAGTTACAAACAGCAGACCTGCAAGGAACAATCGCCGCCGTAAAAGCTTCATGGAACAAATATTTTCCTAACGATCCCTTCAATTATTTTTTCCTCGACGATGAGTTTAACGCACAGTACCAAAGCGATCAGCGTTTCGGCGAAATGTTTACATTATTCTCGCTGCTGGCCATATTGATCGCTTGCTTCGGCCTTGTTGGGTTGTCAGCTTACAATATTCTGCAGCGTACGAAAGAGGTGGGCATACGCAAGGTTTTGGGCGCTTCGGTTAGGAACGTGGTATTTATTCTGTCGAAAGATTTCATGATACTGGTTATCGTATCATTTGTTATCGCTACGCCTGCCGCGTGGTTTATTATGCACAACTGGCTGCAGGATTACGCTTTCAGGATCGACATTAAATGGTGGGTATTCGGCATAGCGGGAGTGCTTGCCTTTATTATCGCTTTCGGTACATTAAGTTTCCAGGCCATCAAGGCGGCTTTGGCTAATCCCGTGAAAAGTTTAAGGACCGAATAAACCGGCCATCGACCTTGCAGATAATGGGCCAATTAGAGAACATGAAGCAATTTCATAGGCATATACCCCTAAACGTCACAAGAAACGTGAATCGCCCGGGTAATAAAATCTATACCGCTGTTTGATTAAAGTTTAAAAAACTTACGTTCTTCCGTCCAACTGCAAACATGCCTATTCCACCGTCACCGACTTGGCCAAATTCCTTGGCTGATCGACATTGCAGCCGCGCATTACGGCAATATGGTAAGCCAGCAATTGCAGCGGTATGGTAGCCAGCAGCGGTACAAAGGCTTCATTGGTACGCGGTATTTCGATCACGTAGTCGGCTATGGCTTTTACCTGGGTGTCGCCCTCCGTTACGATCGCGATCACATGCCCTTTACGCGCCTTAACTTCCTGTATATTGCTGATTACCTTTTCGTACGATGAATCTTTGGTAGCTATAAACACAACCGGCATCTCGTCGTCGATCAACGCTATCGGGCCGTGTTTCATTTCGGCAGCCGGGTAACCTTCGGCGTGTATGTATGATATTTCTTTCAGCTTTAACGCCCCTTCCAGCGCGACCGGGAACGAACTGCCGCGACCCAGGAACAGGCAATTGCCCGAATTTTTGAATTTTGCGGCGATTTCCTCCACATGCGCATCCGACTCAAGCGCTTTTTCAACAAGCTCGGGTATTTCGTTCAGTTCCGTCAGGTATTCGATCAGCTTGCTTTGCGTAATGGTGCCGCGTTGCTGGGCGATATAAAACGCAATAAGTGTAAGTACAGTAACCTGGGCAGTAAAGGCTTTGGTCGAGGCAACGCCGATCTCGGGCCCGGCGTGGGTATAAACCCCCGCATGTGTTATGCGCGGAATTGATGCGCCGACTACATTACAAACGCCAAAAATGGTCGCGCCTTTTTCTTTCGCCAGCTCGATAGCAGCCATGGTGTCGGCCGTTTCGCCCGACTGTGATATGGCGATCACAAGGTCTTTTTCGGTAATGATCGGGTTGCGATACCTAAACTCAGATGCATATTCTACCTCCACCGGTACGCGTGCATATTCTTCAATCAGGTATTCGCCAACGAGCCCCGCATGCCACGACGTGCCGCATGCCACGATGATAATCCGGTCGACGTTCCTCAGTTTTTCTGTGTATTCCTTTATGCCGCCCAGTTGCACTTTTCCCTGCTGCGGGTAAATGCGGCCACGCATACAATCGCGTATAGAGCGCGGCTGCTCGTAAATCTCCTTCAGCATGAAATGATCATAGCCGCCTTTTTCCAACATCTCCAGCTTCAGGTCGAGCTCATGTATGTACGGTGTTTGCACCGTGTTGTCGATATTCTTGATCAATAGGTCGTCGCGGCGGATATAGGCGATCTCGTTGTCGTTCAGGTAGATCACATTTTTGGTGTATTCCACGATAGGCGTAGCGTCTGAGGCCACAAAATACTCGCCCTTGCCGACACCGATCACCATAGGGCTGCCTTTGCGAGCGGCTATCAGCAGGTCCGGGTCGTCGGCGCTCATGATCACGATGGCGTAAGCGCCTATCACTTTATTCAGCGCAACTCTTACCGCTTCGCGCAGGTCCAGGCCGGTTTCTTTCTGGATATCTTCTACCAGGTGGATTAACACTTCGGTGTCCGTATCGCTTAAAAAGACGTGCCCTTTGGCAAGAAGGGTCTCCTTAATGGTGGCATAGTTCTCGATAATGCCGTTATGAATGATGGTAAGCCTGCGGTCGCCCGACGAATGCGGGTGGGAATTACGATCGCTGGGCGCGCCATGTGTGGCCCACCGGGTATGTCCCATGCCAATGGTACCGCCAACGCTAAGGCCATCGGCAAAATGCTCAAGGTCGCTAACCTTGCCTGCCTTCTTGTAAACTTTAAGATCTTTGTCGATCAATGCTACGCCCGCGCTATCGTAGCCACGGTATTCAAGGCGATGTAATCCCTTGATAATGACTGGGTATGCATCCCGATAGCCAATGTATCCAACTATGCCACACATAAATAGATGTTTTTCAATTTAAGAAGTAACAAAAATACTTACCTATGTCACAAAAACAATACAGGTAGTAAATATTACCAATTTGATAATAAAAAAGGCCCTTGACGGGCCTTTTATTAATCTTTCAATTTCGTATAAATAATATTGAGCCGTATACGGTAGGGGGAGTTTGGATCGGTGCCGACGGCAACGGTACGGCCCGCCGTTTCGGGCGTGGGCCTAAAGTCAACGGAAGTCTTATTGACGGTGTCGACCGGTACAATGTATGTGCCGTAGTCAACCGTTTTTCCCTCCATCAGGTCTTGTATGTAGCCTGTGATCACAAAATGATAATTCTTTTTAGCACCATCGTAAAAGCCGCCGAAGGTTCCTACCCCCTGGTACCTGGGATCGCTTGCGGTCGCGTCCTGCAATTCCGCGGGCTGGTGTGCTATATCGTACCGGTACATGGTTAGTTTGGGCTGAGGTTTGTACGGTATGGTACTTCCCGGCACCGGGGTGATAACCAGCTCGGCCTTATTGATCACAATATTACTACCGACGGTCTTAAGGATATTTTTCAAATATGGGAAGCTGATCCTGGCCTTTAGGCCTGCCAGGCCCTGCAGGTAAATAACATTCCTGGAACTTCCCTGGTTTGCCAGCTCGGCAGTAACTGCGTCAGACTGCGTTCGCCTTATCTGCGCGGCATGGTTTCCCAGCGGCAATGACACCGAAGTCGTGTCGATCGTCGTGCCGTTGATGGTGCGGTAATATATCTTCAGCGAGTCGTCCAGCTTAAATTGAAAAACACCGCCGGGACCATTTGTCCCGTCCTTATCCAGTGTAAGATAAAGGCCTTTCACATTGCTCTGGAACGCGTTGTTTGAAGCCAGCTGCGTGCTGCCGGCGTTAAACAGTATCTGGTTTATAAAATTCTTGCTTATAGGTATCCGTACCTGGGCCGGCACGCTAACCAGGCTGTCAGGGTGGCCGCTAACCACATTATACACCTTCACGCTATCGTGGGTATGCGCCAGGAATGTGCGCGTACCTAACAGGTTGGTCTTATCCGCCAGGCTGTCCCAATTCATCGTGCTGTAATAGGTGGTTGTGTTAAATAATCGTTGCTTAAGCTGATAAACATTGATCTTATAGCGCGTGGTTACCGAGTCGCCGTAAAAGCCGTCGGCATATTTTAATGCCAAGACTGCCGAATCAACTACGATGGTACCCGTCGGCAATGTATAAGCCACACCGCCCGGCAAATTGAGCTGCACCGCAATATTGGCTTCTGAAGTACCCAGGGCGGGATCCTTGAAATATCCAAGCGGGGTTTTGGTAAGAGCGGATGTGATAACCGGACCCACAGTATCGGTATTGACCACGATGGTAGAGGTATCGATGAACGAACCGTTCAATTGCTTTGACGAATCAACGGCCAGCCCTATGGTATCTGGGTTTTTGCAGCTATGTAAAATAAAAAGACTTATTAACAGGGTCAATAAGTCTAATCGAAAAAATCTCATATCCGATCTCAAAACTTATGCAACATGCACCAATTCTTCATTGGTAATTTCGTCGTAAAAATTGTAATAATTTTCGAAATCAGAAGCTGAAGAAAACTCTAAAACCGATTTATGGCCGCTTTTAACATTATTTAACACTTCGTCGTCAATATCATCGCTGGCCAAAACCACGCCGTCGGCATACTGGATCGCGCCGTTATGCAAGGCTGAATTGGTGCCTGGTTTGTAATATTCGATGTGCTCTTCGGTCATGTCGGTCATGATCGCTTTGTTGGCAAAATCAGGATCCAGCATACCGCCGAAATCGTTTTTATAAACAGAATAAACCACCCTTGAATTTTTGAACGTCGGATCGTCTTTGTAAGTGGTTTTTAGGTACGCCGGAACCAGCGAACTCATCCAGCCGTGGCAATGGATCACATCAGGCGCCCAGCCCAGCTTTTTTACCGTTTCGAGCGCGCCTTTGCAGAAAAAGATCATGCGCTCGTCATTGTCAGCGTAAAACTTCCCGTCCTTGTCGTTAAACACATGTTTTCGCTGAAAATACTCTTCATTGTCAAGAAAATACACTTGCATCCTTGCCGCCGGGATCGATGCCACTTTGATGATCAAAGGATTATCATTATCGTTAATAATGATGTTCATACCCGATAAACGGATCACTTCATGCAGCCTGTTCCTGCGCTCATTAATATTTCCGAAACGCGGCATAAGGATACGGATCTCGTAGCCTTTTTCCTGCATTGCCTGAGGCAACTGGCGCGTAATTTCAGAAATTTTGGTGAGTTCGAGGAAAGGTGACATCTCATGAGTGATGAACAGAAGCTTAGATTTACCCATCTCTAATCAGTTATTAAATTACGTAAAGAAGTCAAAAAATTTGAGTCTGCAAATATAAGCATTATCCTATGAATTATCAACGAATTATGCAAGTAAGTTTTGGTTTTGTTTGATCAATTACACAACTTTGCCCCATTTTTATAAAAAACTGCCCCGTTGACGATATTCACTACCAGGGAGGAGCTCAGGGAATACCTTGACATGCCCCTATTTAACGGAAAGACCCTTGGCTTTGTGCCAACCATGGGCGCTTTACACCAGGGGCACCTGTCGCTGATCGCGAGGGCAAAAGAGCAAACCGACGTAACGATTTGCAGTATCTTTGTAAATCCAACCCAGTTTAACGACCCAAAAGACCTGGAAAAATACCCCCGCCCGATCGGGTCTGATATTGAGAAGCTGGAGCAGGCAGGCTGTGATATACTGTTTCATCCGGAAGTAACAGAAATGTATGCCGGCAATGAGCATTGGCATTTGGATATAGGCGAACTGGAGCACCTGCTCGAGGGGAAGTTCAGACCGGGGCATTACCAGGGAGTTACGCAGGTGGTTTATAAACTTTTCGATATTGTAAAACCCGACCTGGCTTTCTTTGGGCAGAAAGATTACCAGCAGTTCCTGGTCATCCGGCGCATGGTTGACATGCTTAAGCTTCCCGTCGAACTGGTGATGTGCCCAATATTGCGCGAACCTGATGGCCTGGCCATGAGTTCGAGAAACATCCACCTTTCGCCGGAAGACCGGCAGCATGCGCTGATTTTGTCAAAAACGCTCAACTGGCTGGGGGAAAACTTCGACTTGGATCAGATCGCAGCCTTGCAGCAGGAATGCTTTGACCGGGTAAACGCCGAACAGGATGTGCAAGCCGAATATTTCGAAATAGCCGACGGCAACAACCTGCATCCGGCAAACGGGCAAACGAAGAATATTGTTGCTCTTGTTGCAGCGAAAGTGGGAAACACCAGGCTGATCGATAATATTATTGTTAGTGATTAGTTAACTGGTGATCAGTGACTTGTGGAAGACCAACGTCATCGAAATGCAACTAATCGCTGATCACTAATCTCTGGTTAACTAAATTACTACCTTTGCAGCATGATCATAGAGGTGTTGAAATCAAAGATCCACAGGGCTAAAATAACCCAGGCCGAGTTAAATTATGTGGGCAGCATTACCATTGATGAGGATCTGATAGAAGCGGCAAATATTATCCCCAACGAAAAAGTACAGATCGTAAATAACAACAACGGCGCCCGCTTTGAAACCTATGTTATAAAAGGCGAACGCGGCACCGGCACAGTTTGCCTCAACGGCGCTACCGCCCGGCTGGCCCAGGTAGGCGATATCGTGATCATTATGTCGTACGCCCACATGGATATGGAGGACGCAAGGAAATATAAGCCTTTGCTGGTATTCCCTGATGCTGATAACAAACTAATTAAATAAATTTACTTCTTTTCCTGCACCGGGTAAGCCGCCAAACCTAAAATGAGATCGAGGCTGACATCGTTACTGATATAGTTCCGCATCTTGTAAACCATCCGCACCCTTATTCCCCGCTGGCGCACCAGTTCGTCAAGAAATTTCGAGTCGTCAAAGTCGAGGGTTATATTATTGCCGGCATTCTCTTCGATATCGTCCCTTGAAGCGATCAGTATCTCGTCTGAGCCGTCTTTTTTTGAGAGGTATACTTTAACCGAAGCGATATTGCCGATATTAAAAGTGGGCGGGCTAATGGAAACCAGTTTAGCCGAGATGACCCGTACGAGGGTGATTTTGCTGGCCGTATTGCCATTCTTGCTGAAATTCTGGTCGAAGCTGGTGGCCATGCTTACAGCCGAGCTTTCAACGCCGGGCTGGGACGAGGCGGCCACCGTAAGCGTTGTAGTATATGGGAACGACGATTTGATGATGGTTTGAAACATGGCGCAGCCGCTCACCGCCAAACCAACAACAAACAGGGGTATTAAACATCGCCTCATCGATACGCGCATATAGCCAGGTTTCTGTATTTGGTAAATATAAAAAATCTGTGTTTACAATAAGGTGTGTATAATCACAAATGACGATAATTAAAATTTTAAAAAACCTCGCGGCGGGCGAATCTATTTTCCTATCTTTGCACCCCGACGCTGAAGTCGGTTTGCCCTCTCAGCGCATAGTGTTGAAGTCCTTAGTCGACAGTCTACAGTCCGTAGTCGCTTGATCCCGGACAGACTTAAGACTCAGAACTCATGACTTAAGACTCAAAAAAGACTATGCCCAAAGACACCTCCATCAAATCTGTTTTAATTATTGGTTCAGGACCTATTATTATAGGCCAGGCGTGTGAGTTCGATTATTCCGGTTCCCAGGCGGCGCTGTCGCTGAAGGACGAAGGGATCGAGGTATCCATCATCAACAGCAACCCGGCAACGATCATGACGGACAAGGTTATTGCCGATCATGTATACCTGTGGCCGCTGAATTGCGACAGTATCGAAAATATATTGCAGCAGCGTCATATCGACGCCGTATTGCCCACCATGGGCGGCCAGACCGCGCTGAACCTTTGCAAGGAAGCCGAAGAACGTGGTATTTGGGAAAAATATAATGTACGCGTGATCGGTGTGGATACCGCCGCTATCGAAAAGACCGAGAACCGCGAGGCTTTCCGCCAGCTGATGGTTGAGATAGGTATAGATGTTGCAAAATCAAAGATTGCCAATTCATTCCTGGAAGGTAAAGAGGCCGCCCAGCAGATCGGTTTTCCGCTGGTGATCCGCCCGAGCTATACCCTTGGTGGTACCGGAGGAGGCTTTGTACATAAAAAAGAAGAGTTTGATGCCGCACTGAGTCGCGGCCTGCAAGCTTCGCCGACACACGAGGTTTTGGTGGAACAGGCGGTTATTGGCTGGAAGGAATATGAGCTGGAATTGCTGCGCGACAGCCGCGATAATGTGATCATTATTTGTGCGATCGAAAACTTCGACCCGATGGGTATCCACACGGGCGATTCGATCACCGTGGCGCCTATGATGACGCTGAGCGACCGCTGCTACCAGAATATGCGTAACCAGGCCATCAAAATGATGCGCGCCATCGGCAATTTCGCCGGCGGCTGTAATGTACAGTTCGCTGTAAATCCTGCCGATGAACAAATAATCGCTATCGAGATCAACCCGCGTGTATCGCGCTCATCGGCACTGGCTTCAAAAGCTACCGGTTATCCCATCGCTAAAATTGCTGCCAAGCTGGCTATAGGCTATAATCTTGACGAAATAGAAAACCAGATCACAAAAACCACCTCGGCCTATTTCGAGCCGACGCTGGATTACGTGATTGTAAAAGTTCCGCGCTGGAACTTTGATAAATTTAAGGGTGCGAACCGCTACCTGGGCCTGCAGATGAAATCGGTAGGCGAGGTGATGGCCATAGGGCGCAGCTTCATCGAGGCATTACAGAAAGCTTGTCAAAGTCTGGAAATAGGCCGCTGGGGGCTGGGGGCCGACGGTCGCCAAAGCCGCAACCTGGACGAAATTATGCAAAGCCTGGAAAATCCAAGCTGGGACAGGCTGTTCCATATTTACGACGCTTTAAGCCTGGGTGTGCCGATCGAATCGGTGCGCAAGGCTACCAAGATAGACCGCTGGTTCCTGAACCAGATACAGGAGATCGTGAACCTTGAAGTGGAGTTGCGTCGTTACTCACTGAACAACGTACCGACCGAATTCTTCTTCACGCTGAAGCAAAAAGGATTTTCGGACGCACAGATAGCGCATATACTAACCAATGTAACCGAAGAAGAAGTTTACCAGCGCCGCAAGAGCCTGGGCATAACCCGCGTTTACAAAATGGTCGACACCTGCGCCGCCGAGTTCCCGGCAAAAACGCCTTATTTCTACTCGACCTATGAAGGCGAGAACGAATCGAAGGTATCAGACCGGAAGAAGATCATCGTATTGGGCTCCGGCCCGAACCGTATCGGCCAGGGCATCGAGTTCGACTACAGCTGCGTTCACGGCTTGCTGGCAGCAAAAGAAGCCGGCTTCGAGGCCATCATGATCAACTGTAACCCCGAAACCGTATCGACCGACTTTAACATGGCCGATAAACTGTACTTCGAGCCGGTGTTCTGGGAGCATGTACGCGAGATCATCGAGCTGGAAAAACCCGAAGGCGTTATCGTGCAATTGGGCGGCCAAACCGCATTGAAGATGGCCGAAAAGCTGCACGAGCATGGTATTAAGATCATCGGCACCTCGTTCAATGACATGGACGTTGCCGAAGACCGCGGCCGTTTCTCCGACCTGCTGAAAGACTTAGACATCCCATATCCAAAATACGGCGTCGCCGAAAGCGCTGAAGAAGCTATCGAAGTGGCGCACAAAGTTGGTTACCCGGTATTAGTTCGTCCAAGCTATGTGCTGGGCGGACAGGGCATGAGCATCGTGATCAACGACGAGGACCTGGAAAAAGCCGTGGTAAGCCTGCTGCGTAACCTGCCGGGCAACCGTGTGCTGATCGACCACTTCCTCGACCGTGCCGAGGAAGCCGAATCTGACTCCATACACGACGGTGAGGATGTACACATCATCGGCTTGATGGAGCACATCGAGCCTGCCGGTATCCACTCGGGCGACTCGAGCGCTGTATTGCCTCCGTTCAACCTTTCGGCAAATGTCATCCGCCAGATGGAAGCCCATACCGAAAAAATAGCTCGCGCCCTCAATGTTCGCGGTTTGCTGAATATCCAGTTCGCTATTAAAGACGAGAAGGTTTACGTGATCGAAGCTAACCCGCGCGCCTCGCGCACTGTGCCGTTCATCGCCAAAGCGTATGACGTGCCTTATATTAATATAGCAGCTAAGATCATGCTCGGTGTTAATAAGCTGAAAGACTTTAACATCGTCCGTAAGCTGAACGGCTTTGCCATCAAAGAACCCGTGTTCTCGTTCGATAAATTCCCGGAAGTGAACAAAGAGCTTGGCCCGGAAATGAAATCCACCGGCGAAGCTATCCGCTTCATACCCAATATAGAGGACCCGTACTTCAGGCACCTGTATAAGGAAAAATCGATGTACCTGAGCAAGTAATAAACATTGGCATGGAAAGTGCCATATGACAGGCACTTGTGAGTATGAATAAAGAATTTTTCCACCTTAAAAACGTCGGCTCAGAGCATATTGGCGACGTTCTGCTGAAGATTCAAAGGTCGTTCAACATCAAGTTTGATAGCAATGACCTGGGATACATAGTCACCTTCGGCGACCTGTGCGATGTGATCCAAAACAAGATCAATCTTGAACAGGAAGATAGCTGCACCACGCAGCACGCATTCTATTTATTGCGTAATGCCATTGCTGCCACAACCGGAACCGACAAATGTTATATTACGCCGCACAGTCGCCTCGCAAAGCTTTTTCCGCGGGAAAGCAGGCTGGAAGCAATCGCAGATATAGAGCAGGAACTTGGCTTTAAGATCAACCTTATTCAACCCAAACAGTGGGTGATCGCGATATTCAGCTTTACATTGGTGGCTTCATTCATTGCATTTTTTTATAACTGGCCGACAGCCTTAGGCATATTTTTGGCTTCGGTTATAGGGTTAAAACTGGCGGGGAAATTTGGGAAAGAAATTCGCCTGAAAACTGTTGGCGACCTGGCCAATAAGATCTCCAGGGAAAGTTACGTGAAAGCGCGCCGTAACCCCGCGGTTAACCGGAGCGAGATCGAACAAAAAGTGACGGAATTATTTACTGACGAGCTTACGTTAAAGCCAGCTATGGTAACCCGTCAGACAACTTTTAGATAATTTGCTTTCTGCTTTGGTCGTTAAGCTTTCAACTTATTCCACCATCATCCCTTTAACCTCGAAGGTTAATCTTCGTTTCGGGTTAGTGTTTACCTTGTGCTGTTTTTTACCGTTGACGGTATCTCCGGCGAAATGCTGCCCATCATCGGCAATGAATTGCTTTGCTGCGATGCCGTCCAGGACAACGGTATGTCCCGCAAGCGAGGCCGGGATATTTACGCCGTAGTTTTTGAAATGCGCGCGTATGATGCGGCCGTTGCCTGCATCCATTTCAAACCAGCCCCCTTTGGATTTGGTTACTTTGGTCACCTTCCCTTTGATGCTGACGGATATCCGGGCTTTATTATCCATAAAGCCTTCAACTTTCGAGGCGGCCATTACACCGGTAGTGTCCGGCTTGCTTCCAAAAATCGTCCCGTGCGCTAAAGAAGTGCGAGTTTGTGCAAAAGCCGGGACAGAAAATAATAATGCAAGTAATAAATGTATCTTTTTCATCGTATAGCTAATAGTTTAACAATATTGGCTTTACGAAGGTTTTCATTGGCAATAAAGTTTGTTAATAAATGTTAAAAGCATTTAACCGGTAACTTTTTTAAGCTACTATTGAAACTTGTTATATATTAACCGGATTTGGCTAAGTTTGCGAAAATTTTGTACATGAAGAAAGCGTTACTTCCCATTGTCTATATCATTTTATTTTCTGTTTTCATATCCGAAACGGGCTGTAAAAAAACGAGTACTACGACTGCCAGTCTGCCGCCGGCGCTCACTACGCAGGACGTAATGCTTGACGTTACCACGACCACCGCTCAAAGCGGTGGCACCATCACGTCTGTGGGTTCGTCGGCCTTAACCGAAAATGGCGTTTGCTACAGCACAACCAATCATACTCCCACTATAGGCGACACGAAAACTACCGCTCCGTTAATTTCCACAAGCTACACTTTCATTTGTAATATTACCGGTTTGACCGCCAATACTACTTATTACCTGAGGGCCTATGCCACCAGCGCTGTTGGCACAAGCTACGGTTCCGTTGTAAAATTTACGACCAGCTCGACGGTATCATCTGTTTCGGGTGTGGTAACCACCTTCGCCGGCAGCCAGACCTCGGGCTATGCTGACGGAACCGGCGCCGGCGCATTGTTTAACGGCCCCGGCGGCATGGCGACTGACGCCCAGGGTAATGTATATGTATCGGACTCATTTAACAACCTGATACGTAAGATAACCCCGGCAGGTGTAGTTACGACGATTGCGGGCAACGGAACTCCCGGTTATGCCGACGGTCCGGCGGCCAGCGCACAGTTTTATGGCCCGCAGGGCCTGGCGGTGGATGCGCAGGGCAACATATTCGTAGCCGATTTTGGCAATAACGTGATCCGGAAAATATCGACCGACGGCACGGTTAGTACCTATTGCGGCAATACTTCAGCAGGAGCTGTTAATGGTGCCGCTACGGTAGCCGAATTCAACGGCCCGTATGGCATCGCCTTTGACAAATCGGGCAACCTTTATGTAGCCGACGACAATAATAACATGATCCGCATGATAAACTCATCGGGCGTTGCAAGTACTGTAGCGGGTGTAACCAGAGCGGGATATGGTAATGCCACCACCAATACCACAACGGGCGTGTTTGCTTTCTTCAGGCGTCCAAGCGGCGTTGCAGTCGATCCTTCCACCGGCAATATCTATGTGGCCGACGGGGGCAACAGCGCCATCAGGCAGGTAACACCGGCAGGCGTGGTAACAACTATCGCGGGAGGCCCGGGACAGACTTCGCTCATCGGCTATCCCACAGGCATCGCCGTCGACCAAAACGCCAATATTTATATCACCGATCAATCCGGCCGCATTATCGAGCTTACCGCGACAAGGACGCTGTACGACCTGGCCGGGGGAGTGAATGTTGCCGGTTATGCCGATGGCACCGGAACGGCAGCACAGTTCAATACCCCGCTTGGTATTGCAGCCGATACGCAGGGCAATATTTATGTATCGGATTTCAATAACAATATGATACGTAAGTTGACGGTTACAGTGACGAATTGATGTTTGGTCGTAATCGTTATAAAGGTTGAAAAAGTGTAAAGGCGCCGTCTCGAATCACCCAAACAGTGCGCTAAACACCTCTTCGATACTGCTTACTGTTCTTACAGCGATCTCGTAACGGGAAAGGTCGATCCGTTTTTTGTTTTGGCCGCCCGATTCGAGATTATACCTGGAAATAAATATCTGCCCGAAACCGAGCTTCTGCGCCTCGGCGATGCGCTGTTCGATACGGTTAACCGCCCGAACTTCGCCGGAAAGACCGATCTCGCCCGCGAAACAGGTTTTGAAAGGAATGGGAATATCCTCGTGCGAGGATATAATTGCCGCTGCAAGGCCCAGGTCGATAGCCGGGTCCTCAACACTGATGCCGCCCGTTATATTCAGGAAAACGTCTTTCCCGCCCAAATGAAAGCCGCAGCGCTTTTCGAGCACGGCCAGCAGCATATTCATCCGTTTGGTATCGAAACCTGTGGCTGTGCGCTGAGGGGTTCCGTAGGGCGACGTGCTCACCAGCGCCTGCGTTTCGATAAGCATCGGGCGCATACCTTCCAGCGTGGCCGAAATGGTGATGCCGCTTAAAGGCTCGTCGCGTTGTGAAAGTAATATCTCCGAAGGGTTAGACACCTCGCGCAGCCCCTCGCCGAGCATTTCGTAAATGCCGAGCTCGGATGCCGAACCAAAGCGGTTTTTCACCGCCCGCAAAATACGGTATACATGGTGCCTGTCGCCTTCAAACTGCAAAACGGTGTCGACCATGTGTTCCAGTATTTTCGGCCCCGCTATCATGCCGTCCTTGGTAATATGCCCTATCAGGAATACGGGCGTAGACGATTCCTTGGCAAAGCGCAGCATCTCGGCGGTACATTCGCGCACCTGCGATACACTGCCGGGCGTGGATTCGATATGGGCAGAATACAGCGTCTGTATCGAATCGATCACCACCAGGTCGGGCTCCAATTGCTCAATCTGTTTAAATATGTTTTGAGTAGACGTCTCAGTTAAAATAAAGCATTCCGCACCAACTTCCGACTTCCGACTTCCGACTTCCGACTTCGACAGCCTTTCCGCCCTCATTTTTATCTGCTTATCGCTTTCCTCGCCCGAAACGTACAGCACTTTCATTCCCGGCATATTCAGCGCCAATTGCAGCATTAGGGTCGACTTACCGATGCCCGGTTCACCGCCGATCAGTACTAGTGAGCCCGCCACGATGCCGCCGCCAAGTACCCGGTTAAACTCTTTATCGGGCGTTAGAATGCGTTGCTCTTCATCAAAGCTGATCTCCGAAACACGAACAGGCTTATTGGCACGCTGCAGCGAAGTGGAATTCGACTTCCAGTCGGGGATAGCAGTATTTGCTTTTTCGATGATCTCCTCCGCAAAGGTGTTCCACTGCCCGCATGACGGGCATTTTCCCAGCCACTTGGGCGACTCAAAGCCACAGCTTTGACAGAAGTACGCGATTTTTGTTTTGGCCAATGTCTTTATGTGCAAATATGCAGATGTGCAAATGTGCAGATTAATTTTTGAATGTTTATGATGATTTACTAAAAAAATTAGTATTATTGCTCTGCTATTCGTCATTAAAGCACCATGGAGTTTAAAATAAATGCCGTTAGAAGGTTAGAGTTTGATTCGGTATTATGCGATATACTGAACCAAGTCAATACGATTGGAAACCTGGTAAAATATGAGTATAATGACCACCGATTAACGGTTGTGGTGAATGACAACCTGATACGAAAGATGAACCCTGAGCAGTTGAGTTTACTGTTAAAGGTGAAATAAAAAACAATAAGACTGCCTTCCGGCATGCGAAAAGCCGGCTACCAAAGCGCGCCGGGTTTTAGCGGGCAATCGCCCGTCTTTTCATTCAGTTATTTATCGCCGCAATTATTACATGTTCGGATTGCCGCCGCGTCCGCCACCGCCGCCACGCCTGAAACCCCGTTCAAAGTTCTGTGCAGGCGGCTTACCGGCCCATTTTTGCAGCCGCAGCGTAAAGGTAGCCAGGTAATAACGCGAAAGTCTGTTAACATGTGTTTCGGTAAATGAACTTGGCGAAGACTGCGCCGAGAAACCGGTATTTTGATTGAACAAGTCGAACGCGGCAATACGTATAGTGGCGGCATTATTTTTAAGGAATCTCCGTTCCAGGTACACATTCAAAATGTTCGGATTGGTAGCCTGCACATTCGCACTGTATCCGTAGTTAATGGACTTCGTATAGTCGTAGCTGAATGTCCAGTCTTTAAAAATATATTGTTTCCCATTCAGGCCGATATTCCATGTTCTCACATTTGAGCCAACGTTTGTCAGCGGGCTGTTTACCGAGTTATCGGTGCGGTTTATTGCATAGTTAGTCATTAACTGCGCGTCCATTACATCGTTGATATCAACCCTGAACTGCACCTGCGGGGTTAATTGCAGGTTTTTTGAAATGTTTTTTACCGCTGTCGAATCGAAAGTAACCGGTGTAATGTTGGTTAAATAACCAATGCTATTGGCGTACGTAACGTTGGCCCTTAAATACAGAGTGAATTTTCTTTCTTCCCAAGGTTTGGCCCATAACAGTGCGCCCCGGATATTGTAATTTCCATCGGCATTTAAATATTGAGTAAGGATCGTATTCGAAAACCTGGGATTGGGTTTATAATTACTGGGATAGGTGATCGAATTGGTTACCACCTCGTTGTTGACCTGCTGATAGGACAGGAACGCGAAAAAGATATTACCTGTGTTAAAACTGAATTTATTATAGCGTACTGATAAATTATTAGTGAACTGCGGACTTAGCCTCGGGTTGCCCTGAACCGGGTAATAGGCGTTTGAAAAATCGAGCGTAGGCTGCAATTGTATAAAGCTCGGCTGGCTGGGCGAGCCGTTATAATTTATACTGAATAATTGGCTCCTGGAAAAATTGTACACATACCTGGCAGTTGGAATAAAGTTAAATGAATTAACATGTGTTGACAGGCCTGTGAGCGGAGAATAGCCATCCAGTACAGTTGGCAGCGCTGCTATTCCCAGCGTATAATTGTAACTCTTTTGAACCTTTCTGAAATTAAGGCCGATGCGATGGGTGGTAAACGTATAATTGTAGTCGGTACTTAGCGAATCGTCCTTCATTAAAGGTATAGACGGATCGTATATTTCAGCGGTGTCGGTCAGTTTATTGTTGATGGTGGACGCGTGGCTGAACACGTAACTCAACTCCAGGTATGTGGTTTTGCCAAGCGGCTCGATGTATGACAGCGTGGTTCCGATGGTGTTTGTGCGGCTATGCACAGTTATTACCTGGTCCGTCGGCGCCGGCGGAAGACCTTTGATATAATCGTAAGTGGGATTTTGATATTGATTATTTGTAGCCGAACTGAAATTAATATCGATGCTTAAATTGCGGCGGTGTCCCAGCCTGCGATTGTATAAAGCAATAATTCCATAATTGGGAGATTGCGAATTGCCGGTAGATAACGAATTGTATATAGTTGAATCATTGCGCCTCAGAATACTGTTTTGTTCGTTGTCGCTGGTGTTGGTGCTGCCATACGAAAAAGTAGGCGTCACTTTTAAATAATTTACCGTATCGGGTTTATATTCCATGTTCCAGGTAAACCGGTGGTTGATGTTCTGGTCAACTTCATTACTGTTTTGGTTCTGTACGCTCGGGTTACTCGGGTTAAAGTTTTGCTGATTGTTTGTTGAATTGGTTGATGTCGTATTGTCTGCAAAGCTGTAGCTGCCATATACCGATAAGAACTTACCCCATTGGTCGCGGAAATTTGCACCTATCGAACGGGCGTCGGTAATACCGTTTTGCGTAGTAATAAGGCCTCCGCTACCGCCGCCGCCAAACCCGCCGCGGGCAGCATTTCCCCTGCCGCCGCCTCCGCCGAAACCGCCTCCGCCCGACGGCGCTCCGAATGAAAAGGTATTCACATTGGTATTGTTAATGCTTCCCAGCAGGGCTATTTGCTGATCGCCGTTAAACCGGAAAGAATTCAGGGTACCCAGGTAACGGTTATGGTCGGGTATACCCTGGCTTGCAGGAAGCAAGTCCTCGCCGTCGCCCCCGGTTGCCTGCAATGAATAGCCGTAGTTACGATCCTTTCGGATAGTGATGTTCATTATTTTATCCGGTTCGCCTGTTTTTATCCCGGTTAAATTGGCCTGGTCGCCGTAATCGTCTATCATCTGGATGTTTTCGACTACATCCGCAGGCAGATTTTTGGTTACGCTTTGCACATCGCCGGCCATAAAATCCTTTCCGTTTACCCGCACCTTGGTTACCTGCTTGCCCTGCGTAGTGATATTGCCGTTAACATCTACGTCCACACCCGGCAATTTTTTTATCAAGTCCTCGACAGGGGCATTATCGCGAACTTTGTAAGCGCTGGCTTTATATTCAACGGTATCCTCTTTTAGTACGATGGGATTTATACCGACTATAGTTACCCCTTTCAGTTGATTTGCCTCTGTTTTGAGAACGATGGGCGGCAGAACGGCTGGTTTGGTATCGTTGTCGAAGGTATAGTGCCTTTTAATGGGCTGGTACCCGATAGATGTTATGGTTAGCGTAAACTTTGTCCCGTTTACCGCCGGGAACACAAACTTGCCGCCGGCATCGGTTACAGCCACGGTGCTGTCGCCTTTATCGGAGATCAGTTTAACGGCCGCGCCCGGAACAGACAACTTGGTAGAATCAATAACTGTCCCGTCTACTTCTCTCCCGGTTTGGGCACAGGCGCATACGGATACGAGGATCAGCAGAAAAAAAAGGGGTAAAAAAGCTTTCATATTGTTCAATAAGGCGTTGACAGCAATAAGACGCAAAGGTTCAACTATTATGATTGAATCGACCAATAATCATAGCATTGTTACAAAAACAAAAAAGCCCCCCGGTACACCGGAGGGCTTGTATATGAAAAAGTTACAAATCTTAATTTCTAAGATGCAGAGCTGCTGCTACCTGGCCGTAGTTCTTGTAATTTAAGCCGGGGTGAGCCACATTCAGTTGCGTAAGCGAAGTGCCCGGGATCACGATGATCTTAAAGTTAAGATTGTTCTGCAGTGTATTGGCAGATACATCGATGAAGCCAACGCCATAATCAACCAGGTTAAGTGTTGTTCCGCCGATAGAATAAGGCAATGCATACCATGGACCGGTTGTACCTGTGTTGCTGAAGTAAACCAGGACGATGCCTGAGTCAACAATACTTTGGTCGATAGCAGGAACGGATATAGAAGCGCCCGTTACCGGAACCGATACGCCGGTTTTTACAAAGGTTTGAACATTAGCGTTTCCATCAGCACCTGTTGCACCAGTAGCGCCGGTTGCACCTGTTGCACCAGTAGCGCCGGTTGCACCTGTAGCACCTGTAGCACCTGTAGCACCTGTAGCGCCGGTTGCACCTGTAGCACCTGTTGCGCCCGTTGCGCCCGTTGCACCAGTAGCGCCTGTTGCACCAGTAGCACCTGTTGCACCGGTAGCACCATTTGTACCATTAGTACCGTTGGTACCGCTTGAACCCGTAGCGCCGGTTGCACCTGTCGGGCCGGTTGCACCTGTCGGGCCGGTAGGACCGCCTGCGGGGCCGGTAGGACCCTGAACGCCCTGCGGACCGGTAGCACCTATGGCACCTGTAGAGCCAGTCGGGCCGGTAGCGCCCGTAGCACCTACAGGACCGGGTGTTTTGTCTTTTTTACAACCGTTTATACTAATAAGGCTTGCGAGCAGTATTAACGGTAATATGTGTCTAATTTGTCTCATATAGGGTACGTTAAATAAATTAAATTATCACCTTGTACGGTAAGCAAATGAATAGGTTACAATTAAATTTAATGGAAATATATTTACTTATTATTTTATTATAAGATGAGGTAATCGCGCCAGCTGGCTACAGATGAGAACTTAGTTGTAATTAAAAGTTAACGGCAATAAAAACATAATGATAATGACATGGTTACATTAACTAAAGAGACCACATCCTATGAGAAACACGGCAAGCAACCTCTACTCGAAGATCCATTCGTGGACCGACGCTTTTGGATTCCGGCTCAATGCTTCGCAGACCAATCGCAACAAAAGCGTCACTACCAAGCACTATTTTTTTGAAACGTTCAACTTCGTCGAACGCTTTTATAACAGGCATCCCGAACGATCGAGGTTTGTATGTTTTGACGCTTATGGCGAAAAAATAAATGTCCATTCGTTGCTTGACCTGCAGGCTGCATTCTTTGAAAATATAAGCCAGTTGAAGTAGTATTCTTGGGGGTGGCGAGGTTCAGATACGGCGTTTCAGGGTAAGGATCACCCTGTCGTAGCGGTGGTCGTGGTACACTTCGATCAATAAGTTTCGCTCGTCTTTGGATTTAAGGATATCGTCTATCTGCTCCATCGTCATGTCGGCCAAAGGCTTAAAATTTATAGCGGTTATTTCGTCGTCTTTTTCAAGCCCGACCTCGTCGGCAGGCGAGCCAGGTTCCACCCGGCTAATGAAAATGTGTTTCAGATCGGGTCCTCCGGCATAATATTCGATGCCGCTCATATCGTGCTCAAACGGATCGTTAAAATAGGCGTTCGGTTTTAAGTATAAAGCATTGTCGGGATAATCAAATATTACCGTAAATCTTTTTAGTAATCCAACCCCAATGCTGCCGTCGCGCGCGACAGACAAACTTTTCATAATGTCCGCGTCATAGTCGTTCGGGAACGACGTAATTACTTTCTTTAATTTGTATTTACCCAGCGATATTTCGTCGATCCTGCTCAGGAAACCGGTGATGGCGCCACCAGTAAGGCCGACGCCCAAGTTGGCGATAATGAACTTTTGCGGCAGGCCGTGCTTTTTGATCATATTCTCCAGCGAAACGGGGTGACCGGCTCCAAGGTCGACAATAAGCTTACTCTGCTGCTCGGTACCGTTAGGCAGCTTTACATGCGCCATAACATACGGCTTATGCGACTCGACGGTTATAGGTATTTTAGTGCCTTTTCTAAAAAGCCGTACATTTTGCGGTCTATAGGCTGTAAGTGTACTGTCCGTAAAGTTCAGCTTAACGGCTAGATTGCTGAAAAATTCATAGCCAAGCAACCCTTGTATCGGCATGCCAACAAAGTTGGACAGGTTAAAACGGTCGGTTTTAAGTATTGCTGCCGCCACATCATAGCTGGTAAGCCCGGGTATTTCAATTTTAAGGGCCGGTGTAACGTATGCTTCCAACGGATCGCCTTCGCCGAGCCCTATCATTTTTATCGTACGCCTGCTTTGTATTTTGAGTGAATCGACCATTCCGGGGTCGGTTATCAGCATCAAGCCAACGCCGGTATCGAGTATAAAATTGAAAGGGCCCTTATTGTTTATGTTCAACTGGATCACAACCAGGTTGCGAACGAGTTTAAACCGCATACTTGTGGATTTCCGGTTGTTATTCAGGTCGAAATACTGAGCCCGGACCCTTAACGAGCCAAGACATAATATAAACATCAGTAATGCCGGGACAAGGAGCCTGCCTTTATGGGATATTTTGAATAACAATTTGTTTATAATTGGAAAAATTAAATTTACAACAAAAACTTTAGTTATTTAAAACTATGAGGGCTAAAGCTGGCGTGCTCATATCACTGGCTGCCACGGCCATGCTGCACCTGGCTGCTTGTTCATCCAGGATAACGCGGCATAAAATGAACCACCTTTTCAGGCGTTCGGCTATCGTAAACGACCATTTTACCGGCTTTGCCCTATACGACATGGATAGCAGTAAAATGTTGTATGAGCTTAATTCGGACAAATATTTTACTCCCGCTTCCAATACCAAGCTTTTCACGTTTTATACCTGCCTTAAAATGCTTGGCGATTCAATACCGGCGCTGAGATACGTCGTAAACGGCGATTCGCTGATATTCTGGGGCACCGGCGATCCTTCATTCCTCCATACCGGGCTAAAGGCGACGAACGGCTACAATTTTCTCAAGAATTCGGGAAAGCGGTTATTCTTTTCGCCTGGGTTGTATCAAAATGATTTTTACGGCCCGGGCTGGGCGTGGGACGATTATAACGACTATTACCAGGCCGAGATCAACGAGCTGCCGGTAGAAGACAACGTAGCCGTGCTGTCGGCCGGCAAGGACGGGCGGTTACAAATCAGCCCGAGTTACTTAAACATGTACCTTAAATGCGACAGTAATTATAAACCGGACAGGTTTAGGGTAAAGCGCGACTTTTTGAATAACTCTTTTATTTACCCTGCCATGCAGCTGCCGCCGGATTTCTACCAGGAAATACCCTGGAAAGTCTCCGCCGATGTCAACCTTGGCATACTGCAGGACACACTGAAGGAGCCGGTAACCGAGGTACATTTACCGTTAAACGCCGACGCCAAAACGATTTATGATGATAACGCCGATACCGTATACCGGCACATGCTGCAACCGAGCGACAACTTTATCGCCGAGCAATTGCTGCTGGTATGCTCGTCGGTAAAATTTGGCGTGCTCAACGCCGATTCGGTGAGGCAATACTCAAAACAACATTTTCTCAACGATCTGCCCGATGCCCCGCAATGGGCCGATGGTTCGGGCCTTTCACGGTTCAACCTGTTTACCCCCAGAAGCATCGTTAAGTTATTGTGTAAAATATCGGATGCTATGCAAAATGACAGTTTGCTCCATAGCCTGATGCCGGCAGGCGGCGTCGTTGGCACTATCAGGCATGCATACAAAATCGATAACGGCAAACCTTTTGTATGGGCAAAAACCGGTTCGCTCATGAACGTCCACAACGAAAGCGGCTATTTAGTGACGCGCAAAGGAAAACGATTAGCCTTCTCCTTCATGAACAACAACTTCACCCGGCCGTCGGGGGAGATACGGGATGAGATGGTGAGGATTGTGACGTATATTCATGATAATTATTAGGATTTTTTGCCCGGTTTTTTCAGCTTACCCGCCAGTTCGGGGTTTTGAGGCGGTAGTTCGTCAACCTCGTGCTCTACTTCGGTTTGGATAATATGGACCGCGTATTCCGCGGGCTCGATGGTGCTGCATGTCGCCTCGGCGTACACTTCGGTAAATTCAGCGCCGATGTATAGTATGGCCGAGGTATAATAGATCCATACCAGGAGAACGATCAGCGATCCGGCCGCGCCATACGCCGAGCCCTGTGCGGTATACCTGAGATAGAGGCTTATCAGGTACTGGCCCAGCAGGAAGAGCAAGGCGGTAAAAATGGCCCCCGAGCGCACATCGCGCCACTTGATTTTAACATCCGGAAGAAATTTAAATATAATACTGAACAGTATCGCAATAACCACAAAGGTGATAAACAGGTTAATCACGTCGAAAAGCGTTACCGTTACCACCGGGAAGAAACGCTGCAAGCGTTCGCTGATGGCATTGATAGCGATATTAAGCATAAGCGACACGAGTAACAGAAAGCCGAGCGCTATGATGAGCGAGAATGACAGGAAACGGTTTTGCAGCCATTTTAGCCATCCGCGCTTTGGCTTTGATCTTACGCGCCAGATGATATTAAGCGAATCCTGTATCTCGACAAACATGCTGCTGGCTCCCAACAACAGAATAACGATGCCTATGATGAGCGCCGTGCCGGTCTTTCCCGACAATTGCAGGTGTGTAACGATTTGCTGTAATTGGTCGACCGCGTCTTTACCCATAAACTTAGCCAGGTCGGCATACAGCGTATCATTGTAATTGTAATGATGGAGCACCAGGCTGGTAATGGAGATGATAAGGATAATGAGCGGGGCTATGGAAAATACAGTGTAGTATGCCAGCGACGCGCTTAACTTCAGGCCGTTATCGTTGATAAATCCCATGAAGGTAGCCACTACTATTTTCCACCATTTTTTCAGCAAATTTCTTTTCAGGAACCTCATCAGGTTAATAAACATTTTTCCCGGGTTTTGTTTGGGATGAGGTAGAAACAGGATATGCCTGTAAGAGAATTTTTTATGGAAATTTGCGATTTCCCGCGAAAGATGCTACTTTTAGTACTTTAAGAGAAACAGCTCCGGAGCCTCAACTTTCACGTAGAATTGACTCACCGGAGATGATATTATTAAACTTTTAATTGTTGAATTTTTTTGGGGAAAGCCGCTCTGTACGTGCAGAGCGGCTTTATTTTTTTAATGGAGGTCGGCAGGAGGTTTGGTTGCGGCACCTTTCTTCCTGAACGGCTGCAGGTACAGCAGCGGGATCGAGAAGAGCATTACCAACCCCGACAGCAGGTAAGCTTCGTCATAAGTTAGCAGTAAGGATTGCCTCGCAACCGCTCCCTCGATGGCGCGGTAAGCCATCTGGACGGCATCGATAAGCGACCGGCCTTTTGCCATAAATCCCTGCTCCATCATATGCATGCGCTGTGTGAAGGCATTGTTGTATGGATTTATGTACCCGATCAGGTTGCTGCGGTGCACAGCCTGGCGGATGTGAATCAGCGTGGTAAGCGCCGCAATACCAAACGAGCCGCCGAGCTGCCGCATCATGTTGTTCAACCCGGTGCCCTGCCCGATCTCGGGGCCCCTGAGGTCGGCAATAGCCAAGACGGTAAGCGGCACAAACAATAATGCCATGCCTACGCCGCGTATCAGTAACGGAACCAGCACGTTCAGCTCACCAGTTTCAAGCGTCGACTTGCTCAGCATATAGGTGAAGACAAAGAAAAGGAACATGCCCAGTGTTGCCATAAATTGCGCATGTATGCCGCGGTTCAGCATTTTGCCTATAAACGGCATCATTACGATGGTGCATAAACCGCCCGGGAACAACAGCTCGCCTGTTTGCTGCGCGGTAAAACCAAGCAGGTTCTGGCAAAATATCGGGAAAACAAACACCGAGCCGTATAACCCAAATCCCAATACGAACGAGGTGAACATACCTACGGCGAAACTTCGGTGCCGCATGATGCTAAAATTAACAATCGGGTGATCGGTGCTCAGCTCGCGCCAAATAAATAGGAACACTCCTAAAACTGCCGAGATCGTTAAAACAAGTATATAGGTTTTGGCAAACCAGTCTTCTGATTCACCCTTTTCAAGGATCACCTGCAGACTGCCTACGGCTATGGCAAGCAGCAAAATACCCCACCAGTCGATGGGTTTCCCTTTGCCCTCCCGCGGCGTTTCACGTACAAACGTGTACGTGAAAAATGAGGCCACGGCGCCTACCGGTATATTCACATAAAATATCCATTGCCAGGTAAAGTGGTCGGTAATATAACCGCCTATGGTTGGACCGACCGTAGGGCCCACCACAGCGCCGAGACCAAACAAGGCAGTAGCAGTTCCTATTTGTTCGGGCGGCCAGGTGTCCAGTAAGATGGCTTGTGCGGTGGATATCAGGCCGCCGCCGGCAATACCCTGCAATATTCTGAACCCGACTAATTCGCCTAATGAATGCGAATTACCACAAAGGAATGAAGCTATTGTAAATAATATGATCGAGGCAAGGAAATAATTCTTCCGGCCAAAATAGCCGCCCAGCCACCCCGACATGGGCAATATAATTACGTTTGCTACCGCGTAACCGGTTACGACCCAGGCAACGTCTTCAAGCGTTGCGCCAAGATTACCCTGTATTTGCGGCAAGGATACGTTCACGATCGTAGTGTCGATCAGCTCAAGTAACGAGGCCGATATCACCGTGATTGTGATGATCCATTTTCTAAAGCCTTTTTCAGCCATTATTGTTAGTCTTTATAGATAACCGAAACACTCACGCTCATACCAGGGCGAAGCAACGCCAGGGTATCTTTGCCGGCGTTTATCTTTATTTTAACCGGCACGCGCTGCACAACCTTTACGTAGTTGCCGGTAGCGTTATCCGGGGGCAACAAAGAGAATTTTGCGCCGGTTGCAGGTGAGAAATTGTACACTTCGCCATGCAGCTTCATATCGGGATAGGCATCCACATCGATATTTACTTTCTGGCCGTCTTTTAAATTGGTAAGCTGGGTTTCTTTAAAATTGGCGGTGATATAAACGCTGTTATCGTTGACGATAGAGAACAGTGTTTGACCCGGCTGCACCAGCTGGCCTATTTGTATGTTCTTTTTCGAGGTGACGCCGCTCGACGGAGCTGTGATAGTGGTATACGAAAGCTGCAGTTTGGCATAATCTACGTCGGCCTGGCGCTGGGTAACGCCCACGTTGGTTACTTTAAGCTGATTACGGGTTGTACCAACCTGCTCCAAAGCAGCCCTGTACTGGTCCTGTGCGGCGCGGTAGGTTGCCTCGGCCACATCGCGATTTGCCTTTACCTGGTCAAATTGCTGTTGTGTAACAGAGCCATCTTTTACCAGGTTGGCATAACGCTGGTAATCTTTGTTAGCCTGGTCGAGCCTGGCCTGAGCCGATTCTACCTGGGCCCTTGCGCTCGACGAGTTTGCCTGCGTGCCGATGATCTGCGACTGGCCCACGCCCACGCCGGCGTTTGCGCTTTGTTTAGCAGCTAAGGCCTGCTCCAATTTTACTTTATAGTCGCGGTCGTCCAGCTTTACCAGCACCTGGCCTTTGTCCACGTGCTGATTTTCCTGGAAGAAAATGCTATCCACATATCCGCCTACACGGGCTACCACGGGGCTTATATCGCCGTCTATCTGCGCGTCGTCCGTGTCGATATGTTTGGAATAGTAGATGTATTCTTTTATCCCGAATATAATACCTGCAACGAGTATCACACCGAGTACGATAGGTAATACCCTGTTTGGCTTCTTTTTTGGGGTTTCGTGTTCGTTTGCCATTGTATTGCGTCGTTTTTTATTTGTTAAGTTTTCCGGTTGATTTTAGTAATGTATAGTATGCAAGGCCCGCATCAGCCTTGGCGAGCTCTAAATTTATCTCGGCCTGGTACAGCAGCGTTTCCGCATCCGCGCGATCCGTTGCCGAAGCCACGTTGCTGTTATATTTGGATTGCAGGATGTTGTTGTTTTCGGTAGCCTGGTCTATCGAGGTCTTTAGGAGTTTAATTTTATCCAGCGCCTGCGTATAACCCTCGTAATTTTGGTTCACCTCTTTGCGGATATTATCGGCTGTAATGCCCTGGTTGATGCTTACCTGTTCCTTCTGGATCTTCGCTTCGGATATTTTGTTTTTGTTCGTCCATAACGAAGAGAAATTCCAGGCCAGCGTTACACCCGCGGTAATCGGTGTAATATAACTTCCGCTTTGCGGCAGCGGATTGGCCGCTATATCCACATAATAACCTCCCAGCGATGCCGCCAGCGTAGGCGACTGGTTGGCGCGAATACTTTTGATATTGGTTTCGGCGATATCTGATTGCAATAGTAATTGCTTCATTTCCTGCCGGTCGGCCAGCGCGCTGTCTACATAACTGCTAACGGGCAACACCTGGCGGTCGGGCTCGCTGATCTGTTCGATGTTAATATTGGTCGTCTCGGGCAATCCGAGCATAATGTCCAGGTCGTAATTGATCACTTTGCGGTTGCTTTCCAGGTCGATCTCGTTCAATTGTACGTTGGCGCGCTGCAGTTCGAAGCGCAATACATCGTTCTTGGTAACTATACCCTGGTCAAAAAAGCGCTGAGCCTGGTGTATCTGCTGATCTATCGAACTTAGATTTTGCTCGATCACCTTTTTGCTTTGCAGTATCTTATACAGGTTGTAAAACTCGCTGATCACGTCGTAAGTGATTTCGTCCTTGTTCCTGTCCGCATCTAAGCGGGCCACGCGGGTAAGCAGGTCGGTCGATTGCTGCGCATACTTCAGCTTCCCGCCTGCAAAGATCGTTTCGTTCAGCGAAACGATGCCGAGCCACGCGTTGGCCCCCGATGGCAGGTTAAAGCTGGACTTGGGACCGAGCGACAGCATGTTGGCCGGTATTTCAGCGCGGTTATATCCAAAGCTTGCATTGCCGGTCGGCAGCATCTTATCTTTTGCCTGGTTGTACTGAGCAACTGCCTGGTCGACCTTCGACTGCTGGAGCTTCAATACTTTGCTGTTCTGGATACCCAGCTTAATGGCCTCGTCCAATGTAAGCGTTCGGTCCTGCGCCACGGCAGGCAGTGCAATCATCCCGGCGAGCGCGAGCGCTGCGATAAGCCGGAATGCATAATCTACCACTGTTTTCAATGGTACCGGTTTTAGTGATTTATTTAGTTGTGTTATCATGTTCGTTCATTAAGTAAGATCGTAGTAATGTTTTCAGGTAGGCCTGAATCCTCGGTTTGAATTTTTCCTCCAGCAGCTTTTCGTTCTGTATATCATACCCGAGCACTTTCGACGTTAGCTGCGGCGAATTGACGATGAAATTCTTTGTCCCGTAGATCGTCGCTATCACCAGCTCTACATCGATATTTTTGTTAAACTCGCCGCTCTTGATGCCGTCCTGTAATATTTTTGCGACCTCCGAAACGTTCCTCATCAGTATATCTGTAATCTGGTCGGATAATTCGCCCCTGCGCTGCATGGACAGCTCCTGGTACAGCAGCTTCTGGAAACAGTTGTTTGTCACTACGCGCTGGGTATATAGTTCGATGTATTTTTCGATCTTATTCCAGGCGGTGGTCGTTCCATCGCTGCCGATATTTTTCAGCAGGTCCTGGAACGAGATGATCTTGCGTTTAAAAACGGCGAGGAATAATCCCTCTTTCGATCCAAAATAGTAATTCAGCATAGCCATATTTACGCCGGCTTCGCCCGATATCGTCCGGGTGGAGGCGCCGTCAAATCCGAGTTCCGAAAACACTCTTTCGGCAACATCCAGGATATGATCTTTCTTGTCTATTTTATCCTTGTCCATTTTCTTTTACCGGGGCAAAATTAATCAATCGATTGATTGATGCAATAGGAGTTTTGTTATATTAATGTAATCATTTGATTAACAAACGTTACATATTAATCAAATGATTGGTTTTCAGTATAATTACCGATGTAACAGTTTTGTTTTACATTTGACGCATTAAAATTTCTGCTCTATCTTTCAACTTCTTTTCTTACTATGAAGCGTATTCTTTTGCTCGTTATTGGCGTTGCCGCCGCCTTTTGTGGCTTTGCCCAGACCAATCCTCCGCAGGATTTGATAACCATCGAACAGAACCTGAAAAAACTGGATGTTTTGGGAAGCGTGCTCTACGTTGCGGCTCACCCGGACGACGAAAATACCCGCCTGCTGGCCTACCTGGCGCAGGAAAAGCACTACCGCACCGGCTATTTATCCATGACGCGCGGTGACGGCGGTCAGAACCTGATCGGCAACGAGCAGGGCGAATTACTGGGACTGATCCGCACACAGGAGCTGCTTGCCGCCCGTAAGGTTGACGGCGCCGAGCAGTTTTTTACACGCGCCGTAGATTTTGGTTTTTCCAAAGGGCCTAAAGAGACGCTCGATTTCTGGAACGAAGAAAAGATACTGGGCGATGTAGTTTGGGTGATACGCAAATTCAGGCCCGATGTGATCATCTGCCGCTTCCCGACTACAGGCGAAGGCGGGCATGGCAACCATACCGCATCGGCCATACTGGCACAGGAGGCTTTTACCGCAGCGGCCGACCCAAAACGTTATCCCGAGCAATTGAAATACGTGCAGGTATGGCAGGCCAAACGTTTATTGTGGAACACTTTCAGCTTTGGGAACATCAATACCACTTCGCCCGATCAGTTCAAGATCAACGTTGGCGTTTATAACCCGATACTTGGCCAGGGCTACGGCGAGCTGGCAGCCGAAAGCCGTTCCAACCACAAAACGCAGGGTTTCGGCTCGGCCAAACAGCGCGGCGATGCCTACGAATATTTCAAAACCATTTTGGGCGATGCGCCGAAGGAAGACTTGATGGACGGTGTGAATACTACCTGGGGACGGGTAATAAACGGCAGCGAAATAGGCCTGCAGGTGGAAAACATCCTAAAGAACTTTGACCCGAACCATCCTGATAAGTCGGTTCCTGAACTGGTAAAAATATATGGACAAGTTGAAAAACTAAGTGACCCCTACTGGCGTGAGCAGAAAATGAAGGGCCTGGCTGATTTGATCGCAGCTTGTTCGGGATTGTGGTTTGAGAGTTATGCCAAAGAACCAGTATATGCTGTAGGTGATAGTATAGCTGTTATTTCACAATTATATAGCCCTAACGCTTTACCTATTGGTTCAGTTAAAATAAACACGGGTAACAGTATTTTGAATCTGACCAATCCCCATGGTTATATATTAGAACCAAATAGATTAACGACTTACACAAATGATGGTCCAAAAGAAAGGACTCTTTTAAAGGATATATCACAGCCTTATTGGCTATCAGCGCCACATGGCATTGGTTGTTACGTGCTTCCAAATGACACTTTAGCGGGTAACCCCGAAAACCCTGATAAACCTAAAGTCGAATTTGAGTTTGATATGGGTGGCGAGAAAATAAAATTCGAACGACCGGTCGAATACAAATATACCGACCCCGCCAAAGGTGAGTTGTACGAACCATTGGTTGTGGCCCCACCTGTCACCGCCAATATTCGCAACGCGGATTACATTTTCAATTCGCAGCAGCCGCAAACGGTCGTGGTCAACCTCAAGGCATTTAAAAACGGCGCTTCGGGAAATATCAGCCTGAACGCCCCTTCGGGCTGGAAGGTAAGTCCTGAAAATGTTTCGTTCGCTAACAAGTCGAAAAACGACGAATGGGAACAGGAATTTACGCTGACGCCTACCGGCACTAAATCGCAAACCGGCGAACTGAAAGCGCAGGTGAGCATCAGCGGCGACCGGAAGGTTTATAATTATGGCATACTAACCATCCGTTATAATCATATTCCAACAATCACCATTTTCCCGCCCGCACAGGCTAAGCTGCTGCAGCTCGACCTGAAGATCGCCGGTAAAAAGATAGGTTATATCGAGGGCGCGGGCGACCTGGTTCCGGCTGCTTTACAGCAGGTTGGATATGATGTGCATCAATTGACTGAGAATGAGATCATGAACGGCGACCTGTCGGTTTATGATGCGATCATCACGGGTGTGCGGGCTTACAATGTCGATAAGCGGCTGGTATATGAACAGCCGAAATTGCTGGAATATGTAAAGAACGGCGGCGATTTGGTTGTACAGTACAACAACAGCAACGGCCTGGTGACCAAAGACATCGGCCCATACCCCTTCAAAGTGGTGAACGAGCGCATAACCGACGAAACGGCCAAAATAACGGTTCTCGATCCGAACAACCCGGTTTTGAATTACCCGAACAAGATCAACCAGAGTGACTTTGATGGCTGGGTGCAGGAGCGGGGCCTGTATTTTACAAAAGATTCCGACCCGCAGTATCAAAAAGTGCTGCAGATGCATGATCCCGGCGAAGGGCCGAAGGACGGCGCGCTGATCACTGCGCAATACGGCAAAGGTCGTTTTATTTATACTTCGCTGGCATTCTTCAGGCAACTGCCGGCCGGTGTTCCGGGAGCATACAGGCTGTTTATTAATATGCTGAGCAAGCCAAAGGCGAACCCATGACGTTTGACACGATTTTCAAGATTAAGAGGATTGAACAGGATTCTTAGCATCCTGTCTATCTTGCAAATCCGGTAAATCGTGTTCAGAATAATTCCCCCACATTCACAAACAGGCCCCGCGAGCCTTCGCGGCCGAAACCGTAGTCGATATCGATATTGGTTTTGCTCACTTTGTTCAGCTTAATGCGCAGGCCGGCGCCATAGCCCGGCTGTATCGACTCCAGCTTAGTTCCCGGTGCGGCCGAAAAACTTGCGGCGTTAGCAAACACCACTCCGCCGAACAAACCGTTTGCGCTGAGTTTGTAGCGGTATTCGGTTTCACCGTAGATCTCCTGCGCCCCGCGGAAACGGCCCTGGATGTAGCCGCGGCCAGTGCTGGCGTAAGGGTCCCAGCCGGTGGCCGGCAAATCGAGGTAGGGAGGTTTGCCGCTGATGGTCAGCCAATCATAATTCCAGAAGGCGATAACATTGCCCGAGCTCGTGGGGAACCGGAAATATTTACGCAGATCAATTATCACTGAGCGCCAGTTGTCGGTGCTGCCCAAGAACGTAAAATTATCGCGGTACTGAAGCGAAGTATAGGTTCCATCGGAAGGGTAGATCGAATTATCACGGCTGTCGTACAGGATCTGCGCCGTGAGGCCGGACGATATGGTGTGCCCGTCAGGGCCATATGCGGCATAGTCCGACGGCGCCCCATTGATGGGTCCTTTGTGCGAGATATTGCCATGATAATCGATGATATACCCCGCCCCGATAAACAAGTTTCCGACAATATTTTTTAGCGCGACCTCGTGGAAGCGGGCATAGATGTAATCCATCGGATCTTCATTCCTGATGTTGGAATTTGACCCCAGGCCAAAGGTGCTTTGCGGGTATTTGTAAAACCGATAATCACCCACGAGGTCGAACGCATTGTTTTTCGTCCATATCTCGGATTCTATTGGAAAGGTAAATTGTTTGTTCTGGCTGTAGCCGATATTGGAAGTAATGGTCGATACCCTGGCTTGCGAATCAGTACGAAAGGCTACGTTTCCGGTTAGCGACACGACAAACTCGGTTTCGAGCGTGTAACCGATCGCGGGTATATAGGAAAAAGTTGGTTTGGTAGTGATCGTGTCCTTTTTGATCACGCGGGGATGATGTTTATGAAAAATACTATTAAAAACGTCGAAAAGGTCTCTTGCTGGAACCGCGGTATCGCGACGAGCCTTAAAAACCATGTATTCTGTATCGGGCCTGGGCAAAATTCGTTTTAGTCGCCGGTCCTGAGCAAAAGAAATATGGGTAACAGCGGAAAGGGCTGTTATTAGAATAGGGGCGATATACAACTTCCGGTTCAAAGCGGTGCGTATCAGCCTTATCTCAACATTGGCCGGTGTTTTAAAGTTTTGACAGGATAAAGGTACGAACCAAATCGGCCAGAACCGGAAAATAAAAAAACCATCTCCAAGCTGAAGATGGTTTTGTATTATAATGAGAGCGTTTAGAAACAGAAACGCAATCCCAAGCCGAAGCGGGCCGCGGTAAATGACGATCCGCTTCCCACGTAAAAGGTAGGCCGCCAGTCGAACGACAGGTCAAGCGGCGTTGTATCTATTTTGTAATCAAGGCCGGCTGCGGGGCGAAGATAAAAGCTGGTGCTGCCGTTACCGAAACCCAAAGCCGGGCCTGCTCCGACGAACCAATCCAGCCCTTTGGCGTTTTGAACCGCATCGTTATAGTGATAAAATGCAGAAATGAAGGTATCGCCCCCACCGAATAATAATTCAGCCTGTGCCGAACTGTGTTGGTCAAAAAAGTGGTTAATGGCCGGACCTACCAGGGTCGAGCCGGTGCCCATTTCAACGCTTAATCCTGCCGACGTGTTGTAGATCTGTGCATTAGCGGTGCCGGCATAATACACCATTACGGCAAAAATCAATAAGAATAACTTTTTCATAAAGTCTTGAATGTGTGTTAATTGTGAAAAAATAAATAATATAAGTTTATAAAATTTTGGCAGGAGCTATATTAGGAAAAATAGTTAGAACTTAAAATATTATTTCAGAAGTTAATCTTATTAGTTAGGTTAAGAATTTTTTTCTTATTTTATCATAAAACAATATTTTTGTCATCTCACTATTCTATAAACTTAACCTAATTATGATCACTTTTTTCACAAAAGCCGCCTTTCGGGCCGCATCTTTTCTTTTGTCATTGCTGGTGTTTTTGTCGATTGCAACTTATGGCTACGCACAAAGCGATACCCTTTACATGAACAACAAAAAAATTCCCTGCTCAGTAAGGGAGATCACCCCCGACGCGATCAAATTCACTTACCCGGGAGAAGACTTGGTAAATACCATTTACAAGAACACGGTTCAAAAGGTTGTGTTCAAAAGCGGCCGCGTACAAACGTTCGCGGAAGCGACCTCTTACAAGCAGATCAACGGCGTTATGGATTACGACAAGGTTACCATTACCTCGGTTGAAGACGAGGTAAAAGGTCTCTACAAACTTACCGAGGTGAGTTCAAAGGCCAAGGGAACAACGGTGTACTCAAACCAGGAACGCGTAAAGGAACGCGCTTATCGCAAGTTGAAGGTGCAGGCAGCGATGTTTGGAGCGAATGTCATCTACCTGGCAAACCAGCGTACCGAAGGCAACAAATATGGAAGCTATTTTACCAGCGGTTCGACATCGGAAACCGACCTTACGGGTGTGGCCTATTCTAATACTTTGCCCGATTATGATCAGTTCAGGAAACTTATCGGCACGGGCAAAACGTTTACCGCTGTAAAGAAATTTGAATTAGGCGCCAGTTCGAGCGACGTTTCGCAGGATGACATTAAAAAGAGCTTCGTCATTAGCAATGTAAGTAGCGATAATGGGATTATTTACGTTGAAGGCAGCCTTCAGGGCGAACGAAACATTGACAAATTCCAGGTAGTAAATGTTGGCAGCAATAGATTCAGCATAGCTTTCAGAAACAAGGGCGATGCATATAATTTTACTATTGCGCTTTAAGTATTGCTATACATCATATAAACAATTACTTTTGCAGAGTTGTAAATAAGCATGCTATGGAACATCACGCCAAAGAAGAAGAAAAAAGCTACGATTACCTGTATTACGTTGTGGGATTGGTTTGCGGCCTGTTTACGGGCGCTGTCATCGGCCAAGGTTATACCTGGATATTTGTCTGCGGTGTCCTGGGCTTGTTAATGGCTGCTATGTTCCTGAAGGTATTTGTTAAGGGCCGTGAAGAACGCTGATCCCGATCTGCCCTCCTTTATAAAAAGCTGGAACCAGTTTTATGGTATCGTTATCATATGGCTGGTTTTTTTAATTTTCGTCTTTTGGCTCATCACTTTGTCATTTAACTAGGTTTTTCCGTTAAATTGCCAAAAAACTGCTGATATTCAGCGTCTCTTTCAGCCTCTTTCTTAACCAATGAGCCTAATAGATTGGATTGTCCTTGGGATTACTTTGCTTGGTATCGTTGCTTACGGCATTTGGAAAAGCGGCCGTCACCAAAGCATGGACCAGTTCCTGGTGGCCGGACGTTCCATGCCATGGTATACGGTTGGTTTATCGGTAATGGCTACGCAGGCCAGTGCTATCACCTTTCTGTCGGCTCCCGGCCAGGCCTTTTCGGACGGGATGCGGTTCGTGCAATTCTACTTCGGCCTGCCGCTGGCTACCATCGTGCTGTGCACCACTTTTGTGCCCATGTTCAGCAAGCTGAAGGTATACACGGCTTATGAATTCCTGGAGCAGCGCTTCGACCTGAAGACGCGCTCATTAACTGCAATGCTTTTCCTGGTACAGCGCGGATTGTCGACAGGCATTACCATTTATGCGCCGTCCATTATTTTATCGACCATACTCGATATCAACACGGTTTATACCACACTCTTCATAGGCGGATTAGTGATCTTTTATACCGTCTACGGAGGAACGAAAGCAGTATCGTATACCCAATTGCTGCAAATGAGTATCATCTTTGCGGGTATGTTCCTGGCGGGAGTTATGGTAGTTTACCTGCTGCCGCAGGGGGTGGGTTTTACCAAAGCGCTGCACCTTGCCGGTAGGCTCGGCCGCATGAATGTGATCGACTGGAAATTCGATATAAATAACCGTTATACCGTATGGAGCGGCCTGCTCGGGGGATTTTTCCTGCAGCTATCCTATTTCGGCACCGATCAAAGCCAGGTTGGCCGTTACCTGACAGGAAGCTCGATCGGCCAAAGCCGGTTAGGATTGATCATGAACGGCTTGATAAAAGTTCCCATGCAGTTTTTGATATTGCTGATCGGGATACTGGTTTTCGCTTTTTACCAGTTTAACCAGCCGCCATTATTTTTTAACAGGTACGAGGTTCGGCAGATAAAACATAGCCCGTACGGTGCACAATATAACGCGTTGGAGCAAAAATATACCGATGCTTTCCGGCAAAAAAAAGTATCCGCCGAAAGGTACGCCGAAGCAAGTGAAGGCGGAGACGAGAATAGTATAAACAAGGCGGCAGCCGAATTAAAGCTCGCAAATGCCCGGCAGGGACTAATCAGGAAGAGTGCTGTCGCGCTCATCAAAAAGAATGACAATAAAGCCGATGCTGCCAATGATACGAACTATATTTTCCTCGATTTTGTAACCCACTTTTTGCCGAAAGGTTTGATTGGGCTGCTGATCGCTATTGTCTTCCTGGCCTCGATGGGATCAACCGCCAGCGCGCTTAATTCGCTGGCTTCGACCACGGTCGTCGACATCTATAAACGCAGTATCAATCCGCACGGCACAGACCATACCTACCTGGAGGCTTCCCGGCTGGCAACGGTGTTTTGGGGCATTGTATGCATCATGATGGCACTGTATGCAGGTAAAATGGGCAATTTGCTGGAGGCGGTGAACGAATTGGGATCCTACATCTATGGCACCATATTGGGTGTTTTTGTGGTGGCCTTCTTCCTGAAGCGGATCAACGGCACATCTGTTTTCATTGCCGCGGTTATCAGCGAGGCCATCATTTGCCTGATGGGTTTCTTCAATGTTATCGCCTATTTGTGGCTTAACGCCATTGGGTGTTTTTTAGTGATCATCATTGCATCGGCTGTCAATATCTTTACGAAAAACAAGCCAATTATTACACACAACTGATCATTGTGTTAGGAATTATGGTAACAGTGCTTAGCTTTGCAATATGTTAAAGAAGCCGGCCGCAATAATGCTTATGCTGCTGTACCTGGTTACAGCGACCGGCTTTGCGCTGAACCTGCATTATTGTTTTGGCGAGCTTTCTTCTGTAGAAATTGACGCACCAGCTAAATTCGTTACAAAGAATCTCTTAGTATCAAAAATGAAATGTTGCCGCGATAAACATATCGAGGTAAAGGTTAAGGATTCACATCAGCCGGGAGCTAAGTCGTCTGTTTCGAAGATATTCAACGAGGAACTACTTTTTATTTTAACGTCCAATATAGATTTCAGCATACCTCAGCGGGGTCTTGCTGTCATTTCCTACCGCGGTCCGCCGGATGCCTTATGCACCGCACCGATCTACCTTAAAAACCACACCTTCCGGATTTGATCCAAAATTATCGTTTTTAAATTTTCCGACGGAGTTTTCTCGCCGTCCCAATTCTTTTTTACGATTTAATTTTTGATCAAAATGAAGACTCTCAAAATTTCGATAATACTTATAGCCATATCAGCAAGCACAATAGCTAAAGCTCAATTTACAAAGGCCGAAGTACAGGTCAGCGGCCTGACATGTTCGATGTGCTCCAAAGCAACGGAAAAATCACTTCGGACATTAAATTTCATAGGCGATATCAAAGCCGATCTGAATAAAAATGTTTTCGTTATAACATTTAAGAAAGAAACATCCGTCGATCTCTTACTTATCAGCAAAAAAATACAGGACGCCGGTTTTTTTGTCAATAACCTGAAAGCTACTTTCGATTTTGATAACGTCAAGGTGAACGATAACTCGTTCAGTTATGGAGGCAATACTTACCAGGTGGTTAATGGGAATAATACCAAGTCATTTTCCGGAGCGGTGGTATTCACCGTTGTCGACAAAGATTTCGCACCGGCTTCGATTTACAAAAAGTACAAGCCGACAGAAATAGCCACCTCCGGTCCGGGGCATGTTTACCATATCATCATATAGTTCGGGCCATGAAAAATATATTGCTGACAGCGGTCTTGACGGGCATGGTATGCCCCGTCTTTTCGCAGGAACTTTATGTTAATACTGAACCGGCGAGCAACATGGCGACGCATTCGATTGGTATAAGGCTCGAGAACCAAGGCTATTTTAGTCCTGAATATAAAACCCGCACCAGCCTGGAAGCAATGGTCGGCGCCAGTAAAACCCTAATGGTACATGGAACGCTGTATATATCCGACTACTATCATAATTATCAGCACTTCGAGGGCGGCAGCGTTTACGCCAAGTATCGCTTTTTATCGGTCGATTCTGTACAGAGCCATTTTCGCGGGGCGGTTTTTGCCAAGGCCTCGGCTATAAACAATCCTTTGCCCAACCAGGAGATAGGATTGGAAGGCGATAACAGCGGATTTCAAACCGGAGTGGTATTTACGAGGCTGATACATAAGCTGGCCATCTCGGGTACTGCGAGTTATCTGCACGACTTCGATAACCTGGGCGGTTACAATGTACCTGTTACAAACGCACGGAATGCGGTTGGCTATACCCTGTCGGCAGGTTACCTTTTATTGCCCAGGAAATATGAGAATTATAACCAGGTAAATGTTAATGTGTATGCAGAATTGCTGGGCAAGTCAAATCCCGGGTATGGACAAAGTTACCTCGATGTGGCGCCGGCGGTGCAATTTATCTTTAACAGTTTTTTGAGGCTTGATTTTTCTTACCGGACACCGATTTACAACAGTATGATCCGTACCAGCGCAAATACTTACCTGGTGCGATTGGAATACAATTTGTTTAATGTTTATTAAATTACCTATTCTATGAAAATATTATTTATTTGTATTAGCGTGTTAACTGCCGCCTTTGCCCTGGGGCAGGAGCATCATGCCCAGAAAGATACCTCCATGAAGGGCATGGATATGGGCGGTATGCATATGCAAATGGATACCGTTAAACCCATGATGATGAACAGCCAGTATTCGCTCGACCTGCCCATGAATCGCGATGGATCGGGGACGTCGTGGGTGCCCGACCAATCGCCGATGTACGGCTATATGTTCCACGGCAAAAAGTGGATGACCATGATCCATGGGAGCTTTTTTATCCGTTATACCAACCAGGATGTTTTTAAGCAAGGCAGCCGGGGCGGAAGTCAGTTCGACGTGCCTGATTGGTTTATGGCTATGACGCAGCGACAGGTTGGCAAGAATGGACTGTTTTCGGTCAATACTATGTTTTCGTTCGATCCGTTCCTGGTTGGCCCGGGTGGATACCCGCTTTTGTTCCAAACAGGCGAATCGTACAGAGGCAAACCGCTGGTCGATATTCAGCATCCGCACGACCTGTTTGCCGAGATCAGCCCGAATTACACGCAGCGGATCGCCAAAGATGCCGACATTTCTTTATCGGTAGGCTACCCGGGCGAACCGGCTCTTGGTCCGCCTGTATTTATGCACCGGCTTTCGGCGATGAATATTCCGGATGCGCCCTTATCCCATCATTATGAAGACGCGACGCATATCACCTTTGGCGTAGCTACAATGGGTTTCCGTTATAAAGATGTAAAGCTGGAAGGCTCCATATTTACCGGCCGCGAACCGGACGAATACCGGTACAATTTCGATAAACCGAAGTTCGATTCCTACTCCGTACGGTTGTCCTACAACCCATCGGACGAGTGGGCTTTGCAGGCTTCAAACGGCTGGATTCACAGTCCTGAAGCGCTGTCGCCGCAGCAGAACGTCGACCGGTTTACGGCTTCGGCTATCTACACCAAAACTTTAAACGGCGACAGCTATATCGCAACCACGCTCGTTTATGGACAGAACCACTTTTCGGATAACGGAAAAACCCTGCCGTCGATTTTGCTGGAAAGCAGCTGGCAGATACATAAAACAGCGGTCTACGGCCGTTATGAATATGTGCAGAAGGACGCAGAAGAGTTGGCTTTGACCGGCAGCTATCCGCTAAATCCGAACTTCAATATCAACGCGCTTACATTGGGCGTAAACCAGGTACTGACCAGCGTTGGGCAAACCAACCTGACGGGGGGCGTACAAGCCACTTTAAACGTGTCGCCGACGCCATTACAGACCCTGTATGGCACTGCGCCAATGGGTTTTGAGGTTTACCTGCGTATAAGCCCCTCGCTTATGATGATGGGCCATAGCCATAGCAAGGCCATGAATATGGATATGTAGCGGGCATCAGTCGCCTAATAAGGCGCGGAGCGTTTCAATAGTGTCGGCTTCTTCTTTGGGCTTGTCATGCCGCCAGCGCAGGATGCGTGGAAACCTGAGTGCCACACCTGACTTGTGACGATTAGAGCGGTTGATGCCCTCAAAGCCGATCTCAAAAACCAGTTCGGGCTTTACGGTTCGAACCGGCCCGAACTTTTCGAGGGTGTTACGTTTGACGAAGTAATCGACCTTGCTGATCTCCTGGTCGGTCAGCCCGGAATAGGCCTTGGCAAAGGGCACCAGCTTATCGCCATCCCAAACAGCAAAGGTATAATCGGTATAAAGGTCGGCGCGGCGTCCGTGCCCTTTCTGTGCATACACCATCACAGCGTCGACCGAAAGCGGGTCGATCTTCCATTTCCACCAGTCGCCACGCCGCCGGCCTACCTGGTACTGAGCGCTTTTGCGCTTCAGCATAACGCCTTCGGCGATCATAGCCCGTGATTGTTCGCGTACAGCAGCTAATTCATCCCAGCTATTGAATGGAATAAGCGGCGACAGGCGGAAATATTCAGGAAATGATGTTGCGGCCTGCAGCGTTCCCAATACCTGGCGGCGTTCCTGCTGGCTTTTATAGCGGATGTCTTCGCCCTGGTATTCCAGGCAATCGTACGCAATAACAGCGACCGGACTTTCCTCCAGTATCTTTCTGCCCAGATTTTTTCGGCCGATCCGGGTTTGCAGTACGTTGAACGGCAACGGTTTTCCCTGGCTGAAACTCAGTATCTCGCCATCCAGCACGGTTCCATCAGGCAAGGCATTAAGAAAAGGGTGTAATTCAGGGAACTTATCTGTAGCTAAATCTTCTCCCCGGCTCCAGATAAATATCCGGCCTTCGCGTTTGATCAGCTGCGCACGGATGCCGTCCCATTTCCATTCGGCCTGCCATTCGGATGCATCGCCAAGTGTATTTTGCAGTTCTTCAACCGACCGCTGTTTTTCGGACGTTTCCTGTATAGGGTATGCCAGGAAGAACGGGTAAGGCCGCGAAATATCATCCGACGCCTGCTGCGCTTCGATCAATTGCTTATAATGATAAGTTTCAGGCTGCCAATTACCCATAATACGATGCGTAAGCGTAGCAGCATCTAAGCCTGTAACTTCTGAAAGCGCCTTGATAACAAGGTTTTGCGATACACCAACACGAAAACCGCCTGTAAGTATTTTATTAAAGACAAACCGTTCCTGCTTGTCCAGCATCGCCCACGACTCCATCAGCCACAGCTTTTTTTCTTCTTCCGTTTTCGCGCCAACGGTATTGATCTCAGTTATCCATTCGGCCAGCGTTTTGTCATTGGTACTATAGTCTCCCGGCATCAGCAGCGACATGGTTTCGGCCAGGTCGCCTACTACCAGGTAGCTTTCTTCAAAAAGCCAGGTTGGAATTTTGGAGGTTTCGATCGCCCAGTTTCGTATCAGTGTCGAATTGATCGGCCTCTTAGGTTTTCGTCCCGTAAACAGGGCCAGCATATGCATTTTGTCCGGGTCTGGCACGGTTTCGAAGTATTCCTTCAGCACCCTGATCTTATCGTTGGTCTTGTTACTTTCATCAAGCGAGAGAAATAGTTGTGCGAATGCTCTCATAAGCCAGCCCCCTCTACATCTTCTCCGCCAGCTGGCGGAGAGATATTATTAATCCCGGTATTTAACTGCTCCTCATCGATAGGCGCCGGCGTGAGCGCTTCCGCTTCTTCATCACCATAAAGCGTATGTACTTCGTGTGCATCATAACCGATCTCATTCAAATAACGGGCAAAAGTTGCGGTGTAGCCGTGCGTCAGGTAGACTTTCTCACATCCGGTCGCATCAATGGCGCTGATCAGCCCCTCCCAGTCTGCGTGGTCCGACAGGACAAAACCACGGTCGGCAGCGCGACGCCTTTTTGCGCCCCTGATCGCCATCCAACCCGAGCAATAGCCAAAGCTATATGGACCAAAGCGGCGCATCCAGGTCGTTCCGACTGCCGACGGCGGCGCAAGCACAATACCTTTCCTAATCTCATCGCGCGGTGTCTCAGGGGTGATCCTCAATGTTGGGTTTAGTTCGACGCCGTTATTGCGCAGCGCCTGGTTGGTGTTTTCGATCACGCCATGGGTATAAACCGTGCCGAGGCGTAAATCGAGGTTTTGCAGAATACGCTGTGACTTTCCGAGCGCATATCCAACCAGTACGGTCGCCAATCCATTTGCAAGATTGTAACGCCACCAGTTGTTGATCTCGGCAAAAACCTGCCCCTGGGGTTTCCACTGGTAAACGGGCATCCCAAAAGTGCATTCGGATATAAAGTGGTGACATTTTACAGGTTCGAATGGCGTACATACACCGTCATGCTGAACTTTATAGTCTCCTGAAATCACCCAAACCTCACCTTTGTATTCAACCCTTACCTGCGCCGAACCGATTACATGCCCCGCAGGGAAAAGCGTTATTTCAACGCTGTTGCGATGTATGCTTTCACCGTATTCGACGGTTTGAAGATCGATGGGCCCAAGCCGGTATAAAAGAACTTCCTTTGACAAATGATGTGCCAGGTAATGCTTATGCCCCGTGTAAGCATGATCAGAGTGTGCATGCGTGATAACGGCATAGTCGACGGGCTTCCAGGGGTCGATATAAAAATCGCCTGCGCTGCAATAAATACCTTTATCGGTAAACTCGATCAACGGCTTTTTAGGCATACCCTATACAACCCTAAAATTAACGCATGGTTTTTAAACAAAAAATCCCGGTCGATGCCGGGATTTATATTTCGGATGTGGCCGGTTATTGTTGATTTACCGGCACAGTGCTGTATTTACCGCCAAGGTTGATGTAGTCGGTCAGTATCTGTCCGGCTTCGATCTTCAGGAAGTCCAGGTCTTCATTTTTCGGAGCTTTTTCGCCTTTTTTCAGCGGTTTGAAGCCCAGGGCCACCCGCTTTGCATTATCTCGCTCAAAAATTTGCGTTTCTTCCGCATCGCGCTGCTTTTTTAATACCTGTTCGTTCATGTCAACGCTCTTTTCATTCTCGCGTTTGTTCATGTCTGAAATGTCCTCCATCAGGTACTTATAGCTGGCGCTTGCACTCATACGCTGCTCGTGCAGTTTGGTCAGCTGCGGAATAACGCCGCTGAAGTCGCCAACCTTGGTATAATCGCTTTTAGCAATAATGTCAAATGGCAATGCGGATGGTTCGGTGTCTTCGCCGTACTTGTTCATCGGGATCATCGAAGGGAATTTGATATCCGGAGTTACACCCTTGTGCTGTGTCGAATTGCCCGTAATACGATAAAATTTGGCTATCGTCAGGTTTAGCTGCCCGAATTTGTTCTGGCTGCCCGTCGCGGTCGCCTCCTTCTTTGCTCCGGCCGACTGATTGATCAGGTCGCGAATAGAGGGTTTGATAACCTTATCCAGGTCGATAGCATTCTGCACAGTGCCTTTGCCATATGTTTGGGTACCTATAACCAGTGCGCGGCCGTAATCCTGCATGGCGCCGGTAAATATTTCTGATGCCGAAGCGCTGAAGCGGTCGACCAAAATAGCCAGTGGTCCGGAATAAGCAATCGACGGGTCGTCGTCGTCGTCAACCTCTATCTTATTGTTAGCGTCGCGAACCTGCACGACAGGACCCGACTTAATAAATAAGCCGCTAAGGTCGATAGCTTCCATCAACGATCCGCCGCCATTCTCGCGAAGGTCCATTACAACACCGTCGACATTCTTGCTCTTAAGTGAATCCAGTATCAATTTAACATCCCGGGTGGTACTCTTATAATTAGGGTTGCCCGATTTGTAATCGTTATAGTCAATATAAAACGCCGGCACGGAGATAACGCCGATCTTGATGGTTCGTCCGTTTGAATTATAAGTTTTTATTTCGCTCTTGGCGGATTGATCTTTCAGGATGATCTTTTCGCGCGTCATCTCCACCACGGTTGGCTTGCTTGAAACACTTGCGCCTTTAGCCAATATCTGCAAGCGCACGATAGTTCCTTTTTTACCCCTGATCAGGGCGATGGCATTGTCGATGCGCCAGCCCACTACATTCTGGAATTCGCCGGTCGCGCCCTGCGCAACCCCAACGATCCTGTCACCCGGGGCAAGCTGGTGGCTTTTATCGGCCGGGCCGCCGGGTACTATCGTATTGATCGTCACAAAGTCGTTCACTACGCCCAGCGTTGCGCCAATGCCTTCCAGTGAGCGCGACATGTCGATATTGAAGTTGGCTGCATTGGAAGGATCGAAATAATTGGTATGCGGATCGATCGCATTGGTAAAGGCATCCATGAAAATCTGGAACACATCCTGGCTGTTCAATTTGTTGGATTGATCGAGCAGATCCTGGTACCGCTTATGCAATATATCCCTGTTCTTTGCCATGTTGCCGCTATCGGCAAGCTTCAGGTTCAACAGGTCGTATTTCACGCGCTCCGTCCAGGTATTATTGCTTTCAGCCGGTGATGCAAAAAAAGGCAGGCTATCGCGGTCGAAAACAAATTTTTCATTGGTATTGTAATCGAAATTCTTATCCAACTGCGATAAGGAATATTTAATGCAGTCGTTGTATCGTTTCTGGTAGACATTGAAGATGTAAAACACATCATTCAGGTTGCCGTTCTTCAAATCGTCATCCAGCACATCCTTAAACTTATCGAAATCTTTAATGTCCGAAGCCAGTAAATAATTATGGTTGTCGTCCAGCTCTTTCAGGTAGCGGTTGTAAATAACTTCGGATATCGAGTCATTCAGCTCAACTTTTTTATAGTTATAGTCGGTAATGAACTTAGCGACCGTTTGGCAGACAATGCTCTCCTGCGGATCGGGCTGCAGGTCATTTGAGCCCGGTACGTTAACAGGGTGTTTGGGTGATGCTTTGCAGGCCAGCGCGGCGCCAAGCACCAATAAAAAATATAATTTCTTAAACATATTCTTGGCTGTTTTTAGATCAGGGCAGTGATTAACCATCAACACTTTGTCGTATAATAAGTTTGCTAATGTAAACAAAAGCATGAAGCGAATATAGTGTAGACGCTTCACGGATAATAATATTACAAATTACGTACTATTTGGATTTATATTTATCGGATTAGTTTAAACCGCGGCCGGTTAAAATGATTGTTTCGCCTGGTCAGGCGCCTCGGCGTACTTAATCTCGTACCTTGGGGCATTTGCTTTTTCCTGCGCCAACGCCGACAGGTTTTTCTCTACCTCGGCAACTTCGGCCTGCATTCCCCTGGCTTTTGCGAGGTCGAGCGCTTCGCAAAGGTCGGCATGCGCCGATACTTTATCGCCTATCCAGGTTTTTACCCGGGCCAGGCTGATGAGGTTGGCTATCGTATGTTTATCATCATTTTCTTCACGCGACAAAGCGTTGCTTTGCAGCAGATACCATTTAGCTTCCGAAAGCCGGTGCATTTTTATGTAGACGTGGGCCAGGTCGCTGAAATTATAACTTGCTTCATGGTATATCCTCCAGCTCATGTTATGCTTGACTAATTTCATGATCACCTTTTCCTGGGCTTCAAGGTCGAAAAGAGTAGGCCCGAACACAACAGGCTGTACCTGTACCGGGTTGACTTGCTGCTTTATGCTAATGCGGTAATCGGCAACCGAGCGCGGCGCCTTTAGCTCCGGAAAAACAGGATGCTTTTTAAAATTAAGGCGCCACCACTGTGCAGACGCCGACATACTGATGATACAAAAGAAAATAATTAACCTGTAGCGCATTAGCTTATTTAACGGATTTGGATAGCGATAAATTATCCACTGGCTAAGATAGGGATATAATTAGATTTTAGATGTGAGATAAAAGATTTTAGAAATTATGATTCAAGAGGTTATGCAAATAAATATTGCGTCTTAAATCTTATATCTGAATCTCATGTCTCATGCAAAAACCTCGACCTGCCCGTCATGCAACGCCCAGACCATATAAGGGTGGGTATCGGCATGATACGTTTCGCCGGTCGCTGTGATGCCTATCACTCCCGCGAAGCCATTAAACGGTTTTAGTTCGGCTAAGGTTTTAATGGTTGCGTTTTGCAGGCTCATCCCATCGCTTACGCGGGTTACAATTTTCGGCGCAACCGCGCCGCTTACAATATCTTCTCCGATGCCGGTACATGATATACCGGCTACTCCGTTCACATAATTTCCGGCTGCCGTAGCTGAATCGCTTACCCTGCCGGGCATTTCGAAACCTTTGCCGCCGGTCGACGTTCCCGCAGCAAGGCAGCCAAAGCGGTCGAGCGCGACGCAGCCTACCGTGCCAAGACGTATTGAATCGGCAAGCTTTTTTTCATATTCCTGCTTCCGCTGTTGTATTTCGGGGTTGTAATAGCCAAAACCGTTTTCCCGCGCGAATTCCAATGCCCCCCGGCCGCTCAGCACTTTATCGGGCATATTTTGCAGCTTTTCGGCTATGCAGATAGGATTTTTTACATCCTCGATATTGATCACACCCGAAAACTGCATGGTTTTTCCATCCATCAGCGAGGCGCTCATGCGTATCTTGCCGTCGCTTTGTATCTGCGAGCCGGTACCTGCGTTGAACAAGTCGCAATCTTCCAGCAGGCAGACGGTATAAACCACGGTTTCAAGGGCGGAATGACTATGAAGGTGCTTATAGCCAAGCTTCGCAATTTCCCTTAATGCTTCCTGCTTAGCGTGTTTAACCTCCTGGTTAGTTTTCGACTCGCTAAAAAAGCCGCCATGAATGATCAGTTTCATGTCCTTTTATTTAGTCCGAAAGTCCGCATAAGTCCGGAAGTCCGAAAGAATATAACGTAAAATGTTACCAATTATGCTTGCGGACTATACCGCTAAAGGCCGCCATGAATATCTTTTTTTAGTCCAAAAGTCCGCCAAAGCCAGGAAGTCCGAAAGAATGTAAACGTAAAAAATCATTAATTATGCATTCGGACTTACGCGGACTTCTGACTTCCAAACTATCCTTTGTCCTGCCCGCGGATAAAAACGCCCTCTTCAACCTTAACAACCTTTTTAATGTACAGTTTGTGCTGGTGCAGGTCGTATTTGTCGAAGATAGACATCACATGCAGCTTCAGGTTCTCTATAGAAACCGGCGAACCCAGCTCCACATCGTAAATGTTGGTCTCGACCATGGTTTTACCATCGACAAGAATAATCAGCCCTGACCCTATTGCTTCCATCGTGGTACCTTCGGTGATCAGCAGCCCTGCATCTTCACCCAGTCCTATGCCCAAAATACCCGGGTTGCTGGCTACGGCATACAGCAACCGTCCTATGCGTCCCCGTTGCACAAAATGGGTATCGATAATTACCGAGTCGATGAAGCCAAGTCCCGCTGTGATCTGCACTTCGCCTTTTATCAGCGCTTCATTACTCTGGCCCTTGTATATCATATTGGTCGAGGCGGCGGCAGCGCCGGCAGAGGTTCCGGCTATGACGAAGTTTTCGTGTTGGTACCGTTGCTTCAAAACTTGCAGCAGTTCAGTCCCGCCGAAGATCGAGCTTAAGCGCAATTGGTCACCGCCTGTGAATACAACAACATCGGCTTTGCGAATACGTTCAAGGTAACTCTTGTGGTGCGTATCCTCACGTGTTTTAATGTGCAGGGTATCCACCCGGGGAACATTAAGCTGGTTAAAAGCTTTGATGTACTCGTTACCAACCAGTTCGGGTATTTGTGAAGCCGTTGTTATCACTTCAACGACAGAGCCTTCATGGTTTGCCGACTCATTGATGATCCTTTTCAATATCCCGCGGTCGAAGAATTTAAGATGGTCGGGCTGGATAATCTGTTCCTGTGTACCTATATTGCTGCCCAGGTCGACAGCGCCTCCAATTATTACCAGCTTTCCTTTGGGACTTATCATTTCGGCTATTTATATATTATCAACAAGTGTACAAGGTCGTCCGGTACACTATTACAAATTAAACAAAAACCAAAGTAAAGGAGTGTTAGAAATTTTAAACAAACCAGGCGTTTTTAACCGAAAACTTTTATTAGCATACGAAGTTTTATAGCTTTAATGAAAATTGAGGCAATCCCGTCATCCCCATCACGCTACATTATGAAGATCGAAAATATACAGGTACTGCGCGGCCCGAATATCTGGAGCGCCAATAGAAAGAAACTGATCCAGATGCGGCTGAATCTGCTGGAAATGGAGCATAAGCCGACCAACAAAATCGATGGGTTCCTGGAAAGACTGCAGCACATGATACCCACCTTGTACGAACACCGCTGTTCGCCAGGCGTACCCGGGGGATTTTTTGAACGCGTTAAAGCGGGTACCTGGATGGGCCATGTGGTTGAGCATGTGGCTCTCGAAATACAAACGCTTGCCGGCATGGACACCGGTTTTGGACGCACAAGAGAAACAAAAACACCCGGCGTATACAACGTAGTATTTAATTATGTCGAGGAGAAAGTTGGTGTTTACGCGGCCGAGTCGGCGGTGCGCATAGTCGAAGCTATCATAAAAGGAGACGACTATGACCTGCAGGCCGACATACAGGAAATGCGCGAGATACGCGAGAATACGCGCCTGGGACCGAGTACAGGTTCTATAGTCGACGAAGCTATTGCGCGCGATATTCCCTGGATCAGGCTGAACAACCAATCGCTGGTACAATTGGGCTACGGCAAAAACCAGGTGCGATTCCGTGCCACCATGACGGAAAGGACCAGTTCCATCGCCGTCGACATTGCCAGCAACAAGGACGAGACCAAGCGGATGCTGCAGGAACAAGCCATACCGGTTGCTCAAGGTATGACGATCTCATCGGCTGCGCAAGTTGACGAAGCGATACGTAAGATCGGCTTTCCGCTGGTGTTCAAGCCGCTGGATGGCAACCACGGGCGTGGCATTTCCATCAATATAAAAACCAAAGACGACGCGCTTGCCGCCTATGAGCATGCCGCAAAAATATCGCGAAGGGTTATTGTCGAACGGTTTATAACCGGTTATGATTTTCGCGTGCTGGTGATCGACAACAAAATGGTAGCGGCAGCGCTGCGCGACCCTGCCCATGTAAAAGGCGACGGGCATTCGACCATACGTGAGCTGATCGACATCGAAAACCAGGACCCGCGCCGTGGTTACGGGCATGAAAAAGTGCTGACACTGATCACTATCGACCGGGATACGCTTGACCTGCTCGAGAAAAAAGGATATACGCTCGACACTGTGCCTAAAAAAGGCGAGAAGGTATTCGTAAAATCGACAGCCAACCTGAGCACGGGTGGGACCTCGGTAGATGTGACAGACCACGTACACCCTCAAAACGTATTTATCTGCGAGCGGATATCCAAGATCATCGGCCTGGACATTTGCGGTATCGACATTATGGCGCAAAACCTGACCGAACCGCTTACAGACACCGGCGGCGTGGTACTGGAAGTTAACGCTGCGCCCGGTTTTCGGATGCATATAGCACCCAGCGAGGGTTTGCCGCGTAACGTCGCCGGGCATGTGATCGATATGTTATATCCGCCGGGAAAGTCTGCTCGCATACCCATCATTGCGGTTACTGGTACCAACGGTAAGACTACAACCACGCGTTTAATAGCGCATATCGTGAAGAACAACGGTTTCCGGGTTGGTTTTACCACTTCGGACGGTGTTTATGTGCAGAATAACATGCTGCTGAAAGGCGACACCACCGGCCCCGTGAGTGCGGAATTCATTTTAAAGGATCCTACTGTTGAGTTTGCCGTGCTGGAAACAGCCCGCGGCGGCATTCTGCGCGCCGGGCTGGGTTTTGGGCAATGCGACATAGGTGTTATCACCAACATACAGGAAGATCACCTGGGCCTGGCCGATATTCATTCGCTGGAAGACCTGGCGCGTGTTAAGAGCGTAGTAACGAATTCGATCAAAAAGGATGGCTGGGCGGTACTGAATGCGGATAACGATCATTGCGTGCGCATCGGTCGCCGGGCTGAATGTAATGTGGCCTATTTCAGCATGGACGAGAATAACCCGGTCATTAAAGCGCATTGCAAAAAAGGCGGCATAGCATGTATCAGCGAGAACGGTTATGTGACTATCCAAAAAGGCGACTGGAAAATACGCGTTCAACGAACCATACTGATACCGCTCACTTTTGGCGGTACAGTATCCTTTATGATACAGAACGTACTGGCCGCGACGCTGGCCAGCTTCCTGTGGGGCTTTAAAACCGAGGACATTCAAACGTCATTGCAAACCTTTATTCCGTCGGCTGCGCAAACGCCCGGCCGTATGAACATTTTTGAGTTCAAAGACTTTCGCTTTATGATCGACTTTGCACATAACCCTGATGGTTACCGTGGAGTAAAGGAGTTCCTGAGGCATATCGATTCGCCGCTGAAGATCGGCATCATCGCGGGCACCGGCGACCGGCGTGACGAGGATATACGCGAACTGGGCAAAATCTCGGCCGAAATGTTCGACTATGTCATCCTCCGCCAGGAAAAACACCTGCGTGGGCGTACCGAGGAAAATATTCTTGGCTTATTGATAGAAGGTATCAAATCAGTCGACCCGGAAAAACAATACGAGATCGTAGCCAAAGAAGTTGAAGCTATTAAATATGCCATGAGCCTCGCCAGACCGGGCGCGTTTATTACAGCGCTGAGCGATGTGGTGGATAATGCCATCGAAACCGTACAGGATTACCAGGAGCAGGAGCGTAACGGTACATTTAACGTGCAGGTATGATGCTTAGAATCATTTGCCCTTTGTGACCTCTGTGAAAACCCTCTGTGACCTTTGTGGTTAAAATATTTAACCACGGAGAGCGCAAAGGTGGCACAAAGAGCACAGAGATCGTGTTCTTCAGCTCAAATAAACAAATTCAAAATAGCTTCCAGCAGTTCATCGCTTTCGGTGTCTGCCAGTTCGATATCGGCTATCTCGAACTGCTCGTCGATCATTTCGGATATTTCTGTTAATTCCCGGCTCATGGCTAAAATGCTTTTAATTTTGCTAATATAAGAATATTTTATACCAAAAACCAAATCGGTATTATGAAATTATTCAAAAATACGCCCCTTTTTTAAAGCGCTTATGCTATGAGTGCGGCTTTCGAGTGTTTTAGGGTCACTCCAATAAGTATCGACGGATTCGGAACTTGTTTTCTTTACGGTTACAGAGTCTCCTTTACATGTTACATTTATGCGTTCATATCCCTCATCATAAGTTCCAAGATATAGTCTGAAATTTAAAGAGTCTGTCAGATAATCGGAATATACGTCGCTGCCCAATGCTCCCATTCCAAATACGCAATATGCCTCACGATATAATTTTAAGGGGCAACCATTAGGTTTATATGAACCAAGGTCGACCGTAAACCTATGGTTGGCCCTGCTTCTATTGTGCGATGGCTTCACGCAAACCACGAAAACAGGGAGTAATTGTATCAGCAATGGCAGCCATGCAAAACTGATTTCACCCCTTTTGTTGGCCCAGAAGAGTATATTTTTAACCGCGGCTATTAAGAAGTAAAGGGTTACAATAAATCCAATGGGTACTATTAATATCCAGAGCGTAGTAAAGAGTTGGTCGCTAAAAATAGTGAAGAGGATCAATATTACAGAACTTGCGATCGATCGTCTAAAGGCCTTGCTTTTTGTTATCATGATATTGAATGGTCAAAAGCTTTGACAACTTTCAAAGAGTTGTCAAAGCTCAATTTACCTTGGTCTTCTCAGGATAAGGAAACTGTTGAGAGACAAAAGCCCCACAAGGCCAATATAAGATGCTATTTCCGCGCGCGTGCCTTCAAATCTTTCATTGACGGCATTGTATGTCATCCAGAGAACGAAAAGAATGTTGCCGCTTACTGCAGCGAATCGCATGATAGCGACCAGGCGATGATATTTCATGATTTTTAAATTTTATGACGAATGGAAAGGCAGGGCGTATACCCTGCCGGTTAACTAATTTTTATCCCAGTTGATCTTCCTCGATGTATACATTAATGCCGCGATAATAATGAACAGCGCGATACTTCCGATCAGCAGCGAAAGGTCCTCCAATTGTATAATGACATAGATAAACGAATAAAACAGGGTCAGTATTAAAGCAAATATCACCGCAGCTTTTTTATTCTTGAGTAACGAGGTCAGGAATGCGGTGATCAAAGCTATTGTCGCCACGGATGCGATGAGGTAGGCGATGGCATAACCAACCTGCTCGGAAAACGAAAGGAGCAGGGTATAATAAATGACCATAGCCGCGCCGATCAGAATATAATTAAAGACATGGACCTTTTTCTTACCGATGAGTTCCGTTAGAAATAACGAGATGAATGTGAGCATAATGATCAGCAGCGCGTATTTGCTGGTCCGCGTGGTTTTCTGGTACTGATCGACCGGCAATTTAAGTTTTATACCGAACGTGGCATCGGCAGCTTTCTTTTCGTTTGTTAACAGGGTGATATCTTTAACCCATTGTTGCGGGAATGGCCTGTTATAATAAAGCATGCGCCATTTGGCCGAAAAGCCCCTGGTGGTTACATCACGCACATCCGGCAGGTACCTGCCGTCAAAGCTTGGACTTTTCCAGTTGCCCTTAACTTCCACATCGGTTGTCTTGCCAAGATGAAGAAAGCTCAATTCCTCGCTCCCTTTCAGGTCAAGATCAAAGCTGAATGGAATGGTTTTGTCTGTAAGTCCCGTCAGGTCGGCCGCCACCCGCAGGCCGTTGCCAAAAATACTTTCACCGGCAACCGGCTCGGCTGTTAGATTCCTGTCACCCACATGTACCTGCGGATTTGTTTTTAGCCCTTTCAGGTCGCTTATGCTGAATAGCAGCGATGCTTTTTCGGGGATCAGCTGATCGGCATTCAATGAAAGCGAGCTAAGATCGATATTGCTGAAATTGCCCGATATCTGTATCCTGCCGTTATACACGGGCACCTCATAGATCCCACGGTGCAGGACTTCCGAATTTAATCCCCCCTTGTAATTAAGCTCATTGGGCAGCACGTATAGATTTTCAATGACTTCCCTGGTCACTGAGTTGCCTTTTTCATCATTTTCCTTTACCTGCTCGCGGTACGGGATGGCCAGTATAGGTCCTTGTATCAATTGGCTGCCTGAATACTGGTCGGTTACTTCTTTGATCGTTTCGTCCTGGCGCTGGGCTCTTTCGGTTATCAGGTTGCTGACTAATGCCGATGGAATCATCAGCATTAATGTGAGTATGCCGACGAAAGCGAGTTTTACAGTCACCGACTCCTTGAGCCAGTGCATAAATCCTTGTGGTTGTTCTGTGTTCATTTGATTTTAAAAAAGTACTTTGCAATTCAAAGTGGCTGAATAAAAAAATTTATTTCAGTTTTTGTTGTTTGATCAGTTGCTCTAATGTATTCAGGTGGTCCTTGAACGCCTTTTTGCCTTTCTCGGTCGCTTCGTAATTGGTATTGGGTTTGCGGCCAAGGAAGCTTTTGTGCACGGTAATATATTCCTCTTTTTCCAGGCCCTTGAGGTGCGAAGCCAGGTTACCGTCGGTAATGTTAAGCAAATCCTTCAGCGAGTTGAAATCGTACCGCTCGTTGGCGGCCAGGACGCTCATGATCTGCAGTCTTACCCGGTTCTCGAAGGCTTTATCGAGTTTTTCGAAAGCTATCTTCACTTATCGTATTTAAAGTAAATGCGCGCGCCGTAGATAATATGCAGCACACCGAAACCAAGCGCCCAAAATAACAAACCGTGACCGGGTAAACAAGCGGCGATCAATCCCAAAATGATCTCGCAGATACCGAGGTATTTCACTTCGCCGAAGGTAAAAGTGCCTGACCCGAACAGTGCCAAACCGTAAAAAATAAGAGAGACGGCTGAAACAATCCCATAATGCCCATGTAAAAGCAGGATTAGGATCAATATCCCTCCGGTGATCAACGGCACAGCCATGTGAAACATTAATTGCCGGCTTACAGCGCCCCACATGGATTGCCCTTTCTTCTTTGCCTGACGCTTACTAAGGATGATAGCAGTTATAACTGACGCTATTAAGATGAGTGTAGCGATAATGAGCAATTGAATCACTAAAGTAGAATAATCTATGCTAAAGCGACGATGTTCAAGCTGAGACATCTGCCGATAACCGTTGATTGTTAATCCTTCGCTTTGGTTAAGGTCGTCCATTAGTTTATAAGCGATCCCCGCCCCTATCAGCGCATAAACGCCCGCGAGTATCCCCGACAGGCCGCTGAGGGAAATGAATTTGGAGGAGCGCTCCATGATGCTGCGTATGGACGCCAGCTCGTTTTGCAATTCTGTTTCTTCCATTGGAAAGCACTTTGAAATACAAAGTAATTAATTATATATTTGATTTCCAAATCTTTTGTAATGATAAAAAATAAAGCTTTTAAATACTGTTTGAAAATATGGTTAACAGCATCGCTTATCGCACCGGGAGTCATTTGGTCCGTTGATACTATTTTTAATTCTTACACTGCGCCGTTGAATTACTCTTTTATTTTATTGCTTTCAGAATTATTCTTCTCTATACCGATTTTGATAATTTTTTGGCTTTTGATGATGTGCCTGTTGCAGACGTCGATTTCCAAAGTGTTACTGAAGATAACGTTATCCTTTATAGCGACATATTTGGTTGTGCTTCCGTTCTGGTTCATTATTAACAACAAATCCGATGTGTTTTTTCTCACCGCGCCTTATCTGGTCGTAATAATCCCCTCAATTTGGTTTTATAATTTCCCCTTACAAAACGTTGCCGAATGAAATCCAGCAAGATAAAATGTATATGCCGAATTCTGGTTGCTATTGCACTTGGAACACTTTCCACGCTCTGGGTACATGGCTGGTATACAACCGTCCCATGGATCATCGCGACATTGATCGTAGGCTGGATCAGCGCTAACCGCCGATCGGCGATGGGCAACGGGGCCATTTTCGGTTATGCGGGTTGCTGGGAAATTGGTTGAATAAGGTATTTAAACCGCGCAATTGAGCCGCTTACATGTTTGAAACGGGCACCGCCTTTTTCTTTGCCAATGCAGCATTGCCTTTCTTGATCTTAGCGGCCTGTAAAAACACTTCGGTAAACATCAATGGCACGGCCCAGCAGGCCCAGGCCATTACCGCTCCGGCAACGCGAAAATCGACGCCGAAACCGTCCGTAAGCGTTTTGGCGAACAGCCGAAAAGTTACGAACGCACAGGTAGTCACAAAGCTGCGCACCATCCATTCGCGGTGCTGCACAAAATTGCGGCTGCGTACCGCCCAGTAGGCCATGCCTGATGTGAGCAGCCATACCAGGGCCAGCATAAAAAGCCCAGAGCCAAACACCAAGGCTTTTTCCCCTATAATAACTGCATCGTCCTAAAATAAGTTGACACACAAGTTGACTTATATGGAAAAAGCGATTAAAAACAGACATTTCAGGAAAACACAAAAGGACTACAGTTTGGCCTTTAAGCTGGGTGTAGTTGACGAAGTAGAAAAAGGGCTGC
>DASZYQ010000007.1:0-56458 GCA_035545315.1 Mucilaginibacter sp. | reverse complement strand
TTACCACTGGTTCTTCCTGCAGGGCACACCCGACCTGTACCCGGGCACAGGGGTACCGGTAATCGCCCACTGGATCTTCCAGTATGCCTTTGCCGATACCTGCTCGACCATCGTATCCGGCGCCATGATCGGCAGGACCGGTTTCAGGGGCGATATATTATACAGTATAGGCATCACAGGATTCATCTACCCGATCATAGGCCACTGGGCCTGGGGACCAGACGGCTGGTTAGCGCTGATGGGCTCGAAAGGCAACTTCTTTGAATCACTGGGCCAGGGCTTCAGGGACTTTGCAGGCTCGACGGTAGTACATACGATAGGCGGTATGGCCTCGCTGGCCGGAGCCATCGTGCTCGGCCCGAGGATAGGGCGGATCTTTGCCAGGGACGGGGGCGGCATGCCACCGGGACACAACCTCCCGATGGCAGCAGTAGGCGGCTTCATCCTGTGGTTCGGCTGGTACGGCTTTAACCCCGGCAGCACACTGAGCGCAATGGATATACAAGGTATAGGAAGGGTAGCCACCAATACCACCCTGGCAGCCTGCGGCGGCGGCTTCACCGGCATGCTGGCAGCACTATGGTGGGGATCGACCAAGGGCAAGTTCGACCTGGGCTTTACAGTGAACGGTTTCCTGGCCGGCCTGGTAGCCATCACCTGCCCCTGCTACTGGGTAAGCCCGCTGGGAGCGACGATACTGGGCGGCGTAGCCGGCTTTGTAACTTTTGGCGGTGTAAAGCTGCTGGAATATTTAAGGATAGACGACCCGATCGGCGCGGTACCGGTACACGGCATGTCGGGCATCTGGGGAACACTGTCGCTGGGGCTGTTCGCCACGGGACAATTCGGAGCTACCGGCCCTTATGGAGCCGATAACTCAGCGCCCGTAACCGGCCTGTTCTACGGCGGCGACTGGAGCGTACTAAAGGCACAGGCCATCGGCACCTTCACGATAGCCATAGCCGTATTCGTAGTAACCTGGGTAATGATGAAACTGATCATGCAGTTGCCGCACCCATGGAAGCTAAGGGTAGAAGCACATGGCGAAACCGGCGCAGGCGGCCTGGATGTATTCGACCATGGTACCGAAGCTTACCCGGTAGATGAGGATGAGATCAGCCTTAAAGGTCTGTTTGAAAAAGAAACCACGCCTGTCCAGGCATAACATAACACCTGTGCGGTTGGTAATGCTGTTCGCTGCTACCATCCGCGTAAACCCAACCGCACAGGCTTATTCTGAATTTTTGCTAAAACTTACTTAAGCAACTGGCAGCAATGACGTATTGCAAGTTGCCCCGGTAGGGCTTTGTTCCGAAACGTCCCGATCGACGGCATTAATTATGCTAACTACAATCAATCACATATCAGTCAAATCATCAGTCATTCAATCAAACTAAACATGAAAAGATTACTTTTACTCCTATCACTATTCATTGTATTAATCATGTCGGCCAAAGCCGCCACTATGCCTGCCGACACCGGCAAGGTAGGCACCGGCGCCGACCCCAAAGATCCGCCGCTGATCTTTTCCGGCTCGGTGGATACTTACTGGAAATACGATTTTTCGGGCCATGCCAATATTCCCACCAGCTTTGCAACAGATCAGAACTCCGTTTCGATCGGCATGGTCGACCTGGGTCTGAAGAAGAAAGTAGGTAAGGCAGCCTTTGTAGGCGAGCTGTCTTTCGGCCCACGCAGCGACCAGTCCATTCCCACTTCGGGTTACCATATACAGAACCTGTATGTATCTTATGATGTAACCGACAAGCTTAACTTTACTGCCGGCTATATGTCGACCTTCATCGGCTATGAAGTAATCTCACCGGCGGCCAATTACAACTACTCTACATCCTACCTGTTCACCAACGGTCCCTTCCAGAACGCAGGCTTTAAAGCCACTTATGCCTTCTCTGACAAAGTGAGCCTGATGGCTGGTATATTTAATAACTACTGGAATACCTACACCTCCTTTGTAACCCATGGTGGAACCACCACATCTGGTGACGTATCCACCTTCGGCGCCCAGCTAATGATAGCGCCGGCAAAAGGCTGGACGGCTTACCTGAACGTAGCCACCGGGCCTTATTCAGGCACAGAATTCGACCTTACAACTGCCTACCAAATCACGGATGCCTTCAAACTGGGCCTGAATGCAGCCGACTGGTCTGCACCGAACAATGGCGGGGGCTTCCAGGGCGTGGCGCTGTACCCGCAATTGGCCGTATCCAAAGTGGTGAGTTTCGGTTTAAGGGGTGAGTACTTCGATTACAAGAACGGCGGCGGTAATGTAACTGCCCTGACCATCACCTCGAACATCAAGGCAGGGAACATTACCCTGATACCCGAATTGAGGTTCGATAATAAGAGCTCGGCGTTTCCTGTAACGTTTGTCGACAGTAACGGCGCCACAACCAACAGTGCCGCACAGTTCCTGATCGCGGCGGTGTACGCTTTCTGACAAGAAACTAATTTTACTCGCTTAGCCGCTTCGCCGAAAGGCGGGGCGGCTTTATATTTATATTTACAGTATGGAAAGGATCATTTTGTTTATCGCAGGAATATTGCTGATGCATGCTGCCCACGCCCAGAGCGATCAACTGCAATTAGATGAGCACAATAAGTATATTTATTACCGGGTGGTTGATCTAAGAGGAGTCTCCCTGGATAGCCTGCATAAAAACTCACTGCTTTTCGTGAACACTTACTATCCGAAAAACAAGTCGGTACAAATTAGCGATACTTCAGTGGTGCTGAAGGATAAGTTTATTTTGTACAGTTCGATCAGTTTTGCCCGGCACGAAAGCGGCGAGATGGCCTTTACGCTTCATATTGAATGCAGGGATTCCAAATACCGGTTTTGGGTGACCGATTTTGTCTTTACTCCTTATGAAAGAAATCGCTATGCTGTGTTCGTCCCGGTACCGGGTAGGGAAATTCGGCTCGAAAGGGCTTCGGTGAAGATAGACAAAACCGAATTGGACGGGTACATGAGTCAGGCAGCAATATTTTGCCGCCAGCTGGCTGATCAATTGAAACAATACATGTCGGAAAGTCATCATAAAAATATACTCCCGAAAAAAAGCCTTCCCCCAAAAATCTCGACCAGGAAATGGTAGGTTGAAAACCATTTGACGGTTGCGGTATAGTGGCATCACAAAATAATTTAATATAATTGAATTTATACAATATTTTATTTTGTAAATTCGTTATATTATAAAATTTAATTCTACAAAGATGCTCACTTCAAAACTAAATTTATACAGGGGCGAGTGGCTCGAACTTGTATTTGACGATCGTAACAAGGCCTATGGCGCTTACGATCTTCGCAAACATTACAATAGTGCGTTGCTCAAAGCAATGGCAATAACGTTTTCGGTGGTGATTTGCCTGTTTGTTGGATATGGTGTTTTTCACAAAAACACGCCCGTAGAAACGGTCTACAATCTGGCACCGATAAAGCTTATTGCGGAACCAGATACCAAAAAACCGATCATCCCACCAAAACCACGCACCGTCGAGCCCACAAAAAGCGTAGCTACTGTGAAATATCCGGTATTTAAAGTTACAGTGGATAAGGAGGCTAAAAATCCACCCACGATAACAGATTTACAAACGGCAGCCATAAGCACAAAAACCCAAACAGGCGATCCCGCAGCAGGTAATATCGACGTGCCCATCACAACCACGGATAATGGAGGCGATGCAACTGAAGGCGAGAAAGTAGTGACAATGGCTTCGGTTGAAGTAATGCCGCAGTTCCCCGGCGGTGAGGCGGCCTGGATCAAATATCTGCAGAAAAACCTGCATTATCCTTCCCAGGCTGCCGAGGCGGGCATAAGCGGGAGAGTTTATGTAAGCTTCGTTGTAGAGAAAGACGGGCATTTGACCGACATTAAGGTTGAACGCGGGCCGGGTTACGGCCTTGATGAGGAAGCTGTTCGTGTATTGAAGGCTGCCCCGGCATGGACGCCCGGTATTCAGAACGGCAAGAAAGTGCGTGTCAGTTATGTTATGCCGATCACTTTTCAAATAGCCCCGCAAGATTAAGCGCACACATTAATCATCATATATATCTATCGCGATGGGTTTTCGAATCCATCGCTTTTTGTTTTTTTAATATCCACAATTCACTTTGCTATTGATTGCTCGACTAAATTCATAAAATCGCCCATCTTGCTGTCATTTATCCATCGCACAACTACGACCAGGTCGTGTTCATTATCGATAACGATGTAATTGCCGCCTGCGCCCAACGCGTAATAGATTTCGGATGATACATTTTTCCAGTTTTTGCCCGTATTCAGCCACCACATATAACCGTAATCTTTGTTAGCTGCCGAAGGCTGCTGAACTGCCTTAACCCACTTTTCGGAAATCAGTTGCCGGGTTTTCCATTTCCCGTTTCTAAGGAAAAGCAACCCAAACCGGGCCTGGTCGGCAGCGCTTATAAACATACCGCCGCCATGATGCCCGCCGCCGCTTACCGATTGCATCATTATCCCATCAATGTTTACAAAAGAATTGTCATAGCCGTACCAGCGCCAGGTGGTTGAAGCGCCTATAGGATCCATAATTTTTTCCTTAAGCACGATTGGTAACGGTTTTCTCCAAACCTGCAGCAGAGAGTAGGCAAGCAGATTCACGCGTACATCGTTGTATTTAAAAAAGGTTCCGGGTTCATGAAGCTTCCTGTTTTTCCAGTCGTCTATACCACCTTCTTTAGGCGGCCGGTCGGCCCAGTCCTGCAACCCGAAAAGTGTCCCGCTCCAGTCGGAAGATTGGGTCAGTAAATTGTCCCAGGTGATCTTTTCATTATGCTCTCCGTCATAAGTTCCGTCCCAAACATAAGTTTTTACTTTGTCCGTTACGTTTTTTATCAGTCCCGCATCTATGGCTAATCCTGCGGTTGTTGAAAGGAAACTTTTTGTTACGCTGTTGGTCATATCTACGCGGTTGATGTCGCCCCAGCTTGCGACTATATAGCCATTTTTGACGATGACACCTGCCGGACCGCCCCTGTCTTTTGTCGGTCCGAGTATCTTAAAATCCGGCTCATTGCTGTAGGCATTTAAGGTTGCGATCCGCATATCTCGATCAAAGCCATTCTCATTTTTTATAGCAAACTTTATCGCACTATCCACCAATATTTTATTCATATTCATTTCACCTGGCGTTTTTCTCTGCCAGCCGGAATCCGGGAAATAAGCGGCTTGGGCACCTGCATTGACAAAAAAGAATGTAGACAATAAGATAAACAGGATGTTTTTCATTGTTCAGATTGGTTATGGCGTATAAAATTACCTTTTATTAGTTATATAAGCGCCAGATGATTTATTAATGCGCCACACCTTTAGCCATCGCCTTTATCCTTTTCACCTTTCGCCTCTTTTTCCTACCTTTGTGCTTCCTTTCAATAAAAGATAATTGCCTTGGAGACCCTGGAATTAACCACTACCGAAACAGCCAAAGATTTAGGTTTACTGCCCGAAGAATTCGAACGAATAAAAGAGATTTTAGGCCGCGTGCCCAACTTTACCGAATTGTCCATTTTCTCGGTAATGTGGAGCGAGCACTGCTCGTACAAAAACTCCATTACCTGGTTAAAAACTTTGCCTAAAGACGGTCCGCGTATGCTGGCCAAAGCAGGTGAAGAAAACGCGGGTTTAGTTGATTTGGGTGACGGCATAGGTTGTGCTTTTAAGATCGAATCGCATAATCACCCTTCAGCGCTGGAGCCTTACCAGGGCGCAGCTACCGGTGTCGGCGGAATCAACCGCGATATTTTTACGATGGGGGCCAGGCCGATAGCACAACTGAATTCGCTTCGCTTTGGCGATTTGAGTCTTGACCGTACCAAATGGCTGATCAAAGGCGTGGTAAAAGGTATCGGCGATTATGGCAATGCTTTTGGTATACCAACGGTTGGCGGCGAACTGTTTTTTGACGATTGTTATAATGTTAACCCGCTGGTTAACGCCATGTCGGCTGGGATTGTGAAGGCTGGCGAGACCGTATCCGCAATTTCTTATGGCGTTGGTAACCCGGTTTATATTGTCGGTTCCGCAACCGGTAAGGATGGTATACATGGTGCGGCGTTCGCATCAAAGGATATTACCGAAGATTCTGTGAACGATTTGCCGGCCGTACAGGTAGGCGACCCTTTCCAGGAAAAGCTACTGCTTGAAGCGACTTTAGAAGTGATCAAAACCGGCGCTGTGGTAGGTATGCAGGATATGGGTGCGGCGGGCATTATCTGCTCGAACTCGGAAATGTCGGCCAAGGGTGAACACGGCATGCGAATCGACCTGGATAAAGTGCCGATGCGCCAGGAAAACATGAAACCTTACGAGATCCTGTTGTCCGAATCGCAGGAGCGTATGCTGATCGTGGTAGAAAAAGGGCGTGAGGCCGAAGTTGAAGCGATATTTGATAAATGGGACCTCAATTGCGCCATTATTGGCGAAGTAACCGATACTAAACGCCTGCTTTATTATATGCACGGTGAACTGGTTGCCGATGTCCCGGCTGACGACCTGGTTTTGGGTGGCGGTGCACCGGTTTACAAACGCGAATACCGTGAACCTGCTTACTATAAAGAAAATCAGAAGTTCGATATCAATAATGTGCCTGAACCTGCCGATCTGAAAGAGGTAGCTGAGCATCTGATATCTCATCCCAACATAGCATCCAAACGCTGGGTAACCCAACAATACGATTCGATGGTGGGTACATCGACCATGACAACCAATCGCCCGTGCGATGCGGCAGTGGTAAATGTGAAAGGCACGGACAAAGCTATTGCTCTCACTGTGGATTGCAACTCGCGTTATGTCTACGCTGATCCTGAAAAAGGCTGCGCCATTGCTGTAGCCGAAGCTGCGCGCAATATTACTTGCGGCGGTGGCGAGCCTGTGGCTATAACCAATTGCTTGAATTTTGGCAACCCTTATATTCCTGAAGTTTATTGGCAATTTGTGGGCGCAATAAAGGGCATGGGCGAGGCCTGCCGCAAATTTGAAACCCCGGTTACCGGCGGTAACGTAAGCTTTTATAACCAGTCGTCGGACGAAGGTCCGGTGTTCCCTACGCCAACTATTGGCATGCTGGGAGTACTGGACGATGTGTCGACCCTGATGTCGTCAGATTTTAAACAACCCGGCGACCTGATCTATCTCGTTGGCGAATCGGTCAACGATATCGCCTCATCGCAGTATTTAGCTTCGTATCACAAAATATTAGCAGCACCGGCGCCTTATTTCGACCTGGATAAGGAATATGCCATGCACCAGGTGATCAAGCAATTGATCAAACACCGGGTGATCCGGTCGGCGCACGATGTTTCGGATGGCGGTTTGTTTGTAACGCTAATCGAATCGGCCATGCCGAAGGGCCTTGGTTTTGAGATCGACTCGGATAGCTCGATCCGCAAAGACGCCTTCCTGTTCGGCGAGGCGCAGGGTAGGGTAGTAGTGAGTGTTTCGCCTGGAGAGCAGGAGCGTTTTGTCGAGCTGATGGCCACCAGTGAAGTTGAATTCAGCTTGCTAGGCGAGGTAAGCGATGGCTATTTGACGATTGATGAAGAATCGTTCGGTCATATTACCGATATCAAGCTGGTTTATGATAATGTACTGCACGCCATTTTAGGTGACTGATTTTAAATGACTAAAGACTTACGAAGTTTCAAAAACTTCGTAAGTCTTATATTCTTTAGGTAGGCTATGCTCAAACTGAATCGTATACATCATATAGCCATCATTTGCTCTGATTATCAGAGGTCCAAACAATTTTATACGGAAGTTCTCGGTTTAAAAATGCTGCGCGAAGTTTACCGTGCCGAACGGGACTCGTGGAAGCTCGATCTTGAAGTAAACGGCTTATATCAAATAGAATTATTCTCTTTTCCCAACCCTCCTGGACGGCCGTCACGGCCTGAAGCTGCCGGCTTACGTCATTTGGCTTTCGAAGTAAACAATGTCGGCGAGGCCATAACCGAGATTGTAAGTCATGGTATTAATGTTGAACCAGTAAGAGTAGACGAATATACTGGCAAACGTTTTACATTTTTTGCCGATCCGGACGGATTGCCTATCGAATTTTACGAGAAATAAAGTCCGTAAATTGACTAAGGGTAACTATCGACGTTAATCCAATTTTCTTTAGAACCAATAAATCCTGGTCCCCCGTAACAAGATAATCGGCGCTAGTGCTTGACGACAAGGCTAAGAGAAAATTATCATTCGGATCCCGGCTTCCAGATAAATCGGCAACTAACTCGGCATGTTCTAATTTGGAAATCACCAAATTCATAAACCTTGTAACTTGCTCTGTTTTAATTATGCTTTTAAACTTGTCGCGTTTTATGACGTCCTTGTATTCCTGAAGAATATTGTCGCTAAAAAGAATTATTAATTCCTTATTGGTTATCAATTTATAGAGTGTTCGCCTGGAAGTTTTATTGATAGTCGCGCTGATATACCAATTGGTATCCAGTATAATTTTAATCTTTTTTTCTTTCATGACGAACAGCGCGGACTTCATTCATGATTTCTTCATCTGAAAACTTGACATCAGGTAATTGCGCGTCAATCTGCCGCCATCTTTCGGCGAACGTTTGTTTATCGATTTGATCAGCTATCGCCAATTGTTCTTTTTTTGATAATCGGTTAAAAAGTGTCAAAATTTGATTTACGCCGGCTGTTTCCATGATCGTTCTGGTTTTCAATAACAACAAAATTACGTATTATATAAGACTAAAATTGGCAATTGATTTATTACTAATGCCATAAAAGCCTCCTGCTGATAAATTCTCGTCCAATTCTTTCCAATATATCTGTTTTTCATTGCCCTTGATGTTGTACTTATTGATTTGCTTCATAGCGCCTTTAGTGAGATTGGGATAAAAGACTTTCAACGGCTCGGCCGTGATTCATTTCTACAATAATGCTGTCGCAGTTAAACAAAATCTGATTTGATAGTGGCCATAATGCTAAATTTACAACTTTAATTCCAATGTTCCGCTTTAAGCAATTTAGTGTCGATCAGACCAACTGCGCCATGAAGATCAATACCGACGGGGTATTGCTTGGAGCTTTGGCCGATGCGGACAATCCCAAAACTATTTTAGACATCGGCACAGGAACAGGAGTTATAGCCCTGATGCTTGCCCAACGTTTTACAAATGCATGTGTAGACGCCGTGGAAATAGATGAACAGGCAGCTCTCACCGCAGAACGAAACTTTGCCAATTCGCCTTTTGCTGAAAGATTAAACCTATGCCCAGTTGGATTTGAAGAGTTTTTTGAACAGCACCCGGAACGGAAATATGATCTGATTGTTTCCAATCCGCCGTTTTATATCAATTCACTGTTGTCGCCGCAAAAAGGGAGGCAGGTTGCCAAACACGCGGGTAAAGGATTTTTTGAAGCATTGGTTAATAATGCATCCGGCAATCTAAGTGACAAAGGCATGTTTTGCCTGATATTGCCGCCGGACACGGCGGAGATCGTGAGAAAAATCGCTTCGATGAATGCTCTTTTTGTAAGCAGACAAATTAATCTGCTTTCTTACCGGGATTCCGATCCGCATCGCGAAATATTGCTTTTGTCAACGACGCAACAAAAAGCGATAATTCAACAATTCGTAATATACAATAAGCCGCAGATATACTCTGAAGAGTACTGCTCGGCCCTAAAAGATTTTTTTACCATATTTTAAACTCGAAATCCGAAATTGGAAATTCCACATTCGAAATCAAAATGACCCGCATAGGCCTCCTTTCCGACACGCACGGCTATCTCGACGATGCCGTTTTCAAACATTTTGAAAATTGCGACGAGATATGGCATGCCGGCGATTTTGGCAATATAGAACTGGCTGATAAGTTGGCCGCCTTTAAACCGCTGCGCGGAGTTTATGGCAATATCGATGGAAAGGACGTGCGTTTGGTTTACCCGGAACACCTGCGTTTTAAGTGCGAAGAGGTGGATGTATGGATGACGCACATCGGCGGATACCCGGGAAAATATAACCCGTCAATCAGACAGGAAATTTACACTAAGCCCCCGAAATTGTTCATCTGCGGGCATTCTCATATCTTAAAGGTCATTTACGATAAAAAATTAAACTTGTTACACTTAAATCCCGGAGCGGCAGGGAAACAAGGCTGGCATAAGTTACGTACAATGCTTAGATTTTGCATTTCTGACGAAAAAATTCATACCTTAGAGGCGATAGAATTGCAAAAATAAGTTGTACTTAATACACTAAGTGGATGAGAATAACCAAAACGCTGGGCCAGTTTATTATCGAGAAGCAGGCTGACTTTCCGTACGCTAAGGGCGAACTTTCGAGGCTGCTCAGGGACATCGGAATTGCGGCCAAGATAGTAAACCGTGAAGTGAATAAAGCCGGCCTCGCCGACATACTGGGCGAGAACGGCACGACCAACGTACAAGGTGAAGGTCAAAAAAAACTGGACGTTTATGCAAACGACCAATTCATATCCGCATTGAAGCATGGCGGCGAATGCTGCATCGTGGCTTCGGAGGAAAATAAGGACCTGATCTACCTGGACACCGATATCTCTAAAGATGCTAAATACATTGTTGCGATCGATCCGCTGGACGGCTCATCTAATATCGACGTCAATGTCGGGATCGGCACGATCTTTTCGATCTATCGCCGCAAATCAAGTAAGGGCCGCGCGACGGTCGAGGATGTTTTGCAAAAGGGCACCGAACAGGTCGCGGCCGGCTATGTGATTTATGGCTCGTCGACCATGCTGGTTTACACCACGGGCAAAGGCGTCAACGGGTTCACGCTTGACCCATCAATAGGCGAGTTTTGCTTGTCACACCCTGACATGAAAATACCCAAAGACGGCGTTATTTATTCTATCAACGAAGGTTATTACGCTCATTTTCCCGATGGTGTAAAAAAATATATCAAATACTGCCAGGTGGAAGACGATAAGACCAGCCGGCCTTACACTTCGCGCTATATAGGCTCAATGGTGGCCGACCTGCACCGTAACATGATCAAGGGCGGTATATTTATTTATCCTATTACCTCCCAGGCTCCTAAAGGAAAACTGCGCCTGGTTTATGAATGTAACCCCATGGCTTTTATCATTGAACAGGCAGGGGGCAGGGCCAGCAACGGCTACGAACGTATCCTTGACCTGGACGTAACGGAACTGCATCAGCGCACGGCGATATTCATCGGGTCGGAAAACATGGTATACAAGGCCGAAGAGATGATGTCGTTCTTCTCGCCGCAAATAACAAAACGGACTTTTGAAGGCGTTGTGGCAATACAGTGATTTATGGTTTACAATCCAAATAGCTAAGTATTTGATTATCAATTATTTAGCTTCAAAACAGGCTAAAAATTGTAAACCATGTAAACCCTGTTGTGTCGCTTCTCAATGACTTATCTACAGCAAGTTTACTTTGCCGGCTTCAGCTTCAAAAACTGTATCAATCAGCAAATTCTTTTGCTTATAGGCTGCTACGGCAAGTTCGTCGCAGCGCTCATTTTCGGGGTGACCTGCATGGCCGCGTACCCAAATGAATTTAATGAGATGCAGCTTGCTGAGCTCCAGGTAGCGGAGCCAGAGATCCTTATTTTTCTTGCCCGCGAATCCTTTTTTTACCCAGCCCTGCAGCCATCTTTTTTCAATAGCGTCGATCACGTATTTGGAGTCGGAATAAATGGTGATGGTTTGATTGATATTTTTCAGCGCTTCGAGGGCTCTGATCACGGCAAGCAATTCCATCCGGTTGTTGGTGGTTCTACGGTAGCCCGCCGATAGTTCTTTATAATGCGTTCCCGAGCGCAATATAACGCCGTATCCGCCAGGTCCTGGATTGCCGCTTGCAGCGCCGTCGGTAAAGATCTCGATCATATTTTAGTCCATAGACCATGGTCAATAGTCCATGGCCAATGGTTCAAAAATAGAATATTTATGCTTCACTATAGACTATGGTCTATCGGCCACGGACTAATCGATGCGTTTTACCTTCAGTCTCAGCGAATTCCCGATCACTACCACGTCGGAGAAAGCCATGGCCAGGGCGCCGATCATCGGGTTAAGGAAGCCGAAGGCGGCGATAGGGATAGCCACGACATTGTAGGCAAACGCCCAAAACAGGTTTTGTTTGATCGTCAGTAAGGTGTGCCGGCTGATCTGCAAAAATTTGACGAGCGAGAACAGATCAGTGTTGAGTAAAATAACCCTGGCCGATTGTATGGCCACCTGGCTCGAGTCATTCATGGAAACACCGATATCTGCCCGGGTAAGGGCAGGGGCATCGTTTATTCCGTCGCCGACCATGATGGTCTCGCCTTTCTTGCGGTAGATATCTATGACGGTCAATTTTTCAGCAGGCAGTTTTTCGCCATGCACTTCATCTATGCCGATCGCTTTAGCCACTTTTTCGCAACGGTTTTGTTTATCCCCGCTTAGCAACACGGGTACTATGCCCATTTTTTTAAGCGAGCCGATCAATTCGGCTGCTTGGGGTTTTATCTCATCGTCGATATCAATACGGGCAAGAAGAGCATGATTTTTATACAAATGGACGTTGAAAAGTTTGTCGTCACCGGTTTTTCCGGAACCCAGGAAATAATGATTGCCGTTCACGTCTTCGGCGCGCATGCCGAGGCCTTTTTCTTCGGTTACCGATTTCATGATAACCTTTTGCTGGGGCAGGGACTTCAACCCGTTAACTAATGACCGTGCTATCGGGTGATTAGAGCGTTCTTCAATAGCGGTAATAATGCCCCTGATGTTTTCAATATCTGCGGCGGGTTCTGCCTCGATATGATTGATGCTGAATTTACCGGTCGTTAGCGTGCCCGTCTTGTCAAAAACGATGTATTGGGCATTGGTTACTGTTTCAACCGTATCGCCGCCCTTGATAAGGATACCGTTCTTTGCAGCGCGGCCAAGTCCTACCATCACAGCGGTAGGTGTTGCCAAACCCATGGCACAGGGGCACGAGATAACAAGCACCGCTATTGCATTCATCAGCGCATGCTGCAACCCGGCATGTCCGGCAAAATAGGTCAGGATAAAGGTTAAAAGTGCTATAAATATCACCGCCGGCACAAAGATAGCGGCTACTCTGTCGCCCGTTTTTTGAATAGGTGGCTTTGCACCCTGTGCTTTTTTCATCAGCTCGATAATCTGCGAAAGCACAGTGTTCGAGCCTACCTTCGTGGCCATCATGGTTATGTTGCCATGCTCGACAATAGTGCCGCCAATCACCTTATCATATTTGCCTTTCTCCACCGGAATACTTTCGCCCGTAAGCATTGATTCGTTTACCGACGCGTTGCCCGACAGCACATCGCCGTCAACGGGTATCTTATCACCTGTATTAACAACCAGCGTATCGCCGGGGCGCACCTCTTTTGCGCTGATTATCTCAATTTCGCCATTAATTATGCGGTTGGCATTTACCTGCTGAATTTTTACCAGGTCTTTTACTGCCGACGTGGTTTGCGTGACGGACCGCTTTTCAAACAAATTGCCAAGCAATACCAAAGTTATGATCGTAGCACAAGTTTCATAGAACTGGTACCGCATGCCCAAGTGTTCCAGCGTGCCGATCAGGCTGTAAACAAAGGCAGCCGTCGAACCCACGAAGATCAGCACATCCATATTTGGAACGCCGCCTTTGATGGAACCCCAGGCGCTTTTACCGAAGTGAAGGAACCCGACAATAAAAACAGGCAGGCAAAGCGCAAGTTGCACATACGGGTTGTGCAGAACCGGCCAGGGCAATACCATATCCAGCAATAGCGGAATGGTGAAAATGGCGCAGAAAATCAGCTTGTTTTCAACCTTCTCAAAAAACTTTTCCCGGTGCTGCGAAGCATCTTCTATCACCCTATACCCCAGGCTTTCGATGCCCTTAATCGCGTCATCCACCGAATCGGAATCGCCAGTTGTGAATTTTACCTCCTCGGATGCGAAATCGACCGAAATATCATGAAACCCTTTTTTCTCGAGCAGTTTATGTACCGAGATAGCGCAATTATTGCAGTGCATCCCCGTAACATTCAGCTCTATTAATTGCTCCGCCATAGTAATACAAATTACGGGAACACCAGATGTTATAACAGTAAGTTGAATGTAATATTAAAATTTTCATTGACTTTAAAACGCAATTCCTTACATTTGCAATCCTCAAAAACGGTGGATGTAGCTCAGTTGGTTAGAGCACCAGATTGTGGTTCTGGGGGTCGCCGGTTCGAGCCCGGTCTTCCACCCCTTAAAGCGGAAAAGTTCTAATATGAATTTTTTCGCTTTTTTATTTGCTGATTTACAGTGTTTTAGTTCAGTTGCGGATAGTAAGTTTCGCAACTTGCGAATAGATGGTGAAATAGATAATTATCTGATAAACAGTAGTTTAAGTGGTATTTGTCGGTTCGAACACCATACCCCACCTTTATGGTACACGCTGATTGAAAAATGTGCTATTGAGGATGGAAAAGACTGGGAATCTTACGTTTAGCATTTCCGAAACGGTTCGATGTTTACAAGTCAAGTCAGCGGTCGCCAATTAACCTTTCTTCCTTTTATTCTCGTTAAGCAACATTTCAATGTTGATTGTGGCCATTTTATTCATAAAATCCAATATTTTACGGGATTCATCTATTGTTGCTATAGTCCCGTGTTTCTTTAATAATTCAACCGCTTTTTCAGACGTTATGGGACGTTTTGCCATAATTTTAATTTAAACCAGCTTACGTTTTTAACAAATTGATACTGAAAAATATTAAAACGGAGTCTCTACAAAGCATCAATCGTTCATTCGTAACCTGAACCAACTCAATAATTCGCATATTTTTCTGCAACCTTTGTTTAGTAAACTACTCTCATCAGTTATTGAAACCAAAAAATGACCATTGTGTCCCTGACCGGGAACTTACTGCCAGAATACTAAATGGCGAGCGAGATGCCTTTGTCCTGCTCATTCGGCAAACTGAGGGGCTGGTCGCTAAGATGGTTTTTCAAATGATCGGCGTTAGTGGTGACAGAAAGGACTTGGTGCAGGAGATTTATCTGAATGCATTTAAGTATTTACCAGCCTTCCGGCATGAATCGAAGCTGTCAACCTGGATTGGGCAAATCGCCTACCATACCTGTTTACATTATATAAAGGAAAAAAAGTTGGTTTACCTAGAAGATTTGCCAGAAACCGACATGTACACCGACGAAAATGATAATGGAAAGCTCCCGCGCGAGCTTACTGGCATCTTGCAGGACGCGGTTGCGCGGCTCCCGCCTTTGTACCGAACGCTCGTTACGCTTTTTCACCAGGAAGAAATGAGCTATGAAGAGATACAGGAAATTACGGACCTGCCCGAAGGTACCGTTAAGAATTATTTATTCCGCGCACGAAGGGCTTTACGCGCGGATCTTTTAAAACGCTATAATAAGGAAGATCTATGAGCGAACAACATTTAAGTGACGAAGAACTGCAGAAATATGCACTTGGGCAAACTGATCCGATTCACTTGGACAACTGCCCGTTATGCCGGGAAAAAGCGGCCCAATACAGGCAAATCATCAATGGACTCCAAGAACTGCCGAAAATAAGTTTTGACTTTAATGTCAGTGAACTTGTATTAACAGAGCTCTTCCCTGTTAAGAAAAAAAAGACCGTGAACTGGCCTGTCATTATTGTGCCGATCATAGCCGGTATGACAATACTGATTACTATACTATGGCTGCTTAGATTTCTGTTTGCCGATATTGGTAGCCTGCTGGCCTTCTCCGCTGCTATGCTGCTGCTCATAGGGCTTAAAGAGCAATATGGGCGCTATCAAAAAATAAATGCAACCTTTTTTAATCCACAGGCTCCTATCAGTAATTAAACAAATGGAAACAACAAATCATAATCTTTTGCCCGGCGATCCCATTTTTATGCGGGTGATACTGACCATCGCAGTTCTATACCTCGCCGTAAATTTTGTACAGGCAATCGTCAAATTGCTTTTAGCGCACCAACTCAAACGCCAGATGATCGAAAAGAATCTTTCCGAGGAAACTATCCGGCTCATTCTCCGGGCTGGTAGTGATTCAACCCGGGAGATAGCCCTAAAGTGGTCGCTCATCTTCGCAGGGATTACCATCGCCCTGATAGCCATTGGGCTGACACAGCCTAACGAAGTTTATAGTATTGCTATTATCACGGGCGGCATCGCGTTGGCCTTCCTTGTCTATTATTTTATTAGGCGTAAATATCAGCCTCATGCTTAGCCGAACACTTTTAAGCCTTGGAACGGGTGCGGTCGTGCTTTTCTGGGTAAGTACGATTATTTGCGGCTACATACATGGTCATTATAACCATGGTCGGGACACGATCAGCGAGCTGGGCGCTTTAGGGAGCCGTTCACAGTACCTTTTTTCCTGGCTGTTATCATTTGTTGCCCTGATGGGTCTCGGGTTTTCCTGGGGACTGTTGCGGGTATGCCGGCTTACGAAAATGAGCCCTATACCTATAGTGCCAATTGTGGTATTCTTCCTAGCAAACGTCGGCATTGCGTTTTATTCACTGGGTGATCCGATGCACCCGGTAGTGGGGCAGATCAGCGAGATTATTATGCTTGGTCCTATACTGGTGCTGGTCTTTTGGCGTGGCCCTGCCAATTTCGGGCTACGAATGTTTTCAATGGTCGCCCTGGCGTTTTTTATACTCTCATTACTCTTGCTGCTTTCCGGCTGGCTGCCGGACAGTTACGTGCAAAGTCATTCGGGGCTATTGCAGCGGATATTCCACGCCGGATGGTCTTTCTGGCTTATTTCATTAAATATTTCTTTTAATCAAAAACTCAAGTGAAACGATTATTCTTCATCAACATCCTACTTATTCCTGCTACGCTTTTTGCGCAGGATTCGACAGTAGTTAAGATCGACCAACTTATCAATGCTTACGTCAAGCTCGGCAAATTTAATGGCACGGCCCTGGTGGCGCGCCACGATCAAATATTGTTAAAAAATGGGTACGGCTTCCGTAACGTCGACAAACAACTGCCGAACGATCCGCAAACTATTTTCCAGATCGCCTCGGTCACTAAAACTTTTACCTCAGCAACCGTCCTTAAACTTGTGCAATCGCGTAAATTAAGCCTCACTGATAAACTCAGCAACTGGTACCCAACATTTCCAAATGCCGACAAAATCACCATAGAAAACCTGTTGAGCCATACTTCCGGCATCTATGACTATGTGCGTGAAGATACCGTGACTCACCTGAATACGGAAGCAAAGATGATGGCCTTCCTTGCAAAAAAGCCGCTCGACTTTCAGCCCGGCACGGACTGGCGCTATAGTAATTCCGGTTATTCCATACTGGGTTTCATCATTGCCAAAGAGACTGGCGAAAGCTATTACCAAGCGGTTCGGCAAGCTATTTTCAAACCCCTGGAAATGAACCATAGCGGCTTTGATTTTGAACATCTCAGCGATGCCGAAAAGGCCATCGGCTATGGAAATGACCAAAAAACCTTAGCGACTTTCGCTGATTCATCAACAGTTTTTGCGGCCGGGGCGATTTATTCGACCGTCGACGACATGTATAGATGGCACCAAGGGCTGCAATCTTATCAGGTGGTGAGTAAACCACTGCTCGACCGGGCGACCACGCCTTTTAAAAAGAATTATGGATACGGCTGGATTATTGATTCCGTAAATCATCGGAAGATGGTTTATCACAGCGGCAATATCAACGGTTTCAGCAGCCTGTTCCTTCGTATACCAGAAGATGATATCTGCATTGTTCTACTAAACAATATGGAAGGTACCGAACTCGAAACTATTGCACGGAAGGTGCTGGATATTTTATATCACCTTCCTTATTCGATCCCGAAAAAGAAAGTAGCCATCACTTTAGCGGATGAGATACTTGAACGCTATACCGGTACCTATGAAATTGCGGATATACATCTGACTATCGAGGTCAGCTTGCAAAGCCACCAGCTGATCGCGCATGCGGTGAATGGTCCGACGTTTCCGCTTGCGCCAGCAAGTAGGAACCTCTTCTTTATCGAAGGAAGCCCGGCGGAGATTGAATTTGTCATCAATGGCTCTGGCAAAGCTGAAAAATTAATCCTTAATCAGAATGACCAGAAAAAGGAAGGTTTGAAAATAAAGTAAAGAACCGTGTGCCTAATAAACATGATGTTCTTATCTAGATATCATAGTGCTTGCGACTTGGTGCAGTTAAACCGCTTACAATAAGTATGCCTTTATGCCTTGCTTTTTTATTAAAAATTACAACCGTGCAATTCGTTTAAGGTCCTCTATAAATCGGTTCGAGATTTGTACCATAACCGACCCGATAGATAAAAGCCCATTTACGAATGTAAAAGGGCTTTTTTAATACCTTAAAGGCAGTTTTTCAAAAATTTAGATTGAGCATATATTCGCTCATTTCAACATGAATCTGCTCAACTTGACGAAAATTATTTTACAAGCATTGCATGCTATTTGTTAAGTGTCTGTAAATAAGTAAAATACAAATATGGTCCTATAGGTCGCGGTGCCCGGCGTTTTATTTCCTCCTTCTTAGCACCGCCCTTCCTTTTCTGGCTCACTTGCCAACAAGCGCTCATAAAGTTCGATTACTTTTCAAAGGGGTTTTTAGTACGTAAGTAGTTGCCATTGTTATGATCTTATCCGTGAATGTATTTAGGTTCTGGCATTAGATAAGCAATGTAGTGACCCATGAAATTTTTCGCATGGCTGCGACTTTCTAAACTTTTGGCGGTATCGACGGTTGTGTTTGGTATATCATATCACACCAATCCGTGGAGACGACTACTTTAGATGATAAACTGCATTGGTACAAGGATGCCATCATTTATGAACTGCACATTAAGGCCTTTCGCGATGGCAATTGCGATGGCATCGGCGATTTTAAAGGACTGATGGAAAAACTGGATTACCTGCAGGATCTGGGCGTTACCGCTATCTGGCTGCTGCCGTTTTATCCTTCGCCGTTACGGGATGATGGTTACGATATTGCCGACTACTATAACATCAACCCGTCGTATGGCGATCTGAAGCAATTCAGGCAACTTTTAAAGGAAGCCCATAAACGCGGACTGAAAGTGATAACCGAGCTGGTCATTAATCATACTTCCGATCAGCACCCCTGGTTTCAACGGGCGAGAAAATCACCTAAAGGTTCGCCGAAAAGAGAATATTATGTTTGGACGGACGACCCCAGGCAATATAAGGATGCCCGCATCATTTTCCAGGATTTCGAGGCATCCAACTGGACCTGGGACCCGGTTGCGCAACAGTATTATTGGCATCGTTTTTTTCACCACCAGCCTGACCTGAATTATGACAATCCGCTGGTTCAACAGGAGGTGTTCAGCATTATCGATCATTGGTGTAAAATGGGGGTCGACGGCTTCCGGCTCGATGCGGTGCCTTACCTTTTTGAAAGGGATGGCACCAATTGCGAGAATTTGCCGGAAACCCATGCCTTTCTAAAAAAGCTCAGAAAATACGTGGACGAAAAATATCCCGGTACTTTACTGCTTGCTGAGGCCAACATGTGGCCCGAAGATTCAGCTGCTTATTTCGGAAACGGCGACGAATGTCACATGAATTACCACTTCCCCGTCATGCCACGAATGTTCATGGCGCTGCAAATGGAAGACAGGTACCCGATCACTGATATTTTCGCACAAACACCGGATATTCCGCCAACATGCCAGTGGGCCATTTTCCTGAGAAACCACGACGAACTGACGCTGGAAATGGTGACTGACGAGGAACGGGATTATATGTACCGCGTTTATGTGAAGGACCCCAAGGCACGTATCAATCTCGGTATCCGTCACCGGCTTGCACCTTTACTGGAGAATAACGGCAAAAAGATAGAGTTGATGAATACGCTGCTGTTCTCCTTGCCTGGTACCCCGGTCATCTATTACGGCGACGAAATAGGCATGGGTGATAATTTTTATCTTGGTGACCGCGACGGCGTACGTACGCCTATGCAATGGCACTCAGACCGTAACGCCGGTTTTTCAGAAGCGAACCCCCAGCGTCTGTACCTGCCGCTGATCCTTGATCCGCAATATCATTATGAATCAGTAAACGTCGAAATACAATCCAGGAATACTTCGTCGCTGTTGTGGTGGATGAAGCGTATGATCAGTACGCGAAAAAAGTATAAGGCATTCAGCCGCGGCAGTATGCAGTTTATCCATAGCGAAAACGCAAAGGTGTTAGCCTTTACCCGCATTTATAACGAAGAAGTAATGCTGGTGATAGCCAACCTTTCACGTTTTACACAGGCTGCGGAGCTCGACCTGGAATCCTATAAAGGCTATGTACCTGTTGAAATACAAAGCCACAATCGTTTTCCCGCTATTCGCGAGGACATGCCGTACTTTTTCACCCTGGGAGCCTACGCCAGTCAGGCCTTTATTCTTGAAAAAGTTAGCATCGACCTGGAAAAAGGGGATGGCTTGAGACTGCTTGACATAACGCAATGGAAGGACCTGATGCGCCGGGACATTGCTGAAGATCTCGAAAATTATATCCTGCCGCATTACATGATGCGCCTGCGGTGGTTTGGCGGCAAGGCGCGTGGTGTAAGCAATATGCGTATCGTGGACCAGGTGAACATCCCGAATGAAGAAGGCGACGTTATGTTACTGCTCATAGAAGTTACCTACCGCGAAGGGTTGCCTGATCTTTATCAGCTGCCGGTGGCCTGGGCTAAAGGACAATTCTCCTATAAGCTGCAGGATAACTGCCCGCAATCGGTTATTGCATTAATGCGGCTGAATGGCGAAGAGGGTGTCTTATTTGATGCGATCTATGGTATTGGGCTGCAACAGGCCATACTAACTTTCATGGCGCAGCACCATACGATATCGCATGGCCGGAATGAGATCATATTTGCCGGAAACAGGGCGTTAAGAAAACATGTGGAAGCGCAGCCGCGGACACGACCGAAGGTCATCTCGGCAGAACAGAGTAATACGTCTATCACTTATGATAATACCTATTACCTGAAAATATACAGGAAGGTCGACCGTGCGGTAAATCCCGACGTTGAACTTACGGAATTTCTGAGCCGGAAGGCGGGGTTCAAGAATATACCCGGGTTTGTAGGAACCGTGGAGTGGCGCTTTGGCAAGGAAACGATGGTGCTGGGCATGTTACAGGAAATGGTACCCGGCAACAGCGACGGATGGGCCTATATGCTTGACCGGCTGGATGATTTCAACGAGAAACTGCTGACACATACGGCGGCCGCCCGGATATCCACAGAACTCCATGGTACGTTAACCGGGCCGGTTTCTTATGACGAAACGCCTGGAGACATGAAAGAACTGCTGGAAGGTACGGTTGCAGAATTGGTGCGGCTGCTCGGTATCCGGACAGGTGAAATGCATTTGGCGCTGGCATCAGATCATGAAGACCCGGCATTTAAGCCGGAAGCATTTTCGCTGCACTATCAGCGTTCGTTATTTTCATCGCTGGTTTCTTTAGTGCGCGTAGCGTTCCAGAATTTAAGCCGCAACCTCAAAAAATTGCCGGAAAAAGTGCGCGATGAAGCCGAAGAACTGCTGGCAATGAAAGATGAGATACTGAATACCTTAAAGCGCATATACAGCAAAAAGATAGAAAGTTACAAGATCCGGGTCCATGGCGATTATCACCTGGGGCAGGTGCTTTTTACCGGTAAGGATTTTATGATACTGGATTTTGAAGGAGAGCCCGCCAGGAGCTACAGCGAACGCAGGCTAAAATATTCTGCGCTTCGTGATATCGCGGGTATGGTTCGCTCTTTTCATTACGCCGCGTATGGCAGCTTGTTCCTTGATAACCAGATACGCGAAGAAGACATCATAAAATTATTGCCTTTCGTGGAGCAATGGTATCACTATATGAGCGGTTATTTTATGTTATCCTATCTGGATACGGTCAATTCTTCAGGAATTGTACCGACCATACAGGAAGACCTGGAGATACTTTTGCAAACGCATTTGCTTCAAAAAGCCATTTATGAATTAAATTATGAGCTCAATAACAGGCCGGGGTGGGTTATCGTGCCGATCAGGGGTATTAAAGCTATTATGAACAAACAGCAGCCTGTTGAGATGCAACCCTGATCCCTTCTATATACGGAAATTGAACAGAAATCAGAACGGCAGGCCGCCTGGCTATTGGCACGGATAAAATCGCCGCTATGCAAACATTAATTGCTGCCGAATGATTATTTCGTTAAACGGGTCGCAGAATGCCGGAGAATATAGGTCAGCTTTGGTGGCATCAAGGGATAATTTACCAGGTTTACCCCAGATCATTCCAGGATAGCAATGGCGATGGCGTAGGAGATCTGCAGGGCATCATCAGCCGGCTTAATTATCTTAAATGGTTTGGTATCTCCGCTATATGGCTTTCGCCGGTGTATCCTTCGCCGATGGCCGATTTCGGGTACGACATTTCAGATTATACCGGTATCGATCCAATATTTGGTTCGATGGCCGATTTTGATAAGCTTCTTAATGCTGTGCATGACCTCGGTATGAAGCTGATACTCGATTTTGTGCCTAACCATACAGGGGTACGCCAACGTTATATTACGGAGATGAAATCGGTATGCGCGATGTGCCTATTCCGTTCGATGAAGTCCGCGACCCGCAGGGATTGAATATGCCCGATAAAAACCTGAGCCGCGATCCTTGCCGTACGCCAATGCAATGGACACCGCAAAAGAATGCCGGCTTCAGCAAAGGCAAACCCTGGCTTCGTATTGATAAGGAATATAAATTGAGCAATGTCGAACATGAAAAGATCGACCCCAATTCAATACTTTCGTTATACAAAAAGCTCATTAAGCTGCGAAACAGTGAACCGGCGTTGAGCATTGGCCGCTACGTACCTGTACGCGCTGACAGCCAGTCGGTCTCGTATATTCGTGAGATATCAGGAGAGTATCGATTTCTTGTTGTCCTTAATTTGTCGCACCGTCCTTGCTATTTTAAACCACCACTGCCGTTGAGCGGGCGAATTGTTGTGTCAACGTCTCCCAGCGTTGAAGGCGACATCGTGGAAGGCTATCTTGATCTCTACGGCAACGAAGCGGTTGTTATCCGATTGGATAAATAATTGGCTTATCATCTCACTTTGGGAGACAACCGCTCCAATAGCTGTGCCCGTTGAAGGACCGTCTGAAACCAGTTCGAGCCCGGTCTTCCACCCTGTTTAGCCTTTCATTTTTATGAGAGGCGTTTTTATTGGCTGGTACTATTCGCGCCTCGGGCTATCACCGGGTGGCTATCACCGTTTGGATCCTTAATGGCTATTCATCATGGACCATAAGCTTACAGAAGAAATCCCACAAAACGATCCCCGCAGAAACGACGACGTTAAAGGAGTGTTTGGTACCGAATTGGGGTATTTCGATACAAACGTCAATATTTTGCATTACCTCGTCACTGACGCCGTTTACCTCATTGCCGAAAATAAGTGCATATTTTTTGCCGCCTTCAGCTTCAAATTCGTTGAGCGCGATGCTTTTTTCGGCCTGTTCAATAGCCACGAGGATGTAACCCGATTTGCGAAGTTCCTGAACGGCCTGCAAGGTATTAGCACAATAAGTCCAGTCAATGGATTGTGTCGCTCCGAGGGCTGTTTTCTCAATTTCACGATGGGGTGGTTGCCCCGTAATGCCGCACAGATAGATCTTTTCGATGGCGAATCCGTCGCAGGTGCGGAAAACGGAGCCGACATTGTGCATACTGCGCACGTTATCGAGCACGACGACAACAGGCAATTTTTGCTGTTGCTTGAATGCTGAAACGGATGCGCGATTTAATTCATCTAACTTTAACTTACGCACGCTGATGTTGTAAAGTGGGTTCCCGATGGGGCGCCGGGAGTTGTAAAGTTAAGAATTTGCCATTTCCTTTAAAGTTCCAACGCCGTCGCCTATTGAGGAACAATACACCGATGGTGCATAACCAATCTTTTCGGTGTAGTATTCTTCTATCTCTTTATTAAAGCGATTAAATCCCGCCTGTTTAACCAGCGCAATACCACAGCCGCCGAAACCTGCACCTGTCATGCGGGCGCCGGCAACATCAGGGTTTGTTTTGCTGTATTCTACTATGGCGTCCAGTTCTGCTCCACTCACTTCGTATAGGGTTTTAAGCGAGTCGTGCGAGTCATACATCAACTGGCCGAATTCAGCAATATCAGCATTGGCCATAGCTTTTGCAGCCAGTTTTACGCGGTCGTTCTCTTCTATAACGTGCGTGGCGCGTTTGAGCACGGTCGCGTCCGTTATCAAATGCTGATGCTTTTCGAACGTAGCTGTATCGATATCGCAGAGATTTTGGATATCCAGTTCCCGCTGCAATGCCTTCAGCGCCTGCTGGCATTCGCTTACCCGTTCGTTGTATTTAGATTCAGCCAGCTTACGGGGTTTATTGGTGTTGATGATTGCCAGCACATACTCGCCGAGATTACAGTCGACTGCCTTATATTCAAGCGAGTCGCAATTGAGCATCAAAGCCTTATCCTTTTCACCGAATGCGACAGCAAACTGGTCCATAATGCCGCAGTTTACGCCGATAAATTCATTTTCCACCCTTTTGGCCAATTGCACCAGTTCCAGTTTGGAGTAGCCGCAGTCAAACACGTCGTTTAAACCGTAAGCCATGGCCACCTCAATAGACGCCGACGATGACAGGCCTGAACTGATCGGAATATCACCGTAGAACAGCAGGTCGAGCCCTCCGAGCTTATTATTTTCAGTCAAAAAGTAATCGATTATACCCAGCGGATAATTGAACCAGCTTTCGCCTTTTTTCAAATAACCGGGTTGCAAAGGAATATCCAGCTTATCAGTAAAATTCAGGCTTCTGAAACGGAAGATGCCCTCGTTGTTAGCAGCCGCGAGAATGTAGGTGCCAAACGTGATGGCACAGGGCATTACCAGTCCGCCGTTGTAGTCGATATGTTCGCCTATCAGGTTTACCCGGCCAGGCGAAAACCAGGCATGTTCTGCATCTTTATTAAATACGTTTTTAAATTCCCGGTAGAGGTTAGTATTCATATTCTGGAATATTAAGGGGAGAGCAAATATTGTAAAATTTACACTTAATCCGGCATTTTTATTATGTGAACTATCTTTTGCCCGTATCGGCAAATAAAAAGGGGCAGCTTTTCAGCCACCCCTGTATTATTTATATTTAACGAAGACAAATTATTTCCTGATCCTGAAACCTGTATGCAGGTCGATAAGGTATCTAACCTTGCCAATATTAAGCCAGCAGGTATTATCGCCGTTAAAGTTGATGGTACCGGTATAGCTGAACGAACCTTTCGGCGAAGTGCCTGAAATCGAGATGTTAGCGGTGCCGCCGGTTATTTTGCGCCCAGGTTTAGACAAAGTGACGTCGGTAAGTACAATATCGATCTTGCTGTTGCCCGAGCCTTTGTTATCTACCTTGGAAATATACGAACCGGAACGCTTGTACTCGCCGTTGATCACAAAATTGCTTGCTGCCGACGTAAGCCCCGCGATGGTGACATTAGCGCTGCCTGAGTCGATCTTTGAAATGTTCGGACCATCATAACTGCCGTGGAAAAGCAGCGTGTTTACGATGTTGTCAGGCTGCTCGTTTGCGTTACAATTGAGGGTGTGGGTATACTTGGCAAAATAATCGAACGACACAGAATCGTCGGAGCCCGAAAAAGTAGTGCTGTCCGTCAAAGTTGTACCGCAAGCCTGCCTAATTGATTTAATACCAAGCGAATTAGTAGTTTGGCCGCCTGTGCTCAGCGACGTGACAGCCACCGCATTCGAGGAAACGGCATCCGTCATCGACGCTATACCAAGTGAATTGGATGATAACGAACCGGCAGCCAGGTCCGCGGCCTGGTCGGTGGTTACGGCGGCCGAAACCGCAGGGCTGTTATCCTTTTTACACGAGAATGCGCCTAACAGCAAAAGCGCCGCGATAGATAGTTTTAAAGATTTCATTTTTAAAGGGGTTTATGAGTTTGCAATGTCATTGAGACAGTCGGTATGTTAAAAGGTTTAATTAAATGCCCGAAATATTTTTGTTTATGCGTTGAAAATCAATTGCTTGCATTTAATTGAATTTTGTATAGCACTGTGTTCGAGACGGATATGGAAATTAAAGTTGACGCTGTTTTTCCTGGTAAATTTATTAGGACTTTTTACGTGCAGATGACGTCAAAGGTTATGCGTTTCCGGTAAAAAAACCGAAAATGGCTAAGTGGAATTCATTAATAATCAGTAACTAAGCTGTATGCGCCTTATTGCGATATGCTGTCGAGTTCCTGCATATCGACGTCCGACAATTCGAGCGAGACTGTCTGCATATTTTGTTCCAGGTGTTTAACATTGGACGTTCCCGGGATAAGCAATATATTGTCACGGTGATGCAGCAGCCAGCTAAGGGCAACCTGTTGCGCGCTTGCATTACGTCGTTCGGCAACCTGCCTGATCTTCTCGCGTGTTTCTACGTTGCCTTCGCTTAAAGGGAACCAGGGAATAAAGACAATATTATGTGCGCAACAATATTCAAGAACAGGCTCCCATTTGCGGTTATCCACGCTGTACATATTTTGCACTGACACTACTTCAAAGTAATCCTGGGCCTTTTTGATATCGGCAATATTTACTTCCGACAAACCGATATGCCTTATTTTCTTCTCTTGCTGAGCTTGTTTCAGGAAATTAAAAGTGCGCTCGGCAGGTACATTCGGATCTATCCTGTGTAACTGATAAAGATCGATGCGGTCGAGCTTCAGACGCTGCAGGCTGCCGTCTAACGCCTCTCTCAGGTGATCCGGATGCGCGTTTATCGGCCATTGGTTTGGACCGGTACGCATTAGTCCGCCTTTGGTTGCTATTACCAGGTCGTCAGGATACGGATAAAGCGCTTCAGCAATCAATTCCTCCGATACGTAGGGCCCATAGCTATCGGCTGTATCAATAAAATTCACCCCAAGTTCTATTGCTCGTTTCAATACCCTGATCGCCTCCGCCTTATTCTTTGGAGGTCCCCATATGCCATCGCCGGTTATTCGCATCGCCCCATAACCAAGCCGGTTGACTTCAAGATCGCCGCCGATGGTCAGTGTTTTTCTGAATGTTACTATCTCTGTCATGATAAAATATTTTTAACCAATAGTTTAACATGGCAAAAAGCGAAATGTTCGGAGTAAGCTGAAATCGCAGCCAGTCCCCTGATTTTGATTGCCGTTCGGCCGGGCGCTATTGATTTGCCGGTTTTTTTCTCCTTGTGGTATCAGGACTCTTATTCTGCCCGGGTTTGCCGTTAGCGCCGCGTGGGATAATGATCCGCCGCGCCGCCGGGTTTTGATTTGATCCCTGCCGCGGATTACGCTGCGGTTGCTGGTTGGGATTCGAACCCTGCTGTGGGTTTTGCTGGTTGCCCGGCTGAAAATCTGGCTTACGCTGCGGATGCTGATTTGAATTCGAGCCCTGCTGCGGATTTTGCTGGTTACCCGGCTGGTAATCTGGCTTACGCTGCGGTTGCTGATTTGAATTCGAGCCCTGTTGCGGATTTTGCTGGTTACCCGGCTGGTAATCTGGCTTACGCTGCGGTTGCTGGTTTGGATTCGAGTCCTGTTGCGGATTTTGCTGGTTACCCGGCTGGTAATCTGGCTTACGCTGCGGTTGCTGGTTTGGGTTCGAACCCTGCTGTGGGTTTTGCTGGTTGCCCGGTTGAAAATCCGGCTTACGCTGCGGTTGCTGGTTTGGGTTCGAACCCTGCTGTTGGTTTTGCTGGTTGCCTGGCTGATAATCCGGCCTGTGCTGCGGTTGCTGACCGGGGTTAGGGTTCGGTTGCGGGTTTTGCTGGTTTCCTGGCTGGTAGTCCGGCTTACGCTGTGGTTGCTGGTTGGGGTTCGCACCGGGCTGCGTATTTTGCTGATTGTGCGGCCGGGGTGCTTTGATCATGTCCGGGCCGCCCTGGTAGCGCTGCACATGCTGCGGCGCCGGATTATTGCTGCCCGGTTGCCGGTTTTTACTGATAAAAGGCCTGTAGGTCAATAGCTGTTGATTATTGACTGTTTGCGCCCCCGGCCTTGTATTATCCTTTATCTTAACCGGGTTAATCGGCGAACGGGTGCCTTTCTCAACGTCATGCAGCCGCGGGCCAAGGTTGTAAATGGTATTGTTGCCCGAATTTCTCCTGTCGTTCCTGTAATAAGACGCATCGTTTCCATTGTTGATGATTTGCACGTTGTTAATGACGGTTCTATTGTTGATCACCACATAATTGTGTATATCCGGTCGTGTGAAACGTTCAACCGGCACTACGTTCCAGCTGTCTGCCGGCGGGGTCCACCAGCCCAATAATGCTTCCCTCATGCTTACACCGGGAGCAAGCGGCGCCCAGCACAAATAGTCGCCCGACTGTCCCCAGGTAACCCATGCCGGCGCCCATTCATCGCCGGGCACCCACAACCAGCCGTAATAGTCGTCAAAAAACCATCGCCCGTAGTGGAACGTAGCCCAGCCCCACGTATATCCGGATGCCCAGGTCCAACCATAATCGCTGTAAACCCAATAGCCGTTTGTAACATAAGGATCAAAGTCGGTCCCCACATCGGGCGACCATACATAACCATACGATGGATAATCAACCCACCGGCCGAAGGGGCTCAGTTCGTCGTAAAAAATCTGGAGGGTCTGGTCTGAACTGTACGAATTAGGGTATGCCGGGTTAACTTCCGGTTGCGGTGCGTTATAGTCGGGAGATGACGACGGGTTTGAGGGGTCATCACCGGTATAAGGCCTCGGCGGCCCTTGATACACAGTCGGCTGCATAAAAGCGGCACAGCCTGCCAGCGACAGCGATGCGGCAATAATAAGAAATTGAAACTTTTTAATAATGGCCATAATAACACGAAAGCTACCGCAGAATGGGGTATCAGGTTCCGTAACGAGCTTGTTACAAATATAAGGTAATTTTGCTGCTATTCAATACTAACGCCACAGACCCAATATAGCGCCCATCAATGTTAGCGATACAACGCTATATCCGCCATTGATGAAAATATGGCGCCAGCTTTTCAATTCGAAAAGACTGTGAATGGCAATGGCGCAAAAGGTCCATATACCTGCCAGGAAACCGGCGGTCGCGCCCCAGGCCAGGGTAGTTTTGGCATCGGCCAAAAACATAGCCAGGTTGATCGCCATCAGCAGCGAGAAGATAAATGTAAAACCGAATATTTTGCCTTTGTTACCAGCTTTGATATCATCTTCAGAAAGCTTGCTGTCGGCCATCCAGGCGCTGCCGAATGCCGTTCTGGCGTACCACAATCCGCCTACGGCAAAAGAGGAAAGGGCAGCCACAATGACCGCCGGCCAGTTAATGAGTGCTAAGTTCATGTAATGAGGTTTAAAACAGTTTATTAAACCTACAAAAAATATTTGATTACTGAACTACATACCGGTAAACGTAACGTCCAAGGTTGCCATCTTTGTCAATTCCTTCGATGATGGCCTTGTAAGTTCCTATGCCGTCCGAGTTGAAAAACTCAAATGAAGCGGCGCCGTTTTTGTCGGTCGTCACATTAGCGTTCCAGTAAATAGTGCTCCGAAAATCTACTCCGGCATTTGCCGATGCAGGGTTGTCGTACCTGGGCATATAAAATGTCCTTGCCACATTGTAACCACCCGGTGTAAACTCGAGCACATATGGCTTAGGAAGCATTTCCATCAATTGCTCCTTGCTTATCTTTTCGCCTTTTGGTGCTTTCTTCAGATTTACCTCAAGCACGCCTTTAGTATTGCTGCCCCTGTTAAGGCCGCTGAACCCGTCACTGAAAAATATTTCGACCGACTCGACATTTGCCCCGTTGACGTTATTCAGGTAGGCGAAATCCACAGGCATACCATTTACACAAACCTGCACCGGCGTTCGCGCGCCGGCCATATAATCTCTCGAAATATACAGGTTATCGCTATCAAAGGTCAGGCCAAGGCTTGCGGCCGCCAGGCATTGCGGGAAGCTATTACAATCGGCAAATTTGTTGCCCGGTATGGTATGGTCGGCCTCCATGGCCAGGCCCTGCAGTTGTGGATAATCCAGGTGGCCGGCTCTCCTTTCATTTTTTTCAGCTTTGATCACCACTCCCTTCAGTGCGTGCGGAAGGTTGAATTGCTTTTTACTCATGGCTAGGTAGGGGCGAAGGACGCTGTCGATATTAGTGATGCCGCTTACCATATTGATGTATTGGGTCGACGGAGGGCCGGGTATCTGGTTAAGTGTCAGAACCAGGTTACTGCCATTAGGATTGTCGCGCGCGTTCAGCACTACTTTTGACGAGTCGGCTACGTTCACATCCGGAAACACAAAATTACCGCTCATGTCAGTTGTTGTTTGCGTCGAAAAGTTTTTGTCGGCAATGAACATACGCACATTGCCCTTCGCAACGGGCAGGCCGGTATTAGTCCGTAATGTGCCCGATATTTCAATACCCTGCTCGGGCACGAATGGGGTCGGAGGAATCCGGTCTGAAATGATACTGCGGTATGAAAAACGACGGTATCCCTGGGTAAGCATCAGCACATCCAGGTCGCTGATTGCCTGTTCGTCATGATGGTTAAAGTAATAATTGGGTTTTTCGATATAGCCCCTCAGATCCGAAGTCAGCAGTAAGTGGCTCAGGATCGTCGTTTCAGCATCGTCATCGAAAGGCACTTCGTTCTCATTTATTACCGCCACCGAAAAGTTACCCATATCGGGCAGCGATTTGTTTTTTGCCGAAACGGTCATTCGTACCTTTTGCCTGCGGTTATAGGTCTGCTTATCCGATCTCATGCTTAGCTTAAGCAGGTCGTCCGGGTGCCTGATAAAAGCAATACGCTCGCTCAGCGGCGAACCTTTGGATGAAAAAATAGTGACCTGCACAATACCTGTCGGGAATTTGCTTTTAGGGATGTTCGCGCTGTATGTCGTTTCTTTCAGGATGGTTTGGGCTGCATAGCATACCGTGCCGTTACTTTGCGCCATTACGTAGATCGCCCTGTTTTGATTTCGCTGCAGGTATAGATTGTTGGCGGTTATCCTAAGGCTCAGCGTATCCGGGTTGCTGTTATTCAGCGAAAGGTTTATACCTTCGGCGCGTACATCGGGCAGGTCATAGCTAGCGCTCGAACCATCGGCAAAGGTCACGTTGGCCTTATAGGTTTTATTGTTTTCGGGCATAATGGCAAAAACGCCCATGCCCAGGTGCTGAGAGCCGAAACTTGCGATCTCCTTCCCGGTATTGTCAACCACTTTCCCTTTTGCCTCAATGCTCAGGCCATCGGGCCTTACTGCCTTAAAGGCCACCCGTGACCGAACTCCCTCAATCAGTGCGCCGCCCTCCGGAAAAAATTGAAAATCGATACCCGGCGGGGTAGTCTGCATGGGCATAATGCGGGTCACAGTTTGGGTTTCGCTTACACTGAGGTCGGTATTGATCATCGCCGAGCTCACCGCATCAGTTTTATCCGTCGAAAAACTGATATTCAGTACGCCGTTTTTATCGGTTTCACCTCTTCCTTTACTGATGGTTTGATCATCGTTCATAACCTTCCAGGTTACTTTCTTCCCGGCGTAAGGGTTGCCATTCTGATCTTTGTATACCACGTCGGCGTTGATCTTGTCTTCCTTATCAGATATGTTATTTTTGAAGGATACGGTTGAGATAACCTGCCCGTCGTCTATACTGCCTACACTGATCGTTTTGTTAAAGAAATAAGCCTGGTCAAAATTTCGCATCCATTTGGTGTAAGCCCTCACCAAATAATTACCCCGGCGGTAATATGCCGGATTGAGTATTACGGAGCCGTCGGCCATGCCATTTACCAGGTGAAGTTTTAATTCATCGATGATAACATTCTGACCGTTGATGAGATCGACATACACGATTTTGCTTAGTTGCGACGGCACATGCAGGTCGGTGGTTACATACGCCTTCAGCCGTATAGTGTCGTGAACAGCATAGTAAGGTTTGTCAAACTGCAGGTAAACCTTTTCCGTGGGATGCCCGCTTGTATAGTTCATCGTTTTAGCGATGATGGTGGTTAAGGGAATACTATCGCGCTGTGCTGAAGCTTGTACTGAAGCGAAAAAGACAGGGATTGACAGCGCTAATAAAAATTTTCTTAAATTCATCAGGTTAAATTATGTTCCAAAGGCGCGGCTAAATATAGTTATTTCGGTGAACAGCCCTTAAAATGCACAACATGTTTAACATTTTTTACGAAGTGGGCGGGGCGGGCAAACAGTTTAGCGATTAAAATATTTGTATATTAATTGCATAACGACCATTGATCGTCGTTATTTTAATATTGAACGTATCCGGATGAAGAAAAAAACCGAGCGGGCTTATTTTAACGACGAATGGCAGCAAATGCAAGCATGCCTGGATGCATTTTTCGAATCGGGCGACCAGGAAAAACTGCACCGTTTTCGCGTACAGGTAAAAAAGCTGCGTGCTATGCTGATGCTGCTTGACACCGCCACCGCGACCGGCAAACTGACCAAAGATTTTAAGCCGGTAAGAAAAATATTTAAAAAAGGCGGCCACATTCGCGAGGCTTATATTAACCTGCAGCTCGCGAGACGGTATTTTTTGCAAGACGAGAAGTTTATTCTCGGCCAGGTGAACGACATGGACCAGCGGATACTTGACTTTAAGGCGAATGCAAAAAAATATCTCAAAATCATCCGCGAAGTGCATGATAAACTGGAAAATGACCTGAAGACGCTCGGCAATGAGGACATTAATAAATTTTACAAAAGAAACCTGAACCAGATATCCGGCGCGCTGACCAGCATACAGTTTAACGACCGGCTGCACGATTGCCGCAAAAAGATAAAAATGCTGGTATATAATCGCAAGATTGCAAAGAAGGCACTGGAAGGGAACCTTAGCCTGAATGAGGATTACTTAGATAAATTGCAGGACTGTATTGGGGACTGGCACGATAATGTAATGGCCATCGAACTTTTTTCGGCGCATATTGCAACGGCTAAACCCATAATCACCAAAATAAAACGCCAAAATACGGGGTTGCGCAAATCCATAAACCTGCTTGCCAGGGATTTTATCAACAGGGCCACGTTTGATAGCGATGAACGGCCGGCAAAACGAGTATGAGCGATGGGAGTGGAGATTGAGCGTAAGTTTCTCGTCGATCATGCTGCATGGGGCCGGCTGAACAAACCCGCCGGCGTGCGTTATAAGCAAGGATATATGCTGAATGAAAAAGACAGGACAGTGCGCATCCGGGTATCGGATGATCGCGCTTACCTGAACCTGAAAAGCCGGTCGACAGCCGTATCGCGCAAAGAATATGAATACGAAATACCCTTAAAGGACGGTTTGGAGATATTAGAACATTTTACCCAAAACCACATCGAAAAAGTGCGGTATGATATTCCTTTTTCAGGGAAGACCTGGGAGGTGGACGTATTTGAAGGTGACAATGCCGGGCTGATCGTAGCGGAGATCGAGCTGGAAAGCGAGGACGAAGAATTTGAAAAACCAACTTGGGTAGCGGCCGAGGTGACCGATGATGCCAGGTATACCAATGCATCGCTGGTTAAGCATCCTTTTAAAACTTGGGACAAGTAACAATTTAGTTGTAAAGCCTAATGAAGTTTTTGAAGTTTCGTTAGTCTTCGTAGTATTTTCTAACTTCATTTTCATTAACTAAATCTCTCAGAATCATGAAAGCCTATTTGTTTTTTTTATTGTTTTTTGTGTGCGGTTCTGCCTTCGCACAGGATATACCGGCCCGCTGGGACGAACTCACCGCGTCCGACTGGCAAGCCGCGCTGGATAAGTCGGGCAAGACCTGTATCCTGCCTATCGGCATCCTCGAAAAGCACGGACCGCATTCGCCTATCGGCACCGATCTGATACACGTTCGGGAATGGGCCGCGCATGCCGTTAAGCAGGAGTACGCAGTCATATTCCCGGACTACTTCTACGGGCAGATCAACGAAGCCCGTCACCAGCCCGGCACTTTCGCGTTGCCCAGCGATGTGATCTTTAAGCTGCTGGAAGCTACCTGCGACGAAATTGCGCGCAATGGCTTCAAGAAGATCGTCATCCTAAACGGCCACGGCGGTAATCCGGAGTTTATTCGTTTTTTCATGCAGTCGTTCCTGAACAAGCGCCACGACTATGTGATCTATTTTTACGCGCCGCAGGACCGCGATGCAGATTACCAGGCGCAATACAATAAAATGCACAAGTCCGACCAGCGCGGCGACGAGCACGCCGGCGAAAGCGAAACATCCGTATTGCTTTATTACCGTCCCGACCTGATGCGTATGGACCGCGCGACATCGCAGTCGGGCGCCAATCAGCATCGGCTGGATAATATCCCTGGCCTTTATACCCCTATTTGGTGGTATGCGGCATATCCAAACCATTATGCCGGCGAAGGCGGCAAGGCTACTGCCGAATTCGGTAAGTTTATTACTGACCACGAGATCGCTTCATTTGTCAAAGCGCTGCGGGAAGTTAAAGCCGACGAGAATGCGCTGAAGCTGCAGAATGAATTTTACGATAGGGTGGATAATTTGCAGAACAGCAAGCAATAACCGTATTCAGAACCGCGCCAGGCTTATGAGGGTTTTAAAGCTTCATAAGTCTGGATTTTTCCGGCCAGTGGCAACCTTTTCGGTGATGTATGCGTGATACCTATGTGAAATACACCTAAATACATTTGTTATGAAAACGAGATTAATTTGCCTTTGGACCATTTTAACGGGTTTTATTTTTTTATCCGTCGGCTGCGGTAAAAGCGGCACGAAGCCGGCGACGACAGGCAAGCCCAACAATGCCACTTATTCAGCATCGGTAGATATAAGTAATTTTACTTTTTCACCGGCATCGGTAACCGTGTTGACCGGTGGAGTGGTGACCTGGACGAATAAGGATGCTGTCGACCATACCGCAACCGATCTGGGCGGCAACTTCGACAGCGGCCACATCAATCCCAGCCAAACCTTTAAATTCACTTTCACCAAAGCTGGTACTTATACCTACCATTGCGCCATACACTCGATGATGCCCAACGCGACTGTTGTGGTGGTAGCGGGCAATTAATTTCAGTTTTCAGAATTTCTTAGTCTTTTTGCCTGCAAAGCAACCTTCTTTCGTTTTTGTACGTGTTGGTTATACATACTAAACATATATTTTATGAAAACGAAATTAGTGTCTTTATTTATCTTATTGGGTGTGATGGGTTTAGGATATGGCTGTGGTAAGAGTCACTCCAACCCGATGCCGACAAATGGCGCCCCTTCGATGGCGGCAACGGTCAATATTCAGAATTTTGCCTTTTCGCCGGCAGTGGTACATGTATTACCCGGCGGCACGGTTACCTGGACCAATAAGGATTCGGCCCCGCATACTGCCACCGATCTTAACGGTGCGTTCGACAGCAGCACACTTAACACCGGGCAAAGTTTCAAATTTACTTTCAACCATCCCGGTACCTACACTTATCACTGCGTTATCCACTCCATGATGGCTAACGCCACGATAATAGTCGGCAATTAGTAAACAGCGCGAAAAAAGCAAGCCCCGTATTACCGGTATATCTGCCGGCAATGCAGGGCTTTTTAATGGGATAACCGGTTGACTAATACCGGTGCGCCAAAACTAATTACCAGCCTGAGCCTTTTTTGGCATTGCCTTTCTTGATGTGTTCTTCGGCAGTTGCCTTGCTCATGATCGCAGACATTTTATTGCCGGAGCTATCTTTACCCGAAGCAATATATCTACCCGATTTAACGTCGATCACCGGATCGATCATTGGTACATTTTTAGTTTTGGTTTTTACCGAATAAGCGGTAATTCCACCGTGTTCGTTTGCCATGATAAGTTTGTTTTAATTAATGGTAAACCCGGTTACCCGGATTTTGTTTAGATTTTTTGTTAATAGTGCCGTTTTTCAGGGATTATCGACTGAGCAGCCCGACGATCCGCCGCAATTGGCATAGGCCCATGCCGTAAAATGTATCCCGTCGGGATGGTCGGGGTTAGCATCCCGGCGATACAGGATATCGTCGCCATTGTCTATCGTAAACGTGCGTGATTGACCTAATAGAAGATATTGGTCGAATACCAGCTTATTGTGCGCCGGGTCGGGATTGAACCCCTTACGTACCTGCACGTGTACCTTGTGCCAGCGCACATTTCGGATGGAAACGATCGAGTTGTATTCGAGATAATTTTTACGGACGATATAATAGAGCGCCAGCATAAGTACGATGTATAGCGCCGTCCGTATATAAGCCCCGGCACGCTGAATCGGTGTCCAGGTTGTATGCTCCAGTCTTGTCAGCGCAAATGGTTTCATGCAATAAAAGTAAAATAAGGCAATGTTGAAAACAGACGTAATTACACCGATTTTGCATCCGTATTTTTACGTGTTCTGCTATTTGCAGCAAGCCAAAGTTTATCGCTGTTCGAAAAAGCGAAATTGTTAGTAGTTTTGTAATATAAAATAGTCGTTTATGGACAAAAGAAGGGATTCAAGCATAGCCTATCTTATTTTAGGGATATATGCGCTGATGGTAAGCTGGTATTATAACCATTCCATTATCATCCTGATCATCTGCTATATTTTCTGGCCGATCTACCTGGTTTACGAACTGCTTACCGGCCACCTGGCACATGGCATGTGGAAGGAAATACCGTTGTCTTATTTTAAGTGATATGGCTAAGTTTTTTGACGAAATCCAGGATTATCACCGGGAGTTTATAGAACGGCAAAAGATGTTTTTCGTGGGGAGCGCTCCTTTGAGCCCCGACGGGCACGTGAATCTTTCACCAAAAGGCATTCATAGCTTCAGGGTTTTGTCTCCAAATAAGGTGACCTACATGGACATTGTCGGCAGCGGGAATGAAACATCGGCCCACATGCTGGAGAACGGCCGCATAACGATTATGTTCTGCGCTTTCGAAGGGCCGCCCAATATTATGCGTTTGTACGGCCGGGGGCGGACGGTGCTGCCGCAGGATGAAGAATGGGATGAGCTGGCTGTTCTCTTTCAACTGAGATTAGGCACAAGGCAGATCATCGTTGCGGATATCGACAAAGTGCAAACGTCGTGCGGTTTCGGCGTGCCGCTGTATGAATATGCAGGCGAACGCGACCATGCCGATAAATGGGCCGCGAATAAAGGACCGGAAGGCCTTGAACTGTATAAAAAGGAAAAGAACTTGTTCAGTATCGACGGTTTGCCTACGGCATTACAAAAGAGTTTGGAAAGGTCGGCGGTTGATTAGCGGGAAACTTCTTATATTTCGGTTCCCAACCGATCGTCATGAATTTTCGTTTTCTTTTTTCAACATTCGCCGGCTGCTGTCTTATCGTGTCTGCAATTGTATCCCATTCACAGCAGCTTAAGGTAGATGAAAAGCCCTGGAAGGCTTCATGGATAGCCGTTCCCGGCAAAGCCAGGGACTATGAGGTTTGTCTTTTTCGCAAAACTTTGGACCTGGCTGCAAGGCCTTCGGCTTATAAGGTACATGTGTCGGGTGATAACCGCTATAAGCTGTTTGTTAACGGACAACTGGTATCCATCGGTCCGGCGCGCAGCGATCTTTACTATTGGAACTATGAGACGGTCGATCTTGCGCCATACCTGGCCGCCGGCAGGAATATTGTAAGCGCTATAGTATTTAACGAAGGCAAATGGAAGCCCGCCGCACAAATCTCGTTCGTTACAGGCTTTATTTTGCAGGCGGATAGCGACCGGCAGGCGGAGATCAATACCAATAAGTCGTGGAAATGCTTGCGGGATACTGCTTATAAACCGATAGATGTTAGCCTGGTGTACAGCTATTATGCAGCGGGCCCTGGCGATGAAGTGGATATGAGGCTTCACCCCCAAAAGTGGCAGCAGGCTGATTTTAACGACAGTAAGTGGGAGCCGGCTTACCAGGTATCCGAAGGCGTACCAAAGGGACAGTTTACTTTTAACGATGGCTGGATGCTGGTGCCCTCAACCTTGCCGGCCCGCGAAATGGTGATGCAAAGACTGGCGGTAGTTCGTAAAGTAACCGGTGTTACACTGCCTTCCGGGTTTCCCGCTGAAAAACAAGCGGTCACTATTCCGGCCCATACCAAAGCCATTATTTTACTCGACCAGAAGTTTTTGACGAACGCTTACCCGACCACTATATTCAGCGGGGGAAAGGACGCCGGCATTTCCATGAGCTACGCCGAAGGTTTGTATATTATCGAACCCGGCAACAAAAATTGGCGCGCGCAAACGAAGAAGGGAAACCGGAACGAGATAGAAGGCAAACGTTTTGTGGGCCGCAAGGACAGCGTAATCAGCGATGGCAGCCAGGGCCAGCAGTTTACACCGCTTGACTGGCGCACCTATCGTTACCTGCAGTTTATCGTCGAAACTAAAGATGAGCCTTTGACTATTGACGACCTCTATGGTATGGCTACCGGCTACCCGTTTAAATACAATGCAACTTTCCAAACGGACAACAGGCAACTCGACACCATATTGCAGATCGGCTGGCGCACCGCAAGATTGTGCGCGTGGGAGACTTACATGGATTGCCCTTATTACGAGCAATTGCAATACATCGGTGATACGCGGATACAGGCTATGGTATCGTACTATAACAGCGGCGACGACCGCCTGGCGCGCAACGCGATCAATATGCTCGATCACTCGCGAATAGCCGAGGGCATAACCCAAAGCCGTTACCCCACGGCTATACCGCAGCAGATACCGACATTTTCGCTCTGGTATATCGGGATGTTGTACGACTACTATATGTACCGGAACGACAGTCGTTTCGTACAGGAAAAATTGCAGGGCGAACGTGACGTGCTGGCCTTTTTTGCACGCTACCAGCAGGCAGACGGTTCACTGAAAAATGCGCCATACTGGGAATTTACCGACTGGGCCGACGGAAAGGGATGGCGTGACGGCGTGGCGCCCATCGGCGCAAATGGTAATTCAGCGGTGTTGGATATGCAATTGCTGTGGGGCTACCAAATTGCCGCCAAACTGGAAAGCCGGCTGGGAAGTAAAGCGTATGCGGCGCTGTATGGGCAGCGCGCAAACCAGTTGATGCAAACTATCCGCAAAAAATATTGGGTAGCCGCAACAGGCCTTTATACCGACAGAACGGAAAAAGACGTTTACTCGCAGCATACCAATTCATTAGCCATTCTTACCGGCCTGGAAACAGGCGTGCCGGCCAATAAACTCGCGCACAAATTACTTACAGATACTTCGTTAGTGCAGGCATCTATCTATTTCAAATATTATGTTTACCAGGCTTTGGTAAAAGCCGGTTTGGGTAACGACTATATGAAGTGGCTGGATACCTGGCGTCAAAATATAAAAATGGGTATGACCACCTGGGCCGAAATGTCGGACGTCAGCGCTTCGCGTTCGGATTGTCACGCCTGGGGATCGAGCCCGAATATTGAATTATTCAGGACAGTGTTAGGTATAAACAGCGATGCGCCGGGCTTTGCCAGGATAAAAATCGAGCCGCACTTGGGCGACATTACCAGCATCGGCGGTTCTATTCCGCATCCGAAAGGCAGAGTCGCGGTGCAATACGACAAGCAGGGCGGAAAGTGGCATATTAAAGCTACTTTGCCTCCAACTACGACGGGTACGCTGGTCTGGCGAGGAAAGATTTATCCCTTAAGAGCCGGTGAAAATAACCTGGTAATATAACGTCAAACGATGGACTGGGAAGTATTCGCCGATATTGCCTATATTGTCATTATTATCCTCGCGTCGCTGCATATTATCTACAATGTGCGTTCGAACGAAAAAGCCCTGGCCTACGTACTGTTAACTATACTTCTCCCATTTATCGGCATCGCAGTTTACCTGGCTTTCGGCCTCAACTACCGGCAGAATAAACTTTACAGCAAAAAGATCATTCGCGACAAACGTATACTGGACGAGCTGCAGGAGCGTATTACTATCGAATCGGAAAAAGCCTGGAACACGCAGGACCCTGAAATACAAAAGCACAAAAAACTTGCGCTTTACCTGCTGAACGACGGCATGAGCCCTTTGAGCGGGAATAATGAAGTTGAATTGCTGATCAACGGCGAAGAAAAGTTTCCGGCGTTGCTTGAAGCCATGCAAAATGCCAGGCATCACATCCACATCCAGTATTATATTTTCGAGAACGGCGATATAGCGGAACGTATAAAGGATGTCCTGGTACAAAAGGCAAAAGAAGGGCTGCAGGTTCGTTTTATGTACGACGATTTTGGCAGCCGCTCCATCCGCAAAAAATTTGTTCGCGAGCTTAAGGCCGGTGGGGTGGAAGCTTATCCGTTTTATAAAATACATTTTATACTGCTGGCCAACCGTGTTAATTTCCGGAACCATCGCAAAATCGTCGTTATCGATGGCTGTGTTGGTTTTACCGGTGGAATTAACATAAGCGACAGGTATACCAACGATCCGCCCGAACCTGGCAAATTATACTGGCGCGATACCCACGTGAAAATAACCGGGCCGGGTGTTTACTACCTTCAATACCTTTTCATCTGCGACTGGAATTTTTGTTCAGGGAAGGCGCTGACGCTGCATCCTGGCTATTTTTGCGCTCAGCCTGCATTAAATGGAAATGCAACGGTCCAGGTGGCATCCAGCGGGCCTGACTCGGACTTGCCGACATTGATGTATTCGATCGGGCAGGTGATTGGCCTGGCCGAAAAAGAATTGCTGATAACGACGCCCTATTTTATTCCCGGGCAGAACATAATGGGCGCTTTACACGTCGCTGCGTTAAGCGGCGTTAAGATAAAACTGCTGGTGCCGTTTAAATCGGATTCGGCGATTATAAATACCGCAGCCAGGGCGAATTACGCCGAGCTACTGGCGGCCGGCGTCGAGATCTATCAATATACCAAAGGTTTTATGCACGCCAAAACCATTGTGTCTGATGGGCAACTGGCCATCATAGGCACCGCCAATATGGACCACCGCAGTTTTGAAATGAATTTCGAGGTCAACTGTATGATTTATGACGACAATACAGCAAAGAAATTAAGAGATGTTTTCTATGAGGATCTGCGCAGCGCCGAAAGGATCGATCCCGATGCCTGGAGCCGGCGCCCGTGGTTTAAAAAATTTGCCGAAAAATTTGTCAGCCTTTTCTCGCCGCTGCTATGACGCTTCAACCACCACCGCTGTGCCGTAGGCCAATACTTCTGTTACGCCTTGCATTATTTCGTTGGCATCGTAGCGCATATTGATGATGGCATTGGCGCCCATTACCTGCGCGTGTTGTATCATCAGTTGGTAGGCCTCTTCGCGGGCGTTCTCGCAAAGCTCGACATAGATGGAAAGCCTGCCGCCAAAAAGCGACTGGAAGCCCCCGGCTATATTGCCCAGCGCGCTACGGCTGCGCACGGTAATGCCGCGTACAAGTCCCAACTGTTTAACAATTTTATATCCTTCCAGCGTAGTGCTGGTGGTAACTAACGTGTGGTCCATTTTAATGTGTTTAAGTAATTGATATTGATCAAATTTATGTTGTTTTGATAGGAAACCAAGAGGAATGTTACATTGTTAGCCAAAGCTTGTTAATATGCCGCAGATTTATATCGAAACGCCAAGGCTGGTACTGAGAGCCTGGGAAGCAAGTGACTACGATCCGTATATCGAACTGAACCAGGACAAATCGGTCATGCAATTTTTCCCGGCAGTAATGGCCCCTGACGAGACTTTGGGGCAAATAGCGCGTATCCGTGCGCATTTTGAAGAATACGGGTATGGACTTTTTGCTGTTGAAAGGAGAGACAGCGGACAATTCATCGGTTTTACGGGGTTTTCGCATCCGTCATTCAAAAGCTATTTTACACCTTGCATTGAAATAGGGTGGAGGTTGGGTCGCAAACACTGGCGCCAGGGCTTTGCCACAGAAGCCGCGAAAGCCTGCCTGGAATATGGTTTTAACGAATTGGGATTTGAAGCTGTATATTCCTTCACATCCGTTCATAACACGCCTTCCGAAAAAGTAATGATCCGTGCCGGCATGAAAAAGCAGGGAGAATTTGACCACCCTGCTATTGCGGATGGCCACTTCCTGCAGAGGCACGTGCTCTATAAAACTTCTGCTTCCTGAACTAAGCCTGTTTTTCTATACCGGGCGGCCCAGGTGGTTCAGTAGTCGCGGCAGGCGAGGCGGCCTGTTGCGGCGCGGCGGTAACCACCGTAAAGGGTTTAACCTTATTCGACTTAACTCCCGGCAATTTCGGTCTAAAATAGAGTACGACGCCTGCCGCTATCAGCAACAAGCCCGCGATAAGGAAAGCCATATGCGCGCCTTTGCGGCCCGGCGTCAGGTCGTAAGTGAACATGGCTTTGCCAAACGGGTCCTTTCCCTGTACGACATTCGCGGCGCCGTCGGGCAGGTTTATCTTGGTCATCTGCTGCAAAAGCGACCCGCCTGAATTGTACGTGGCGGTCATGACATAGTTTTTGTCGCTGATCTTGGTAATATCCGGGTTCTTCAGGCCTACCGGTATCTGCCACTCGCCGTTATCATTTATTTCGGACAGCCCTAGTGCATCAAACGTCAGGGTAAAGCTCCTGTCGTCCTCTTTGTAATTGAAATTCTGGAGATACGCTGCGGGAAATTCCCGTTCCATTTCCCTTTTCCACAATTCGGAGCCATTGGAACCGGATATTCTTTTATAATTATCCCACTGGCTTGCGTTGAAGGTACGACTGAACTCGACATGCGCATCACCCAGGTTGTCGATATTATAAGTTACATTCTGCTTCAGCGGATCGAGTTGCTGCGTTTGTTGTGCGTTTGCGTTCGAAAAGGCTGCTACAACTAATATGATGAGGTATAAAAATACTTTTTTCATGATCATAAAACTTATCGTACTGTGGAAATGATCTGGTTAAATAAGCCCTGGTAACCGGCAAAATTGGGACTGCCTAAAGTAATCCCTACAACGCCGTTGCCGCCGCTTCGGAAAACGCCTTCCCATCGCCGCTGTCCGCCGGCGTAATTGGTTACGCCCTGGTACATGGTATATCCGTTGGAGGCGCCCGTTTTTTGATATTGTATATATTGCTGGAACGACGCCAGCTGGGTACGGATAATATAAAGCGCCTGGTCTGGTGTCGATGCCTGTACGTTCCAGACACTGATGCCGGTTTGGGCATCGCTGGTGCCTACCTGCGCAACTAAAGTATTTAATTGTGCGAAAGGGTAATCCCTGCGGCCCCAGCTACCGGGATAACTGAAACTGATTGGTCCGGAAAAAGAATTACCGAGGCTTGAAGAGTTGCCGCCACCACCGCCTGAGTTTCGACGTTCGCTGCCGCGTGTTGTTCTGGCTGTGGTGTTGGTTGCGGTAAAATTTGTTGAACCTCCTCCCCCGAAGTTTGCGGTTAAATCGTCAACTTTTTTTCTCAGAAATTCGTCGTCGGCCAATTCCATTGGTATCACGCCCCTGGCTTCCAGGTCGTTAACATCGATATAGATATAGCGTGTATCACCCTGCTGGGCAGCTTGTATGAAGGTTTTCAACTCTTCGGCGCCCCTGTTATAGGCTTGTGCCGCACTATAAACCCCGCCCAAACCGCCGCCGTTTACGCCCGTGGCCTCAATGGCATACAGGTTGTTATTAACTAGTACGCCCGGGAAAGCATGACCGGGAATCAGGAAGATGACCGGATGCAACCCGGCCGCCTTCAGCACGCTGGCATAAAAAAGCGATAATTCGATACACAGACCGGTGTTGCCGGTAATTACCTCGCGCGGAAGGCGCGTACTTTGCACCGTAGAATTGATATCTCCCAGTTTTTGCGGTATACCTTCGGTGCCGCTGTACACCATGTGCGTGGCCACCGTTGCGCTGTATAAACCCGCAAGAAATTTTACTGCATCCTGGTCAGTGTTGCTTACCGAAGCAGCTTCGCCTTGCATAAACTTATCCTGCACGGCTGCGGTGTAGTATTTAACGATAGGGTCCTCCGGGGTGATGAGGCAGGGCAGCAGTTGTGTGTTGTGCATCATATCCGGGTAGCTGGTTACCTCGTCCATCGGGATGTCCGTATACACGAACTGGTTCCGGCCCATCATGTTAAAGCCGAAGGTCTCCTTTTTTACCTTGCTGCCATTGTAATCGATCCTGATGTTGCCTGTTTCCTGCGACTGGGTCATCTTTTGTACGATGTTATCCTTAAAGTGCGGGTAGCATTTTACAACCACATGCTGGCCGGGATAGATTTCAGGAATGGTCACCAACTCGGTCATGTCGACGTAACCCGGAACCTCATACGATACCTTTACGTCTTTAAGCGAGGTGGTGCCCTCATTCGTCATGAGCATTTTAAAAAAATAATACTCACCGTTAAGCGCCTGCTCATTCGAATAGACCTTGTAGGCCGCAGGCATAATGTAGCTGGCGTTACTAATCTTTACGTCCAGCGTGTCCTTCCCGAAATCGAAGAAATAGAGAAGGACGGATACCAGCCCGGCAAAAACCAATGCCGCTGGTAAAATGATTCTCTTCATAACAGAAAATTGTTTAAATCAATAAAACTTACTAATGGAACAGATGCAGTTAACGGCGTAGTAATGGGTAAACTATCGTCGTTTTTTGTTCTTCAAAGGATTTTCCTTCTCTAAATATCCGTACAATAAAATAAATATGCAAGGGTTATCTTACTAATTATCAGTACTTTAATAAGATTTATTTAAGTTAAATTTTTTAAGTAATGATTATTAAATTTAATTCCTGGTATTTATTTGACTGGCTGTAACAGTCACTGTTTCAGCAGATTGAGGTATGGTTGCCGCATGGGCCGGTTACTGGTTGAAAAAAACCTCGTGTGCCGGCTAAACAGAGCATCAAGTTGCGCCGGGAATTTTGTTATTTTGCCCGCAATTGAATATATACACCCGAAGAGGCATTTAACAATCTGTAAAATAATAGTGACCGTAATAATTAATGAGGATAAAACCCGTTATCAGCGTAAATCAATTTCTATGAATAAACTTCGACTATTTGTCTTCCTGTTAGCAGCTGGATTTTTGATACAGAGCTGTACAAAAGATACCCAAAGCGCCGTCGCTTTCAGCAATCAACCTTTCCAGGCCAACATCAACGGCACGTCGTGGGTTCCGGATACTGTCAGTACCACTATTACGTATAATCCAGCCGATCAAAGCAAGACATTTTATTGCTCAGGGCAGAAGAACCAGAAACAGGTAATTTTTTCTGTAAAACTGAATAATTCTACTAACACCCCCGGTTTTGCAACCGGTACTTTTAATATAGATTCCGTTAATGTGTTCGCACAATATAATGTGCAGCAATTGAATGGCTCGGGAAACCTCGTTTTTGTACCGCACGGAGCCGTTAAACCGGGCAGCGGTTCGATAGTGATCACATCTGTTGATTCGGTGAAAAAACAAATATCCGGTACGTTTTCGTTCTATTCCAGGTCGACGCAATACGACAACCAGGGAAATGTGATATCGACGACAGTAGACAATATTACTGCCGGCCAGTTTGAAAATCTACCTTACCAATTTTATAATAACCAGTAATTATCAGCAATCCCGAACCCATATATGAAAAGAAAATATACGTTAATAATCCTCCTCGTCGTATTTGCTGCTGCCGCTGCACAGGCACAGATGAAGAGCTATATTGATATTTACGGAGGCGCTTCATACGCTGTAGGTAATTTCGCCGCGGCCGACTATTCCAATAACGACGCCGGCTTTGGAAAAAGAGGCGCGACTTTCGGTCTCGACGGTGCTTATTATTTCAGCAAGAAACTTCCGTTTGCCATAGGCGCGTCCGTTATATTCCAGGACCAGGGTGAGGTATCGTATACCGATGCCCTTAACCTTGCCACCGGTTACACGACCTCATATAAGGCTGATTATACCACCGTTACCACGGTTGGCCGGTATCACGCCATTAATTTTTTGGTCGGCCCGCAATACTCTTTTCAATACCACAAGTTTATACTCGATTTACGTGCTGCTGGCGGTTTATCCCGGGTTTCCCAAACTCCAGCCTATACGATTGCCATATCCGGTGTACCCGAGCAAAGCAAAACGATTTACCAGAGGGAAGGAGGCGGTCTGTTGCCTATATATGGAGGCAGCGCAGGCTTGCGGTTTAAATTTGCCGATAACTGGAGCGTGGGCATAAGAGGCGCTTATTATGACACCGGCAACGGTTTAAAAGTAAATACCGATGGGCTGCAGGAACCCGCCCAGGGCCGGCTGGTTACGCGTTTGCCTTCATTTTCGGTATTTCAAACTACGCTGGGTATTACAGTCGATCTCTGATCCCACCGTTTAAAATAAAAGAAGCCCGTTGCTTAACAATAACGGGCTTCGATGTTTTAAACCAATGCGGTTAATTTTCGTTAACCAGGTGAAAGGCAATATTAGCGCTTGAAGTTCCGGATACGTAAATCGTATAAATATGCCCCGCCTGGATAGTTGCGGGAATGCTTAACAGGGCTGATGACGAGCCCGACAGGTAAAGCGCAAAAACACTGGTGGGGTCGACTTCAGAATAAGACGACACCCCCTTGTATGCAATAGCCGACACGAGTTTAGCGCCTCCGCTGATCCCAAAATCAACATTGGCTTGCAAGGCCGAGCTTAGGTTAATGAATCGAATTTTAGCCTTGCCATTGCCCGGCGCGGTCCTGTCGTTCTGTGCGGTGACCGCTGATTTATCGTCCGTATAAAAAACGTCGTAATACTGCCCGCCTGTTAACGACAGATTAAAGGTGGTATTGGTAGTGCTGGTGCCAGTATCTTTAAATGAACCTTGTTTATCGGCTGTACTCGCCGAAATGTAATTGGAGCTTGATCCGTAGGCAATAGCCGAAGCCGCCTTGTTGTTGTTCAAATAAAAATCCTGGGCCGTTGAGCTCTGTGCTGCATTGGTGGCGATAACATATGCGCTCAGGGTATTATGGTCATCTTTTTTACACGACGAAAATGAGAGAGATAAGAAAAGAATTGCCATAAATACCAGCGATGCGGTTTGGATTTTTTTGCTGTTCAGAATAGTTTTCATACGAGATAGTTTGAGTTTATAACTGAACAGAAGCCATCAAACACAAAACCAAAAAAGACTAAAAATGTACAATTTGTGTTAGTATCTATTTGTAGATCAATGGAATAAAAGTATTATTTTAAGATAATCCGCCTCGTAATGATGTCGGGCGTGTTGTAAAGGAAAACATACATGCCGATGTTCTTTTGTACTTTTTGAAAGACGATTGGAGCAGTAGTAAAAAGGCCGGTTCATGGAACCAGCCTTTTTATACGATCAATTTGGAATTACTTAACTCCGGGAGGCGCTGGATTGGCCGGCGGGTTAGGCGACGGATTGGGCTGAGTTGGGGTAGGGCTCGGATTGGGATTTGGGTTAGGCGGTGTGGGAGGGTTGGTAGGTGGGTTGGGATTAGGATTTGGGCTAGGCGGTGTGGGGGGATTTGGATTCGGCGACGGACTAGGGTTCGGCATTTTTCTCTTATTCCGTTTGCGCGTCGGTACAGTATCTGTTTGAGCGGTATATTTACTTATACGCGTCCCGTTGTTAGTTGCCGGATTGGTATTCTGAGCATTGGCGAGCTCCAGCACTCCGGCTAAAGCTGCTGCCATTATAAAAACACTTAATCTTTTCATATCACGATATTTTTCAATCAGCAAATTGCTGACTTTAATACCAACGCGACCTATATTATAATGTTTTAATTAAATTCTTTTCTTCTTGGGTATAATATGGGCGAAAACATCGTGGTTGACTATGTGTTGTTTATATAAACAACAGCAATATGAAAAACTATTTTATGATGGTTCTGTCCGCGGTAATTATTTGTTCGGTGGCGTCTTGCCATACAGGCAGTACCGTCCACTCGGGCCAGGATACCGTAAAAAGTAGATACGGATCGGCAAACGATACCAATGGATCGGCCAAATCAACGACGGATACCTCGAAAGTGAATACGAAAACGGGCGATGCATCATTAGATAACAGCGCGTCCGGCGGTGCGGCAACGTTAAAAGATACCACCAAAAAATCTAAAAAATAGAGCATATGCCGGTCAAGGGAAAAAGAAAGACAGGAAGGAAATGGTCGGCCAAAGTGACTAAAGAAAGCGATGCATTAGACCTGGAAAAGAATATTTTCAAATCTGGCGATCCGGATAAGATCGCGGCTTCGCTCAAACATTCGGCCGAAGAAAGCCATAGGCGCAAAGGTTCGCCATTCCAGAGCGCTATGTCGATGCTGAACTTTTATGAGAACAGGGCAGGCAGGAATTTGTCCAGGCGACAAAGGGCGCCGCTGGAGAAGGCGAAAAACAAACTGCGTAAATTGTTTGGCCGACCTGAAAAATAGAATTTTAACTTACCATATCCAGTGCCTCAACCCGCGCTATGTACTTCGGCGGCATGATCGCTTTTTTAAGTATGTACTCAACTTTGAGTAAGCGGAAGAGCTTATAAATCACCAATACCGGCCATAACCATTTAATGCGCCCGAGATGAAGTTTTCGGTTTACCTGTGGCGGCACAACAAGGATCTGCGCTTGCCTGAGCACAAAAAACCGAATGGCGCCCAGGTGCCTGCGATATTGCTTGTAAAGGTCGGGAGTGAACCGGCTAAAGCATAGTTGTTCGTTGAGCTGCCGTAACCGCTTTGCTTCATAATCGTCATAATCGCATGGCAAGCCCCTTAACCCCATTCTCTGTCCAACGCGGTAAAACACATCATATACTTCGATCCTTTCGGACGGCGTAAGTATTCGTTCGAGCAGCTCGTATGCACGGATGGAATAGTCGATCAGCATATATAGCACTTCGAGGTAGGCTATATCGGGAATATTCATACCCCGGCTGGCTTCGACATTTTTATGTATGGCTGTGATCTGGTCGATATAATGGAGGGCTGTATCATTTTCTGAAAAGATGATCCTGCGGGAATAATCCACCGTGCTGAAAAGCCGCCCGAGCGGGTCGGCCGGTAATTTACCGGTAAAGTACAACCAATCGACCGAGCGGTTCAATGCAAACTCGGCCGAGGCGCCGGCAAATATGAACAGGATCGTATCGGCCTTACCCCATATTTGCCGCACTATAGAATTTTTATCCACAAAGCCGTCAGCCATACTTATAAAACTTGTATTTGGTAAATTTCTTATTCTGATTTATTTAAAAGTACTTTGTACCGCAAAGTTAATAAATCAATTGAAATCGGCAAAACGGTAACTGCAGGTTAAGTTATTCAAATTGTCCCTGCAAACGCTCGAGTCTGTCGATAATGAGATTGAGCTTTTCTTCTTCGCTGCGGAAGATGCGTTTTTTATAATAAAATGTAAGGAACAGGAACCAACCGATGGTAATGGTACAGATCGATATCTTGTAGAACACCGAAGCGGTTTGTAATATTTCGACAAAATATAAGGATAAGCCTAAGCTGATGAGCAATAAGTATAGGTAGAAGAACCAACCCGTTATTTTAGCGCGGTTGCGCTGGTATTGTTTCAGGTCTTGCAGGTAGTCGGTAGGATTTTGCGTGGCATCGTGCTTATTAAGGATACGGTAGTCGCGTATTACCCTAACGGCATACAGCAGCATGGTGAAGAGCATAATAAAGAGGCCCAGGTAGGTGAGCCATTTGAAGACGAAGAAGAAAGTAATAACAAACGTAAGCGCAATAACGGCCAGCGTAGCTACAATTCCCCAGTAAAGCTGGCTTTTAATACCGCGTACGCCTTTCTTAACCTGCTTCAGCGCGTCGTCCACCGAAAGCTGGTCCTGCTTTGGCTGCCCTTGCCAAACGGACATTATGTGATCAAAGTCTTTCATAGTGGTTGTACAACTCTGTTAGTTTTTGTTTAATGCGATGTATTTTCACCCTCAAATTCCCCTCCGATATGCCCGAAATTTCAGCTATTTCGGGATAAGGCACCTCATCCAGTACCATGGTTATGATAATTCTTTCCGATTCTTCCAGTTTTGATATGCACTTGTAAAGCAGTGCGACCTGCTCATTCTTCTCCGAAAATTCCTCCCTCTTGTTTTCGGCGATCTGTGGGGTCAGCTCGTCCTTCGCCTGCCGCTTTTCCGAACGCAGATAGGTAAGGCAGGTATTGACAGCGATACGATAGATCCAGGTGGATATTTGCGCCTGGTTGCGGAACTTTTCCAGGTTTTGCCATACCTTCAAAAAAGTTTCCTGCAGCAGGTCATTCGCGGCGTCGTCGTCGCCGGTATAACCATAGCACAGGTGGTATATCTTTTTTGAATTAGCTTCAAATATCCGCTTGAAGGCCGCTTCCCTGGTATCCAAATCAGTTAACTTTTATGTTAGATTTTAACCTTCGTTAAATGTTACATTGGGTTAGCCGTAAGTCTAAAGTCTTTAGTCGGAAAATAACCAGACGTGACTTAGGACTTCAGACTAAGGCCTCAAGACTTAAAAAAATAATCATCCTTATAAAACCATCGCAACTTGCCCTGCGCCTCCTCCAGCATGGCGTTATAATCCTGCGAATAATCGAATTGCAGGTCCTCGTGCAATTTAGCTATGGCTTTGGCGATCTTCTCCAATTGACGGGTAAATATCAGCCGCATGGGCTTGTACGATCCCCGGCTGTCGGCATACTGTATGTAGTTTCGGCAAAAACTAAGCAGGAACTCGATCTCGGCTTCCTTCGACCCCATAAACTTGACATATTTGTTCAGCAGGCGCAGTATCTTACGCATACTTTTGGCCATCTGGTAGTTGTTCGACGGCAACTGGCTGAACATAAAGCCGCTCTCGGCTATTACGCTGTCGATAAACCCCCTTTCATTATCCGCATCGAATAATAAATAAGCCAGCAGTTCTTTATTTTCCTTCTTATAACGACCCAGGCGCAGGCACAGGTCGATCAGATAGCCCTTATCGTGAAACTGGAGCTCCTTTTTGATGTCTGCTAAACCGTATAACTTCAGCGCCATGCCGCTAACTTAAATATTTTAGTTGTAGTTTCGCAGTCCCGTTTAATAGATGAAGAAAAACCGGCTCACACTTTATATCGTCATTGCCCTCCTGCTGGGCGTTGGTGCCGGTTACTTTTATAATACCAATATACTTATACAGGTAAATAAGGAAATAAGCATTGCTAACGTGCAGGCAAAGACTATCGATATACAGCTAAACAAAATAAAAGATACTACATCGTCAGCGTACCTGCAACTTAAAACCACACGGGCAGAACAGGCGGAGGCAATCAAAAAGGCCAACGCAGACCGGGATGATAAGCTTGAAGGCTTCGCCATACTCAGCGACATTTTTTTAAGGCTGATCAAAATGATCGTCGCGCCATTGATTTTCACCACGCTGGTGGTTGGCGTGGCTAAAGTTGGTGATATTAAAGCGGTCGGCAGGATAGGCGGACGGACGCTATTATTATTTATCGGCATTAGTTTCCTGTCGTTGCTGGTAGGAATGCTGATGGTAAATTTTTTCGAGCCTGGCAGTGGCGTCCATTTATCGCTGCCTGCAACAGCAGGTACAGAAATAAAGAAATCGGGACTGTCGTTGAGGGATTTTATCAGTCATGTTTTTCCAAGGAGCATTACCGAAGCGATGGCGAACAACGAGATTTTACAGGTTGTGGTGTTCTCGTTGTTTTTTGGCGTGGCTACCGCTGCAATAGGCGAAAAAGGGGAGATCATAACCAAATTCATGGACGCCGCAGCGCATGTGATCATGAAGATCACCACTTATGTGATGAGGCTGGCGCCGCTCGGCGTATTTGGCGCTATTACCGTTGTGGTAGCTAAGGAGGGTTTGGGCATTATTGCCACTTATGCAACATTTATCGGTGAGTTTTATATCGCATTAATCCTGTTGTGGTTGATGATGATATCCGGCGGTTACGCAGTATTAAAGAAACGGGTACTTAGGCTTCTGGGCCGAACCGAAGATGCCATACTCGTCGCCTTCAGCACTTCTACAAGTGAAGCGGCATTTCCAAGAGCATTGGAAGAACTGGAGCGTTTTGGCTGCGATAATAAGATTGTGAGTTTTGTGCTGCCGCTGGGCTATTCTTTTAACCTCGTCGGCTCCATGATGTATCTTACCTTTGCCTTGTTATTCCTGGCGCAGGCATATGGCATGCATCCTTCATTCGGCCACCAGCTTTCGATACTCTTAATACTGATGCTGATGAGCAAAGGCGTGGCCGGTGTGCCTCGCGGGGCTCTGGTAGTATTATCGGCGGCTATCGGTATGTTTAGTATACCTGATGCGGGATTGGCCCTGTTGCTAGGCATCGATCCGCTATTGGATATGGGCCGCTCGGCCACCAATGTTTTGGGCAATGTGCTGGCGACCGCGGTGGTAAGTAAGTGGGAGGGGGAGTTAGATGGAGAAGCTCAAAGCTGAAAGACTAAAGTGTAAAGCCCTGTTTGAAGCTTAAATCAGAAGTTGTAAAGTGAAAACTTTTGTCAAAAAAAAGCAGAAATGCAAATAATACGAAATGCTTTAGGCGTTTGCTGTAGTTTTGCGCTTGAGAAAAGCTTTGGACTTTCCGCTTTAAGCTTTTAGCTAAAAAAATGATATGACCAGAAACTTCAAAAAAACATTTGTAATAATCAGTGTAGGACTTCCTTTTTTGTTGTATTGCGTATACTACTATGCGCACGTATTCAAGAATGCTCCTTATAAATTCACAGAATTTAAGTCGTTTAAATTTGAATATGGCGTAGGCGATAGCCTTGTGAATAAATACAACTCTTCAACCGGCAAATACCAATATGTGGACTCGCACGATTCGCTGGTTAAAATGAACTTGTTCCTGACTTCAAAGGAACTGAAGACGCTTCACGATACGGCTGCGATGTTGGGTTTCTGGGATTGGCCCACAGACGAGACGGGTGACAGTACGATCAGGCACAACGGTCAAAGATCGCCCCGGTATGTTATGGAATTTAACTACCAGCGCAAAAGCAAAAAAATAAAATTCGATGAATCGTTCGACGGCGACGAGCGCTTAAAAGAGGCAAACAGGCACATGGTAAAGGAAATACTGCATGTGCTGGCAGTAGCCGAAAGCAGGAAAAAGGATAGTATTTAATTGCAGCCATGGCTTCATTCATAGTTATATTCCTGCTGACGGCACTTGCTTTTGTTTTGTCGTTCCTTCTTCTTAAGAAGCGGCAGCGCAGCCTTACTTACAGGATCGTTCTGTCGTTATTGATCTCAGGCGGCTTGTGTATCGGCCTGCTTATGGTTGTACCTGGTTTATTCGGTCAGAAGACCTATTTCAGCCAGATATTCCAGAAGACGCCTTACAACTTCAACGAATTTGAATATTTTACAATCGAATATGGTCCCGGCGATAGCCTCATCAATAAGTACAATTCAAAAACAGGCGAATATCAATTTATCAATTCGCATGATGTACCGGTGAAAGAGAACGTTCATTTGCCTACAGAGGACCTGCTTTATTTGCACTGGAAAATTGATGAGCTGGGTTTCTGGAATTTCCCGGCAGTTGAAGTAGGCGATACAACACAAATGATATCCGGCGAAAAACCACTTCGCTATCGGATCGCTTTCCATTACAAAAGAAAAACCAAGACGGTGATTTTCGATGAATCGTACGACGCCGACCCGGCTCTGGAAGATGCCAACAAAAAGGTCATCAGGGAAATAATGAAGGTTTTGGATTCGGAAGAAAGTCCGGACAAAAATTAATTTCTGTTGCGATTTGAATTTGCAATCCCTATATTTGCACCTCCAAAATTTTAAAGTAAAATTAATTAATAACCATGTACGCAATAGTAAGTATAGCCGGACAGCAATTCAAAGTTGCGAAAGACCAGCAGATCTTTGTACACCGTTTACAGGGAGATGAGGGCGCTAGTATTGAATTTGACAACGTGTTATTAGCAGAAAACGAAGGCAAGTTCAAATTAGGTAAAGATTTGAAGAATGCGAAAGTATCGGCTAAGATCGTGTCTCATTTAAAGGGTGATAAAGTGATCGTCTTCAAAAAGAAAAGAAGAAAAGGTTACGAAAAGAAAAATGGTCACCGCCAGCAATTTACCAAGATCGAGATCACTGGCATCACATTATAAGCAGAGTTGTACGTATTACGTTTAACGTTGTACGTCAAAGAAACAAAATTATTAACGTAATACGTCGAACGTTCAACGTATAACAAAACAATAAAGAAATGGCACACAAAAAAGGGGCCGGTAGTTCCAAAAACGGTCGCGAATCACATAGCAAACGTTTGGGCATCAAAATATTTGGCGGTCAGCCCGCTATTGCCGGCAACATTATCGTTCGTCAGCGCGGTACCCAGCACAATCCTGATAAGAATGTAGGCATCGGTAAGGATCATACCTTATTCGCATTAGCCGACGGCCTGGTAATTTTCAAAAAGAAAGCCGACAACCGCTCGTATGTATCAGTTATCCCGGTTGAAGCTGCTCCGGTAGTAGAAGCTCCAAAGGCAAAACCGGCTGCTAAGGCTGCTCCCAAAGCTGAGGTAAAGGCGGAAGCTGCCCCGGTAGCTGAAGCTAAAGCCGAAAAAGTACCTGCTGCAAAGGCAGAAGCTGCTGAAGAAGCGCCAAAGGCTGCTAAGAAGCCTGCTGCTCCGAAAGCAAAGAAAGCTGATAAAGAAGAAGGCGCTGCTGAATAAGTAGTACCGAAAATATAAAGCGAAAGCCTCCTGGATATCCGGGAGGCTTTTTATTTAATCCTATTGCAGCGTAAAAGATATGGGAATAGTATAAGCAACCCTTACAGGCCGGCCATTTTGTGTACCAGCATTCCACCTCGGACATATCTTCATTACGCGCAAGGCTTCAGCGTCAAGATCATTTGATGCGCTTCTTACAACTTTTATATCGGTCAGGCTGCCATCTTTTTCAATTACGAAACTAAGAAATACTTTCCCCTGGATATGTTTTTCATATGCCGTAGCCGGATAACGTATGTTTGTAGCAAGAAACCTAACAAAAGCATTTTTGCCTCCCGGAAAGGTAGGCTCGTTCTCCACAGCTGTAAATATTTTGTCGTTGTGGGCAGATGAATCCGCTACCGGAGCATCGATAACGATATCCTTGTCCGATGGAGATGTTTTAATGGAAGTACTTTGCTGCGCCTGTGCCGCGATGCCTGCACAGGTGAATAAAATGATGGATAAGGTTTTTTTCATAAAAATTGGATATAATTGGTTCAAATTCACTCATAAATCACCCTCTTAATATAAAACACTTCCGGATCGATCACCGGTAGAGTCTTGCTGTCGACCCTAACGCCTTCGCTTCCGATCATAATTCGTTTTGTTGCTCCGTTTGCAGTAATATCAAGCGGTAATGGTATGTTGATATTTTGCAGTTGAACCAGGTATTTGTTGCCGGGCAGCGTTTTCACATGTACATCCAGCTTATTGGTTGTGCGTAAGTATAAGTCGAACAACGGCTTCAGGTCACGGCCGGCTTCTTTGGTAAAGAACTGCTCTACGTCGTCGGTATTAACCAGGTTATCGTAGGTGTATTGCGGACTGGTAACGAATTTTTTCAGGGCTGGGAAGAAGACCGAATCGCCCATCACGTACCGCAGCGTATGCATAAAGAATGCGCCTTTGCTGTAGATGTCGTTGATATAAGCAGCCTCTTCGTCCATATCGGGGTGCTGTACAATAGGTAATTTATTCTCGATACCGAAAATGCTTCGCTGAAATATCTTGTTATAGGCTTCTTCACCGGCAAATTCGCGGGTATAAAGCGCATCACCGAACGAACAAATACCTTCGTGTATCCAGTAATCGGCCCAATCTTTGGCGGTTACCTTATTGCCCCACCATTCGTGCCCGAACTCGTGATGCATCAGCCAGTCGTAATCCTCGCCGCCGATTTTGGTATACCTGAACTTGTTGCCATAAGCCACCATGGTTTGGTGCTCCATGCCCAAATGAGGCGTTTCGGCCATAGCGATCTTTTCTTTCCAGAAAGGATATTCGCCGAAATACTTTTCCTGCTCATGAATGGTTTTGACGAACACATCCAGGAAATGCTCCGCCTTGTCGGCATGTTCGTTTAAAACATAAAACTGCACGGTCGTTTTATTGCCGTCGCAGGTTGTGTACGGCCTGCTGAATACCTTATAGTCACCCACATTGAACAGGATGCTGTAATTATTGATCGTGTATTGGGTCTTCCAGTGGTAGGTAGCTGTTTCACCATGTTTCTTTACGTCCTGCAATATTCCGGGGCCGGCTACTACCAAGTCCTTCGGAATAGTGATGATCAGATCGACACCTTCATTGGGTTCATCGGACGGATGGTCCTTGCAAG
>DASZYQ010000006.1:0-82152 GCA_035545315.1 Mucilaginibacter sp. | reverse complement strand
TGAGCTTAGGTTTTTCTTTCATATTCGAATAGGTTAAACATCGGTTCGGGCAGGATGTTTGAACCGGTCAGGCAGAAGGTGATGCCGCGTTGTCGTTGACGGTTTGACCGGCGGGCGGCACGGCGGGTGGCCCATGTTTTTTGAACGACAATACCGCCAGCACAGCGCTGAGCAGCATGAGTACCGCGCCGAGAATAAAATGAGCGCCCGGAAAAATAAACGGTGCATCAGCTTTGGTAAAATCATGGAAAATTTTGAGCATTACCCAAGGCCCGAATATGGTACTGAGGCTGGCAAGGCTGGTGAGGCTGCCTTGTAAGTCGCCCTGGGCATTTGCGGGTACATGATTGCTCATATACCCCTGAAGTGCCGGCCCGGCGATACCTCCCAGGCAATAGGGTACTAAAAATACGTACATCATCCAGCCCTTTGTTGCGAATCCGAATAAAGCCATGCCCACGCTGTAAAGCAGCAAGCCTATCCAGATACAGCGTTCCACCCCCAATTTAGGTATAACGATACGGGTAAGACCGCCCTGGACTGCCGCATAAACTACGCCGACAACCGCAAGTGAATACCCGATCATTTGTTTGTCCCAATCGAATTTATATTCGGTATAGAACGTCCAGACGCTTTGGACAGCCTGCACCGAAAAATATATGAGGAACAGAGAAATAGCAAGACCCAGTACCGCCTTGTATTTATTCAATTTAGCTAAAGTGGTGAAGGGGTTGATCTTTTTTAAATCAAGCGAACGCCTGTTTTCCGGCGCAAGTGATTCGGGCAGGATGAAATAGCCATATGCGGCGTTCAGGAGCGCGAGGCCCCCTGCTGCCATAAACGGGTAGTGAATATTGATACTTCCAAGCAGACCGCCAATAAAGGGCCCGATAATAAACCCTAAACCGAACGCAATGCCAATGAGGCCGAAGTTTGCGGCGCGTTTTTCGGGCGGACTGATATCAGCGATATATGCCGAGGCTGTTGTGAAGCTTGCACCTGTTAAACCCGCCAGCAAGCGCCCGACAAAGAGCCAGCCGATAGTTGGCGCGAAAGCCTGGAAAAAATAATCGGCGCTAAAACCTAACAGCGAACATAATAACACCGGCCTTCTTCCAAAGCGGTCGCTCAGGTTGCCGACGAGGGGCGAAAACAGGAATTGGGTGACCGCATAGGCTACTGCCAGCCAGGCCGTGTAAGAAGAAGCATCGCTCAGGTTGCTGTGGATCAATCCCTTGATCAGATCGGGAAAGACCGGTATTACAATGGCAAACCCCATGACGTCGATAAGAAGTGTTGCCAGGATAAAACCTAAAGCAGCTTGTCTTTTGGGGCGGTGCATTTGTGATAACTTTAAAAGTTCGGTTTTAGGACATATTTATTGTAGAAACGGAAAATATGTTCCGTGGCTTCTTCGGCCGTATCAACCACGCGGTATAAGTTCAGATCATCGGGACTGATGGTATGCTCCTGGTCGAGCATTTTTTCCTGCACCCAGTTAAACAGGCCCCCCCAGTAGTCGGCTCCCACGAATACGATCGGAAAGCGCGCAATTTTACCGGTTTGTATCAGGGTTATTGCTTCAAACGACTCATCCATCGTGCCAAAACCCCCGGGCAGGATAATGAAACCCTGCGAGTATTTCATGAACATAACCTTGCGGACAAAGAAATAATCAAACTCCAGCAGCTTATCCCGGTCGATGTATTTGTTGTGGAACTGCTCAAAGGGCAGCTCGATATTCAGACCGACCGATTTGCCCCCGGCTTCGTAAGCGCCTTTGTTAGCTGCTTCCATAATGCCGGGACCGCCGCCCGATATGACGCCATAACCGCGTTCGGTGAGCAAGCGGGCTATATCTTCGGCCAGTTTGTAATACTTATTGTCGTTATGCATGCGGGCCGAGCCGAACATGGACACGCAAGGACCGATCTTGGCCAGTTTTTCAAAGCCGTCCACAAACTCGGCCATGATCTTAAATATCTGCCAGGAATCGGTAACCTTTATTTCCTGCCAGTTTTTGTTCTCAAAGGCCTGCCTTATTTTTTCTTCACCGGTCATTTATCTGAACTATGATTTTATTGATCTATTAATGGGCTATGACGTAAAGTTTAAAAGCTCAAACCTTTCACCTTTGTCCTTTCGCCTTTCACCTTCGGCGACGATGTCGCCAGCAACCCGGCAAATGTAATTAATCCGTTTACAATGATCAGTTCATTGTCGAAAACATAGCCGCCCAGCCATTCGGCCGAATGCATGCTTAAGAAATAACATACTAACGGTGATATAACACAGATGAACGGCACCAGTTTATCAGCAACTCGCCTGTTTTTTACAAAAAGCCCAAATGAATATAAACCTAGCAGCGGTCCGTACGTATAGGAGGCTACTTTGAATATAGCGCTGACTACGGCATCGTTGTTGATCGCGTTGAAAATAATAATGGTCAGCAGCATAAGTCCCGAAAATGCGATGTGTACGTAATGCCGTGTCCTGACCATTTTCGGGTCATTTAAGTTTTTGCTCTTATCAAATCCCAGGAAATCGACGCAAAAAGAGGTGGTTAACGCGGTTAATGCCGAATCGGTCGTTGCAAACGTCGCAGCGGTCAGCCCCAGCATAAACACAACAGCGGGTATCACGCCAAGGTACTTTAATGCGATGGTAGGATAGAGGTAATCGGTTTTTGTAACGGTAATCCCGTATTTTGCAGCATAAATGTAAAGCAAAGCGCCGACGCTGAGGAAAAAGATATTAATGATGACGAATACCGTCGTAAAACTAAACATGTTTTTTTGCGCCTCTTTTATGTGAGCCATGCTCAGGTTTTTTTGCATCAGGTCCTGGTCAAGACCGGTCATGCCTATGGTAATAAATAAGCCGCCCAGGAATTGCTTGCTGAAGTGGAAGTGGCTCGTCAGAAAATCATTGAAGAAGAAGATTTTGGAATAACTGCTGTTTTTGATGGCCTCGGCAGCCTCAAAAATGTTCATATTCAGGCTTCGGCAGATAAAGAATATCGATAGGAACACCGATGAAACCAGGAAAAAGGTTTGCAGGCTGTCGGTAATGATAATGGTTTTTAAGCCGCCTTTAAAAGTGTACGACCAGATAAGTACCAGGCAGATCACCACGGTTACTGCAAAAGGAATATGATAGCTGTCGAAAATGAATTTTTGCAATACGATCACCACCAAATAAAGCCTAAAGGCCGACCCGATGGTGCGGCTAATAAGAAAGATCCCGGCCGCTGTTTTGTAGCTCCATCGGCCAAGGGCGTGCTCGATATAGCTGTAAATCGAGGTCAATTTCATGCGGTAGTATAGCGGTAGCAGCACCAGGGCAATAATGACGAAACCGGCCGCGTTGCCCAGCACGAATTGAAAATAAGCGAACTGGTCGCCGGTGGCAGCGCCTACCTTGCCGGGAACGGAAATAAATGTTACTCCGCTTAGTGCCGTGCCGATCATGCCAAAAGCTACCAGGTACCATTTGGCATTCCGGTTGGCAACAAAAAAAGTGTCGTTATCCGATGACTTGCGTGATGTAAGCCACGAGATAATAAGCAGGACCAGGAAGTAGCCGATAATAAATGATAAAAGTATCGCAGGTGACATAAGCGTTTATTAGTCCGGAAGTCCGCATAAGTCCGAAAGTCCGAAAGATTCTATTAATCATTCATGTCATTTCGGTCCGCCAACCAGGCGGAGAGAAATCTTATGCATCATGCACTGTTTGTTTTTCGCTTTTATACGATTTCTCCTCATTCTCTACCTACCGGCAGGTAGGTTCGTCGAAATGACATTTTTCTTTGATGGCAATTTATACATAAAAAATAAATTACAATCCTTCATCTTTCGGACTTATACGGACTTCCAGACTTTCGGACTAAATTGAGTAATTTCGTAACATGAACTTTTCGTCGAAGTTGCTGGAGAATGCGGTGGCCGAATTTGCCAAACTGCCGGGCGTGGGACAAAAAACCGCGCTCAGGCTGGTGCTGCACCTGCTGAACCAGGACAAGACCGATGTGGAGCAATTCAGCCTGGCGATCAGCAAGCTGCGGAACGAAATACAGTTTTGCCGGGTTTGCCATAACATATCCGACCAGCCGGTGTGTGAAATATGTTCCTCAACTAAGCGCGACCATGCAACTATCTGTGTAGTAGAAGATACACGTGATGTAATGGCTATACAGAATACTGATCAGTATAGTGGGGTATACCACGTGCTCGGCGGCCTTATTTCGCCGATGGACGGCATAGGCCCGTCCGACCTGCAGGTAGACAGTTTAGTTGAGCGCATTAAGCAAAATGATATTAAGGAGGTTATTTTTGCTTTGAGCGCGACGATGGAAGGCGATACGACCATCTTTTACCTGCACAAAAAATTAAAAGATTTTAACATAAACATCTCGACCATAGCACGTGGCATAGCTTTTGGGGGAGAATTGGAGTATGTGGATGAGGTTACGTTAGGACGATCTATCGTGACCCGTGTCCCCTACGAAAATTCACTCTCAAAGTAGCGGATGAAACTTTCGGTAATCTTTATCAATCAAAATTCGCGTAATGGCTTGAAACTGGCCCTCAATACGCTATTGTCTGCTTCGGCCGGTATCGATTATGAAGTTATCGTGATTGACAATGGTTCAACCGACCGGTCGCTGGAAATGCTGGCGTTTGAATTTCCATCCGTTCGTATCATTTCTAACGCCGCTTATGAAGGTGTTTCGCGGGTATGTAACAAAGCTATCAACGCGGCAAAAGGGAAATACGTCTTATTACTAAGCCCTTATATACTTACCAGCGCCGACAGCCTGAAGAAACTGGTTGCTTTTATGGATGAGCACCCGTTGACCGGCGGGGCAAGCGCCAGGATTGTAAATTATAAAGGCGATTACCTTTCGGAGTCCAAACACAGCTTGAGTAAAAGCTGGGCCGCTTTCCTCAAGTTAGTTGGTATGGGTGCGTACTTCCCGAGATCAATCTCGGCCTACAAACGGGGCGACTGGGTGGAGGAATTCGAAACATCCGAGGTAGACGTACTGCACGAGGATTGCATGCTGCTGCGCCGTTCGGCGATAGAAAAAACCGGTCTTTTTGATGAGCGCTTTCGCCACTACGGTCATAACATCGATCTTTCTTGCCGTTTGAGGCAAAAAGGCTTCAAGACCTACTATTATTCTAAAACATATATCATTCAGTTACCGGGCAGATCGGTAAACAAATTTAGCTGGGAATATATCAGCCAATTTTATGGTGCGATGTTTATCTTCGCAGCGAAGTATTTGTTTAAGCTGCCTGTGATCAACGTTGAAACCATAGGCGAAATTCTTCCTTCGTCGTATGAAATTGAATGATAAAGTCGTCATAATCACCGGGGCATCATCAGGAATAGGCAAGGCGCTGGCAATTGAATTTGCTAAGCGCGGCGCCAGTTTGGTGGTTGCAGCACGCCAGTACGTAGCGCTTTGCGAACTGACCGACAGCCTGATCAAAGAATATGGCATCAAAGCGGTAGCGGTGCAATGCGATGTATCGGTTGAAGACGATTGCGAACACCTTGTCAAACAAACCATCCTGACTTTCGGCCGTATTGACGTATTGATCAATAATGCAGGCCTGAGCATGAGGGCGCTTTTCAAAGACGTCGACCTGAAGGTATTGAAAACATTGATGGATGTAAACTTTTGGGGGACGGTTTATTGCACCAAATATGCCCTGCCGCACCTGCTTAAAAGCCAGGGCAGTTTGGTAGGGGTATCGTCCATAGCCGGGTATAAGGGTCTGCCGGGGCGGTCCGGCTATTCGGCTTCCAAATTCGCTATGAATGGCTTCCTGGATGTTTTGCGTGAAGAGAATCTGAAAAAAGGACTGCATGTATTGACCGCCTGCCCGGGTTTTACCGCATCCAATATCCGCAGTACCGCTTTGGCAAAAGACGGGAGCCAGCAGGGCGAAAGCCATATGGAAGAAGGCAAAATGATGACTGCCGAAGAGGTGGCCAAACGCATAGCCGACGGCGTCGAAAACCGTACTCGTACGCTCATCATGACCACCCAGGGCAAACTGACCGTGCTGCTCAGCAAATTTATGCCAGGCCTGCTGGATAAGTTGGTTTACAATACGTTTGCAAAAGAAAAAGATTCTTTGTTGAAGTAATTGGTGATACTTGTTGGCGACGATGCACAACAGGCATTAATATCCAGTGTCCGTATAGCGGGCCAATTACCTGAATAACTTATTGGGCTTAGCGTAGGTAACGCTTAAAACCATTTTGTTAGTCGCTGTCGAAGATCCTTTTGCCTCTTTTGATGACAATGGCAATGATCAACACCAGCGGAATTAACGTAATGATCGCCCCTGAAATGGATAGACTCATGCTGTTTTTTCTTATAGGTTATAAATAGGATATATTAAAGTTAAAAACTCTTCCTCAAAATACCATACGTAGTTTTACGCATCGGCCCGCGTAGTACTACCTGATTTACAGGTCGAACACTATAAATAAATAAGCTTCTATTTGCAATATTGGGATCGATTTTGAGTATATTTGAATATATACCAATTGATTTTTACCTAAGGAGGATCGATCATGAGCCAGCTCAATGAGATCAAATGCCCGCACTGCGGACACTGGGTAGTTTGGAACTGCAGGGTTGACGATAAATGCCCCCATTGCGGCGAATACCTGGAAGAACAACGCTTTGCACATGCTGAACAAAAGCGAATGGCGGAAGAAGCCAAAAAGAAAGACGATTATTTTGTCATAAAGGATTCGGACGAGACCATTACCCAGATTTACAAAACCTTCCTGAATATTTTCAGGTGGGGTGCGTTTTACGGGATTCCTGTCGTTTTTATTATTGTCGGCGCGTTAGTTGTAATTTACGGCCTGGTGATTCTTTAACAAAGGAATGTCTGAGTTTCCGAAGTTATCCCAGCCTGCGCTGCGCGCCCTGCACAACGCGGGAATAGCCGATTTGCATCAATTAAGCAAACTAACTGAAAAAGAATTCTCCAGTCTGCATGGCATCGGTCCCACTGCGATTAGAGCGTTAAAGGACGCGATGCAGGCAAAAGGATTGAAGTTTGCAGCCCGTTAATTAAAAGTGAAACCTAATTGCAGGTTTAGCCCGATGGTTGGCAATTGCGAATTGCCAAATCTTCCGGGAAGCGATAATGCTATAAAATAATTAACATCTTTCGTCCGTGCATAAACCTGGTTGAATACGGGCGTAAATCCGTACCTGCCCGAGGTTTCGAAAGCAAGGCGTGTAATAATTGTAAAACCATGCTGAAAACGGAACATCGTTCCGGGGTCGAACAAAAGATTGCTTGCTTTACTGTTGCCCCCGCTCCATTTGATTGTGGGCGTAAACTCGTAGCTAAACCCAAACTTGTCGCTGTACAAAACATTGACCCCTACCGGGAATCCTATGCTCGTCGACCCATTGAAATTCCACGTTGCCGCATCCCTGTTAGCGCTTACAAGCGGTATGATAAAGCTTACATAGCCGACCGCTTTCGGATAGGATGCTTTAACAGCCGGCGGGGGCGCTGCCACCGCTTTTTGGACAGTATCGGCTTTGATTTGGGCGGATACTGATCGGGACACGCCTAAAACCAGGAATAGAATTACTGCGAATAAAAAGCCGGGAAGTTTTTTTGTCACGGATTTGGGTTTAATGGCAAAGATGAAATATGGTTTCGTTGTTTCTTTAAAGAAATAACGAAATGTAAAAAAAATGTTTGTATCCTTCTTTATTGACCGAGTTTACCGGTTTCCTTCTCTAAGAATTCTTTAAATCGTTTACGCAGCTCCCGGTGATATTGAATAAGTTCTAATGCCTCCGGCGTAAGAACGGACCCGCCGCCTTTTTCGCCGCCGGTTTGTGGTATTACCGCCGGTTTAATGGTGTGCGCGTTAAGATTGTTGATCAGTTCCCATGCTTTTTTGTACGACATTCGCATTTCTTTGGCTGCTTGCCTGATCGAGCCGGTTTCGGCTATTCGTTCAAGCAATTCTACGGGCCCGGGGCCAAAAAAGCGCTTATCTTCCGATTCAAGCCACAAACTGCCGTTAACAACCGGATGTTTGGCCATTGCCAGGATGTCTTTTACTTTTTTCGCCATGAGTCAGGTCGGATAAAAGTATCAAAAAGTTTTCGCGAAGGCAAAGCCCGGTACGCCATCCTGGTACGTGGGCATTATTAACGTGTTTTTCCCCGAACCGTCATTATGCGTAAACCACCTTTTCAGGCAGGGGTAAACCAAATAAGCCAGTTTCGTAGAGGCGATGCCAAAGCCTGCTCCGGCTACCACATCGCTAAACCAGTGATTATGCGTATACATGCGCATACCACCTGTGGCGACGGCGACAGTGTATCCCGCAATTGCGTAAGCCGGCGAGGTATCCCCATATTCCTCCGCCAAAAATTGCGCAGCGGCAAAAACACCAATCGTGTGGCCGGATGGAAATGAGCTCGTTTCAAAGCCGCCCGGGCCGGGCCGGTGTGTAAGATGTTTAATCGAAAAGTCGGCGATTCCACCAAAGCACGCAGAAAGAGTGATCAACGCAGTTCTGTCGGCAAAGTTGTTCTTTCCCTGCACGCCGGCCAGGTTCAGCCCATAAACTGCAACTATAGGCGTGAACACCAGGTAAGTCGCTGCTGTCGTTTTGATCCCAGGCCTCAATTTGCCATCTAAATAGTGATCAAATTGGCGGAAGGGATGTACTGCAAACGACAACCCTCCATACGTAACCAGGGCTGCGGGGAGAATAAAGGCGGTAGCCTTGATGGTATCCGGTCTTGATGAGCGATTGTGTTGTATTGAATCACAAGGGATCGCCGCAATCGATCGTAATGCGATAAGGCAGCATAAAATAGTAAAAAGGTTTTTCAAAAGCAGGGGGTTTAAGTCGTTGACATATCCGGCTTCCAAATATGCAACAATACGGCCTGTTTTTCAAAAATCTGTTGAAAATGCCAGGCCGAAGCCGCCATTTTCCGTTGTTGTCGGCAAAAGCTGCGTATTACGGAACCTGCTTTTTTTCTTGTGGCCCGGAACATCCATATTTTTTTGTTCCGCTTTTTCATCGCCATGTGTTAGCCAGTTGCGGATAGACGGGTAGATCAAATAGGCCAGTTTGGTCGAAAGTATACCAAACCCGGCACCGGCAACTACATCACTGAACCAATGGTCGCGGTTATACAATCTGAAAACGCCGGTCGTAGCGCCGATGCCATATGCCGCGACGCCAAACCAGGGCGAGCGGGCGTCGTATTCCTGCGCCATAAATTCTGCGCCCATAAAGGCCAGTCCGGTATGGCCCGACGGAAATGATAGATAGTCGCCTTTATTGGGTCTGAGGCGGTGAGTAAGCTTTTTAGTAACTCCTTCGCTAATGAGCAGTATGCCGCCCGAGAGTCCCAGTAATGCAGTGCGGTCAACAAAGCGATTTTTCCCTTCATATCCTGCCAGGTTCAGGGCATAAACAATTAAAATGGGAGTAGCCTGAAAATAGCTTTCAGCCTTTGTACTAAAGGTAGAATCGCTTTTGTGAATCGTACTCTGGATATAATAATCAAAGCGCCGTATAGGGTGAACAAAAAAGGATAAGCCGCCGTAAGTGATCATCGCTGCCGGCGGGACAAGCGTGATCGGGTTGCTGTGCAATTTTTTTACTGTATCCGGAGCAGTTAAAATGTCCTTCTTAAGCGTATCAGCAAGTTTCTTTTTGGATGTATCAGTTGCGTTCTTCTGCGCATAGGCCGAAGACGAGAGCGCGCACAATATGACTATAATAATCTTTTTCAAAGCACAGGGTATTAAATTTTACAATAAAAGAATTTTAGCGTCAATTTTGTTTTAGGCTGCCTAACAATTGCTTAACGCAAGTTGGATAGTCAACCTGTCGGAAATCTGGAGAGGGCCGTGCGTACTTTCACGAATTTGTCGTTCCGTTTATCCGCTTACCTGAGTTGCACAATTTACCATTTTCAAATCGGGTAAAATCACGGCGTATTTTGCGTACCACCCCTCGGATCGCTTTTATCCTTTTGGCTCAACTTTGAGCCAACCAAAGATTTAAAGGATAACTGAAACATGAAATTATGAAAATCTGAATCGGCGTCGATACCTAACAGGGTAAAGGCAGTACGTTCTGGTTTACCATTCCGGCAAACGGCTAAGTTTGTATTAATAGAATTTGCTTTATAGCCTGAGTAAGCTATCTTTGAGGCCGTTTTAGCCGACATAGCTCAGCTGGTAGAGCAACTCATTCGTAATGAGTAGGTCGCAGGTTCGAATCCCGTTGTCGGCTCTTTTACTTTTCGTGCTTTTTCAACAGCCTCTCAGGCAATATAGTCGAATCAATAGGGGCGTTCAGCGTATTATCCTCCCACCCGTCAGGCTTGCTTACAACGCTTCGCTGGTACGAAACGTCAAATCGCCGGGTAGTTGTACCGTTATATTGGTCCCTCGGCCAACCCGACATCCAGTTTATTTTGTTGCCCTTCATTACAATGTTGCTGCTCGGTTTGCCTGAATAATTGCCATAGCCCATGCCGACATGCGACCAGGGGAATGCCTTGCTGTAAATAGTATTGTTCAGCACTTTCATATTTGTGCCGCCAGCTATCTGTATACCCATACACCCGGGATTTACCAGAATATTGTTTTCGACCAATTCATTGCTTCCGCCCTGGTCGCCGATTGTGATGCCCGAACCTGTTTTACTCGGGCCACCGCCCCTGATCTTGTTTCCCGAAACGATAATGGGATCATTGTCAAGGCCGTTGCATTTATAAAGGTTTATTGCATCTTCGGGATTGCTTTGGCCCTGGATGTCCTCCATGTTATTGTCGCACACCCGGTTATTGGGCCCGTTTACCCGGTTATATTGTACAAAATCCTTGTTGTATGGCAGCCGGCCGAGCATGTTTAGCATATCGTTATTCGTCACCCTGATTTGTCCGTCCGGGCAGTCCTCCGCATAAACTCCCGCCGCAACCTCGGCGATATAATTGTGGTCGATCTGGATATTCGAGGAATTGGTAATGTAAATGGCAAAATTCGACGAATGCATCAGCTTGCAATGTGTAATGCGGATGTTGGTGCAATGTCTTAGCCAAATGCAGGGAGCATCCCCGCCTTCGATGGTTTGTCCGTCGATCACCATATCGTGGGCGTTGAATAGATTGATCGGTTTATTTTGTGAATAAGAAACACGGCAATTGAGGGCGGATATTGCTACAGCCAATATTCCGCCTAGAATGATATTTTTCATAGATTTTGTTAACGTATAAAACATGATACCTCAAAACTAACTTCGTAAAAACCGGTGCATAATAAAGTCATGCAGCACCAATGCGTGATTGTGCATGGTATCTTTCGCTGCATACAATAACGTCACGACTGCATGTTTATTGATGTCATCAGCTAATTCTTTCAGCGCCGCAGAATTTTTTAGTTCCTCCCTGTAGGCGGGTATAAACGCATCCCATTTTTCGGGCTTGTGATTGAAGGTTTTGCGAAGAATAGTAGATGGCGCTATCTCCTTCATCCATTTGTCGATATGGGCCTCTTCTTTTTTAATACCGCGCGGCCAAAGACGGTCGACCAGGATGCGGTAACCATCCTCTTGCGAGTAAGGTTCATAAATTCTTTTTACTCTTACATTTTTCATAGTTGGCCAATCCTTTGTAAATTTACGCATCCCGGCTTAAATTGTTCGAATGCCCAAAGAAGAAGTTGCAGACCTGGTGAAATTTTTGCTGCCTTACCCCGACCAGGTGAAGGCGGCGGCGTTATGGCTGCGCGAATTTGTTTGGGACCTTTATCCCGATGCCAACGAACTGATCTACGACAACTATAATGCCGTGGCATTCGGCTGGTCGCCTACGGACAAAGCCGGGGATGTGTTTTGCAGCATTGCAGTGTACTCCAATCATGTGAATTTCGGATTCAACAAGGGCTCTGATCTGGACGATCCCGGGAAAATGCTGACCGGTGACGGGAGTCAGTACCGTTATATCACCGTAAAGAACAAGAGTGATTTCCATGAGTGGTATGTTAAAGAACTGCTTGCCCAGGCCTACCAAAACGCACTTAAGGATATGAAGCCGGCCAAAAATCCCATCAAAGGACAAACGATCGTCAAGTCTGTGTCTCCTGTAAAAAGAAGGCCGGGGATGTAGTGATCAGTTTAGCGATTTGTGATTAGTGTTTTGTCCATATCCAAAAACAACGTTACTTAGCATTAGCTGGTTAACCAGTCGCCAATCACCGGTTAACTAATCACCGACCCATGAACCTCGAATTCAATAAGAACGAAGATATCAACAAACAACTGGTGTTTAATCTGCACACACGCCTGAAAAAAGTGTATGAAGGCGGTGGCGAGAAGGCAGCAGTCCGGCAGAAGGAAAAAGGAAAAATGCTGGCGCGTGAGCGGGTTGCTTACCTGCTGGATAAGGACAGGCCATGGCTGGAGATAGGAGCTTTTGCCGGCGAGGATATGTATGCCGAGCAGGGAGGATGCCCTTCGGGCGGAGTAGTATGCGGCATCGGGTATATCTCGGGCAGGCAATGTGTTGTTGTGGCCAACGATGCTACGGTAAAAGCAGGCGCATGGTTTCCCATTACTGCAAAAAAGAACCTGCGCGCGCAGGAAATAGCCATCGAGAACCGCTTGCCCATCATTTACCTCGTCGACTCGGCCGGTGTTTACCTGCCTATGCAGGACGAGATATTTCCCGACAAAGAGCACTTTGGGCGCATATTCCGCAATAATGCCATTATGAGCAGTATAGGCATTATCCAGATTGCGGCTATAATGGGCTCGTGCGTGGCAGGAGGGGCCTATCTGCCAATCATGAGTGACGAAGCGATGATCGTGGAGGGTACGGGTTCGGTTTTCCTGGCGGGATCGTATTTGGTTAAATCGGCCATAGGCGAGGATGTGGATAACGAAACTCTCGGCGGGGCCACCACGCATTGCGAAATTTCGGGTGTAACGGACTATAAACAACCTAACGACCAGGCCTGCCTCGATTCGATCCGGAATATTATGAGCATGACCGGCGATTTTACCAAAGCAGGTTTTGACCGTATCAAACCGGCGCCGCCAAAACTCGATGAAAAGGAGATCTATGGTATTCTGCCCGAGAACCGCGAAAAGCCCTTCGATATGACGGATATTATCCTTCGGTTACTGGATAACTCGGAGTTTGAGGAATACAAGGCAGGTTACGGGCAATCGATCATTTGCGGCCTGGGCCGTGTGGATGGCTGGGCGGTTGGCATTGTGGCCAACCAGCGCAAAGTGATCAAAACACGAAAAGGCGAAATGCGATTCGGCGGGGTTATTTATTCCGATTCGGCAGATAAGGCAACACGTTTCATTATGAACTGCAACCAGAAAAAGATACCGTTGGTTTTCCTCCAGGATGTTACCGGTTTTATGGTTGGCAGCCGCTCCGAGCACGGTGGTATAATTAAAGATGGTGCGAAAATGGTCAATGCAGTTGCCAATTCGGTAGTGCCTAAGATTACCATTATTGTTGGCAACTCTTACGGTGCTGGCAATTATGCCATGTGCGGCAAGGCGTATGATCCAAGGCTTATTTATGCATGGCCGACGGCTAAGATTGCCGTAATGGGAGGGCAGCAGGCTGCCAAAACGCTGCTGCAAATACAAGAATCGGCTATGAAAGCGAAAGGCGAGGCAATCGATTCCCAAAAAGAAGAAGAACTGCTAAAAAAGATCACCGACCAGTATAATTCGCAAACCACACCTTATTATGCCGCAGCGCGGCTTTGGGTCGACGGTATCATCGACCCGCTGGAAACGCGCAAAGTGATCTCAATGGGTATCGAGGCCGCCGATCATGCTCCCATTGAAAAGCAGTTTAATGTCGGTATTATTCAAACTTAGTTAACGGTTGTAACCAACTTTCGGGCTTGCGCGACTTTGGCGCTGAATCACTTAAAACCTTGATGGCAATCGATTTATTTTTACAAACTGCCTTATAATTACGTAAATTCATCCGGAATTTTATTGCACAGACCCCATGCATAGGATGATCCACGAAATTATAGCCGCTGTTGGTGGCGCTTTGTTTGTCATCATTGGCATATCACGTCAAAATGAGCGTGCGCGCATCGCAAAAGCCGGTCGAAAGACTGAAAGCCCCATCGTTTGGACATCACTCATCATAGCGGGTTTATGTTTACTGATATTTGCCATGGGGGTTATCATCTACCAGCTTAACCATAGCCATACCTGAAATAGTTTTCAAAATTCCTATCTTACGGCATGAAAAAAATGCTGCTGCCACTCCTGCTGCCACTGCTGCTCATCATGAAAGCAAACGCCCAGGACGCCAAAACCATCCATTTTAACGCCATCCTGGTCGATACCCATAATGATGCGCTTTCTAACGAGCTGATCACGAAGGTCGATCTTTCCAAACGCCAGGATATTGGTAACCTCGATTTGGTCCGCGCCAAAGAAGGCGGTCTGGATGTGCAGGTTTTTTCGGTTTGGTGCGGCGGCGAATACGGCAAGGGTACCGCTTTCAATTTTGCTAACAGGGAGATCGACTCGCTTTATGCGCTCATTAAACGCAATCCCGGTAAAATGGTAATGGCCCGCAACTCCGCCGAGATACGGGCCGCGGTAGCCAAAGGCGAATTTGTAGGAATGATCGGCGTGGAAGGCGGGCACATGATAGAGGACAAGATGGATTACATCGATGCCCTGGCTAAACGGGGTATGCGCTACCTGACGCTGACCTGGAACAACAGCACATCGTGGGCAACGTCAGCCGCTGATGAAACGCATCATATGGATTCATTGAAGCGTGCAGGGCATGTCGGCCTCACCGATTTTGGCAGGCAGATCGTCCATCATCTGAACGACCTCGGCGTTATGGTAGATGTATCGCACGTTGGTGAGCAAACCTTTTATGATGTGCTGGCGACCACGAGCAAGCCGGTAATAGCCTCACATAGCTGCGCCTGGACACTATGCCCCAATCAGCGCAATTTAAAAGATGCCCAGTTAAAGGCATTGGCCAAAAATGGCGGCGTAGTATTCGTTAATTTTTACAGCGGTTTCCTGGATAGCACCTATATGCGTAAAGAAACCCGGTTTTTACGAGCGCACCGGCATGAACTTGACTCACTGGAAAAGATATACCACGACGCCGACCTGGCCAAAATAAGGCTGAATGTAATCCATCAATCAGAGTCGGACCAGATACGCCCGCCGCTGAGCCTGCTTATTAAGCATATTGATTATATCGCCAAACTGATCGGCGTTGATCATGTGGGTATCGGCTCCGATTTTGACGGCGCGGAATCATACCCTCTTGGTATGAACGACGTATCTGATTATCCAAAGATCACCGAAGAACTGGTTAAATTACATTACAGCCAGGCCGACATTGACAAAATACTGGGCGGCAACTTTCTGCGGGTATTGAAAGCCAATACCGGAAAATGATGGCAATAAGTTGACTATACGATATTTGTGTTATGCGCGTTAAAGCGTAGTTTTGTACCTCATTTTCAACACTAATGTCACAAGAGAACGAACACGTTAAATGTCTCATTATAGGTTCGGGGCCCGCCGGTTACACCGCGGCTGTTTATGCCTCGCGCGCCGACCTGAAACCTGTTTTATACACCGGATTGCTTGCCGGAGGCCAGTTGACCCAAACAACCGAGGTGGAAAATTATCCCGGCTACCCGGATGGTATCATGGGCCCGGCCATGATGGAGAATTTTGAAAAACAGGCCCGCAGGCTGGGTACGGATATCCGTTTCGGGTACGTGAGCTCGGTCGATTTTTCGAGTTTGCCTCACAAAGTTATCATCGACGATAGTAAAACTATTTTAGCCGATACCGTTATCATCTCGACGGGCGCATCGGCCAAATGGCTGGGTTTGGAATCAGAACAAAAATATAATGGTTTTGGCGTCTCGGCCTGTGCCGTTTGTGACGGGTTCTTTTTTCGCGGGCAAGATGTAGCCATCGTGGGCGCTGGCGATACCGCTGCCGAAGAAGCGACCTATTTGGCCAAACTTTGCCGCAAAGTGTACATGCTGGTGCGCCGCGACGAATTTCGCGCATCAAAAGCGATGGTGCATAGGGTGCTGAATACGCATAATATAGAAGTGATCTACAACAGCGAAGCCAAAGAAATATTGGGTGACGGACAGGTAGTTACCGGCGTCAAAATATTCAATAATAAGCTTCATGCCGAAAAAATATTGGACGTAACAGGCTTTTTCGTTGCAATCGGCCATCATCCCAATACCGAAATATTTAAAGGCTGGATAGATATGGACGAGAACGGTTACATCGTTACGCAGCCCGGGTCGTCACGCACCAATATCGAAGGCGTATTTGCCTGCGGCGACGCCCAGGATCATGTGTACCGGCAGGCGGTTACCGCGGCGGGTACCGGTTGTATGGCCGCCATCGATGCCGAACGTTATTTGGCGGCGAAGGAACACGCGGTCGGAGTCTGAGTCTTGAATTCTTTTGATTGAAAGATTCCGATGATCGAACATCATTTTCGTTTGATCATTCAAATCATAGTTCAAACATTTTATCGTATAATTGATTTCTTTAAAAAACATACTATGGGAAAAGGCGATAAAAAATCAGCAAAAGGAAAAATTTCGATCGGGTCGTACGGCAAATCACGTCCGCACAAACCCCGGAATAAAGAGGCCTCCAAGCCCGCCAATGAATATTCAAAGCCATCCGCGTAGCGGGCGGCTTCTGAACTATGATATATGTGATGAATGAGATCTGAAATTGTCGTTGATCGCCAGGTGGTGTAATAATAAATACAGTCTTGATTCTTGGCTCTTGATTTTTGTATCTTTTAAGGCTTTTGCTGACAAAGGCTATACAGCAGCCATTTTTGAAAAATGGAAACAGGAGCATTTCCGCAAGCCGAACCAATAGCTGTTGTAACAGATTACTATGTCGTCGCTGGGCAAAGGGCATTGCTTTCTGCTTAACTTGCCTTCAAATCCTCGCTCTTGATTCCTGGCTCTTGGTTCTGACCCAACGATTTTTCTATATTTGGTGTAACCATCACTCACTTTCAGTTGTCCAATCAACCCAAAAACCAAACCATGAAAAAGCTATTATCCTTTATCATATTATTTTCGGCGGCTGCGTCGCTCAGCCTGTTATCGTCCTGCCGTTTCGGCTGCATCAAGGGCTCCGGCAATAAGATTACCGAAAATCATAAAGTCGGTGACTTTGCGCGGCTCGAAGTTTCCGGGGGCTTTAGGGTGAACCTGAAGCAGGACAGCAGCCTTAGCCTAAGCGTTACCGCCGACGATAACCTGATGAAATACATTCATATTGACAATGACGGCGACCGGCTGCATGTTTATATCCGGAAGCCTGTTTGCGGCAGCGGAGAAATGATATTGAACGTCGGTGTAAAAAGACTGGAAGCGCTGAAGGGTTCGGGAGCCATCACCTTTGTTTCGGATGGCAAACTGAATACCGGCGATCTCAGGATCGGTTTGAGCGGAGCCAGCAAAGTCGACCTGGACCTTACAGCAGCAAACGTGACCACCGAAGGATCGGGCTCGAGCGAGATCGACCTCAAAGGACAGGCAACATCACACCGTTTGGAATTGACAGGGGCGGGAAAGGTTCATGCCTTCGATTTTGTGGTTGGTAAATATGATATCCACACCACCGGCGCCAGCGAATGCGAGATCAATGTGCTGAACGACCTGGATGTAAATACAACCGGCTCGTCCGACGTGAAATACAAAGGCAACCCAGCTAATGTAAACAGCTCGAAATTAGGCGCCGGCACGCTTACGCATGTGAACTGAGTACGGTTTGAACAAGTGAACATCTGTCTGAAACAATTACTTAGCGATATTTTCCGGCAGGTTAATTAAACTCTTGTTGACGGCAATTGGCATAAATAGTATATTAGCCACACCAATTACTAACCTGTCCAATGAAAAAATTTCTTAAATGGTTCGCCTGGATCATCGTTATTATTATTGTAATTGTTGGCGGCGTTATCACCTATGTGGTAACCGCACTGCCAAACGTCGGCAAGGCCGAAGCTATTAATGTTGACAGATCGGCCGAACATGTTGCCCGCGGCAAATACCTGGTTCAGCATGTCGTGCCGTGCACCGATTGCCATTCGCCGCGTATATGGGGCCGCTTTGCCGGGCCGATAGATACCACGCGGCTCGGTGGGGGCGGCGAAGTTTTCGACCAGTCAGTGGGTTTTCCCGGCCATGTCGTTGTGCCGGATATTACTCCTGCCAAACTGAAGGACTGGACCGATGGCGAACTGCTGCGCGCGTTTACCGAAGGCGTAAAAAAGGACGGTTCCCCTATATTTCCGATGATGCCCTGGCCCTATTTCTCCAAAATGGACCGGCAGGACGCTTATGATATTATCGCTTATATCCGTTCGCTGAAACCCATCGATGCGAATTACCCCAAAGCTGAGCTCGATTTCCCATTGAATATCCTGGTTCACACCATGCCGGAGAAAGCGACGTTCGGTACCCGGCCCGATCCGAAGGATACCGTAAAATACGGCGGATACCTGGTACAGATAGCGGCCTGTAAGTTTTGCCACACGCAGGATAACAAGGGCGAGCTGATCCCCGGTATGGATTTCGCCGGCGGCAGGGCATTCGGCATGCCGAACGATCGTACCGTTCGTACGGCGAATATTACACCGGATAAGGAAACCGGCATCGGAAACTGGACGAAAGATATGTTTCTGGCGCGGTTCCACGCGTTCAAAGACCCCTCAAAAGCCGCTAAGATCGGTCCGACCGACTTCCAGACCATTATGCCCTGGTATGTGTATGCCGGCATGACCGACCAGGACCTTAGCGCTGTTTATGCCTACTTGCGCACCGTAAAGCCGGTAAAGAACAGGGTGGTTAAATTTACGCTTGGCAAAACGCAGAATTGACGGCAAAATGCGATTTGGGTGTTACCGCAGTTCTGTTACCAGGCAGATTATTGTATTTACTTGGTGCTAAACTGGTATAACTCCGAATCGGAGGTGTTCCCGTTTACATCCCGGGTAACCACATGCCAGTAGTAGGTTGTCGATGCTGTAAGCGCTACGCCGTTTACAAAGCTGTCGGTAATGGCGCTCTTGAATAGGGGCGGCGTGTTGCTGGTACCAAAGTACACGTCGTAGTTCACGATGGTGCCGCTGTTGACTGAACTCCCTGTCCAGGTGAGATTTACTGTAGAGGATGTTAAGACCTGGCCGAAAATCGGGGCGGTGATCTCGGCGGGGAACGGGGCATAAGTCACAACACCTGGCCCTGCATTATAAAATTTCCAGGTATCGCTCTGCGCAGCGGCGCTCAACTGGTTGGATTTTGACACGACGTACCATGAGTAGGGTGTGCTTCTCTGCAGCGTGAGCGTTAGTTGCGTTTGGGTTGTGTTCTGCGTGCTGGTGGCAGATGTAAGAAGGTTTTTTACGACAACGTCATAGCTGCTGGTATTGTTCGATGCGTTCCAGATCAAGGTTACCGAGCTTTGGGTAGCCGAGATAACCGAACCTGTAATGCAGACGGAATTCTGTGCCGGTGCGGTAAGGGTTGCTTTAGAAGGCGCAGGCGTAGGCTGGGCATTGTTCTTTTTCCCGGCGCATCCTTCCAGCATCAATATCAGCATTACAAATAGTATTCCGTTTCTCATTGCTTTATTATCTTAAAGACCTTTTCGGTATTATTCATCTTCAGGTGCAGTACATAAACGCCATATTCAAGCCCGGCCACATCAAGTTTCAAAACGCCCGACTGGCTGCCATAGTCTTTGGAATATACCAGTTTGCCATCGGATACATCATGAATTTCAACCGATACGTTATTGGCCGGGGTATTGCCCAAATTCAAACTCAGCATGTTTTGGAAGGGCACCGGGTAAGGACTTATTTTCCCCGAAATATTGATCATTTTTTGCAGCGCTCCCTGGCACAGCTTATCGGTAGTAACCGTTAGATCATTATTCCCATCCGCAAGCGGCAGCGTGATAGAGCTATCCGTAGTTGAATAATCCGTACCATTGAGCTGGATATTGTATTGGTTCCCGCCGGTCATGGCCAGTGTAATGCTTTTATCGGTTTCGTTTATGGTTGAATAGACGGACAGATCCTTTGGCTCGGTGATTACCGCATCATAGCATTGCTGGTAACCGGCCTGTCCGGCAACAGTAACGCATATATGGTAAGTTCCCGCAGCCAGGTTAGGTATTGTAGCCGAAGTAGTAAACGGGTACGGCGTATTCAGGCTGTTGCCGGTAATAGTTGCCGTGTAGTTTAGGTTCTGAGCCGCAGTTATCGTAACCGATCCATCATTGCTGCCTTTGCAGGTAGCGCTGGTGATGGATAGAGAAAAATTGTTATTAGGCAAGGCAAAATTTACTGTAACAGCCACCTTCTGTGTAGATATTTGGCTCACAGTAAATGCAATTATAGCGACGGTATAAATGCCGCTTTGTGTAGCGGTGTAAGTTTGGCTTACCGCATTGTATATAGGATTTCCATCCATATACCATTGATAGGTATAAAATCCAATAGAAGGGCTCGCTGGCTCGGCAGTTAAATCGACGCTTTCACCTGTTAGGAACGTTGTTGGTCCGTTTACAGTTATAGTAGGTGTAGGTACGTAGACGGCCCCATTATAATATGCAGTGCCCCCGGGGGTCGTTATAGCGATCGTTCCGGAGGAGCCATTGCCAATTACGGCTGTAATGAGTTTTGGCGACACGACGGTAAATGACTTCACCGGCGTACCTCCAAATGTGACAGATGTGGCTCCGGTAAGATTAAGTCCGGTGATACTTATGGTACCACCTGATTTAAATACAAGTGGATTGACAATTGTAATGGCCGGCACCGGCAAAGCGTTGGCGTCATAGTGCAGTATAGACATTGTGTTTCCCGCGTTATCAGCAGTTACGATATCCGGCTTGCCATCGCCGTCCAGGTCTCCGATTGCCAATTGTACGGGAAAATTACCGGTTGGAAAGATATTGGCTGTATTGAATGAAAATTTACCGGGTGACGACGCATTGGTTACCACCGAAACCAAGCCGTTGCTTGGAACCGTTGAAATAATGTCCGGTTTACCATCGCCATCTACATCCCCCAGCTCGAAATTACCCGGCGCAATCTCGAACACTTGTTTTGCTCCAAAACTAATATTACCTGGAGTGGAATTATTTGGCAGCACCAAAATACTGTTAGCATCATTGGAAAGCCCCAGGACCAAGTCCGGTTTTCCATCCCCATCCATATCGGCAGTTTTAATACACGCAGGCCACTGACCGAGGCCTGAATAGTTGGATGATGAAAATGACATTTGGCCGGCTGTAGTATTACGGAATAATGAGATAAAACCAAATTGGTATCCAACCCCGCTTACCGCCACTGCAATATCAGGCTTGCCATCATGGTCGAAATCGGCAACGCATAATGATTCAGGGCCTGTATTGGTTTGCAAATTCAGGTTCTCAGCAAGAAAATCTAAGTTGTTGGCGTTTCCTCCGGTGGTCACATTATGAAAAACGTCTACAGTATTCATGTTGAAGACTACAACCACGTCGGGCATTCCATCGTTATCTATATCGGCGATAGCAATATCATTAACTCCGCTGCTTTGCAGATAATCAATTGTTGGGGCGAAGCTTATCTGGCCAGCCGTTGATGTATTCCTGAAGAAAGATAGTGCATTGCTGTTTCTGTTACAGCCAACTACAATATCTGGCTTTCCATCGGCGTTTAGGTCAGCAATTTTTACTATTGAAGGGCCGGCCGGTAGAGGATAATCGATTTTGGTAGTAAATGAAGACGCGATAATACTGCCGTTTGACGATGTGTTCCGGTAAACCGAAATGGTATTGCTATTACCATTTGCTACTACCAAATCAGGTTTACCGTCGCCATCAAGATCGCCGATTGCCACCGAAGTAGGTGCATTTCCGCTGGCAAAACTTACCCGGCCGTCATAGTTAGGACCTTTGCCGTTCGACTGAAACGTGGTTATAAATGGAAACGCGGAATAACCTGATAAGTTGATATCTGTGTTGAGCACCGATGTGGGTTGAAAGGTGGTACCTGGAGGCACTGTTGCAGTAAGCGATGTGCTAGTTGCAGCGTTTACAACCGCTCTGGTTGCGCCAAAGAATACTATATTTTTTGATGTTGACGTATTGAAACCAGAGCCTGCAACAGTTACGGTTGTGCCAACCGGCCCTGATGAGGGATTGATTGAACTAATTCTTGGCGGAATACTGTTATTTACGATTTTCGGATCGTTTTGCATAATAGTGAATGCTCCGGAAAATGTAATTATCAAATCTGGTTTCCCATCGGCGTTCATATCTGCTATTGAAATTGACAAAGCTATGCCGGTATTTAAAAGCACGAATGGCGATAATGATATAACATTGCCAGCAGTAATGTTACGATACACGTCCGCTCCATAGTCACTTCCCATGACAATATCGGGAAGCCCATCACCATCCAAATCAGCTATGCTTATCGGGCCATTAACTTGACCTGAAGGGAAGTCAACATTTGAAGCCAAGACGGTATGCCCCTGTGTTGATTGATTTTGATAAATGGATATCGTCTTCGTAGTTTGATTGGTTAATACAATATCAGGCTTGCCATCATTATTAAGGTCGGCGAGAGCGAGGCCTGTAACGACATTTGTCGTGTAAATGTGCGCATCTCGTGCAAAACTCACGTTGCCTGGCGAAGAGGTGTTACGCTGAATGCTAAGAAATCTGTTTGATGTTGCATAAACTAAGTCTGGCTTTCCATCACCGTCAATATCTGCTATGTTAATCTGTTGCGCTAAATCTGTGTCATTAATATCTGTCTCAGCGCCTAGAGAAAATTTTCCACCTGCACTTGTGTTTTGTATTATCGCAATATTGTAGCCGGCTACGGCGACAATATCAGGTTTCCCATCTCCGTCAATATCGCCGATAGCGGCACTAGTAATATCTATGTTTCCGAAATTTAATGCTACAATTAAGGTGACAGGTGATTGAAAAGATATTAATCCGGGTGTTGAATTATTGATGTATATTGTTAGACTATTAGTATAATAGCTTACTATCACCACGTCCGGCAGACCGTCGCCGTTCAGGTCGCCTACAGCGATCTGGTCCGCAGCAGACCCCCCATTCGAATCTTTGCTTGCCGAGAGCATCGCTCCCAGAGTATAATCGGTTGCATTTATCAGTTCATTTCCGGGAGAAATATTACGATAAACAGCAACACGCCAATCATTATTTCGAAGGACTGACAAGACGTCGGGTTTACCATCGCCGTCAACGTCGGCTACCAGGGCTTGTTGTGCTGAACTATGATTAGCGATCATTTGATTTTGGTCAAAATCGGCCTGGGTGATCGATTTTTTCGAAGAAAAAGTAGGAACGAATGGTACCCTTGAATAAGCGGTAAGGCTAGTAGCTGTATTAATAACCGATATAGATTGATAAGATGCACCGGCAGGAACGGTTACCTGCAATGAATTACTGTTTGCTGATAAGACTGTTGCCTTTACAGTGCCAAAAAAAACCAGATTGTTGGCCGCCGTACTATTAAAATTACTCCCGCTAATCGTCACCGTCGACCCCACCGGACCCGAAGCCGGACTAAAAGAGCTGACAATCGGCGCCTGGGCAAAAAGCTTTCCGCAGAAGAATATTAAAAAAAACGAAACGATTAACGGTTTAGTCATTTGTGATCAATAGTTTTAGGTATGGGGTAAAAGTACTAAACTTTTTTAAAACCACGCCGACAGATTTGTCTTATGCAGGATGTCGCAAAAAGGCGGATGCCGCGCTATTAAGGATAAATGAGTCTTTCGGACTTTCCGTCTTCCCGACTCTCGGACTATCAAAAAATCTTCGTACCTTTGCCCCTCCAAAATCGGCAATTGTTTACGTGAGCCTGCTGATTAGAGGAAAACATTAAAATCTCACATTAAGTACGATGAACATTTCACAGGAAAAGACCGGCGATCTGAGCGCCGTTGTAACCATCAACATCAAACCCGAAGACTACCAGCCGAGGGTTGAAAAAGCGATAAAAGACCACGCAAAAAAAGCAAAAATTCCGGGGTTCCGTCCTGGTATGGTGCCGCCGTCGCATATCAAAAAGATGTATGGCAAAAGCATCCTGGTCGATGAAGTGAACAACCTGTTGTCGGATACGCTGAACAATTATATCAACGAGCAGCAGATGGAAGTATTAGGCCAGCCGCTGCCAAAGGCCGACGATACCAAAGAATATAACTGGGATTTTGCCGATAACTTCGAATTCAATTACGAAGTGGGTTTAGCGCCGGCTTTTGATATTAATTTTTCGTCGAAGGATAAGGTAACGCAATATGTGATCAAGCCTGAACAGGAAGTGCTGGACGAGCGTATCAAAAACCTGCGCAGGGCCTATGGCAAAATGACAAACCCTGACGTATCGGCAGACGACGACGTGCTTTATGCCGAATTGATGCAGCTTTCGCCCGATGGTTCTGTTTTTGAGGATGGTATCAGCAATACAACTTCGGTTCGTTTGGACCAGGTGCAGGATGAGAAGATCAAGAAATCGCTCATCGGCCTGAAAAAAGGCGACGAAGTGGTGTTGGACATTCAGAAAGCATATAATAACGATGCTGCCCGAGTTGCGGCTATTTTGAAAATAGACGAGGACCTGGCGGCCGATGTTAAATCAAAATTCAGCCTGACGGTAAAAAATGTGAACCGTTTGGAAGAAAGCGATCTGAACCAGGAGTTCTTTGATAAATTATTTGGTGAAGGTAAGATAACCAGCGAAGACGAGTTCAAAGCTGAGGTGACCAAAGAGATCGAAGCGATGTACACACAGGATTCGGAGCGTAAGCTGCAGAACGACCTGTACAAGCTGGCTTTAGACAAAGCGACTTTTAACCTGCCCGACGATTTCCTGAAACGCTGGCTGAAAGCGACCAACGAAAACCTGAGCGACGAGGAACTGACCGGCGGCTACGACGATTTTGCAAAAAACCTGAAGTGGACGCTGATCGAGAACAAAGTTATAAAGGACAACAAGATCGAGATCAAATATGAGGACGTTTTCCAAACCGCAAAAGCACGTTTGGACGCGCAGTTCCGCATGTACAGTCCGCAGCCCTTGAGCGAGGAGCAACTGGCCCAGTATGCCGTGCAGTTCCTGCAAAACAAGGAGCAGGCGAACAAGATATTCGAGGAAGTAAAAGCGGTAAAGGTTTTGGAATTCCTGAAAAGCGTGGTAACGCTGGACCAGCAAGACATCACTTCGAAGGAGTTCGCGGAACTGGAGAAATAACAGCTCAACGTCTTTGTTATTCTGAGTGAAACGAAGAATCTAATTGAATCAGATTCTGAACGTAGTGAAGAATGACAACAATTAAAATATAACCATAACCAAAGCAACTCAACCGGGTTGCTTTTTTGTTGCCGGTAGATCGCATTCTTTTAATTTTACTTTTACCAAACTTTAGCCCGAGAATTATATTCAACTAAAAACTATATTTAACACGATAATAATAAAGGACAAAAAATGAACATAGACAAAAATGAGTTCAGAAAATACGCTGTTAAGCATCACCGTTTAAACGGCCTGGCTGTGGACAGATTTATCGGCGGAGTGGAAAAAAGCGCCCTCCCTACCGGTATGACCCCGTATATCATCGAAGAACGCCAGCTCAACGTAGCGCAGATGGACGTGTTCTCGCGCCTGATGATGGACCGTATCATATTTTTAGGCGATGCCATATATGATAATATTGCCAATATTATACAGGCGCAGCTGTTGTTCCTGCAGTCGGCCGACAGCAAGCGCGACATACAGATCTACATCAATTCGCCGGGCGGTTCGGTTTATGCAGGTTTAGGCATTTACGACACCATGCAGTTTATTTCGAACGACGTAGCAACCATTTGCACCGGTATGGCGGCGTCAATGGCAGCTGTGTTGCTTTGCGCCGGGACGAAAGGCAAGAGGGCCGCATTACCGCACTCGCGGGTGATGATCCACCAGCCGTCGGGCGGAGCGCAGGGCCAGCAGTCGGATATCGAGATCACTTACCACGAGATCACGAAGTTGAAAAAAGAATTGTACCAGATTATTGCCGACCATAGCGGCGCTCCTTATGAAAAAGTTTGGGATGCCTCGGACCGTGACCACTGGATGATAGCCGAAGAAGCTGTTGAGTTTGGTATGGTCGACGAGATACTGCGCGGCAGCAAGAGTAAAAAATAACAAAACAAGCGTTTAGCTTGCAGCGTATTAATAATAAACGGATTGTTGCACTCGTTGTAAATATGCCGTATATTAGTTATGTTTGATATTATCATATCGAAATGAATAAGAACAGCAAAGAGATAAGGTGTTCGTTTTGCGGAGCCGGGAAGCAGGATTCACTTATGCTGATCGCCGGGCTGGATGCGCATATTTGTGATAAGTGCGTAAACCAGGCCAACGAGATATTGGCCGAGGAACTGAAAGTGCGTAAGGTAAAAACATCGCCTTCTTCTCCCGCTTTATTGAAACCCGCTGAGATAAAGGGACACCTTGATCAGTATGTCATCGGTCAGGACGATGCCAAGAAGATACTTTCCGTTGCCGTCTATAATCACTATAAACGCCTCAACCAGCGTATTGAGAAGGACGAAGTAGAGATCGAAAAATCCAATATCATCATGGTGGGTGAGACGGGCACAGGTAAAACCCTGCTAGCCAAGACGCTTGCCAAAATACTGAATGTACCTTTCTGTATTTGCGACGCAACCGTGCTTACCGAAGCCGGGTATGTGGGCGAAGACGTGGAAAGTATACTGACCCGCTTGCTGCAGGCTTCCGATTATGATGTCGCTGCAGCGGAAAAAGGCATTGTTTATATCGACGAGGTCGACAAAATAGCGCGCAAAAGCGATAACGCTTCTATTACGCGCGACGTGTCGGGAGAAGGCGTTCAGCAGGCTTTGCTGAAAATACTGGAAGGTACCATGGTGAACGTTCCGCCGCAGGGCGGCCGTAAGCACCCCGATCAAAAGATGATCACGGTGAACACCAATAACATCCTCTTCATTTGCGGCGGCGCTTTCGACGGTATCGAGAAGAAGATAGCCAACAGGCTTCGTACGCAAACCGTTGGCTACAAGTTCAAAAATAACGATGCCGAGGTCGACCTGAAGAACCTGTATAAGTACATTACCCCGCAGGACCTGAAGTCGTTCGGCCTGATACCCGAGCTGATCGGCCGTTTGCCGGTGCTGACTTACCTGAACCCGCTGGACCGTGAAGCTTTACACAATATCCTTACCGAGCCGAAAAATTCGCTGCTGAAACAGTACAAGAAACTGTTCGAATACGAAGGTGTGAAGCTCGAGTTCGAGGACGATGTGCTGGACTTTATCGTGGATAAGGCAATGGAGTTCAAGCTTGGTGCGCGCGGGCTGCGCTCGATCTGTGAGGCGATCATGATCGACGCGATGTTCGAATTTCCGTCGAAGAAAGATATGAAGCGTCTCACCGTAACGCTTGACTATGCGATGGAGAAATTCGAGAAATCCGACCTGAAAAAATTAAAGGTCGCATAATAAAAAAGACACAAAGGAAAACATACATTTGTACGCAAGCCCTGGTGAAACGCCGGGGTTTGTTGTATAAAAGCAAACGCAAAAAGGGTGTCATCCTAGGGCCAAGCCTGCCCTGAGCTCGTCGAAGGGAAGGATGAGCCTAAGGCCTTTGCCCGCATGTTTCGAGAACCTCAACATGACATCCCCGCGATAACAATACTCCTATGAACGAGAAAAAAGACACCCCGACCGAAACTGCCTCCGCAATGGCGCAGGTCTCCGCAAAAACCGGGCTGAAAAGCAAGCAGGCCATCGTAGCGAACTGGCTGCCAAGATACACCGGCAGGCCGATTGCGGATTTTACTGAATATATTATCCTGACCAATTTTTCCCGGTACCTCCAATTGTTTTCGATATGGCATAATAACGCGCCGATCATTGGGCTTGACCGGCCGATGCAGAGTGTTGTGGCCGACGGTATCACCATCATCAATTTCGGCATGGGTAGCCCTGTGGCTGCAACTATAATGGACCTGCTGACAGCAGTCAAACCAAAAGCGGTAGTATTCCTGGGCAAGTGCGGGGGGCTGAAAAAGAAAAACAACGTAGGCGACCTGATTCTGCCGATCGCCGCCATTCGGGGCGAAGGTACGTCTGACGATTATATGCCCGCCGAGGTGCCCGCGCTGCCGGCGTTCGCCCTGCAAAAAGCCATTTCGACCACCATACGCGACATTGGTCGCGATTATTGGACCGGCACCTGCTACACCACCAACCGCCGCGTGTGGGAACACGATAAGGAATTTAAACGCTACCTGAAAACGTTGCGCGCCATGGCCATCGACATGGAAACCGCCACGATATTCACCACCGGCTTCGCCAATAAAATACCCACGGGCGCCTTGCTGCTGGTTTCCGATCAGCCGATGATCCCCGAAGGCGTAAAAACCGCCGAAAGCGATTCGGCGGTGACCGAACAATACGTGGAAACGCACCTGCGCATCGGTATTGAATCGTTAAAACAGCTCATCAACAACGGTCTCACCGTTAAGCATTTGAAGTTTTAATGATTGGGTTGGCCCCAAAAACTATCGGAAAGGTTGACTAAGTTAACCTGAATCCGTCTTTCGGACTTCCGGACTTTGCGGACTTTCGGACTCAATCAACTACCTTTGCCCCATGTGGCACAACAACATCCTCGAAACTATAGGCAATACGCCGCTGGTAAAGCTGAACAAGGTCGTAAAAGATATTCCGGCAACGGTTTTAGCTAAGCTGGAAACCTTCAACCCCGGCAATTCCATCAAAGACCGCATGGCAATAAAAATGATCGAAGATGCCGAAGAAAACGGCCTGTTGAAACCTGGTGGCACCATAATCGAGGGTACTTCGGGTAATACCGGCATGGGCCTGGCTATTGCGGCCGTAATTAAAGGCTATAAGTGTATTTTTACAAGCACAGACAAACAGTCGAAGGAAAAATTTGACGCGCTGAAAGCCTTCGGTGCCGAAGTAATTGTATGTCCTACCAACGTCGATCCTGAGGATCCCCGCTCTTATTATTCGGTTTCTTCGCGGCTGGAACGCGAGACGCCCAATTCGTGGAAACCTAATCAATATGATAATCTTTCCAACACAAAGGCGCATTACGAAACTACCGGTCCTGAAATATGGGAACAAACCGAAGGTAAAATAACGCATTTGGTAGCAGGCGTAGGTACTGGCGGAACGATTTCAGGTATCGCCAAATACCTGAAGGAAAAGAACCCTAATGTCAAAGTGATCGGCATCGATACTTATGGCTCAGTATTCAAAAAATATAAGGAGACCGGAATTTTTGATAAGAACGAGATATATCCTTACATCACCGAAGGCATAGGAGAGGACTTCCTGCCTAAGAATGTCGATTTTAGCCTGATCGATTATTTTGAAAAGGTAACCGACAAGGATGCCGCGTTGATGACGCGCGAGATCGCTTTGAAAGAAGGTATTTTTGCCGGAAACTCCACCGGCTCGGCTGTAGCAGGCGTCTTGCAGTTGAAGGGCTGGTTTAAGGAAGGGGATGTGGTGGTCATCGTATTTCCCGACCATGGATCCCGCTATATGGCCAAGATGTATAACGAGGACTGGCTGCGCGAACGCGGGTTCCTGAAAGACGAAAAACTGACCGCAAGGGACATTATCAGGAAAAAAGAACGCCAGGAGATCATTACCATCGACTGTGAAAAAACCGTGCTGGAGGCTATTAATGTGATCAAATCGCTTAATATATCCCAGATACCAGTAACGCAGAAAGGCATGGTTATCGGTAAAGTAACCGAAAGCGATATCCTGGATGCGCTGCTCGATAATCCGGTGCTCAAATCTTCACCTGTGCAGACCATTACCACCCCGCCATTCCCGTTTGTCGACCTGAATGCATCCATCGACAAAATATCGTCGATGATCAATAAAGATAATATCGCGGTTTTGGCGGAAGACGATGCCGGTAAGATCGAAATCATTACGCAGTACGATATTATTAATGCCATATCGGGATAAATGAGAGTATTTGTTTTATTTTCCTTATTCGCAATTCCTTTTTTGGGTAGGGGACAACAGCACAATTTACTTGGTCCAGATGTTGCCAGGCAAGAACTGGCTAAGGCCTTTCATAATAAAAGGGAGAGACAAGTTATTTATGATAAAGTGATCCCCGATAAAGCAACAGCGATAGCTGTTGCTGAGCAAATGCTTTTTAGATTGTATGGGAAAGATCAAATAATAAAAGAGAGGCCGTACGAGGTCTATTTGATTGATGGGTATTGGGTTTTGAATGGTACATTGCCGAAAGGCATGGTTGGCGGAACATTTCTTATTATTCTTTCCGAAAAAGATGGGCGGGTAGTCAAATTGACCCATTACAAATAGTGGTGTTCAATTCACTTTACAGGATCAATGCAGTCTATTCCGGTAAGTTTTTTAAAATCACTAAAGTTTTTTGTGTAAATGGTCAAATTATGAACCATTGCCGTGCCTGCTATTAAACTGTCGCCTAAACTTAATTTATGCATTTTCCGAAATATAATAGCCGCATCAAAAATGGCCTGCGATGGCAAAATAATTGGAATAAGACGGAAAATGTCCTGGAAATAGCTTTCTTCCGCTTTAGTTATTTTATTATAGCCAAGTACTTCAACCCTTGATATTTCAGATACCACAACTTGGTCGGGTACAAATAAGTCCCTTAAATATTTGTAATCAGATAAATAAGAATATATAATGATATTATTATCTATCAAGTACATGTTTATTCAGAAAACGGCAGGTCCCGATCCTTTCTTTCGCGTTGCTGCCATTCAGCCGCATCACCAAATGAAGAAGGCCCCTCAGCTTTGAAATTGAGGATACGTTCTTTTAATTTCTGCATATCTTCTTTGCTATTATTCTTATCATGCTGTTCTACAGGAATATTTAATTTTCTTGCCAGCGCAAGAATCTTAGCAATACTGGTTTCATTATTAGTCTTTAAAATGAGTTCCATAAATTAAAGTTACGAAAATATTCTAAATCTGAAATCAACGTATGCTTATCCATACATCAGGGGACCTGTCTGCCGCAGGTAAAAATTTTGTTCCTGCGTCCTGCATATTTCCTAATTATTACCTTAGCGTTAAGCTGAGGTAAAATGAACGTTAATTTGCGCTGGTTTGAATACAGGGCGCTGCTATACCGGTTGTTTTTAGGCTATTTTTTTTATTTCATAGCCCGGATCTTATTCTATGCTTTCAACGCGCACCTTTTCGCAACGGTCGGCATAATGGGTTTGCTGCGCCTGTGCCGGTATGGTTTGGCGTTCGATACTGCCGCCTTGCTATATATCAACGGTTTATTCATACTGCTAAGCATAGCGCCGCTGAAAATTAATACGCAGCCGCTTTACCAAAAAGGATTGACCATCCTATACTTTGTATCCAACCTGCTGTTCTACGCAACTAATTTTATCGACATTATATATTACCGTTTCAGCCAGGCGCGAACAACAAGGGCCACGCTCGACCTGCTGACCAACGAAGAAAACAAAAAGGCGCTTTTTGAGCATTTTTCGTGGACTTATTGGTATGTGGTATTGTTGTTTATCCTATGCAGTATTTGCTGGATACTGCTTTACAGGATGGTGCGTGTGCAGCCGGCAAAAATTAGCAGCCGGGCCGTTTACTTTTCATCTTCACTGGTTGCGCTTGTTTTGGTTACCGCATTGACGATAGGCGGCATCCGGGGTGATTTTAAACATAGCACCAGGCCGATCAATATGGTCGATGCATACAAGCATGTTACTATTTCCAACCTGGGCGATATTGTACTAAATACGCCCTTTGCGATAATAAGGACACTGAACAGCAATAAGTTCAGGCTCGAACATTGGACGACTGCCGCTTATATCAATGCCAATATAAAACCGGTAAAGCAATATCAGCACGACCCGGCCGTGAGGCCCAACGTGATGATCATAATTCTCGAAAGTATGGCGCGCGAATATTGGGGCAGCATGAACCGGGACAGCCATATTCCCGGTTTCAAATCTTATACGCCTTTCCTCGACTCACTTTCCGGCAGCAGCCTGATCTTTACCAACGCCTATGCCAATGGCAGACAGTCGATACATGCCATGTCGTCCATACTGGCAGGCATTCCGTCGTTCCAAACGGCGTTTACCTCTTCGCCTTATGCCAGGCAAAAGATACAATCCATCGTTTCCATATGCGATAGCCTTGGCTATGGTACATCATTTTTTCATGGCGCTGCGGATGGCTCCATGGGCTTCGAGGGTTTTGGCAGCATACTGGGTTATCAGCACTATTACGGGCGAACAGAATACAACAACGACGCTGATTTTGACGGCATCTGGGGCATATGGGACGAGCCTTTCGGCCAATTCGTCGGTAAAATGCTGAGCGGGCAAAAGCAGCCATTCCTGGCCACGTGGTTTACGCTGTCCTCGCACGATCCCTTTCGGATACCCGCCAAATACCAAACCAGGTTTATCGGCGGGCCGCTGCCTATCGATAAATGTGTGCAGTATTCGGATAACGCCCTGCGCCGGTTTTTTGACTATGCTAAAAAACAGTCCTGGTACGCCAATACCATTTTTGTGATCACGGCCGATCATACCAGCCAAACCTTTTACCCCGAATACAGCAAACAGGTAAACCGCTTTGCGGTACCAATACTTTTTTTCAGTCCGGATAAAGACTACGGTTTAAAAGGCATCAGAACAGACCTGGCATCGCAAATGGATATTTATCCAACGCTGGCCGACCTGATCGGTTACGACAAACCCTTCCGGTCGTGGGGCAGGAGCCTGGTCAGTAATTTGCCCGCCGAAACTCCGAAAGTGATCAATTCGCTGGGGACTATTTACCAGTTTATGGAAGGAAATTATACCTATTTGTTCGACGGTAAACAGTTTAATGGAATATTTGCTATTTCGGATAAAGGTTTGCAAAATAACCTGCTTATCGGCACTCCCAATGCCGAAATGAATAAAGGGATGATGGACTGTAAAGCTTTTATACAGGATTATAACGATCGGATTATTAACAAGAAACTCGGTCAGCCCTAACGCGGGGCGCAAAAGGTGAAGGATAAACGCGAAGGGTAAAAGCTATAAAAGCCCGGAAGCGCCGATAAGTTCGAAGGTATTGAAACAGATGATTAAATCCCTTACCTTTATAATTTACCCATTTATAAACCCTCACAATGGAAAATATTATTCCCCACAAACCCGGCCGGCTGTTGTCGCTCGACGTGATGCGCGGCCTTATTATGATCTTCCTGGCCGGTGAAAGCTGTGAAGTTTACAGTTCGCTAAGGCATCTGCATTCAGGCGGATTGTTTACCTCGATCATGGATCAGTTTGAACATTACCCCTGGCATGGCCTTCATTTGTGGGACCTGATACAACCGGCTTTCATGACCATGGCCGGAACGGGTATGTACATTTCCTATCACAATAAGCTAAAAAAAGGAATAACCTGGGGGCAAAATTTTCCGCATGTGCTTTGGCGCTGTCTCGAACTGTTCATCCTGGGTACCGCCGTGCAATGTTTTTACGCCGGCAAGCTGGTGTGGGAATTGTGGAACGTATTGACGCAGCTATCGGTAACAACGCTTATCGCTTACCTGATCATCAACCGGTCGTACCAATTTCAGATCATTATATCCATTTTGCTGCTCATCCTTACCGATGTGCTGTACCGGACGATACTCATGCCTGGTTTCGATCAGCCTTTTGTGGAGTACCACAATTTCGGCGCATATATGGATACTGTTTTTCACGAGCGTATCAACCCCGACGGTTGGGTGACTATCAATTTTATTCCTACCGCGGCGCATACCATCTGGGGTTGTTTGGCGGGTAAACTGCTGGTATCCGAGAAAACACAAGCTCAGAAGGTAAAATACCTTGCCCTGTTCGGAGTGATCTGCCTGGCTATTGGTTTTGGCCTCGACTGGACGAATATCACACCCATTATCAAGCGTATCGCCACCAGTTCGTTCACTTTCGCATCCGAAGGATGGGTATTGCTGCTGCTGGCCCTGTTGTATTGGCTTATCGACTTGAAGAAGATCAACAAATATGCCTGGATAGCGGCCGTAGTAGGCATGAACTCGATTTTTATCTACTACTTCTTTAATACTGTAGGTTACCAATGGTTCAACGGGGCGGTAGCCATTTTCGTCAAAGGATTTTTAGGTATGGCCGGATTAACGCCGGCCACACTGGCCATATTGTCGGCTTTGGTCACCTGGTTCCTGGAGTGGTCGCTATGCTACTGGCTGGTAAAGAATAAGATATTTATCAAGTTGTAGCGGCCGACCGGAATTTAAATTAATCAGCATTAAACAGTTTCCGCAGTTGGTTCGGCTTCTGTTTCCGTCATTTTTTCATTTTGTTTCAGCACCGCATCTAATTCGGTTGCAGCAGTTTCGAGCAAATTTTGATACTGGCGTCGTTCCTGCGGATTGTCTGTATGCTTAAGCAGCGAAACCAGGCTGATGATGGAGCAAACCGGCTTGCGCATTTCGTGCGAGTTCGACCATGCAATTTGACGCAGCGTTTCATTGAAATTCTTGATTTTTTGATAAGCGTTTTCGAGCTTTCGCTCCTTTTCAAGCAGGTCGGTAATGTCGGTAGCGATGACTAAGCAGCACGGTTGATTGTTAAAATCTATCGGGTACGATACAATAGATACATCGATAATTCCGCCGCATGCTTTAAGATGTTTCCACTGTCCGGACAGGCAAAAATCACAAGAGTTTTCTTTTACGCTTGCCGTAAGTTTCTTGCGTTCATCAAAAGGTCGTATATCTGCAATTGTCATCCGCAGGAATTTTTCCCTGCTGTAGCCATACCGTTCCACCGCGGCATTATTTACCCGCACGATGCGTAATGTATAGTTATTATAAATCCATAATGGATTTGGGTTCAGGTCGAAAAGCTGGCGATACTGTTCGTCGCAGTTTACGTCGGAATATTCATCTTTTTTGAAAAAGGCATAGGTAGCGGCAGCGGCTAACAAAACAGCCGCCAGTTGGCTGATCCGACCTTCAAGGGATGTCAAAGGCCCGGCGATCAGCATGAGGAGTCGGTCGCCGAATAAAAGCCAGCTGATACTTGCCACCAAAAAAACCAATACGGCCTTTGTCGAACGCAACATTTTTAATTAGAAGTATTTTTATAATACTCTTACGCAAAAATGTATTTCAAGGTTGCCGATTAAACTTCAGTAACAGGCAGTTATAAAATGTTTACAGCAGCATCTAACCGGATTATTCCTCGATAATGATCTGGCTTTTCCGCACACCGAGCGACATCAGGTTTTCAACCATGATCTCGATGAATTTATCCGGCCCGCATACATAGAAGAGGCTGGTACCTTTCAGCACCTCATCCTTTAGCATTTTCATTTCTATGAACCGTGACGCTTGCGGAGGGTTTGGTTCCGAAAGGATATCGATATAGTTTTCCCCTAACATCTGCTGAAGCTCGTCGTGCAGCATAACATCCCGCTCGTTCCTGTTCGCAAAAAATAAAGTATTTCCCGTAAGTTGGTTGTTTAGCCTTAGTTCGCGGAATATAGCCAGGAAAGGAGTGAGTCCTGCGCCGCCTGCAAGGAACAGCCCGGGGCCTTTATAGTGTATAGCGCCAAAAACTTCGTGGATGATCAGCTCGTCGCCCTCATTCACATCAAGAAGTTTAGCGGTTACGCCGCCGTGCGATTTGTAGATCTTGATCGTGAATTCGAGGTGGCCCTGGTCGTTGGTGCCGGTAAAAGTAAATGGCCTTAGCTCGTTTTCAAGCCCGGGCTTATTGATTGCAACATCGGTTGCCTGGCCGGGCGCAAAAGTATAACCCACTGGCTTTTCCAGCTCAAAGCGCTTTACGTTATGATTTACAAATTCGGTTTTTAGTACTTTAACGATGTGTTGTTCCATCTGCTCGTCGCTTTGCAGGTTTTTTAGTTTAATAAAATGTTAAATAAGAAGGGTGCCCAAATAACAGAAGAAATTTCGGAATAATTTTGATAACTATTCATATACCTATGCACATTATTTAAATACCTGTCGGCGATAGCCATCAATAACGGGCATGGAAATATTATTCCTCAAATCAAATTAATGGACATCCGCTGCAAAGAATAAATGCTTTTGATGCGAATAATAAATGCTGATTGATACGCCCTGCATACTGTGCTAACTTGCATCAAAGCTATTTTTATGAAAAGATCATTTATCCTTTTAGCAATATTGAGCGTTATATTCAGTTCGTGCAAAAAAAGCACTACGCAGCCTCAGTCGTCCGCAGGGAGCTATTATATTAAATTGAAGATCAACGGCGGCGCGAAAAGCATGACGATGACGCCCATGGTTATGTTTACCAATACACCGCCGTTATACATGTGCCAGTTAAGCGGTTATTTCCCCAATAATTTCGGGCAGGGCGCTACTTTTACCATAACCGACGTTGCCGCTATTGCCACAAATAAAACATATACCCAGCAAGTTGTCAACGCAGGCGGTACGCAGATTATTCAAACGGTATTCGTATACCGGGGCGATGACGGTAAACAGTACCTGGCCGAGGGAAACATCCCGGGCACATCAGTTTCCGTTCAATTCAGTGAAATTGCTTCCGATCATGTTAAAGGTACTTTTTCCGGTACGGTGCAAGTGCAGGGCACCTCGACTTTTGTGCCGGTAACAGACGGACAGTTTTATTTGAAAGTTCAGTAGTTAAAGTCATAAGTCTACGTCGAAAAAAGTGACTTTAGACTCAAGGCTTTCGACTTGAGACTATAGCCTGTTTTTCAATCTTTCCTTAACCCCGTTTTCCCATTCTTCTTTCAGAATGCTCAGCACGATGGAGTCGCGCCGGGTGCCGTCGTCGAGCCACATGTGGCTGCGGATAATGCCTTCCGGCTTGCAGCCAATGCTTTTCATGGCGGCGATACTGCGTTCGTTGCGGGCGTCGGCGCGAAATTCCACGCGGTACATGTCCAGTTTTTCAAAAGCGAATTGTAACAGCAGAAACTTGCAGTGCTTGTTCAGCCCCGTACCCCTGAATTTATTGCCATACCAGGTATAACCCAATTGCAGCATCTGGTTTTCGGGCTGTATATCGTAAAAACGGGTGCTGCCGGCATATTCGCCGGTTGCTTTGTCTAACACGATAAACGGGTATTGGTTACCTGCTTTGCGGCCGTTAAGGGCTGTTCGGATATACTCCTGCATACCCTGTTCGCCGTGCGCGCTGATCTGTGAGTAACGCCAGGTGTCCTGCTCGCTCAGGGCGTAGGGAAGCAAATATTCAATGTCGGTTTCTTTAAGAGGGCGGAGGACCACTCGTTCGTCTTCGAGGATGTATTCGGCCTGCGGGTCGTAGTTGGATGGCATGGTCTGTAGGTTGTATGTCGTACGTTATACGCAATACGTTTAGACCGTCTTTGAAGAACGTAAACGTAAAACGTTCAACGTAAAACAAATAAGCTTAAAATGTTTTAACGCGTTGTTCGTCTGCCTTAGTGTGCCCCTGAAATTATAATTTATTTTATGCACGACCATAGCAATGCATTATTATTTTTGACTTACTGACATTCCAATAACAATAAATCCCGCCTGATGCCTGAAGAAAAGAAACCGAAAACCGAAAAAAAACCGGGTGTTTTCAGCCTTCTGAAGCCGTACAAATGGCTGCTGTTCGTATTGCTCCTGTTCGCGTTATTCAGCAATTCAATTAACCTTTGGTTGCCCAAGATCATCGGGCATGGCATAGACGATTATGGACTCAGCGTGCATCTGAAAACGCACTTTGATCTTAATCCTACGCTGCTCAAATTCTCAGTAGCAATATTTCTCGTTTTCATATTCTCGTACCTGCAAAGTATTATTCAAACCTATGCGTCCGAAAAAGTAGCGCGCGACCTGCGCACAAGGCTTTCGTTCAAGATATCGCAGCAAAGCAGTACTGCTATCGACAATTTAAACCCTTCAAAGTTATTAACTAACCTTACAGCCGATGTCGACTCAATCAAGCTGTTTGTGTCACAGGCGTTGGTTTCTATCGTATCGTCGGTGTTTATCATTGTAGGCGCCAGTGTAATGCTGCTTACCATTAACTGGAAACTGGCGTTATGCGTTATAGCCATCATTCCCATCATTGGTATCACATTTGCCGTGGTGCTCAAAAAGGTCAGAGTGGTATTCAAGCAACGGTTCGCGGTTTACGACTGGCTCAACAAAGTGATCAACGAGAGCATACTCGGTTCGGCTTTGATTAGGGTAATCAATTCGCAGCAGCTGGAGTTTGATAAATTTTTAAAGGCAAATGCGCAGGCAAGGGACCTGGGCCTAAAAATAATTCGCCTTTTCTCAGGCCTGATCCCCGTAATTACATTTACCGCTAATATCGCCACATTGAGCATACTGGCGCTGGGCGGTCATTTTGTGATCGCAAATACCATGTCGCTGGGCGATTTCGCCGCTTTTAACAGTTACCTGATGCAGTTGATATTCCCGATACTGGTCATCGGGTTCATGAGCAATATCATAGCCCAGGCTACAGCGTCGTATAGCCGTATTACCGCTGTAATAGAATCACCCGAGCCACCCGAAACAGGTACGATTACCGAACCGCTGCGTGGCGATGTTGAACTGAGGAATGTAAACCTTCTCTACGGGCAGAAACCCGCTTTAAAAGATATATCCTTTAAAGTGGAAGCTGGCTCGAAGATCGCGATACTCGGTCCGACCGCTGCGGGAAAAACGCAATTGCTTTACCTGATGACCGACCTGATCAAGCCGAATTCGGGCGAAGTATTGTTTGACGGCAGGCGAATTGAGGAGTATAACAGCGAAGCTTTCCATAGCCAGGTGGGCTTTGTATTCCAGGATAGCATCATCTTTAATATGAGCATCCGCGAAAATATTGCTTTCAGCGACGCGGTGACGGATGAATCGCTTCAGAAAGCCATAGATACTGCCGAACTGCATGATTTTGTAGAAGCATTGCCGGATAAACTGAGCACCATTGTTTCGGAACGCGGGTCGAGTTTGTCGGGCGGACAGAAGCAACGGATCATGCTGGCCAGGGCGCTGGCATTGGACCCCAAGGTTCTTCTTTTGGACGATTTTACTGCCCGGGTGGACGGTAATACCGAAAAGAAGATATTAAAAAATGTGCAGGAAAACTATCCCGGTCTCACGCTCATCTCTGTGACGCAGAAAATAGCGTCCGTCGAACATTTCGACCAGATCATCCTGTTGATGGAAGGAGAGATCGTAGCCACAGGCACACACGAGGAACTGATGCTCACCAGCACCGAATACGTACAGATTTTTAACTCTCAGCAAAGCACCAGCAACTATGAATTACGATCTAAATAAGCTTTCAGAACAGCAGGAAAAGGTATCTACCCTGGCGGGGCTGAAAAAGCTGCTGGAATTGATCAGGCATGAGAAGCGGGTATTGTGGTTCGCGCTGATAGCTATACTCATTAACTCGGGTGTAAACCTTGTCGGCCCGCTGCTGATTGGCCATGCAATAGATAAATATGTCGTACCGCGCGACTATCATGGGGTGCTGGTGTATTCGGCGATTTTGCTGGGCATGTACATTTGCGGCCTGGTGGCCAGCTACCTGCAAACGATACTGATGGGCGGGGTGGGGCAGCGGATGCTCTACACGCTGCGGAACGCGATATTCAATAAGATACAACTATTGCCGGTAGCGTTTTTTAATCAAAACAAAACCGGCGACCTGATATCAAGGGTAAATAACGATACCGACAAGATCAACACCTTCTTTTCGCAGTCGCTGATGCAGTTTATCGGCAATATGTCGATCATGATCGGCGCCGGTATTTTTCTACTGGCCATCAATTTTAAACTGGGTGTCGCTACCGTCGCACCGGCGGCGATAGCGTGGATTATTACAAAAGTATTGTCCCCATGGGTGAAACGGAAAAACGCAGCCAGCCTGAAAAGTACGGGCGGGATGAGCGCCGAGATACAGGAAAGCCTGAACAATTTCAAAGTGATCATCGCCTTTAACCGCCGCGATTATTTCCGCAAACGTTTTGACGGTGCAAATGAGAATAATTACAATGCATCCGTCAGGTCGGGCATTGCCAACAATATCTTTTTGCCTGTTTACTCGCTCCTGGCGGGTGTGGCTCAATTGATCGTACTGGCATATGGTATCTATCTGATAGCCGACCAGGAGCCGGCTATCACCGTCATGAACCACAAGGATTATGGGGTTTTTACGATAGGATTGCTTATTGCATACCTAACTTATGCCAACAGCTTTTATAACCCGTTGAGGCAACTGGCGACCTTATGGACGACCTTTCAAACTGCTATGGCAGCCTGGGACAGGGTGTCGAATATCCTCGCGCTGGACACCAATATCGTAACGGTTAAGGATGCAAAAGTGGGAAGCTCGGATGCGCTGCTCGAATTCCGCAATGTTCACTTCGCTTACCCCGGCGGTAACGAGATACTGCATAATATCAGCCTGAAAATGGAGCCCGGCAAAACTTATGCGCTGGTCGGTCCGACCGGCGGGGGTAAAACGACCACGGCCTCACTCATAGCGCGATTGTACGACCCAACCCAGGGTACCGTGTTTCTCGACGGCAGGGATATCCGCTCCTACGAGCCGGAGGAGCGTGCCAAAAAGACCGGCTTTATTTTGCAGGAGCCTTTGCTGTTTACCGGCACTGTAAAGGAAAATATTCTTTACGGCAACGAACAATACAAGGACTATACCGATGAGCAACTGGCAGACGTACTGAAAGAGGCTAACCTCGGCGAACTGTTAGCCATCTTCGATGAGGGGCTGGAAACCAAAGTGCTGTCGTCGGGGGATGGTATCAGCTTAGGCCAGAAGCAATTGATCGCCTTTATGCGGGCCGTACTGCGTAATCCGGAAATCCTGATCCTGGATGAGGCTACCGCTAATATTGATACGGTTACAGAACAATTGCTGAGCGAAATCCTGGAAAAACTGCCCGACACTACTACAAGGGTGATCATTGCGCACCGGTTAAACACGATCCAGAATGCGGACGAAATTTACTTCGTCAACTCAGGTGAAGTGATCGCTGCCGGATCGCTCGACCACGCCATCGATATGCTGCTGCATGGGAAAAGGGTGAGTTGAGGTTAATGATTTGTGATGGATTTACAAAATCTTCAAAAGTTTGTAAATTACACATCCGAATTAGCTTAGTCATTTAATCACTTCACCTTATGGACGCTACGCCTAAAACCAAATCAGGGCAGGATGTTCTGATCCGTCCCCTCGAAGAGGGCGACCTCCAAGCAGCCGATCACATTACACGGCTCGCTTTTGGTACCTTTCTCGGCCTCCCGGAGCCGACGACTTTTATGGGAGATACGAAATATGTGCATACTCGTTGGCGGGCTAATCCCGATGCGGCTTTTTGTGCCGAGATTGACGGCGAACTGGTCGGTTCAAATTTTGTATCCGATTGGGGGAGCGTCGGTTTTTTCGGGCCGCTTACCACGCATCCTAAAATGTGGGACCAGGGCGTGGCAAAATTACTGATCGAACCGGCCATCGAATGCTTTGAAGGCTGGGGAACGAGACAGGCGGGACTAATGACATTTGCGGAAAGTATTAAACACGTAAATCTTTATCAAAAGTTTGGGTTTTATCCAAGATTCTTAACGGCGATTATGTCAAAAGCGGTTGATGCGCATGCGGATGATAAAGGCGTGCACTGGACAAAGTTTTCGGACGTGCCTGTTGATAAGCGGACAGAAATGATTGAAACATGTCGTCAACTGACGGATTCTGTATTTGAAGGGCTGGATCTGAGAAGGGAAATACTTTCAGTTGCCTCCCAGTATTTGGGCGATACGGTATTGCTGTGGGAAGGCAGTAACTTAGCCGGGCTTGCCATTTGCCATTGCGGAGCAGGCTCTGAAGCGGGAAGCGGAATTTGTTACATTAAATTTGCTGCGGTTAGCTCCGGCAGCGGGGCAGCTGAAAGATATGCGGACATAATAACGGCTTGTGAAACATTGGCCGCGCAAAAAGGCTTACAAAAGCTTACGGGCGGGGCTAACACGGCCCGGCAAGAGGCGTACGACCTGATGTTTGGGCTGGGTTTTAAAACGAACAGGCAAACGGTAGTTATGCACCGGCCCAACGATTCGGGTTATAACCGCCCGGGCGTTTTTATTATCGATGATTGGCGATAGGCGCGACTGTGTCACAGGTCCGTTATTTTTGCCCTCTGAGAAACTTTTTCTTTGATCAGGCAGGGCGATTTGTGAACGGCAATTTGGGCGTCGAATTTTTAGTGCAAAACACTATCTTGTCACCAAAATAATTTCTCAATTATGAAACTGAACAAATTTACTTTATCACTTTTGCTGTGCGCCGGGGCTTTGGCGGGCCGGGCGCAGGACACCCCTAAATATGATCAGCATAAGGTATTCGATCCCCTGTTTTACAAAGGGGAGCAAGGTAATGAATACCGCACCGGCGGAGGCGCCCCGGGAATAAAGTATTGGCAGAACCGTGCCGATTACAAGCTAAACGTTACGCTCGACACCGCCAAACATCGTGTTACGGGCACAACTATTATCACCTATACCAACAACAGCCCCGATGCATTAGGCTTTTTATGGTTACAGCTCGACCAGAACCTGTTCCGCGAAGATTCGCGCGGACAAGCTACCAGCCCTCCGGATGCGGGCCGTTTTAACAGCACTGCTTTTACCAATGGTGATGAGATTAAAAGCGTGTCCATCATCAGTAACAAGAAGGCGTCAAAAGTCGATTATGAAGTGACGGATACCCGTATGCGTATCGATTTGAAAAATGCTTTGAAATCGCAGGGCGGTGTAATACAAATCAAGATCGATTATGCATTTGATATCCCTGAATACGGCATCGACCGTATGGGCCGCGTTAAAACCAAAAACGGCTGGATATACGAAATAGCGCAATGGTACCCGCGTATGGAAGTATACGACGATGTTACCGGCTGGAATGTGATACCATATATGGGACAATCGGAATTTTACCTGGAATACGGTAACTTCGATTATACCATTACCGCCCCGGCAAACCTGGTTGTCGTTGGTTCGGGCGAACTGCTCAATCCCGCCGAAGTGCTGACCCCGAAGGTTATGGGTCGTATCGCGGCGGCAAAAAACAGCGATAAAACGGTAATGATCAGGGACTCGGCCGATCTGAAGGATCCTTCCATGTATCCGAAAAAGGCGAGTCTTACCTGGCATTTTTCATGCACCAATGCCCGCGATGTATCCTGGGCCGCATCCAAAGCGTTTTTGTGGGATGCCGCGCGTATTAACCTGCCGAGCGGAAAAAAGGCGCTGGCTCAATCGGTATATCCTATCGAAAGCAAGGGGCTGGGAGCCTGGAGCCGCAGCACGGAATATGTAAAGAATTGCATCGAACTATATTCAAAAGAATGGTTTGAATATACTTATCCCGTAGCAACCAACGTAGCCGGTACGGTTGGAGGCATGGAATACCCGGGCATTGTGTTCTGCAGTATGCAGAGCCGGAAAGGCGGCCTTTGGGAAGTTACGAACCACGAATTTGGTCATAACTGGTTCCCGATGATCGTAGGCTCAAACGAGCGTAAATATGCCTGGATGGACGAAGGTTTCAACACGTTTATCAATAAGGTTGATACCAAAATTTTCAATAACGGCGAGTACTATGAAAAGACCGATGTTGAAAGCGAGGCCCACGGCATGTTCGCGCCTGGCATGGATGCGATCATGAATACGCCCGATGTGATACAGGCGAATAACCTCGGGTACGTGGCTTACGAAAAACCTGCGTTAGGACTAACGATACTGCGGGAACAGATTTTAGGCGAAAAGCGCTTCGACTATGCTTTCCGTACTTATATCAAACGCTGGGCCTTTAAACATCCCACGCCATGGGATTTCTTCCATTCTATGGACAATGCAGCAGGCGAGGATCTAAGCTGGTTTTGGAAGGAATGGTTCGTCAGCACCTTCAGTGACGACCAGGCCGTGAAATCAATCGAGTACATTGACAACGATCCGTCAAAAGGAGCGATGATCACCATCGAAAACAAGGGTCAGATGGCGCTGCCTGTCATCCTCGAAGTAAAGGAAGAAAACGGCAATACATCACGCGTAAAGCTGCCCGCCGAAATTTGGGAGCGTGGCGGAAACTGGTCTTTCAAATATAAATCAACCTCGAAGATCGTTTTTGCTTTGCTCGATCCCGACCATATACAACCGGACACCGACCCCGAAAACAACGCGCTTAGCGGCCAGCAGATGGAAAAGAGTGTTACCGCCTCATCCGTATTGAAAGCGTATTTCGATGCGATAGGAGGGGTTGAACGGGTTAAGGATATTAAGGACTTAACCACGGAATCGGAAGGCAGCATCCAGGGAACGCAGATTACCCGCTCAAATAAATACCAGATGCCCGATAAGTTTGCGCAGGATATTAAAGTACCGCAGTTCGGTAACGCGGTTTTCATGCACATCGCTATCAACGGCGACAGCGTTATAATTATACAGCGAGGACATAAACAACCGGTCGGCCCTGAAAAAAGCGCTGTTAAAGCACGGTATCAATTGTTCCCCGAACTGAACTTTACCCAGGCAGGTTATACCATGAAATTGGATGACAAGTACAGTGTCATAAATGGCGCGCTTGCGTATCTAATTACAGTATCGCAGCCGGATGGCTTAAGCGTAAAGTACTTTTACGACGCGAAGACCGGTTTGAAAGTTGCCCAGTATGCAGTGGCTCCTAATGCAACGCACATGGAATTCAGCGACTACCGCGACATCAATACCGGCGTAAAAATACCTTTCGCTGAGGTGAACAGCATTGTTGGTTTCCCAATCAATTATAAGGTTACAAGCGCTGCGGCTAACACTAATATACCAGGGGATACTTTTAATAAGTAATATTGATAACAGGCTTACGAAATTTTTAAATTTCGTAAGCCTGTTTCTTTAGAATCACAAATCACGTCTCACCACCTCACCCGACTTCTTATCCTTCAGGATCAGTTTCTTTTCGCCGTTGGGCAGAATTTCTTCCTTGATCAGGTAGTATTGCTCATCATACGAAGCAAAATCATGACCCTCGGTCACATCCGTGCGGCCGCGCCAGTCGTCCAACTTCACCGGTTCCCACTGGCGTGATTTCGCGGAGCGGTAAGCCGCGTCGATGATACTGTTCACAACATAACCGTCATAAAAGGTCTCCTGCGGTTCGCGTTTATGCTCGATGGCCTCGAACATGTCGGTAAACATGTGGCTATAACCCAATTCATGTACTTCGTCGCCCACCGGGAACAGCCAGCCGCTGGAGGATTCGGCCTTTTCAGCTACGTAGTTGGTGCCTTTGCCTGTGCTGAACATTTCAAAGCCGGTGCGAAGAAAGTTGTTGAGCCAGATGGTGCCTTCGCTTCCCATTACTTCGTCGCGCAGATCCATACCTCCGCGGAAGCACCAGCTTACCTCAAACTGCCCGATAACGCCGTTGGCGTATTTCACCAAGCCGATGGCATTGTCCTCTGCGGCGATCGGGTGTACCTGTGTTGCGGCCCAACACATCACCTCTACGGGTTTAATGTCTTTTCCTATAAAGTTTCTTGATATTTCGATACAGTGACAGCCCAGGTCGACAATAGCGCCGCCGCCCGACAGATCCATGTTCCAAAACCAATCGCTATGTGGCCCCGGGTGCGTCTCCCTCGATTTTGCCCAAAGCACGCGGCCGATGCTGCCTGCTTTTACGCTGGCAAGGGATTTCAGGAACTTCGGCGTATAACAAAGATCCTCCAGGTAGCCGCCCATAATCCCGGCTTTTTCTACCAGTTCCAGCATCTTTTTGGCTTCTTCACCGGTACGGCCAAGCGGTTTGGTGCACAGTACATGCTTGCCCGCCCTGGCGCATGCTTCAACGGCAGGCAGATGAAGTTCATTTGATAAGGCGATCACCACCACATCGACATCCGGATGGCCGACGACTTCGTCCATGTTATCGCTGTAATGCGACAACCCGTAATCTTTGGCAAATTTGGCGGCCCTTTCGGCGCTGCGCGAGTAAACGCTTACCAATGTGTCTTTACGGCGCTGTGCGGCCAGCGAATCAGCATAAAAGCGGGCGATAAAGCCCGAACCAAGCATGGCTATTTTCATATTTTAGAGTTGATTTAGTTTATTAAGTTGATAGGTTGACAAAGTTAAATTATCGTTTATGAGCGTCCTGGTTGACGAATGATTAACTTAATCAACTCAATCAACCACTTCACCCATTCAACTATTTACCTCTTTTTCCCAGCCCGTTTCTTTTAGCGCCGGGTCGTTCTCTTTCTTTAGGAAATCATTATTGGATAACGAATCGGCTTCCCAGTTCAAGATAGCTTCATCGGGGACGATGCTGACCGGGGTGTGCCACGAAGTCGACGTTTCATTATAAGCCAGGTTCGATTGTGCCGAATAGCACGATATGATCGACCAGCGGGGATAGTCGGACAGGTTTGCCTCTGAGCGGTGCAGCAGGTTGCTATGGAAGAATAACGCGTCGCCAGGCTGTAGTTCGCTGTAGACAAGCTCCATAGTTTTAAGGCAGTTGTTGACCATGGTCATGTCGGCTCCAACCTGTTCGCCCGAGAAGCCGTGATTGACCCTGCCTATTTTATGCGAACCTTTGATCACCTGCAGGCAGCCGTTCTCCTTGTTGGCTGGCGTTAGGGCCACCATAACGCTGATGAGCTGATCGGGAAACATAAACTGGTTTTTGTACCAGTAGCCATAATCCTGGTGCCATTCCCAGGCGCCGCCCACTTTGGGCTCCTTCTGCATCAGTTTGGAGTGGAAATGGCAAACCGGCGCATCGCTGTCGAGCAATTGGGCCACCGAATTGACCATGCGCTCGCTGCGTGTAAGGTACCCGAACACGTCATTTCCAGGGGTAAACCACAGCGACAGGCGTGTTTTTTTGCCGGTAAGGTCATTCAGGTCGAGCGCGTTTTTACGCATGGCGTCATCTTCCAATGCGGTTTTGTACAGTTTATTTATCTCGGCTTCTGAGCAGAAATTCCTGATCAGGACATAGCCGTCGCGGTGGTATGCAGCTACCTGTTCCGCTGTTAATTGTTTAGACGACATATAATTGGTTTATGGAGTAAAGCTATGATAATAACGCTTTATTTGTAAAACGTTTATGAAAATTGTTTTAATTTGGCGCGCCGACCGACAAAAAAAACCTTTGATCGGCCCTGACTTTTACTCAATTACAACGCGGATTTGACCTATGCAGAGATATACCGGCCAGAAAAGAATGTTGGTTGCCGTCGATTGCATCATTTTTGGCTTCGACGGATCGAACCTTAAGCTGCTTCTTGTGCAGCGCGCTATCGAACCGGAAAAGAATAAATGGAGCCTGATAGGTGGCTTTATTCAGCCTACAGAATCGCCCGACGATGCTGCCAACAGGATATTAGAGCACCGCACCGGTCTGAGCAATGTATACATGGACCAGTTTCATGTGTTCGGCAGGCCCAACCGCGACCCGGTAGAACGTACCTTGTCAGTCGCTTATTACGCCCTGATCGACATACACCAATACGAGAAGCAATTGAATGATGAGTTTCATGCCGAGTGGTTCCCGCTAAACGAACTGCCGGACCTGATATTCGATCATTGCGAAATGGTTAAACTGGCTAAACGGCAATTACGCTATAAGGCCGCTTTGCACCCGATACTTTTCCAGTTGCTGCCCGAAAAATTTACTATTCCGCAACTGCAGGCCCTTTACGAAGGCGTTTACCAGGCGGAGTTTGACGACCGTAACTTCAGCCGCAAATTGTTATCGACCGGTTTGCTGGTAAAACTGCCCGAAAAGGATAAATTATCGTCGAAAAAAGGCGCATTTTATTACCGGCTCGATCAATCCCACTACAAAGAAAATTTTGAGTCTTTCCTGAACCTGGTGCCTAACCCGGATAAGTTCTTTTAACCGGCCGTACCGAGGTTTTTCGGCAATGTAATGGTAAAATTGGTGCCTTTACCGGGCTCGGATTGTACGTCGATGGTGCCGTGATGGTCCTCGATTATTCCGAATACAATGGCTAAGCCCAGGCCGGTACCTTCACCCACATCTTTCGTGGTAAAAAATGGTTCGAACATACGCTGTTTTACTTCGGCAGGCATCCCAACGCCGGTGTCGGCTATTTCGATGGTGATATTTTCGGGATGATCGCTCGTGGTTATCCTGAGGCTTTCATTGGCCTGGCTGGGTTTGGCTTTTATCGCCTGTATCCCGTTGTTGACCAGGTTTATCAGCACCTGGTTTATTTTGCCCGGGTAACAGTACAGCATCGGCAGCTTATTGAGTACGGGTATGATCTCGATATTATAGGGAATGGTGTTTCGCAACAAGACCAGGGCGCTGAGTACTGCCTTGTTGATATCCGCTAATTTTAAAGCCTGCTCGTCTGTGCGGCTGAACGTACGCAGGCTTTGAACGATTTCGGCCGTTCTGTTAGCCCCGTCTTCTATTCCGTCGAGCAGGCTCTGTATTTCTTCTTTTAGAAAATTGATATCAGTGTTAACCTCAATTTCGTGAGCAAGTTCAAGCAGTTCTTTGTTGTCGGGGTTGTCGCCTGCTTCTTTATATTTTTGGAGCAGGGCAAAAAGCTCCATGAAATCGAGCCGGAGAGGTTTAACATTGGAATTGACAAAATTGATCGGATTATTGATTTCGTGCGCCACGCCGGCCGTCAGTTGTCCCAGCGACGCCATCTTTTCAGTTTCGATCAGCTTGGATTGGGCAGATTTCAAATCTTCGATGATCTTCGACAAATCCTTATTGGTTTTGATCAATTCGTGCGTACGGGCATTGACCTTGCTTTCGAGCTCGATATTTTGCTCGGTGGTCAGCCGTTCGTTCTCTTTGGCGATTGTGAGCGCCAGCACCTGCGAATCGTATGTTTGACGACGGTAGAAATTGATCTTGTCGGCCAGCGCTATGGAAAATAACGCCAATTGCAGCATCGAACTGTAAATGATAATGTTGGCGGTAAAATCGTTATGAATGATCATGCCGTTGTTACGCGCAATGGAAATCAGCATCGTAACAAGGAACAAACCCCAGCCGGTCATAAAGTATTTTGCCGGCTTAAATCCCCGGAAGTATAATAAGGTGCCCAGCGCAAGTAAGGTAATTGAAGTGAGCGATGCCGCTACAGTAATAATGTCGTAAGCAAATGATACCAAGCCAACCGATGTGGCCACGAGGCCGACAGTGTAAATGACATACAATGAATAATAATAGTTGCCATAATTCCCCAGGTTGGTTTTGAGCTGAAGGAATTCGGCCGCGAACAACAATACCGAATACCCGAAAAGCGCCCGGATAAACGGGATGAAGTAATTGTTGATGATCATTGCATCATTCGAAAAGAAACTTGTTCCATATCCCCGCTGCAGCATTTGGGAGAGCGCCAGGAATACGATAAATGCAACGTAGTACAGGTAGCTGCGCTCTTTGACAATAATAAAAAGCATGAGGTTATAGATCGCCATTACGGCAGAGATGCCCATAAATGCGCCCAAGAGCAAATTCTCAAAGTCGGCCGATTTAAAGAATGAATTGGCGCTGTTTACATTGATGGGGATAACCGAGGATGCGCTGCTGTGTATCCTTAGGTAAACGGTTCTTACCGAGTCGGGAAAAATGATGGCGTTGATAAAACTGTTGGTCTGTTTAATCAGCTTGGTGTCGCGGTAAGGAACTGCCGACGATAGGTTTATAATGCGCTTGCTTACCGGGTCGACGTAGTAAAGGTCAAAGCTGTCAATAGCCGCCGGACTGATGCTGATAGGGACAAAGGGCCTTGTGGTTTTATTTTTAAGGATAAATTTAAGCCACGTCGTCGACTTTGAATACCTGAATGTGGGCAGCGTAGACGCAACGGTATGGAAGCCGCTTCCCGTCACGACCTCATTTATCTTATATGAACCCTTGGGGTCCTCAAGTTCAAGGAAATACCTGTGAGTTAAGAGCACGGATTCATTTTCGTGGATGGTCAGTGTATCCGGCGTGCTTGCAAAAAGAAAAGTATTTTGGATTAACAGGCATAAGATTAATAATATTTTTTTCATTTTTACAAGTGGCATTTTGTGCAGGCCGGGCATAAAGCAATAAAATTGCACAGAAAAATAAATATTCAATAATTTTTCCGGCTAAACTTAACTGGCAGTCTGCACCTGAATTAATTTGAACCAATGTCTTACGGAGTACTATATGTAGATGATGAGATCAACAACCTGAACAGTTTTAAAGCTGCGTTCAGGCGAGATTTTGATATCTATGTCGCCCAATCGGCGAAAGAGGGACGCAAGATACTCGATACCACCGAAATAGGCGTAATCATTACCGATCAGCGCATGCCTGTAATGACGGGTATTGAATTTCTCGAATCAATCCTTAACATTTATCCCGATACCATACGTATCCTGCTTACCGGGTTTTCGGACATTAATGCGGTTATGGATGCGATAAACAGGGGACAGGTTTACAAGTACCTGGTTAAGCCCTGGCAGAATGAGGAACTGAAGCTATACATACAGAACGCATTGGAACTTTATCACCTGCGAAAGGAGAATAAAGAACTTGCGCATAAATTGCAAATGGCGATAGCAGAACTGAATATGCATAATAAATCGCGTTCGTAATATTCGCAAGCAACTTTATTTCAACGCATTTCGTAACTTTAAAAATAGTTTTGTAACTTAAAGTAATAGAGCTGGCCGATTTTTATTATTTAGTAGATGCGGGTGAAGGTATTGCGCTGCACAACGATAACCGTGGTAATGCTGTTATGCAGCTTTCTTTTCGCGTACCCGCAGGCAAGCATTTCAAACCTGGGCACCGAATTCTGGACCGGGTACATGGATCATGTGGACGGCGCCGGTTCCGGCGGCAGTACGATGGATCTGTACATAACCTCAAATGTTAACACAAGCGGTACGGTTTCAATTGCCGATCATTCATTTACAACAACATTTAACGTTACCGCGAACCAGGTAACGACCGTAACGATACCTCCGGGCGCTTTTTTAGGCGATAATCAGGGTGTATCGTCAAAAGGCATTCATATTACTGCACTTAAGCCCGTAGCCATTTATGCACACATCTTTTTTTCTGCGGTATCGGGCGCAACATTGTTGCTGCCGGTAAACGCGTTGGGAAAGGACTATTATTCCATCAATTATACCCAGGCGTCCAATTCTGATGATATGTACGACGAACAGCGTCATTCTTATTCGACATTTATGGTCATTGCAACCGAAGATAATACGACGGTTGAGATTACGCCTTCGGTTACGCTGCTGGATGGAACGCCTTTGGGGAAACCATTCAGGGTAAATTTAAATAAAGGCCAGATATACCAGGGCCTGGCCGTCAACGATCTCACCGGAACTCGTATCCGTTCTATCAGTTCGGGTATATCTTCATGTACTAAGATCGCTGTCTTTTCAGGGAGTTCTAAAATCGCTATCGGCTGCGGCAGTACAGATGTAACTTCCGATAATCTGTTTCAGCAAGTATATCCTACCGCTACGTGGGGGAAAAACTACGTTACGGTTCCCTTAAGGAACAGACCATTCGATATTTTCAGGATCGTTCTGAGCGATCCCAATACAAATGTCACACTAAACGGCGCAGTTATAAGTAAGGCTGAATTCACCGGTGGTTTGTATTATGAATTTACTTCGGCCAGCCCAAATATAATCAGTGCCGATAAACCTATACAAGTGGTGCAATATTCGGTAAGCCAAAACAAAACCTTAGGATGCGAGATAATTAACAATGGCGATATCGGCGACCCTGAAATGATCTACCTTAACCCGCTGGAGCAGACTATAGACCACGTCACACTTTATTCAACCAGTAATTATAAGATCGTATTCAATTATATCAACGTCGTCATCAAGACCAGCGCGGTTCCAACTTTTACGCTGGATGGCAGGCCATATACCAGCTTCACGCAGGTAGCGGGCGACCCGCAATATTCTTACACGCAATTGTTTGTAGCCCCGGGCACTCATAATCTCAAAGCATCCGATGGATTCAATGCTATAGCGTACGGTTTCGGCGATAAGGAATCGTACGGTTATGCAGCCGGCACCAATTTGCAGGACCTGAATACCTTTATCGTCCTGGAAGATCCTGCAAGCAAACAGGTTTTTACCAATGGCTGCTCCGCGCAGAGTTATAAATTGCAGCTTACCTTACCGTTTCAGCCGGGAACTATTAAGTGGGACCTAAAAGATGGGTCGGCGCCGCTAGTCTTATCGAACCCGGCGCCTCAAAGCGTCATTCAAAAAGGCCCGACAACACTGTATGTTTACGAATATCCCAAAAACGTCAGCTATACACTGGGTGATTATTCGGTTGTGGCCACTGTGTTTGATCCATTGGCCGATGCGTGCGGATCATCTGAGGATGTGCAGTTTGATTTCAATATTTCCGATGCGCCGACAGCCCGGTTCACCTCGTCGGACAATTGTGAGGGCGATAGCACGGTATTTAAAGATATGTCGGACGCGGGCACCAACAGTATTAAAACATGGCTTTGGGATTTTGGCGACGGGCAAACCTCTATTGTTCAGAACCCCGCCCATCAATATCCGAAAGCCGGCGACTATAATGTGCATTTGTCCATCAATAACGAGAACGGATGTTCGTCCGTTTATTCCCAAACGGTACATATAACCCCGAAACCGGTTGCGTCATTCAAATACAGTGTGCCGGATTGTGCAGGACAGGACGTAACCTTTACCGACCTTTCATCGACCAGCACAGGGACTATCAAGCAATGGATATGGGACTTTGATGACGGCAAACCCATGGACACGCTAACAAACAACAAAGCGTTTATACGTTCATTCCAGGACACCCGGGTGTATCATATTAAACTGTTCGTGGTTAATGATAATGGCTGTTCAAGTGAAGTTTATTCACAGGATATAACCATATCCCCGTTGCCTTCGCCGGATTTCTCACTGCCGGATGTTTGTACCGCCGATGCCTATGCGCAGTTTACTGATTCAACCACGTTGGCCGGCAGCCCGCAGGCCTCATTCACCTATCACTGGGATTTTGGCGATCCCGCGTCGGGGGCGTTAAATAATTCATCAGATAAGAACCCCCGGCATAAATATTCACGGGCGGCCAATTACCTGGTGACATTAACCGTAATGTCGGCAAACGGTTGCAGTGCTACTAAAGCCCGGCAATTTACTGTAAATGGCGATATGCCGAAGGCTGCATTTGCCGTGGAAAATACAAATAACCTGTGCAGCAGCCAGGATGTAATTTTTGACGATAATTCTTCTGTAGATTTCGGAAACATTACGAGGCTTATTTGGTTTTTCGACTATAATAATCACCCAACCGATAGTGTTGTGTTTACCAACGACCAAATACCTGTGGATCACAAGTTCCGTCACAATTACGGTGCTTTCAATACGCCGCTCCAGCAAAATTACGCCGTTGTGCTGCGGGCCTATTCCGGCCAGACCTGCTATGACATCACCCAGCCGCAAACCATTACTTTGCTGGCGAACCCCGTGGTAAGCATTGTCCCGGTAGCAAAAATATGCCAGGGGGCAAACCCGGTTCAGGTTGTCGCCAATACAAACGGTTTTACCGGAACGGGCGCTTTTTCGGGGCCGGGTATTTCTTCTACGGGCATGTTCGATCCCGCAGCGGCAGGGGTAGGCGTCGCCAATATTAGTTATACATTTACATCGGTCAGCGGCTGCGACTATACCGCCACAGGGCAGATAACCGTCATGCCATCGCCGGTGATCACGGCGCCAGCAAGTTTTACCATGCTCGAAGGCACACAGGTGACTATGAGGGCCAGCGCCAAAACCGACAGCCTGACCTACCAATGGGTGCCCTCAACTGGGCTGGATCATGACAATGTGTTAAACCCTGTAGTAAGCGCAACCGAAGATACCCGGTATACGCTAATAGCGACTTCGCCCCAAGGCTGTACGACGACAGCCGAAGTGAATGTAAAGGTGCTCAAATACCTGGTTATCCCTAATGCGTTTACCCCTAACGGCGATGGCATAAACGACACCTGGAACATAAAATACCTGGACAGCTATCCAAATAGTTTGGTTGAAATATACAACAGATACGGAGAAAAGCTATATTCGTCCATCGGATATGCCGTCCCCTGGGATGGGACGTTCAAAGGCGCCATGGTGCCTGCCGGAACTTATTACTTTATCATCGACCCTAAAAATGGACGAAAGGTTATTTCGGGCAGTGTAACTATAATCAGGTAGAATGAAAAAAACGTTACTCGCAGTAATTATCTTGCTTATAGGTTACACAACGATTTTTGCCCAGCAAAAGCCGCAATATACGCAGTACGTCCTGAATAATTTGCTTATTAATCCGGCAGTAACCGGTATCGAGAACTACGTCGACATGAAGGCGGGGTACCGCAGTCAGTGGACGGGATTGGAGGGCGCCCCCGTGACAAGTTACATTACTTTTAGCGTGCCGTTTGGTACCGACTTTGTCGGCGGTGATGCAGCGGCCCTGTCCGGTGGTAACGAAGCCAACCCCTACAGCAGGCTTTATACGCAGACCTACCAGGCCTCGCCCCCGCATCACGGAATAGGTTTTACCGTTGTTTCTGACCAGGCCGGACCAATTAACACCACCAATATCGATGCGACCTATGCTTACCACCTGGGCCTGTCCGGTACGCTTAACCTTGCTCTTGGCGTGGCTGCAGGGATGAATCACACCAGCCTCAATACATCCATGATCACACTCGAGAATCCGCTCGACCCGGCTATAGCCAATGGCAATAACAGCCAGTGGAAGCCCGATTTAAGCGTAGGGGTATGGGGGTACTCATCTGACTATTACTTTGGGATATCCGCGCAGCAGTTGTTGTCGCAAAATTTATACTTCAGCACGAACAATAACTACAGCCAGGCCAAAACGGTACCCCAGCTTTTTATAACCGGCGGTTATAAGTTATCCCTTTCGGATGATATGGCATTGGTGCCGTCGGCACTTGTAAAATTCATCAGCCCGCTGCCGGTTACCTACGATATTAATATGAAGCTGGCATTCAACGAGCGTTTTTGGATAGGAGCGTCGTACCGTAATGGCGATGCGGTAGCAGGTATGTTCGGGCTCAATATCAGTTCGCTTATCAATATCAGCTACTCTTACGATTACACCACTTCCGCCTTGCGCACGGTCAGCAACGGAACACACGAATTAGTCATCGGGATCATGCTGAATAACAGGGATCATGTAGTGTCGCCACAACACGGGTTTTAGAATACAATAATTTTCGTGCGATTATAGCTCTTTGCGTAACCTTGCTACAGGGATATTCATCTGTTCGCGGTATTTCGCAACGGTGCGCCGGGCAATGTTATAGCCTTTTTCTTTCAGGATTTCGGTTAGTTTCTCGTCGGCCAGCGGATGACGCTTATCCTCGGCGCCGATATATTCTTCCAGTATCTTTTTTACTTCCTTGTTAGATACCTCTTCGCCGCTTTCCGTCTGTATCGCCTCCGAGAAGAAGGATTTCAGAAGAAAAGTGCCGTGTTCAGTCTGCACGTACTTGGAGTTGGCCACACGCGAAACGGTCGAGATATCCATGCCGATCCTGTCTGCAATGTCTTTCAGGATCATTGGCTTTAATTTCTTTTCGTCACCGGTCAGGAAAAACTCGTACTGGTATTGCATAATGGCATTCATCGTTTTCAGCAGCGTTTGCTGGCGTTGCTTGATAGCATCGATAAACCATTTTGCCGAATCGAGCTTTTGCTTGACAAACTGAACGGCCTCCTTTAATTTTTTATCCTTTTGCGATGCTTTGTCGTAATGCTCAAACATTTCCTGGTACGAGCGGCTTACTCTAAGCTCGGGGGCGTTCTTGGCATTTAACGTCAATACAAGCGTCCCATCGTTGTTGGTGATATGAAAATCCGGTATCACCTGCAGCTGCTTGGTGTTTACTTCGCTCGAGTCACCGGGTTTGGGATTAAGCTTCAGAATTTCAGCCACAACGCCTCTTAGCTCGGGTGCCGACATATTGAGAGATTTCTCAAGCTTATCGTAATGCTTCCGCGTAAACTCCTCAAGGTAGTTTTCGACCACAAGAATGGCTTTTTTTATAATCGGGTCGGTGGTGTCTTTTCTTTTAAGCTGTATCAGCAGGCATTCCTGCAGGCTGCGGGCGCCCACGCCAGGTGGGTCGAAGTTTTGGATCACTTTCAGCATTTCTTCCACCTCCTCGTCCTCGGCGAAGACATTTTGAGAGAATGCCAGGTCGTCGGTGAGTGATGTGATCGACCTGCGCAGGTAGCCGTCATCGTCCAGGCTGCCTATGATCTGCTGGCCTATCCTGAAATCTTTATCCGGCAGCGGAATAAGATCAAGCTGTGCCTGCAGGTTTTCGAAGAACGAAGATTGTACGGCTATCGGAATCTCTTTGCGGTCGTCGTCATCCTCGCCGTTTTGGTCATACCTCGATCCGTATTCGTTTATGTTATCTTCCTGCAAATAATCGTCGATGTTGAACTCGTCTGCTTCGCCGGCTTCCTCATCCTTACTATAGTCGTCGTCGTCATCACGGTCCGGATACTGCTCTTCCGGTTCGTTTAGGTTGGTTAAGCTCAGGTCCTCCAATGCGGGATTTTCCTCCAACTCCTCTTTGATACGTGTATCAAGCGAAACGGTAGGCACCTGCAGCAGTTTAATGAACTGTATTTGCTGCGGCGACAGTTTCTGTAAAAGCTTTTGTTGAAGGTTCTGTTTTAACATACTTAGATAACGCCCAAAAATAACTCAATTTAACCTGAAATTGAAAATTTAACTTCCGGTATATGTCCGGCCACACGTTTAACGTAAAAAAATGACAAGTGTTTAATGAATAAGCTGTATAAATGTTTCGCAACGCCAATATTTTGATATATTTAAAAAACCAAAACGTTTTTTATGGCTATTATCAAAGAGTTTAAAGAGTTTGCTATGCGGGGCAATGTAGTTGACCTCGCTGTGGGCGTTATCATCGGCGCGGCATTTGGCAAGATCGTTACCTCGCTCGTTAACGATGTTATCATGCCCCCGATTGGCTACCTAACAGGCGGCATCGATTTTAAAACTATTAAGATATTCCTGAAGCACGGTGATCCGGCCGCTAAAATTCCTGATGTTACCATCAACATCGGCAGCTTTGTTAATACTATCATAGAATTCCTGATCATTGCTTTCTGCATTTTTATGATGGTGAAGGTGATCAATTCTCTGCAAAAGCATGAAGAGCCGGCTCCCGCTCCTGCCGAACCCGAGCCTACTAAAGAAGAAGTATTGCTTACCCAGATCAGGGATTTACTGGCAAAGGGCAAATAATATTTACCTGCCTTTGGCTACAGGTATATTTTGGATGCTGTTCACCTGCATGCCGGACGACGCCGTAACCTGCTTGCCTTTTGGTGCCACCAGGATGGCATATTGCCACCATCGGCCGGTGGCAGCGGTAATGTCTGTATCCAGGTAATACCTGTCCTTGCCCTTTAGCGTATTATCGGCGTACGTTTCATGATCTGAATAGGGATCATAAATATCGTAGTACGTTTTGCCGTCGACCTTTACGTATCCTTTTACGAGCAAAAAATGACCCCATCCCTTTGTTTTGGTTGGATAAAACTTGTTGGTATGCTCGGTATTGACAGGATTGTACTGTGCGTAATACATATCAAGACAGAGGATAACTACTTCGTTATCATCAATACCGTGCTCGATAACCTGGTCCGCATTTATGCCCGTAAATGATACCGTTGTATGATTTATGTCGTTTCTATCAAGGTAGCGGCCGATATCCGAGGTTAGCCACCAGCCGCCTTTTTCAGATATGGCAGTCCGGGCGTCAGCAGGTTTTTTGGTAAACGAGGGGTCGGCCCATTTAATGGCCATAGTGGTAACCGCCGGGCCGCAATTAATACTCTGGAATGCGCTTCCATCGAATTGGTCGAAGTAAAAATCGTAGCTTTTATCCAGGCTTTTGTTCGCGGTTTCGTTATTCCCAAGGCCGTAAACTTCCAATTGGGATGAGGTGTTGACATTGATGTTTGCCGGTGCAGTTTTTTCTTTTTTGCACGAAAACAGCATCGAAAAGGCCATAAATGAAAATAGCATATGCCGTTTTAGCCTCATAATTAAAATTTTTAAATAAAAATTACGTACTAATACGTTTTTGGCAGTTCAGGGTTACTTAGAATGATATAATCATTGTTCTTATTGTATTTGCTCCAATCGGGGTTGTCAAAACTATCGTCAGCGTAGCAGGCGATATTGAGTATCTTCACTTTAGGCGAATATTTCCTGAGCTGCGCGGCAGCGCCCAGTTTGTCCTCGCTGTGAAAGTCGCCATTCACTTGCAATATTTTAAAATCGCGGTGTTTTTTCCAGAATTTGGAGATCGACCAGCCCATGGCGGCGTCCCATAAGTTCTGCGCCTGGAACATTTGCATGCCGCCCATTGCGCTGTGCCCGCCCATTACCCGCAGGAATTTTTCATAGTACTCGCCGGTGGCTGTGTCGATAGGCAAAGGCGGCAACCACGATCTCGCCGTTTTGTCGAGCTTGTCGAGGCTCGTAAGTCCCATACGATCTACCATGTTTACGTATCGCGCAGGCGCGTTCGCTGCTACCACAGGAATTTGCTGCTCTTTCGCAAATTCTATCAGCGGCCTGTAGTCTTTATAATTATGCCAGGCACGGCCTTCAGTAATAAAGTTCTTCTCGCGGATCAAACCCTGCAGGTATTCGTCGAGCACCTCCTGGCAATCCGTTTCGAACATCTCCATGCTCAATGCAACTTTGCCCGGATACTTTTCATTCAGTTTGCCTAAGATCAGGCGTTCGAGCACATGGCTTGTCGAATCGTTATGTTCTTCTCCGAAGAACAATACGCCGGCGCCGTTCATGTCAGTGATAATCTCGTCAGCGGTGATAGTTTTTTGCCGGGATGTACTATAGATTTTATAGTTCAGCGCCTGCGATGCGGCTGTGAGCGACGTAAACAGGAAAAATATTGCAATAGAAAATCTCATACCGGGTTATGCCCGAAGATACGACTTATATAAATTTCAAGTCGTTATAATTGTGCGCTTTCGGCAAATAATACATTTGTATTTGAAAAGTTTAAAAAATGCGCTAAATTTGCGCTCCTGTTTTTAAGACTACGAATACAAATAAAAAGCGATGAAAAGAACGTTTCAGCCTTCTCAAAGGAAAAGAAGAAATAAACACGGTTTCCGTGAGCGTATGGCTACTGCCAACGGCAGAAGGGTTTTAGCCGCCAGAAGGGCAAAGGGCAGAAAAAGACTGACCGTTTCGGACGAGAAGCTGCACAAAGCGTAATAATTGGTTGCTTATTTCTCCTGCAGGGAGGCTGGGTCCGGTTATTTATTTAAATTGCGGGTGCCGGCATGAGCAAAACATATACTTTCACGAAGGAAGAACGTTTATGCAACAAAAAGCTTATCGACGAGCTTTTTCATAAAGGTTCTTCTTTTTTATGTTATCCTTTCAAGGTCTCGTGGCTGGTTGTTGACGAGGCGCAACAATTCCCTGCCCGGGTGTTGTTCTCGGTTTCCAAAAAACGATATAAGCGTGCGGTCGACCGGAACCTGATCAAAAGACGTCTCCGCGAAGCCTACAGGCTGCATAAACAGCAGACGCTATACACCTGCCTAAACGAAAATCAGAAAAATATCGTTTTTTCAATTGGTTACATCGGCAAAGAAATAGCAGAGTACGGTTTGATCGAAAAAAAAATGCTGAAGCTTTTGGCCGAACTTAGCGAAAAGGCTGGGCGATGAAGGTATTGGTCGACATATTGAAAACGGCGATTGGCGGAATATTTATCGTCCTGATAAAGATATACCAATATTTTATATCACCTATGACGGGCGCTTCGTGCCGTTATACGCCAACCTGTTCTCAATACGGTGTTGAAGCAATAAAAAAATATGGCGCCTTTAAAGGCGGCTGGCTTACTATTAAACGCATAGCCAGTTGCAATCCCTGGGGCGGCCATGGGCACGATCCGGTACCCTGAAGTCGCAAGCCTGAGGTTGTAAATCAGGGCCGGGTCATAAAAAACTCAGAACTCGCAACTAACCACTATAACTGATAATGAGCCTGATATTAGAAATTGAAACCGCAACAACGGTATGTTCCGTAGCCCTGTCGCAGGATGGTAAGCTGTTGGCTTGCCACGAGATCGAACGGCGAAATGTTCATGCTGAAAAGATCACCGTTTTTATCGATGCGGTTTTAAACGCAGCGCAAGTGAGTTATCCCGAGCTTGATGCAGTAGCGGTAAGCTGTGGACCCGGTTCGTACACAGGCTTACGTATCGGCGTATCGGCGGCCAAAGGCCTGTGTTTTGCGTTGGACAAACCGCTGATAGCCGTGGAAACACTTGAGGCTATGACAAGCGGTATGATCCAAAAACTAAACGGCGGCCCCGATGAAAATACGCTGCTCTGTCCCATGATCGATGCAAGGCGGATGGAAGTTTTCACGGCTGTATTCGATGGACATGGTCGGCGCATCAGGGCAACCTCTGCTGAGATTGTCGGCGAAAGCAGTTTCGCCGATTTGCTTCAGAGCAACAAAATGATCTTTTTTGGCGATGGAGCAGGAAAGTGCAGGAAAATTTTGGAAGAGCATGCCAACGCCACGGTTATAGACGATTTTACAAACTCGGCGACATTCCTCGTCCCAAAGGCTACAGAAAAGTTTTTAGCAGGTGAATTTGAAGATGTCGCTTATTTCGAGCCTTTCTATCTTAAAGACTTTATCGCGGGGAAAAAGTCGGCTTAGTTATCTGTATGTCTTGAATAGGCGGCTCCATAAACGGCCGATGAATCCTTTTTCGCCGGTGGGAATAGTGCTTGCGTTCATCGGGTGTTCAACAATCGGTCCGAACTTGATCGAAAAACCCAAAAAGAAATCAGCGCCGGTAGATTGACCGTTCGAATAAGGCGAACCATTTTTTGTCGCACCCGCGAATTTGACCGTTTGGAACAACTGCTCGGTGCCGACGTAGGCCTCCCAGTTGTAATTCCGGTACATCAGTTGCGCGCCAAGATTGAATATATTAAAGTTATTGTATGCCGTTACCAGGCTGAAATTATAATAGTTATTGTATTGAAAACGGTTTACCAGGGCACCCGTAAAGCCGCTGTACCACATTTCTTTTGAAGCGATAAGTGTCGGCGAATATTTAAATTTCAGGTCGTCGTCGAGCCAGTAGGACTTGGTCGCGCTAAGTTCAAACCTGGCATCAGTAATACTGCTGAACGAACCTAACTCCCGTCTTGATTGAACGAGCCTGCTGTATTGGTTATAAATACTGTCTTCGCGCTTCAAAGTAGAAAGCCCGGTGATGGTTTCTGAAGCGTTAAAATTGGATGTGGTCGAAAAATTATACCAATGGATAAAGCCCAGGTCTTTCAGATTAGCCTGGAAGGTTACGTCGTCATCGTTCTTGTATGTCGCACCCAGGCTAATTTGAGCGCCGGGGCTACGATTTGATAATAAAAAGCTTCTTTTATCGAAATTGCCGGGCCCCCTGCTCTGGTAATACCTGCCTTGCAGCGAAAGCGTGGCCGCATCGTTAAACTTGTCGAAACTGATATGCGATTCGTAGATATCCAGCTTGTTGTAATCAACCCCCATCAGGTAGCTTAACTTAAAACCCAGCGAAAACCGCTTTGTAACGTCTTCCCGGTAGGTGAAGCCAACAGCATCGTATATCTGGTAGTTATAATGGTTATTAAAAATATTATCGTAATTGTTTTCGGGGAAAGCTCCCGGGCCGTTAAAAAGCGCGATTGATTCGTCAGTAAAAACGCCGTGCCCCTCTGACTTTGTCTCCAAAAAAAAACCAAGCTCGGAGTTGCCTTTCAAGCTGGAGAACAGTTTGAACATCAGGAAATAAGCGTTGGCGTTGGCGTCCACATAGTTGTTTTGGCCGCTGCCGATCTTTAAAGCTGTATTATTGTAATAACCGCTAAAAGCCCGTGTCATCAAGCTGGTTTGCACATCGCCCCTGATGAAGAAGTTGGCATTCATGTTCGGCACCAGGAAATTGAAAGCATACGTTTTGCTGGTGTCGGGCACGAACGCATGTTCGGCAGGATTTTCAAACGAATCGTATAGCGTGCCGGTATTATATTGAGAAAATTGTTGCGAGAACCCCCTTAACGCTGCCCAAAGCAGGCAAATAACAAGTAGAAACTTCTTCATTATATCGTTCAGAGGAATGTGCTAATTGTCTGTTAGTCTTTAAAGATAACCTCAAAAACTAAATTAATAACTAAAAATTAAATAAATACAGCTATGACTTTAAACGAAATTTTTGGTCGATGGTTGTAGAGCAACCGAGATTTTTTAAAAATTGTCGGCTGAAGAGGTCGTGTCGTTGCTTAAACGCATGCCAAAATTGGTGTAATAACTTTTCTCGGACGAGGAAAATTGCCAGCATGCGCCATAAAAATTCTTCCATCCCGGATCGACGTTTTTGAAGGTCTCGTAAAATGCGGGTTTCATGTCCTGTTTAAATAACGGCGCCGAGTTACGAAACTGAATCATGAATGATATATTGCTTTTTTCGGTCATCAGGTCGTTAAAACGATCGTAACCCTCAGTTTTGTTCAAAAACTTCCGGTTCACATAACTGTCCGTATAGCTATTCAGTTCCGACAGGCTGTTGGTCAGCACCAGGTAATTGTCCATTACCTTGAAGTAGGGTCTTTTAAAGATACCAAAAGCGTCGCCAAGCAATACTTGCGGCAATTTATCGTAATTCAGCTGGCCGCTGTCATTATTGATCATCCGGCTGATATTGGCCATCAGTGTAAATGCCCTGGCACCATCGGTAACCTGTATGATCCCGATCTTTTCGCGGTACCGGGTTGTGACTACCGCAAACTCATTGCCCAGGAGAGGCTTGAACTGCGCTTCGAGCGAAATACCCGTGCCTGACCGGACCTTTTTCAGCATTTCATTTCTTTCGCTTGCGTAGTTATTCCTCGTTTGCCAGTCAAACAGGTCTTTCTGAAACTTAGATGGATCTGAAATGGCAAAACTGGTACTATATGCCGTGGTTGATGGAAAAACGCTTCTGATGCGATTGGCAATTGGCTGCTGATTTCTGAACAGAGCCAGGTATCCATCTCCGCTGCCTTCGGGTATCTTACTAAAACCATTGAACATAATCGCATCGCTGCGGTAATTCAGGCTTAGCGCGGCAAACGCCGGCAACTGCCTGAAGCTCCTGAGAATGTCGGTATTCTTAAAAAGTTGTGCAAACAACGGGCTTAAAGCTTCGTAGTTCACATACAGGTTAGCCAGCGAATTAGTGCTCTGCTGGTCGGGAAGCAGTACAAAGGCCTGTTTCTCCTTTCTGTAATCGTAGTTCGCATAATCTTCAATGATCTCTTTTGAAAAACTGCCGGCAAGGCTCCCCTCATCTTTGCTTATCAGGTAAAATCGTCTTTTCAGGTCGCCCAGGTAAATAACGTAGACCAATTTTCCCCCAATTATATTTTCGTTCACCAGCATGCCGTTTTTGGGCCGCTTAGCAAGCTGGCCGATTACAGCCGGCTGAAAGTCTTTCGAAATGGCAGCGGTAAGCAGAAAGTCGATATCATTGCCTTTTTGCGGATGAAGCGAAAGGTAAATGTTCTGGCCGGTAAAATATTTAGCTAATAGCGGGTTAAGAACCAGGTCGCGGCGAACCGCTGCCAGTTCGTCGATCTTATACTGACCCAATAGCGCTTTGAACGACTGGTTCCCGGCGAAAATATCGTAAAAGTCCTTATCGTTATTGAATTCGAAAACAACAGCGGCATCGTTTGGGATCGTGCGCAAAACCTCGCTGGTATGTTGTGTCGTAGTGTTCAGGTTCCTGAAATAAAATACGGTCACCAATATGGTAGCTATAAACAATAATATGGTGGCAAGTATCAGTCGTTTCATTTCCTAATGACATACAAAGGTAGATTTTTAAGGGGCAGGGTTAAAGTAATACTTGCAATTGATAACTTAGCGGTTTATACCCATGAACCGAAAAATAGTTATTACGGCCGCTGTATTTGGCTTGCTGGCGGTAATTGCCGGGGCGTTCGGCGCGCACGGCCTTAAAGCAAGGTTATCGCTTGCCGACATCGAAATCTGGCATACGGGCGTCGAATATCAATTCTACCACGTTTTTGCCCTGCTTTTCCTCGGGCTTTTTACCGCAGGAAGAAAAAGCCTGGTTAATGTTAGTTATTACCTGTTTACGCTTGGGATAATTTGTTTTTCAGGCTCCCTTTACATTCTCGCCGCCGACGATCTGCTCGGATGGCGCGTTGCGCACATTATATGGCCTGTTACCCCGCTCGGGGGCGTGTTTTTTATAGGCGGGTGGCTTGCATTGATTTTGGCGGCCGTCCTCAGGAAAAAGTAATATCATGCTCGAATTTGCCGAAGCACAACATACCGACCGTGAGACGCTATTTGTCGACGTTATCCTGCCTTTGGCTTTAGCAAAGAACTATACCTACCGCGTACCTTTTCAACTGAACGGTGATGTGTCGGCAGGGAAGAGGGTAGTGGTGCAGTTTGGCAAAAGCAAGCTATATACTGCCATTATTGCTTCCATAGGAAACCGGCCGCCCGAAAAATACGAGGCCAAATACCTGCTGGATGTCCTGGACGAAAAGCCCCTCGTTACCGAAAAGCAGCTTCAGTTTTGGCAATGGATTGCCGACTATTACATGTGCAGCCTGGGCGAGGTGATGAATGCGGCCTTGCCCTCGGCGCTGAAGCTTGCCAGCGAAACTAAGATTGAACTTAATAAGGATTTTGCGTTCGACCGATCGTCGTTACATGATAAGGAATTCCTGATAGCCGATGCGCTTGAGCTGCAACCTGAACTGACGGTGGGCGACATCGTTAAGCTGCTTGGGCAGAAAACAGTAATGCCCATCCTGAAATCGATGTTCGAGAAGAACATCATTAATATTTCGGAAGAAGTAAGCGAAAAATATAAACCGCGAAAGAAAACGTTTATTACGCTTAATCCCGAATACCACAACCAGGACAGTTTAAAAGAGCTTTTTACGATCCTCGAAAAACGGGCGCCTAAACAGGCCGATGCCGTGCTGGCCTATATTAAACTGGCCAGGACGCAAAAAAGCATTTCGAAAAATGAACTGATCGAAGAAAGCAGCGCGGGCGACGCCAGCATCAGGTCGTTGATCGAAAAAGAGGTGTTTATAACCGAGGAACGTAACGTAAGCCGCTTGTATTTTGATGAAGATGAGTTCAGTGACAATTTTCAGCTCAACGAAAGTCAGCAAAACGCATTAACGGAAATAAGGGATCAGTTTAAAGAAAAGGATGTTGTATTGCTGCACGGCGTTACTTCATCCGGCAAAACACAGGTTTATATCCGGTTGATTGAAGATGTGATCAACCTGGGTAAGCAAGTACTTTATTTGTTGCCGGAGATCGCTTTAACAACCCATATTATCGAGCGCTTACGCCAGTATTTCGGCAGCAGTATCGGGGTTTATCATTCAAAATTCAACGACAATGAGCGGGTAGAAGTGTGGCAAAAGGTTTTGAACCATGAATACAAAGTGGTGCTCGGTGCAAGGTCATCAGTGTTCCTGCCTTTCGCCGACCTGGGCCTGATCATTGTTGACGAGGAACACGAAACTTCATACAAGCAGTTCGATCCCGCTCCACGCTACAATGCCCGTGATGCCGCCATTTACCTGGGAGGCACGTACCATTGCAAAACGCTGCTGGGTTCGGCTACTCCGTCGTTTGAATCGTATTATAACGCCCGGGCACATAAATATGGGCTTACTGAAATGACCGAACGTTTCGGTGGGGTTGAGTTGCCGGTAACCGAGGTTGTGAGTATTGTCGAGGAAACAAAAAAGAAAACCATGCAGTCGCACTTTACCAGTGTGCTGATGGACGATGTTAAAGACGCGCTCGCTAATAAAGAACAGGTAATTCTGTTCCAGAACAGGCGCGGCTATGCGCCGGTGCTGATTTGCAAAGTTTGTGCCTATACACCCAAATGCGTTAATTGCGATGTGAGCCTTACGTATCACAAAAGCAGTGGTATGTTGCATTGTCATTATTGCGGCTATAAGACAGACGCCCCGGCGATCTGCCCTGCCTGCGGCTCGACCCACCTGGAATACAAGGGCTTTGGTACCGAAAAGATAGAAGACGAGCTGAGCATGCTATTACCCGAGGCCCGCATAGCGCGCATGGACCTGGACACTACCCGCTCACGAAATTCCTTACAAAACATTCTGAACGACCTGGAGGAGAAAAAGATCGACATCCTCGTGGGTACGCAAATGGTAGCCAAAGGGCTGGATTTTTCGGATGTGACGGTCATCGGTATCATCAATGCTGACAGCTTGCTTAAATATCCTGATTACCGCGCCAACGAGCGCAGCTTTCAAATGCTGGCGCAGGTAAGCGGCCGGGCCGGGCGCAGGGGAAAGCAGGGTAAGGTGGTTATCCAAACCTACGACCCTAACCACCGGGTAATTAAACAGGTAATAGAAAACAACTACCTCGATCTGTATATGACCGAAATGGAAGAACGCCGCAGCTTTAAATACCCGCCGTTCTATCGCATCATTAATCTCGACATCAAGCATAAAGATCCCGATATCCTGAATAACCAGGCCGACTACCTGGCAACCGAGCTCCGCAAAAATTTTGGCGACCGGGTTATAGGCCCCGAATTCCCGCTGATCAGCCGTATACGCAGTTATTATATCAAATCCATTATGCTCAAGTTCGAGCGGGATGTGGTTTCATTGGCAAAAGCAAAAAATCTTATCAAAGACATCATTACCCAGTTTCAGACAACAAAGCTGAGTAAAGGCTCTATTGTACAGGCAGATGTTGACCCGGTTTGAACACGATTTTTAGGATTGTTCAGATTAACAGGACGTGTCATTTGGGCGATATGAACTTTTTATTATAGACTCGTTTAAATTCGAGGCTTAGGCCACCAAAATTTATTAATAAGCCGTCTGCTATATTATATGCTTCAAGATAATTTATCGCCTGGGCCCTATGAACGTCAAGTAGTTTTTCCATAGCTTTCAATTCGACCATTACCGCTCCTTCAACAAAAAAATCTACCCGCCTCAAACCAATTTGTTCGTCACGATAGTAAATAGGCATTTCTTTTTCCCGTTCAAATGCCAAGCTGTTATAAGCCAACTCTATAGCCAATGCTCTTTGATAAATAAGCTCCTGGAATCCGCTGCCAAGCGCGTTATGCACCTGCATTGCCGAGCCTATAATTTTATGCGTTATCGTATTTATATCCATTGTGAAAAGGTTTGTGCCCTGTGAAATTATTAATTTTGCCCCATCGAATCCTGTTAATCTTATAAATTCTAAAAATCGTGTTCAAATTCGTCGATAATTACCGTGAGCAAGGGGCCCGGAAGCGATTGGTTGAGACTGTAAAAAAGAAGGGCATAGCGGACGAACGGGTTTTAAAAGCCATAGGCAAGGTGCCGCGCCATTACTTTTTCGACGAAACCTTCTGGAACCAGGCTTACAAAGATATCGCCTTCCCGATAGGTGAGGGGCAAACCATTTCCCAGCCTTACACCGTTGCCTATCAAACCGAGTTGCTGCACATCAAAAAGGGCGATAAAGTGCTGGAGATTGGTACGGGTTCTGGTTACCAGGCTTGTGTTTTAATGGAATTAGGAGCAGATGTCTACACCATCGAGCGCCAGGAAAAGTTGTACGAACGCACCATACAGGTTCTGCCTTATATGGGTTATAAGGCTCATTTCTTTTTAGGCGATGGCTCCAAAGGCATACCAAAGCACGCGCCTTACGATAAGATCATCGTCACCGCCGGCGCACCTACTGTGCCTGAAGATCTGTTAAAACAATTGAAAGTCGGCGGTATTTTGGTCATCCCGGTTGGCGATGCTGAAACACAAAAGATGGTTACGATCCTGAAAACCGGTGAGAATGATTTTGAAAAACACGTGCTGGACACTTTCCGATTTGTACCGTTGGTAGGGGATAAGGCGTGGTAGGATTTCGAATTTCGAATTTTCAATTTCGAATTTGTAATTGTTTATTCTTCTTGAGTGATTTTATCTACCATAATATCGTCAAGTAAAAATGTAATCTCGCCGAGCTTCTGTTCACTCCAACCGCTTGCGAAAGGAACTATTTCGATAATAATTTTTGTGTCCTGATCATATAATCTGAATTTTGTTAGTTTGGCTCCCCGGCTTCCAATTTCCTTCTTATAAGAATAAGAGCAATCAGTGCTTTTAACAGTCAATTCCCTTTTTTTAAAATTTTTTACAAATACGACGGATACATTTTTTCCCTCGTTATCAATATTTATAAGGGAAACATGCGAGATTAAATCAAGTAATATAAAAATTACAGCGAGAGCCGAAATAAATAGAAACATTTGGATAAGGTGTACTTTCCCTATCCACATACATATCAAAAAACCAAAGAATATAATAGCGGCATTTTGAATTGTGAGCAAAAGATTCCTTCGAAAAATCTTTATTTGATCCATTCGCTTTTCAGCCTAAATAATTAAATATAGAAATTTCGAAATTGAAAATTCGAAATTCGAAATCAAAGCTATCTTTTCATCGCCCTGTCCATCTCGATCTTCGTATCCCGCTCCTTCATGGTCTCGCGTTTATCGAAGGTTTTTTTGCCTTGCGCCAGGCCTATTTCCAATTTTGCAAAACCACGTTCGTTAATAAACATCGCCAGCGGGACAATGGTCAATCCCTTTTCTTCGCCGCGGGTTTGCAGCTTTTTCAGTTCCTTTTTATTCAGCAGCAATACGCGGTCGCGTTTGGCTTCGTGGTTGTAAAACGAGCCATGCGAATATTCGGATATGTGCAGGTTGCGCACATACAACTGGTTGTCAATAAACGTACAAAAAGCATCGTTTAGGTTAGCCTTGCCCTCGCGGATCGATTTGATCTCGGTACCCAGCAGCTTAATGCCCGCGACATATTTATCCAGTATCGCGTACTCGAAATAGGCTTTTTTATTTTTGATATACAGATCCTGGCTCATTGCGGACAAATATCGCTAATTATTGCGGTTTTATCACGAGGACAGGGATATTCACCCTATGCCGCACCGAGTTGACGGTGGTGCCGAAGATAAGGTCTTTGAATGCCTTGTGGCCATGGGAACCCATTACAAGGAAATCGATTCCATCCTCTTTTACTATGCCGGCAATGGACTTTGCCGGGTTGCCAAAGCCTATACGACCTTTGGCCCGGTACCCGAGGTCGACCATCGATTGCACGTATTGCTGTAGGTTATCAACGTCGCTCTGGGTTTCGTGGTCCATCACTTCGGTGCCATAATATTGCGCCGCCGCCGTCTCAACCACGTGGATGAGTGTATAATTCGCGTGCTTGTCGCCCTGCATTATAGCGTGGCGAATACAGTCTTCGTCGTTTTTTGAAAAATCGATGGTGATGCCAATGTTTTTGTACGAGATAGCTGTGAGATCCGTGATCTTCGTTGCCAGGCCGTGCGGAACGCGGGCGGGCTCGTCGCGGTGCTTAAATAACAGCGGCCTCAGGAATACGTAGACCAGTAAAAATGCAACGGCAATGGAAACGGGTATCACCAGCGCGTATATCCATATTGCTTTATCGGGGTACTGTTTTATCCAGTCTGATAGCTGGTCGGTTACCAGTTTGGCGTTCAGTCCCAGGATCAGTACAGCACAGGCCCATGACAGTATCCTTACCCGGACACCAATAGCAAATTTGCCCATACGTTTCCGGTCCGAAACGAAATGAATAAGCGGGATTATTGCAAAGCCCAATTGCAGGCTCAGCACTACCTGGCTTAGGATGATCAGTTTACCCAGCCCGTTCTCGCCCCAGTAAATAATTGTAAATACGGCCGGTACGATGGCCATCAAGCGTGTTAGTAACCGGCGCAACCAAGGCTCGATACGCAGGTTGATGTGGCCTTCCATGATGATCTGCCCGGCGAGTGTTCCGGTAATAGTGGAGCTTTGCCCGGATGCGATCAACGCAACCGCAAACAGTACAGGCGCAAGCGAACCAAAAATGTGTTCAAGCAATTTATAAGCGTCTTGTATCTCCGCAACGTGGAAGTACCCGTTCTTGAAAAATGCACCCGCAGCCAGTATCAATATGGCGGCGTTCACAAAAAATGCAAGGTTAAGCGCGATAGTCGTATCAAATAAATTGAACTTAATTGCTGAACGCAGGCCTTCGTCTGAACGGTTGATCTTGCGCGTTTGCACCAGCGACGAATGCAGGTACAAATTATGCGGCATCACCGTGGCGCCGATAATGCCAATGGCGATGTATAACATCTTATGGCTTAGCTCGTCGCCTTTAAACAGGTTGTTTGGTACGAAGCCTTTGGCTATGCCGACAATGTCGGGCTTAACGATAAACATCTCGGCAAGGTATGCCAGCCCGATGACCGAGATCATCGAAATAATAAAAAGCTCCAGCTTGCGCATTCCCCGGTTCATCAGGAAAAGCATCAATATGGTATCGGTAAGGGTAAGCGCTACGCCCCAGATCAGCGGAAGATGAAAAAGAAGGTTTAAGCCGATGGCCATGCCGATCACCTCAGCCAGGTCGCAAGCTATAACGGCGATCTGAGCTAAAATGTAAAGCCCAAAGTTGACATATCGCGGATAGGTGTTTTTTGAAACCTGCGCCAGGTCCAGTCCGCGCACAATACCCAACCGGGCGCTTAAGGACTGCAACAGCAGGGCGATGAGGTTCGATGCAAATAAAACCCATATCAGTTGATAACCAAATCCGCTGCCACCGGCGATATCAGTCGCCCAGTTGCCCGGATCCATGTAACCAACACTTACCAGGTACGCTGGGCCCAAAAAAGCCAGCAATTTCCGCCAGCCGAATTTAGTCTCGGTTTCGACGGAACTGTGTACGTTGCTTAGCGAATGGGTTTGTTCGGTATTCATAAGGCTATTAGCAGATTGTTTGCCACCTCGCGGCTAATGTGCGTTCTCTTGTCGCCCGACTGCACAATAACCGAGTGGTCGTAAGTATGTATTTCAGCTATTTTGATCTTTTTGCCGATCGTCAGTTGTGTTTTTTCCAGGTATTGCAGGAAAGACGACGAATGGTCGCGCACGCCCGAAATCACTCCCTCTTCATTAACACTAAGACCGGAAACGGGTTTCAGTTCGTGCGCCTTAAATTCTCCTTTGCGGTTCGGTATCGGGTCGCCGTGCGGGTCGTATTTGGGATTCCCCATAAAATCATCCAGGCGGTCGACCAGCTCCTTTGATGAAATATGTTCCAATTCCTCGGCTACATCATGCACTTCGTCCCACTTGAAATTTAGTTTTTCGACTAAAAAATATTCCCAAAGGCGATGCTTGCGGATAATACTTAGCGCGATCTTTTGCCCAGCCGGCGTAAGCGTCACTCCCTGGTATTTAGTATAGTTGATGAGCTTTTTTTCCGCCAGCTTTTTCAGCATATCAGTTACAGAAGCTGCTTTGGTGTTTAATGCTGCGGCTATTTCATTCGTGCTTGCACTTCCGCCATTGGCCGCACCATGGTAGATGGCCTTTAAATAATTCTCTTCAGTGAACGTATTCATTTAAGCAAATCTAATAAAAAATTTAGATAAGTCTAAAAATATGGTGAAATTTATTTCGGTTTTAATAGTTTTTTGAAAAATTTTATTCTGTGAAGCATTGAAAAATTATATTTGTACTTATCATGGCTGCTGAACTTGACAAAATAGACCTCCAGATACTCAGAATTTTACAGGAAAACGGGCGTATAACAAACCTCCAGCTTTCTAACGAGATCGGTCTTTCACCCGCGCCGACGCTCGAACGCGTACGGAAACTGGAGAATGCTGAATTTATCAAAAGTTATCATGCGCTCGTCGATGAAGAGAAATTAGGACTCGGTATAAAGACGTTCATCCAGGTATCGCTCGATTTTCACAAGAACAATACCATCCAGGTTTTCCTCGACGAAATACAAAAAATAAAAGAGGTGACCGAGTGTCACCACGTAACCGGGCAATGCGATTTTTTGCTGAAGGTTTACGTTAAAGACATAAAATCGTACGAGCAACTGATCATGGAAAAGATCAGCCGCATACCGGTTGTGAAAACCTTCCAGACCATGATGATCATGTCGACCAGCAAGAAGGAACCGATAGTGCCGCTGGAGTATTAGCGACTGGAGTATTAGTGATTTGCAATTAGTTAACTTGTGATTAGGTTATTGGCCTGATTAACTAATCACTAATCACAAGTCACTAATGTATCTGCCAATCAATCGGCGTTTTCCCTTCCTGTATAAAAATTGCATTCGTTTTTGAAAACGGTTTGGAACCAAAAAAGCCCCGATCGGCCGAGAAAGGCGATGGGTGCGGTGATTTGATAATAAAATGCTTTGACTGATCGATCAGCTCAGCTTTGGCCTGCGCGAAACTCCCCCAAAGAATAAACACGACCCCTTCCTTTTTATCAGAGATGGTTTTGATCACATGGTCTGTAAACTCTTCCCAACCCCGTTTTTGATGTGAGGCCGGACTGTCGGCCCTTACCGTTAAAGTAGCGTTTAATAACAATACACCCTGTTCGGCCCATTCGGTCAGGTCGCCATGATTAGGAATATGAAAGCCCGGTATATCCGTCGCTAATTCTTTGTATATATTCTTAAGCGAGGGCGGCGGTGCGACACCCTTCTGAACCGAAAAAGACAATCCATGCGCCTGGTTAGGCCCATGATAGGGATCTTGTCCGATTATAACCACTTTTAGGTCATTAAACGGCGTCTTCCAGAAGGCATTGAATATGTCACCGTTTTTAGGGTAGGTTTTATGTCCGGCGCTTTGCTCCTGTTTCAGGAATTCCCGCAGTTTCACCATATAATCCTTGCCGAATTCGTCCTGTAAAACTTCCAGCCACGATGGCTCAAAATTCACTGCCATAAAAATTGATCAAATATTGGTTAAGACTACAAATAAACGGATATTTGCACTCTGTTTTAAGAGCCAGGAAATTATGTCAAATATAGTTCGGTTAATTATCGCATGTGCGGTTGCCGCGGCCGGAGTGGCCATGTGTGTGTTCGGTATCTGGGGTTGGGGAATACTGGTATTTTTTATAGGCGGCCTGATACTGCTTACTTACTTTTTTAATGAGAATATGATCATCGCCCAGTTTTTCCTGCGCAAGGAAAAGATGGATAAAGCCGAACAGTGGCTGAACAAGATCACCGATTATGAAAAGCAGTTAAAGAAAAGCCAGCATGGCTATTTCAACCTGTTGCTCGGTTTGATGGAATCGCGTAAAGCGCCGATGAAGGCTGAAAAATATTTCAAGAAAGCATTATCGCTCGGTATGACCATGTCGCACAATATAGCCTTGGCCAAACTTAGCCTTGCCGGTATTGCTATGGCAAAACGCAACAAGCGCGAAGCACAGATGTACCTGCAGGAAGCGTCGAAGGATGATAAAAATAAATTGCTTGCCGACCAGATAAAAATGATGAAAGCGCAGATGGCGCAAATGGATAAGCAAGTGGTACGCGGCGGTTACCGCCAATTTTAGGTAAAAGAATAGGCTTTAAAAGTGATAATTTTAAAGCCTATTTTTCTTCAATAGAGCTGTAATAGTCGGGTTCCGATGAGCGGCTATCCGATAAAACATGTTTATCGTGAAATACCACCTGGTCATCGGACGATGGACTCGCGACCTCCACGATTTTCAGCAGGCTCCTTATAAAGGACAGGTCGAAATTGCTCCTGTTCAATTTTATAAGGTATTCGTTCTCAGTAATTTCCAATATCGAATTAGTCATAAAATTTGCATAACTTGTGTAATTATAAAGTTATACAACCACTCCGATAGAAAAGTTTTATTTATTTTATGATTTTATTAACAAATTGTAAAGTAGTTGGCAGCTTACGCTGCGCAGTTGGCAGTGAATGTCATAAAAGCCGATGCAAACTGCAAACAGGCAACTGCAAACTTTAAAGAAACCAGGCCATCACCACATCCTTCGCAGGCATGGCAATATCCAGCTTCAGCTTTTTGCGCATTCCGCCCAGGTCGTTAAAAACTTTATTTGGGTTAGCGGCCTTTAATTCTTCAACCGTATTGAATCCCATTTTATTCAATACCTGCACCCACTCAGCCGGTACGCCGATATTGATGAAATCGTCTGCCGAAGCAACTTTAACCTTTTTCTCAGGCCGCATTTGCGGGAAAAATAAAACCTCCTGTATGGTATGTTGGTTGGTTAAAAGCATTACCAGGCGGTCGATACCGATGCCGAGCCCCGATGTGGGCGGCATACCGTATTCCAGGGCACGAAGAAAATCTTCGTCCATGGCCATAGCTTCTTCGTCACCGCGCCCTGCCAATACCAATTGCTCTTCGAAACGGGCACGTTGATCGATGGGGTCGTTTAATTCCGAATAGGCGTTAGCGATTTCCTTTCCATTGACGAATAATTCGAAACGTTCCACCAGGCCATCTTTGCTGCGATGCTTTTTTGCCAGCGGCGTCATTTCAATCGGGTAATCGGTAATATAAGTCGGTTGAATCAGATTTGCTTCCACTTTTGCGCTGAATATCTCGTCGATCAATTTGCCTTTGCCCATAGTAGCGTCGGTCTCAATGCCCAGCTTTTGACAAACTTGCAGCAAAGCGGCTTCATCCATAGACGAAACATCGATGCCTGTAAATTTGTGAATCGACTCATACATCGATAATCTTTCATACGGACCGGCAAAATTGATCTCGTTGTCGCCAACCTGTACTGCGGTAACGCCATGCACAGCGCGAACTACATGCTCCAGGCAGTTCTCCACCATTTCCATCATCCAGATGTAGTCCTTGTAAGCGATATAGATCTCGACCGAAGTAAATTCGGGATTATGGGTGCGATCCATACCCTCGTTACGAAACATTTTTCCGAACTCATAAACACCGTCAAAACCGGCTACGATAAGCCTTTTGAGGTACAACTCGTTAGCTATACGCAGGAAAAGCTCCATATCCAGCGTATTGTGGTGCGTTTTGAACGGACGGGCCGCCGCACCCCCGTGAACAGGCTGCAGGATAGGCGTTTCCACCTCCATCCAGCCCTGCTGGTTAAAGTAATCGCGCATCGAGCTGATCACTTTTGAGCGATTGATAAATATCTGCTTAAATTCGGGATTAACGGTCAGGTCGACATAACGCTGGCGGTAGCGCAATTCAGGATCGGTAAAGCCGTCGTGAATTGTTCCATCTTCCTCGCGCTTCACTACAGGCAAGGGCTTAAGTGATTTGGACAGCAGCTTCAATTCCTGTACATGAACCGATGTCTCGCCGGTTTGGGTAATAAAGGCATAGCCTTTTACACCGACATAGTCGCCAATGTCAAGGAGTTTTTTGAATACCGTATTGTATAGCGTTTTATCTTCGCCGGGGCAAATCTCGTCGCGTTTCACGTAGATCTGGATGCGGCCTGTCGAGTCCTGCAACTCGGCAAACGAAGCGCTGCCCATTACCCGGAAGCTCATTAAGCGGCCCGCAAGCGTTATGTCCTGGTATTGGTCTGTATTATTAGGGTTAAAATTATCTTTTATATCCTTCGCAAATGCGGTCACTTGAAAGGCCTCTGCCGGGTAGGGGTTAATACCCAAAGCCCTTAATTGTTGTAACGATTCGCGGCGGATGATCTCCTGTTCGGATAATGCAGTACTCATAGTTTGTAATAAGGCTGCAAAAATAGGGATTTTTTAGATATGAGATGTGAGATTTGAGACGTGAGAATGCCCTCAGATGGATTTTCATCGATTGCCTGAGGTAAAATAGTTATTCTTTGCTGTATTTGTTTTTGACCGGATTTATTCTAAAATTTCAGATCATCTAAAGCTTTCGGCTGGAATACTATTTCCATAAATCGTCAAGCGGCATATGGGTTCCTTTACCGCTTTCCATGTCTTTTCTACCCTGATTTAATTTTTCTGCGAGGTATGGATTTGCCTGGATGCCGTTCAGTTTCATTTTGAAATTGCTCATTGTCAATCTCATATTCCAATTTTAACGCATCTAGAACAGCGGTTATAGCCTTTTCCGATAAATCATCCTCAACATTTACGGTTATAGTTTTCATCATGCTATCCCTTTACACAGAAAATACTCAAGATATTTAAGAATCTAATCCGCTTCCGCTTCCTGCAAATACATCTCGTCAATATCGGCGGCGTACTTCTTCTCAATAACCTTGCGTTTGGCTTTCATAGTAGGAGTGACCTCTCCATCGTCCATACTGAAAGGATTGCGTTTAACCTTAAAGTTCTTGATCCGCTCGAATTTAGCCAGCTCGTTTGACAGGCGCTTAATGTCCTGGCCGATCCATTCTACAATCTCTTTGTCGTCGATGAATATCTCCGGTTTTTCAAAAAAGGAGTCGTCCAGCTTGAAGGTCTCCTGCAGAGCCTCGCGGCTGGGAACAATAAGCGCCGTAATATATTCGCGTTTATCACCGATAAGGAATACCTGCTCGATGCGGGGGCTTTTCAGGTAGGTGTTTTCGACGGGTGTAGGATAAACATTTTTGCCATACGCATTTACGAGCATATTTTTCAGGCGATCGGTTATCTGGAGGTTGCCCCTATAAAAACGTCCTATATCGCCTGTATGGAACCAACCGTCAGGATCAATCACACTGGCGGTCTCTTCTGGCTTGTTCCAATAGCCCTTCATTACGCAATGTCCGCGCGTAATGATCTCGCCTTCTTCCGATTCAAAGTCAGGCTTAAATGATTCATGTGTTTGGATGGTATAGATCTGTTTGGTATCTACATTTTGTATGGCCACCTCGATACGCGGTATAATACGGCCCACTGTTCCGTATATCACCCGTTCATTTTCAGTTACCGCCATTACCGGTGAGGTTTCGGTAAGTCCAAAGCCTTCCAGCACTTTTATGCCAAGGTCGCCGAAGAATTCGCCGATGTTTTTTGGCAAAGCGCCGCCACCGGAGATCAGGAATTTCAGGCGCCCGCCGGTTCGTTCCTTGATCTTACTGAAAACCAGCTTTTCGGCTATTTTTTGCTGATTGCGCAATACTACGCCCGGCTTTTTGCCGCTTTCAACAACCAGGCGGTATTTTCGGCCGATGCCAAGCGCCCATACGAATATTTTTGTTTTGGCTCCGCCTGCCGACATGCCGTTTTTCATGGCCCTGTCGTGAATGCGTTCCAGTAAACGCGGCACGCAGCACATAATGGTAGGTCTAACTTCGCCCATGTTTTTTGCCAGCAGGTCCAGGCTCTGCGCGAATGCTATGGTACAGCCTTCGAACAGGCAGATATGATAGGTTGCGGTTCGTTCAAATACGTGCGAAAGCGGCAGGAACGACAGAAATTTGTCGGTCTTTTCAAGTACTCTTATCTGCTCAAGGGCCGCGCGTACATTTTCCGTCAAATTATAATGCGTCAGCATTACGCCCTTGGGTGTGCCCGTGGTACCCGATGTGTAGATCAGGCACGAAAGGTCTGACGGTAAGATGGCTTCGCGCGCGCTGTTGATGGCGTGCCGGTATTGGTCGAGCATTTTAGTGCCTTCTTCGATCACGTTTTTAAGACAGGTTATCCCTGGGTTCATGGCCTTGCCTTTTTCAGCATACTTTTCAAGATCGTCAAACGCCAGGATGATCCTGATCAGTGCGGGACAATTATTCGCGATCTTGTAAACCTTCCGCAGCAGGAACGGGGTGCCGACAAGAATGGTCTTGGCTTCAGAATCGTTGAGGATGTATTCAATTTCCGCTTCCGACAGGGTGGGGTATATGGACGTGTTGATTGCGCCGATCTGCTGTAAAGCCTGGTCGTAATAAACGTAATCGGGACCATTTTCAATAATGAGCGCCAGCCGGTCGCCTTTTTTTACGCCGATCTCCAGGAACCAGGCCGAAATGGCATCAGCTTTATCGATCGTGTCCCTGTAGGATATTTCAACCCACTCGTCTTTTACCTTGTGGGTCATAAAGGTGTGGGTATCAGGATGTATGTTGGCGACAACGTTGCGGATTAAGCTCGGTACGGTCTTTCGCTCAGCTACTGAATTCATTAAAATTTATAATTGATTACACCGATAAATATAGGAGGATTACACCGATTATAGAAAAGGATTACACCGATTATAAAAGACGATTACACCGATACTCTTTTAAAAGATATCGGTGTAATCATACCAAAATCGGTGAAATCAAAAAACAAAAAATTATACCGAAAAACTCTCGCCGCAGCCACAGGTACGGCTGGCGTTTGGATTGTGGAAGTTAAAACCTTTGCCATTCAGACCATCGCTGAAATCAAGCTCGGTGCCGGCAAGGTACAGGAACGACTTCATATCCAAGGCCATGCGGATGCCCTTATCTTCGAAGAACTGGTCGCCCTTTTTTTCTTCGTTATCAAAATCAAGGTTATATGATAAGCCCGAGCAACCGCCTCCTTTAACGGAAACGCGCAGGAAATAGGATTCATCCAGCCCCGCATTTCGCATCAGGTCGTCCAGTTTTCCCTTCGCCTTATCTGTTATTGTTACCATTTTTTGAGATTCGAGATTTGAGATTTGAGATTTAAGACCGAAGCCCAAATTCAAAAATCAAATCACAATAAAACCATCAGACATGACTCTCACATCTCATATCTAATATCTCACATCTATTAGTGATGTGCCTTTGCCGCTTCAATTGGCTCCATGCCGTTTTTCACGCGATAGTCATTGATCGCTGCTTTAATAGCGTCTTCGGCCAGTACCGAGCAGTGGATCTTTACCGGGGGCAATGACAATTCCTCAACGATGTCCATGTTGTCGATCTTCATCGCATCATCGATGCTTTTGCCTTTGAGCCACTCGGTGGCCAGTGAAGAAGAAGCGATAGCTGAGCCGCAGCCGAATGTTTTGAACTTGGCGTCGGTTATCACATTGTTATCGTCAACCTGTATCTGCAGGCGCATTACGTCGCCGCACTCAGGTGCACCCACCAAACCAGTACCAACCTTGGCACTGCTTTTATCCAAAGTACCCACGTTGCGGGGATTGGTGTAGTGGTCAATTACCTTATCTGAATAAGCCATGTCTTTAATTATTTGTTATACGTTGAACGTTATACGTATTACGTTTTTATTGCCTTTAGTTTTTATGCCGACGTACAACGTAAAACGTCATACGTACAACCTATTTAGTGTTCCGCCCACTCGATCTTGCTCAGGTCGAGACCTTCTTTGAACATTTCCCACAGCGGAGAAAGTTCGCGCAGGTGGTTTACTGCCTTTTTAGTCACATCGATAGCATAATCGATATCCTCGTCGGTAGTAAATCTGCCCAAACCATAACGTATCGAAGAATGTGCCAGATCGTCCGAAAGGCCCAAACTCTTTAATACATACGATGGCTCGAGCGACGCTGAAGTACAGGCCGAACCCGATGATACTGCCAGGTCCTTCATCGCCATCATTAAACCTTCGCCTTCTACGTATTTAAACGAAATATTGGCTACGTGGGGAAGACGGTGTTCCTGGTTGCCATTTACATAGCTTTCTTCCAGTTCGAGCAGCGATGCCTGTAACCTGTCGCGCATAGCCGAAAGGCGTTTTGCTTCGCTTTCCATTTCCTGTATGCACAGTTCGGCAGCTTTGCCAAAACCCACAATACCGGGAACATTTAGTGTGCCCGAACGCATGCCGCGCTCGTGGCCGCCGCCATCCATCTGGGCGGTAACTTTTACTCTCGGTCCTTTGCGGCGAACATACAATGCGCCAACACCTTTCGGGCCGTATATTTTATGCGCCGAACAAGCCAGCAGGTCGATGCCATCGGCGTTTACATCCACCGGGATCTTACCGACCGCTTGCGTAGCATCGGTCATGAACAACGCACCATGTTTATGCGCAATTGCTGCTATTTCCTTAACAGGCTGTATCACACCGATCTCGTTATTGCCATACATGATCGAAACCAGGATAGTTTCCGGCGTCATGGCAGCTTCCAGTTCGGCCAGGTCAATTAAACCATCGGCTTTCACCGGCAGGTAAGTAACCCTTGCGCCCAGCTTTTCAATATGTTTGCAGGTATCCAGTACCGCTTTATGCTCGGTAACCGCGGTAATAACATGGTTACCTTTATCTTTATACATTTCGAAAACGCCCTTGATGGCCAGGTTATCGGCCTCGGTAGCGCCTGATGTGAAAATGATCTCCTTTTCGTTAGCGCCGATCAGTTTGGCTACCTGCTCGCGCGCATAATCCACAGCTTCTTCAGCTACCCACCCAAAGGAGTGGTTACGGCTTGCCGCGTTCCCGAATTTTTGCGTAAAATAAGGGATCATCGCCTCAAGCACGCGCGGGTCCATTGGCGTCGTAGCGTTATTATCCAGGTATATCGGAAGGTTCATCTCTTTCAAAATATTAACAGCGCAAAGATAAGTAAAGTTTTTATTTATAATTAATCCAAACAAGGTTAAATAATCAGATAAACGTAATTATTTGCAATCTTTGAGAATGGACAAAATAGAGCATATCGGCATTGCGGTAAAGGATATTAACGCAGCGGGCAAGCTTTATGAAAAACTGCTCAACACATCAGTCTACAAAATTGAAGAGGTTGCTTCAGAAGCAGTTAAAACCGCATTTCTAAAATCCGGCCCTAATAAAATAGAATTACTTGAAGCCACATCGCCCGATAGCCCGATAGCTAAATTCATTGAAAAGAAAGGGGAGGGCATGCATCATGTAGCCTTTGACGTTGAGGACATTGAGGCGGAGATGCAACGTTTGAAAGCCGAAGGGTTCTTATTACTAAATGACGAGCCGAAACCGGGCGCCGATAATAAACTCGTATGCTTTATTCACCCTAAAAGCGCTGGTGGTGTGCTGATCGAGCTTTGCCAGGAGAGAGGCTAAAAGCAGAAAGCACAAAGCCGAAAGCTAAGGTTCTGCGGTATGTGAAATTGTTTGAGGATACTATACATGAAAGACGGAACTAAAACCAACGGATATTTTCACAGCTTGGTCATATCGATAATTTTATTGTTTGCCGTTCCCGGCCTGGCTTCAGCTCAAATCGATTCTTTGCCTGCCCGGAATGATACGGCGATACTGATCAAATCGAAGATCATGCCGGAAAGCCGGACGCTTTGGGTTCATCTGCCGCCGGATTATAATACAACAACCAATAGTTATCCGGTATTATACGTTCTTGATGGCGACAGTCATTTTCAGCAGGCGTCAACGGCAGCCGATTTCCTGGCCGGTTATGACCGTGACCGAATACCGGCGATGATCGTAGTTGGGATCACCAACGTCGACCGGGGCCGTGACCTTACGCCGATACATCCGCAACTCAGTAGTTCCGAAACCGACAGTGTCACCGTACTAAAAACATCAGGAGCGGGCCGTTTTTTGCGATATATTGATGAAGAAGTAATTCCTTATGTCGATTTGCATTACCGGGTGGCGCCTTACCGGATACTGATGGGGCATTCTTTAGCAGGGTTATTCGCCTTGTATGTTAAAGAAACAAAACCCGATCTTTTCCACGCAATTGTAAAGGTCAGATAATTCGGTAACAGAATTAGCTTTAAAGAATAAAGCTAAGCGTTATGCGAAACATCAATAATGATCTAACATTAAAACGGAACTATCTGAGTAAGTACCGTTTTCTGATAGACGAGTATGAACTGGTA
>DASZYQ010000005.1:0-218251 GCA_035545315.1 Mucilaginibacter sp. | reverse complement strand
TATTACAAAATCTGTGACCTCTTAACCTTTTCACTACCCAGGCTTAAGCGTTCCTTAATGTAAACTTAGTTTACTAATAATAAACTAAGTTTAGTATTGCTGTAACAAATCATCCTTCGCACTCTTAATTAATTTAAGCAGATGACACAGCTTTACATTCACTTTAGGACATTGATAACCATTGTGTTATTATGCCTGGCCCCGGTACTTTCATTCGGGCAGATCAAGATCGGTGGTACCGTCACCGACGAAAACAAACAGCCTTTACCCGGCGTCAACGTATTACTAAAAGGTACCAGCCGTGGTACGGTAACTGACATCAACGGGCGCTTTCTTTTTACCGTTGAAAAAGGCCAGGTGCTAACTTTCCGTTACCTGGGCTACGCGCCGCAGGATATCACCATTGGCGATCAGACTACCTATAGCGTAACACTGGTAGCTGACAACAAGGCGCTCAATGAAGTTGTAGTGACCGCGCTGGGCGTAAAAAAGGAAACGCGCCGCATAGGTTACTCAACACAAACTGTAACCGGCGAGCAGTTGACCACCGCCAGGGATCCTAACCCGGTTAACGGCCTTATCGGAAAGGTTGCGGGTTTATCTGTCGGCGCGACCTCCGAAATACTGGGCACTCCGAACGTTACGATCCGCGGTAACACGGTTTCACTTTATGTAGTGGACGGTCTGCCGATCAACTCGGATACCTTCGACCTCAGTCCGGACGACATCGACAGTTATACGGTACTAAAAGGTCCGGCGGCTGCCGCGCTTTATGGTAACCGCGCGGCAAACGGCGCTATCCTGATCACCACAAAAAAGGGGAAAGCCAGTAAAAAAGGTTTAACGGTCGATTTCAATAGCAGCACCGTTATGAATAAGGGCTTTGTAGCCTTTCCAAAGGTGCAGCACTCGTTCGGTCCGGGCGAAAACACTTTTTACGAGTTTGTGGACGGTAAAGGCGGCGCGCCGGGCGGTGTGGATAGTGACTACGATATCTGGGGCCCTTACTTCAACGGGCAGTTAATACCGCAGTATGATAGCCCTGTTGTAAATGGTGTTCGCCAAGGCACGCCCTGGACGGCACGTGGCGCAAACAACCTGGCCAATTTCCTGAGAACAGGCTTTCAAACCAACAATGATATTGCCATTACCTCCAACGGCGATAATTATACCACACGCTTCTCAGTGTCGCAGCAGCACCAGGACAGCTATATTCCATTTCAGTACCTGGATATAGCCAACGCCAACTTCTATGCGTCATTCAATCCCACACCCCGCCTGAAGTTTGAGGGCAGCGTTAACTTTAACCGCCAGAGCACCGACGATTTTCCAGACGTACAATACGGCCCCAACAGTATTATTTATAATATGGCCATCTGGACCGGCGCCGACTGGAGCGTAAACGCACCTGATATAAAGGCCATCTGGCAGCCGGGAAAAGTGGGCGTTCAGTCGAACTTTGAAGAATACACCCGCTATCACAACCCATGGTTCCTGACCGAAATATGGACCAGGGGACATCACAAAGACGATACCTACGGTTATTTAGCGGGTAACTTTAAGATTGACAACCACCTGAATGTCGACCTGAAATCGCAGATCGATACCTATAGTTTGCTGCAGACGGAAGATATGCCGTACTCGGCGCACCCTTATGGCCGTGAAGGTAACCAGGGCGATTATCGCGAAGATAACCGTAACCTGTTTGAGAATAATACGGAACTGAAGTTAAACTTTGATTATAACATCAGCCATTTTATCAATGCTTCGGGCCTCATCGGCGGCAACTTGAGAAACTTTATGTACCATTCGACCTGGATATCGACAGACTACCTGAATGTTCCGGGTGTGTATTCGTTTAGCAACTCAAAGAATCCGCTGCAGTCCGATAGCTTTGATTCCCAATTAAGGACCCTTAGCGGGTACTATTCAGTAGACTTTTCGTTTGGCCAGTATGCTACGTTATCGAGTACCGGTCGCGTGGATAAGTCGTCGGCTTTCCAGAATGTAACTACGTATTATTATCCCAGTGTTTCTGTAGCCACTATGGTTTCTGACTATATAAAGTTACCTGATGTTATTTCTTTCCTGAAATTGCGGGCGTCGTTTTCCAATGTTCGTTCCGACGATACCAGCCCGACTATAGGGCCGGCCCCATACAATACGATTACCGCGTTTGGCGGCCAGACACTCAGTAGTAGCCCAGGTACTAATCCGCTATTTCTCAACCCGCTGGGTTATGGTTCGGTATATACCACACCATACAACGGCCCGGCTTATTCGCTTAATTCATTCTATTCCATCGGCAAACCATATAACAGCGAGGCTGCTGGTTACGCATCTAATTACCTGTATCAGTTAGGCATCAAAACCTCGACCCGTGTAAACTACGAAGAAGGGTTCGATCTTAAGTTCCTGAAAAACAGGTTAGGCTTGTCGGGTACCGCGTTTCAGTATATCGACGGTCCGCAGATTCTTTCTAACCCCATTTCGACGGCAACCGGTTACACTACCGAATTCCTAAACGCTTTAAAGACTGAAAAGACAGGCTACGAGGTTTCGCTGAGCGGTACGCCGGTAAAGAACCCGGACGGTTTTACATGGGACGTACTGGTTAACTGGGCCACCTATAAAGAAGTTTATAAAGAGTTGCCCCCCGGACAGGGCGTGTACAACACCTTCTTCCATGACGGCGACCGTGTAGATAAGTTCTACGGGTCAGCGTTTGTCAGGACGCCGGACGGGCAGATCATCAACGGTTCGAACGGCGAGCCCCTGGTAAACCCGGTACCACAGTACCTTGGTCACCTTGATCCCGACTGGACCTGGAGCATTTATAACCACGTTAGTTACAAGAGCATAAGCCTTGGCTTCCAGTTCGACGGCTCGGTAGGCGGCGTTACCCGCGATTATGTATTTAATAAAACGATGCGCGGCGGCTCAAACGCGCTTACGGCCGAGGGCGCCCTTGGCGCCGCGCGCTACCAGGATTGGCTGCATTACCCGGCAAATAACCAGCAACCCGACCCGAATTACAAAGGCAGTTACGTTGGTCAGGGTGTACAGATATCAAATGGTGTAGCGCCGAACTTTGATTCGGCCACGGGTGCTGTATTGAACTATAATCAATTACAGTACGCGGCGAATAAAACGCCGGCCCTGGTACAAGAGTATGTTAGCGAGTACTATAATGTCGATCAGGCCTTCCTGATGAGCAAGACTTACGCTAAGCTGCGCGAAGTGACTTTAAGTTATGATGTTCCAAAGCAATGGCTGCAAAAATCGTTCATCACCAGGGCCTCTGTTACGATATATGGCCGTAACCTGCTGTATTTCTATAAAGACCCAAGGTTTAAAGACGTCGACCTTGATCAATACGCGAATACCCGGACAACTTTAACTGGTCTGCAATCGCCATCCGTACGCAGTTATGGTGTTAACCTCAAACTTTCATTCTAATTCAAATTGGAGATATGATCATGAAAAGGATATTTAAATTTTATTTACTGCCGGCGCTGTTAGTGTTGTCAGTAAGCAGTTGCAAGAAAAGTTTTGAGGACCTTACTCAAAACAACAACGTGCCTACCAGCGTGCCGGCTTCTCTGTTGCTCAACGGGGTGTTGAACAATATGGTCGACTTTCCCGACGGACAAGATGAAATATGGTGCCAGTATTATATTTATAACTATAACTACTACGGTAACAACCAGTACAACTTCGGTTCGGGCGATAACTATTATTCGACGCTAAAAAATGTACTGGCAATGGAGCAGCAGGCGCAGGCAGCAGGGGCGCCTGCCGTAAACCCCTACAGCGCTCTGGGCAAATTTTTCAGGGCTTATTTTTTTAGTAAGATGAGCCTGGAAGAGGGCGATATCCCAATGACGCAGGCTTTACAAGGCTTGAAAAACCTTACCCCCAAGTATGATACTCAAAAAGCGGTAATGACCCAATGCCTTGCATGGCTTGAAAGCGCAAACAGCGATATGACTTCGCTCATCTCGTCGGGGAACACTGCATTCAGCGGTGATATATTCCTGAACAATAATCTCGCCGCATGGCAGAAAGTGGTGAATGCATTTCACATCAGGCTGCTGCTTGAGCTGAGCAAAAAAGCTCTAACGGATCCGGACATGAATATTCCGTCACAGTTTGCAGCTATCATTGGCGATCCGGCCAAATATCCGCTGATGGCAAGTTCGGCCGATAACCTGCAGTATACCTTTGTAACGCCAAGCAACTTTTACCCGATGAATCCCAACAACTTCGGCCAGAACGGTTCCAGGCAAAATTCTTCTCAAACTTATATCAAACTATTGACTACTTTCCAGGATCCGCGTGTATATGTTGTGGCTGAGCCTGCCCGTCACTATGTCGACGATCTGCATCAGAGCCCTACAGCTTTCAGTTCGTTTGTTGGAGCGGACCCTGGCGAAGACCTGGGCCAGATGTATGCCGATGCCGGCTTACAGCATTTTTCATTCATCAACCGGCACCACTATTATTCCACTTATACCGGCGAGCCGAGCATACAGATCGGGTACCCCGAACAAGAGTTTGAGATAGCCGAGGGTATCAATAGGGGCTGGGCCACCGGAAACGCCGAGACGTATTACGTTAACGGCATACAGGCTTCCTGGGCTTATTACAGCATCCCCGCCACAGGCTCGTTTACCGCATTTTTCTACCGTCCCGGTTCAACGGATGTAACCAACCTCGGCAATTATGATACCTATCCCATTAACACCGACTGGAACACTTATTATAATCAGCCTGCAATTAAATATGCAGGTGGAGCAACCGGCCTTACCCAGATATTACAGCAGAAGTACCTGGCGCTGTTCCGCCATTCTGGTTTGGAGTCGTACTTTACCTATCGCCGTACCGGTGTGCCGAATTTTACCACCGGCCCGGGCACCGGCAATGGGCAGCGTATAGCCATGCGTTTCCAATATCCGTCAAGCGAGCGCACAGCAAATACAACTAATTACACTGCTGCGTTACAAAGCCAGTATAGCGGCAACGACGACATTAACGGCATTATGTGGGTACTTAAATAATACGGGTATTAGTTACCAACAAACCATAAATTACCAACATCCATTTAAATTAAATTTCAGTAAAGGTGGGCTTAATCTCCCGCCTTTACTTTTGGTACGAAGGTTATATCTTATGAAAAAGCTTACGTTATTACTGCTTCTGATTGCCGGTCTTCAACAGGCTTTCGCCCAGGATCATAAAACCCAAAATGTCATTATCGTCACGCTTGACGGATTTCGCTGGCAGGAATTATACCGCGGGGCGGATTCAGCCTTGCTTAATTCCAGATATACAAGCGGCAAGGCCGAAATAGAGAAAAAGTATTGGGCAAAGACAGCGGAAGCGCGTCGGCAGTTGTTGCTTCCGTTCTTCTGGTCCACAATAGCATCACAGGGACAGTTATACGGCGATCGAGACCTTGGAAACTGCGACCAGGTGGCCAATAAGTACAAATTTTCCTACCCGGGGTACAATGAAATTTTCACGGGTTTCCCCGACGAAAGAATGAACACGAATAACCCGGTACTAAATCCGAATGTGAATGTGCTGGAATACCTGAATAAACAAAAGGGCTTTGAAAACAAAATCGCCGTTTTTTCCTCCTGGGAAGTGTTTCCGGCGATTTTTAACGTTCAGCGTTCGGGCCTGATGGTTAACGCCGGCTATGCAGGCTTTAACGATGCAAAGGCAGATGAGCAACTGAGGTTATTGAGCACGATACAAAACCAGGCGCCACATTACCTGGGCGATACGCGTATTGATTTCGTAACTTACGAAATGGGTAAAGAATATTTAAAGGAATATAAGCCCCGCGTACTTTATCTTGCTTTTGATGAGACGGACGATATGGCCCATGAAGGAAATTACAAAAGGTACCTGGAGCAGGCGCATATGGAAGATTCATATTTGCGGGAGCTCTGGCAATACCTGCAATCCGACCCCTTTTACAAAGATAAAACAACCTTGATCGTCACATGCGATCATGGCAGGGGAGATACCTCGGTCGACGCCTGGCGCAGCCATGGTTCGATGATAAAAAATTCCGAACAAACCTGGTTTGCGGTTATTGGTCCGGATACGCCCAATAGCGGTGTTATGAGAACATCGACGACCACTTATCACAAGCAATTGGCGCAGAGCATTGCCGAATTGCTGGGTTTTGATTTCAAAAAGAACGCCGGTCATGAAGTCGGCGACGCCATAACAACTATGATGAAAACCACTAATGGCCTTGGCAAATGAAGCGGTCAAAAATCCTGCTTGTATTGTTAATCGTCTTGGTAGCGGTCGGTGCGGTTAATGCCCAAACAAACCCGATACCGAAGCCGCGCCACAATTTTACTGTCATAGCGCATCGTGGCGACCATGTGATCTGCCCGGAAAACACTTTGGACGCCTATGCCGAAGCAATAAAAAACGAAGCCGATTATGTTGAAATAGACCTTAGAACTACCAGTGATGGCCAGCTCATCAGTATGCATGACGCCACCGTTGACCGGATGACGAATGGGAAAGGAGCAGTTAAGGATATGACTCTGGAACAGGTAGAGCTGCTCAAAGTTAAAAACAAGGACAGCGCAGATAATAAAGTTTACAAAGTACCCACGTTTGAGCAGATATTGACTTTGTGCAGGGATAAAATATATATCTATATCGACTTTAAGCAGGCTGATGCAGCCGCAACCTATGCAGAACTTAAAAAGTTCGGCATGGAAAAACAAGTACTGGTTTACATTAATAACCAACGCCAGTTTACGGATTGGCGGCGAGTTGCACCCGACATGCCGTTGATGGTGAGTATGCCCGGAAATGTTAAAGACATAGCGGCGATGAAGGCCTTTATAAACCAGGTAAAGCCTGATCTGCTGGATGGTGGCTGGAAAGAATACACTGCCGAAATGGTTGCGGCGGCTAAAGCAATGGGCATTCCGGTTTGGCCCGATATTCAAAGCGGAGGCGAGGGGCCGCAGGATTGGGAACCGGCACTGGCGAAAGGTTTTACGGGCTTGCAGACTGATCATCCTGCCGCTATCATTCAATTTCTGAAGAAAAAAGGATTGAGGAATTAAAACCTTGCATCAAAAAAATGAGCAAATAATTGTTATTCACTGCAAGAATTGCTCATTTTGCAGGTTGGAACAAACCCCAACCTGCCGATGAAAAAAATAACTGAGGAAAATGCAGCCCGCTACGCCCTCGTATTGATCCTTCTTACATTCATAGTCCGTCTTTTTATCGCAGCATACACCGGGCTTGGCATAGGCGAGGCCTACTATTTTCGGGGCGCCGTAAAACTCGAGTGGAGTTATTTTGATCAACCGCCCTTATTTTTCTGGCTAAGCGGATTAAGTATAAAAGTATTCGGTTTGACTAACCTGGGGCTTCGTTTCCCTGCGGTACTGCTCTTTGCGGGTACAAGCTGGCTATTATTTGCAATAACCAGAAAATTATTTAATGCCAGGTCGGGTTTTTGGGCGGTGGTTGTAATGAATTTGAGCGCGGTGTATACCGTTGCAATAGCCTGCTGGTTCCAGCCTGATGCCCCGCTGATGTTTTTCTGGCTCGCCAGTACATATTTTATCGTTCAGATCATGTTCGGGCAAAAAGGTGGTGATCTTAGAACGCTCAGAACAAGCCGGCATACATGGTTGTTATGGATCATGACAGGAGTTTGCCTGGGGCTGGCGACCTTGAGCAAATACCATGTGCTTTTTATTTTTATCGGCGTTTTCCTGTTTATAGCGACGAACAAAGACCAACGCCATTGGCTTTGGCACCCGGGGCCATATATCGCCGTGCTGATCACGATCATTTTTGCACTCCCTGTTTTATGGTGGAACTATAATAATCATTGGGTATCGTTCGTGTTCCAGGGATCGAGGGCCGGCACAGGCAGCAAATTTCAGTTGCATCCCGACTGGTTTTTTCGCAGCATCCTGGGTCAGTCGCTGTGGCTGTTGCCATGGATATGGGTTCCGACCGTGCGCGAATTGTACCGGTCGTTTAAGCTGCGTGTTACTTCGGAAGTGTACAGCTTTTTCTTCTGGCTTTCCGTCCTGCCGATTGTGTTTTTTACCGTGGTTACTTTATGGTCCGATTTGCAATACCATTTTCACTGGCAGGCGCCGGGTTACATGATGCTTTTTATCCCGCTGGGATCTGCTATCGACCGGAACCTAAATGGTGTAGCCAAACAAGCCCGCAGTATCAGGCGATGGCTCAGGTTCTCCACCTGGTTCACCGTCATTACGATAAGTGTTTTAAGCCTGCACATGGTTACTGGTTTCTGGCAATGGTACGGCCCTAAATGGATTGTAAATAAAGTCCATGGCGACAAGGTCGACCCGACCATACAGGGCATCGATTATGACGACATCAAAACCCGCTTTGCAAAAGAAGGCTGGCTGCAGAATCCACGAATATTTGCCGGCAGCACGCGCTGGTGGCTAACGGGTAAGGTCGATTGGGCGCTCAAGGGACAAAAGCCGGTCATAAGCTTTACGGATGACCCCCGTAACACCGCATTTCTTGTCGATCCAAAGTCAGTTTTAGGTCATGATGCCATAATCATTGCACAGGACCAGCAGCCAAGCGTTGATGCCGATGTAAAACCGTACTTTGACTCCGTAACGCGATTGCCTGATATTGCAATTATGCGCAGCGGCCGGGACGAGTTGCACTTGCAGGTATACTATTGCAAGAATTTCCACCAGGCAGTAAAGCCGAGAAATGACATGCCTTTATATCACCAGTTGAACGGTGAGCCGCCCTTCGGTAAATAGGTTTTTGTTTTGCTAATTTAGTCTGACCGATATCGAGCGGCGATGAAAGAGATCAAAGCCATTATAAAAGCCTATGAGGACGTTGCTAAAGCAGGTGTGAGATCGGCGCTGGCTACAGTGGTCAGGGTTGAAGGATCATCCTATCGGCGTACCGGCGCCCGTATGCTGGTGATGGACAACGGCTTGTGGGTTGGCGGTATAAGCGGCGGATGCCTCGAAGGTGACGCCCTGAAACGTGCCAGGGCTGCGATACAGAATTTAAGCCCGACAATAATCACTTACGATACGACGGACAACGACCCTTACCAGATAGGGGTAGGGCTTGGCTGTAACGGCATAATCGATGTGCTGTTTACACCGCTCGATGCTGAGGATAAGAATAACCCGGTTGAAGTTCTAAAAACATGTATCAGCGCCGCGCGACGGACGCATGTCCTCCTGACGGTCACCGCGGTGTCGGGCAATTGGCCGGAAATTCGAACAGGCGAGGTTCTGAAGTACGAACCCGGCGACAGCCTCTACGTTTTTGACGGAGCGGCAAAGGCAGTATCCGGCGCGATAAAAGATCAACTGGCCGCGGGCCATTCGGCGCCGCATCATTTTAGCCTGTCCGATGAGCGGGCGCTTGACCTTTTTATTGAAATATTGCCGCCTGCTATTCATCTTATATTGATGGGACACCAGTACGATGTTTATCCACTTAGCAGGCTGGCTAAGGAAATGGATTGGGAACTATCGATAGTCGCTAATCTGCATAAACTGAATACCCAGATCGTGGCCTTAGCCGACCGGGTTCTTGCCCCGGAAAGCTTTGATCAGATCCGTATTGATGACCATACCGCGATCGTGCTGATGGCGCACGATTACAAGACAGACAAATACAACTTGATGAAGGCGCTTGGCACAGGAGCGCGTTATATCGGTATGCTTGGCCCGCGTATAAGATCAGAAAGGATATGGGATGAGCTTGAGCGCGAAGGATGTCAACTATCCGGGCCTGACCAGGAGCGTATTTATGCCCCTGTCGGGCTGGATATCGGTGCGATAACACCCGAGGAGATAGCGTTATCGCTGATGGCTGAAGTGAAAGCTGTGCTGAGCGGCAGGGAAGGAGCTCCATTGCGGTACAGGCCGTCGACGATACATCAACGAGATTGATAAATGCGTATGGATCAGCCAAAAAACGATTCGGCCATCGTAATCCTGGCAGCGGGCGGCTCGACGCGGCTGGGCACGCCTAAACAACTATTAAAATACAATGGCGAAAGCTTGCTTCAACGGGCCATTAACACCGCCAAAGGATCGGAAGCCGGCAAGGTTATTTTGGTTTTAGGGGCATCTCACCAAAAAATAATTTCGGAAACAGATATCAGGGGGACGGATCTCGTTGTTAACCCCGATTGGCAAAGGGGGATGTCTTCATCTATCGTAAGCGGTATAAAAGCTTTAAAAGAGCTTGCGCCGGTTCCATCGTCGGTTATCCTAATGGTTTGCGACCAGCCATTTGTTACCTCCACGTTATTGGATACCTTGATAGCTGAACACCGATCGACAGGCAACCAGATTATTGCCTGCGCTTATGAGAGTGTGACCGGTACGCCGGTACTTTTTCACAGTACATTGTATGATCAATTATTATCACTCGAGGGTGATGCCGGAGCAAAAAAGATTATTATGGCCAACGCCGAAAAAGTTGCAACTGTAACATTTGAGTTAGGCGCGACCGATGTGGATACCTTAGACGAGTACAAATCGTTAATTAATAAAACTTCCTAAATTCGATGCAATGAAAGCTTTACTTATCCTAATTCCCGCCGTCGGTTTATTGGCTGCCTGCGCCAATTCATCCGATTCCAATCAGCGGCTTCAAACACAAGTGGACAGTCTTAAGAAAAAACTGGACAGCACATACCGGCCGGGCCTGGGCGAATTTATGATGGGCATTCAGGAACATCACGCTAAGCTATGGTATGCTGGCGTGAATAAAAACTGGGAACTCGCCGATTTTGAAGTACACGAGATTGGGGAAACGGTTGGGGACATAAAGCAATATTGCACCGACAGGCCCGAAATAAAAAGCATAGGTATAATAGATCCCGCTATCAGCAGCATTAGTACGGCGATCAAACAAAAAGATGAAGAGGGGTTTAAGAAAGGGTTTACTGCATTGACCGACGGCTGCAACAACTGCCACAGGGACAATCAGCACGGGTTTAATGTGATAACCATACCAACAGGTCTTCCTGTAACCAACCAGGCGTTTAAACCCGCTAAATGAAAAAGCCCCTTAACGGGGCTCCAAAATCAGCTTAAACGCGTTAATGTTTTATCCTTATCGGGTGACTGTTTGGCTCCGATTCCGCCAGGTTGATCAGTCGGCCCTTGTCATTTACAGCCCAGTCGCTTAGTTCGATATTATTTCTTTTTTGCAATTTATGCGGACCCAATAAGGGGAGTAAGACTGTTGCCAGTAAAGCGCTTACTTTAAGCGCCATGTACACAATTTCCATAATGGTTGGATTAGTAATATTTACAGAGCAATTTTGCTGCCAAGTTGTTTGACTTACTTGAAAAAAATGTTATAAATAATTGGACATGTGCCTGGTATGGTCCGTGGTAAAGTAAAAAAGCGAATAATGCTATCATTACCCGCTTTTCTAAGAAATAGCTATATCGAGATCAGTTAAAAAAATGCATTGGGAATAATATCCACACTTAATTTGTCAACCGCGTTGCTTGTATTCGCCAACCCGTGCAGCCATATCGTATATACAAAGCCGGCGTTAAGCTGCACATTGCTCAGGGATGCCAATTTAGTATTGGTTCCATGCTGTTGTACGACAAAATTGTACGATGTATTGCCCTTCAATTGTACAAATGGCGAATAGCCTTTAAACGTCTTATTCGACGCAACGACACTCCCGCCCTGCAGCAAATCGGCCGCAGGCGCATCAGGACTTACGTCGACAAATCGCACTGCCGCGTTGCCGCTTGAGGGCGCCCTGATGGAATCGGGGATCAGCAAAGTTTGCAGGTGTTGCAGGTTGCTTACGAGGAAGAGCGAGTAAACAGAATCTTTTTTTAGGGTGATCGTATCCGAAAACAGTTTGCTAAACGACGCATCGTTGTAGATATTCACCGTGCGCTGCCCCGTGTAAGCTCTGAAATAGTCGAGTCCACTGCCATATCCAAGCGGTGCGCCGTTAACTCTGTTGTTGTTAAAATAAAGATCGAGCGGCGGCTGATCTGTGGCGGCTACCACAAAAGATACCAGGGCCGTCGGAACAGGGGGCTGGGCATAGTTTACATTGTCTTTCAGGCACGACGACAATAACATAACGGATAGCAGGCACACTACACTGATCGCGGCTATCCCGTTTTTAGAAGTTTTCATAAAGAGAAGATTTTTGGTATAACATTTATTTGTCAATACGGGTTTCGGGCCGACTATGATACACCCTTCCTCAAATTTCCGTTATTATTGATTCGAACGCGCTTATATTTTCTAATTTTGCTGATGGTACAGATCTTAATTACCACTCCCTATGAAACAACAATTTCACTATGCGACCATAACCGAAGCCATAGGGCAATTACATCAGCAGGGTTATGTACTTGATTTTGATCTTAAAGACGGCAAACTGACAGCGGGAGGTAAGGAATATCCGGCCGATGAGTTTGAGATCACCGATCTTTACCGGTATGAAGGCCCGTCCGATCCGGCTGATGAATCAACGGTTTATGCGCTGGCATCAGCCTCAGGCTTGAAAGGCTTGTTTGTTTCAGGTTATGGCATATCTACGGATGCCGCTTCGGCCGAAATGCTTCAAAAAATGCATTACAAATACCTTGATGGCCTGAATAACACCTGAGATGGGCTATTTTGCGGCAACAGGTTGATTGCTTTTGCGCATTTTGACGATTTGATATACCACTCCGACGATAAAAAGCAGGAATAAGCCCGAAAGCGCTTTACCTGCAATAGGGTCGCCGGCATCTGCTGCCAGCGGGTGGCTCAGAGGCAGCCTGGTAAGGGTTTCGACCACCGCAGGTATAAGCGAAAGAAAAAGCGTTGTAGACATGATGATGACCTGCAGGTAATTTGCAGCCTTTCCAAATATGTTTTTTGCAAAAACTCCCAACGGTAGCAATAAAAGAACCAGGATCGCATCATAATGCCCGGGCGTAAAATGCCCTGTTTTCATAATCGGCAGGGCGGTGAGGCAGGTAATTACCGTAAGCCAGACATATGCTTTACCCCATTTATTGGCCGGATCGATCCTGCCAGCCCGATTGAGACAAAAAAGTGCGATCAAAACAGCGATTATACTGATTGATGTATGGATAATTCCGAGCGTTGATAAATGGTTGGGCATAGCGCTGTATCTAAAGTATAAGCCTGTATTTCAACAGCAATATACCCACAATTTTGTAGTGGCCCAACTGTTATTGAACAAATGGCGTTGCAATAGCCTATTTATTTTCGGGAATAACATCAACATTAAATATATTAGCGAACTGCTACGTTAAATGAAATGCAACTAAAAAAGGTTCAAAAATATATCCTTAAAAAACTTCGAGACGAACTGCCAGGAAACCTTACCTACCACAATGCCGGTCATACAGTGGACGTACTGAATGCCGCCGAAAGCATAGCGATAGCGGAAAACGTGGCCCAATATGAAAAAAAATTATTGCTTACGGCTGCCTTGTTCCACGATTCGGGATTTTTGAAAGGGCGGGATGAGCACGAACAGCAGTCGTGCAATATTGCCCGGAAGTATCTCCCCGGCTATAATTACAGCACAGATGAAATAGAACTGATATGCGGGATCATCATGGCCACACGGATACCGCAGTCGCCGAAAACACAACTTGCAGAAATTTTATGCGATGCGGATCTGGATTATCTTGGTCGTGATGATTTTTTTGAGCTCAGTGCAAAGCTTTTCACGGAATTGCATTCCGAGGGGCTAATCGGGGATGAGAACGCGTGGAACCTGGAGCAGGAACGTTTTATGGCGAACCATAGCTACTACACTCAAACATCTGGAAAAATAAGGCAGGGTAAAAAGGAAGAATATATTAATTTAGTGAAATCAAAAATTCTGCATGGCAGCTAATCACAATTCAGCAATTGCTTCAATAAAAGACGCCGCCTATGTCATTGCGGGTATTTTGATCTGCGGATTTGCGCTAAAAAGCTTTTTGGTGCCCAATGCTTTTTTTGACGGCGGGGTAACGGGTATATCGTTACTGATACATGAGTTGTACCATATCAATATCGCTTATGTCATTATATCGGCGAATATACCGTTTATCATTATGGGTATTTTCCAGGTGAACAGCCGTTTTGCATGGAAAACCATGGCTGCCATAATTGGCGTAGGTATTTGCCTCCAGTTTATCAACTACCCGGTAGTTACGTCGGATAAACTGCTGGTGAGCATTTTCGGCGGGGTTTTTATGGGCACGGGTGTCGGTTTGGCTATCCGGGGCGGATGCGCGCTTGACGGTATCGAAGTTTTGGCTTTGTATACGCTCAAAAGAAGCAGCTTTACCATAAGCGAGATCATATTGGGCATTAATATTATCATATTCTCTGTTGCTGCCATTAAATTAGGATTGCCGACGGCGCTTTATTCCATCATGACCTATTATGCGGCTTCACGCACCATCACGTTTGTAATTGAAGGCCTGGAAGAATATACCGGCTTTACGATCATTTCGGGCCGCAGCGAGGAGATCAAGCGAAAACTGGTGCTGGAACTGGGCCGCGGTATTACCGTTTATAAAGGCGAGCGCGGCTTCCTGAAGGACAGTTTTGAAGTAAGCCACCCGGTTGATATTATTTTCACAATAGTTACACGCCTGGAAGTGCGGAGATTGAAAAACATTGTTTACGAAATAGACCCGAAAGCATTTATGTTTACCGGTACGATAAAGGAAGCCACCGGTGGTGTGCTAAAAAAACATGCCAGCAGGCAGCATTAGAAACAGGCGTTGGCTTACTCCAGTACCTCGTAAACGGTTACCGCTTTTGCCTTATTTTTAAGAGTAACTTCGCCGATCTTCCCGCAGCGAAACGATTCCTTAACTTTGTGGTACACTTCTTCCGAAATAATGATCTGGCCCGGCTTTGCCACCGACTGAAGGCGCTGGGCTACATTTACCACGTCGCCGATGACGGTATAATCGAGCCGCTTCAGGGATGCGGAACCGATATTTCCGGATACCATTTCGCCCGAATTGATGCCGATGGAAACCTCGGCTTTAAACTCTTTGTCTCCGGCTGGTATGGGATCAAGCCCGGCTAATTGCGATTTGATGGCCAGGGCCGTGTCTATGGCGCGGTCGAGATGGTAATTGCCGCGATAAACCGCCATGACAGCGTCGCCCATAAATTTGTCCACGTGGCCGCCTTGTGCGATCACTTCTTTAACGATCTTGTCAAAAATGCCGTTAAGCAAGTTGATCACGGTATTGGCCGGCACTTTTTCGGAGAACGCGGTGAAGCCGCAAACATCGACAAACATAGCCGTGGCATCCATCATCTCGTTTTTAAGCAGGCTGTTCTCGAACTCCTTGTGCGACATGAAATTCAGCACGTTGTCGTCGACATACATCTTCAGGATGTTATTTTCCTTAATTGCCTGCATCGTTTCGTGCAACTGCTTTACGTAGTTGATGGTTTTTTCCATCGTCAGGTCCAGGTCGTCGAAATCCACGGGTTTGCACACAAAATCAAAAGCGCCGCGGTTCATGGCAGTGCGTATATTCTGCATATCGCCATAAGCCGATACTACCACGGCTTTTATAACCGGGTTTGCTTCGGGGAGGCGGCTCAGCAGCGTTAACCCGTCCATTACCGGCATATTAATGTCTGAAAGGACGATATCCAGATCCGGGTGTTCGCTTACTTTTTGCAGGGCCTCTTCGCCGTTTTGGGCAAAAACGAATTCGTACACGTTCTCACGTATCTTTCGTCTGAATTTTTGTTTAACCAGGGCCTCCAGATCGGCCTCGTCGTCTACAACCAATATCTTGGCCATTATTCTGTGGTAAAGGTTCTAAGTTTTTCTTTTAATAAATTGAAATCCAATGGTTTGGTTAAAAAATCATTGGCGCCGCGTTCCATAGCCTGACGGTGGTTTTCGTCGTCGCCGTAAGCGGTTATCATCATCACCATTGGCGGCGGCTCGTCGTACTCGTGCCTGATACGCGACAGCAGCTCCAGGCCGCTCATACCGGGCATGTTGATGTCGGACAAGATGAGCACCACTTCGCTATGTTTGTCGTGCAGGTAGTTAAGCGCGTCTTCGCCCGAAAGCGCAAAGTCGAACTCAAATTCATGATCCCTGATCTCTCTGCGGAATCTTTGTAGAAAAAGGGGCTGTACATCAGCCTCGTCGTCAACGACAAGTATCTTCATAATTAGGGTTAAATATAGTTTAATTAAACTAAACGGGTATGCTTATCCTGAATTCCGAGCCCTCGCCGTCTTTACTTTTTACATCTATTTTACCGTTATGCGCTTTCACCACAATATCATAGCTCAGCGACAATCCTAATCCTGTGCCCTGGCCTGTAGGCTTCGTTGTAAAGAATGGCTGCATGATCTTTTCCCTTATATCATCCGGTATGCCCGTGCCGTTATCCTTTACTACAATTTCGATATGCTTACCTTTCAGCGCTGTATCCACCTCTACGGTTGGTTTGAAACCGTCGCCCATTGCGGCCTGCTTTTTCTGCACAGCATAAAAGGCGTTGTTGAACAGGTTAAGCAACACCCGGCCGATATCCTGCGGTACCATTTCGGCCGCGGGTAACTTTTCGGCAAAATTTGTGATCAGTTCGGCATTGAATGATTTGTCCTTGGCACGCAAGCCGTGATATGCCAGGCGGAAGTATTCGTCAGTCAGTTTATTAACGTCGGTGGGTTCCTTCACGTTGCTGCTCGCGCGGCTGTGCTGCAGCATGCCTTTCACAATACCGTCGGCACGTTGACCGTGGTGACGTATTTTTTCCAGATTTTGTTTAATGTCTCCGGCTATGGCCCTGGCTTCCTCGATGTCGCCTTTTGTCAATTCTTCCTCCATTTCATCGATCAGCTCCGCGCTGACGTCCGAAAAATTGTTTACAAAGTTCAACGGGTTCTGTATTTCGTGCGCTATGCCTGCGGTCAATTCACCTAAAGAAGCCATTTTTTCCGACTGGATCAGCTGTGCCTGCGTGGTTCTCAGCTCTTTGAGTGTTTCTTCCAGCTCTTCTTTTTGTTTGGTTATTTCGGCAGTGCGTTCGGTTACAAGCTTTTCGAGCTCGGTGTTCTTTACAGCAGCTAACTTTAATTCTTCTTCCTGTTTGCGTGACGCTGCCCAGCGGGCGAACATCCACACAAAAGCGGCAGCTACTGCGATATCGAACCAACCGTGGTACTTTTCATAAAAATTGCCGGCAACCAGGCCGGTAATACCTGCTATAACGCCGACCGCGGCCAGCGGATAAACTACGGTAAATGTTTTCCGCCAGGGCCTGAAGTCCTCTTCCCGGTCGGCGTAAAAGACGATGCCGGCCAGCAGCGCTGCGCCGATCAGGCTGTCGACCCAATTCTCAAAAGCAATTTGTACCGCGATGTACAGCAGGATAATAACCCAGCCGGCCACGTTGAATAACGCATGCCACTTGGTATAAAGCGGCGTAAACTTAAAGCGCTTGTTTAAGCGCCGGATGAGAATAAGTGCAGCAAGGAAGTAAAGGACATCCATAATTTTTTACAAGGCGGATTCTGAAAAGCTAAAATAACTATTTACGACTAAGAAACGGGCAACATGACGACAAATTCCGATCCTTTGCCTTCGATGCTCTCAACATTGATGCTGCCCCCATGCCCCTTGACAACGATATCATAACTTAATGATAAACCTAAACCCGTTCCCTCGCCGGTAGGCTTGGTGGTAAAAAAGGGCTGCATGATCTTGTCTTTGATGCTGTCGGGAATACCGCTTCCGTTATCTTTTACTTTAATAACTACCTGGCCGTCTTCAGCGCAAGTGGTTATGACTACCCCGGGCCTATATCCGTTGCTGTTCGTTTTTGCTTTTTGCTGGGTAGCGTAAAATGCATTGTTGATCATGTTCAGAATTACTCTGCCAATGTCCTGCGGAACTACGTTGGCCTTAGGCAGTTTTTTGTCGAGATTCGTGACAAGGTCGGCATTGAATGACTTATCTTTTGCCCGGAGGCCATGATAGGCCAGGTGAAGGTATTCATCGGCCAGTTTGTTAATGTCGGTCGGCTCTTTTACGTTGCTGCTTGCACGGCTGTGCTGTAACATGCCCTTAACTATACCGTCGGCCCGGCCGCCATGGTGACGGATTTTTTGCAGGTTTTCCTTAATGTCTGCAGCAATGGCCTTTGCTTCTTCCAAATCGCCTTTGTCCAATTCCTCATCCATTTCGCCGATCAGTTCGACGCTTACTTCGGAGAAATTATTGACGAAGTTCAGAGGGTTTTGTATCTCGTGAGCAATGCCGGCGGTCAGTTCACCCAGCGAGGCCATTTTTTCCGATTGGATCAGCTTGTTCTGCGTAGTTTTTAGCTGGGTCAGCGCGTTATCCACCTGCTGCTTGGCGGCTTCCAGTTTATTAAAGTCTTCGTATCGGGCATAAGCTGTAGAGAAAGCTTCTGCTACAGCCTGTATCAAATCGATATTATCCTGAGCAAGCGGTTCGCTGTTCCCGACATATAGCATACCCTGCAAAAACGGCAGGAAGTTGAGATGTACGCCTTCGTGTGGCAACGTCTTCATGTATTGCGCCTTTGATGCAATAGCGCCTTGCTTTACCAAAGTGTCCGCAAATTGCGAAAAGGCTTCTTCCTTCCAATGGTCTATATACGGTATTTTATGCCGCCAGTTGCCGACCATTTTTTTAAAGTTCTCCGACGTATCAAAAGGTACATGAAATGCGCCGATGGCTTTGCCGTCGGGTGTGGAAAGGAAAGTATGGATCAGCTTTCGTTCCTCATCCATAATAAATACCCCGCAGCGGATGAAAGGAATGCCAAGGATAGTCAGCTCGTCCCATATTAGCGGCGTGATGCGTTCCAGGTCGCTTTGCTTGCGCATGGAGGCTATCTCGGCGCGGACTCTATCGAGCGAAGCCTGCTTTATCGCCTCCTTAGCGTTTATTTCGGCTTTTTGCAGTTCGATATAACGCGTATAAGTAAGCCCGATAACGGAAGTAAAACGCTTTAGCGTTTTAAGCGTAGTTTCGTTTTCCTGCTTTCCCGACCAGGCATAAAGACAGCCATCGGGGAACTGGAAAAAATAGCCATATTGCTTTTCTCCGCTTTTCAATTCGGGAACGGGTATACCGTCTTCCCGAAGCCTTTTATAATACTCCTTTAAAGATTTCCCTTCGAGAACAGGGAAAAAGTCTTCGTTTTGGCGCCAGTGTTTATAAATGCTGACCAATACCGGATGCTTTTCCAAATTCAGTTTTCCCAGCAGTTCAAGGCTGGCCCCCTCTGTCGTGTTGGTTGCGGCATGTATGGTGCTGATATGCGATTCCTTTTCAAGAAGCCCCACACCGCAGCGCACCAGGTCGACGCCGAGCTTTCTCAATTCCACAAATACGGTATTGGCGGTTGCGTTCATGTCGTCGCTGCTGCGCATGGCCATCGCCTTGGCGCGTACACGTTCCAAAGCGGCTTCAATCTGTGCTTCCCGCGCTTGTTCTTCCGCTCTTTTCAAATCCAGGTAGCGGCGGTAAGTTTGTCCAAAAACGCCCGCAAATCGCTTAAAAATGGCTGCCGCTTCGACACTCAGCGGTTGGGAAGTGACCGCAAATACCATACCCTCAGCAAAAAAGAAATCGTTGTGATGTTGTTTCCCTCCCCAGCTTTTCATGTCATATTTAATAGGGTAACCGGTAGAGTTATTGAGCGCAGTCATGTAATTCACCAGGTCATCCCCTTCCAGAATATACTCGAAAGCAGGCTGTTTATTTTTCCAGGTTTCATATAGCAAACCAAGCATTGGATGGGTAGCCGTATCAATGTGGCCAATAATGATCTCTTCTTTTTCGTCCTTGCTGAGTTTAGCGGTCCACAGCTCTATTATCCTGTTATCATCGGGAATGGCGATACCGCACCTGGCCATCCTGTCGATGCCCAGCCTGATGAGTTCATTAAACATCAGGGTTACGGTCTCACCTACGTCGGCGCTGTTATGCATAGCCATGGTTTTGCTGCGCACTCGTTCGAGAGCCGCTTCAATTTGTGCTTCGCGGGCCTGTGCTTCGGCTCTCGTCAGATCAAGATATCTTCGATAAGTAAGACCAAACACCGCGGCAAATTTTTCCAGGACCCGGCTGATCTCAGGGGGAAAGGGCGCATCGGTAAATGTAAACAGGCAGCCTTCATTAAACAGGAAGCAGTTGCAATACTGATTGGCGCGAGCCGCATCGTCAAGCTGAATGTTTTTTTGCGCGTCATAATTTGGCGCATTCTTTATCGCCTTGTAATAGTCGGCTAATTCATTGCCTGCCAATTTGTAACTGAACGAGGATTTTTTCTGACGCCAGGCGTCCAACAGGTAAAGCCATAAAGGGTGCGCATTCATATCCAGCCTGCCGGCCCCCCTGTTTACGTTACCGTCCGCCGATGAATTGGCCGACCACACTTCCATCTGCTGGGTCGTGTTGTCGACGATACAAATCCCGCACCTTATCGTAGTAATGTCAAGTTTGTACAATTCGCTGAACATCAACGCGGTCGCATTGCCTACGTCCTGGCTGTTGTGCATGGCCATAGCCGCCGCCCGCACCCGCTCCAGGCCCAGCTGGATCTGACTTTCCCGCGCTTGTGCCTCGGCTTTTTGCAGGTCGAGGAAACGGATATAGGTTTGTTCAAAAACCCTGGAAAAGCGCTTTAGTATTTCACTTTCTTTATTGTCAAGCAACTTCCCCGAATAACTGACTGCCCAAACCGCTGCCACCTTGCCGAAGGCTACTGAATAAGCATAACCTTCACTTTGCAAAACCCAAGCTTTGCGGTCGGCCGGCATATATTTGAGGTCCGAATGCTCGAACGCCCAATCGAAAAAGAGATTTTTTTCCTCAAAAGTGAACGCTCTGGAAAAATAGCCTGAACGACTAAACCAGGCTTCCCAACCCGTGGTGCTGATCGGATCATCGTGATAGGGAAGGGTAACCGAATTTGGATAAGGTACCCCGTTAACCGCTACCCACATCTTTTGTGATTTTTGCTGCTCATCCGGAATACTGATGTTGACCGCATCCAGGGCTATACCCATTTCAAGGAGCTTTTCAAATACCAGATTCACAACCTGCTGCAATTCATCTGTTTTATGCATGGCCAAAGAGCGTGAACGTACTTTTTCCAGGGCTGCTTCTATCTGTGCTTCGCGGGCTCGTTCTTCCGCCTGTTTCAAGTCGAGGAAACGAGTGTAAGTACCTTCGAAAACCGCGGCAAATCTTTCCAGGAGTTTCAGGCTTTCTTCCGAGCGTTCTTCGGTAGATTGTACATTGATCAATCCTTTAGAAAAGAAAGCGACATTGATAATTCTTCGCTTCTCATCCTTATTCAGTTTGGCTCCGCCCATGCTTTCCCGGTAGGATGCAAAATCATGAAGCTCTTTCCCGCTAAGGTCTATGACGAGCGACTTTCTATTGTCCTTCCAGGCGTCATATATCTTTCGGGTTACATTTGGCTCATCAATCGAAAATCTGTAAACTTTATTCGTTTGGCTGCCATACATGGTAACCCAATATTCAATCACATGCTCTTTTTCGTTAATGATGCCGATAGTGGCCTGGTCGGGGTTTTCACCCAACTCTTTGAATTGCTGGAAAAGAATGAAAACTGTTTCGGCCAGTTCCTCGCTCTTTTGCATGGCCATGGTGCGCGCCCGTACACGTTCGAGGGCAAGTTGAATTTGTGCCTCCCGCGCCTGGTCTTCGGCTTGTTTCAGGTCGCTAAAACGGGTGTAGGTTTGATCGAATACTAGTCCAAACCGCATCAATATGTTATTCTCTGCTTCGGAATACGGGATACCATTATAATTATGGATTGTGAGGGCGGTATTTTTCATCAATGCCGATGATCTGACAAACCCGGGCCTGCTAAATATCGAAGATTTATTCTCCTCCGGAACCCCGGGTACATACTCAAAGAAATGTTCGAAAAAGCTATCCTTCTCCTCTTTTGAAAGCGTATCTACCAAAAGTCCCTCTTTTTTCTTTGCCTTATTAAAACGATCAAACACCGGATGCTGAATATACGGGACATGTATTTTCATCGGATATTTCCCGTGTGGCACAGCCAGTAAAAGATCGAGATCATCGGTTTCTTTGTAATTAAGGGCAAAATTGGCGACATCGATGTCAAAATTCAATTGCTGCAGCTGGTCGAAAACCAGTTGAATAACCTCAACCAGTTCCTCACTATGCTGCATGGCCATCGTACGGGCGCGAACGCGCTCCAGCGCCAGTTGAATTTGTGATTCCCGGGCCTGCTCTTCAGCTTTTTGGAGGTCGAGAAAACGTGTATAGGATTGATCAAATACCCTGGAAAAACGTTTAAGAATATCGTTTTCATCATCAGTAAATTTTCTGCCATTATGGTTGACGATGAAGATGCTTGTATAATTTGAAACGGCAACGGACCTGGTGTAATTACCTTCGCCTTCAAGCACGGCTTTTTGTTCTTCTAACGGAATTGCAGACCACGGTTCGTGTTTAAATAACTCAGTGAAGTATTCAATCTTTTCCTGTTGTGAAAATTCTTCAGTAAAAAAGCCCCGTTCTTGTTTAATACCGTTAATAAGATTGGTGCAAAAAGTCATATTGAAATCGGGCACCAGGATTTCCGTTGCAGTATCGGCTGTACCACCGGAACCCCATACATACAGCTTATCGGTTATATCTTTATTAATGGCAATAAAGGAGCCACCAAAAATAGAAATGTTCAGTTTGAGCAATTCTTCATGCACAGTGTGAATAACCAATTGTATCTCGGATGTATGATACATGGCCAGGCTTTTTGACCTCACACGCTCCAATGCTGCTTCTATCTGCGCTTCGCGGGCCTGCTCTTCAGCTTGCTTCAAGTCGAGGAAACGGCGGTAGGTCATTTCAAATGCCTTCGTAAATCGCATCACCATTTCCTCCTGCGATTTGGTTAAATGTTCGCTGCCAATAATAAAAATGTATCCCTGCGCGAAATTAAAAGCATAGATCACGGCTTTCTTTGGCGACACTTCCAAAAATGCTTCAACCGAAAAAGGGTGATCGAAGTTATGCTCTGCAAAGTGGGCTTGTACTTTCCCGGCGATATAAGTTTGATGCTTCAGCGTGGCATCTTCATCCAATACAAGTTTGCTAAAAGCTTCCTGCTTTTTCCAGCCTGATAAAATAACCCGCATGACTTCTGTTTCAGTGTGCGACAGATCGAACGGAACAGGATTCAGCTTACCGTCGACCGGGTTGATGCTGTAATAAGCAGCGCTTTTTTCGTCCGCGGCCATTATGGAATAAGTGACAGCCATACTGTTAATACCCAGCCCGGTCAATTCCCTGTATAAAAGCTCCGCGGCATCCAATAGCTGATCCGTTTTGTGCATGGCCATTGCACTTGCGCGAACTCGTTCCAGTGACAGCTCGATCTGCGCTTCACGCGCTTGCGCCTCGGCTTTTTGCAGGTCGAGGAACCGGGTATAGGTTTGCTCGAATACTTTTGCAAAACGCGTAAAGATTTCTTTCGCTTCGGGCACCTGTTCATAAGTGATGAACAATAGGTTTCCGTGTGAGAAATTAGCTATGTAATTGATTTGAAAATCGGGAAGACTTACGCCGCGTTGTTCGTTTAAACTGGTGACTTTTTCAATATCGGGAAGCGAAATAATATATTGATAATGGGCTTTTAATTCGTCCCCGCCCAACTCTTCAAACCAAAATTCTTCCCCCTTCTCGCTGGATTCACGGAATTTAATAAATGTGGCATGTTCTGTCAGCGGTACTTCAAAAGGCGGCTGCAAATGCCCTTTATTACTCATCCAGCATGTGGCAGTTTTTGCGCCTTTTGACCAAACGTTATAGCCACAGCTCCATGAGGGTATCCCCAGTGATTGGACTTGTTCAAACATTAAGGACGCGCAGTCGGCCAATTCCTCACTCTTTTGCATGGCCATGGTACGAGCACGCACACGCTCTAATGCAAGTTGAATTTGAGATTCACGGGCTTGTGCCTCAGCCTGCTGCAAATCATTGAAGCGGGCATAGCACATATCGAATACTTTGGCAAAGCGGAGCATAATATCGGAGTGCTCATCTGACAATGGTTCAATAGTAACCAGCGTCAAACAGCCGAAATTATTAAAGGATGCCGAGAGCAATACTTGTTCCGGTGCCTTCATCCCTTCTATTACCGGCACAGGTAATTGTGATAGTTCGGTGTCGACAAACAGAAAGTTATCCCAGTCTCTTTTGACTTTCCCCTTTAATGTATATCGAAATTTCAGATTTCGTTCTTTCCAAGCATTCAGATAAGCATCGTAGGCTGGGTTCTTGTGATTTTGCACCAAATAATTCATGGGCTCGGCAGGCGTTTCTGAATTAGCCATCCACCAGCGGGAGGCATCTGTTTCCGGATCGAAGATCATGATGAGGCAGCGGGTGAGTACAAAATCAAGTTTTGTAAGCTCACTAAATACCGTCCCTATCAGTTCATTCAACCCTTCCGAAGTTTGCATGGCCATTGCTTTGGCCCGCACACGTTCCAATCCTAATTGGATTTGCGATTCCCGGGTTTGTGCTTCGGCCCGTTTCAAGTCGTTGAAACGTGTGTAGGTTAGGTCAAATACCTGGCCAAAACGGGCGAGAATGTCGCGGTTTTCAGCACTTAAAGGCTCGAGGCTGGCTACATGCAGGCATCCAAAACTGCCGTACGCAGCAGATATAACCAGGCTTTCCGAGCTTTTCATGCCTGCCTGTACTTCCGGCGGCAATGTTTTTAGCTCCGTTTCACTGAACAAATAATTGTCAAGTATCAATTTTTCCTGCCCTTTAAGGGCATATTCCCATTTTGTATCCCGTTCTTTCCAGGCTTTAAACGCGTTTTTAAAATAGGAAAGCTCGTTGTACTTTATAAAATAAGACGCGGGCGTTTGATCATCTTCAATATTTGCCATCCACCATCTTCCCGAATAAGTTTCCTCGTCCAGGATGTTTATAATGCATCGCGTGAGCACAAAATCAAGCCTGGTTAGCTCTTTGAAAACGGTACGTACTAACTCGGCAAGCTCACTTGAATTTTTCATAGCCATGGCCCTGGCCCGCACCCGTTCCAGCGCGCCTTCTATTTCCAGCCAGCGGTTCTTTTGAATCAGTTCTGCTTCCAGCCGGGCGTTCCTTAATTGTAGTTCCTCGCGTTGTTCAGTGGTCATCTTTTAAATTGATTGGAAGCGATATAATAAATTCTGATCCTTCTCCTTCTTTGCTGGTCGCTTCTATTTTGCCGCCATGCCCTTTGGTCACAATATCATAGCTTAGCGATAAGCCTAATCCTGTTCCCTCGCCTGTGGGCTTGGTGGTAAAAAAGGGCTGCATGATCTTGTCTTTAACCGAATCGGGAATACCTATGCCGTTGTCTTTCACATGAATCTCTATTGTGCCATTATTCCTCACCGTGCTTAGTTCGACGGTGGGTTTATATCCCGCCTCCGCTATTTTCGCTTTCTTATTGACGGCATAAAACGCGTTATTGATCAGGTTAAGCAGCACACGACCCATATCCTGTTGCACGATGTTTACCTTGGGCAAGTTCGGGTCAAAATGGGTCACCATTTCCGCGTTGAATGATTTGTCCTTTGCCCGCAAACCATGGAATGACAGTTTAAAGAACTCATCAGCCAGCACGTTCAGGTTAGTTTCCTGCTTTTCGCCGGTACTTGCCCTGCTGTGCTGAAGCATTCCCTTAACAATAAAATCGGCGCGTTTGCCATGCTGGCTTATTTTTTCCTGGTTAGCTTTGATGTCTTCCGCCAGCGATCTTACTTCTGCCAGGTTGCCTTTATCTATCTGCTGCTCCATCTCGTCGATCAGCTCGGTATTCACCTCAGAGAAGTTATTGACAAAGTTCAGCGGATTCTGTATTTCGTGCGCTATGCCTGCCGTTAGCTCACCCAGTGAAGCCATTTTTTCAGACTGGATCAGCTGCTTCTGCGTCGTTTTAAGGTCTGATACTGTTTTTTCCAGGTCCCTGCGCTGTGTTTCTATTTGCTCGTTTTGCCGCTTAAGCACGACGTTGGCTTTTTTGCGCTGACCGTTGGCATACAATAAAATGATCGCAATCAGCAGGAAAACACCAATAACTCCCAGCAGCGCATAAAAGCGCACCCGGTTCTGGTAGGCTATTTCGGCGGTTTGCGCTGCCTGTTTGCGCTGTTCTTCGTTGTAGGCCAGGTTTTGTACCTGTAATGTCTTCTGCTGACTAAATAAGCTGTCTTTGGCCTCTTGCGTTACCTGCTGATAATAGAAGGCATTTTTGTAATCGCCTTTTAACTTATATTCGTCCGTCAGAAGCGTAGTGGTTCGCTGTACCTGGTCGGGATTGCGGTCGAGTTTAGCTTGCTCCAGCGCTCTTTTGGCATAAGCTATGCAAGAGTCGGTTTGGCTGAGCCTTTGGTAAGCCTCCGCGATCCGCCTGTAATCCTCGCTGCGCAGGTAGTGGTTGTCACGGGCAGACGAATCGGCCAGGCTTTTTTTGTAGAAATTAATTGCTTCCTGCATATTGCCTTTCTTGAATTGAATAATTCCGGAATTGCGTATCAGGTACCCCAGGTTTTTTTTGAGATTCTTTTTTACCGCCAGGTTGTAGGCTGCCTGGTTAAACCATGCCGCCGAATCGAGCCGGTTCATATCAAGATATTGCCTGGCAATGTTATTAAGGGCTACCAGTAACAAATCGTTGTAATGGTATTTCTCTACAACATTCTTGAAGGAATAATAATTGTCGAGCGATTTTTTGCTGTCTTTTAGCGTGGAATAGGTGAGGCCTAGCGTGTTGTAACAGGAAGCGACAACGCGCATCTCGTTCAGTTTCAGGGCCTCGGGCAGCGTCTCAAAGGTCGTTTTTAATGATCCCGGGAGGTCTCCGCTGATGTTCTGAAATGTAGCTACAGCGGCCAGGCATCGTACCTCGCCTTTTTTAAAGCCGATCTTGCGCGCCAGCGCAAGGCCCTGCTGAGCGCATATCATTCCCGAGTCGGTGTTGGTTGTAAGGTAGTCGCTGGTGCTTTTCATCATCAGCAGCATTACCAGTGTGGTGTCCTGCTTATTTTTTTGATAAGCTTTTTGAAGACTGTCAACTTTGCTTACCTGGGCCGCGGCAATATGGCAGCAAATTATTGTCAAAATCGAAAAAAGAAGGATTTTTTTCATCATGTGATCGGGCAGGGTGAATAAGTAAGCCTAAAGATAATTAATCCGCCTGAATATCATGATTTTAAAAAAATCTATTGGAGTAGGGGTCGGGAAAGCGTCCCCGGTGCAATCGGCACCGGGGACGTAGCTATTCCATCGATATAAAGTTTAGATTAGGCTATTAGTGCGGCTGGTCCGGGGCATTCTCGCGCTGGCATCACAATATTTCGCTTCGCTATTGGGTTGTAATCGTGATAGAATTTTTACTTAAATTCTATTACTTAATACCCTAAACAAATTTATTTACTTGTGATTAAAATAAAATGACCCGAAAGGACTATTGTTTATATGTGATTTTTTTTGTATAAAAATCGGTAAACACTGCACGATTGATTAACCGTACGCGCGCGTTACACTTCTTTCAGCGGCACTTTAAGGGAAATATTGGTGCCATTCTCCGATCTGATCGTAAGCCTTCCACCTATTCCGGCTGCTCGCTCTTTTATATTCCTCATACCCATGCCCGTTGCGTTGAAAGTGTGGTCCCTGATCTTTTCATGGTCAAAGCCAACGCCGTCGTCCGAGATATTGATCGTGAGATGTTTTGCTGAAATATCAAAAGACAGCTCCGCACGGGTTGCCTGGGAATGTTTGATAATATTCTGCCCGGCTTCTTTGACGATGAGGTAGATATTGCGCCGTACGAAACCGCTGAGCATAATATCCGGAATATGATCGGGGATATTTACCTGGAGGTCGATAGCGGTAAACTCAAATTGCTTACGGCAATTTGCCTGTATAAAGAACAGAAGATCCTCAATCATGTCGTTCTCGGTATTAAGGCTCCAGATCACTTCTCTTATTTTGGCCGACAAATCGCTAACCATGTCGGTTATGCGTTCTTTTTGACGTTTGCCTTCATCCTGGTAACTGGTGTATAATTTGAGCGCCGATAAGCCCGCGCCAATGTCGTCGTGTATTTCGCTGCTGATGCGGTGGCGCTCCTCCTGGACGGCCAGTTCTTTTTCATATTCAATCCGCTGTTCTCTCAGCACGTTGAGGTAATGCCGCCTTGATAAAACGAAAATAACTCCCGCTATGATCAAAATCCAGGCGCCCACCGCCCACCATCGCTGCCACCAGGGAGGCAGTAGCCTGAAGCTGACAGCCAGGGGCTGGCTTGATAGCCCGGTTTGGGGTTTAATCGCCATGGCCTCGAAAGTATAGCGTCCGGGCATTAATGAAGCCAGGTGAAAACTTCTTTCGCCCGGCCGGCTGTAGCTCCAGGGTGACGAGTCGTTTACTTTCAGCCTGTATTTGATCAGGATATCCCTTGCGTTAAATAAATACGGTGTGCCGACATTTATTTGTACGTCGTTAAGCGTGTGCGGCAATACCAGGTTGTTTATGTTTCCTGTATCCCGGCCATTCAATAACAACGAGGTAAGATAAATATTCAGTCCGCTTGCAGCGCGATTTTCCGGCGGCAGCTTACACAGGCCTTTGTCGGTCGACAGAAAACATTGGCGATCAAATTCACAGGCATCATGTACTACAGCGTCGTTATTGCCAGGGAAAGCATATTTATCAGATAGTTTTAATGTTTTGAGGTCAAATATCTGTAATGATCCTCCTGCAAAAACCCAAAGATCATCGTTAACAACCTTAACCTGCTGTATACTATTGGATATAAGGCCGTTTTCTGTTGTTAAGTGCCTTACACCCTGGCCCGATAAAATGAGTATGCCATCGTTAAATGTGCCCGCAATTACATTGACATTATAGGCAGCCAGGCAGGCAACGTATACAGCGCGATGCTGGTAATAGAACGGAAGCATACCCCGGCTATTAATGCTGTACAGGCCATCTTTGAAGGAAGCCCAGATGGTTCGCGTATGCTCCGCATAGCATACCGCCCGGCAACGTTTGCGTACCAGCAGCATCGGCTCTCCCTGGTAAAGATCATTATTGAACCCACTGAAATCTTTTTTAAACTTAAGTTCCCACCTCGCGAAACCGTCTTTGCATGTGGCTTTATCAGGTAGCACCACCAGTCCTTTAGCGCCGGCAAATGCCATTGCATTACCGACAGCGATAGTCTGCCTTGTGGCATTGACAAATTCAATTTGCCTGATCTGATGCGTAACAATATTATATAAATAGGTGTTGACGGCGGTGCAAATAACAAGCCTGTCGTTTCCAATTTTCTGGATATAGCTGATGCCGCCGAATTTATTATGCAATACCGTGAGCAAGACAGTACTGTTGTTCCCCGGATCGAAAGTGAAAACGTCGCCGTTTTGTGTGCCAAGAAATAATTTTTTGCCGCACGGCGTGATGCACCGGATAATGTCACCGTTTTTAAAACTAAAAACATAAGATTTTCCAAGCAGGTCCTGCCTGCCCGTATCTGTAAACAAGCCTTGTTGTACACTGCCATACCAGTTATGGCCTTCTTTATCTACAGTCGCGCAACTTAGATTGTAACCGCTGACCGATAAATTCTTCCCGTTGACGAACGTCACGCTCGAATTTGTGGTATTGACCCAATACCTGTCCTTTAAGACCGTTATGGTATTAATAAAACTATTGTATTGTTTTTTTTCACACATTTTTAGCTTCCCCTCAACGTATAGGATCTTGAATACGACATTAGCAGGATTGGCGAAAAAAAACATGGTATCCCTGAACGATCGTGTGCAAAATGCGGTACTGTTCTTTTGAATATCGGAATGAATATCGGTGTTTAAATTGATCAGTTTCAATCCCCGGCCGGGTTCGTAGCTGTACCAAAGCCCGCTGCCATACGCAATTACGCGGTTATTAGCGATAGTAAGCGTCGAGGTACCTTTTGCCCGTCTGTCCGCGCACATTTCATAATGACATTTCAGCGTGCGTGTATCGCAGATAAATAGGCCTTTTTTGGTTGTAGCGACGAGCAGATCGTTCAGCAGAACGACACGCGGAAACACATCCTCGTTTGCGCTTTGATACGCATCCAGTTTTGCCATGTGGCCGTTCTCGATATAGAGGATCTGCCCGGTAAAGTTATTGAACCAAATTCGGCCAAAGCGGTCTTCAATGATGCCGGTAGTGCTGAGCGACGATTGCTGCGGCGATGCGAAGGTTGTAAAACTTATACCGTCGTATTTTGAAATGCCTGCATTGTGCGATATCCACAGGAAACCCTTTCTATCAGTATACAAATCATATATCTCTTTTGAAGGCAACCCTGGTATATTTATAAGCTGTTTTTGTTGCGGAAAGGCATTGGTGGCCGAACAAAAGATCAGTAAAAAAAATATAACATATTGCGCGAGCCGGTTGTTCATGTGGATGTTTCGAACGAAAATTATTAAATTTTCGTTATTTTGAAACAAATTTTCCATCATAATGCGATGATAAGTGTTTCTATTGTCGAGGACCACAACGAATTCAGGCAAGTATTGGCCGGTTTTATAGGCTCGCAACCGGATTTCAGGCTGGCAGGGGTCTATTCCAATGCCGACGCCGCTGCAGAAGGTTTATTGGCCGATCAGCCGCAGATTGCCATTGTTGACATACAAATGCCGGGTATCACGGGTATCGAACTGATAAAAAAGATCAGAAGTTCGATTCCTTCCACGCAGTTTTTAATCTGCACGTCGCATTTTGACAACGACAGCATATTCCAGGCGCTGAAGGCGGGCGCCTCGGGCTATATCTTAAAAGATTCTGACAGCGCGACCATACGAAACGCGGTTATCGAACTTTTTAATGGCGGAGCGCCGATGAGTCCGTACATAGCGCGCAAAGTAATCAGCCATGTCCGAAATATTGATGATGCAAGTGACGACCATGGACTCACCCTGCGTGAAAAAGAAGTTTTGCAATTACTTGCCAAAGGGTTGCTTTATAAAGAGATCGCTGATAACCTATCCATCAGCGTGATCACAGTCAAAAATCACCTGAAAAATATCTACGCCAAATTGCATGTGCAAAATAAGATAGAGGCCCTTAACAAATATAAGGCGCTATAACAACTTATGTTAAAGGTTGTTCTGAGTCAACCTTAAAAAAACCTCAACTTTCTGCTTAAGGCTAATAACCCGCTTTCGCTGCAAACAAGTTACCCGACTGATTGGTTGATGTACTACGTTCACCGAACTAATACATTTTAATATTTACCAAAAACCGCAGGTTGGAAAAATTCGGACGCATAGCTCTTAAAACTATTTTGTGGATCATCGGGAGTGTACTTTTCCTGGTGCTGCTAATCATTGTGCTTATCCAGGTGCCTGCCATCCAAAATTATCTTAAAAACAAGGCGGTTGCTTTTATCGAGGGTAAGATACATACCAAAGTAGTTATTAACCACTTCTCGCTCGGCCTTCCCAAGCTGATCGATCTGCAAGGCGTCTACTTCGAAGACCAGAAAAAGGACACACTGCTTGCGGGCGACAACCTGAAGGTCGACATCAGTATGCTGCAATTGCTGCATCATAAGGTTGAGGTGAACGAGATCGACCTGGATGGTATAACGCTTAATGTAAACCGCGGGCCCGACAGCGTCTTTAATTTCGGGTATATCGTCAAAGCATTTGCGGGGGAGCAGAAAAAAACGCCGACGCCAACCGATACTACGGCTTCGATGAAGTTCTCGGTTGGTAAAGTGGCCCTCGATAAGATCAGGATATCCTATAAGGACGCGATAACAGGCAACGACGTAAAATTTTTCCTCGGTCATTTTGATACCCGCATCACCGACTTTGATATGGACAAGATGAAATTCACCATCCCGAAGATCACCCTGTCCGACGTGGATGCGCGGATCATACAAAAACCGGTGAATACTGCAACGCCGCAAGCAGCGCCAACGGATACGGCCGCTAAACCGATGAGCCTTGCGCTGAAACTGGGCACTATCGATGTTTCGAAAATCAAAGTCGACTACAAAAGCAATCAAATGTTGACTAATCTGAACCTCGGTAAGCTGCTGATAGAAATGGATAAGATCGACCTGAAAAATCAAAACATAGGCATCAAAACTATCGAGCTGGACGATACCCGCGCCGGTCTTGCCCTTGCAAAACCCGAAAATGTTAAGCAAAAGGTGGTAAAAACTGTCAGGAAGCTGGATACCATAGTGGCTTCGCCGCAAAGCGGTAAAGGCTGGAGGGTGGCTATAGCTAAAATAACTTTTAGTAACGACAATATACGTTTTGATAACAACGCCCAGGCGCCCATAGCTCAGGGTCTCGACTTCGGCCATGTGAATATCCGCAACCTGAATGCCGACCTGGATAACCTGGTATATAGTCCGGATACGATTTCGGGTAAGATCAACCAGTTTACTTTTGCCGACAAAAGCGGCCTCGATATCAGGAACTTTCATACGAGTTTCATGTATGGCCCAAAAAATGCTTATCTGAACGACCTGTACCTGGAAACGCCGCAGACCATTCTTCAGAGAACAATACAGGTGAGTTACCCGTCCATTTCGTCGTTGAGCAGTAATTTAGGCAGGCTTTTCGTTAATGCCGATCTGAACGGCAGCCGCCTTGGATTAAAAGACGTTGTGTTGCTCGTTCCGTCTATGGCATCCATGGAACCGTTTAAACATTCGCCGAACGCGGTTTTCAGGATCGACGGGCGCGTCATAGGCAATGTTAATGACCTGCGCATACCCAATTTGGAAATAAGCGGTCTGAACAGCACGCATATTAAGGCATCTGCCACCATCAAGGGCCTGCCCGATGTGAAAAGATCTTATTTCGATCTGAATATAGCGGACCTCAATACTGGCAGCGCCGACATAGCAAAACTGGTTTCACCGGGCATGCTGCCCTCGTCTGTCAGTGTTCCTTCGGCGCTAAACCTGAAAGGTTTTTTTAAGGGCAGCATGTACAATTTTAATACCCGGCTAAGCCTGCGCTCCTCCGACGGAGCGGTCGATCTGGATGCCAGCATGAAGAACGGTAACCAAAAAGGCCATGAAGTATATTCCGCAAATATCAAAACCAATAACCTGAATGTCGGCGCGCTGACCAAACAGCCCAAAACCGTTGGCAATATTACGCTATCGATGAACGTAAAGGGCGTAAGCACCGACCCGAAGAAAGCCATTTTGCAGCTGAACGGCGATGTCGCAAGCGCTTACCTGGAAGGATACACCTATAAAAACCTGGCGCTGAAAGCAACGGCCGGGAACGGTAAATATACGGCTTCGGCTAAAATGGCCGATCCTAATATCACTTTCGCTCTTAACGGCAAAGCCGATATGAACAAGAAATACCCGGCCGTAGACGCTACTTTAAATATCGACAGCATAAACCTGCAAAAGCTTAACCTGAGCAAGAATCCGATGACCATTCGGGGAAAGTTGGTGGCCGATGCGCCCACAGCCGATCCAGGATATTTGAACGCCAAAGTTACACTCACGAACCTGCTGGTGGCGCAGAAGAAAAGCGTGATCAAACTCGATACCGTAAAATTGGTATCTACCGCCAATGCCGATAGCAGTACGCTGCGGCTGAAAGCGCCTATGCTTTCCGCTCATTTGGCCGGCAAATATAAGCTGAACGAGATCGGAGCGGCCTTGCAGGACCTGATCAGCAAATATTATAACACCGGCGTAGCCAAAGCAACCACAAAGGCCAAGCCAAACTATTCGCCAGAGCATTTCGCTTTTGACATACGATTGGTTAAGACCCCGCTGGTCGAACAATACGCCCCCGACCTGAAAAGGCTCGACCCGGTAATTATTAAGGGCAATTTTGATAGTCGTGCCGGTATGCTGGTGGTTAATGGCTCCATGCCAAAAGTGGTATATGCCAGCGAACTGATCGACAATGTTAAGCTGGGAATTAACACTGCCAATAATGCGCTTAATTATAACCTTTCGGCCGACCGGATCAGGGCGTCGTCATCGCTTGATCTCTTGTATACCAGTGTGTCGGGAAGCGCCCAAAACAATAAGATGAACGTCAGCCTGCGCATACGCGATGCGGCCAGGAAGGAGCGTTTTCGTATAGCCGGCGTATTCAGCATATTGCCGGATGAATACCGTTTCAGCTTCCTGCAAAACGGGCTGCTGCTCGATTATACCCCCTGGACCGTCAGTGCGGATAATGAACTTGAATTTGGCAGTAAAGGAGTACTTGCGCACAATTTTGCGATCAGTAACAGCAACCAGGTGCTTAGCATTAACAGCGACGCACAGGCGATGAATTCACCGATTACCGTTGGCTTTAAGAATTTCAAAATTGAAACGCTGACACGCGCCGCACAGCAGGATTCGCTGCAGGTAGGAGGGGTGATCAATGGTGAGGCGCATATCCGCGACCTCCAAACCAGTATGCACTTTACTTCGGCCCTTAATATTCATAACTTCAATTTCAAGGGCGATACCGTAGGCGATGTCGGCCTTAAAGTGAATAATCAAACCGCCAACGCCTATGCCGCTGATGTGCGGATAACAGGTAAGGGCAACCAGGTAAACCTGAACGGCCTTTACTATACTCAGCCCGCGGGTACATTCGACCTGAACCTGGATATAGCCAGGCTGAATATGAAAAGCATCCAGGGATTTACTTTCGGCAGCATAAAGGATGCGAAGGGCGATATCACCGGCAAGCTAAAAATAACAGGTACAACCTCGGCGCCGGTTATCCGCGGCGATGTTGGATTCAACCAGGTGGGCTTCAATGTCGCCATGCTCAATTCGTATTTCACGATGCCAAAAGAGACGATTACGTTCAACGACCAGGGCGTACAGTTCAATAATTTTACCATGGTCGATTCGCTTGGTAATAAGGCCGTTATTGCCGGGACAGTGTTTACAAAAAATTATACGGATTTCGACTTCGGGCTGAATATAACGACGAACGATTTCAGGGTGATCAATTCGACGCAGGAGAACAACAAACTTTACTATGGCAAATTGTACCTGAACAGCAGGATAACAATCAGGGGCGACATCGACAAACCCGTAGTCGACGCCAATCTTACCGTAAATGACAAAACCGATCTGACGATAGTTTTACCCCAAAACGATCCGGGAATTGAGGACAGGAAGGGCGTGGTCGAGGTGATCAATCCCAATGAGCCGAAAGCAGACTCATTATTCCTGGCGCATCAGCTTGACTCGCTGCGAAAATCCGACGTGAAGGGGCTCGATGTTTCGGCTACGATTCGTGTGAATAAGAACGCCCGGTTTACCGTTGTTGTTGACCCACGCAACGGAGATGTTGTGAAACTGCGGGGCGCGGCTCAACTGAATGCAGCTATCGATCCTAGCGGAAAAATAAACCTGACAGGTACTTATACTGTCGAAAGCGGTTCGTATAACCTGGCATATGCAACGGTAAAACGTAAATTTATTTTCAAAAAAGGCAGTACCATTACCTGGGCTGGCGATCCGACCACAGCAACCGTCGACCTGACCGCTATTTATGTGGCCAACGTGCCGCCTATCGACCTGGTGAGCGATCAATTGGGCAACACGCAAAATACCACGATGTATAAGCAAAAGTTGCCCTTCAATGTCGACCTGTCGATGAAAAATCAACTGCTGAAACCCCAGATCAGCTTTGACATCGTTCTTCCCGACAGTACATACACGGTGTCGCCGGACGTAATCTCGACCGTTAATACCCGGCTCGACCAGATCAGGCAGGACACCAACGAAATGAACAAGCAGGTGTTGGGCGTGCTGGTGCTCGGGCATTTTATCGGTGACAACCCACTGCAGAGCCAGGGCGGAAACACAGGCGTGGAAGGAATGGTCCGCAACAGCGTAAGTAGTTTGCTGTCCGATCAGTTAAATAAACTCGCCGGTAACCTGATCGCAGGTGTGCAGCTCAGCTTTGACCTTACTTCGGGCGCCGACTATTCGACCGGCGTACAGCAGAACAGAACGGACCTGAATGTCGGACTCACAAAGAAATTTCTTAACGACCGGATAACGGTTACCGTAGGCAATAATTTTAACCTGGAGGGACAGAACCAGACCGGTCAGAAATCGACCGACATAGCGGGTAATATTTCGGTTAATTACATGCTGACCAAGGATGGACGCTATAGGATCCGGGCTTACCGCAAAGATGAGTTCATAGTAATCGAGGGTGAGGTAGTCGAAACCGGCGTGGGCTTCTCGCTTACTTACGACTACAATAAGTTCAGGGAATTATTCGCAAAAAAATCAAAACGCGACAAGGACCTGGAAAAAAAATACAAACAGGAGCAGAAAGAGAAAAAGCAACAACAAAAAGAAGCTGATCAGCAGGCTGATGAAAACGCCTCGGGCGTTACAGAGCCTGTTCAGCAGCCAAAGAATTAAAAATATCCGGAATGACGAGGCACAGATACCTTTACTTATTGATGGCCGTTTTTATAAGCTCGTGCAGTACCACCAAGTACCTGGCACCCGGCCAGAAATTGTATACCGGGGCGAAGGTTAATATTACGGATAAGAATACAACCAAAAGTGAAGCCGGTGACCTGAAAGATGAGATGGAAGGCCTTTTGCGGCCGAAGCCCAACGCAACGATATTGGGCCTGCGGTTCAAACTATGGGTTTATTTTAAAACCAGGACGAATAAAAAGAAAGGGCTTCGGCATTACCTGAATACGCATTTCGGCGAACCTCCGGTGCTGGTAAGCTCGGTCGACCTGGATAAGAACGCACATATTTTACAAAGCCGGCTGCAGAATGAAAGCTATTTCCTGGCACAGGTCAATGGCGACACGGTTAGCAAGAAAAAGACTTCGGAAGCGATATATACCGTCCAAACCGGACCGGCATATCACTATCGAAAAATCGGTTTCCCCACCGGCGACGATGATCTTGATACGGCTGTTGCGGGCACTTCGCCGAAAACATTGCTGAAACCCGGCGATAAATTTAACCTCGATATTATTAAGGCCGAACGGGTTAGGATAGATGCAAGGCTAAAAGAAGAGGGCTTCTTTTATTTTGCGCCTGAAGACCTGATCATGCGGTATGACAGTACTGTAAAGAATCACCAAATTGATATGTATGTAACGATAAAGCCAGCAACGCCCGATGAAGCGCGGTGGATTTACCATGTCAGGAATATTTATGTTTACCCGAATTATTCATTAAAGGACACGTCTTTAAAGCAGGATTCGGCCGTAAGATACCGGTGGTACAACGTTGTCGATCCGAAAAATACCATTCATCCTTATGCTTTCAAAAATACGGTGCTGCTGCATCCGGGGGATATCTACAACCGTACCGAGCACAACAATTCACTAAGCCGGTTTATCGAGCTTGGCCCTTACAGGTTCGTTAAAAACCGTTTTGAAGACGTTACACCCGACTCGGCCCTGCTTGATATTTATTATTTCCTGACACCGCAAAAGAAGAAGTCGCTGCAAGCCGAGATCCTTGTGCGCCAAACCTCGGCCAATTACGATGGAACCCAGTTGAATTTGAATTTCAGGGACCGCAATACTTTTAAGGGAGCTGAATTGTACACCCTGAATTTCTCGGCCAGCCGTGATGTACAGTTTGGCAAGTACAACGCGGGCTATAATGTTTACCAATTCGGCGTGAAGCCCACACTTTCCTGGCCGAGGTTTATCAGCCCTTTTAATTTTAATTCGGACAATGCTTTTATCCCACGGACAAACTTTAGCCTCGGGTATACCCTTATCGACCGATCCAAACTTTACAACCTCAATTCATTTATGGGCTCGTGGGGGTACACCTGGAAACCGGGGCTGCACACGCAGCACGAGTTCGACCTGCTGTCGGTAACCTATGTCCAGCCGTCGAATGTATCAAAAATATATACCGACAGCATCAGCAAAACCGGGAACCCGGCGCTGGCGCACGTTATCGATAAACAGTTTACGTTCGGCCCGTCGTATAGCTATACTTTCACCAACACCACCGAAGATCAAAAGGTAAATACGTATTACTACAGCAGCAAACTGAGCCTGTCGGGCAACTTGCTGGGTATCGTTACTGGCGCCGACACGCTTCATGGCAAGGTTAGCAAGCTTTTCGGTACGCCTTTTAACCAGTATATCAAGCTCGAGAACGAAGTCAGGTATTTCCACAAATTAAGTACCAACAGCAAACTGGCTACGCGCTTAATGGTCGATGTTGGCCTGCCTTATGGCAACTCGACTATTCTGCCTTATACGCAGCAATTTTTTATAGGCGGAGCGAACAGCCTGCGCGGTTTCCAGGCACATTCCATCGGCCCGGGAACCTACATCATTCCCGAGGAGTTAACCACGGGTACAAATTTTCTTCCCGACGAATCCGGCGATATCAAGATCGAAGCCAACGTGGAGTACCGCGCTAAATTGTTCAGTGTGGTCAACGGCGCGCTGTTTATGGATGCCGGCAACATTTGGGACATGCGCTCACATCCCGACCTGCCCGGCGCCGCGTTCAGCTTCACACACTTTATTAACCAGATGGCTGTCGACTGGGGTTTTGGTCTTAGGTTCGACTTCACCGTGTTGCTGCTCCGTACCGACCTGGGTTTCCCCGTGCGATACCCTTTCCCGGCCGGCCAGCCGTATAAATTTAACTTTCATAGCCCGGTGCTCAACCTGGCCATTGGCTATCCGTTTTGATTCGGTTTGCGGCAGATGGCGCGTATAATAAACGCGTCTAACCATTTTATAGACTTACGCGTCCTTGACCCATTAACGCCGTGCTAACTTAATTCCGGTATACTAAACGCTTATTTTTTTTTGGCGTAATTACGAAATTGTATTTGGACAATTGAAAAATTTGTCTCATGTTTGTAGTGTACTATTATACTAATACACTAATATGATTCAAGTTCAGGATCTTGATTTTTGGTATAAAAAGGCGAGGCCGGTGTTCAAAGATCTGAGCCTTTCCCTGGTTCCCGGGCACATTTATGGCCTGCTGGGAAAAAATGGTTCAGGTAAATCGACGCTGTTAAAGTGTATCGCAGGGCTTTCATTTCCTTTGTCGGGCACATGCCTGATCGATGGTATTGCCTCGTCAAAGCGGACAATCGCCATACTGGAAAACCTTTTTTTCCTGCCCGAAGAGATCTATGCTCCAGCCTTGACACCCGGCCAGTTTTTAAGGCATACAGCGTCATTCTATCCGAAATTTAATATAACAGATTTTTATGCTTACCTGAAAACGCTTGACGTTGATCCGGAGGAAGTGATGAACGATATGTCCTACGGTCAGCAGAAAAAAGCAATGATCGCATTCGGCCTGGCTACCAATACCGGGCTGTTGATCATGGACGAGCCTACGAACGGTCTCGATATCCCGTCAAAAGTTCAGTTCAGGAAACTCATCGCTTCTGTTTTAAATGAAGATCAATGCATCGTCATCTCTACACACCAGGTGCGGGACCTGGACAGCCTGATCGATACGGTTTTGATACTGGATGAGTACAAAATAGCGATCAACAGCTCGGTCGATGCATTGACCGAAAAACTGCTATTTGGTGTATTCGAAAATACCAGCGGGATGGCGGTGCTGTACGAGGAAGAAACCATGCGAGGCAAGCACGCGATCATCCAAAATACAATGGGCAAATACAGCAAAATGGACCTGGAACTGCTTTTCAATGCAGTCACCTCTGGTAACAGTAAACTGGCACAAATACTTGAAACCGGAGGCGGTAATGAATAACTTTTTCAGTTTCCGGCGCTTTTCGCGCCTTTTTGTCAAACATACGGCCGAGCATTATCGCGCTTACCTGATGTCGGTCGCAGTGCTTGTTGGTGTACTGCTACTTGGCGGTTCGTTTCTATTCTTTATCGTTCCCGAGCCACCCGATACCGGACTCCAGACCGCTATGTTTGTTGTGACTCTGCTTGTAGCAGGTACGCTGTTTACCAGTACCGTTTTCGGCGATTTCGGCGATAAGAATAAAGCTATTCCGGCGCTGGCCCTTCCTGCGACGGCATTTGAAAAATTCCTGGTCGGGTGGATATACTCTTATCCCATATTCCTGCTCGTCTATACCGGCGTTTTTTACGCAGCGCTTGTCGGGCTGGGTAGTTTCAAACATTGGGAGGCCAATCAGCACTTTGTCATATTCAGCCTGCGGCAAAACGGCTCTTACATGGTGCTTATTATTTATTCCATGCTGCATGCAATTGCGCTTTTTGGCGCGGTATTTTTCAATAAGCTGCATTTCATCAAAACAGGATTTGCATTTCTCATCAGTTATGCACTCCTCATGGTCGTTAATACCCTGTTTGTTAAGCTTATCACCGGACTCAACGTGGTCAAATTCGCCGTGCCTTTTGGTTTTCTCAATTTCTATATCGGCGATAAATATTATTCAGTGGTGGTCAAAGGTGCGTCATCCTTGTCGGCCTTACTCGTCATATCGGTTTCAGCTGTATTGATTTGGGTTGCGGCTTATTTCAGGTTGAAGGAAAAGCAGGTTTAACATGGAATTTAAAGATAACGAAGCGATATACCTGCAGATCGCAGCATTTGTGTGCGAGAATATCCTGACCGGCAAATGGACAGCCGGGCAGAAGATATTGTCGGTGCGCGACCTGGCCGTGGAATTGGAAGTTAACCCGAATACAGTGATGAGATCGTACGAATTTTTACAGGGATTGGACATAATTTATAATAAACGCGGCCTGGGTCTTTTTGTAGCTGAAGATGGCTTTGAAAAAGTTAAGACTTACCGCAAGCAGCAATTTGTGGAACAAAACCTGCCCGAGTTTTTTAAAAATATCTACCTGCTGGATATATCGATGGATGAAGTGAGGCGGCAGTATGAAGATTTTTTGGCCCAACAGCCTATTGGTAAACTAACCAGGGAAGAACATGAAGACAAGCAATAAAATATTGATCGCGATGCTCGTGCTGCTCATCGGCTGCCTGGTTTTCTATGATATGGCGCTAAAGGCCGAATATGAAAAGGGCGATTATACGAATCCCTATCGTAACTATGAGAAGCTGAATTACCGGAATTTCGACGTTGTTGAACTAAACTCGTCTACCGCCATCAACATCATGCTGGTACAGGGCCCATATAAGGTTTTGGCCAGTTCGCGTGTAACGGATTATCTCGATATCCGCCAGGAAAAGAACAGGCTGATCATTGGCGCCAGGTTCCCCAATCAATACCGGGGCGAGGCCGACCAATATATCGTTTATATCTCGTGTCCGCACCTTTCCATGCTCAAAGCCGACGCTTCTTATATGGCCGGCGACGTGAAGGTCACAGATACCACAGCCCGCGATCTGAGCTGGAGGCCGACCGTGATCGACGGATTTAGGGCAGACAGTCTCAGTATCGAGGAACACCATGCCGGGAATGTCCTCCTCGTAAATAATAACATTCGCAGTCTCCGGGCCGTCGTCGGCCTCAGTAACCGGAGCGGTTCGGCGCTGACCATCGGCGAAAACAATCAATTCGGCGGTACGGATATCGACGTTTTGAACCGGAGCCGCTTGTGGATAAAAGGAAATAATATAACCCATATAAATTACCATCTCGCTGACAGCGCCAGCCTTATCGTCAACGGCGCAGCGGCCAAACATCTTCTAAATCTTAAATAGTTATGAAATTAACGATCAATTCCCTCTCAAAAACTTACGCCAACGGCGTCGCCGCCATAAAGGATGTTTCGCTGACGCTGACCAACGGCATGTTTGGCCTGCTGGGCCCTAACGGCGCCGGCAAATCTTCGCTGATGCGCACCATCGCCACTTTACAGGAAGCGGATTCAGGTTCTATTTTTCTTGATGACCTGGACGTGCTAAAAAATAAAACGCAGGTAAGGCAATTGCTCGGTTACCTGCCGCAGGAGTTTGGCGTTTATCCCAAAATATCGGCCGAACGCATGCTCGATCATATTGCGCAATTGAAAGGCGTCGGTAATGCGGGTGAACGGAAAGAACTGGTGCTCGGTTTACTGGAGAAGGTTAATCTTTTTAAGGATCGTAAAAAGCATTTGGGTACCTACTCGGGCGGTATGAAACAGCGTTTCGGGATTGCCCAGGCGCTGATCGGCGACCCGAAGCTGATCATCGTCGATGAACCGACCGCCGGCCTCGACCCGGCTGAAAGAAACCGTTTTTATAACCTACTGAGCCAATTGGGAGAAAATACGATTGTTATTCTATCAACCCACATCGTCGAAGACGTAAGCACGCTTTGTTCCAGCTTTGCTATCATTTGCCTGGGCGAGGTGCTGTATGCCGGCGACCCCGATACCGCGGTGAAAGAGCTGGATGGCAAGATTTATTCAAAGGCGATCAATCAGTCCGAGATACAATATTACCGCGATGTTTACCGGGTAATATCCACCCAGTTGAAGTCGGGTAAGCTGCATATCCGCATATTGCAGGAAGATAGCCAGCCGCTCGATGGCTTTGCACCGGCTGCCCCAAACCTCGAAGATGTTTATTTCAGCAATATCGCCACCCGTGTAGATGTAAATACGATGTAATTCGCTTTAAAACAATAACTTATGTTTTCGAAAATATTTCTGTTCGAGATCCAGAACCGGATCCGCAGGCCCGCCGTCTATCTTTATTTTTCAGCCGTATTGCTGTTTACCTTGTTCGCATTCTCGACGGGTACACTGCCCGTTGGAGAAAAAGAGCATATCAATTCGCCATACCTCATTACGTTCTGGTGCTGCGCCATGACGATGATGATGATGCTGATCGGCTCGTCGGTAATGGGCACGGCTTTATACCGTGATATCGAATACCAGACCAAGGACTATTACCTTACCTACCCTATTACCCGCGGCGGATATTTCTGGGGCAGATTTTTTGGGTCTTTCTCCTTCATGATCCTGGTTGCGCTGGCCATCCCGACAGGTATTTTCCTTGGAACTATTATCGGCCCTGCGATAGGAAAAACAATTCCAGCGCAATACGGTCCCAATAAGTTCATTTATTACCTCTATCCCTTCCTGCTTGTCGCGCTGCCCAATATATTCTTTACGTCGGCGCTTTTTTACGGTCTGGTTGCCATTACCCGGAATATTAAGGTGATCTATTTCGGCGGCATATTGCTGTTCATGTTCTATTTCATCGCCCTGTTCTTTCTCGATCATACAACCAACACAACGGTAATCGGAATCTCCGACCCCTTCCTTATCAATGGCGTCAGGCAGCAGATGAATAACGCGAGCACGGCCGAGCATAATAACACCCTGATCGCAGTAAACGGCCCGCTGGCAATTAACCGTTTGCTTTGGCCAGGCCTGGGATTGGTGGTGCTGATCGTTACCTATGCCCGGTTCAATTTTGAAAGATTTTTTGCAGGCAAACGCGATAGATCTGCCATCGACGAAGCTGGTGTCAGATCGAACAAGGCGCTCAAAATACCTGCTGTAAGCTTTTCCGGGAAATACAATAAAGTCACCCTAAAAGGACTGGTAAAGCTCGAGTTGCTGAATATTCTGCGCGATAACTACTTCTGGATGATCGTTGGGGCCGGAAGCGTTTTCCTGGGATTTGTATTCTGGCTCGGTGATAACAACTACGGCGTGCAGGAGTTGCCCCGGACGGTAATGCTGCTTGGCCTTTTTGCCGATGTTTTCCCGTTCTTCATGTTTTTCATCATCATGTTCTACACCGGCGAAACATTACAGCGCGACAGGAGCACGCGTTATGCTTTCATCAACGATTCGCTGCCGCCGCCTAACTGGGTGCTCAATGGTTCAAAGCTCATCTCGCTGCTGGTTATCGCTGCCGGGCTGGCATTTTCGCCGATGGTCATCAGTATCATCGCCCAGTTGCTCCGGGGTTTTACGCAGGTGCATTTATCCCTATACCTCAGCTATATATTGGTAATGCTGCTGCCCAAATTGCTTGCCGCCGCGGTGTTTTGCTACGTGATCCAGGTGATCTTTAACAACAAGTTCGCCGGCTACGCTTTTGGGGTGACACTTTGGATCGGCATGTTCTTCCTCGATACGACGGGAACATTTAACTATCATCTCCTGCTCTATTCCTATACACCCAACTCGGGAATGTCGGATATGGACGGGCTGGGCCATATGGCACGACCCATACTCTGGTTCGACCTGTACTGGCTATTGGCTGCTGGGCTGCTCATCGTCATCGCGGCGCTATTTTATAACCGCGGCGTCAATTCGTCATTCAAAGAAAGGCTGCAGCTGATCCCCGAAAGATTTGACCGGAAAACAAAACTGTTCGTGGGCGCATTGTTACCGGTGTTCCTCGTCATCGGGGGCTACCTTTACTACAATATAAGCTACCTAAACGAATTTTTGACCAAAGGCGAAAATGAGGACCGCTCGATCATTTATGAAAAAGCGCTGAAACATTACCAGGATATGCCGCTGCCCAAGGTTACGCGTATCAAAATGTTCGCTGATCTGTACCCCTATAAAAAGCAGGAATTTGTAAATGCGACCCTGACCATCGTCAATAAAAATGACAAGCCTGTATCTGAAATGCTAATGGATGCCGATGGGTTAACCGATTATTCGATCAGCATGAACGGGAAGCCTGTGCCTTTCACCTGTCCTCTGCTTTATTCGCGCGCTTTCTTCAGCTGGTTCAGGCCTAAGCAGGATACCTCCGATTTCAGGCTGTACAAATTTCAAAAGCCACTGGCGCCGGGTGATTCCACCGTGCTCCAGGTCAATTCATCCATCATTCATAAAGGCTTTGAAAATGGCATGTATGCTGCTAACCTGTTGAACAACGGCACATTTTTTACCGGCGGCCTGCCCGGCCTGGGTTACGACGATGATGACGAGATCAGCAGCCCTTACGTACGGAAGAAGGCTGGTTTGAAACCAAAACAGGACGAAGAAATTGTGCAGAATGATCCCGTTGGCATCCGCACCCTGAAAGCCGGGAAATCGTCCGATCTCCTGAGCATGGATGTCACCGTAAGCACCGCAGGCGACCAGTTGGCCATAACCCACGGCGACCTCGTCAAACAATGGAAGCAGAACGGCCGGAATTATTTCCGCTATGTGCAGAATAAACCGGGCATGTACGCGCCTTTTGGTATCATTTCAGCCAGGTATGCCGACCGGAAGGACAGCGTGATGCTCGACCACAAAGTGAACATCGATATCTATTATGATCCGGAGCATGGCGCGAATATCGACCGGTATATCAAAGCTTATAAGGACGGGTTAAAGTATTTCAGCTCGGTTTACGGCAATTACCCGTTCGACAACATCCGCCAGGTGGAAACAGCGCCTTACGGCCCGCGCGAGGCCGCAACAACTACGTTGAATACCTATGCAGAATACAACGGCTGGAACGCGCATTTCACCAATCCCGACCAGTTCGATTACTTGTATTCCAACGCCGTCAGGGCGCTGGCGCAGCAATGGTGGCGCTTCCAGGTGGCGCCCAACGCCACAGCCGGTTCACTGGTGATACCCGAAGGGCTGGCCAATTACGATGCGTTGGTAATGAATGAGAAAAAATACGGCGAAGCCAATATGCGCAATATTGTGCTTAACCAGTTAGGGTTTTACCTGTTTATCCGCAGGCATATGGATCGCCCGGAACACCCGATCATCAAAGCCGATGAATGGTTTGAATGGGGTGACAAAACGGGTGTCGCCCTGTATGGACTAAGAAAACTCATAGGCGAAGACAGCCTGAACAATGCTTTGCGGGAATTTAAAAACGCCTATGCCTTTAAAACCAACGGTCCGTTCGCAGGTGCGCCCGATCTTTACCGCTACCTGCAAAAACATACGCCGGACTCGTTGCAATATTACCTTAACGACACCTGGCAAAAGGTGACGCTGTACGATAATAAGATCAATTCTGCAACGGTGAATAAGACAGGTAATAAGAATGAATACAAAGTCACTTTGGAAATACATATCGATAAAACCTGGCGGGGCGATAAAGGCGACGAAATACCCGCGCTAAAGATGAACGACTATATCGACATCGGTGTTTTTGGGCAGGATACGAAAAACAGGGACGGTAGCACCCGCGCAAATTTTGCCTATCTGAAACGGTACAAATTCACACGCGGCGAGCATGAAATATCGTTCATCGTCAAAGGCAAACCAAAAGCGGTAGCAATAGACCCGCTGGGATATTTGATAGACCGGAACACGAACGATAATTTGAAGAATTTGGATTAAATATGGCGTACAAAGTGTTCAAAAGCCGGAATATTTTTTTCGGCAGATGATTGACTGCCCTGCGGCGACCTTTGATAATGTTTTAGGGCAAGTGTGCAATCTCAAACGTGGCACAAAGTTGAATAGTCATTAGTTTTTATGATATAGATCATATTTTATAACAACAACGCGCGCGACTTTTGTCGCATGGCAAATGTTATAACTTCCAAAACAACGATAAAAGAGTTGCTGGGGGCCGATAAAGACGGGGTTATTGACGCCCTGGTAAAATTAAACGGTAATTTTTCAAAACTGAAAAACCCTTTGCTGCGGAACCTGATGGCGCGCCGGGTTAGCATCGCAGACGCATGCAAAATGACCGGCTGCACGGTTCAAGACTTTATGGACAATATGCGCACACTCGGTTTCAGCATAGGGGAGGAGACTGTTACCGCCGCCGCCGATGTCGCAGAAGAGCCGAAAGTAAAAAAGGCAAGTAACTTTGTTGAGCTTGACGTAAGGCCGATACTTGCGGAAAACCGCGACCCCCTAAAGCTGATACTCCACACCATAAACAGCCTGCAAGGGTTCGAAGGCCTTAAGCTGATCAATTCTTTCGAGCCCGTGCCGCTTATCCATCTCCTTTCCGACAGGGGTTTTACTCATTATGCGATCCGGCTGGATGAGTCGACCGTGGTTACTTATTTTAACAGAATCATGCCCGGTTCGGAGGTTAAGATAGATTCGTTAGAAAAGGATTTCGCAGCCAGTATCGCATTATTCGAAGAAACGATCGCGCGTTTCAAACCTGATGATATAAAATATTTGGACGTTCGGGGCATGGAAATGCCGCAGCCAATGATAACAATATTGGAAACACTGGCAGGTATGCAGAGCACCGGCGCCTTGTACGTTTACCATAAGAAACGGCCGGTATTCCTGTTGCCCGAGCTGGAAAAGAGAGGGTTTAAATATCTTTTCAAAGATATTTCAGCCACCGACGTTAACATGCTCATTTTTAGGCCGTGACTACGCCGCGACAACAAAACGGCGCCTATGCGATTGTCGTGACACATTACGTTGCCGCTGCAATGTGTTTTTTGTTGCTGGCAGGTATGATCACCTGGTCACGGTCGGAATTCACAGGGCATTATTTTCAACCGCACATACTGGCGGTAACGCACCTGGCTGCGTTAGGGTGGGGGACCTGTATTATTTTCGGCGCCTGCTACCAGTTGGTGCCCGTAGTGCTGGAAACAGAACTCCACAGTATTAAACTGTCATGGCTCAGTTTTTCATTCTTTTTGCCCGGTGTGGCTTGCCTGGTTCATTCATTTTGGATATTTGTTCCCGGCATTTGGATGCAAACCGGAGCATTGCTCGTGCTTGTTTCGGTCATCCTGTTTACGCTCAATGTTTATCTGACCGCGATAAAGGCAAAAAAGCAAACTGTCCAGGAGGATTTTATTTTTAGCGCCTGCCTGTGCCTGTGTATAACCGCCCTGGTCGGTGCCGCCCTGGTATTCAACTTCACCATGGCATTTTTGGCCAAAGACCAGTTGCATTACCTGCGATTGCATGCACACCTTGGCCTGGCAGGCTGGTTCCTGCTGATGGTTATGGGCGTAAGCTCAAAATTGGTACCGATGTTCCTGGTGTCGTCTTATCAAAACGACCGGCTTTTAAAAGCCAGCTATTACCTGGTAGTTGCAGCGCTGCTGCTTTTTCTCGCCGATGCTTATTTCTTCGGCCTGAATATCAAAACTTATTTCATAGCGCTCATCGGGGCCGTCGGTATCGGCTGCCACATTTTATTTGTTTATAAATGTTATCAAAAACGCATCAGGAAAAGTATCGATCTGCCTATGAAGGGCACTTTGCTATCGTTCATCCTGCTTTGTGTTGCGATATTGTGCATACCGTTTATCATTTTTTATTACCTGCACGGCGACAAGGCCAATGTGGAGCTCAGCCTGGTATACGGCGTATTGCTCATAATGGGATGGTTAACCAGCCTGGTCCTGGGCCAGACTTTTAAAACATTGCCATTTATAATCTGGGTAAACCGTTATGAGCACATGGCAGGTAAAGTTAAGACGCCTATGCCTTCGGACCTTTTCAAAACCGGCTTGCTGCGCCTACAAACCATAGCATTTGCCATATTCTGTGTCGGGTTCGTCCCGGGGTGCCTTTTCCAGTCGGCAATAATGATCACGACAGGCTGTGTGGCGCTACTGGTGGCGGCAGCAGCGTACTTAGTCAATGTATTGATAGTAATTTTACATAGAACAAAAACATATGACAAGCTTTGATATCACCGACGAGTCGGCATTTATGAAGGCCGAAGCTTTTGAAATATTGCGGCTGGTCATCGACCCCGAACTGCATGTTAATATTGTTGACCTCGGATTGGTTTATGGGGTCGACATTGACGGAGCCAAAAAAAACATTAATGTTACTATGACCTTGTCCTCTTCCTATTGTCCCATGGGCGAAAGTATCCTGAACGCGGTTAAAAACTGTCTCGAAAAACAGTATGTGCTTTACTGCGTCACTGTCGACCTGGTTTGGGAGCCGGCATGGTCGTACGATAACATCACCGATGAGGGTAAACGATTGCTTGGACTGGAAAAATGACCCCGCAACCCATACGTCGCTATTCACAACTGGCTATCATCAACTTTATTGTGCTGACGATACTCGGCCTCATATTGCGCTATGTACACATTGGTGATATTGCAACAATTAACTACCAATTTTTGCTGCACGCCCACTCGCATTTTGCCTTTTCGGGATGGATGTTTTTCAGTATTGCGCTGCTGATTACCGGCCTTATCGATAAAAACGCAATGCCGGTGTCTTTCAAATGGGTGCTTTTACTCGCGTTGGTCAGCGCCTATGGAATGCTTGTCAGTTTTTATTTGCAGGGATATAAACCGGTCTCCATCGCTTTCTCTACTTTATTTGTCATCGTTACCTACCGGTTTACTTTCCTGGCGCTGCGAAAACAGGCGCTTAAAAATTCGGTGAATGCATTATCGTACCGGTTGATACGGGCGGCACTGATTTTTTTATGCTTATCATCGATCGGGCCATTCGCGTTAGGCCCGCTGATGGCAATGGGAATGAAAAACACCCCTTACTACCAGGATGCTATTTACATCTATCTCCATTTCCAAATGAATGGTTTCATGCTTTTAGCAGCATGGGGCTTGTTTGCATCGGCATTGCCTGGGATACAGTTAGCTACGGTCAATAAAAGATGGCTCGATCTTTTTATATATTCCACGGTCGCGCTTTATTTTATTTTTACCCTATGGTGCAGGCCGGGCATACTGTTCCAGGTACTTGCAGCTTTAGGGGCGGTGGTTAACCTGATCAGTTGGGTCGCGCTTTGTATCGGTTACAGGAATAAGCTGCCGGCGTGTTCCACGCTGGTAAAAGCTGCCCTCGCAGCGTCCACCCTAAAAATCGTATTCCAGGTGTTGGTTTGCATACCATCCGTTGGCGAATGGGTGTTCTCAAACCGCGACCTTATTATCGGTTACATCCACCTGCTGACACTGGGCATAATAACGCCGCTTATCCTGGATCAAATGCTGCAGCGAGGCTATATCAATAACTGGCGGCCGGCTATTTGGATCTACATTGGAGCAGCGGTCGCTTATCTTATGCTTCTTTTCCTGCAGCCAGTGTTCAGCCGGGTTGGCGTGTTAATCCCGGGCTACCAGCTTTGGCTATTTGGCACAAGTCTTTTATTCCTTTTTATTCCAATCGCCTTTTTTCTAAAAGTTTCTGTTAAAAGGTGATAAGGGTCATTTTTTAATTTCATAATAAAGGACAAATTTGTCTTCTATTAAAACACTTATAAAAATGGAAACAGAAACAGTACTTGACGTGACGGTGATAGAGCCCAGGCTGAAGCACCCGACCATCTTTCAAAATTTCGATTCACTGGCGCCCGGCGAGTCGTTTATTATTCACAACGATCACGATCCAAAGCCGCTTTACTACCAGCTATTAGCCGAGCGCGGGCAAACCTTCGATTGGCAATATTTGGACCAAGGGCCCGAAATATGGCATGTTCGTATAGCGAAAAGAGGCGATGAAGAAGGCGCCGAAACGATAGGGGAACTGGTGGCGAAGGATTACCGCAAAGCGCAGGTTTTTAAAAGCTACGGTATCGACTTTTGCTGCGGCGGGAAAAAGACCGTAAGCGAAGTCTGCGCGAAGAAAGGTATAGACCGGTCGCAGCTTGAAAAAGATCTTTTAGCGGCTGAGCAGAAAGCAACGGATAGCGAGTACGACTTTCAGAAATGGGACATCGGCTTTTTGAGCGACTATATAGTTAACACCCACCATCAATATGTAAAGGATAATACAGCGTTTATCAAAGAGTTCGCTGAGAAAGTGGCTCGGGTACATGGAGCCAATCACCCCGAACTGGTGCGCGTTGCCGAGATTTTCAGTCGCATAGGGCAAGACCTCACACTTCACATGATGAAGGAAGAAAAAATATTGTTTCCGCGGATAAAAGAACTGGCGCATTACCAAAAAGTAGGCGCTGCCATTCCGGCGGACGACTTCGGCCTGGTATCGGTACCAATACAGGTAATGGAATCTGAGCATGAGCAGGCCGGGGAAGACTTTGAAGAGATCAGGGCACTGACGGCAAATTACCAGTTGCCGGCGGATGCCTGCCGGTCCTATACGATCCTGTTCAAAAAACTGGAGGAGTATGAGAACGATCTGCACCGTCATGTGCACCTGGAGAACAATATACTGTTCCCGAAGGCTATCCAGGTGGAAAAAGAATTGTCCTGAGAGCCGGGTCTAACGGAGTAACCAGGTTTATAAAACCGTAGAAATATGATATTATCGAAATCGTGCGAATATGCCATCAGAGCTTCAGTTTTTGTCGCCTCGAAAAGCCAAAAAAAGCAACGGGTCGGCATTAACGAGGTATCGGAAGCGATAGGCTCGCCAAGGGCCTTTACGGCGAAGATACTTCAGACGCTGGTGCGCAAAAATATTCTTTCTTCGGCCAAGGGCCCTGCAGGCGGATTTTACCTTGAGCGTTCGGATTCGTTGCACCTGATCGATATTGTAAGGGCTACCGATGGGAACGGATTGTTTATCTCCTGTGTGCTCGGCCTTCGGGCATGTTCCGATACACAGCCCTGCCCAATGCACAAGCAGGTAAAGCCGATCCGCGATCAATTATTGACCGAGTTCAGCAATAAGCCGATAAGCGATTTTGTGGCCGACCTGGAAAGCGGCAAATACCATTTAAAATAATTTTTTGATTTAATAAAGGATAAAATTATCCTTTATTTCAATGTAATAGAATAATTGACAATCGAGCCTTTTTATACGGTTTAAATATGACTTATATCACATTTTAAGCTAAGCAAGGTCATGTTGCAGGGGCTCGCACATAAATAGTTTTACAAAAAAAAATAAATGATCATGAACACTAAAAATCTAAAGCAATTAATTCCTGCATTGATAATATCAGGCGCAGCCTTTTTTTACGCATGCGGCGGTTCCGGTAATTCGGAAGCCTCATCGGCCGACAGCACTTCAAATTCCGCAGCTGCTGCTACTGCCGATGTGGATCCGGCGGCTAAAAGCGACAGCAAAGGTGTCGGCAAATTCACTTCGGTGCAGTTGGGCCCGATCGATGCGGCGATGGCGGAAAAGGGTAAAGCTGTGTTCACAGCCAAATGCTCGGCTTGCCATAAAGCGACCGACCAGAGGGTAGTAGGTCCCGGTTTGAAAGGCGTAACGGAAAGACGTACGCCTGAATGGATCATGAATCAGATCACCAACCCGGCCGAAATGGAACAAAAAGATCCGGTAGGCAAAGCGTTGCTGGCCAAATACCTGACCCAGATGACCTTCCAGAATGTATCGGACGAGGAAACACGCCAGATACTGGAGTATTTCAGGCAAAATGATAAGCAATAAGAATCAACTCTAAATTCGATATCATGAAACTTTCATGTTTTAAATTTTCGGCGCTCGCGATAGTCTTGCCTGCGTCGGTCCTTATCTGTTCCTGTAAACCAGGAAAGGTCGGCTCAAAACTCGACGCTGATGCGGCCCAAAAGGTTTATGTGGCACCGGGCAAATACGACGAAGTATATGCCTTCATGTCAGGCGGTTTCAGCGGCCAGGTTTCTGCCTATGGAATACCGTCCGGGCGTCTGCTCAAAGTGATCCCCGTTTTTTCTCAGAATCCGGAAAACGGCTACGGTTATTCCGAAGAAACGAAACCGATGCTGAACACCTCGCACGGGTTTGTTCCCTGGGACGATTCGCACCACCCCGAACTGTCAAAAACCAATGGCGAAGATGACGGCCGCTGGCTGTTCATTAACGGTAACAATACGCCGCGTATCGCCAGGATCAACCTGGCTACATTCAAGACCGCCGAGATCATCGAGCTGCCCAACATCGGCGGTAACCATGCTTCGCCGTTCTGCACCGAAAATACCGAATATGTGGTAGGCAATACCCGTTTCAGCGAGCCATTAGATTACGACAAGGGCGATGTGCCTATCGATAGCTATAAGCAAACATTCAAAGGAGCGGTGTCGTTTGTGAAAGTCGACAAGGAAACAGGCGCAATGAACCTGGCGTTCCAACTGATCGTTCCGCCGTTCAACTACGACCTGGCGCATGCCGGTAAAGGCGTTTCGCACGACTGGATGTTCTTTACCTGTTATAATACGGAGGAGGCTCATACGCTGCTCGAGGTAAACGCCAGTCAACGCGATAAGGATTTTATTATGGCGATCAACTGGAAAAAAGCTGAGCAATTGATCAATGAAGGTAAGGGTGTCCGTGCGCCGGTAAGGTATGCGCACAATGTTTATAATGAAAAAACGCATACGGCCACTTCCACTATCGAAAACGGGACGTTAACATTGGACGTAACGAAATATCCGGGCCTGGTGTATTATATGCCCTGTCCGAAATCGCCGCATGGAGTGGATGTAACTCCCGACGGTGAATACATTGCCGCCAGCGGGAAGCTTGCCGCCGTGATACCGGTCTTTTCCTATCAAAAGATGCTTACCGCTATCGACAAAAAAGACTATGACGGTATGATCGATGGAACACTTCCCGTGCTTAAATACGAGTCGGTGCTGCATGGCGAGGTTAAACAACCGGGCCTTGGTCCGCTGCATACCGAATTTGACGGCAAGGGTTATGGCTATACGACCATGTTCGTTTCGTCGGAAGTGGTAAAATGGAAAATCGATAATTTGGAAATTATCGACCGTATACCATCTTATTACTCACCGGGCCACTTGTCTATAGTTGGGGGCGATTCAAAAAATCCTTATGGAAAATATTTGCTGTCACTAAACAAGATAACGAAAGACAGGTACCTTCCTACGGGCCCTGAACTTCCGCAGGCCTGCCAGCTCATCGACATAACCGGAAATAAGATGAAGTTGCTGCTGGACTTTCCCACCATCGGCGAGCCGCACTATGCCCAGATGATACCGGCCGACAAGATCCTGAAGAACCAGGTTAAGTTCTTCAAGCTCGAGGAAAATACCAATGCCTATACCACCAAGGCCGAAAAAGATTCGAAAGTTGTACGTAACGGCAAAAGAGTCGACGTATATATGACGGCCATCCGCTCGCACCTGGCCCCCGATAACATCGAAGGCATAAAGATTGGCGACGAGGTGTATGTGCACGTGACCAACCTGGAGCAGGATTGGGACGTTCCTCACGGTTTCGCCATCAAAGGCGCGAACAATGCTGAATTACTGATCATGCCGGGCGAGACCTGCTCGTTAAAGTGGATCCCTGACCGTACCGGTATAATTCCGTTCTATTGCACCGACTTCTGCTCGGCCTTGCACCAGGAAATGCAGGGTTATTTCAGGGTGTCGGCGGCTGATGCCAATACACCGTTGAAGTTTTCGATCGGTGAAAATCCTGTGACTCAATAATTACCTATAACTATGCCATATACGGTGCTGCCGCAGCAGCACTGTATATCGGCTTAACTTCTAAAATTATGAAACCCAAATCACGGATACTGATAGGAATAAGCATTGTGCTAATGCTAAGCGCTTATGTTTTACCGCTTTGGCATATTTTGCTCGACGCCCCGCAGTATCCTGAAGGCCTGGAGATGAAAATATGGTTAACCGGTTTGTCGGGAAACATTAACCAGATTAACGGTTTAAACCACTACATAGGCATGAAGCACATCGAGGTGGACGACTTTAAAGAATTTAAGATACTGCCCTATGTTTACGGAGCCGTTCTTTTGCTCGGTGTAATTTCGATAGTGATCAATAGCCGTAAACTTGCCATTGGCTGGTTTATCAGTCTTTGTCTTTTCGGAATAGTTGGCTTTACCGACTTCTACCTGTGGGAATATAACTATGGTCATAATCTCAACCCTCACGCGGCTATTAAGATTGAAGGTATGTATTATCAGCCGCCGCTTATCGGGTACAAACAGTTGCTGAATTTTACAGCCGGCTCGTTGCCCGACTCGGGCGGCATATTGGTAGGCCTCGGCGGCGTCCTGGCCGTATTGCCGCTTATAAAAAGCTCAAAATCATTAACGAAACGAAACAATGAAAAGAATTTGCATCCTCATGGCGCTGACCGCGCTGCTTAGCGCCTGTTCGCGCGGTCCCGAACCTATCCTGTATGGCAGGGATGCCTGCGCGCACTGCAAAATGACGATAATGGATAAAAGGTTCGCTGCCGAAATAGTAACGGGTAAAGGCAAGGTCTACAAATTTGATTCGGCAGAGTGTATGGCCGACTTTTTAAAGGACAATGCCGGACTGGCATCAAATGACAAGACGATGTTCCTGGTGAGCTACTACGATCGCCCCGGCACATTTGAAAACGCAACGAATTCGGTGTACCTGCAAGACGCAGCGATGCATTCGCCTATGGGCGGCAATGTGGGCGTTTTTACGTCTGAAGCATCGGCCCGGTCGTTCGGTAAAGACACCGATGCTAAAATTTACAATTGGGCCGACTTGCTCAGGTCAAGATAGAATCAATCAAATGAAATCCCTGTCGCTGAAAATATGCTTTCTGCTGCTGATACCGGTTGCCGCCTGGGGCCGTACCATTGTTGTCGCCCCTCACACAGCGGTCAGCTCGCTGAAGCAGGCCGTCGGCCAGGCGAAAAAGGGCGATACGATCATCGTCAGGCAGGGCACTTATGTTTCGGTCAACACCATCATCGACAAAGCGCTGACCGTGCTGGGCCAGGGCAAACCGGTGCTTGATGCGCGTTACCAGGACGAGGTGGTTACCATAACCGCCAATAACGTAACGTTCGATGGTTTTGTGATCCAAAATTCCCGGACAGGCTCGATGCGCGATTTTGCCGGTATCAGGCTCAGCAAGGTTCAAAATGTCACGGTCAGTAATAACACGCTGCTCAATAATTTCTTCGGCATATACCTGTCCGACTGCGATAGCATCCGGGTGCTGAACAATCATTTGTCCGGATCAAATAACCTGGAAAATTCGGGCAACGGCATCCACTTGTGGAAGTGTAAGTATGTTCTGATCAGCGGCAATTATGTAACGCATCACCGCGACGGTATATACTTTGAATTCGCCAAAAAAAGCACTATAAGAAATAACCTGAGCGAAAGGAATATTCGTTACGGGCTGCATTTTATGTTCTCGGACGACGACACGTATATCCATAACACCTTCAGGAACAATGGCTCAGGCGTGGCCGTAATGTATACCCGGCGGATAAAAATGCTGGGCAATACCTTCACGCAGAACTGGGGCGGCTCTATCTACGGGCTGTTGCTTAAGGAGATCAGCGATGCACAGATTGAAGGCAACCAGTTTATCCGTAATACTACCGGCATTTATATGGAGAACACCGAAAGAATAACGGTCGCCAAAAACGAGTTTAAATCCAACGGATGGGCAATACGCGTATTGGCCAGTTGTTACGACGACCATTTCAATGATAATAATTTCGAGGGTAATTCCTTTGATGCGACGACCAACGGTTCGTTGAAAGAAAACTATTTCGCCAATAACTACTGGGATAAATACGAAGGCTACGATCTGAATAAAGACGGTATCGGCGATGTGCCGTACCGGCCGATAAGTCTGTATGCGCAAATAATCGAACAAAATCCGCAAAGCGTAATGTTAATGCGAAGCTTTATAGTGAACCTGATGGATAAGGTTGAAAGGGCCATACCGTCGGTTACGCCCGAAACCGTGAAGGACGACAAACCTATGATGAAACCATGGAAAAGATAATCGAGATAAAGGGACTAAAAAAATCATTCGGCAAGCTACAGGTACTGAAAGGGGTCGACTGTGTTTTTGAACGGGGCAACGTGGTTTCCATATTGGGACCGAACGCATCGGGCAAAACCACGCTGATCAAATCTATCCTCGGTATGGTAATTCCCGACGAAGGCACGATACTGTTTAAAGGCAACCCGGTGATCAACACTTTTAACTATAAACGGCATATCGGGTACATGCCCCAGATCGGGCGATACCCCGATAATATGAAGATCGGCCAGTTATTCAGGATGGTGATGGATATCCGCCGCGAAGATGCCGCGCTTGACACCGACCTGCTGAAGGAATACAAACTGGAAAGCATGTACCATAAAACCATGCGCACGCTTTCGGGCGGAACATTGCAAAAAGTCAGCGCCGCATTGGCCTTTATGTTCAATCCCGATGTACTGATACTCGACGAACCCAGCGCCGGCCTGGACCCTTTTGCTGCGGAGGCATTGAAGGAAAAAATAATGGAGGAAAAGATGAAGGGCAAGCTGGTGCTGATAACGTCGCATATCATCAGCGAGGCGGACGAAATATCAGATAAAATATTATACCTGATCGAAGGACAAGTGAGCTTCTATAAGTCGCTGTACACGCTCAAGAACGAAACCGGCGAGCACAAACTAAGCAGGGCGCTGACCAAAATTTTAAACTGAACTAGGTATGCTGAAGATCGCAAAATATATTGTGTTTGATATTGTACGCAGCAAGGTGCTTATCGCATATACGCTGCTGCTGTTCGCCATTACTTTAACCATTTTTATGGCCGATGCCGATGCGACCAAAGGCCTGGTGAGCATTACCACCGTCATCATGATCATCGTGCCGCTGGTTAGCGTTGTTTATGCTACAACTTACTATTTTAACGCCGCCGAGTTTACCGAACTTTTGGTATCCCAGCCCATCAGCCGTAAAAAAATCCTGATGGGTAAGTTCATCGGCATAGGCAGTTCGGTGCTGGCCGCCTTTATCATTGGTGTGTGTATACCGGTTGCCATGTTTGCATTCTCGGCCACGGGCATTACGCTGATGGTATCCGGTTGCCTGCTAACTTTGAGTTTCGTATCGCTGGCATTCTTCACTTCCACCCGTACGCGCGACAAGGCTCGCGGCATTGGCCTGGCGCTGATGCTCTGGTTCTATTTTGCGATCCTCTTCGACGGTCTCGTATTGCTGTTCCTGTATGGTTTTGCCGACTACCCGCTCGAAAAAGCGATGATTGCGCTTACCGCGCTAAACCCGATAGACCTGGCGAGAATACTGATATTGCTGCAGCTTGATATTTCGGCTTTGATGGGTTACACCGGCGCCCTGTATCAGCAGTTTTTCGGCAGCGGCGAAGGCATCGTTTTCTCACTGGCAATGCAGATAGTATGGATAGGAGCGCCGTTGTTTTTCGCCCTGCGAGTTTTTAAGAAGAAAGATTTGTGATCGATGGGTAAAGGCAAACACGGAATTAAAAGACTCCGCATCTGCTTTAGTACGGTATAGAATTATAGAATGGACCAAGATTTTCCGATAAATTAAGAGCAGCACAAATCATTCACTATTCAAATAACTCGATCGCCCTATGGAATTGCGAATCTATACTACCAGGTTAGCTATTCAAGCTGTTAAACAACTCCTCAACTGTACTAAATTTTTTGCCTTTGCCTGCCTTTAGTTCATCCATCGCCGCAATGGTATCGGCATTCGGTATAGCATTTGCTTTTTTTACTTTAATAGTTACGCCAAACTCCTTTAAAACCTCTTTAACCAGGCGGCCTTTATTATCAGGTACTTCTATTTCGAGCGTTTGCATACACAAAAATAGCTATTATTGGGGTTATAATTTATTCTGTTGAAAGCGACTCTTTCGTTCTCTCACAAAGAAGAAGCCTCGAATTGCATTTAAATACTATATTTGCACAGCTTTCAGCAATGAAGACTTCGTTTTTCCATATATAATCCTTTCGCTTGCTGCCTTTATAAGGCGGATACACACATTTATTGAACAATTGGGTAATCGCTAAACGGCGTTACGTTTTGTCTTGACTACTGCGAAAGGTATATCCCACCCGGGATGAAATTATCAATCAACAAAATATATGGATCTGAAAAATAAGTTGTCCAATGGACACACAACTATTATCGTACCGGCTAAAATCGGCACGCAGAAAAAGACGGTTAGTAAAAAAGGACCGTGATAAACAATTGCTCAGGATGCAAAAGGAATACGACGGGCTAAAGGCTACCAGGTCGGCATTGCCTTATGTACCATTGGATGAACCATATCAAAGAGGCTGGAAAAGATTATGGGTCTTGCGACCGGAGGCAGCAAAATCGGATAAAGCTGACCTATACCAGGGCATATTAGATAAGCTGACTGAAGTGCAATACCACTACGATCAATCATTTAAACAACCCAAACGGAGGGGTGCATGGCACCGTTACTATTTTGACAAATTGCCGAAATTGTATGGCATCGGTGAATATTATTGGAATAATAATTGGCATAAATTTACTGAGGACCAAAGGGCATATTTTAAACCCAACAAATATTGGGATGACGAAAAATGCCGTTGGAAAACCTGTTATGAATTTGCTTTCACCGAATTGATCATGATCGCAGTAGTGCCCCTTATCGTTGATAAAGTACAGCTGCACGATAATGAACTGGAACAACAGCTGGCTTTTATTGATGATAAATTATACAAAATGCCCCATCCGGCGCGGCTGACCAAGATCTCAGGCGGCTACTATAAAAACTGGTATTCGAAATCGTTTCCCGAAAAGAAGAAATACAGGAACCCGTTGAAGAACAAACCGAAGTGGTGTTGGGATGAGGAAGATTAAAGAGGTGGCCGAAGAGAGACTCGAACTCTCAAGAACCAATTGGGGTGGACGAGATTCGAACTCGTATAACCCTATAGATGCCACTTTCGCCTTTGTTGGTCTTCTCCGTCCCCGCTGGGAGACCCCGCGGGGACGGAAAAAACTTTTGTTTTGCGTTGTATTGGTAGTATTAGTTTGACTAAGTTCATTGCGATTACCATCATAACCATGCTGGCCATGTACCAAACTGAAATTAATTATACCCACCCTCACATAAGATCGGGAATCGCAACATCATAACGCATCTTTGACTATATAGGCCTTGTTTCGAGTGATTATAAAGCCAAGCGGGTATACAAAAAGTAAAAGCCCAGTTTGTGGGCTGGGCTTAGGTTCTAAATGCCATGATACAAAACTTATTTGAACCCTTTCACGAGTTGCTTATAATCCAAAGTATTTGCCTTTTTACCTTTTTTATAAACTATCACTTTCAATGATCCTGTATCTTTTGCCAAAGAGTCTCCTGTAGTAACCAACCAACTCCAGTCGGGATAAAGCTCATATTCATAGCCATCGGAAAGGATAAGCGTTTTCGCATTGTGATTCTGTCGGTCAAAATAAATAGAATCAACTCGACCGTGAAATGACATATCCGACGCTTCCTTTAAAACAAGACCCGCACGACTTAGACCGTTGTGGAATATCTTCCAATATACGAGCGCGCCCAACGGTACCAAAATTAAAGTCATTGATACAATCAGAATTCGCCTCGATTTTTTCTCAACTATAAACCTTTCTTCCATGTCATTATTTTCCGTCCACGCGGGGTCTCCCAACGGGGACCCTGCGGCGCATAATCACCAATATACGCGATAATCGGTAATCTCCACAAATGGATGCGGCCGCTCCGATTCATAAAACGCCGCACTGCTGTGTCCGTAGTCCGTAAAGTCACCACATAAGCTCCATTTTCCCCTGACGGGATTATGATGGATGTAGTCGAGCTTCTGATTCAGAAAGTCCAAACTATAAACAGGCTTCGCGTCAAACGATTGCTCAAACATTTTATGCTTCTGCCCCCTGGCCCGTTCCCGGGCTGAACAAGCAGAACTTAATTGGATAAGCAGGTCATCCCTGCCCGTCCCGCGGGGTCTCCCGTCGGGGACCCTGCGGCCAGCCGCCGGACGATGGCATAAGCCATAAACCTCTTCCCCTTCCCGATCAGTTTATTCGGATCGATACCGGCGGTTGTTAAGTGCAAAAGAAGATGGACATGGTTGGGCATGATGACGAACGCGGCCGTTTTAACACCGTGCTTGTCGTCAATCAGCCTAAGCCAATTGTAAACCAGGTCGTGCGAGTTAGCTATCTCAAAAAGTCGTATCCAGCTATGGCAGGTAAATGTGATAAACCATATATTGTAGTCTAAGGTCTGGTGCTGCGTTTTGACGGCCATGTGGTAAATATAGGATTCTGACGGCATCCATGCCGCAGGGTCCCCTACGGGAGACCCCGCGGGGACGGAAAGACGGAACAGAAAAATTGAAGTACGTAAACCCGCTGAAGAACAAACCGAAGTGTTACTGGGATGAGGAAGATTATTGAGGTGCCCGAAGAGAGACTCGAACTCTCTTTGGGCTGTACGAATTCGAATCTCATTGCGCGGCATTTGAATATAGGACACAAGTGTGGACGATTGCGGTAGTAGAGCAAAAAATAAAAATAATTTAGATATTTAAGGCGACCTTAGCCTTGCGCCGGAATGAAGCCACTTGACAAACTCCTAAGTTTATTAAATAAAGACAAAGTTATACCTGTCATCGGTGCCGGGGTTTCCTTTGCGACAGCTGGTCTACCCGGTTGGCGAGGTGCGATAGAAAATGGATTGCAATATGCCGAGCACCGTCGTTTTGGTGAAAAGGATTTAATGGCGCAAATCAAAACTCTGGTGCAAACAGGCGATCTAGTTAAGGCGGCCAACTTATTAAAACAAGTATTAAAGGCTCCTAATCACCCCTTCGTCGATTGGGTGGAAGATCTGTTTGGCAATCCGCAAATTCGTTCAAAGGCTTTGATCGACAGCATTCACGATTTGTGTACGCCTATATTGTTAACGACCAACTACGATGACCTTTTATACGGTCCTTACAAAATCCAGGAGAAGAAAATCTTCGACTGGTCGCTTCACGGGCAAATCGCACGGTCATTACAGAAAAACGAAGAATTTATTTTACATCTTCATGGGGTCTATTCCAAACCGGATACGGTTATTTTAAGTTTGGCCGATTATGACCAACTCGCTGGCCAGCATGGCTATAAAAGTATTTTGCAAAAGCTTTGGACGGATTATCACTTCCTGTTTATAGGCTGTAGCCGCGACGGTATAATGGATCCTGATTTTTCTACAGTGATTGATTTTATGAACCAATGGTTTCCAGATTTTCCGCATGAACATTTTATTTTAATGAGGGAACCGGAGTTCAGTACGGGCGTTCACCACGAATTATTGGAAAAGTGCAATGTGCATGCGATTAGTTATGGACGGGGTTACGATGACCTTCCGCGGTTTATAAATGAAATCAATCCTAATCGGGAAAAAACACGTTTGCGCAGAGAAGCGTATCTGAATGAAATTAATAACGGGTTGGAGCGGCTGAATGCGAGCGGCGCCTTGATCAATAATCAGGCGGCAGTAGATAGATTTGTTCAAAATAGCTTGCCGGTAAAGGCTTACTGGATCGACTCCGAAGAGTTAAAAATACTAGAAGACATATTGTATAAATACAATGCCGCCTTACATGATAAGAGACAGCAACTTGCGGCCAGTCAGGCTATTGTTCGGGGTCTAATAAGTATTAATAAACTGGACGAAAATATCGAGTTATGGAACCAAAACTGGGCTAACCCGGAAAAATTGCGGAAATCGGGCATGATCGATACTGCACTCATGGCATTTAATTGTCTCCGTGCCTTCCCTAAGGAAATGCTTGACGAAATTCGTTTGAGAGCCTGGGGGGCGATTCACGGCCAGTATTTTGATGGAAACTTTGATCACTTTATCAGTGAGATCAAGCTGTTCAGGACGGAAACAAATGAGCACTTGGAACAAATCTTTGCGGACAGGTACTTCTTTGAAAATATGAAGCGAATCATTCAATCGCTGCAAGGTGTGCTAGCGCTTGAACCGGCAAAAGTTTTTCCGGAACTGAATGAAGCAGTCGTTACAAAGGAAACAAATTTTGGGTTGCTTTTCTTGGCGCAAAATAATATCAGCTTGCGGCACGATGAATTCCCCTACCCGGTTCAGGCGTCTTTGCCTGGGGAAACTTCGCTGTCTTTTAAAAGTGCGGCGTTCACCGGTTTTGAATCGGAAAAATTCGTAATAGGTCATACTTCTCAATATGTTTTTTGCTGGAACCCGAATAAGGATATCTTATTACGTAAATTTTATATAGCTGAAGTTGGCAGTGAGATTAGTCATGTGATTAATTCGCGCACCGGCACCGATTTATACACTTACATTTTCTGTAGCGATAAGTTGGTAGCTTTCAAAAATCTAGAACGCTATTTTGAAACACCCATTCAAGCCAACGTCCATAATGTGGTTTTGTTAGATAATGAACGAGGGTTTTTAAGTTCAACCTCCGTCGCAGCCAATATAACAGGGAATTTTATTTCAAGAATCACTATCAATGGTATCGTATCTCCTTTACTCACGATTCAAGAGTTGTGGGGTATTGTATACGACATTCCGGCTGTGTACGACGTTCTTCACAAGATTACAAATGGTAAAGTTCCTGCCCTGGTAGACGGCTATATTCAGGGAACTAGGATATCTGAGTCCTCTTGGTTTGGTGAACAAGTTATCATCTTAACGGCTACTATTTCCCTTCAATTTGTCAAATCATCATTCCTAATAGTTTTTCAATTTAAAGATGAAAAACTAAAAGTCTTGTCCCGTGTTTTCTTTCCTCATCGCTTTTGTTATACCCATACATTAATACAACGTTCCAATGAAATGAATCTGGTAGCGGGTTATTTGGCCACAGGAAATTTCCCACTCATTCAATATTTCAAAGGCATCAATCAAGTGTTTGATACAACGATTAATGGGCAACCTGCCATAATCCAACCATTGACCAAAGGGAATGCGGATATATTGTCTATGCAAGCTATATCCGCGGATAGAGTGATTGCTATACAAGAAAATGAAAGGCTCTATGACATTAAATTACAGGACATGACAGAGCGATCCATGGATGTTAAAAATCTAATTAGAGTGACAGCGGTTACTTCTTAATTTCGTAAGTAAACTCTCCCTTTTCTTGTTTCGTAATTTCCAACTCATTTAAAAAATGCATCAATTTTAAATACCCATCGTTGCAATGTTGTAATTGTTCTTTAAGAAATGGCGTCCAATTTTTTCTTTCTAAATCGAGTTCCACAATAGCGTCTGAATTATCTTGGTTGGCGTTCAAAAATTTGGTAAAAAATTGGTTATCATAACCAGTGTGGTGAACAAAGAACTTTCTATGCTTATTAAATGTAGGGTAAATTGTAGATGAAAAGTCTTTTAACCACCTGTAATTCTCGGAGCATTCCAATTCTTTGTGATTTTTTGAGATATACTGAAATGGATCATGAAAATATGTTGTCCCCTTTTTTTCGAATAATATATCTGGGAAAAAAATAATCAAATAATCACCGACCCTTTGCCAAAATTTATACAAACATTCAAACGCTATCGGAAGTTCTCTATTAAATCGTGCGTCGTTTCTGGTCTGGCTATAAGTATAATATTTTTTCCCTCTATGAAAAGAGTAAGAATCAATCAAACTAACTATATATGGTTGATAAAGTAATAGTGTTCCTATTCGATATTTTATGTCGCCAGTTGCAACAATTAGTTCATTTTGAAATAAGTTCGGATTTTTTTGAAAGTGTTTATTATTCAGCTTTTTACAAACTTGATCCAATCTTGTTAAAACTCCAACGCTCGAGGCCATAACTACCGCGGGATTGTTCATGCCAAGAACATTCTCACCTTTGTATTTATATTCATTATCTGACAAACACACCAATCCATTTTCATCATATTTTTGATAAAGCAATTGATTATAAGCATCAATTATTTCGATTTCTTTTCCCATGACATAAATTTTAATAAACTTTTTCAAATAGTCATCCCGGACTTGTTTCAGAACGATTTCATTTTCAATCCTCCGGCTTCTCCTTCGGATCTGCCATCCGCACAATCCTCGGCTCAAACTTCGCCAGTACATCCACCAGGTCGGTTTGCGCAGCCATTACGGTATGGATATCCTTGTAGGCCATCGGCGCTTCGTCAACATCGCTGCCCATTAGCGTAATGCGTTTATCAAGCAGGTTGGCAGCTATCGCCGCTTTATTCAGTGTTTTGAACGCCGCGCTACGACTCATTAAACGCCCCGCCCCATGCGAAGCCGAGTTGATCGAAGTCGCATCGCCTTTACCGCGCACCACAAAGCCGGGTGTGCTCATGCTGCCGGGGATGATACCCAGCACACCTTCACCCGCCGGTGTGGCACCTTTACGGTGCACCATCACTTCAGTGCCGTCGGCCAATTGTTCCTTCCACGCAAAGTTATGGTGGTTTTCGATCATCGTCAGCGGCTTTAAGTTAAGCGCTCGGGCAATTTTACCGTGTATCTCATGGTGGTTTGCGCTGGCGTATTCGCCGGCCAGGTTCATGGCTATCCAGTATTCCTGCCCTTCATCCTTATCCAGGTCGAGCCATGCCAGGTGTTTTGCCTCGGGCGGCAGCTTGGTTTTGGTCATGGCGATCTTGGAATAATAATCGGCAATGCTTCCGCCAAATCCGCGCGAACCCGAATGCGACAATAAAGCCAGGTATTCGCCGGCCGGTACGCCTTCCAAAGCACCTTCGTTAACCGTCAGCTCGCCCCATTCCACAAAATGGTTGCCGGTACCTGATGTTCCCAATTGCGCATAAGCCTTATCCTTCAGGCTACGGATCACTTTGGTCTCGTTCCAGGTCTTGCTATCAAACAGCGAACTATCAAAATATTTCTTAGTCGTACCCCCGATACCGAAATGCGTGTTCTCAACCAGCAGCTTTTTCAAATGATCAGTTTCGCTATCCACGGTGGCGGCAGGCATATCGAAAATGCTGAGGCACATTCGGCAGGCAATATCCACACCCACGGCAAAAGGAATAATGGTATTAGCCGTAGTAGCCAGCACCCCGCCGATAGGCAGACCGTAGCCCTGGTGCGCATCGGGCATCAGGGCGCCGCCAACGGTTATGGGCAATTGCATAGCCGTTTTCATCTGCGCGAGGGCGCCCGCCTCGATATGTTCGATCCCGTAAACCGGGAAATCGGCAATAGCTTCCTTCAACTGGTGAGCCGTACGCTGCTGCTTGATGAATTTGCCTTCTTTTCGCAGCGCGATCACATCCTCGGCAAGGTTTTTGAATTTGCCGCCCTTTTTTAGGGCATATGGCATCGGGTCGTCTATCAGTGCCTCAAGGTTGGCCAGTATCTGGGTTTTGTCCATCACGTTGTGTTTCAGCAAACCATTAGCCACGCGGCTGAAATTTACCAGCACCTCCACATCGTTTATACCCAATGCCTTTAATTCGTTATTGCTTATTTTTTCTTTTTGCCCCCCGGCCACCTTAAGGGGGTGGGTTTGAGCTTTATTTTGATCCCTCATAAAACTGAGTTTGTAATTTAGTCATTTAAAGTCTCCTGGCCGAAAACCCCTCTCCCCGGATCGGGAGAGGGGGCGTTTCAAACGCGTTCGGCCTTTCGACAATACAAAGAGAAATAGTAAGTGCGCAATCTATTTGCGCAGTAAAAAATATTTTTATAATTTCATTAAATATTGTCTGAACCAGAATTTATAGAATTAATGAATTACCAGAATTAGTCGTTCAAATAAATTCGATCCGCCAGCTGGCGGACGACATTCGAAATCACAAATATGCCTGTAAACCGCAACGCGCTGATCCGCTATCGCACTATCGACAGTTGCCTGCAAAACCGTTACAAGAAATGGACGCTCGAGGCGCTGATCGAAGCCTGCTCCGATGCTCTGTACGAATACCAGGGCATCATGACCGGCGTAAGCCGCCGTACGATACAGGCCGACATTGAAATGATGCGCAGCAATAAGCTGGGGTACGAAGCGCCCATCGTGGTGGTCGACAAAAAATATTATACCTATGCCGACAATAACTACAGTATCACTAATATACCACTGAACCAGCAGGATATGCAGGTGCTGACCGAGGTTTCCGATCTGCTGCGGCAATTCAAAGGCTTTAGCCACTTTGCCGATCTGAATGAGATGGTGAGCAAGCTCGAGGATAAGATATACACCCAAAAGAACCAAAGCGCGCCGGTGATCGATTTCGAGAAGAACGACAATCTTAAGGGTTTGGAGTGGATCGAGGTTATTCGAAAGGCAATTGTGGCGAAAAAGACGTTGTGTGTCACCTATCAATCGTTTAAGGCCAGGGAGGCCAGTACATTTTGCTTTAGCCCGTATTTGCTGAAGGAATACCGCAACAGGTGGTTTGTATTGGGGAAGTCGCATCAAAGGCACTCGCCACTGCTCAACCTGGCGCTCGACCGTATACAGGCTGTTAGCGACCATGAGGATCTCTACCGCGAAAACAGCGAAATAGACCTGGCAACTTACTACAGCAATGTGATCGGCGTTACGAAATCTCCGGGCCAGCGCGACAGTGAGGTGGTATTCTGGATCAACAACGCCGATGCGCCTTACATAATTACCAAGCCCATCCATCACACGCAGAAGCTATTAAAAACGGAACATGATGGCATGATTTTCAGCATCCGCGTGATCCTGAACTTCGAGCTGGAGCGTGAATTATTAGGGTTTGGTCCTAAAATTAAGGTATTAGGTCCAAGAATATTGGTTAGAAATATTAAAGATCAGCTTCGCAAATCACTGGATGCCTATAAAATAGATATGCCGGCTAAAGAAGAATATGCCAAGCCCGAACCTGGCACGAAAAATGAAAATGAGGTGACAGCGTAAAGGCTCTCTTTATTTCTTCATGATAATATTCTCGATCTCATTCAATTGCTCAGGGCTTAGCTGTTCCAGGTTTTCCTGGCTGAGGATGGTGTTGTTGATCTGGATATAATTGTTCTGCTCGTTGATGACGGTGCCGGCGGCCTGCTTTCCGGTGGCGCCAACCATATCGAAATAGAGCCTGGCGGCGCGCATGTCGCCGCCGATGGCCGATTTAAAAACGTTGGCCAGCACATTCGGAGCCATAAATTTAAATTGTTCCATTTCGCCGGTGTATTCGGGGCGCCGTTTGTAGTCCTTAAAATGTTTGCAGATGGTTTGCCGGCTGAGGCCGGTTTCGCGTGCCAGGTAGCTTTTGGCGGGCATTACGCCATTTTGCTGCATGTAACCGGAAACGGCGCGGTTAATGAGCGCGTGGTTATATTCCCAAATATCGTTTTTGGTGCTCGCGGGGAGGATCGGATCGATCTTATTTAAAAAATCATCCCGTTCCTCGCCTTTTAATTGCACCAGCGTTCGGGTAGCAGTTTCGGCGAGACATTGGCGCTCAAGCGGGTTTAAACTTTTAATGTCTTTTTCGGTGATCGTTTCGAGTGCAAGCAGTTTTTTGATCCTGGCAGTGGGGGCGGGGAGGTTTGTCATGGGAGTAGGTTTAAGTTGTTTGTTATGTATGGTTTGTGATGGGGTATTTGGTTTGTATGGGAGTTCGATAGTGATAATGAACGCGCTCCGTCGACTCACCCCGACATCTCCGCCAGCTGGCGGATGGTCGGCCCTCTCTCCGCCGTCGGCGCAAAGAGGGCTTTTTTTAATTCCGAAAGTTTTGAAGCCCTCTTTGCGAAACTGAGAGGGTGGTCGGGCGAAGCAATGACCGGGTGAGTCAAGCCGGCGCAATCAGTTTTAAATATACGCAATATTTTCGGAATGTGCTAATATTTTTAGCTGGAAAACTCAAAATTTACGGTTTACAGGGCGTATTTTTAATCACTTGATTATCAATTTATTAAGTCGAAAATAAGCGAAAAAATGTAAACCATGTAAACCTTGTTTTGGTGAGTTGGCACAGCAATGGACTAACAATAAAGGCTGCCTAAGAAGCAGCCTTTATTGTTAAGTGGACCCGGAGGGATTATTTCATGATCGCCTCCTGACCCGTGAAGGGAACCGAAACAGAGCCGCTATCGCAGCTTGCGTCTTTCTGCGACTTCAAAAGATAAATCCATTTATCTTTTGAAGCCTCCGAAATCCGCTTTCCTGTTTCGGTCATCAAGTGGACCCGGAGGGATTCGAACCCTCGTCCAAACATGGTATAAGGTAAGCTTTCTACATGCTTAGCCCTGTTAGGTTGTCGGGAAGGGGAAGGTCAGCGGCTCACCTGTACCGTCTTCCTTAGGTGCTTTATCTCGTTCCGTTACCACACCTTAACGAAACCAGTTTCATCTTTCGATGCCCCGGTTGCCGGCCCGATGAAACGGAAAACCGGCGGGGCAAAGGCTATGCTAATTCTAAATTAGGCAGCCAAGGCGTAGTTATTTTCGCCATTTATAAGTTTGAGCGTTCAGATTATAGCGCTAATTCACCCAACGCGCTGCATGCTTACCTACTTATCTCCATCCTGTCAATTCCGGTCGAGCCCTTGTTTGAGTCTTAAGTATGGAGTACTAAGTCTTAAGTAAATACAAATATACGGAATTATACCGACTCAGGACTCAAGACTTTGGACTTTGAACTCTCAACCCTTCCCGGATATTCCTTCAAAGCCTTATCCAAACAGGTCATCGCTTTTGCCAGGTCTTCGTTTTTTAGCACATAAGCCAGTCGGACCTCATTCTGGCCTGCGCCTTTGGTGCTGTAGAAACCAGTAGCCGGCGCCATCATCACCGTCTGGTTCTCGTAGCTGAATTTCTCCAGCATCCACTGACAGAATTTATCAGCATTGTCTATAGGCAGCCGGGCGACTACATAAAACGCACCGCCCGGGTTGGGACAGAAGACGCCGTCCATAGCGTTCAGGGCGTTTACCAGGGTATTGCGCCGTTCGGTATATTCCTTGTTAACGGCTTCAAAATAACTGTCGGGCGTATCCACAGCGGCTGCGCCGGCAATTTGTTCCACCATGCCGGGGCTTAATCTCGCCTGGGCAAATTTCAGGCCGGTTGCCCATATGTCCTTATTTTTAGTGATCAGGCAGCCTAAACGCGCACCGCAGGCGCTGTAGCGTTTGCTTACCGTATCCATCACCACCACATTTTGTTCCAGGCCATCCAGGTGCATAGGGGAGATGAACGTGCGGCCATCATAACAAAACTCGCGGTATGCTTCGTCCGAGAACAGGTATAGGTCGTATTTCAACACCAGTGCCTTCAATGCTTCCAGTTCTTCTTTCGAATACAGGTAACCAGTCGGGTTATTCGGGCTGCAGACAAAAATGGCCTTGGTTTTCGGTGTGATCAGTTTTTCAAATTCGCTGATAGGGGGCAGAGCAAAACCGTTTTCGATATAAGAAAGAATAGGTTTCACCACAATATCGCTCTGGCAGGCAAAGCCATTGTAGTTCGCGTAGAACGGTTCCGGGATGATCACCTCATCGCCCGGGTCAAGGCAACTCATCATTGCGATAGTGATCGCTTCCGATCCGCCTGTTGTGACCAGTATATTTTCGGGCGTAACGTTATAACCCAGCTTGTTGTAGTATTCGGTCAGTTTTTTGCGGTAAACCAGCGTTCCCTCCGATGCCGTATAGGCCCATACTTTGAAATCGATATTTTTGATCGCGTTCAGCATTCCTTCCGGCGTTTCAATGTCAGGCTGACCGATATTCAGGTGATAAACTTTCTTTCCGTCGAGTTTAGCCTTATCTGCAAACGGCGTGAGCTTGCGTATCGGCGATGCGGGCATGTGCTGCCCTTTTTTCGAGATCTTTGGCATGACGCAAAATTAGGAAAGATAAATGAAAAGTTTCCCTCCCCTTAATAGGGATTAGGATGCGGTCAAACAAAAAAGACACCCCATTTTCAGGGTGTCTTTAATTTTCTTTATGACGCTTAACTTATTTACTGCCTGCCGTCGCCGGTTTGGGAACGACTTCGCCCACAATATTTAAATATTTTGTAGGCGTTTTGGAGTTAGAAGTTACCACGATAGTTTTGTTGAACGGAGCTGCAACAGCGGCGTTGTAGGTGATCTTGATCATGCCCTTATCGCCGGCTTTTACCGGGGCCTTAGTGTAATCAGCTATCGTACAGCCGCATGTCGGCCGAACCTCGGTCAGGATAAGCGGTTCTTGTCCGATATTGGTAAACTCGAATATCGTAGTAACCGGGGTTCCCTGCGGAATTTTACCAAAATCGTGTTTCTCTTCGTTGAATTTAAATTCGGGTTTTTGATTATCTTGCGCCGAAGCAGTAAAGGCGAAGCCCAAAATTACTGCGCATAGAATCATTAATTTTTTCATTGACTTGAATTGTTTTTTTAAAGGTAATGAAGCTATCATGAGCAAATTGTCTTTTGTAGCGCATGATGGTTTTACATTGCTGTTATTGGATTAAGACAAATATAACAGGTTTAACCGCAAATAAAAAACTATTCCAATAACGGTACGTTTGTGTGTTAAGTATGACGATTGCAAAATAGAATTTTATAATTTTGTCCGTCAATCAAAATAATATATGCCCGAAACTGTAAGCAACACAACCGGCAGCTTCAATACGGCCGAACTTAGTTTTGACGATTTCAAAAAGATCGTGATTAACGACTACCGTATCGGTTTCGAGAGCCGCCAGGCCAGCCTGATAGGCCGGCGCGAGGTGTTAACGGGTAAAGCCAAATTCGGTATTTTCGGCGACGGCAAAGAAGTAGCGCAATTGGCAATGGCCAAAGCGTTTCGCCCGGGAGACTGGCGTGCAGGTTATTACCGCGATCAGACCTTTATGTTCGCTACGGGCATGAGCAACCTGAAGGAATTCTTCGCACAATTATATGCTCACCCCGATATAGAAAAGGATCCTGCATCGGCCGGGCGGCAGATGAATTGCCATTATGCTACCCGCTACGTAAATGCCGACGGCACATGGTCTAACCAATCAGAAACGCTGAATTGCGCCGCAGATATTTCGACTACCGGGGGCCATATGCCGCGTCTGCTGGGACTGGCCTATGCATCGAAATTATATCGTGAGAACAAGGAGCTTGATTACCTGAAGGATTTTTCCATTAATGGTAATGAAGTTGCCTTCGGTACCATAGGAAACGGCGCCACGTCAGAAGGCATGTTCTTTGAGGCTTTCAACGCCGCAGGCGTGCTGCAGGTGCCCATGGCAATTTCGATATGGGATGACGCTTATGCCATATCGGTACCGGCTAAATTACAGACCACCAAAGAAGATATATCCGAAATATTAAAAGGTTTCCAGCGCGAGGACGGAACCAACGGGTACGAGATATTTAAGGTTCGCGGCTGGGACTATGTAGCCTTGTGCGAAACTTATGAACGGGCCATAGCGGTGTGCCGAGCCGAGCATGTGCCTGTACTGATCCACGTGACGGAAATGACGCAACCACAGGGACACTCCACCTCGGGTTCGCACGAGCGATATAAATCAAAAGAACGTCTTGCGTGGGAAAACGAACACGATTGTTTGCTGCAAATGCGCAAATGGATGATCGAATCGGCCATTGCAACCGAAGAAGAAATGGACGAGCTGGAGGTAACGGCAAAGAAGCATGTGCGCGAATGCCAGCGTGAGGCCTGGGCCGAGTTTGAAGGTGAAATTTTTGAAGAATTGAACCAGGTTTCGGACCTCATCTCCCGTATAGCTGAAAGTAGTGCGCAAGAGAGCGAATTGACGGACATTATATCATCTCTTAAGGCAACCATCGACCCGGGCCGCAAAGATGTGATATCGGCGGGCAGAAAGGCGTTGCGCATAACCACTAAAGAAAATCCGGCCGGCAGGCAGGAATTGGCTGATTGGCTTGCGGAACAGAAGCAACAAAATGACGAACGCTTTAATTCCAAGCTATTCACAGGCACACTTAAATCTCCGCTGCTGGTGCCGGTTGTGCCAGCCGAATATGATGAGGACGGCAAGTTGCTTGACGGCCGCGAGGTACTGAACGCCTGTTTTGACGCCAATTTTGAGCGCGACAAGAGTATTGTAGCTTTTGGCGAGGACGTAGGCGCCATCGGCGACGTGAACCAGGGTTTCGCTGGCCTGCAAAATAAATATTCCGACCTGCGCATATTTGATACCGGTATTCGTGAGGCCACCATCGTAGGACAGGGGATGGGTTTGGCTATGCGCGGATTGAGGCCCATAGCCGAAATACAATACCTCGACTATTTGCTTTATTGCGTCACCGTTTTAAGCGATGACCTGGCCACCCTGAGCTACCGCACCCGCGGCGGCCAAAAGGCGCCTGTAATAGTGCGTACACGCGGCCATCGGCTGGAAGGCATTTGGCATTCGGGATCGCCGCTGGGCTTGATCCTGAACGCGATGCGCGGTCTGCATATTTGTGTGCCGCGTGATATGACGCAAGCCGCCGGTATGTACAATACCCTGCTGCGCGGCGACGAACCGGCCCTGGTTATCGAATGCCTCAACGGGTATCGTTTGAAAGAAAAGCTGCCATCAAATGTCGGCGAATTCACCGTTCCGCTGGGAGAGGCAGAAGTATTAAAGGAAGGCTCGGATGTGACCGTTATTTCGTATGGCTCGACGCTGCGTATTGTGCGGGAAGCGGCCGAAGACCTGGAAAAAATGGATATACATATCGAAGTTATCGATCCGCAAACACTATATCCCTTCGACATCAAAAATGTGTGCGGCGAATCGTTGAAAAAAACCAATAAGCTGCTTGTGGTGGATGAGGACGTTCCCGGCGGAGCTTCGGCTTATATCCTCCAAAAAGTACTGGAGGCGCAGAACGGCTATTATCTCCTCGATTCACAGCCTAAAACGCTTTCGGCAAAGGAGCATCGTCCGCCCTATGGCACCGATGGCGACTATTTTAGCAAGCCTTCTGCCGACGATGTGATCGAGGCGGTGTATGCCATAATGAACGAAGCCAATCCGGAAAAATATCCGGCGATTTATTAATTATTGAATTATTGAATAGTTCAATATGAAGTTGCTGTGCGCTGTGCTTTGCCGGTGGTTAACGTAAGCAACAATACGGGACCGGATAGCCGTGCCATATTTGCTTAAAGAGACATTCAAGCCCGCCCACTACGATCTCTAAAAAAGAACTGCAGCGGCTGTCTTTAAGCTCCTTAAATTTTATGATCAGTAGTAGAAAACTGTAAGTGAGACCCGTATCCAACGGTATGCCAGTTTGTTATGCCACACGATTTTTTCAAAAAAAATTGTCAGCGCAAAATAACAATTTCCATTTTTTATCGTATAAAATACACTGAAGGGCCAAGGGAATTAATTTTAGTGTAAATAATTTAACTTTATTGCAATTAAATTAATAATTCGATATTGCACTTAAATTAAATTCCTTACATTTGTGAATAACGATTGTTGATAACCTGATTAATTTGAGACCCTTATCGTTATTGATTAAAGTTAAAAACGAGCTACAGAGCAATGAGTAAAGGATTTTTGTGGGTAACCTGTATCTTATCATTCTTTTCCATAACAATGATTAGTTGGAAGGCCGAAAAGATTGACAAATCAAATAAAGCTTCCACCACGGTAACTACCACCACCAACACGTACACAGAAGCATCGGCTAAGGAATTGTTCACACAATATCTTGACGATATATACAATACGGCCCAATTGCACGTCGCAGGGCTCGATCGTGATGTTTTTCAAAAAGCGGTGACAGGATATTTTAACCTGAAAGCCGCAGGCGAAGTTCCGCAATACAGTTCGGTTATTACCATTGTCGACCTGGCGAAATCAAGCTGTCTGAAACGTATGTGGATCGTCGACCTGATGAATAAAGAATTGATACTGAATACCTGGGTTGCCCATGGCAGCGGCAGCGGCGGCGATATGGCTCAGTATTTTTCTAACGAGAATGATTCACATGCCAGCAGCCTGGGATTTTATGTGACCGATGGCGTGTACCAGGGCAAACACGGCCGTTCGCTTAAACTTGACGGAATGGATGCCGGTTTTAACAATAACGCCCGCGCACGCTCTATCGTCGTTCACGCGGCGCCTTATGTTTCCATGTCGTCTATCGATAAACTCGGACGCCTTGGCCACAGTGAAGGTTGCCCCGCAGTATCGCCCAGGGTGATAGGTAAAGTGATCGAAGCCATTAAAGACAGAACAGTTTTGTTCATTAACGGCAACGATAGCAGCTATACCTCAAGATATCTTGATCAGGGTGTGGCGGCAAATTACATGTATCCCGGCAATTCTTCAGTAACCGCCAGTTTGTAAGAGGCTGAAAGCAGAAAGCTAAGACTAAAGCTTTTTTAGACGTTGTGCCAGATCAGCTTTCTGCTTATTCCGGTAGGAATTTCTTCAGGTGGTCGTAAATCACGATATCATGCCCATATATATCCTGCCTGAACTGTAGTTGTCCGTTCTGATCCATCCAGCAGGTAACGTACGTAATATAAACAGGGACCCTGGGCCTAAGCGCAATATCCTGCGGTGTAGGATCATCCTCCTGCATGTCTTTAGCGATCAGGTTGTATTTTACCGAATCACGGAATAAGTTATGCGCCAGGTCTATTGGTTTCTCCAATCTGACGCAACCGTGGCTAACCGCCCGTATCTTGTACCCAAAGGCGTCTTTTGCAGGCGTGTCGTGCAGGTAAATGCTGCTGCCATTATCAAACAGGAATTTAATTTTGCCCAGGGCATTTTCCTCGCCGGGCGCCTGTTTGAATTCATACGGGCAGTTTTCTTTCGTTACGTTTGACCAATCAATATCTTCGGGATCGGGTATCAGCTTACCGTCTTTGTATACGTTAATATTCTTGTTGGCCAGGTAATAAGGGTCCTGGGCGGCCTGCACGATGATCTCCTTGGTGGCGATGCTCTTTGGAATATTCCAAATCGGGTTTACCTGTACGCTGTGGATAACGCTGCTTAAGAGCGGAGTTTCGTGTGGGTTGGGATTGTCGACCTTACACGTGTCATCATAGTGTTCAAGCGTATTCTGGTATTTCTCATTCCGGCCCTGGCCGACGCAAACTTTCATATTTAATACCGACTTGCCGCTATCGATCACATCCAGGCTGAAGTCGGCTATATTGACGTATACGTAGCGGCTGGCTGTCGGCTTATTTTTCCAGCGAAGGCGTTCCATGTTTACCAGAAGTATCCGGCGTGTTTCTTCTTTCGACATTTTAGGAGCCCGAAAACCTTCCAGGTACGCTTTCTGCAAAGCCAGGTATTCCGGGCTTTTTGGCTGGATAGTGTCTAAAAAGGTCCTCATATTTGTAATACTAAAAACCTTTTCCATGGATGTAGTGTCAGGTCGCTGGGTTTTGATAAAATAGCGGGAAAAAAGTTTTCTCGGGCTTAATATACCATATTGCAGGTCGCTGGAATAATTGATAAGAGAGTTGGCCATAAGCATCTCAAGCTTGGCTATGTCGTAATACGCTTCGCGTGTGGTTTTAATGGCGTTTTTGCTGCTGATCTTTTTAACCAGTGTATCGATCTGGTCGGGGTCAAATAGCCCCGGGTTCATGCCATGCCGGTAGGCTTCGCGGTAGTCCTTCAGCATCAGGCCGATATCGCCGTTCCAAAGATGATTCAGAACAAAAACCGGTTCATAGTCCGTTTTTTGATAATGATCGCTTATAATCTGGGGATTAGCCACTGCCGATTTGTTCGTTGCAAGCACATGCCGGAAAACAGCGGCAAATTCTTTTTCGTCGGCGTTTTTATATACGGAGTTGTGGGTATGCTTGTAGAGTATACTGCCCATCTCAGTGCGCCGTTTTTTGCACGATTGCATGAAAACGACGGGCAGGAAGAAGATTAACGCCAAAATTGCTAATAAGGTCTTTTTGGCATCAGGAAGTGTTGTCATAAATAATTATCTGGTCAATACGGCTCTGTTAAAGCAATAGCTATACCATTACAATATCGTGTTTACGGCAGATATGCAAATAATGGGCCGAAATTATACATTTACGTTGGAATAATTAAACAACCGACAATAGTGGACAATACGATAAGAAGAGAAGTTTGGCTGCGCGGCCCTATCGAGGGTATCCCGCCTCTTTTGCAGCCGGTTGCCCATGCGTTGCTGCAAGCAAGGGAAGAAGTTAACGCCATGATGGAGGGCTTTCCCGAAATATTTTTGTGGGTGAAACCTTCCGGCATGGCTTCGCCTGCTTTTCATCTGCAGCATTTTACAGGGGTGCTCGACAGGCTGTTTACTTACGCCAGGGGCGAATTATTGAATGCCGCACAGCTCGAATATCTTTCGCTGGAAGGCCGGGAAACTGAAAATTCGCCTGGTTTGGACCAGTTGCTGGCCAATTTTCGCACCCAGGTCGACAAGGCTTTACAGCAGTTGCGCGATACCCCCGACGCTACACTGACCGAGGCGCGCGGCGTGGGGCGTGCGCAAATACCCTCTACCGTCATTGGCTTGCTAACTCATGCCGCCGAACATACCATGCGCCATGTCGGGCAATTGCTGGTGACCTCGAGATTGTTGAAAAACTAAAAAAATCGTTTTATCTTAGTTCGATAAACCTGTCGGGCTTTTGAAAAAGCGGCCATTATACTTTACAATTTTGTTCGGCATATTTTGTCCATCAATATTATGCGGACAAACGGCCGCGCTTTCAGAGCAGTTATTTCAATACACACAGCATTCCGACAGCGTAGCAAATAAATATGCCGCCGAAAACCTGTATCTGCAATTAGATAAGCCTTATTATACCATCGGCGATACGATTTGGTTTAAGGCGTATTTATTAAGCGTGCCATCTCATTTATTTTCCAGCCGAAGCCGGCTGCTGCATATCGACCTTATGAATGCCGACGGTGAGATTATCAAGCAATGGTTGTACCCAATTTCCGGCGCCGGTTGGGGAAACCTCGCGCTTGACGAAAAGGATATTAAACCCGGTAACTATCTTTTGCGTGCTTACACCAACTGGATGCGAAACTTTGGCTATTACGGCTTTTATTATAAAAACATTTCGGTAATCGGCACCACCCAAAATGCCTGGCTTGTCAACAGCGACATTAATGTATCAACAATAATTGACGGTCGACGAAAAATATCGGGTACGGTATCGCTCACAACGATGAACAAGACGCCTGTTGCAGATTCAGTATTAAGACTTGAGGTAACCACGGATAAAAAATTAATTTATCATCAGGCGGCACAAACAGATAAGAATGGATCCATCGACCTGGAATTCAATCTTCCACTTAAAATCGACAATTGCAGCATCACACTTAAAAGTTCTGGTCAGGACGTATTCGTTCCTCTCGTTATCAGTAACAGCGACAAAGCAGATGTGCAATTTTTACCCGAAGGCGGCGACCTTGTGGCTGGCATAAATGCGCGGGTTGGTTTTAAAGCGATCGCACAGGACGGGAAAGGGCTAAATGTAAGCGGTATCGTCAGCGATCATACCGGGAAAACCATCGCTTCTTTTAAATCATTGCACAATGGAATGGGCAGCTTCATATTGCTGCCACAGCCAAATGAAGTGTATAAAGCCCGGGTGATTTTTTCTAACGGGGAGACTAAAGATTATAATTTGCCATCGGTTAAGGCTTCCGGGACGGCGATAAGCATCGATAACCGAATGGAGGACGATTCACTTAGGGTGACGGTAGCAGCTACGAACGATCGCGGTCGAACTGATGACAATTGTTTCCTGGTGGCGCGGTCGAGGGAAATAGTATGCTACGCCGCTGTAGTAAGCTTTACGACAAATAATAAAGTTCATATCGCCATACCCAAAAGCGCTTTTCCAACAGGTGTTGCTCATTTTTTATTGATGGATGCCGATGGCCATCCGCTGAATGAACGTATCGCTTTTATAGATCACCATGATGATCTGCATATCAAGATATCTCCCGACAGATCGGTTTATGAGCCGAAAGACAGCGTAAGACTGAACATTAACGTCACTGACCGTAACGGCATTCCTGTTCGTTGCGATTTTTCCCTGGCGGTAACCGATGATGCGCAAGTAAAAATTGATAGCGGAAGCCTGCAGAATATATTGACCACTGTGCTGCTCACTTCCGATTTGAAAGGATATGTTGAAGACCTGTCGTATTATTTTCAAGGCAATATGGATTCGTGGCAGGCGCTCGACGACCTGCTGCTTACCCAAGGGTGGGTGAAATATGAAATGATAGACAACAAAGTCGCTTATCCGGCTGAAACGGAATATACGGTCAGCGGTACGGTGGATAATTTTGTTAACAAACCTGTTAAAGGTACTGACGTTACGCTTTTATCAAAATCGCCGGTGATATTGATGGATACGCTGACCGACAGTGAGGGTAGGTTTTCGTTTGACAGGTTCCCCAAAATTGATACGCCGGTGTTTGTCCTAAAAACTGTTAATAAAAAGGGCAGAAGCTGGAATGTAAATATAAGGATGGATGAAACCAGCCCTCCCGCCCTTGAGCGTTCCAAAATACGCTGGTCGCCGCCGTGGTACTGGAATCCGGACAGCACGCTCGTGCGAAATATGCAAAACAAAACCGCGTATAACAATCAATTTTATAACATACCCGGGAGCCATGCCCTTAAAGGAGTGGTTATAAAAGCTAAAAAGCTTATTAATGGCTCACAAAATCTCAATGGCCCCGGCAATGCTGATATTATACTGGATGAGCATTTCATGGAACACCAGGGCAAAAAAAGCTGGTGGGATATGATCGAAGAAAACGTGGGAAGTTTTGCCGATTCTTATCGCACGCTATTCTCGCACGATCCTTCAATCCCTTCATATACTTATGAATGGTTTTTTGTAGATGGAAAACCTGCAATCTTTATCGTAGACGGAGTGCGGTTGACGGATGTACTGCCGCCACCGATCAAGCCTATCGATGTCAAGGTATACTTGCAGTCGCATAATGCAGAGGATATAAAAGGTATTGAGGTAATGTATTCCGGAAAATATTCGTTGCGGTACGCAACGCGTTTTGATATGCGGCCTTTTTTTGCATTTACTTTCGTCGAGATCACGACCCGCTCGGGGCATGGCCCGCTTGTCGGCAACACGCCGGGTATGTATTTGTTCAAGCCAATACCTTTATCGTGGCCAAAACAGTTTTACAAGCCCAAATACGAAGTGAGCGATACGACCAGGCAAGCCGATTTGCGTTCGACCATCGATTGGGAACCTAATGTAATAACCGATAGTCTTGGCAGAGCTAAGGTGTCGTTTTATGCGGCGGAAAAGCCTTCAACTTATACAGTCATTGTTGAAGGAACTGATATGCAGGGCAGCCTGGGATTTAGTCGGAGAAAGATCGCTGTTGTGGCGAAGAAGGAAGAAGCCAAGTCCCAATGATTAGTTCAGTATATTTAAAACGTCTTTCAATGTGGGTGAACGGTGTGTAGTTGACGCATCCTCATACCTGTTCCCCGGGTCGAACAAAAACGTGTCGATACCCAATTCCAGGGCAGCCTTGATCTCTGATTCCGGATCGTCGCCGATAACCAGTAGCTGTTCGGGCAAATAATCATATTTCCCCATGATCGACGCAAATACATCTTTTTTGGTTTGACGGCTTTTATCGGGATCGACGATATATATTTCCCTGAAATCGCGCTCTATACCCAGTTGATTGATCTTACTGTACTGCAGTTTCGGGTAGCCGGTGGTAACTAAGTACCTGTCAAGCTGGATTGCCTTCAGGCTGTGGTAATCTTCAAAGGGCTGCATCGGCAGGTCGTAGGTCATGTTCCGTAAAGTTTCTTCCATCTGCTCCCTGATCTCAGTCTTCAACCCATATTTGTCTACAATATACTGAAACGGCCGGCGGGTCATCTCTTCTTTGATACGGGCTACCGTAGCAGGGTGATCTTTATTAATAATTTCTGCATGCCGGTCGAGTAAAGCGAACAGTTCGCCGAAAAGGTTGCCGGCTATGGCATTCACCGGGTAAATGGTATTGTCAAGATCGAATATTAAAGCGGTTTTCATTAAAATACGGTTTCTTCCAAAGGAACTGGTTTCTCTTTAAAGTTTCTGCGGAACAGCATCATAAACCCAAACGAAGCACACAGGCACATGGCTCCAGTCAGCCACCACAACGCATAATAGCCTGAATACGTGACCACTTGCCCGCCGATTATCGGCGAAACGATCTGCGCTACCGACCAGGCGATGGTGTACATAGCTGCATATTGGCCACGGTTGGCGGGGTTGGTCCGCATGATCCAGAACGAGTTCATGAACGGCATAGCCAGGATTTCGCCCAGCGTAACGAACACCAAAACAATTAATGCCGAATAATGTGCAGCGGGCAAAAAATTGAGCAATACGAAGCCTGTTCCGACAACCAGAGTCCCAATGCAGATATAATTTAAGGGATGACGGTTGTTTTCCAACTTGTGGATGATCACCATCTCGAAAATAACAATGAGCAATCCGTTTATTCCCATCAATGAGCCGATAAAAAATTCGTTGAAATGCCACGGACCTTTGTAGTAAAGGGGCTGCATAGTGAACAAATGGAAAAAGCAGGTAGCGAAAATAATGGCGCAAGCGATAAAGGCCAGGTAAATGCCGTCCTGGTAGGGTGATGTGGCTGTTCCCGTTGTCATCGCTTTTTTAATGTGCTTCATCACCGTCGAAGCCGGTATCAGTTTCAGCAGGAGCAGAGAGGCCAGGATATTGGTACTGCCATCGACCCAAAAAAGCAAATGATAGTTAATACCGGCCAAAGTACCTCCAAGTAAACCACCAAATGCCCACCCGAGATTTACGGCAAGACGGTTGAGTGAGAACGAACGTGTTTTGTTCTCGTCGGTGCTGTAATAGGCTATGGCGGTAGAGTTTGCCGGCCTGAAGGCCTCATTGCAAATACTCAGCACAAAGGCGCCAATGCTTACGGACATAAAAGTTTGCTGGTATCCGAGGACCATGAATAACACACCGCCGATCAACAGTGCTATTACCTGCACGTAGTAAAACCCGATCTTGTCCGTTATCTTTCCCCCGGCGAAAGCTCCCAATATTGATCCGGCGCCAAAAGCGGCCATCACCAATGTTGCCTGGCTGATAGAAAAATGCAGCTCGTGGCGGCAGTAAATCGTCATGAAGGGAACCACCATCGTGCCGCTCCGGTTAATGAACATCACGAGGCATAGGTACCAGCTATTTCTCGAAAGGCCGCTATATGCTTTTTTGTATAATTGGATAGGCGACTCCATTGAGCGAATATACGTTTTGAGCCCTTTTTAAATTGATTTGCGAAATAACTGTGATATTTTTGACTTAGCTATGTTATTCTTTTAACATTTTTAAAGGCCATTTTATAATACCAATATGCCAAAGATATTTGTCTTTATAATTTTATTGTTTGTTGCAAATTTTGGTTATTCACAAAGTTTTCAGGATACGGTTGCTCAAATCGACAAACTGTTTTCAAATTACAAATTAAATCAGCCAGGTTGCGAACTTGCTATATGCCGTAATGGTGTAGTAATTTATTCAAAAGCCTGGGGAACCGCGAACCTTGAAGACGGGGTACCTTTAACTGCAAATTCCATTTTAGAGGCAGGGTCGGTTTCCAAGCAATTTACTGCTGCCGCAATATTGCTACTGGCTCAGCAAGGTAAACTATCTCTCGATGATAATATCCGTAAATATTTGCCCGAAATTCCAAACTACGGCGAATCGATCAGAATAAAGCATCTCTTACATCATACAAGCGGGATACGTGATTGGGGAGCGATAGCTGACATAGCCAATTGGCCTCGGTCCACTAAAACATACAGTAATGACGACGTTTTGGATATTTTGTCCAGACAAAAGGCGTTAAATAATAAACCGGGCGCGGAATTTATTTACAGTAATTCGAATTATAACCTGCTTGCAATAATAGTAAAACGTGTGTCGGGAATGAGCCTGGCCGAATTTACGCGCAAGTATATATTTGAGCCTGCCGGCATGAGTTATACGCAATGGCGTGATAATTTTAAACGAATAGTGTCAAATAGGGCTGTTGCTTATGATAAGACTGATGCAGGTTACGAAGCAGATATGCCAAACGAAACGGCATATGGCAATGGCGGCCTGCTTACAACTGCCGAGGATTTGTTAAGATGGCTTGAATATGATTGGGCCGGGAAATTCGGCAACCCTTCACTTCTTACTGAGCAAGTGAAGGTTGACCATTTGAATAACGGACTGGCCAATGACTACGGCATGGGTCTGTTTATTTCTAAACGCGAAGGATGGGATTATATTTTTCACGATGGAGCGACAGCAGGATACAGGGCTTTTCTTTCACGCTATCCTCAATTAAAACTATCTTTTGCGTTTCTAAGTAATGTATCGACTATGGACATTGCTCAGCTTCATAAGTTGGAAGATATATTTGTGCCGGAACGTAATAAAGCTAAATCGATAGTCAATGAAAAACCTAGCTACCCAATGTCAGTGGCTAAATTGAAGGCTTTTGCAGGTTGGTATATGAATGGAAAAACCGGAGACGGTCAAAAACTTACCGTGGTCAATGATACTTTAAGGACTACCCATTTTAAACTGAAGCCAATTAGTGCCAATTCATTTGCCTTTGGTGAAAATCGCCTGGTTTTTAGAAGCAAGGATTTTCTTTTTATACCGGACAGCAAAGACGCTACTGAATATATTGCCATTAAGGCTCCCGCGGACACAGGCTTGGATTATCTGCGCACCTATGCGCATCATTACAAGTCAACAGAAACAGGTAGTGAATGCAGTATGTTGGTAAAAAACAACAAGTTAATTTGGCACAGAGCGCCGTGCACCGATATCGAATTAAAGCCGACGTATCTTAATGGGTTTACCTCGGTTGATGGAGACGACAGCTTTCATTTTTTCCGCGGTGCCAAAGGAAAGATTACAGGATTTAAGATTTCTGTAAATAGAGCGAGAAATGTTGAGTTTACCAGAACCGACTAAATACTTAACTTCGTTTTACCAAAGAGTTCTTTTTGACGGAATTATCGAAGAACAGCGTTTCTGTTCCTCAACCAATGGTCAGCAATTACCAATGCGGCCATCGCCTCAACGATAACCACAGCGCGCGGAACCACGCAGGGATCGTGGCGACCCTTGCCGGATATTTCGGCTTCGTTACCCTGGCTGTCGATCGTAGGCTGGGCCTGCATGATGGTTGCTACAGGTTTAAAGGCCACCCGGAACTCGATAGGCATGCCGTTGCTGATGCCACCCTGGATGCCACCCGAAAAGTTCGTCCGGGTTTTGATGTCGCCTGGTGTTCCCGGCAGGAAAAGGTCGTTGTGTTCCGAGCCGTTCATTTCGCTGCCTTCAAAGCCCGAGCCGTATTCGAAACCATGCACTGCATTGATACTCAGCATAGCCTTGCCCAGGTCGGCGTGCAGCTTGTCGAATACCGGTTCGCCCAGACCAACCGGGCAGTTACGCACAAAGCAGGTAATCTTCCCACCGACGGTATCGCCGCTTTTGCGAACGGCGTCGATATGTGCGATCATTTCTTCGGCAGTTGCCGGATCGGCACAGCGGACGATGTTCTTTTCGCGTTCGCTGATAAATTCCTCAGCGGCATTTATTTCAACGTTCGGAGCATTTATTCGTCCGACACTGCTTACGTGGGCGACAACATCAATGCCCTGTGTTTTAAGCAGTAATTTTGCGATCGCTCCTGCTGCAACACGCGCCGCTGTCTCCCTTGCCGATGAGCGCCCGCCGCCGCGATGGTCGCGGATGCCGTATTTGGTTTGATAAGTATAATCGGCGTGTGATGGACGGTACACATCCACGTTATGCGAATAGTCTTTGGAGCGCTGGTCCTCATTAGGGATGATCATGGCGATTGGGGTGCCCGTGGATTTGCCCTCGAACACGCCCGAAAGTACCTTTACCGTATCGCTTTCCTTGCGCTGCGTGGTGATCTTAGACTGGCCGGGGCGGCGTTTATCCAGTTCGGACTGGATGAAATCCAGGTCGATATCCAGTTGCGCCGGGCAGCCGTCGATGATGACGCCGATCGCCTCGCCATGCGATTCGCCGAATGTGGTTATTCTGAATAGTTGTCCGAATGAATTGCCTGCCATTGTTTTGTGATTGCACCGATGGGTTTGTGATTACACCGATGCCTGCTAAATTACTATTTGTTGTACGTTCTACGTGGTACGTTTTACGTTTTTAATCGGGAAAGCCAAACGTAAAACGTATAACGTCCAACGTAGAACCACCTTTCGCCTTTTACCTTTCGCCTTTCACCTCAAACCCCGCCTTCTTCAAATCTTCCCAAAAGGCCGGGTACGATTTTTCCACCACCATATAGTCTTCAATTTCCACTTCCGGTACCACCAGCGCCAGCGGAGCAAAGGCCATTGCCATGCGGTGATCGTCGTAAGTATTGATGAAGACCTTTTCCGGAATATGCTTTTCGCTGCAATCGAGTTTATAGACCCGCCCTTTTTCGATCAGTTTTACGCCGATCTTCGCCAACTCATTTTGCAATGCCTTTACACGGTCGGTTTCTTTGATCTTCAGCGTTTCCAAGCCGGTAAAGGTCGCATCGTGACCCAGCGCCGCACACACTACGATAACCGTCTGCGCCAAATCGGGGCAGGACTTCATATCGAATATCTTACGGTGCAATGGTTTCGCTTCCTTCTTCAGATATACGCCGCCATTTTTGAATTGCGAGGTAATACCAAAGTTCGCCATGATCTCGGTGATCACGCTGTCGCCCTGGAGGCTGTAAGCGGTTAGTCCTGGCAAGAAAAGCTCGGCCTCATCAGCTAGTGCAGCGATAGCATACCAATAGGATGCTGCGCTCCAGTCGGGTTCGACATAAAGTGTAGTCTCCTTAAAATCCTGTTTCGCGATATGGATATTATTACCTTCCCACTGATGCCGGATACCTGCCTGTTGCAGCATCGCTAAAGTCATTTCGACATAAGGCTTTGAGGTCAACTCACCTTCGATTTTCAAGGCCAGCCCTTGCGGCAATTGAGAGGCAACAAGCAGCAATGCCGTAATATATTGGCTGCTGATATCGCCCTTGATGCTGATGGTATCCTTTTGCTGTTCAAAACGGCCTTTAATCTTGAGCGGCGGAAAGCCCTCGTTTTCAGCGTAGTCGATAGAAGCACCGATCTCACGCAAGGCATCAACCAATATGCCAATAGGCCTTTGCTTCATGCGTTCGCTGCCGGTAAGAATCACTTCTTCATCCTGCAAAGTGAAATAAGCAGTTAGGAAACGCATAGCCGTGCCGGCAGGACCGATATTTACGAGTCTTAAGTCTTCAGTCTTAAGTTCTGAGTCATTGGCCTCTGACTTCCGACTTCCGACTTCCGACCTCAGCAAGGCCTGCGCAAGAGTCACCGTGTCAGCTGCATCAGATACATTTTCCACCGTCACTTTGCCGCCGCTCAACGCCTCAATTATCAGCGCACGATTACATTCGCTTTTAGAACCCGTAAGCTGTATGGTACCGTTAACCGATCTATCTTTCTTCGTAAGGATAATATTCTCCTTCATCTTTTATGAGTATTGAGACGTGAGGTATGAGATAGGAGACAAATGTGGTTAAGTCTCAAATCTCACATCTCAAATCTCATATCTAAATTAAGCGTGCGTCAGCTTTTCCTCAGGTTGGTTCTGCTCCTTGTTCATGATCTCGGTCTGCTTGCGGATCGACTCGCTGTGGATCAGTTCCAGCAGTTTCTCGGCAAATTCGGGGCTTAGCTTTAGCGCTTTCGCAAAAGCGACGCGTTTATTCAATATTTCATCCCAGCGATTAACCTGCAGGATAGTGATGCCATTATCTTTCTTATAGTTACCGATCTTCTCCACGATCTGCATCCTTTCGCCCATTTTCTGAAACACTACGTCGTCGATCTTATCGATCTGTGAACGCAATTCGCGCAAAACATCTTTTGCTTCTCCTTTTACTTCCGGCTTGCGCAGCGTCAGGCGGTCGATGATATCGGCCAAAGCAGCCGGGGTAACTTGTTGTTTGGCATCCGTCCAGGCTACGCTCGGGTCAAGGTGCGATTCCATCATCAGGCCCTGCATATCCAAATCCAACGCTTTTTGAGCGACATAGCCCAGCAGTTCGCGGTTGCCGCAAATGTGGCTTGGATCGCAGATGATTGGCAGGTTCGGGGCGTGTGTTTTCAAGTTGATAGCCATGTCCCACATCGGTTCGTTGCGGAAGGCTGATTTTTCGTGCGACGAGAAACCCCGGTGAATAGCCGCCAGTTTCTTGATGCCGGCACCGTTGATACGCTCTAAAGCACCTATCCACAACGACAGGTCAGGGTTTACCGGGTTCTTCACCATTACGGGTACATCCACGCCGCGCAGGGCATCAGCGATTTCCTGTACGGTGAAAGGGTTCACGGTCGAACGTGCACCTACCCAAAGGATATCCACGCCCGACTTCAACGCTTCTTCAACGTGTTTGGCGGTGGCCACTTCCACGGTGGTCGGCAAACCGGTTTCTTCCTTGGCGCGGCGTAGCCACTGCAGGCCGATGCTTCCGATTCCTTCAAATTCGCCCGGGCGGGTACGCGGTTTCCATATCCCGGCGCGCAGGGCGGTAACCTTGCCGGTGTTCGTCAATAAATGCGCGGTGGTTACCAGCTGATCTTCGGTCTCGGCGCTGCACGGGCCCGCTATCAGCAGTGGTTCAGATTTCGCCTGTATCCATGATCCAAGCGGCTCTATGTTTAAATCAATTTTCATGTCGTTTTTATTGTTCTATTGTTGGATTGTTGTATTGTTTTTTCTGACTTCAGACTTTCGACTTCGGACTTAAGACTTACTTAACGAGCTTCTTCACACTGATATACTTCCGGCCAATCTTTTCCTGCGCCCTTAGCTTTTGCTCGCGTTCGCTTTGCGCGCCATCATCTTCGTGCCGCTGATATTCTCCCAGGATGTTGAAGTTATGCGTGTATTTCAGCACCTGGCGAATGGCTGTATCATATTGCTTGGTATTATCCCATTCCACGTCAACATAAAAATTGTACTCGTTGCGTTTGCCCAGCACCGGCATCGACTGGATCTTGCTCATGTTGATGTTCTGCTCTGCAAAGATTTGCAGCACTTTAGCCAGCGCGCCAACCTGGTTGCTCACCTGGAAACACAGCGAGGCCTTATTGTTATCTTTCTTCTCAACGTTCTCGTGATGCGTCAGGATCAGGAAGCGGGTAAAATTCTTTTTGTTCGACTCGATGCGGCGTTCCAAAATATCCAGGCCATAAAGTTTAGCGGCCAGCGTATTGGCAATGGCGACGGTATCGGTCAGTTGTTCTTCGCGGATGCGTTTGGCGCAGGCTGCCGTATCTGAACTTTCAACCACTTTCAGATGTGGGTACTCATCAAAGAAATCCACACATTGGCGGATGGCGATGGGGTGGGAGGTTACATACTTCACATCCTCGAACTTAACGCCCGGCAGCGCCAGCAGGTGTAACTGAATGGGCAGGTACACTTCGCCTACCACCGGAAAGTTATAGCTCATCATCAGCGAATAGTTGGGCAGGATGCTGCCGGCGATGCTGTTCTCAATAGCCATTACCACGTAGTCGGCGTCCTTATCCTGCAGTGCCTCAAACGTTTGCTTGAACGAATTGCATTCGATGGTCTGGATGTCTTCGCCGAAATGCAGGAAGGCGGCTTCCTCGTGGAAGGAGGCGCGTATGCCCTGGATAGCAACTCTTGTCTTTTTTTCCTTCATAACCCCTGTTAAGCAAAAAGTCCCGGCTTTTCTGGGCCGGGACTTTTCAGTTTCTTCTTATATGTTTGTGTGCATATCAGTCCCGGCTCGTACTGGTAAAGTAAAAGTAGTAACCGTAAAAATATGCGTTGTTGAACTTCATTTTTCTTTTCTGTGCCGCTAATGTACGCGAAAAAACCGTGCTGTCAATAGAAAATTTTATTTTTCTGGAAAATCGGGGGTTGAACAGAATATTATTTGCTTGATTTTATGGCATTCGCAACTTTGCGGTGAATGATCCGGATGGGAATACGCCGGTGTTTGGCGCTGCTTTGCTGAAGTAATCGTCAATCTCTAAAAATTCATAAATCTTAATTGCCGGTTTTTAAAAGCTTGGGATGGTGTATCCCCCTGGCTTCGTAAACCGCTTTGTTCATTTCGAAGTGCATCTGCGACATCATATTGAGATAGTTTTCAATCGGCTCTAATCCAACATCCTTTCTCCGGATATTGACATTGAGGCTGTCGGCCAATGGTTTCGGTATTGCCTGGCAACTATCCAGGCGGTAAGTTACCTGGGTGCCATAAAGTTGTTTTTTGCCAGTGTTCAGGTTAACCCGGTCAGTTAGATAAGCGAAATTTTTACTATCAGCATTATTTTTTTTCAACTCCGCCTTCATAGCCTCGAGTACCTCAAGCTGGAATTCAGGTGTTTTATCACAATGCTGTACCATCAGCCAGAAGTTGTTCGAACCTTGCTTGCCGACGAGATCATATCCCGGGAAACCATATTTTTTAAATATCTCTTCGAGAAGAAGCTTATGAACACTAAATACGCTGTCTTTATAATGTTCCCATTGTTGCTTGCTTAGCTTCCTGAAATTACCTTGTGGAATGTAGGCGGCGGTTTGATCTATAATAACCCATTTAGCAAGACTATCAGCTAGCGGTTGGTTAAAATGTTTGGACTGTCCGTGTGAAGCCAAAGCTGCGGCCGAAATGGTTAGGAACACTATTATTTTTTTCATGGCAATCGGTGATGCAGGAAATTTTACACTTTCCCCTTCACCAGCTTAAAAATCGTAAACAAATGATGTGCCTCGTGCAGCAGGAAAAATTCGGTCCATTCGGTAATAGTCATGGCGCCGAATTTGGGATGTGTGCCCTGGAGCAGCAGGTCATCGTCGGGCAGGTTGGTGATAAGTTCCAGTATCTGTCGGCGGTTGCCGTTCAGGCGGTTCATCAGTTCGGTTAAAGGCAATTCCCTCGCGTGAAGAAAATCGGGTTCGTTATCGGCCTTGTAAGCATTGAATGCCGGCGTACCGCCCTTTAGCATCTGGTGAACCCGCCCGATAAAAACCGGCTGGTAGCTTACCAGGTGCGCGATATTATCCTTAATGCTCCACTTTCCCGGCTCGGGCTCGCGGGTCAAACGTTTTTCATCTACGTGTTTGATGATCTCTGCGATGGCGAGATGTTGTGTTTTGAGCCGGCAGACAAGTGCGGAATAAAGCATAATGACTCAAATATAAGACCGTCAAAAGAATGGCGCAAATTTGACAGGATCGATCCTTGCAACTTCGAAAAATATATTGTGCAGATGGTCGAAGTCAGTATCTGTGGTTACAAGTTTTAAGCCCAGTAGAGCCGCAAGTGAAGCGATCCACAGATCATTTTTCCCCATATTTCGGGGAGTGTCGAAAGGATATGATTCAAAATTGGGATTTGACCGTTGCGAATAAGCATCGATGTCTGCATAAATGTTTACTGATAATTGATTAATGTCAATTATGTTCATTATGCTCAAAACGTCATCAAGTTTAACATTACGTTTTGCACCCCACCGGTTTCTCACAGAAAACGATTTTAATTCAGCTTCAGTAACGATGGAAATGAATAACAGAGCGTTATCAGGATTGATGAAATTATTTATCGCAATAAAATCTTTTGCCCTTAAGATGTTGAGGATAACATTAGTGTCCAGCAAAAGATTCATTACTTATCTCTTTTAAGCTGCTCCATCAGATCATTCCATTCTTCATCGGTAAATGGCTCGATTGGTTGCGCGTCCTCAAGAGCTTTGATAAGGGATGCATTATCTTTTTGTCTCTTACGGCCGAAAGCAGTAGCTCCCCCTGCTGCGAAGATTTCCTCCGGGGTATATGATCTATGGGTTTTGAACAAACCCTCTTTTGCAGAAGTATCTTGTTTCATTGCACAATCCTCCTTAAGCAAATATAGCGAAATTATTTAGGTTTTTAGCGCTGAGTAGTAATCCAAACTTGCGTAAAGTTCCTCTTCCGTACAAATATTGTCAATCCGGCATTGCCCAATCCTGGTCAGAAGCGAGGCATTGATGCGCCCGTTCTGATTTTTCTTGTCTTTCAGCATAATGCTGTAAAGCGTTTCATAGCTATCCCTGCTCAAATTGTATTTAGGGTAAAGCCGCATGATCACATCGGTTATTTCTTCCAGTTCATCGTTGGCCAAGCCAATTTTGATAGCCGACAGTTTCGCCTCGCAGACCATCCCGGCTGCTATTGCTTCGCCATGGGTAAGCGGGTTCTCATCGTTCATCAGCGAATAAGTTTCGATAGCGTGACCGATGGTGTGCCCGTAGTTCAGGCTTTTGCGGATGCCTTTTTCCGTCGGGTCGGCGATTACAACATCATTCTTTATTTCAACGGAATGATAAACCAGCTCAGCCGAGGGTTTTTGCAGATTGCTGCTTTTCAGCCGGTTCCAGTAAGCTGCGTCGGCTATGAGGCCATGTTTCAGCATCTCGGCCAAGCCCGAAAGGATCTGCCTTGGGGGCAGGCTTCGCAGAAATTCGTGCTCAATGAACACGGCCTTTGGTTGAGTGAAAGTGCCAATGATGTTTTTTATATTTTCCAGGTCGATGCCGGTCTTGCCGCCAACCGACGCATCAACTTGTGAAAGCAGGGTAGTGGGCACGTGAACAAAATCAATGCCCCGTTTGAAAGTCGACGCTGCGAAACCGCCCAGGTCGCTGATGACGCCTCCGCCCAAATTGATGAGCAGGCTTTGCCTGTCGGCGCCGAAATCAATTAGCATTTTCCATATCCCGATGCAGAAATCGATATTCTTGCTTTCCTCACCGGCGTTGATCTCGATCAAGTCATAATTGTCGAAGTCCTTTAGATGTTCCCGCAGCAAGGGCAAACAGTGTTTGCCGGTGTTTTCGTCGGTAAGTATAAAAAATCTTGAATATTCGCCTGTTTTGACAAAGTTAGCCAGCTTAGCCAGCGCGTTATTAAAATAAATGGAGTAGCCTATGCTTTGCAGTTTGTTCATCAGATAACTTTGATTTTTTTTCCCTTATATTCAATGATATCATCTCTGCGTACTTTCAGGCGTTTGCGGTAGTCCACTTCACCGTTGCATTTAACCTTGCCCTCAGATACGACGATCTGCGCCTCACCGCCGGTTTCAACCAAATTTGTAGCCTTCAGCAGTTGGATGAGTTGAATGTATTCGCCTTCGAGTTTGAATTCTATCATGGGTGGCCAAAAATAAAGTATTCATAGCACAATGAGTTATTTGCTTTGCATTTTCTAATTTTGTGCCATGCTCAATAATGACACTGCCGCTGTACCCGGTAAGGGTGTGCTTTCATTTGATAATACCGAGATCGCTTTCCGGCACGCTTCCGACGCCGACCTGAAACGTGCCTACTGGCTGTTCAGGATCATTAATGTCAATTTCCTGGTTAAAATAGGGCCGCCCATTACCAATTTCGCCATGAAAATAGGCATTCCTATTAAAGGCGTTATTAAGTCAACCATTTACCGTCATTTTTGCGGAGGGGAAACCATTGCAGAATGTGACCGTACGATAAAAAACCTTTACGAGGGCAAAGTGGGGACGATATTGGACTATTCGGCCGAAGGAGGGGATAATGAACAGGCGTTTGACCATACCCGCGACGAGATCATTCGCACGATAAACCGGGCAGACGGCGACCCGATGATACCTATTACGGTCTTCAAACCTACTGGTGTGATCCGTTTCGGTTTGCTTGAAAAACTTGATGCTAAAGAAACCCTGACGCCGGAAGAACAGGCTGAATGGGAAAGAGCGCAGGCAAGGGTGCTGGCTATCTGCAGCAAAGCTTACGAAACCGGCGAGCCTGTAATGATAGATGCTGAGGAAACCTGGATTCAGGACACTATCGATCTGCTTGCGCTCGACATGATGCGCAGGTTTAACAAACAGAAGGCCATTGTTTACAATACCTACCAATTATACCGCCACGACAAACTGGCCTCGCTGAAGCACGATCATAAAATAGCAACTGATGAGGGATTTGTTTTAGGCGCAAAATTAGTGCGCGGTGCTTATATGGAAAAGGAACGTAAACGCGCCGCCGAGCTGGGCTATGTGTGCCTGATACAGCCTGACAAGGAATCAACCGACAGGGATTATAACGATGCGCTGCGTTTTTGCACGGAGAACGTCGGTAATCTGGCTGTTGTTGCTGGTACGCATAACGAAGAGAGCTGCCGTCTGCTGGCCGATCTGCTAAATGAAAAAAATATTTCACATAACCACCCCCACGTCTATTTCTCGCAATTGCTGGGCATGAGCGACAACCTCAGCTTCAACCTGGCTGATGCAGGTTACAATGTGGTCAAATACGTGCCGTACGGCCCCGTTAAAGCGGTATTGCCATACCTGTTCCGGCGCGCGCAGGAAAATACCGCTATCGCCGGGCAGATGGGCCGTGAACTGAGTTTGATCATTAAGGAGAAGAAGAGAAGGAAGGCTGTTCAGGCATAGCGGACAATTGACTCACCCGGTCTACGCTTCGCTGGACCACTTTCTCTATGGCAAGCCATAAAGAGGGTTTTGAAATTTTCCTTTGTTACTCTTCCCCTCTTTTCGCGCAGCGAAGAGAGGGGTGACAAGCGCAGCGATGTCGGGGTGAGTTAAAATCTTATCGCATCCGTATCCGCCGGAGTATAACCGAGCAGCCTGCTCATGGTCAATATCTGGCCCTTGTGATGAAATTCGTGCGTGATGACATGCGTGTAAAGCTGCAGCGGGCTTAGCGTCATCGAAAAGCCGCGATGCTTCACCATAGCGGTGAAAAGTTTTTCAAAATTGTCTTTGTGCTTTTCAAAGAATTCAGCCATTAATCCGTTTACCCATTCGAAAAGAGATCTGATCTCATCCAGGTTTATAAATTCTTCGGTTTTATAAAATGGCTGGTTTCGGTCCAGTCCGAAATTATTGATCCAACTGATATAAGTATTCGCATTATGTACCAATAGATCAGCAATGCTTGAATTGTTGAACGCTTTGACGGGTTTGTATAGATCATCAGCCTTCATCGTTTCACAATAGGCCAGTAAGGCGCCTCTTGCACCTTTGATCTCTTCGTATTGAGCGATTATTAATTGGGTCATGTTCATAAAAGACAAACTAATATTCTCCGTGATCTCTGTGCGGTTCTTGCGGTTTATTTAACCGCAGAGAGCACAAGGGTTTTCACAGAGGGGCACAAAGCCTAAAGTAAACCTTCCCGCTTAACAAAATCCTGTATGGTATCCGGCGTGGCCATCAAATAGGTTTGGATGCCCAGCGCCCTGGCGGGCTCCAGGTTGGCGGCGATATCGTCGATGAACAAGGTCTCCTCCGATTTCAGGTTATTGTCCTTTAAAACTTTTTCAAAAATGGCAGGATCGGGCTTGCGGATACCTATGAAGTGGGAGTAGTAGGTTTTCTCGAACAAATGGTCGTTATTCTGAAAACCGAACTCCCTGTCCAGGTAATCCATAATAAAATTGTAGTGTATCGGGTTGATATTGCTCAGCAAAAAAGTGCGGTATTTTTTATTTAACTCTTCCAGCATTTCGTGTGTGCCTTCATCCACGCCGAGCAGCAGGCTGTTCCAGGCCGCATCGATCTCTTCGTCCGTCAGGTCGGCTTTGCCCGATTTCTCACGGATATAGGTCCTGAACTCACCTGGCGAGATCAGTCCCTTATCAAACTGGTCGAAAATCGGGTGCTGCACACCGTGACTGAAAAAGGCGTCGGTATTGCTGATCGCAATGGATTCCCAACCCCGCTTCATTTTTTGGAAGTCGAGCATAAAGATCACATTGCCGTAATCGAAGATGATGTTTTTGATGTTTTGCATGTAACAAAGATGCGTAATAGTCCGGAAGTGGGGAAGCCCGCATAAGTCCGAAAGTAAATATTAGATTTGGGAGATAAACCTCCATTAATGAAAAGATCGAAAGCGGGCTATTTGATTGCATTCCTGTTTTTCCTAATAGCCGGCGCCTTAGTCATTGCCGGGCATCAAAACGAGGCCGGCTGGGCGCTGATGCTTTTCTTTTTGTCGCTGGCTTTAACGTTCAGGCTGCATCCCAAACTTAAGAGTTTCACTTTCACCACCATGATCTTCGCGGCGGCTGCCCTGGCGATGTTTTACCCGCACTATTTTATGGATTGGGGCGGGTTCAAACCGTCAAAGCTGATCATCCCGCTGCTGATGATCATCATGTTCGGCATGGGATGTGAGTTAAGTTTTAAAGATCTGGCGGTGGTTATAAAAATGCCTAAAGCTATATTGGTCGGTATCGTAGGGCATTATACTATTATGCCGATGATCGGCTTTGCGCTGGCCAGTATGTTCAATTTTCCAAAGGAGATTGCCGCCGGGATCATCCTGGTGGGCTGTTGTCCCAGCGGACTGGCATCGAACGTCATGTCGTACCTGGCCAAAGCCAACCTGGCGTTGTCCATAGCCGTAACGGCTGTTTCCAACCTGCTTTCGCCCTTATTAACGCCTTTGCTGATGCGTTTGCTCGCAGGTAAATTCGTTACGGTGCATTTTTGGGATATGGCGTGGGACACTACCAAAGTGGTGCTGATCCCCATTTGCGCGGGGTTGTTGTTCAATTCACTGGTTCGCGGCCGGTTGAAGTGGCTGGACAGATTGATGCCGATCTTATCTATGGCCGGCATAGGCATCATTATCGTCATCATAGTTGCTACAGGCAGGGACAGCTTATTGAAAGTAGGCACGCTGCTGATCCTCGTAATGTTTATCCTAAATGCTTCGGGCTACACGTTCGGTTACTGGCTGAGCCGTTTGTTAGGCTTTAATGAAAGAGAATGCCGGACGATTGCCCTTGAAGTAGGCATGCAGAACAGCGGCCTGGCATCGGGTTTGGCATTGCTGATGGGCGGGATCAATACTATCGGTCTTGCCCCGGCTGTTTTCGGCCCGGTTATGAATATTTCGGGCTCGTCGCTGGCAACCTGGTGGCATGCGCGGACGCCGAAGGGAAAAGTATGACAACAGGATAACCGAGGTGGCACTAAATTTGTATGTTTATTCAACCACATCACTATTGATCACTAGAAATTAAGCCGGACCGATTGCAAGTATGACCTTTTTAAGATTTAAGTTTAATACACTGCCTTTTGCAATTCTTTTGTTTAGTGCTAAACTTTATGCCCAGGCGCCGATTATTTCCTATAGTACGCCACAAACTTTTTTTGTAGGCAAGGCGATAACTCCGTTAATTCCAACAAATACCGGTGGTTCGGTGCCCGCCAATGTTTATGGCGCCGTAACAGTAATAGCTGGCAATTCCCCAACAATGTCTCCCAAAGATGGCATTGGCACATTGGCCAGTTTCACATATCCTTCTTATCTAAGTATCGATACATCCGGTAATATCTATGTATGCGATAATTTTTTGCTTCGAAAAATAACTCCTTCTACTGTGGTTTCTACATTAGACCTAAATGGAATATTTGTCTCAAATCCTCCCGCATCGTCAGCGTTTCAAACGAGTGATATGACTATTGACAGAGCTGGTAATATGTATATTAACCCAGCTTTGACCAATATTATAAAAAAAATAGCACCAGGGGGAACGATTAGTTCATACGGAGGCAATACAACCTTTGTCGGGATAGATGGAATGATAACAGATAAAACAGGTAATCTATACATATGCGAGGCAAGTGGGGCAATTAGGAAAATTACGCCTTTAGGTGTAGTAACTACGCTTAGTTCAAGCCTCGGCAATCCGTCTGCAATGACCATAGATTCAGCAGGAAATTTATTTGTTATCAATAATAACGCCGGGATGCCTATCTTAACGATTACTCCCCAAGGTTTGGTTAGTGCAAAACAATTTGCTTTTAATCCGGCATATCTTGCGGGAATGACTGTAGATATCAATAATAATATTTATTTGGGTATCAATTCAAGTTCAGTTTCTAAACCGTCTTCTGTGATCAGATTAATGCCTGCTAATGATACAAGCATGGTTACTACTAAACTGAAGCCGCTTTTGGGAGGGATGGTCATTGATAAACAAGGTAATCTCATCGTGGCGGAGTCCACTACAGCGTTGATTAAAAAAGTAAACCTTACTGGCTATACCATAGATCATGCGTTGCCTGCGGGACTTACTTTTGACAGCGCAACCGGTATTATCAGTGGTGCATCGACCGTGGTCTCGCCGGTAAGGACTTATAAGATTACAGCTTACAATGCGTTTGGAAGCAACAGTTATTCTATTAATATAGCTGTTATCCCGGCTACGACATCTATCACGAGCTTAAATCCGACGGCTGCCATCACCGGGGGGACCGTGACCATAAAAGGTTATAAATTTACGGGGGCTACCTCAGTAAGCTTTGGTGGAACGCCTGCTCAATCGTTTACTGTCAGTACAGATACAGTGATAACCGCTAAAGTTGGCACGGGGGCTTCCGGGGTAGTATCGGTGACGACACCATCAGGGAATGCCTCTATTAATGGTTTTGTATTTGTACCCATGCCGACTGTTGCCGCTAATGGTCCTTTAACTTTTCTTTCTACAGATTCGGTTACGCTTACAGCCAGTCCTTCAAGCGGCTACAGTTATCAATGGTATAACGGTAATAACCCTATTGTTGGAGCAACTAAGTCGACCTATACTGTTCATCAAAGCGGTTCGTATAACATAAAGATTATTTCCGGTACTGTTTTCCAAATATCGACCGCAGTGGTTACTGATGCAGTGTTTACCCTGCCACAGGATAATTTTTCCGTATCTGCAACAAGCGCAACTTGTAAGGGATCTGCTGACGGGGTGATCAATATTACAGCTGTGCAAAATTTGAACTATCTTGCGGCAATAACAGGGGAAGCTATAAATACTTCATATCCGTTCACATCGACACTTGCGGTTAATGGGCTACCAGCCGGCACATATCATGTTTGTATCTCAGTAGAAGGACAGTCTGCTTATAAACAATGTTATGACCTTATTGTCGCGGAACCTAAGGATTTATCTGTTTATAGCATAGTAAATAACGAAAATACCAGTGTTACGCTTAATTTTAGCGGAGCCGACCAATATAACATTGCGCTTAATGGCATCCTGTATACAACTACAAAGGAGCAAACTATAACTGTTCCGCTGATTGATGGAAGTAATGATATTGTGGTGACCACTGATAAGCCATGCCAGGGGGCTGTAGAGAAAATTGTAAATATTTCGGGGAAAATGCAGCCTTATCCTAATCCGTTTCAGAACATTTTATATGTCAACCTTACGCAAATGCAACTACATGGAAATAGCGTTCGAGTTGAAATTCATAATATGTCCGATGGTAAATTGGTATATTCAAAATCCTTTCCAGCCCTGCAGGGTGTTTTGAAATTGGATGTGTCTGGATTGGGCAATGGAGCTTTTGCGTTGCATATTCAGTCAGGAAATTTAGAGAACGTGTTTAAAGTGTTGAAGGACTGAAAAGGATATTGTTTTTTTCTTACTGCTGTTGGTGATTACAAAAGACTGTACTTGGGGATACATCCGATTCTGGTTTTTATCAGTTTTTCCGTTAAATAGGTCGCTTAGCCTGACCTGACAAAAGAACGGACATTATAGTTTCATTTCTACCGAATATTTCCAGAATTGATCACTAAATAGCACAAAAAACCTCTGACAATGAACCTGATTAAAAGATTGTCGGCTGCACTGGTATTATTCGGCGCAACTGTTATTTTACCTATTCCCGGCCGGGCGCAAACTTCTACCGGTTTTAAAGTGCTTAATGATTATAAAATAAACAGCTCGGGCGGATGGGATTATATTTTGGTCGACGGCGCCAATAAACGTGTTTACGTATCGCATGGGATGCAGGTAAATGTGATCAGCACCAGCGGGGACTCTCTGGGTTATATCCCTAATACTGTTGGCGTACACGGCATTGCCCTGGTGCACGACCTGAACAAGGGATTTACCAGCAATGGCAGGGCGAATTCCGTCACGGTTTTTGATCTGAAAACCCTTACAAGAACGAATGATATTGCTCTGCCCGTAAAAAACCCGGATGCTATTTTTTATGATGATTTTTCAAAGAAGGTGATTACCTGCGATGGCGGCAGTCACGATCTGTGCGTTATAGATCCTGCAACTGAAAAAGTGGTTACAACGGTGCCGTTGGGGGAAAAGCTGGAAACGGCGGTATCCGATGGTAAAGGCAAAATATTTGTTAATGGCGAGGATAACAGTACCGTGCATGTGGTCGACGCAAATACCTTTAAGGAAATCACGAGCTATAAAATTGATGGTGGAAGTTCGCCGTCCGGCCTGGATATTGACCGGAAAACCAATCGTTTGTTCATTGGCTGTGGCGACAGTAAAACGATGGTAGTGATGGACGCTTCGAACGGGAAAACCATCGCTACATTCCCTATCGGCCGCACAGATGGATTAGTATTTGATCCTAAACTGAAAATAGCTTATGCTTCCAACGGCGAGGGTACCATAACTGCTGTGAAAGAAGTGAATGCCAATAAATTTGAGCTGCTCGAAAATATCCCTACTGAACCCGGCGCACGCACTATCGGTATCGACCTGGTAACCCATCATTTATTCCTGCCCACGGCGAAATTCGGTCCTGCGCCCGCTCCTACAACTGACAACCCAAGGCCGCGCCCGCGAATGATCCCCGGCACGTTCCATGTGATCGAAGTTGGTAAATAAAGGCAATACCTCTTCAAATAATAACTAAAAAACGTTTTAGATTTCGGCTGCGATTACGTAATATTGCAGCCGAAAATTTTTAACATTTTCAGCGCCTATAGCTCAGTCGGTTAGAGTAGAAGACTCATAATCTTTTGGTCCCTGGTTCGAGCCCAGGTGGGCGCACAGCGAAAAAAAGCCGTATCTTTAACGAGAAACGGCTTTTTTTATGTCTAAGTTTACATCGAAACACAAAAAGTCTTTCTGTGATGAGGAACATTTTATTTCTTGTTTTATTAATTGCATTTTCCGGGGAAAGCGCATCAGCACAAGACGACAGGGGAAGGGTCGACTCAGCCTTGCTGCCCGTGCTTAGCCCGCATTACCAGGACGAGTTTACTTTTGACAAATCGACAAATCCGGCGTTGTGGAATACGCAACATGGCTTTCATGTTAGCTTCGGCTCGGAAAACGATCTTTATTTCCGGACGGAGGTTCCGCAACCAGTGGTTACGTCTTCGTGGACAGGGTGCGGATGGCGCGGTGAACGCCTGAATAGCCAGATTATCGTATGGTCCGCAGATACGATTGAACAGGTACGCTTTAAATTAGGCGACCTGAGCGATGGCCGCGGTCATAAGATCAGTAAAAATAATATCAGCCTGAATATGGTGCGCTATGTGCTGGCAAATTATCCTTATGGCTCTGACAAGGTCGATTGCGGCGGTTCGCCATACAAGGACGGTTACCTGATGCCCGACCGCTTCGAACAATTCGGTCGTTTTGACGTCCCTGGCAAAACGGTAAGACCGGTTTGGATGACTATTAATATTCCGGCAAATACAGCGCCCGGTTATTACAAAGGAAATATCACAGTGCTGGCAAAGGGGTTCAGCAGATCGCTGCAAATTAATATCGATGTGCAAAATCAAATACTTCCCCCGCCTCACGAATGGAAATTCAGGCTCGACCTGTGGCAGAACCCATGGGTGCTGGCCTGGGATAATCATTTGCAGCCCTGGTCGGAAGAACACAAACTATTACTAAAAAAGCACCTGAAACTTTATGCCGATGCCGGCGGGAAGTATATCACTACTTATGCGGTCAATTCGCCATGGAGCGATAACTCTTATACGATAGAAGGGGGAATGATCGAATCGGTAAAGCAAAAAAATGGCACGTGGAAATTCGATTACAAGATATTTGACGAATATGTTGAATTAGCGATGAGCGTCGGATTAGATAAAGCGATAACGGTTTATACACCCATCCCCGGAAATTACCGGTTTCGTTACATCGATGGCGTTACGGGGAACTATATTACGGAGTCGTGGCCGCCTGGTTCGGACAAGTTTAAAGCGTATTTGGGGCCGTTTTTGAATGACCTTAAGGCACATTTACAAAAGAAAGGCTGGCTGACGAAAACCTATATCGGCGTCAACGAAAACCCGATGGACGAAACGCTGACGGCCATTAAATTCGTCAGGGCTAACTGGCCGGGTTGGAAAATTACTTATGCGGGCGACTGGCATCCTGAATTGAAGAACTTGTTAGACGACTACTCCTATGTTAAAGGCAAGGAATCGCCGCCGGATATTGTAGCAGAACGTAAGGCCAAAGGGTTTACCACGACCTTTTATGTATGTTGTACGCCGCCCAAGCCAAATAACTTTTTATTTTCCCCGCCAATCGAGGGCAGGTGGATGGGTTGGTACGCGTCGGCTTATGGTTACAGCGGTTTTCTGCGATGGGCCTATGATGCATGGCCGCAGGACCCAAACAGGGACGGCCGGCATGGAGGCTGGGCAGCAGGTGATTGCTACCTTGTATACCCCGGCGCCAACAGCGGCATCCGGTTCGAAAAATTAAGAGAGGGCATATCCGATTACGAAAAAATCAGGATTTTGAAGGTAAAGGCATCCGTTTCAACCGATAAAAACTGTAAAGAATTGCTGGCCAGGTTAAATGAGCAAATGGAAAAAGTTGCGGAGGAGAGCAAATTCAATGAGGACACCTTAAAAAAGCAGGTAAGCCAGGGACAGGACCTGATCCGTGAGCTGAGCGACCGCCTGGCACGGAAAAAATAAAGCTATGGGAGCCAGGAATGCTTTATTAATGTTATTAGCAATTGCGGCGTTGACTTCGACAGCTCAAACGCCTGTGCCTAAAATTACCTGCACCGAATACGACGATTATAAGCTGACGCATAACCTAACGGCTTTTGGCCCCGTTCCCACTGCGTATGACCCAAACGGTGTTTATCCTTATGTAAGTTATTGTGAGACCTCCAACCGGCCAGAACCGAAGAAATATCATTATATCGCTCTTGAAAATGCCAAAATGCGGGTCATTATTTGTCCCGATCTTGGAGGCAAGGTGGTTGCTATGGTGCTGAAAAGTTCGGCCAAAGATGTGTTATATACGCCCGATGTAATAAGACAGGAAAGAATATTACCCCGTTTTTATTTTACCGCTGGAGGTATCGAGGTAAGTTTTCCCATATCACACTCGCCGAGCCAGAACGAGAAGGTCAGTTATAAGATCGACCGGACAGCGGGCAGAACTTACGTAACCTGCGGCGAGCGGGAGCTGCGTTTTGGTATGCAATGGTCGGTAGAATACTCGCTTGGCGCGGAGGATGACTTTTTAACCGAACGCGTAGTTTTCGTCAATCCCGGAACTGAAACATACCCCTGGATGTCGTGGTCGAATGCAGCTATTCCGTCGGGACCTGACACCCGTTTTTGTTTTCCTGAAGGCAAGGTGCTGTCACATTCATCAAAACTGGATACGATCGACTGGAAAAAGTCTGGCCCGAGGACGCAGTCGGATATCAAAGAAATGACCGGCTATTTCTGGCAAACAAGTAATGTTAACGCCTTTGGCGCGTACACGCCTTCGCTGGGCACCGGTTTATACCATGTTGCCGATGAACATATTGCGCCCGGTATTAAATTGTGGAGCTATGGCGTTGCCGGAGATACTTCATGGTCTATGCTAAGTACGGCAAAACGGCAGCAGTATATTGAATTGCAGGGCGGCCCGATACGCGACCAGTCGATCAAACTGGAATTGAAGCCGGGAGAGCATCGGTGGCATACCGAATACTGGATGCCTTCCGATAGGGAATTGCATATTTCCGATCTGAAAGTGCCTGTCATATCGTTACGGCCGGTTAAAAACATCCCCCTTTTTGGATGGGCCCGGCCTGAAAGTGTTTCGGCCTGGGAGAATTTACGCCGGGCTTACCACCAAAAGGATAAACTGCCGGTGTTCCCGTCTGTCGTGGAAAATATTTGGCCGCCATCGGGTATGGAAAACCTGGATGCACCGTTTAAGTGGGCAATTGGAAAAACCAACGGTACAATTGCCGATACCTGGCGGTTTTATTACGGCACATGGTTGGCAGGACGGGGCCGGGCAGATGATGCAATAAAAATATTGTCGGTTTCAAACCTGGGATTAGCCAAGGCCCTGCTGGCGAGATTGCTCGAACAAAAAGGCGACCTGGCAGCCGCTCGGAAGGCTTTGGACGCTATATCCGAACCGTGGCTGCAAATCCACCCGCAAATAATTATCGAACGGGATAAGTTGCTGCGTGATATTGGGAAACAAACGCTTGCAGAACGCGAAAAATGGCTGGCCAGGGTAGCAGCGCTAAAGGATGAGTTTGTAGAAGAGAGGCAAGTTCAGCTGCTGATTGATAAGGGCCAACCCCAGGCGGCCAGGAACTTGCTTCTGTCCATCCCTTTCCAAATGGTCCACCAAACCTACACACGCACTGACCTGTGGATGCAAATTTGCGCGCAGCTCAATGTTTCACCGTTTCCGATACCGCGGCAATTAGGGGAAGATGAATTGGCCAGGTTCGGCGCCTACCGGGAATATAAAAAATAAACACAACTAATTGGACTGCATGTAATGCGGTATAATGCTTTACATGCGTTTGTGTTTTGAAAGGTCATTGGGGAGTGGCTTTGCCCTTTTTTTCCCAGTGATCCTTTATTTTCCCATCCGACGTAGTAACGATATTGCGTACATACCGCTCGCCGCGAATTTTACCCGGAGCGATCTTTTTCCCGATAAATACTAACACCGGCCTGCCTTCTTTATCGGTTTTGAAAGCAATGTCCTGGCCGCGATAAGTCGTCTCTTCAATAGAGAAAGCCGGGTACGATTTGTCCAGCAATTTTTTCACTCCTTCTCCTAACATATTTTTTATTTTTTTTTAATGTTCCTGGTGCTGAAAAACAGTTTGCGCTTTTCTCGCCGTTTTTTCAAGGTCAATGCCTTTACCCAATACTCCTTTAAATAGGTCGCCGGTTTCCTTCAATCGGGCGATTGTATTAAAAATGGTAAAGTCGCGCATGGTTAGCCCGGCTTTTACTTCGTCCCAATGCAGCGGCATGGAAACCGTAGCGCCTGCTTTGGGACGCAATGAATAAGGGCCCGCCAAGGTGGCGCCGGGCCGGTTTTGCAGAAAGTCGATATACATCTTGCCCTGCCTGTTTTTGATCTGCCGTTCGACGCTGGTATATTCCGGTATTTGGTCGTGCACTAATTTGGCAATCAGCCGCCCGAACATTTGAGATTGATCGTAAGTGTATTTGGCGTTCAGCGGAATGTAGATATGCATTCCGGTCGATCCTGATGTTTTGGGATAAGACGGTACGTCCAGCGCGTCTAATACCGCTTTAACTTCAAGTGCCGCCGCTATTACCTGGTCGAAATGATGCTTATCCGGATCTAGGTCTATAACGCAGTAATCAGGGTTATCGGGCGACTGTATCCTGCTGAACCAGGGATTCATCTCGATGCAGCCCAGCGAAGCCATCCACAACAAGCTGTCTTCATCGCAGGCAACGGCAAATTCCTTGTGCTCACCGTCGCTGGTAACATAAGGAAAGCTATCCATCCACTCCGGCGACTTGTCTTTAATGTCTTTTTGGTAAAAGCTCATCCCGCGAATGCCGTTGGGAAAGCGATTAAGCGTTTGCGGGCGGTCCTTCAGATAAGGCAGGATGTATTCGGCAACCTGGTAATAGTAGTTAAGCATGTCGCGTTTGGTTACACCGTCATCAGGCCAGTAAACCTTACTCAAATGCGTAAACTTCAATTCGTGACCATGGATTTTACGTGCCTGCGTTTCATCGTTTGGATTAAGTAAAGTTCGCCGGATGCCATTCTTTGGTGCATCCAGGATTCGTTTGTCGCTTTCATGCTCAACTTCGCCTACTATTTTATCCGTCGATGCTTCAGTTTCACGAACCACTTCCCTGGCTTTTTTATCGGCGCGCATGCCCTCGAAAGAGGGGTGGCGAAAAACACCGTCGCCGGTCACTTCGGCAAAGCTTATTTCACAAACCAGCTCAGGTTTAAGCCAGTAGGCCCTGGCCTTGGGCGGATTTGGCCTGAAGCGGGATGGACTGTTTACGTCGGGCACTTCGGCAAACGGGGCCTTATCCGTCATTAGCGGTTTAAACAAGGCCATCATTTCGGCTTGCAGTTTATCGGAGAAACCTGTGCCTACCTTACCAACAAAATGTAACTTGTTCTTTTCATAAACGCCAAGCAAAAGCGAACTGAACTTTTTAGCGCTGCCCTCGTTTTTGGTAAATCCGCCGATCACCACCTCCTGGCGCTTGTGCACCTTGATCTTGAGCCACGCTTTCGATCGGGCATCCGGAATATAAGCGCTATCTTTCTTTTTGGCGATGATGCCTTCGAGTCCCATTCTTTTGGCCGCATCGAAGAAATCATTCCCCTTTACGTCAAAAACCTGGCTCAGGCGTACGCGGTCGTCGTTTTTGGGCAGTATTTTTTCTAATATTTTGCGCCTGTCGGCTAAAGGCATTTCCATCAGGTTGTGGCCGTCGTACCATAAAATATCAAAAACATAATAAGCCAGTTCACCATCAGCCTCGCTACGCCAGTTTTGCAGGTTACCGAAATTGGATTGTCCCTTTTTATCGAGCACTACAATCTCACCATCTATCACCGCATTTATTTTCCAACCGGATAACAAGTCGTACAATGGATAATATTTATCATTGAACGTTTTGTTGTTACGAGAAAGAATATCGACATGGCCTTTATCGATATAGCACAGCGCGCGGTAACCGTCCCACTTCACTTCATGTATCCATTCAGGATCATCAAAAGGTTCATCGACAAGCGTTGCAAGCATGGGCCTGACATTTTCAGGCATAGACGACTTATTCGCCTTAGCCAAAATATCCTGAAATTCGTTATTGCCGGAGGCACCCTTCATAGCGCGTATTAGCGAGTATTATGTCGTTATAATATGTGAATATAATACCTTGCGTTTTGGGTGATTGTTTTAATAATTAGTTAATTAATTGCTTTTTTCTGTCAATTTCTTTTCCGTTCCGGGCTGATAGAACAGGGCGGCCAATATTTATAAATTCGTTTATACTCACGGTCTGCCCAGTGATAGCGGTTTAGCATTTTAAAATTTTAGAATTGTGGGGCGCATGGAATGTATCCAGGTAACGGAATGATATTCAATTCGCGACTGATAGGGGGCTTTTGGAGTACTTATGAAGATAAAACCGCCAGGCAAATGCCCAGCCGTAGCAAGAATGTCACAAGATAAGATCGTCTACTGCTGCCCCGCTGTATTCATCACCGGCCGAACCTCGATGCTGCCGCCGAACTCAAATATGGGACATTTTTCTGCAATGGCTTTGGCGGCTTCCATGTCAGCGGCGTTGATAACCAGCACAGAACTAACCTGTTCTCCTTCCGAGATGTAGGGATCGGTCTTAAGCGTTTTTGCACTGCCGCTGATCGTTAGGCCTCCGCTGGCGGGCTGGTAACCGTTCACCAGGGCGCCCGATTTGGCCAAAGCGGCCATGTAATCTTGCCATTTTTTTATGTTGGCTTTTACTGCTTCGTCGGATGGCGGCTGAAAATCGGCCTTAAAACGAATGATCAACAGGAACTGCGATTTACCCTGGTTGATAACCTGCTGCTGCGCGAACACGGGTACCGCAAAGGCGCATATGGTTAAAAATAGGACGAGCTTTTTCATATTTAGGTTTTTGCTTTTGATAAATGGGGCGATAAGTCGTTGATATTAACAAGATAATGCTTGCTGCTGTTTTCAGTTCGGCAACATAGTTTAAAGATAGGTGGTATCCTCGTCAATCTCATCGTCGCGGTCGGCAATTTCCCTGGCTTGTTCCAGGTCCTTTGCAAAAACCTTGAGTTTTATGCCTCCGCCGCCCTGGTTGTAAACCGGGTACAGAACGCCCAGGCTTTCGTCGGCTAGCAAACACGGAATGCCGTTGGCCTCCAGCTTGGCCCGCATGATCTCGGCCAGCATGGGGTTGTAATAAGTTTCAAACGTCACAATTTCTTCGTCGGTATTCATAAAGGTTTTCTTCGCTGGAATCAAAAATGAGAAATAGTTTTGGTTATTTTGATACATGAACCGCATCGATCGTATATCCGCTATCCTGATCCACCTGCAATCGCGAAGGGTGGTCAAAGCCGGCGACATTGCCGAACGGTTCAATATCAGCCTGCGTACCGTATACCGCGATATCAAAACGCTGGAAGAGGCCGGTATACCGCTTATCGGCGAGGCCGGAATAGGCTACTCCATTATGGACGGCTATCGCCTGCCGCCGGTAATGTTCACCCGCGAGGAGGCTACCGCCTTTCTGACAGCCGAAAAGCTGATGGAAAAACTGACCGACCCCTCATCCGACGAAAATTACAAATCTGCGATGTATAAGATCCGCTCGGTGCTGCGCATGGCCGAGAAAGATTTCCTGGAGAACATTGACGGCCATATCGAGGTGTTCAAAAGCCGCCGGGTACAGGGCAAAAGTCTTGACCTGAACCCGCTGCAGATCATACTGAAAGGCATAGGCGAACGGAATGTGCTATCCATCCACTATTTTGCTATGCACAGCCAGGAAAAGACCGAGCGCCATATCGAACCGGTAGGTGTGTTTTACCAGGACAATTACTGGCATTTGATCGCATGGTGCCGTCTGCGGCAGGATTATCGTGATTTCAGGCTCGACCGCATATCCAATATCGCCCTCACCGGCGAACGCTTCCGCACACTACACCCCAGTCTGAATGAATATATTTCTCAACAGGCGCGCGAACGCAACTTGCAGGAGGTAGTGATCCGTGTTGAAAAACGTATTGGCCCTTACCTGAACGAACAGAAATATTACAACGGCTTCGTATCTGAACAAGAGGTAGATGGTATGATCGAAATGCGCTTCCTGACGGAATTTATTGAAGGTTTTGTACGCTGGCTGATGATGTACGGCGATATGGCGGTGATTATGAGTCCGGATAGTCTGAAGGAAAAAGTGTGCGAGCTATCCAACATCATCATGCTTAGGAACTCCTGAACTATTCATTTTTATAAAAATCTCTGCTGACATAGGGCTGTCATCGGCGCCTGCTTCCTTTGCATAAAAGGAACAGATGAGCACAGAACGATACTGGATAACTGTAGTATCAAAAGACCACATCAAACGCGGTGTTGCCGGCGGGTTTATGCAGGCCAATCATGGTAAACCCGGTGCGCTGAAGAAGCTGCATGTAAACGATTGGGTGATATTCTATTCGCCAAAAGTCACTTACCAGGGTGATGAGAAATTACAAGCTTTTACCGCGATAGGACAGGTGACAGGGACCGGGATATACCAACACAAGATGTCGGTCAATTTTATTCCATGGCGCAGGGATGTCCGGTTCTACCCATGTAAGGAGACGCCATTTATCCCCCTGATCCCGTTAATGGATTTTATCAGGGACAAAAAGTCGTGGGGCTACCACTTCCGTTTCGGTTTCTTTGAGATCGGTAAGCATGATTTCGACCTGATCCGCGAGAAAATGCTTTCAACGGAAACAATCTCATCTTAAAGCAATTAAATAATAAAAACTATTTAACAATAAAACAATCCAACGATAATTGACATGGCAAACTTAACATCAAAAACGTCCATCGGGATCGATGCACCTGCTTCGAAAGTATGGGATGCGTTGACTAAACCCGAAATTGTAAAGCAGTACTTTTTCGGCACTAATGTAAAGTCTGATTGGAAAAAGGGCAGCCCGATAACATGGGAAGGGGAGTGGGAAGGCAAAAGCTATAAAGACAAGGGACAAATATTGGATATCGATCCCGGTAAGCACGTTAAATACAGTTACTGGAGCTCGATGGGCGGGACAGAGGACAAACCGGAAAACTATGTCAATATCTCGTACGATCTTACCGAAAGCAATGGCAAAACTACGCTGATCGTCACCCAGGAGAACATCAAATCCGAAGAAGCGAAGAAGCATTCGGAAGATAACTGGCAATGGGTTTTCGGTAAGATGAAGGAAATGATCGAGAGCGGCAGTATTTAAAGTATCATATTATATGATATTTATAAAAAATTGGCATATAAATGATTAAGCTATAATATAACCATTCGTTATGACTCAAAATTCAGGCGTTGAGCATATAAAAAGCCCGGGATTTTTTGTTTCGGGCATCCACGTGCGAACTATTAACCGGGAAAATAAAGCACAGCAGGACATCGGCAGTCTTTGGGCAAGGTTCATGTCCGAAAACCTTGGGGCGAAGATAGAGAATAAGTTGTCCGAAGATATTTACTGCGTTTATACCGACTATGAGACGGATCATATGGGCGGGTATACGACGGTTTTAGGTTATAAGGTTGAAAGTCCCGATACTGAACACGGACTGTTTACAGCTTTTGTGCCTGAAGGTGATTACAGGTGCTACAAACCGGTTGGCGACCTGCCCGGATGCGTGGTGGATACCTGGACGAAAATATGGGAGGATGGCTCGGGCCGCAGTTATATTGCCGATTATGATGTGTACCGGGCTGGCGCAAATTGCCCGGACGGGAGCGGAGTAGAGGTTTATTTGGGGGTAATTAAGTAAAGAAATTTCTGTTTATCGGATTATACTCGGTTAAATTTCAGTCGTTTGCCTGCTTTACCTTCAATAATACTTCCGTTACTGTAAGCCACGTTGCCTGAAACGATAGTATGCATAATACTTGAACGGAAAGTGGTTCCCTCAAACGGACTCCAGCCGCATTTGTAGAGAATATTCGACTTGTTTACATTCCAGGGTTTGTCCAGGTCGACCAAAACCAGGTCGGCCCAATAGCCTTCGCGGACAAAGCCGCGCCTGTCGACCTGGAAACAGGTAGCCACGTTATGTGCCATTTTCACAGCTATTTGTTCCAGGCTGATCTTGCCATGATGATACAGTTCCAGCATGGCCGGCAGGGCGTGCTGCACCAACGGTCCGCCGGAAGGCGCCTTCAGGTAAGGCTGTGATTTTTCTTCCAGCGTATGTGGGGCATGATCCGTAGCGATCACATCAATACGGCCGTCCAGCACTGCTTTAAGGATCCCTTCCCTGTCGGATGCCGTTTTTACAGCCGGGTTCCATTTGATCAGGTTGCCCTTGGTTTCGTAATCTTCGTCGCTGAACCATAGGTGATGGATGCAAGCTTCAGCCGTGATGCGTTTGTCCTTAAGCGGAATGTCGTTGCGGAATAAATGTGTTTCCTTTTCGGTGGAGATGTGGAGGATATGCAGCCGTGTATTGTATTTCTTAGCCAGCTCTACCGCCATCGACGATGATAGATAACAGGCTTCTTCGCTGCGAATTATCGGGTGCATCCTTATCGGAATGTCTTCTCCGTAGAGTTGTTTGTAATGCTCCAGGTTACGGCGAATGGTGGCCTCATCCTCGCAATGCACGGCTACCAGCATCGGCGACCGCGAGAAAATGCCCTCCAGCGTTTTAGGATTATCCACCAGCATATTGCCGGTCGATGAGCCCATGAACACCTTTACGCCGCACACGTTTTGGATGTCTGTTTTCAGTATCTGGTCGATATTATCATTCGACGCGCCCATGAAAAACGAATAGTTGGCCAGTGAGTTATGTGATGCTATCTCATATTTTTGTTCAAGCAGTTCCTGCGTTAAAGTATTCGGTACAGTATTGGGCATTTCCATAAAGGAAGTAATGCCGCCCGCTACCGCCGCCCTCGATTCGGTATGAATATCGGCTTTATGCGTCAGCCCCGGCTCACGAAAGTGCACCTGGTCGTCAATGCAGCCTGGGAAAAGATACAAGCCTTCCGCATTAATAATTTGGTCGGCCTGAACATCGATCTGCTTATCTATTTTTTCAATCAACCCATCCTTAACCAACAGGTCACTTACAAATTGCTTGTTCTCGTTTACAATGGTGGCGGATTTGATGAGAAGAGAAGACATAGAATTTCGAATTTCGGATTTTCAATTTCGGATTTACTTGCAAAGGTACGAGTTTGAACTAACTATGAGCTTTATGTAGCTAAACGGCCTTTATTAAACGCCCGTGTCAGCATTTCATAAATGATTTTCAGCCAGATAATCAGGCAGGGAAGCGCTATCAGGGCATAAGGCAAGATATAATTAACCCGGATGGTTTTGGGTATGATATCCGAATTGGAAAAGCTGGTTACGATCAGCGCAAAGAAGAACAGGCACCATTCAAAAGCAGTTATAGGCCGCTTAAGATTCATGAACCAGATGCCGACGCCTATAAAGGCAATAATATACGTTGGCGGTTCGGATCCTGTGCTGTAGATGACGGTAAATATCAGCACCGAGGCCAGCAGCAGCAACTGGTATTGCGTGTTTCTCCAGAATTTGGTACGCAGATACGACAGGCCAAGTAACAGCAGTGCAGGCAGTAACACAACTAAGTTAGACAAATGCTTTAAGCCGAATATTTTGGTGATCATACCCATTACACAGCGGTCGGCGCGATTGGAAATCACATTCGCTGCATTTTTGGCGACAAGATCGGGGTACCAGTCCTGGTAAGTTTTGATGATATACGAGGGCGACGACATCAGCATCGGCAGTATGAATAAGATCGCCGACCAGAAGAGAAAGCTAAGAATGAATTTCAGCTTATTCTCCGAAAAGAAAAAGAAGGCCAGGCCAACTATACCGTACAATTTGATCGCTGTTCCCAATACGATAACCAGCGCCGCCCAGAAATCCTGTTTGCGCTTGATAAACACATAACTGAAAATGATAAGCGCGGTGATGAACGGATTTACTTCCACGTTGCCAGAAGAGCCCACCATGCTGTTGGCGTTGATCAGCAGGATCAGCAGGCAATGTTCGCGCTTCATGGGAAGCATCATTACCGCCTGGTAAAGTATCCAGGCATTGAACATTGTCCATAGGATTACCCCGATATGGTCAGGGAGCAGCGCAAATGGTGCGATCACCAACGCGAAAACCGGTCCGTAATGGTTCAGGTCGAAATAGAATTGCGGCTCCGGTCCGAACAGCGGATGCTGATGAATGACATTCAGGAAATTATGCTTGTAAATAATGTAGTTGTTGTAATTGGCCGTGGTGCCGTCGCCAAAATATATCCCTTTAACCACCGCCAGCAAACTCGGCACAAACCATAATACAATGATGACATACGGATTGGTAAAAAAGGCTTTGAGTTTTTGCATGTAATGGCTTACGGGCTGCTAAAATAGGAAATACTCTGAGAATGTGCTTTAGAATACATGCTGGGAAGCCCTTCACCCTTAACCTAACTTCCGGACTTCCGCGGACTTCCGGACTTTCCGACTTAAAGCCTATCTTTGCCGCATGGCAAAAAGCTTCGACGACTTCAAATTTAACCGGCAGATACTGAATGCCATTGCCGATGCCGGCTATACCGAAGCTACCGACATACAACAAAAAGCCATCCCGCCGATACTGAACGGTCAGGATGTAATGGGCATAGCCCAAACCGGCACCGGCAAAACCGCGGCTTACGCGCTGCCCATTATTATGCGGTTGAAATACGCGCAGGGCGAAAACCCCCGTGCCCTGATCGTGGCGCCAACGCGCGAGCTGGCTATCCAGATAGAGGAAAACATCAGAGCCTTTGCCAAATACACCGACTTACGTACAGTAATACTTTATGGCGGTATCGGTCCAAAAGCGCAGACCGAACAGGTAAAAAAGGGCGTCGATATAATCGTTGCAACTCCCGGCCGGTTTATGGACATCTACCTGGCGGGTAACATCGTTACCAAAACATTGCAGGTATTGGTTCTGGATGAGGCCGACAAGATGATGGACATGGGCTTTATGCCGCAGATCAACCGGATTCTGGAAGTAGTGCCTCGTAAACGGCAGAACCTGCTTTTTTCGGCGACCATGTCGGATAAGGTGCGGCAGCTTTCGGCTAACTTTCTTGAATTTCCCACGGAGATCGAAGTTACACCCCAGGCCACGCCCGCACAGACCGTCGAGCAGAAACTGTATCACGTTCCGAATATTAAAACTAAAATTAACCTGCTCAAATACCTGCTTGATGAGGAAGGCGATATTAAAAAACTGATGGTGTTTTGCAAAACCCGCGGTAATGCGGAGAACGTGTACAAATTCTTGGGCCGGCGTTATGGCGAAGAGGAGGTAAAGGTTTTGCATGCCAACAAGGGACAAAATACGCGCATCAATTCTATTAACGCCTTCAGAGGGGATGAAGTGAAAATACTGGTCGCTACCGATGTTGCCGCGCGGGGCATCGATGTGAGCGATGTGAGCCACGTCATCAATTTCGATGTGCCTTTTGTGATCGAAGATTACGTGCACCGTATTGGCAGAACGGGACGCGCTTTTCAATCGGGCGAAGCGATTACCTTTTGCACCCCGGCAGAGGAGTATTACATTCACAAGATTGAAAAGCTGATTCGTCAGCCGATACCGGTCGTGCCTTTGCCTGAAGAAGTTTTCGTCGAGCAAACGCCATACGAAGAACGCCAGGACCAGGCCCGCGAGATCGATCAGCAAAAACGCCGCGAGAATCCAGAGTTTAAAGGGGCTTTTCATGAGAAGAAGCAGGTTAAAGGCGAAAGGTTAAAGGCGAAAGGTAAAAGCGGAAAGCAGAAAGCTGAAAGTCCAAAGCAAAGAACACACAGGCGAAAAAAATAAAAGGGTGTCATGCTGAGCTGGTCGAAGCATGTGGGCTGGCCACCGCACAAATCCTTACCAACGCAGGATGATAACGCACTTTAAATAAAATGGAGAAAAATAAGACTCGCATCACCCCGCTCAATTTCGCAACAGCTTTTTTCCTGTTCCTGGCGGTATACATTTCGATTTACGGTGTCCAGGTTATCGGCGGGCACTACCCGTATGCGCTTAAAAGCTGGATGTTTACCGCCATATTTGTGCTTTTTGCTATTGCCGTGTCATTTATGGACCTTATCCTGCGCAATTTTTTCCGCCAAACCAAAAAACTGTGGATAGTGGAGCTAAGCTTTATAACTTTGGCGATTATTTTATTTTTACTTGCAAGATGAAAAAAGCTGAGATCAAACTCACCATAGACCTGGATGATAACAACGTGCCCGAAAACATCACCTGGGAATCGACGGACGCGCAGAACAAGGAAGCACTCCCGGTAAAATCGATGATGCTGTCGCTTTGGGACCATAATTACAAAAACACCCTCCGCATAGACCTGTGGACAAAGGATATGCCCATAGACGATATGAAGCGCTTCTTTTACGAGACCCTTCAAACCATGGGCGACAGCTTTCTGAGGGCAACCGGCGAAAAGAACATTGTGGAGGACCTGCGCGACTATTGCGCCCACTTTGCCGATAAAATGGAGATCAGCCAGAAATAACATGAAACTCACGTCATTCGTATCGTTCGCCGGTTTTATAATACTTATTGCTGCTACGTTTTGCCCGCTGTTCCGTCCGCTGCACATTGTTAACTGGGACATGTACAAGGCCAACATGCCTTATGGAATTGTGGTGTTGCTGATATCGGTAGTTGGTATATTAGGAGTGGTTTTGATGCAGCGCAAATTGGTTCGCCTTACGGCCTGGTTAGCCGTAATACTGGTGGCGCTGTTTTATGTCCTTTCGCTGCTGAAGATCCATTACTCATTCACTTTTATACCTTTCCACTCGTTCGAAAAATTCATGGAACGCCAGATCAAATTCAAATGGGGCTGGTGGTTATTATGTATAGGTCCGCTGTTTGCGTTGTTTGGCGCCCTAAAAGACAAACCAAAATATAAAGCGCCTGTTGAGAACACAATGGATCAAAAAGCCGCCGTATAATTTGAGATGACCGAAACACCCGGAATAACCGAGCCACAGCTTTTAGAATTGACAGAATTGGTCAGCCGCGTGTACAGTTTTGATTTTTCGGGTTATTCGCGTGCTTCGCTAAAGCGGCGCCTGTCGCGCATCATCATGCTCAGGAAGATCAGTGTTGATCAGCTTAAGCAGTTACTTGCCGACGATCCGAAGTTTTTTCAATGGTTTTTGGAAGAGGTTACGGTTAATGTAACCGAAATGTTCCGTGATCCGCAGTTTTATAGAGCGCTCAACAGCCAGGTTATCCCTTATTTGACAGCTTTTCCTAGCGTCAGGGTGTGGAGCGCCGGCTGCTCGTCCGGTGAAGAGGTATACTCCCTCGCTATTTTATTATACCTTTCGGGTTTGGGCGACAGCTCATTCATTTACGGCACCGATATCCACACCCAGATGCTTAACGAGGCGCGCAACGGCGTTTACAGCCAGCGCAAGTTGGACAGCTATGCGGAAAATTATCGCCAGGCCGAATTGCCGGGCGATTTGTCCGACCATTTCGAAAAAATGAACGATTGCGGGCGCGTTCGCAGCGTTCTAAGGAAAAATACACTTTTTTCGATGCACAACCTGATATCCGACAAAGCGTTCAATGAATTTCATCTCATCAGTTGCCGTAACGTTTTTATTTATTTCGAGGCTGACATGCAGCAAAAGATATTGCAACTTTTTTACGAAAGTTTAAGCCCGTATGGATTTCTATGCCTGGGATCGAAGGAGACCATACGTTTCCCCGAAATAAAAACCAGGTTCAGGCTAATCAGCTCAAAAGGAAATATTTACCAAAAGATCGGGTAACGGCCATCAGAATAATTTTGTCTGTCCGACTCCCAGCACATTCATTTCATGCTCTAATAACCATTTTTTGCGCCATAACCCGCCGGCATAACCTGTTAATGAACCGTCCGACCCGATAACCCGGTGGCAGGGCACTACGATGGCCAGGTCGTTTTTGCCGTTGGTTGAGGCGATAGCACGAATGGCCAGCGGGTTGTTTATCATTTTGGACTGCTGCAGGTAGCTGATGGTCTTGCCGTATGGTATTTTCAATAAACATTCCCATACTTCCTGCTGAAACACCGAACCGGGTTGTTTGATGGGAAAAGTAAATTCCCTGCGTGTTCCGGCAAAATACTCATCTAGTTGTTTAGCCGCTTCCAGCAGCAGGGAAGTAGGCGCATCGCTTTCACCTGTCGCATGGTCCATAACATTGACGGACGAAATAAACCCGTCTTCTTCCCTTATCCTGGCAACACCGATGGGGGTGGGATGGTAGATGGTTGGCATGTCTTAGTCCGTAAGTCAGAAAGTCCGCGTAAGTCCGAAAGACTAAGAGCGGTTAAGACAAATATACATCTCATCTTTCGGACTTCCCGACTTTCGGACTTCCCGACTTAAAAGTATCTTTGCACCGGATGGAACTTCTCAACCAAACCTGGTACCTGCTAAAAAAAGAGATCCTGCTCGAGTGGCGCTCGAAGTACGCCTTTAACGGGGTGCTGCTTTACGTGGTGTCCACGGTGTTCGTTTGTTATATTTCGTTCAAGATCACCCCCGGTTTTGCGGGTAGCTCGGGTTACCCGGTTGTTTGGAACGTTCTGTTCTGGATCATTATGCTTTTTGCCGCCGTAAACGCTATTGCCAAAAGCTTTATGCAGGAGAGCAAGAACCGCCTGCTTTACTATTACACCATTGCCGGTCCGCAAGCTGTTATCCTGGCCAAAACCATCTACAATATCCTGCTCATGTCGCTGCTCAGCGTGCTGGCGCTGATCATTTACATGCTGTTCTTCACCAACACTATTGGCGATCCGCTGTTTTACTTTTTGGCCGTGTTACTGGGCAGCTTTAGCTTTTCTACCGTTTTCACCATGATCTCCGCCATCGCTTCCAAGGCCGGCAATAATGGTACCCTGATGGCTATCCTGAGTTTCCCGGTTGTTATCCCGGTGATATTAGTGCTCATCCGACTGAGCAAAAACGCGATGGACGGCCTCGAACGCAGCGCAAATTATGAGAACATCGGCGTGCTCTGCGCCATCAATATCATCGTTATCGCTACCTCGCTGCTGCTTTTTCCTTATTTGTGGAGGGATTGAGGAAATCTGAAGTCAGAAGTCAGAACTTTTTAGACCTTTTACTTCCGATCTCAGGCTTCATCATAGCGGGTAATGTTATTTAAAAAAGAGTTATTATCAGCATTAAGAAAACGAAAGCTATATAAAACAATACACCATAAATTGTCCATCGAACCATCTCTTTGGCTTTTCTGTCATAACCATCGGCTTTGTAGGTTCCAGCAAACATAACCATCACTAGACCTGGGAATAATGAAGCAAAGATTTTGGGAACAACTCCGAGAGGTTCATTTGATCTTGCAATATTAAGTTCAATTTTTTGTTCTATTTCATTATTCACTACAGACATCTGTTCATCAGAAAGATTCCTTTTTTGAAATTCAACATTCGCAGCTTCAAGCGCCAATGGTTGATAGTCTCCAGGCCCACTATTTATTATTTGCAATAGTTCTGCATCTGTTCGTTTTGACATTACATCTTCAAATTCATTTTTCATTATTATATTTTGAGGCAGTTTGAAATTATCGATAAGTTTTTTTAAAATCAACAGGCAAGCTTGACAATATCAATCTTCATCGGCTTTTTTATAAACTTTGCTTCCATCGCCGGGTTGAGTGTAAGGTCCCCGACCTTGTTGGTGTTGTACCAACAAGTTATAGGGATTAATGAAGCGGCGAACCTTTCCATACCTAATCAACTTACTCCAACTCAATCACCCACTTAACTTCTTATTTAGAATTATTTTAATTTTATTTAGACTTAGTCTAAATAAAATATACTTTTGCCTCATCAAACTATACCACATGAGCAAAAGATACATTATCATTTCCGGTCTGTTTATCTTGACGCTGGCGATCACCATCGGCTCCATTTCATCGTGTAAAAAATTAATGCCCGATATGATCGATCCGAATTTTGGCGTTTGCGGACCGGTCGACGACCTGACCAACAGTCAAACCATCCTTTTTTCGAAAGGGAACGACCAGTTCTTCGCCATCAGAGATGCTGCGACAGGCCTCGGGCCATACTTCGTGTCGAACAGTTGCGGCGGCTGCCATTCGAGCGATAACAGGGGCCATCCTTTTACAATACTAACCCGTTTTGGACAGACCGACAGCACCGGCAATAAATTCCTCGGCCAGGGCGGCCCGCAATTGGGCAGCAACAACCTGCCCGGTTATACCGCTGAACAGATCCCCGCCGGCGCCACAAGCTCGAAGTTTATTGCGCCCATTACAGCCGGGGTAGGTTTCCTGGAAGCCGTGCCCGATACAGAGATCATCGCTATGGCGCGACGGAATGCAAATAACCCCGACGGCGTGCGTGGTCATCCGAATTACAATACCGTGCCTGCCAATATCACGCCGCTTTACGGCTCGGTTCCTCGTGCGGATGGCAAATACATCTGCCGGTTCGGACGCAAAGCCTCGACTTACAGCCTCGTCCAGCAAACAGCGGCAGCGTATAATCATGATATGGGTATCACGTCGGCTTTTATGCCTGTCAACCCCTACAATTATTTGGATCAGGCGGCCCCTCCAGTATCGTCCCCTGAAGTTAATAACGACGATTTCAACTCGGTGGTGTTTTATGTTACCTGCCTGCAAACCCCCAACCAGCGTAATGCAGATGATCCGGTTGTTAAGCGGGGAAACGCACTGTTTGTACAGATCGGCTGCGAAACTTGCCATAAGCAAACATTGACTACCGGCTATTCACCTATTCCTGCGCTTTCGAATAAAACCATCAGTCCGTTTACCGACTTGCTGGTGCATGATATGGGCTCCGCGCTGGATGACGGCTATACCGAAGGCGACGCCAAAACGTCCGAGTGGCGCACCACGCCGTTGTGGGGACTTGGACTTGCCCGGAATGTACAGGGCGGCAACACTTACCTCATGCACGACGGTCGCGCCCACAGCATACAGGAAGCCATAAAGCTGCACGGCGGCGAGGCTGCGGTAAGCGCGGCAAGGTTCGGAAAATTAAATGCACAGGACCAGAGCGCAGTTATCACCTTTTTAAACTCACTATAAATGCAGCGGAAAGAATTCATAAAAACATGCGGCATGGCCTGCCTTGGCGCCGCATTTCTTGGGATTGCCTTTGAGGGTTGCAGCGGAAGCAAAATGGTTGCGGGTATAATGGATGGATCCGGATTGCTGGTGCCGCTGTCGGCTTTTGACCAAGGCAAAGGGTCATTTCATAAATACGTTGTCGTTCAGCACGAAAAGCTAAGATATCCCGTTTGCGTTTATCGCTTTGACGAAAATTCGTATACCGCGTTATTAATGCGCTGCACGCACCAGGGCGCGGAGCTTCAGGTTTTCGGCGACCGGCTTGAATGCCCGGCACATGGCAGCAGGTTCACCAATACAGGCGCGGTCCAGAACGGCCCCGCCGATGCCGGCCTGCGCTCCTTCCCCGTAAAAATTTCACAAGATCAACTACACATCACTTTATCATAAAATGAAACGACTTCATTGCATTTATTCTATAGTTCTCTTATTGACTGCAGCGACTGCGCAAGCGCAGATCGACAGCAGTTTGCTGAAAGGTTCGGCAAAAACTGATACTACCCGGAAAAAATTGAACATGGATGCCATTTACGACAGGCCTTTCCTTAAAATGGGGAAAATGCCCGTCTCGATAGGCGGTTATATGGAGGCCAACTGGCAATATGTCAGCACATCGGGTATATCTATAGGCAACCAATTCCAATTTCGCAGGTTCAGCCTTTTTGCGGCATCTTCTATATCGAACAGGGTCAAATTTCTGTCTGAAATCGAGTACGAGGACGATCCGACAGGCGACCCGGACGAAGCTACCGAAGGCGGCAAATTTGAAGTGGAATACGCCGCGGTCGATATCGAGCTGCATCCTTTGCTAAACCTGCGCGGCGGTATGATCGTCAACCCGATCGGCTCGTTCAATGAAAACCACGACGGGCCCAAATGGGAATTTACCGATCGCCCGATAGCCATGACACAAATGCTGCCCGATACCTGGAGTAACCCCGGTTTTGGCGCCTACGGCAAGGAGTATAGCGGGCACTGGATGTATGGCTATGAGTTTTATCTGAGTGGGGGCTTTAACGATTCGATCATCGACAATCCGCAGGGAAGAACCTCTTTGCCGGCCGCAAAAACCAGTGCAAGCCGTTTTACAAAAAGCGCCGGCGGCGAGCCGCTGTATACGGCAAAAGTTTCGATCGGAAATGATAAGATAGGGGAGCTTGGCCTGTCGTACATGGGCGGCGTTTACAACATCTGGCAAATAGAAGGCGCCACGGTCGATAATAAGCGCAGGGTGAATGTCTTCGATGTGGATTTTAACACGACACTGCCATGGACACATACCAATGTCATTACGGAATGGGCCTATATCGCTTTGGATATACCGCCAAACTACCCGCAATCGTATGGCAACAGGCAGTTCGGCGGGTTTCTAGACGTTGTTCAGCCCGTCATAACTGGCAGGATGCTAGGCTGGCAGCACGCCACGTTGAACCTCGCCGTGCGTGGCGAATATGTGGATTGGAACGTTGGGAATTTTGCCGCAATCGGCACGCCTATGTATAACGACGTATGGAGCATCATGCCGGCCGTCAGTTTCAGGCCGACCCCGCAAACCGTGCTGCGGTTGAATTACCGCATCCAAAATCAGCGCGATATTACCGGCAGTACCATCGGCGCAACCATAGGTCCGACAAGAGGTGTTAGTTTCGGCGTTTCGACCTATTTTTAGTTGGAGATAGTCTGTATTAAGAATTTTACCTTGAGGGAATGAATTAGGCACTGTGAGAGACTGGTATTTTATCGATAATTCACAATAAATGCGTTTATTAGCGGCACAATAGCCCTGTTAAAGTTTTTATGTGAAATGAGTGTCAGAAGGATTATACTGCTTCTCGTTTTTTTACCATTTCTCTCAAGCGCCCAAACCGTCATCTCAGGTAAAGTAACCACCTCCGAGTCGCTTACGCCTATTGGAAAAGTCAGCGTTTTCCTGAGCAACTCGTCTTATGGTACCGAAACGGCCGAGGATGGTACATTCAGACTTGTCGGCGTTAAACCCGGTCAATACGAACTGGTTGCCAGTTCGGTTGGGTTCCAGGAATATTCGGAATCCATTTTAGTAGGTGGTTCGCCCATAACAGTCAATATCAAGATGCTGCCGAAGATGAATATGCTGCGGGGCGTGGTGATATCGAGCAATGCCGACTGGAAAAAGAACTATGAGCTGTTTCGGAAGGATTTTATCGGAGAGTCGGAGAATGGCAAAAAATGCGATGTTGCAAACCCTCATACCATGAACCTGGTGTACCACGGCAAAAGCCGGACGCTTGAGGCCTGGTCGAACGACTTCCTGGTAGTGGATAACAGGGCGCTGGGATACCGGGTTAAGTTCCTGGTGGATACTTTTTCGAGCTCGGGCTTGAGTGGTATTGTTGAGTGGCAGGGCAAGGTGGTTTTCGAGGAAATGAAAGGCAGCGAAGAACAGAAAAAGGAATGGCGCGAGAAACGCGAGCAGATCTACTATGGCTCGCAGCGCCAGTTTTTCCGTTCCCTGTATAACAATACGCTTACGCAGGACGGGTTTATCATGTATCACCTGAGCCGCGAACCGAACGCCGACAGGCCGCCCGAAGGCGTGATCCTGGCGAAGATCAAATACTTCAGGGAAGTAAGATTTAACAGGGATTCGTTTAATTATTGGGTCGGAAAGGAGAACTTGTCCAAATATTACCACGAACACCTGGATAAAACCCCGCTCCAGCCTTACCAGGTTTTTGCACAAACGAGTAAGCCCGGTTTGTTTGTACTGTCGTTTCGGGACTGTTTGTACGTCGTTTATACCAAAAGACGCGAGGAGACTGATTTTAAGGACGTATACCGGACGCTGGATATGGAAAATTTTGAAACCAGCATACTTACCCTGATGAAACCCTATGCCATTTTTGATATGAATGGCGTTATTGTTGGAAATGTGCCTTTGGTTGAAGGGAGCTGGTCAAAAGCGAAATTGGGAGAACTTTTACCATTCGATTACGTGCCGGGCGAGGATAAATAGTCCGAAAGTTCGGGAGTCCGCGTAAGTCCGTAAGTATAAATAAAGGATTAGGCTCAAAACATTCGGGTCACTTCTTTCGGACTTTCCGACTTGTGCGGACTTTCGGACTCTCTTTTGTACATTTGACCGTTCAATTACTATGAAAATAATTTATCAAACCTGGTGGAAAGTATTGGCCGTTGTGCTGGTATTCTACACATTGATAGCCGGTTTGCTGATGGGTGTGCCGAGGCTGCCTATATTACACGAAACCATACGCAACCTGTATTTTCATGTGCCCATGTGGTTTGCCATGCTCACGGTACTGGTGCTGTCGGTATTTTTCAGCATTCGCTACTTGAGGGATGGGCGGGAAGAAGACGACCTGGCGGCCGTGGAATGTGTCAACACGGGCATGATGTTTTATGCCCTGGGCCTGGTTACCGGTATGATATGGGCCAAATATACCTGGGGTGAGTTCTGGAGCGGCGACCCTAAACAAAATAGCGCGGCAATAGCTTTTTTACTGTATTGTGCCTATATGGTGCTTAGAAACTCGATCGACGAAGAACAAAAACGGGCCAAAATAGCGGCTATCTACAACATCTTTGCTTTTCCGGTAATGGTGGTATTGCTTTTCGTATTACCACGAATGACCGATTCGCTTCATCCGGGCAACGGCGGTAATCCGGCATTCGGCCGGTACGATCTGGACGACCGGATGCGTGCCGTGTTTTATCCTGCCTGTGCCGGATGGATCATGCTGGCCGTCTGGATAGCAACTATACGTTACCGTATCCGTTTAATTCAGCAAAAAAGAAACAGCTTAAATTAATATCAGCTCACGGTTTTGTGAGTTTTTTATAACGAATTTTGAAGCCGAACACCTAATGAAAAAAACTTTTATCCTGGCGCTTTTGACCTTATCGCAACTGGCGGTTTTTGGACAGCAATCTTCAGACGTACAAATGGCCGATACCTTGCGTCAATCGGGCAAGATATACGTGGTGGTAGCCATCATTTGTATCATTTTCGCCGGCCTGGCCATTTACCTGTTCTCGATCGACAGAAAGCTGAAAAAAATAGAAAAAGAGAAGTAGCATAAAAACAGGGGCTATTTTATTTAAACATCGTTTCCGACCTGTGCAGCGCGTTGTGTAGGTGAAACACTAACAAATAGAAATTTGCAATATTGATAAATTTTGTACCAACTTTGTGCACTTTTTTGAGAATATAATAATTTATAAACCCTAAATTATGGCAAATAACAACCCGGCCGCCAATAACGAAACCCACTTCTTTGGCGACGTATGCAAGAATTTCGACTATGCTGCGCAGTTTACCAAACACGATGTTGGCCTGCTCGACCAGATCAAATCATGTAACAGCGTTTACCGTTTCCGATTTCCCATCCGTAAAGGCGATGGTTTCGAGGTGATCGATGCCTGGCGCGTGGAGCACTCGCAGCATCAGTCGCCCACCAAGGGCGGTATCCGCTACAGCGAAATGGTGAACGAGGATGAAGTAATGGCGCTAGCAGCCCTTATGACCTACAAATGCGCTATCGTAAACGTCCCTTTCGGCGGAGCAAAAGGCGGCATCAGGATCAATCCTAAAAATTATACTTTACAGGAACTCGAAAATATCACCCGACGCTATACCGTCGAGCTGGCAAAAAAGAACTTTATCGGCCCCAGTATTGACGTTCCCGCACCAGATTACGGTTCGGGTGAACGCGAAATGAGCTGGATAGCCGATACCTATGCTACTATGAATCCCGGCCAGCTGGACGCCATGGGTTGTGTTACGGGCAAACCGATAGCTCTGCACGGCATACAAGGACGCCGGGAGGCCACCGGCCGCGGAGTTGCAATTGCCGCCCGCGAATGTGTAAGCGTGGCCGAGGATATGAACAAGATCGGCTTGGTTCCGGGTTTGACAGGTAAAAGAGTGATCGTTCAGGGGCTGGGTAATGTGGGGTATCATTCCGCAAAATTCCTTGCCGAATTCGGCGCCACTATCGTGGGCTTGTGCGAATATGAAGGCGCTATTTATAATGCCGACGGCCTGGATGTCGACGCGGTTCTTCAGCACCGCAAGCAAACAGGCACCATATTGGGCTTTAAGGGTGCAAAGCAGGAGTTTAAGAATTCGGGAGAAGGACTGGAACAGCCCTGCGATATATTGGTTCCGGCGGCTTTGGAAAACCAGATCACCGAGCGTAACGTTAGGAACATCAAAGCAAAAATCATAGTCGAGGGTGCCAACGGCCCTACCACGCCATCGGCCGAAACAATATTTTACGAAAACGGCGGTATCATCGTGCCGGATATGTATGCCAACGCCGGCGGCGTTACGGTATCCTATTTTGAATGGCTGAAAAATTTGTCGCATGTGGCCTTTGGTCGTATGAACAGGCGCTTTGAGGAAACCGCAAATACCAACCTGGTAAACATGGTGGAAAGTTTAACGGGTGTTGCGCTCAGTCCGCTGCAGCGTTCAACCATCATTAAAGGCGCTTCCGAACTCGAGCTGGTAAATTCGGGCCTGGAGGATACCATGATCCGCTCGTACCACGAGATCAGGGAAACTTACAATACCGTGGAAAAAATAGATACGCTGCGAACGGCGGCTTTTGTTGGCGCAATTAATAAAATTGCCGTATCTTACAAAAATTTGGGCGTTTGGCCATGATCCCCTGGCACCCTGTTTCGGTGAGCAGGCGCCTTGCATAAATATGCCGCCCATATAAGTATAAAGTGCCGTTGTGCTGATCAATGGCACTTTATCAGTTGAACCAAACTTGTGATCATAATTTTACTATGGCAAGCAGGCGCAGGCGAAAAAGACAAGCCAGACGAATTTTCAGAAAGATTAAGGGCATATGGATCGTAAAGGCGGCGCTTTATATACTGGGTATACTGTCGTTCTTTTACACACAGCGCCAGTACGAGGTGACCATCATAAGCCTTAGCACGCTGCTGACTATAGGCATTGTGGGTGGCCTCCTGGTTTCGTTGCTATTGGAACGGAACATAAGATACTACCTGTTTTCGATCATATTTTTTGGCAGCCTGTGTACAGCAGCATTTTTTTGGGTCAATAAAGAGTTATCAGGCAGCGATGAAATAAAACTTAAGCAGCGTATTCTTTATAAGGCCCTTGCCTCACCGACTATCGAACATTCAAAGGTAACCATCAGTTTTGATAGCTTTACCAAGGATATACCCATCAGCAGCGACCAGGAGTTTAGCATCGCACAAGCCTCATTTATCATCCTTACCGTACATCCGGGCGGGCTCGGTCATTATATTATCGTAAGCTCGGAGCTGGCGAAGTAGACGGTCAATAGTGAATGGTCAATAGTGAGTAGTGAATTGTGAATAAGTCAAAGAAAGATTGTCCTATCCAACTTTCTGACTTTCCGACTTATGCCGACTTTTGGACTATCAATAATGATTCTAAATAATATTAATGATTTGCAATAAACTTTATTAAATTTGCGTTTCGTATTTTTGTATCCGATAAGCAGCAAACGCAATGAAAAAGAGTTCGATAATTGGTTTAGTAGTCATAGCCATAGCTATAGCCGTCATCATTGGATTGTATTCCAGTGCAAGCACATATGGCTCATTCGCCGACGCCAAAAAAACTGATAGTGAACTGCATGTAATAGGTTTCCTGGACAAACAAAAGGAGCTCTATTATGATGCCGCAAAGGATGCCAATTATTTTTCGTTTTACATGAAGGATAAAAAAGGCGAGGAATGCAAGGTAATTTATCCGAGCACCAAGCCGCAGGACTTTGAGCGTTCGGAGCAGATCGTATTGGTGGGCAAAATGGTAAACGGTGAATTTCACGCATCGTCCATCCAAATGAAATGTCCTTCAAAATACACGCCAAACAAGGTAGAAATGACCGAGGTCAGTGTTAAAAAGGCCGATATATAAACATTAATGGATACAGCTTTTAAGGGCGAACACCTTTTTCCGGGGCAGTTGGGCCAATTTTTTATCGTCCTGTCGTTCGGCTCGGCCCTTTTGGCGGCAATAAGTTATTACTTTGCAACTACAGATAAAACCAGCCTCAATAATTCGTGGCGCCGGCTGGGACGTATTGCTTATATTACCAACCTTGCATCGGTTGTAGGCATTGGCGTCAGTCTTTTTTACATTATTTTCAACCATCTTTTCGAATACCATTACGCCTGGGAGCATTCCTCGAAAAGCTTGCCGGTTTATTATATTATTTCCAGCTATTGGGAAGGCCAGGAGGGAAGTTTCTGGCTGTGGTGCTTCTGGCAGGGTGTTTTGGGAAACATACTCATCTGGAAAGCCAAATCGTGGGAAAGCCCGGTTATGACCGTTATCAGTCTTTCGCAGGCGCTGCTGGCTTCCATGCTGCTGGGCATCGAAATTTTCGGTTCAAGGATAGGCAGTTCACCCTTTATTTTGCTGCGAGAGGCTATCGACCTGAGGGCCCAGGCCCCGATCTTCGCCAGCCGTCCGGATATGTATCACAATTACCTGAGCTATATTACAGACGGCAACGGCCTGAACCCTTTATTGCAGAATTACTGGATGGTGATCCACCCGCCTACGTTGTTCCTGGGTTTTGCATCTATGGTGGTGCCGTTTGCTTACGCCATTGCCGGCTTATGGCAAAAGAGGTATAAGGAATGGGTTCAACCGGCTATTTCGTATGCCTTATTTGCTGTGATGGTGCTGGGGACCGGCGTTATCATGGGTTCGTTTTGGGCCTACGAGTCGCTTAACTTTGGCGGCTTCTGGGCATGGGACCCGGTCGAGAACGCGGCCTTGATACCCTGGCTGACGCTGATCGGCGGCGTTCACGTAATGATCGTCTATAAAAACACCGGTCATTCCTATTTTACGGCAACCTTCCTGGTTTTGATCAGCTTTATACTGGTATTATACGCGTCGTTCCTTACCCGCAGCGGTGTTTTGGGTGATACTTCGGTTCACGCCTTTACCGACCTGGGCATGTTCTGGCACCTGGTTACTGATGTCGCTGTATTCTTTGTAATAGCGGTGGTGTTGGTGATCGTACGCTGGAAAGAGTTGCCGATCGATAAAAAGGAAGAAGAAACCTATTCGCGGGAATTCTGGATGTTCGTCGGTGCGGTTTTCCTGGCGTTGTCGTGCCTGCAGTTGGTCATCGTTACTTCAATTCCCGTTTGGAATAAGATGTTCGGCACTAATATCGCTCCGCCGAACAACCCGGTAACACTTTACAACGTGTTCCAGGCTGCTTTTGCGGTTGTGGTTGCCTTACTGGCCGGGATTACACAATTCCTGAAATATAAAAAGACCGATTCGGGCAAGTTTTATATTACCGGCGCGGTTTACCTGGCGTTGGCTGTGCTTATCACGGGCCTCGTGGTATATGTTAGCGGTATCTACCGGCTTCGCATCGTGTTCAGTCTTACGATGCTGGCTGCGATTTATATGGTATTGTCGAATATCAAAGTGCTGACCGACGCCTTTAAGGGCAAGATCAAATTGGCCGGCTCGGCGGTAGCGCATATCGGTTTTGGTTTGATATTGGTCGGCGCGGTTATCGCAGCCGGCACGAGTAAAGTAGTTTCCATCAATAACACCGGCGAGCAATATTCGGCCGAGTTCGCCAAGCGTAACGACCCGAAGGAGAACATCATGCTTTATAAAAATACCCCCGTTAAAATGGGCGACTACGTGGTTACGTACATCGGCGATTCCATTGCCATGCCTAACCACTACTTTAAGGTAGATTATAAACGGATGGATGCCAGCGGAAAAGTGGTGGAAGAATTTATGCTGAAACCAAATTCTCAGGCCAACCGCAAAATGGGCCTGGTTTCATCGCCTGATACGAAACATTACCTGCTGCACGACCTGTATACCCATGTGACCATGGCGCCCATCAAATTTGACGACGACCCGCAGAATGACGATGCGCACAGCGAAGCGGAAGACGATAAGAATTATGATGCGCCGATTTCGCATGACATCGCGATAGGCGATACCATCCGCTACCGCGAAGGCTACATCGTCCTAGAAGGGCTGGATAAAAACGCCCATGTGCAAAACATACAAATGGCCAAAAACGATATTGCGGTAGGCGCACAATTGAAGATTGTAACCAATGGCCGCGCGTTTACCGCTGAGCCGGTTTACATGATCAAGAACGGCAGCGTATTCGACTTCTCGCGCAAGGTGGAAGATGCGGGACTGAAACTGCGCTTTACTAAGATCAGTCCGAAGGAGGGCAGGATGACGATCATGGTTTACCAGGTGCCCGAAAATAGGCGTCCTTACATTGTGATGAAGGCCATCGAGTTCCCTTATATCAACTTCTTCTGGTCGGGCACTATTATTATGGTTATCGGCTTCGTGTTATCGATACGCAGGAGGAATAAGGAACTGAAGACGGTTCCAGCCGTACCTCAAACCCACAAAGTTTCCAAACGGCCGAGCCCTCAGCGAGTCGGCTAATGTTTAGAAACTGACTATTTAGAAAACTTACGAAGTTTTTAAACGGCGAAGCCCTCAACGAGGCCGCTAAAAGACAAATTACTGCGAGTTAAACTTCGTAAGTTTGCCCCTCATGCGCATCACCATTATCGGTTCGGGCAATGTGGCAACACACCTGGCAGCGGCGTTCAAAAACGCAGGCCATAACATTGTACAGGTATACAGCCGCGATATGCAGCATGCCGCTATCCTTGCTTATCATGTTAAAGCCGAACCGATCGATAATCTTGATTCGATAAATCATGCTACCGATATTTTCATTGTATCGATTAACGATGATGCGATAGGGGGCATCGCCCAAAAGCTGGCTAAGTATGATGCGGTAATCGCTCATACTTCGGGCGCTACATTGCTGCAAGATATAATGGCCTATACCGACAAAGCGGGTGTATTCTATCCTTTGCAAACCTTCAGCAAAACGCGGGAGCTTGATTTCCGTGCGGTTCCGCTTTGTATTGAGGGCGCGACTCAAGAAATAACCGCCCGATTAATTGAGCTGGGGCAGACCGTTTCCAATCATGTTTACCGCGTCGATTCCGGTCAGCGCAAAATTCTGCACGTGGCGGCCGTTTTTGCGTGTAACTTCCCAAATTACCTGTATTATGCTGCGGGACAATTATTGCAGCAACACAACCTCGATTTTAATATGCTGCGGCCCCTGATACTGGAAACTGCCGAAAAAGTGCAGGAATATCTGCCTGTCAACGTTCAAACCGGTCCGGCTATACGGAACGACGAAAAAACCATAGCCGCGCACCTGCAATTATTACAGGATAACCCTGAGCTGCAAGACCTTTACAGGCAGATAAGTCAGTTGATTATCAAAATGGATAAAGGCGGGCACGCCGGCGTATAATTTTGTTACTTTTGCGCCAATGGACATCTATAAATTAAAGATAAGCTTTGAGGAGGAGGGACACGAACCGGTTGAGCTGCCCATTGCCGAAGGCGAATCTGTGCTTGACGTTTGCCTTGAAAATGGGATTGAATTGCAGCATAATTGCGGCGGCGTTTGCGGCTGCAGCACCTGCCATATTTATGTGAACCAGGGGATGGACAATATCCAGGAAATATCGGACAAAGAGGAAGATTTCATAGACCGCGCGGTTAACCCTCGCATCAACTCGCGCCTGGGCTGCCAGTGCGTGGTGATCGATGGCAACATTGAGGTTACACTGCCGGACCAGTCGAATTTTCTGGGCCACTGACGTTTGGGGTTGTACGTTTGACGTTGTACGTTATCGTAGAATCCTGGTAATAGAAAAATTAAAAACGTATAACGTAGCACGTACAACGTAAAACATATATGACAGACGACAAATACGCCTTGCCTATCCACTGGAACGATTACGAGGACATCGCTATTGAGCTTTATGAGAAGTTCGGTGATGATTTCGACGAGTCGAAGATATACCGCATCCGCTTTACCGACCTCCTTGAATGGGTGTTAAGCCTGCCCAACTTTAAGGGTACGCGCGAAGAGTCGAACGAGGGTCACCTGGAGCAGATACAGTCGGCCTGGGTATATGAGTGGCGGGACCACCAGTAGGTAGTTTTGCAGTCTGCAGTTGCCAGTTTGCATTCCCTATCGTTGCATCTCAAACAAATCGGTAAAGTCACGCTTAATAATCGGTGTAATCATTCTTAAAGTGGAATCATTTCTAAGTAAGCTCAAAGATATTTCGACGTTTGTTTTTGATGTCGACGGTGTTATTACGGACGGGACAGTGTATGTTACCGAGAGCGGCGAGCAGTTCAAATCGTTCAACATCAAGGATGGTTACGCATTGCAACTGGCGGTTAAATTGGGCTACAATGTTTGCGCTATTTCGGGTAGCCGCTCAAAAGCGTCGCTGTACAGGCTCAATAGCCTTGGCGTAACGGACGTGTTGGTCGGCGCGCATAAGAAATCGGACAATTTCAATTCTTACCTCGAATCGAAGCATGTCGGGCCGCTCAGCACGTTGTATATGGGCGACGACATAACCGACCTGGCAGCAATGAAACTGGCAGGCTTGCCCGTGTGCCCGGCCGATGCCGCCGAAGAGATCAAGGCCATTAGCTATTATATCTCTCCTTTTCCGGGCGGCAAAGGTGCCGTACGCGACGTAATCGAAAAGGTAATGAAGGTGCAGGGTAAATGGTTAAATGACGAGGCATATAGTTGGTGAATGATCCATGGACAAAAAAGTAATGAATCATAAAATCATACTCGCCTCCAAATCTCCCCGCCGGCAGGAACTGCTGCGCCTGATGGATGTGGATTTCCGGATTGTGCTGAAAGACGTCGACGAATCCTATCCTGACCATCTCACTCCGCAGGAGATAGCCGTTTATATCGCCCGGAAAAAGGCCGAAGCTTATGACGAAACGATCGGCGACGAGGTTGTACTTACCGCTGATACTATCGTAGCGGTCGATGGGCAAATACTCGGTAAACCCGAAAACAAGGAGCATGCAAAGCAAATGCTGCAGACGCTTTCGGGGAAAGTGCACCGGGTGGTTACCGGCGTTTGCCTGCTTTATAAGCATCAATATAATTTGTTCCACGATGTTTCGGAAGTGTTTTTCAGGAAACTGACCGACGCCGAGATCGATTTTTATGTCGAAAAATATGCGCCGCTCGATAAAGCTGGCGCCTACGGCATACAGGAATGGATAGGCCTGGTAGGCATCGAAAGGATCGATGGCTCATATACCAACGTGGTTGGCCTGCCGACTGAAAAATTATATCAGCAGCTCGTTAAACTCACTTTCGAAAAGTAGATTTTTTCCTAAATTTATTCCCGTAACTTCTTATTATACAGCATATGGAAGATCCGGACGTACCGACCGAGCACTTGCACGAACATATACACGAAGCGGCGCATCATAACCAGGATAAGTGGTCGATGCGGGTAGCTATTTCTACGGCGTTTATGGCTGCGTTTGCAGCGGTGAGCAGCCTGATGGCCGGGCACCAGTCAAACGAGGCGCTGATCACGCAGGTAAAGGCGTCGGACCAGTGGTCATATTACAATGCCAAAGGTATAAAAGCCGAGGTCGCTGATGCGGTATTACAGTTGAAAAGCGAAAAACTGGATACTTCAAAAATGGCTATTGCAAGGAAGGCTAAACTGAAAAAGGACCAGGAAAAGATACAGGAGGAAGCGCGAGCGCTCGAAAAAGAGTCGGCACAACACCTGGAAAAGGACATGATCCTTGCGCGCGGTGTCACATTTTTTCAGATCGCTATTTCCATCTCGGCAATATCGCTGCTAGCCAGGAAAAAATCATTATGGTACGTCAGCCTGGGCCTTTTCGCCATAGGGATCGTTCAGTTTATAATTGGATTAATATAGCCGAAATAGGTTTGATGACTATGAAAAGATCATAGTCATTCAAAAACCGTCAACATCTTAATTCGGACTATTTAAATACAAATCCGTTATTCCCCCGGTTAATATCAGGTAGTGCCGCGTCCGGGTCGACCACCACGCTTTTCACCTCACCCTTGGTAGGCACAATAAACGAAACCATCCTGTTTTGCAGCCAGGCTTCAACAGGTACCTGCATACGCTGTTTGGAACCATCCCGCATGGTTACTTCAACCGTAAACGGCATGGCCATCTGTTCCAGGTTAGCTACGGTGACTTTAAGGCCCTGCTTTGGGTCGTTGTTCACATATTCTGCGCCGACAAGTTCCAGGTCGAGCAGCAGGTTATTATAGAACCAGCCTTTCCAGAACCAGGACAGGTCTTCACCCGCTCCGTTATCCATGCAGCGGAAAAAGTCGTCGGGCTGGGGATGTTTAAAGGCCCATTTGCTAATGTAATTTCTGAACGCATAATCGAACCGGTCGTGTCCCAGTATCTGCTCGCGAAGCAGCACTAATCCGAACGCGGGCTTAAAATATTCTATCGGGTGGCGGTACTTTTCAGGCACCGCGTCCGCTGCCGTCATAATCGTAGGCGCGTCGGGGTCAGCCAGCGTTGGGATAATCTCATGTGCCGGGTTGCGGCCGCCCGGGGCGTACTCAGCATCCCGCTTGGGGCCGTATTCGCCGTTGTTAAAGGCATCGGCGGCATATACGTCAATAAAGGTATTAAAACCCTCGTCCATAAAGGCATACCGGCGCTCGTCGGAGCCCACGATCATCGGGAACCAGTTATGGCCTATCTCGTGCGCGGTTACCCAGTACAGCTCCTTAGTTTTATCGGTTATCCCGTCGAAAACGATTCCGGGATATTCCATGCCGCCGGCAATACCAGCCTCATTCACAGCCACGGGATAGGGGTACACATACCACTTTTCGGAGAAATATTCGATAGACTTTTTCAGGTATTCCGTTGCGCGGCCCCATGCAGTGTCGCCGACGCTTTCAATAGGATAAACTGACATCGCCAGCGACTTTTTGCCACCGGGCAGATTTACTCTTGCAGCATCCCATACATAAGCTCTTGATGCACCGAAAGCAACATCCCGGGTATTGTTCATCCTGAAATGCCAGGTCAGAGTGCCTTTATGCACCGGCCGGGAAGCCGGGTCGGTAACTTCGTTCACCTCGCGGATCATTACCGTTTTGTCGCTGTTGCGTGCCGAAGCCAGCCTGCTGATCTCTTTTTGGGTCAGCACCTCGTTCGGGTTTAGCAACTCGCCCGATCCGGCCACGATCATGTCCCAGGGTACGGTTACCGAATAATCGATGTCACCATATTCCAGGTAAAATTCGCCGCTCCCCAGGAATGGCAGGGTATCCCAGCCCTGGCTGTCGTCAAAGACGCACATCCGCGGATACCACTGCGCAATCTCATATATCGTGCCGTTTTTGGTATCAGTATAGTCCGTCCTTCCTCCAAAAGCGGCGGGTATAGTATAATGGTATTTGATAAAGATTTTAACAATGCTTCCGTTACCCTGCATGGCCTTTGGCAGCCTGATCTGCATCCTCGTGTCGCTAATAATAAAATTAGCCCGTTCTTGTATTTTGCCGTTGCTTACCGTTACCGATTCGATCTGATAACCATCGGTATGCTGGATAGGGCTGGCTGTAAAGTCGGTATAAAAGTTCGACCGGGCGCCCTGTTTGTAGGTATTTTGATCTAACTGCAGCCATAAAAATTGCAACGCATAGGGGCTGTTGTTTGTATAGTCAATGTTTTCTGTCGCGCTCAGCGTTTTGCTTACCGTATCGATGCTGGCTTTTATCTGGTAATTGGCCCGGTTTTGCCAGTATTTGGGGCCTGGTTCGCCGGTTGGGGCGTGGCGTTCATCCCCCCGCTCGGGATAGAACGATGGCGAAAACAGGTCGGCCGGCTGATAGTTGGATACGATGGTATCCACGGTTACAGGACGGCGCTTGCGCTGCGCCTGTGCCGAAAGTACAATGCAGGTGAGCAATAGGGGTACAACGAACTTGGTTTTCATGCGGCTTCGGTAATTGTTAAGGATGCAATATACAAAGGATGGAGATAATACAGGATTTTAGCGACAAATGATTGCAAACAAAAACACCCGGCCATTTGGTCGGGTGCACGGTAACTTGTAAATTTCATATTAGCTTGAGAAACCCATCGTAGGCGGAATAGTAAGCCTAAACTGCGTCGTCGAGTTTGGATCAAGTGATGTATATGACTGCCACGAAGCGAAATCGTGAAGAATTGGCGTGGCAAGGGATAGTTGGGTGCTGAACAGATCTGTATTACTGAATAGCGAACCATAAGAATTATGGTTACAAACACCAATATTTGCAAAATCGCTCAATACACTATTTGAGGCGTTAAGCTCAAAAATAATGCATAATTGGGTGGACGAGTTGGCGAACAGGATATTATTACAAATTGCAAAGTTCACCGGCTTAGGGTGATTACTAGCTGTATTATTCTCTATTAACGCCAATTGGGAAATGGTGTTGTTATAAGACAGATTATCAACGCACGAGATTTCGTGACCATTGTGAAGAAAAATGCCATATTGACTGCAATTATAAACACTATTGTTGTTTATGGTTAGATTAGACGCATTGTCATCAGTATAAATTCCAGCCCCCTGGCTTGTCCCGTCTGTTCCGGCAGGGGCTCCTACACTGTTTAATACCGTGTTGTTGCTGATAACCCGGCCGAGGTAGTTAGTTGACGCTCCGGCATTGCTATTGGTATATATACATCCGCCATCGTCCATAACGTTACAAGCTGTATCAACGTAATTATTGTCTATGATATAAGTGTCGCCGGAAATGATTATTCCGTTATAACCCGAATTCAGTATGGCGTTTCCAATAATTTTGTTGCCCGACCCGTTAGCGGAAAATCCCACTAAAATGGCGCTGTATGCAGCAGTTCCGTTGGTTCCGTCGAATGATTGCCCCATGCCAGCTATCTGACCCGTTCCGTTAATTGTATTCGATAAAATACTATTATTAACCGCGTCTGACAGATAGATTGCGTTGTTTACGCTATCAGTAATACTATTACCGCTAACGATACAGCTATTCGCACCTCCCAGGTAAATAGCGTGCATGCCAATGTTGCTAAAACTGCAATTGTTGACCTGATTATTCGTTCCGCCGTAATTGCCGTTGATTCCGTAGTTATTTCCTCCGATAAAGTCGAAGTTATTAAAAATGTTATAGTTTTTGCTGGAGGCAAATGCGACTAACGAATCGGTAACACTTATCAATATAGTGCCTGTGGGGCCAGAGGTAAACCACATACTTAATGTCTGCGTGGCCGGGTTATAGCACCAGTCACCGGGCTGAGCAAGGCAGTTTTGATGATTTTGTACAAAAAATCCATAACCGTTTGTCGGTGTTAACTGATTTGTACCGGAAGCTGTATAAGTAAGCGATGTTGATGATGACCCCGTGGTGCTGGTTATAGTTCCCCTGGTTAATGTAAAATGAGACTTTCGTATGACAACTTCGCCCGTATTGAAGTCCTTGTTTAAGGTTCCCGACGCAAAATTAAGCTGAGTTGTGGTGCCGCTTGTATAAGTAAGATACCCGGTGGCTGCCGTTGGAAGCCTGGCCAGTGGAGTGGCAGATCCATTGTACATCAGGGTATTGATCATTGTAGTCGGAAAATTTGTAGTGTCAGTCAATGTCCATACATTGCTTGTGCCTACCTGTGTCCATCCGGTAGTTGGAACAGGATAAAATCCGGAAATGACGGGATTAGCACCTGTGCCATAAGCGTCGAACGTTATGGGACTGCCGCTGCTGCCGCTTTCGCCGATGGTAAAAGTACCGCCAGCATGTCCCAATGCATTGTCCCACGGAAACCAGGTATCGCCGCGATTAAACAATACGGTGTCGCCTGGGACGAAGACATAAGAGGTGACTTTGCTTAACGATTTCCAGGCTGTGCCCGGCGAGGTGCCTGCAGCAGAATCGTTGCCTGCCGAAGAGCTAACATAATAAGTTGCCATAATTGATAAGATTAGTGTGAAGTATTAATTAATCAATTATAGAGAAATTTTATATTTAACCAAAAATTAATTGTCAACATGTGTGAAAATTCGGAAAAAGATCGAACGGATGATCGAACTAATACTGCAGACATACGTTTAATGTCGCTCGGTAATTAAAGGAAAAAGAAATCCTGCAAGGATAACTCAAGCTTGCAGGATTTCTTTTTATGACTTTTGGAGTAAAAGTCAGGAGCTCGAAGTTTCAGCTCAAGAAATCAGGCAAATTCTGTTCCTTCAGAATCGTACCATAGGAGGTGTTTACCGGCAGAGCCACTGTAGCATTCGCATCTTTCTTTGTCGTACTTTGCCAGCCGGGAAAATCCAATAATACTGGCGATAGCCCGGGTAACTGCGTGGAAAATAGCTGCAAAATTGAAAACGGTGAACTGTAGACATTGTTGTCGCATATTCCAAAGTTGGAAAAATCGCTCTGTGAACTGTTGGTATTAAGACACCTGAACCTGAAAAACAGTTGAGAGGCAGAACCGGTTGAAATAATGTTGTTACATATAATGAAATTAACCGGCAATGGGAGATTAATGGCTATAGGATCTGTCTGGATACCGATTTGCGCCACAGCATTATTGTAAGTCAAGTTATTCAGGCAGGTTATCGCGAAACTGTTATGAAAATAAATACCGTACTGCCCGCTGTTATAGATCTTATTGTTGGCTATTGTTAAATTCGACGTATTATCATCGCACATTATACCATTTGCCCAATTCCGCCCCATGGCGCCATCGGGCGCTCCCAGGCAGTTTAAGAGAACGTTATTACAGATCGTTCTTCCGATATAAACATGCGCACCCGTTCCGCCTACATCGGTATAGATACAGCCGCCGTCGTCGATCACATAACAGGCGGTATCGATATAATTGCTGTCAACCAGAAAAGTATCGCCGAGTATGAAGATGCCGCAATAGCCCGTTCGTATTATCGTGTTATTGGCGACAATATTGTCGGACGCTGTAGTAACGTTGTTGATCATAATCGCCATATAGGCGCCTGCGCCGTTTGTACCGTCGGTGGACTGTCCCATACCCGCGGTAGAACCGGTGTTATTGATTAAATTGGCAAACACGTTATTACCGACGGCATCCGAAAGGTAGATGGCGTTATTAACGCAATCCGTTATCGTATTGTCATTGATAGTGCATGTATTCGCTGCTCCGAAGTAAATGGCATGGATCCCGATATCGCTGAACACACAATTATTAACCTGGATATTAGAGCTTGCCGAGTTGCCGTTTATGGCGTAGCCGTTCGCACCCTGGAAACTGATATCCGTAAAAACGTTATAGTTTCTTGCTGCCGAAAAGGATACCAGCGAATCCGTTACGCTTACTTGTATGGTGCCGGCGGGGCCCGAAGTAAACCACATACTTAAGGTTTTTGTTGTTGGGTTATAACTCCAGTCGCCAGCTTTGGCAAGCGTACTCTGGTGGTTTTGTACAAAAAAGCCATAACCGTTGGTGGGCGTCAATTGGTTGGTGCCGGTGGCGGTATAGGTTATGGATGTGGATGTTTCAACGGTGATCGTTCCACGGGTCAGGCCCCAGTTGGTTTTTCGGATCACTACTTCGCCGCCGACATAAGTAGTGGGCAGCGAGCCGCTGGCAAAGCTGATACCTGTGGTCCCCGTCGAGCCGGTATAGGTGACGTACCCCGTTGCCGGATACCTGCCCAGCGGCGCAATAGCGTTGTTGTATAAAAGTACATTGATCATCGAAGCCGGAAAATGGGTAGCGTCGGTAATAGTCCACACATTTGACGTGCCGACCTGTGTCCAGCCGGTAAGCGGAACAGTGAAAAAACCCGTGATTAGCGGATTAACGCCGGTACCATAAGCTCCAAAGGTGATCGGGCTGTTGTTGGCGCCGCTCTCGCCGATGGTTAAAACCCCGCCGGCATGACCCGACGTCGTGTCCCAGGTATTCCATACCCCGCCGCGATTGAATAAAACGGTGTCACCTGCTAAAAGAACTTGCGTGGAGACCCGGGTCAATGATTTCCAGGCTGCGCCCGGAGAAGTGCCGGCATTCGTGTCGACACCTCCTGCTGAATCAACATAATAAGTGGCCATTTGATGAAAATTTAAGGTTTTATGATAAAGATTAAACTTGAAGAACCGAGCTGGACATTAACCTAACACCTAATATAACTAAATGTTTATCAATGTTTTGAACGTTTCTTAACAAATATTATTTTATCATTTCGGCCAGCACGCCTTCCTTAAGCGAGTAGGTGCTTAACGCGACATTTCGGATGCCAAGCCGCCGAATGATGTAGCGCGTAACAACTGCTGAAACGACGATCATATCGACGCGTACGGGGATGATAAGGCTATTAGCCGCACGCTCGGAGTGCGACGAGGCGAGAAGTTTGCCGGTTACCTGCAGTAAGTCTTCAAGATCGAATGCGTAGCGTTTTATTTGGGCGAGATCAAATGTGTCGTTCTGTTCCGATTCGATCAGTTCGGCAAACGTTTCGAACGAACCGGATGAGCCGATAAGATCGAGTAACGGCGTGGTTTTAACGGCATCAAATAAGTTTGTAAGGGCGTTTTCAAGGTAGAGTTCTAATGCTTCGACAGAATCGGGCGGAATAGGGTCGGTACGATGAAAACGTTCCATCAGTCGCGCAGCGCCGATCTCAAAACTTTGCTTCCATGATATGCGGCTGACGTTACAAATGATAAATTCGATACTGCCCCCGCCGATATCCATGATCAGCGCGTTCTCATTGGACAAAAGACCGGTTGCCCTGATCCCCTGGTAAATAAACCCGGCTTCAGTTTCACCGTCGATGACCTCGATGCTGATACCTGTTTCCTTTTTTACTTTTTCAATAAAGGCCGGACCGTTTGAGGCGTTGCGGACAGCGGACGTCGCAATGGCCCGGATGTTTTGAACGTTATGCGCATCTATCTTATCCCTAAAACTTTTTATGGTGTGCAAGCCGCGTTCAAAAGCTTCCGGCCGAATAATGCCTTTATCGATGCCGCCTTCGCCGAGTTTTACGGCGACTTGTTCACGCACAATTGCCTCGAAGCCGTTAGCCGTATCTCCCGCTATCAGCAAATGAAAAGTATTGGTGCCGAGGTCCATCACGGCGCCCCCCCGGCCCCCTGAAGGGGGAGATACTTTACTCATCATTTTCTAAGATAAACAAAATTTGTTCCCACTTCAGGGGGCTAGGTGGTTACTCCTTATAAAAGAACCATTTGGCCAATTCCTTAAAGTTGGTCTTTTTACCGTACATCAATATGCCAACGCGGTATATCCTGGCGGCGACATAAGTAGTAAACAGGAAACCGGCTACCATCAGGCACATCGAAAGCGCCAGTTGCCATCCCGGCACATGGAAGGGTATTCGCACCATCATGGCGACAGGCGCCGTGAATGGTATGATGGACAGCCAAACTGCCAGCGTGCTGTCGGGCGCCTGGAAAAGATAGGACACCGACAGGATATACGTAAACAATAACGGCAGCGTGATGGGGAACATAAACTGCTGTGTTTCCGTTTCACTGTCTACTGCTGATCCTACGGCTGCAAAAAGTGCGCTATAAAGCAAGAAACCGCTTATCCAGTAAAATCCAAAACAAGCCAGTTCATACCCGGCGCTCGAAGCCATAGTTTGAATGAATTTATAGGTCGAGTTTTGTGCGGCCATATTATGGCCCAGCATATTGCTGACCAGGTATGACAAGACGATCCACAAAGCGAATTGTGTAAGCCCGACCAAACCAACGCCGATGATCTTACCGGCCATCAACTGGAACGGTTTTACCGACGATACGATCACTTCGATGATACGGCTCGTTTTTTCCTCAATAACCCCCCGCATTACCTGTGCGCCGTAAATGAACAGCGACATATAGATCAATATCGCCCCTGCAAATGCGAGCGCGTAAGCCGAACCGATACTGGTGCTTTTGTCGCCTTCCGCAGTCATTTCCACCGTCTTAACCACCACATTGCTTTTTACTTTGTGAAGCTGTGCGGTATCGATGCCCATCTTTACCAAACTGTCGCCGGACACTATGCTGTTCATTTGCTGCTGAATGTCGTCCGACAAGGCAAGCGTATTTTTTTTCTTCGCGTACAATTCAGAACTATCCGTCTTGCCGGCCGGGATAAGTAAGGCCATATCATCGTCGTTAAGCGACGCCTTAACGGCGTTCAGCGGCTTATCCGGATAGTTGAATTTCAAGGTTTTTGTATTGGCGAATCTGCCTTTAAACTGGTGACTGTTGTCGATTACGTTGACAATATGAACAGTTTGATCCTTGTTATTGGCCAGGTAAGCTATGGTGCCGAACATCGCGGCAATAAGCGCGGGGACCAGCAAGGTCATGATGATGAACGAGCGTTTTCTTACACGGGTAAAATATTCCCGGTGTATGATCAGAAAGATTTTGTTCATGGTCAGGCAGATTTTTTATTTACTTGTTCTACAAATATCTCGTGCATGCTGGGTATTACTTCCTGCAGCATGTTCACACGCACTTTTGGCAGCAGGTGCTGCAGAATATCATTGGAGCTTTTTCCCGGCTCAAGTTTTACTCTGATCGTATAACTATCCTCGGCCGCAATTTCGTCCAAAACCTGGTAAGGCATGTTTTCGTCTGCGTCGACGCGGTTGCCGATATATTCCACCAGGTAGGTGTCGTTCCGGTAGGCATTTTTAATGTCTTTTATCCGGCCGTCGAGTATTTTGTGCGAAAGGTTGATCAGCGCGATCGAATCGCAAAGTTCTTCCACCGACTCCATGCGGTGCGTGGAAAACAGGATAGTGGCGCCTTTGCGGTTAAGTTCCAGTATCTCGTCCCTGATAATATCGGCATTCACCGGGTCGAAGCCGCTGAAAGGTTCGTCGAGGATGATCAGGTCGGGTTCGTGCAGTACAGTAGCCACAAACTGTGCTTTTTGCTGCATCCCTTTGGAAAGTTCCTCTATCTTTTTCTTCCACCAGGTTTCCATGCCCAGTTTCGCAAACCAGATCTTTAAACGTTTGATGGCTTCATCCCGGCTCATACCTTTTAATCGCGCCAGGTAGATCATCTGCTCGCCGATCTCCATTTTTTTGTAGAGGCCGCGCTCTTCGGGCAGATAACCTATGCGTTCGATGTGCGATTGATCGAGCTTTTGGCCGTTGAAATAGATTTCTCCCGAGTCGGGCGCTGTGATTTGATTGATGATACGTATGAGCGAAGTTTTGCCGGCGCCGTTCGGACCAAGAAGGCCGAACACTTGTCCGCTTTCAACTTCAATGCTCACATCGGTAAGGGCTTTGTGCCCTGCATATTGTTTCTCGATGTGCCGGATGCTTAGCATATGGATAGATCAGTTTTCTTACTTTGATAAAAAGAGTTGCTTTTTGTTACCGTAAAGTTATCATTTTAGCGATTGGTTGATGCTTCCGGATTGATTTTCAAAAGATTATCGACCTGATGAATGATATAAAGCATGGCTATAGCAGGGATGAGGTCTATAAATCCGACAAATCTGCCAGGCCCAGGGAGGTGAGGGCTGGGAATGATCGGTAAAAATGCAAGACTGACCTTCAGCCATGTGCTTACAATCAATGCTACGCCCAGAATACGGAACGCGCTTTTGATCTTTTGATGCTTGACACGGAAGGCCCAGACCGCAACGTAGATGGTGATCACGCCCATTAATATACCAAGCCCTTCAATTAATGTTCCAAACAATGTGGTAAACGTGCAAATGCAGATTACTATTTGCAGACCCAGGAATATGCTAAATGGAGTTTGCACAGCTACGTTTTCGCCGGCGAATTGAAGGATGCTGATCAGATACCATAACATCGCCAGGTAGGTAGCTTCGTCGACCATATGCAAGCCATAATCAACTATAGCATCAAGAGCTATCGCATTGATCCTTACAAGCGTCAGTAGCAACAGCAGACTAATATTTGCAACACTTATAATAACCATCCATCGGTTGGTGCGGGGAGTGACTTTCATTTAGGTTATAGTTATCGATTCGTTATAAAAATAATAATTTAGCAACTACCAATTGTAAATCAGAATGAATTGTAAACTGTTTCTTTTCTGTATAGGTGTGCTTTTTATGGCGAACGCACGCGCCCAGCATAAGGAACCTGTACGCATAATCTTCGACAGCGATATGGGGCCCGATTATGACGACGTAGGCGCAATCACTATTTTACATTCCTTAGCCGATAAAGGCGAAGCCAGGATCCTGGCCACCATGGCCAGCACTAAATATGATGGCGTGGCCGGCGTTCTCAATGTGTTCAATACCTATTTTAACCGGGCTGATCTGCCTGTCGGCGTGCCGAAGGGTTACGCCCTGGAATTACGCGACTGGCAGCATTGGACGGATAGCTTACTGGCCAAGTATCCGCACAAAATAAAAAGTAACGCGCAGGCCTGGGATGCCGTAAAACTATATCGTAAACTACTGGCCTCACAGCCCGATAAAAGCGTGACTATCGTAACGGTCGGTTTCCTTACCAACCTTTCCAACCTGTTAAATACCGGTGCAGATGAATACTCCAAACTTAGCGGAAAGGAGCTCGTTGCTAAAAAAGTGAGGCTGCTGGTGTCCATGGGCGGCAAATTCCCTTCCGGTTACGAATTTAATGTGATGAAAGATGCCAAAGCCTCGCAGAATGTATATGAAAACTGGCCATCGCAGGTCATCTTCAGTGGGTTCGAAATAGGAGAGAAGATACTGGCAGGTTTGCCGTTGATACATAACAAATCCATCAAAAACGATCCAACCAAAGACGCATTTCGCATCGCTATACCTCAGGCCAAAGAGGATTCACTCGGCCGAAAAAGCTGGGATGAGACCGCCGTTTTAGTAGCTATTAAAGGTTATTCACCTTATTACACTCTGCATTCCGGCCATATCAAAGTCGCCGATGATGGTCAGAACACCTGGGACGATAGCGGAACCGGGCAGGCTTATTTGGTTGAGAGGATCGATTATAAGGAAGTGGAGAAGCTTATTAATGAGTTGATACAGCATCAACCTGTTTTGAGCAGAAAGCGGAAAGACTAAAGCAAAAGCCATATAAGTAAGAAACAAAAAAGCCCAAATCTATACGATATTGGGCTTTGGTCTTTATGCTTTCAGCTTTTCGCTTTATTCAAAATACTCCTTCATCCGTTCGAAGAAACTCTTTTCGTTCTTACCCGGACTCGGTTTAAAATTCGGCGAGTTTTGCAGCTTTTCCAGCAATTCACGTTCCTCCCGGCTTAATGCTTTTGGCGTCCAGATATTGATGTGGATCAGTTGGTCGCCGCGGTGATAAGAATTTACCTCCGGAACGCCTTTGCCCTTCAGGCGCAATATTTTACCGCCCTGTGTGCCGGGGTCGATCTTGATCTTGGCTTTGCCGTCTATTGTCGGCACTTCGACGTTCGTACCCAGCGCCGCATCGATAAAGCTGACATGCAGGTCGTAGATAATGTTATTGCCGTCGCGTTTTAAGGTTTCGTGGGGTATTTCTTCGATCAGGATGATCAGGTCGCCTGCAATGCCGCCGCGCGGTGCCGCATTACCTTTGCCGCTCATGCTCAGCTGCATGCCCTCGCTAACACCTGCGGGTATATTTATACTGATCAGTTCTTCGTCGCGTACCACGCCTTCGCCATGACAAACCGTACATTTGGCAGTAACCACCGTGCCCTCGCCGTTACAGGTAGGGCAGGTGCTTGTAGTCTGCATTTGGCCGAGGATGGTATTCGTTACCCGGCGCACTGCCCCCTGGCCGCCGCAGGTTTTACAGGTTTGCACGGACGAGCGGTCTTTTGCGCCTGTACCGTCGCACGTTTTACAGGAGACCTGTTTGTTAACCTTTATTTTCTTTTCGGTACCGTTAGCGATCTCTTCAAGCGTTAACCTTACCTTTATGCGCAGGTTGCTGCCGCGTTGTACACGGCGGCCGCCGCTTTGTCTTCCGCCGCCAAAAAAACCTTCGAAAGGACTTCCGCCGCCGAAAATGTCACCAAACTGGCTGAATATATCTTCCATATTCATGCCGCCGCCGCCAAAACCGCCTCCATTGGCCGATTGTGCGTTTGCCGCATGCCCGAACTGGTTGTAACGCTGGCGCTTATCCGGATTGCTAAGCACCTCGTATGCTTCAGCCGCCTCCTTAAACTTTTCCTCTGCCTCTTTGTCACCCGGATTTTTGTCGGGGTGGTATTTGATGGCCATCTTACGATAGGCCTTTTTTATCTCTTCGGCATCGGCGCCCCTGGCGACACCCAGTACGTCGTAATAATCTCTTTTTGACATCTATACTATTATATCGAATTTCGAATGTTCAATTTCGAATTTGCAATAAATCGAAATTCCTTTTCCGTTAATTTCCAACTACAACCTTAGCGTGGCGCGCCACCTTATCGTTCAGGTAGTAGCCTTTTTCTACTTCGTCTACTACCTTACCCTTCTGATCGTCGCTTGCGGGTATATTGGTTATTGCTTCATGCAGTTCGGGGTCAAAGTCGGTGCCTATAGACGGCATTTCTTTCAAGCCCTTTTGGCCAAGTATATTTCTTAGCTTCTGCTGTATTAGCAAAACACCCTCTTTTACGGAATTTATATCGGTGGTGTTCGCCATCGAACGGATAGCCCGGTCGAAGTCGTCCAGTACCGGGAGCAGCGAAACAATCACATCCTTGCCAGCGGTCTGCAGCAGTTCTGCGCGTTCTTTGGTCGTCCGGCGACGGAAATTATCAAACTCGGCATACAAACGCAGGTATTTATCGTTGGCCAGCGCTACTTCCTGTTTTAGAAGCTGCTCGGGTGTTTCCTCTTCGGTTTCCACCTCGTTACCTTCCGTTGCAGGAACCTCATCCGTCATATTTTCAATATCGTCTTCTTTCTTTTTTTTCTTTAGCATATCATTCATATTCATGATCCGGTACCGCAAATCAAGTATCCTGCCAAGGCTTAAAAGACGACAAGCTGACAGAGAGTTTTGAGCTGGCAGTTCTAAGTTGGCAGTAGGCAGTAGGCAGTTGGCAGTTTACAGTTAGCAGTTGGCACAATTGATGAGTGGATTTAAATACTGCCCACTGTGAACTGCCCACTGCAAACTGATTACGCTATCTGTACATCTTCGATCACCCGGCCGCTTTCGCATTTGATGATGCGTGAAGGAAAGGTACGTATGATGTGATAATCGTGCGTGGCGATAAGTACCGCGGTGCCTGCTAATTGTATCTGTTTCAGCAGCAGTACAATTTCTTCCGACGTCTCCGGGTCGAGGTTGCCGGTGGGTTCGTCGGCGAGGATGATCTCGGGGTCGTTCAGTAAAGCACGGGCGATCACCACGCGCTGCTGTTCGCCGCCGGATAGTTCGTGCGGCATCTTTTTCAGCTTTGAGCGGAGACCCACTTTTTCCAGTACGTCCAGTGTGCGTTCAGCTATGAGCTTTTTGTCTTTCCAGCCTGTGGCCTTCATCACAAATTCAAGGTTCGCCTCTACCGTGCGGTCGGTTAGTAACTGGAAGTCCTGGAAAACGATACCGAGCTTACGGCGCAGAAAAGGAATATCCTTTCCCGCAATGTCTTTTAGTTCGTACCCGCAAACATGTCCCTCGCCCGATTTGATGGGCAGGTCGCAATAAATAATTTTTAGCAGGCTGCTTTTGCCCGACCCGGTTTGCCCGATCAGCCAAACAAAGTCGCCTTTATCGATGTGCAGATTAACATGCGTGAGAACCGGGTGACTTTGCTGAAAAATATCGACCCCGCTAAGTTTTATAATAGAATTTCCGATCATTTTACAATTCCAGTTTTAGGATCTGTCCGAAAGGCAGTTCCCTGACAATATTCATAATATATTCCGTCCTGGCGCCCAAACCGACCTTTTCCAGTGACTTTTCAGGCCTGTCGACCCTGAAATAAGCCAGCAAAGTGAACTGGTCGTCGCGCAGCTGCACGTAATCCGGTATCTTGGCGACGCCTTTAACTTTGATAATATACATCTTAAGGTTAAAGGTAAAAGGACAAAGGTTAAAGGTTGATGCGGACTTACCTTTCACCTTTTACCTTTTGGCTTTCACCTCCTCCAAAGGTATTGTTATTTTAAAGCTTTGTCAAGAAATCCATCGTATCCACGCCGTCGGCATAATCCCATAACCTCGGATACTGGCTTTGGCCGGGAGCTACGCTGTTGTTTCCTGGCGGCAGGGTTAGCATTGTAACGATGCACTGGATGTTGTCCTTTTGCCCCGCTAAAATTTCTTGCAAGGTATTTATGTCATCATAGTACTCATAAAACAAAACGGCGAGGGGCGAGGACATGCCTTTATCTTCTTTCAGCAGCAGGAAGCCGTTATCAAGATGAGGATCGCGGTTCACCAGGTAGATCGATTTGTTATAATCGTAATTGTTGTGGTACTTATGGTGGTGAATAATGTCGTGGTAAGGTTCGATCGCCTCGAAAAACCGTGTAAAATCATACCCAACCGGTACAAATAATTTTGAAACATTCCTGCAGCCGAGGCCGAAATAATCAAAAATATCGCGACCAAGGTCGTATAGTTGTTCATTCGTTTCATCGCCTGTCAAAACGGCGACGCTGTTCCGGTTTTTACGGATGATATGAGGCACTTTCCCAAAATAGTATTCAAAATACCGGGACGTATTGTTGCTGCCCGTGGCGATTACTGCATCGAAGTCCTGTAATTTGTCCACAAAGCTGAATTGTTCGCGAAAAGCAGGCTCGATAGCGCACAGCAGGTCTAAAACCTGCTTTATCAGCCTTGCGTCCTGCGATGAGGCTTTAATTAAAGCATAATTTCCGCTCACTAAAACACAAAGTACATCGTGAAAACCCACAAGCGGAATGTTTCCGGCCAGGATGAGCCCTATCCGTTTCGGGCTTGCTGATTTAAAGTCATATTGATCGAGCCATTTCGAAATATCTTCAGCATTCAGCATCTGCCCGATAGCCTTAACAGCATTCGCTACATTCTCTGGCGTAAACCAGGCATTATAATGGCATTCGTTTTGTATACTATTAGTTAATTCAGCGGCGGGGAAACTTAATTGATGCCCCCACGTAGAAAGTACATTTTGCAGATAGACTTTGTTAAATTTTGACATATAAATGGTAAGGGTTTCAAACCCCCGAGCGTTTTTTTGTTATATTTGCATGCCGTTAATGGCAGCGCAAAGGTAAACGAGATATAAGTATTAAGAAAACATGGCGATTAAAATCACCGACGAATGTATAAATTGCGGGGCCTGCGAACCCGAATGTCCGAATAATGCGATCTATGACGCAGGGGCTGCCTGGCGTTTTTCGGACGGTACAGGCTTGAAGGGACTGATCGATTTCGGCGACGGCAATACGCTAAACGCCGAAGAAGCCCAGGCTGCATTGTCAGACGATATATATTACATCGTTCCGGACAAATGTACTGAATGTGTAGGTTTCCACGACGAACCCCAGTGTGCGGCTGTTTGCCCCGTAGATTGTTGCGTGGATGACGAAGATGTTCGCGAAACCAAAGAAGAACTGATGGCCAAAAAAGAATGGCTGCATATGAATGAATAGCAGAAGATATTTTCTCATATACAGGGGAATGTGTGTTTTCAATACATTCCCCTATTTTTTTTATGATATTTTTAACTTATTGTTGCGAAACGCTATTTCTTAACGTTGAAATAATATCCCATTGATGGAATACGGAATTTGTAATTTGGCTGTTATACCGCTAAGGGCCGAACCAAGCGATAAAAGTGAACAGGTTTCGCAGATATTGTTTGGCGAAGCTTTTGAGATTGCCGAATGGAAAGACCGGTGGGTTAAGATAAAAACGGCTTATGATGATTACGAAGGCTGGATAGGCAGGCTGCAATTTGCCATGCTGGGACATATAGCCTATAAAACTCTGAAGCAGAGTCCCGCTCCGCTTACCTATCGCGCCGTAACCCAGGCCTGGAAAAAGCCGGATAACAGTGTATTATATTTACCGGTAAGCAGTTCGCTGGTATTCCTTAAAGGTACAACCTGTCACATTAATAACGAGAAATTCGAGATCATCGGTGAAATAGGAGAGACCGAACCGATTGACGTTACTGCAAAATCGTTTCTCAATACCGCGTACTTATGGGGAGGCCGCACACATTATGGCATCGACTGCTCGGGTTTTACACAAACCGTTTTCAGGCTGCAAGGCATCCATTTGAAACGCGATGCATATATGCAGGCCGAGCAGGGTAAACCGGTCGATTTTATTTCAGAAGCCAGGTTAGGCGACCTTGCGTTTTTTGACAACGAGGAAGGCCGTATTACCCATGTTGGTATTATGCTCAACAATAGCCAGATCATCCATGCCTCGGGGCGCGTCAAGATTGAAAATATCGACAGCCAGGGCATCTTTTCCGAGGAACAGAAAAGATACACCCATAAACTGCGGATAATCAAACGTTTTTTCTGATCAGTTTTTTACAAAGCTGGTAACACCAACAACGCTTTTGTTCAGTTTATCAATCACCTGTACTATATAAGTGCCAGGCTGCAGATTGGTTATATTGGTTTGCCACGTTGATTGCTGCGTTAATTCCTGCTTTACTAACAAGCCGCTTGAATTGACTATCCTGATGTCATAGGGCGCCGGATTCGGGTTCCGGGTTATTTTCAGATTAATAACGCTGGCTGCGGGGTTAGGGTAGGCGGCGATAAGGGTCGCCAAAATGTTTTCGTCCCTTGAATAATTTAATGACGCAATGTTTGAATAGGTGATGTGATTATTGATGTCATCCAATTTCAGCCGGTATTGATTTTGTCCATGGGCAGGCAACCTGTCGACAAATGCATACCGGCCGGTGCCATCGGATTGCATACTGCCAATCGGATTAAACGTAATTCCATTATCGCTGCTTCTTTCTATATAGAAGGCAGTATAGTCCGATTCGTTTTTGGTTTTCCATATCAATAGCGACCCTTCGGTAATTTTGTTGGCGTTGAAACTTAATAGTTGCAATGACGGCACCGGATCCTTACTGATAACCAATTGAAAGCGTTTGCTGCCAAATGTTGTAGTGTCGGCTTTGTTGATCGTAAACGAATATACCGGATTGGTGCGCAGGTTGATCGAATCGGGCTTGGTTCTGTCCTTTAACCATACGCCGTAAGTGGGCTGCAGGTTGGATAGCTGGGTTAGTTTTAGCTGGTATTGCCCCGTCGATGTGCCTTCAACCAACAGCGGAATTACTTGCGGTGTTTTCGCAGGAAATGGCAGACGGTCGATACATAATTTTATACTGTCGCTTGCCATGGCCGACAGGCTCACTGCCGGGCTAATCCCGCCCATATCCTCCGCATCTTCGGTGATCTTATAGCAATTGCTGGCACTATCGTTCAGGCGGACCACTATCTCGTCCGTATTGATCGGGTCTTTAGATAGCTGGATACGCACCAGCGGCTCGTCGCCCAAAGGCGTCGCCTTCGGTTTTCCCATCAAGATGTTTAGTTGAGAAGCAGATGGTTGCGTGGTTGTCTTTGCGGTTTCCCTGAATGACAATGTTTGGCTGGTTGAGCTGGCTCTTATAAAAAAACCCTGTCCGCTTGCGATCATATTGCTCGCCGAACCTACAGCCGTACCGGGGTTAATATTGCTTATAGTGTCTGCCGAAACAATAGTGCCTGTCTTTTGCATGTAGGCTTCGTATTGTTTATTGGTTGGATTGAACATATATATCGTGGACGTCAAGCTTCCACCGCCGTAAATAGACGAATTGGCAACGGTGCTGTTGCGGTTGAACTTTTCCCAATTAATGGTGGCGGCATACGGGTTGCCGACCAGGCAATATCCCCGGACAGCCGAATTGGCAAGACTGGAGCTGTTGGTATAACCCAGGTAGTTATCCTGCCTGTACCACAGTTTTACGTTTATGGTGCCCGTATTTAATGTCCCGGTATTGGTAAACGTCACATCTTCGGGGTAATTGTATGGCAGCGATGTTTTGGTGCCGCTGGTGCTTCCGTTAGAGGTTGTTTTGTTTCCTCTGAAAAAGAATAATACGCCGTTGCCCACCGGTATTGTAGCAGTAGTATCATTGACGTTGGTTAGTGTTAACCTTTTTTGCGTGCCTATATTATAAACCGGGGAGTTATTGATCTTCGCTATACCTTTAAAATCCCCCGTGGTGAAGTTTACGTCGCTCGGTATAATATCTTCCCGGTAAATGTAGGTTGATGGGTTTCCAACGCTAAAAAATCCGCCGCCGGATGGACCGGTAATAATCGCGCTGTTTGCCAGCCAGCTTAAGTCAAATACTTTGTTACTGCCGCTTGTGCCGGTATAAACGGTTGACGACATTAACCGGTAGCCGCGTCTCGAGACATCAGTGGGATAGCTGCCCTTAACAAATCGCTGCACGTTAATAGTCCCGCTGATGCTTGCGCCCGATGGAAGTGTTGCAAATGTTGCCGAACCGGTGGCATCGCTCAGCAGCGTCAGGCTATTGGATGCTGTTGCGTCAAGCAGCGCCGGGTTATTTACGGTCAACACCCCCAGCGGCGAAATATTATTGTTGCCCTGCAGTACAGTGTTTGCGCCGCTGCCTGATGTGGATATCGTAACATTGTTGAAAATAGTACCCGTGACGGTGTTGCTGGGATAATAATTGTTGGAGGCCGTTCCTCCTTTTATATATTGTGTGCCCGAACCGTCCATCAAAAGGGTAGAACTATTGGTTACAAAATCAACATTCGTTCCGGCCGAATTGTCAAGGTTTCCGGCCACGTTCATAGTGCCGCTGGCCACCTCCTTGGGCGTAGCGCCGGTAAAAACCACATTGTTCTGATAGTTTACACTGGTTGACACGACCTGCGTGCTGTCTGAAGCATTATTCCCATCGTAGGTTACCACACCGCCTACATTATAATTGGCCGTGTTAAGCCAACTTCCGGCAATATTGATGGGCAATGAGCCCGAATACATTGCGCCGTTGCCGATAAAATTATTTCCTATATCTATTTCTGTAAGCTGTGAATCGAAAGTTACGCTATTGGTCGTATTTAAAACTCCGAAGTTTCCAAGCACGTCAAACACAGTGGTATTATCGGGCGATGTTCCGCCGTTAACCGTAATGTTCGCGCCGGTAAATATTACGTTTGGGGGAAGGTTGGTACCGGAGGCATTCGGTTTTACCAAATTGATTACCTGGTTCGTTGCAGTAAATTCCAGTGTCGCTGTCGGATCTATTACATCGTTATCATGAAAATTAAAAGTGCTTCGCGAAATATAAAGCGCATCAGTCCCGATAGTCGCATGGTAGTTGGTTCCTTCCACTAACGTGGCATTGGCATTAAAGATGGCATTTGGCTCGACATATAAATAATTGATGGTCACGTAAGAACCCGACGCCTGGTTCAGCAATTCAACGCCTTTATCCGTAGACGAGCCATAGTAAGTATTTTGTACATCCAGGTAACCGACATTACCGCTGAATTTAGTTGTTTGAGGGAAATACTGGGCGGCGGTGCCGTTCAAAATTATCTTTGCGGTAGAGCTTGATGGAAATTTAAGCGTTCCGCTGCTAAAATTGCCCGCTAAAGTAAGCACACCGGTATTGCTTATGCTAAATGTGGTGGTGCTGGCCATCGATATATTACCGGGCACCGTCAGCGAACCGTTAAGCGTTAACGTCGCGGTTTTGCTCGTGCCGAAAGTGATGGATGCCGCATACGCTGTTTCCGACGACGATATGGTTGGCTGGTTTGTAAACGAAGTGCTGCCGATGCTTACCGCATCGTTTATTGTCGGCACCCCCGACGGCGACCAGTTGCTGGCTGTATTCCAGTCGGTGCTGGACGAGCCGTTCCAGACATAGGTAGTCGCATATGCTTTATTTAACGTAAATGCTGTTATTACAACAACAATAATTGCCCGCAAAAAACCCTTGAATAAAGTGAATGCTGTTTTCATAGAGGATTAATCGTAAGAGAGATATGGTTGTAAGTTGAAGGTGAAGCATGGTTAATGAATCTGATAAAGTAACTTTTAGTTAAATGAATAGGGGGGTACACGACAACCGTCACACTATATTACGGTCTATTTTTAATAAATGTTTCAGCTAAGGAGAGACTATTTTTTACTTGGCTGCAACACAGCCAAATAAATTACTTATTTGAAGATAATAAACTGGTAACCAGTCTGTTGACGTTGAAAAAAAGTGAAAATTTTAAACGGGATTTTAGTCAAAGGACAACTGCCAGACAATGACGCGTTTATCGTCGCTAACCGAAATCAGCCTGTCGCCATCCCACGCAATTTTGTTAACTGATAGTTGATGGGATGGGTAGCCCTTTTCGCGGCTGATAACCTTGTAAAGCTTGAAGTCGTCTGCACCCCATATCTTAATGCTCTTGTCCATACTTGCGGTCGCGAAGTAAGGTTTATCAGGATGAAAGAGAATATGTTTTACGGCGAACATGTGTGCGGCTATCGTGTGCTTCAGTTCTAATGAAGAAGTGTCCCATATTTTTACCTGTGCATCGCGCGACCCGCTGGCAAGGTATGTATTGCCGGGCGAGAACTGAACGGCGAAAACCGGCAGGGTATGACTGTGCAGGCTTTTAATAATAGAATAATCCTCGAGGTCGTATAACTTCACCGAATTGTCCCGGCAGCCAAAGGCGACCAATTTTTCATTCGGCGCGACAGAAATGCTCCGAATGGTGTCGGCAGAAACTTTCAGGACATATAATTGCTCCAGCGTTTCCAGGCTCCAAACAGAAACGGTGCCGTCTTCGGACGCTACCAGGACTTCCTTTTTACCGGGTGCCGACTTGATATCGAATACAGGCGCACGGTGATGTTTAAGAAGCTTAATGACCTTTTGCTCACCAAAATGAAAGACGGTGACATCGCCGCTGCGTAAGCCGGCAAAAAGCAGGGGATAACCCGCCGGGCAATGAATGGCATAGATCGACGCCGGCACGGGGAACATCACCTTGATAAACGAGTTATCCTTCAGGCTCCATTCCACCAGACCCTTGTCATTACCGCCGGTAAACAGGATACCCGGCTTTTGCGAAAGCTCAAGCGTAAATATCGGGTTACTATGGCCGGTAAGTTCTGCTATTTTTTCTGCGGTGATCATATAGTCGCTGGTCAATGGACCATAGACCATAGTTTAAGTTTCATTCGCCATGGACTATCGACTATGGACTATGGACTTAAGACTTACTTATGCCTTCCCTCTAAGTTCTTCGCTATCGCCTCCAAACTCATGCCTTTTTCGCGAAGCAAAACCAATAAGTGGAATACCAAGTCGGAGGTTTCAGCAATGAATTCAGTTTCGCTTTGAGCGAGTGCTGCGATTACCGTTTCAACGGCTTCTTCGCCCACTTTTTGCGCGATCTTATTTAGGCCTTTGTTGCGAAGCTTGTTCACATACGAGCCTTCAACTGGATGCTCATACCGATCGTTAACGATCTGCTCCAGCTCCAGGATAAAGTTCTGGTTGTACTCCGTTTTAAAGCAACTCCGCGAACCGGTGTGACAGGTCGGCCCATCAGCTTTTACTTTAATGAGCAGGGTGTCATTATCGCAATCCTCGCAAATGCTTTTAACGTGTAAAAAGTTATTGCTGGTTTCACCCTTGGTCCATAAACGGTTTTTGGAGCGCGAAAAGAAAGTGACGATGTTTTCGGCTACAGTCTTTTCATAAGCTTCCTGGTTCATATAACCCAGCATCAGCACCTCTAAGGTTTGCTCGTCCTGTATAATTACCGGGACCAGCCCGTCGCTTTTGTTGAAATCGATATTCATAGTTTATATGTATGGTTTGTCAGCCCTCTAAATCTTCCACGGAAGGCAAGACTTCCGAATCATAAAGCCCTCCCTTCAGGGGAGGGTTGGGTGGGGCCTATAGTTGTCTAACTTCTATATTATTCTTCTTCAAAACTTCCTTCAGGTCCGGTATCAATATCTCACCATAATGAAACACCGAGGCTGCCAAAGCCGCATCCACGTTAGTTTTTTCAAACACCTCTACAAAATGCTGCACCGAACCCGCGCCGCCGGAAGCAATAACCGGAATATGCACCGCATCATTCACTTTTTTCAGGAACTCATTATCAAAACCGCCTTTGGTGCCGTCATGATCCATTGAGGTCAATAATATTTCACCTGCACCGCGATTTTCGGCCTCCAGTATCCAATCGAAAGTTTCCTTTTCGGTTGCAATGCGTCCACCATTCAGGTGCACCAGGTTTTGTTTGCCAACACGCCGCGTATCCACTGCCACGATCACAAACTGTACTCCGAAAGCCTTAGCCAGCTCATCGACCAAAGCCGGGTTGCGCACGGCGGCCGAATTGATCGATATTTTATCGGCGCCTGCGTTCAGCAAAGCATCGGCATCGGCTATTTCATTAATGCCGCCGCCGATAGTGAAGGGGATGTTTATCTGTCTTGCCACAGCTTTCACTAATTCCACCATGGTCTTGCGGCGCTCGTGCGTAGCTGTGATATCCAGGAATACCAACTCATCTGCGCCCTGCTGCGAATAGTTCCATGCCAGTTCAACCGGGTCGCCGGCATCACGCAGATCGACAAAGTTGACGCCTTTAACCGTTCGGCCGTCTTTTACGTCGAGGCAGGGAATGATTCTTTTAGAGAGCATAGAATACTAAATCGTCATTGCGAGGAACGACGCAATCTCTGAACTATGCATTCAACAGCACTATCGATTTGCATGTGCAGAGATTGCCGCGCTATCGCTCGCAATGACGGAGCTTTTAAATTGAAATAAGTGACTTCAAATTCCAGTTTTGAATTTCATCAATAGTCACATGTCCTTCGTAAATTGCCTTACCCACCACACATGACTCTACCTTGATGCGGCTCAACTGGATAATGTCCTTCATGGAACTAATACCACCCGATGCGATAAGCTTGATAAACGGCGAATGGTCGAGCAGTTTCTTGTACAGCTCGATACCCGCGCCGCCGAGTTTGCCGTCTTTTCCAATATCTGTGCACAAGAAACGAAAAAAGCCTAATTGGAGACACTTGTCAACATAATCCATCAGCTTGATGGGCGAGCTTTCCATCCAGCCCGAATATTTGATCACCTCATCCAGCACATCGATCGCAACGATCACCTGGTCTGAGCATTTATCCCTGCCGCAAATTTCCTGGCTCAGGGCCGGTAAAAAATTTGGATTGGTCAACGCTTGCGTACCAACGATCACACGGAAAACGCCGGCGTCGATCAGCTCCTTTACCTTATCAATGCTGCGAACACCACCGCCATACTGAACCTTCATATCTGTTTTTCGGATCACATCGAACAGGTATTCCTGGTTGCTGAAGTCATTACGGGCGCCGTTCAGGTCGATCACGTGGATCATCTCCGTGCCATGCGACTTATACTGGTCGATCATTTCTTCCAGCGTAACGTCATACTCCGTCACCTGTTCATAGTCGCCCTCTCGAAGCCGTACAACTTTTTTGTTTAAAATGTCTATTGCGGGAATAATGTACATATCTGTCAAATGTTTGAAAAGTTAGTTAGGAGTTGTTCGCCGTATTTGCCCGATTTTTCAGGGTGAAATTGTACGGCGTAGAAGTTTTCCTTCCAAATTGATGCCGAAAACTTTGTACTATAATCGGTTGAAGCCAAAGTATATGCCGCGTTGAACTCAATAAAGTATGAATGTACAAAGTAAAAATGTGAACTGTTAGGAATTTTTTCAAAAAGCGGATTGGCCATTTCCTGCTGCACGCGGTTCCAGCCGGTGTGCGGTACTTTGTATTCGGCGCTGTCGGCAAAGCGCTTGGTTTGTATCGGGAAGATATTCAGCATATTGGCATCGCCTTCTTCGGAGTGTGCCGTCATCAGTTGCATGCCCACGCAAATACCCAGCGTCGGTTTTTTCAGCGATTTGATCTTTTCCACCATGCCGCTCTGTTCCAGTTTGCTCATCGCAGCGCCGGCGTGTCCTACTCCGGGGATAATAAAACGGTCAAACTGGTCAAAATCGCGCTCACCAAACACCATACCATATTCTATGCCCAACCGCTCCAAAGCTGCTGTCAGACTGAAAATATTCCCGGCGCCGTATCTTATAATACCTATCATTTTATTAGGAGCCAAGAGCCAAGAATCAAGAGCCAAGAAAAAAAATCTTGATTCTTGGTTCTTGATTCTTGGTTCTAAAGCACTCCTTTAGTGCTTGGTAAAACCATCTTATCGGCATCACGCTTTACAGCCATTTTGATAGCCTTGGCGAACGCTTTAAATATTGCTTCTATTTTGTGATGCTCGTTTTGGCCCTCGGCTTTGATGTTCAGGTTCGATTTGGAAGCATCCGAAAAAGATTTAAAGAAATGGAAGAACATTTCTGTCGGCATTTCTCCGATCTTTTCGCGTTTAAATTCCGCGTCCCAAACGATCCAGTTCCGTCCGCCGAAATCAATGGCTACCTGCGCCAGGCAATCGTCCATGGGCAAGCAAAAGCCATAACGTTCTATACCGCGCTTATCACCTAATGCTTTGGCGAATAATTCGCCCAAGGCTATACCGGTATCTTCAATGGTATGGTGCTCGTCGATATGCAAATCGCCTTTGGCTTCAATTTCCAGGTCGATGCTGCCATGTTTGGCGATCTGCTCCAGCATGTGATCGAAGAAGTGAACTCCGGTTGATATTTTAGCCTCGCCCTTGCCATCTAAATTGACTTTAATGTAGATATCGGTCTCTTTGGTTGTGCGCCGGTGTTCAGCCACGCGCTCACCCAGTTTCAGGAATTCATAGACCTTCTGCCAGTCGGTGGTTTCCAATGCGATCACATCATGCAGGGCATTATGTTGTTCCTGCGTAAACTCATGACCGCCCAGGTTTGATCCGTTATTCAGCCAGATGGCTTTTGCGCCCAGGTTTTTCGCTAACAGGATATCGTTCTTACGGTCGCCTATGACAAAGGAATTTTTGAGATCATACTTTTCTGTATCGAAATATTGGCCCAGCAAGCCCGTACCCGGCTTGCGGGTAGGAGCGTTGTCTTTCGCGAAGGTGCGGTCAACATGTGTGTTGGCAAATTTTACACCCTCGTTTTCGAAGGTTTTCAGCACGAAATTCTGGATAGCATTAAAATGCTCTTCGGGGTACACGGAAGTGCCGAGGCCATCCTGATTGGTCACCATAGCCAGCTCAAAGTCCAGCTCTTTGGCTATCCTCGGCAGCCAGGTGAGCGCGCCGGGATAAAATTCCAGCTTGGCAAACGAATCGATCTGTTCGTCGGCTGTTTCCAATATCATGGTGCCGTCGCGGTCGATAAAAAGTATACGTTTTAAATTATCCATTTAATATTTCCTCTATGCTAAACTCCATACTTCGCGGTTTATCTTTTAAATGCCAATCCGCCCTGTCTGATGGACCTTTTGCTTTGATCTTAACACTGGTAGTATTTAAAGTCAATTTCGAGATCCAAAAATATAACTGCTCTTTTTCCGCTGTCCCTATTTGTTTTCTACCGAACCGACCACTAGATTTTTCATTGACAGTAAGATAGATCGGATTGCCTTCTTCCATGCTCCTTGAAAAATAGGTAACTACAGCTTTAATATTCTGATTTTCTGTAGTTAAGTGAGTTAATTCCGTATCAAGTCCGGTTTTCCGAATTTCATCAATTGTTGAATTGATGATTGATTGATCCAGACTGTCGATGTCAGCAATGTCTTTTAAGCCTGTTATTATCGTTTCCAATACGATTTCATCTTTCGCTTTGTCCAGACGCTTCATATAATCATCATAATCAATTGAAGCAATTCCATAGACATACCAATTTTCAATTGGGATCGAGCGCTTTAGGCATTCTTCAACAGTTTTTTCAACTTGTATATATAAATGGTGATAAAGCGGGCACATCAAAGCCTTATTTCGCAAAATGTTAAGGAATATCTCGGAGTACTGATAATCGTAAGGATACAGTGCTTTTGTTGGAAGACCAGTGTAATAAACCCTAAGATCGCGAATTAATTTATCGTGTGACTTTTGAATGTTTTTTCTTTGCTCACGTAAATCAATTGCCCGTTTCAGTACATCGTCCATACATACTCAGTTTAGATGTCTTTGAAATTGCTCAATTCACTTAAAAGTATCCGATTTTCTTCCGGCGTGCCGACGGTGATCCGCAGACATCCCTCGCACAATTCAACCTTCGAGCGGTCGCGGACGATGATGCCTTTGCCCACCAAAAAGTTATAAATGCCCTTCGGATCGGTCGTTTTTACCAAAATAAAATTAGCGTCGGAAGGGTAGATGTCGATCACGAAACCGAAGTCTTTCAGCTCGAGTACCAACTTGTCCCGCTGCGCTAATGTTTCACGTATCCAATTGTTTACCTGGTCAATATTTTGCAATGCTTTGAGCGCCAGTTGCTGCGAAGCCTCGTTCACGTTGTATGGCGGCTTCACTTTGTTCATCACCTCGATGATCTCCTCGCTGGCAAAGGCCATGCCCACGCGCAAACCCGCCAGTCCCCATGCTTTGGATAGCGTTTGCAGCACCACCAGGTTAGCGTATTCGGTCAGTTCCTGGATAAAACTTTTCTGTCTGCTGAAATTAATATACGCCTCATCGATCACCACCAGGCCGTTAAAATTGGCCAGTATGGTTTGTATATCATCGCGGTGCATTGAATTCCCTGTCGGATTGTTCGGCGAACAGATAAAGATCAGTTTGGTATGCTCGTCAATAGCTTCGGCAATGCCTTCCAGGTTCAACTGGTATTCTTCCGTCAGCGGCACGCGTTTGATGGCGATATCGTTGATATTAGCCGAAACCTCGTACATACCGTAAGTGGGGGGGACAAGGATCACATTATCCACACCCGGGTTGCAAAAGCTGCGGAACAGGATATCGATGGCTTCGTCGCTGCCATTGCCTAAAAAGATATTGCGCGGCGGTACACCCTTTATCTCGCTCAGCCGCAGCTTCACCTGGTACTGCAGCGGATCGGGATAGCGGTTGTATTGCTGCTCCAGCGGCGAGCCGAAGGCGTTCTCATTTGCATCCAAATACACGCTTGCCTCACCCTGGAACTCATCGCGTGCGGAGGAGTAGGGCTTGAGGTTTTTGATGTTTTGCCTTATTATGTTGTTGATGTCAAACATTTTAAATCTTGTTTGTCATTCCGAGCGCAGCGAAGAATCTAATTAAATAAGATGCTTCACTTCGTTCAGCACGACAGTTATTGCTTAAGTCGTACACTCACTGCATTCCTATGGGCTTTTAACCCTTCCAGTTCAGCCAAAGTCTCCACAGCCGGACCAATATTTCTGATTCCTTCCGGGCTAATGTGCTGGAAGGTGATCTTCTTGACAAACGAGTCAACTGACACTCCGGAATACGCTCGTGCATAGGCGCTTGTCGGTAAAGTGTGATTCGTGCCCGAAGCATAATCCCCCGCACTTTCCGGCGTCCAATTGCCCAGAAACACCGAACCTGCGTTTATAATGCCGGCAGTTAGCTGTTGCCAGTTGGCGGTCGCTAAGATCAAATGCTCGGGTGCATAAGCATTGCTGAAATCCATGGCCTCATCCAGGTTGTTTGCCAAAACGATGTATGAATTATCGATCGCTTTTTGCGCGATAGCTGCCCTTGGCAATTCCTTTAGTTGGCGTTCTACTTCTGCGCTTGCTTTTTCGGCTATGTCCCTGGAGGTCGTTACCAATATTGACTGACTATCTACGCCATGCTCAGCCTGTGCCAGCAGATCGGCCGCCACAAATTCGGCCACCGCACTGTCATCAGCTATGACTAAAACTTCCGATGGTCCGGCGGGCATGTCGATAGCTGTGTTAGTCGTCGATTGAATAATAGTTTTTGCTTTGGTTACATACTGGTTACCCGGGCCAAAAATCTTATCAACCTTGGGGATACTTTCGGTTCCGTAAGCCATAGCTGCGATTGCCTGCGCGCCGCCGGTAAGATAAACCTTTTCGATGCCTAACAATTGCGACACATAAGCGATGTAACCGTTCACTTTGCCATCCTTTTGCGGCGGCGAACAAACTACGATCTCTCGGCAGCCGGCTATCTGCGCCGGGATGCCCAGCATTAAGAAGGTGCTTGGCAAAACAGCGGTTCCACCGGGAATGTATAAGCCAACCTTTTCTATTGGCCTTAATTCGCGCCAGCAGGTGACGCCGGGCATAGTCTCCACCTTATCCTCGCTTCTCAGCTGTGATTGGTGGAACTTATAAATATTATTGTACGCTGTTTGCAGGGCCTTTTTTTGCTCCGGAGCAATAGTAGAGGATAATTGCTCAAGCTCTTCCTTTTCAATGGTCAGGCTTGTTAGCTCAACCTTATCAAACTTTGCGGCATACTCCAGCAACGCCTGGTCGCCATTCGTACGGACGTTCTGTATTACATCCTCCACAACAGCGCGTATCTCATCCGCCGGATCAACATTCCGCTGAACCAGTTTTTGGATATCTGCTTTGCTTAAGTCTGAATAGTTGTACGTCTTCATTGCCAGCCCCCTCTAAATCTCCCCCGGAAGGGGAGACTTTTGATTTTGCTTTATGTTTCAACCTCACTTTAAGCCCTTCCGCCAACTGGCGGAGAGGGTTGGGGTGGGGCTTATAAAATTATCTTCTCTATCGGCATTACCACAATACCCTGTGCGCCGGCTTGCTTCAACTGGCTGATCCTGTCCCAAAAATCGCGTTCCGGGATCACTGTATGCACAGCTACCCAGCCTTCCTCGGCCAATGGCACTACCGACGGACTTTTAACCCCCGGCAGCAGCCTGGTTATCTCAGGCAGACGGACTTTCTCAACATTTAACACTACATATTTGGTTTCGGCTGCCCGGAGAACCGACTGCACCCTTTGGATCAGTTCTTTAATTAACTCTTCGTTTTCACTGCCTCTGCGGCCGATCAGCACCGCTTCCGACGACATCACGTCGGCAAATGGCTTCAATCCATTGCTTTTGAGTGTTCCGCCGGTAGATACCAGGTCGCAAATAGCATCGGCAAGACCCAAACCCGGCGATATTTCTACCGAGCCTGATATGGTGCGGATGTCGGCCTCGATATTTTTCGACCTTAGAAATTTCCCCAATATAACCGGGTAAGTAGTGGCGATGGATTTACCGTGCAGTTCAGACAGGTCTTTCGGGTGCTCGGTGTTGGGTACCGCGATTTTCAGCGAGCAGCGGCCGAAACCTAACTTTTGCAGGTAGCTGACATTAACCTCGGTTTCCTGGATCACATTTTCACCAACGATGCCCAGGTCCGCAATACCGTCCTGTACGTATTCGGGGATGTCGTCATCACGCAGGAACAATATTTCGAGCGGAAAATTGGAGACGGGGGAGATAAGCGAGCTTTTGTAATTTTCGAAATTTAAGCCGCAATTTTTCAGTAATTCAACTGACTTTTCGTTGAGCCTGCCAGATTTCTGGATGGCTATTTTGAGTGTTTTCACTTGTATTTTTTAAACTATTAAATGGAACGGTTGGGGTTATTTCACGTAGAAACAATACATTATCTTATCGCCTGGTGGCGATGGTGCAGATGAAGATGATGTAGCCTGTAACCGTTCATTTTTTATATAGTTAACTATGGACGAAGTGCCGCAAATATAAAGTTTATTTAACAAAAGCAAGTGTTAAGTTTAAATTATGTAAAAAGCAGTGGGGTTTGTTGAGAGTTTAGTAGGTGTGCTTTATTCCTTGCTCAAACCGAGGTCTTGCCTTATTAGTTTGATAAGTTTTATTTGCCTATCTATCCATGGATATTTCTTCCAGATTTTATAGCCGTCTGTTGATTTATAGGAATTGAGTTCAAAATCATAAACTTTCTTACCTACGATCAATTCGACATTTTCCCAGGGATAATCGGTTGCTATTGGGGGCGGAAACTTCTTGGTTTTTCTTAAATTTTTATAAAAAGCGTTTTCAGCATCAACTAAAATTTGTTTTCGAGATAGAAAATACGGGATACTTAAAGTTTTACTAATTCTCAAAGTGTCTGTTTCCCGACAGCAGGCATAATCCAATTTGTAAACTTTTCCATGGTACTTATAAATCACATTGACAGCATATATAAGATTACCAAATGAGCAGTGGCACTTCGATTTGACAGCTGTATCGGGTTCTATTTGTGTATGCCAGACAGCTCCTTGCATGTAAACAAGAATCGTATCAACCCCTCTTTTTCTCAGATCCCTCAAGAGAGTGTCTAATTGTTTGGGCCGATATTGAGCAATCACAACATCACAGAATGTTGTCGCTATGCTTACGGTCAATATGAAAATCAGCTTATTTCTCACTCAAATAAACCTTCCCTTCCTTCGCCCCGCCGATCATCTTCAATTGCCTGTGCGCCATGATCTCTTTAATGCCAACCAACTCGCTATTATATAAGGAGTCGAACCAGATGAGGTAAAATCTTTTTTGCTGGTAGAATTTGTCGACATCCTTATGAAAATACTTGTGCGGTACCAACTGCGAGTTGAGCCCTGTACACAGCCATACCGCTTCGTTGGCGTCAGAATAGATGGGAACGCCAGGCTTGAACAGGTCCTTGTGACTCTTCAAATAAGGCGCAAACTCCGATTTGTTCCAGCTGTCGTCGCTATAGCCGGGCACGCCGTAGTCGTTCTCATCGTACCAGCGCTGGTAATCCACCAACGCGGTCGAATATTCAAAAAGCAGCATGGCAACAATACCAATTCCGGCTACCACATATTTCCAGGTTTTTGAATGTACACTCTTCGAGACATCCGGCACCCAACTGGTACACGAAATAAGCAATGGGATAAACATCGGCGACAATAGCCGGCTGTTAATTTGTTCGTACCTTGAAATACTGGCCGATATGATAATGAACAGCCCGTAAACCACGGCAAAAGCAATCACAACATTTTCATAGCTGTTAATGCGCCGCTTCCAGGTTTTCCATGTCAGTACACCGATCAGTGCAAGCATGATCACGGATGTGACCAATACTGCGTAACTGTCGGCTTTATTGCTTAAAGCGCCCCAGTCGTTTATTACCGTGCCCACATAAAAGAGGTTTTTTGCAAACGGTGTTATCGATGGCTCACGGGTGCCGGTACTCAACCCGGTCGCTACGCTGTTATAAACCAGGTTAATTACCAGCAATGAAATAGAGATCGAACCGTAAATGAGTTCATGGACGATCTTTTTACGGAAAGATATTTCGTTCTCAAGTAATATCAACAAGCATCCGGTACCAACAATCGTAACCCCCGCGTAACGTGTAATGCAGCTTATGGCGGTTATCAACGCAACTATAACCAGTGATTTAATACTATAAGTATGCGTGTATTTCCAAAAGGCGATAATAAAGAACAATATCTCCAGTATAAATAAGGTCTCGGACCAGAGGTAAGTATAAATCTCTAGAAGAGCGGGACTGATAATAATAGCGATCAGTATAAGCCACTTATATATTCGTGAATGCGAAAGGAATCTTTCGATAATCCAGCCGCTGGTAAAAACCACCGCAGCGAACAGGAAGCGGTTGATCATTGCGCCGGCCTCAACCGGGTTCACCCTCGAAATGAAGTCGATTATGCCGAGGAAAAACGGATAAAATATTGGGAAGAAGGTGATCGGAGTACCCGTAAAGGTGATAAAATTGCCGTGCGCCTTAAAGTGCTCTGCCGCGCTGGCGTACATCAGCGAATCGGGCGAAAGGCCCACGCCACTATAGGACGTAAATAAATATATAGCGTAAAAGCCTATACAGGCAAAGATGAATGAATCGAGGTTGGTCAGGTAGCGGTTAAGCTTCATGTGTTTATAGTTGTATCAGTTGTAGAAGTTGCATTAATTGAATTGGTTTTGCTAATCGATCCAAACCAATACAACTAATATAACCAATCCAACCAAAATCAGTCAATCAAATCCAGTACCTCACTTATCGGCTGATCACTGTTTATTAATATACCTTTTACACCCGCAGCCGTGCCTGCTATCACATCCCGTTCACGATCGCCGATAAAATAGGATTTTTCCGGGTCGAGGTTATATTTTGCTATACCTTGTAATAATAGTCCTGGTTTTGGTTTACGGCAATCGCATTCGCCGGTAAAATCCGGGTGGTGCGGGCAATAGAAAATATCCGTTATTTCCACACCTCCCGCGCTGTAAATATCCCTTAATTTGCTATGCATTGCACCAAGGTCTTCCTCTGTATACCATCCTTTGGCAAGCCCACCCTGGTTGGTAGCGACTAATAGGAGGTACCCGCGATCCTGGAGTTCTTTTAATGCGGGAATATTATATTCCAGCACATGAAAATCTTCTACCCGGCATACGTAGTCGCCCATTTCCCGGTTTAAAACACCGTCACGATCCAGAAAAACGGCTTTGTTCTTTGCAGATGTATCCATCGGCGCAAAGGTAGTTCCTTGGTTGGAAAGTTGTAAAGCCGGAACGCTGAAAAGTTAAAATAAAGTAACGACACGCGGAAAATATAACTTTTTAACCCTGCAGCCTTGCAACAGTACGGCAAACAATAGCTATGCAGGCATACTAACTAAATATACCGGATTATGAGATTTATATATTTTTTATTAATTTTTTAACAGATTGCTAATTTTTGAATTTTTGATGCGATTTTTTTTAACATAATCAGAAAAATTTATGAATATTTTAAAAAATATGCAGATAATTTGTAACTTCGTCATTAGCGCCAGTTGCGAATTTTAAGAGAACAACGGTAAGGATTAATGATGGATAAGACGGATTGCCCCCAGCAGGGCCTGTACAGGCCTGAATTTGAACACGACTCATGCGGAACCGGTTTTATAGCCAATATTAACGGCCATAAAACCAACGAAATAATAGATAATGCCCTTACCATGCTGGAAAACATGGAGCACCGCGGCGCTTGCGGCTGCGACCCTGAAACCGGCGATGGAGCAGGTATCCTGATTCAGCTTCCCCACGAATTTTTGATGGAAGAATGCTCGAACCTGGAGATCAGCCTGCCTGAACCCGGCGAGTATGGCGTTGGAATGATATTTCTGCCGAAGGACCCTTCGATGAAAAAGGCCTGCCGCATGGTAATAGCCAATGCGATCGAAAAGCTGGGCATGCAGAAACTGGGTTATCGTAAACTCGCCGTCGATTCGTCTGTGATCGGTGAGACCGCCCGTCTCGCCGAGCCGGAAGTGGAGCAACTGTTTGTACAACGCCCGCACCGCATTACCAATGCCGACGATTTTGAACGTAAGCTTTACGTTCTGAGGCGTTACATCAATAAAACTGTCACCGAAACTATCGCGGGAGCCGGCGAACATTTTTACTTTACCTCGTTCTCCTGCAAGACTATAGTATATAAAGGTCAACTGACCACGTACCAGTTGCGCCAATATTACGCCGATCTGCGTGACCCGAGAATGACGTCGGGCCTGGCGATGATCCACAGCCGTTTCTCAACGAATACCTTTCCATCGTGGAAACTGGCGCAGCCGTTCCGCTTGCTGGCGCATAACGGCGAGATCAACACGCTGACCGGTAACCTTAACTGGTTTTATTCGGGCGTGCGCTCCTTCGTATCGCAATATTTTACAAGCGAGGAAATGGAAATGCTGCTGCCGGTTATCGACAATAATCAGTCGGACTCGGCATGCCTGGATAATATTATAGAAGTTTTGCTCCACTCGGGCCGTTCATTGCCTCACGTGATGATGATGCTGGTTCCCGAAGCCTGGGACGGCAACGAGCAAATGGACCCGATAAAAAAGGCATTCTATGAATACCACGCTACGCTAATGGAACCCTGGGATGGCCCGGCAGCTTTGACATTTACCGATGGCAGACTTATCGGCGCAACGTTAGATCGTAATGGCCTGCGTCCGCTGCGTTTCGTAGTAACCAAGGATGGTAGCGTGATCGCTGCATCAGAAGCAGGCGTTTTAAAGCTCGATCCGGCGAATGTGTTGAAGAAAGGCCGTTTGCAGCCTGGTAAAATGTTGCTGGTAGACACCCAAAAGGGTAAGATAATTTCTGACGACGAGATCAAACACCAGGTGGCTTCACGGCAGCCGTATGGTCAATGGCTCGAAAACTATAAGATCAAACTGGAAGACCTGGCCGAGCCCCGGCTGGCGTTCGCGCCGCTGTCGCCCGAGGCGGTTTTTCGTTACCAGCAGGTTTTCGGTTATAGCCGCGAAGATATCGAAACCATTATTAAACCGATGGCGCTGGACGGCAAGGAGCCGATCGGTTCAATGGGAACCGATGTGCCGCTGGCCGTGCTTTCGGACAAACCACAACACCTATCGAGTTATTTTAAGCAGTTCTTCGCGCAGGTAACCAATCCGCCGATCGACCCGATACGCGAACGCCTGGTGATGAGCCTGGCTACTTTTATAGGCAACAATGGCAACCTTTTAGACGAAGACAAGATGCATTGCCATTGCGTAGCTTTAAAATGGCCCATCCTTATCGACCACGACCTGGAAAAGCTGCGGAGTATCGATACAGGTTCGTTCCACGCCAAAACGCTGCAGACCTATTTTGTAGCCGACGGAATGCCCGGCTCGCTCGAAAAGGGTTTGGCAAGGCTCTGCCGCTACGCAGAAGACGCCGTAGCTGAGGGCTTTGAGGTGCTGATCCTTTCAGACCGCGCCATCGATTCGGAGCATGCGCCGATACCTTCGCTGCTGGCCGTTTCAGCCGTTCACCATCATTTGGTGCGCAAGGGCCTGCGGGGCGCCGTAGGTTTGGTTTCAGAAGCGGGCGATGCCTGGGAAGTGCATCATTTTGCAACCCTGCTGGCATTTGGCGCAACGGCGATCAACCCATACCTGGCGCTCTCGACTATCGAGACGATTAAGAATGATGGTTCCCTGAATACCACGCTGGACGCCAAATCGCTCAGAAAGAACTATGTAAAGGCTATCAATGACGGCCTGTTGAAGATATTCTCCAAAATGGGCATTTCCACGCTGCAATCGTATCATGGTTCGCAGGTGTTTGAGATACTCGGACTTAACAAGAGTGTTGTCGACCGTTATTTCGACGGCGCCGTAACCCGCATAGGCGGTTTGGGCCTCGATGAAATAGCGAAAGAGTCGCTTTGCAAGCATAAGATCGGTTTCGCCAGTTCGAAATATACGGACCGTCTGCTGCCCGAAGGCGGTATTTACCAGTGGAAGCGCAGGGGCGAGGAGCACCTGTTCAATCCGCAAACAGTACACCTGTTGCAGCACGCAACGCGCACAGGCGATTATTCAGTTTATAAAAATTATGCTAAACTGGTTAACGAGCAGACCGAAAAACACTTTACGATCCGTGGTTTGCTTGACTTTGCGCATCACCGCGAGTCGGTAAAACTGGAAGAGGTAGAACCGGCTGAAGAGATCATGAAACGTTTCGCTACAGGCGCAATGTCGTTCGGATCGATCTCGCACGAGGCCCACAGCACTTTAGCCATTGCCATGAACCGCATCGGCGGGAAAAGCAATACCGGCGAAGGCGGTGAAGACGAAATGCGCTATCAAAGGCTGCCAAACGGCGACTCGATGCGCTCGGCCATTAAACAGGTTGCTTCGGCACGTTTTGGGGTAACATCCAATTATCTAACCAACGCCGACGAGTTGCAGATCAAGATGGCGCAGGGCGCTAAACCCGGTGAAGGCGGTCAGTTGCCCGGTCATAAGGTAGACGAGTGGATCGCACGGACGCGCCACTCGACACCGGGTGTAGGTTTGATCTCGCCGCCACCGCACCACGATATTTATTCTATCGAGGACTTAGCTCAATTAATATTCGACCTGAAAAATGCCAATCGCGCAGCGCGTATCAACGTAAAGCTGGTATCAAAAGCCGGTGTTGGCACTATAGCCGCGGGTGTTGCCAAAGCGCATGCGGATGTAATCCTGATCGCAGGATACGACGGCGGCACAGGCGCCTCGCCGATCAGTTCGATCAGGCATGCTGGTTTGCCATGGGAATTGGGTCTTTCTGAATCACACCAAACCCTGGTACGCAATAAACTGCGCAGCCGGGTGGTGTTGCAGACGGATGGTCAGTTGAAAACCGGCCGCGACCTGGCTATTGCCTGCTTAATGGGTGCCGAGGAGTGGGGCGTTGCAACAGCGGCGCTGGTAGCCGGCGGCTGTATCATGATGCGCAAATGTCACCTGAATACCTGCCCGGTAGGGGTGGCGACGCAGGACCCTGAATTGAGAAAACTGTTCAGCGGCAAGCCGGAACACGTGGTGAACCTGTTCCGCTTTATGGCGGAAGAACTTCGCGAGATTATGGCCGAACTCGGTTTCCGTACCATTAACGAAATGGTGGGCCGTGTTCAGTTCCTGAAAGTGAAGGACGGATTGCAGAACTGGAAAGTGAAACACATCGACCTGAGCGGCATATTGCACCCGGTTAATAATCCTAAAGGCATGACGCTGTACAACAGCGAAAAGCAGGATCATGGCATGGACGCTATCCTGGATTGGACGCTGCTGGAACATGCCAAACAGGCGCTTGAAGATAAAACACCGGTGTTTGGCACTTTCGATGTCAAGAATACGGACCGTACCCTGGGCACGATGCTATCGAACGAAATATCGAAGATATATGGCTCGGCAGGTTTGCCCGACAATACGATCAATTACAAATTCACCGGGTCAGCCGGGCAGAGCTTTGGCGCTTTCGCCACAAAAGGCATTTCTTTCGAACTGGAGGGCGAGGCGAACGACTATGTCGGCAAAGGCCTGTCGGGTGCTCAGTTAGCCATCTACCCGTCGGCCGAATCGACATTCACGCCTGAAGAAAATATCATTATCGGTAATGTGGCGCTGTATGGCGCAACATCAGGCGAGGTATTTGTTCGTGGTATGGCCGGCGAACGTTTCGCTGTGCGTAACTCGGGTGCAACCGCCGTTGTGGAAGGCGTAGGCGATCACGGTTGTGAATACATGACCGGCGGCCGCGCGCTGATCCTAGGTAATACAGGCAGAAACTTCGCGGCGGGTATGAGCGGCGGTATAGCATGGGTTTACGACAAAGACGGCTCATTTACCGACAACTGCAACCGCGAGATGGTCGACCTGGATCCGCTATCAGGAAAGGACGAAGAAGAGATTATTGCATTGCTCAAGAAACATGTGAACCTGACGGGCAGTAAGGTGGGAAAAGACCTGCTTAAGAACTGGGATGAAGCATCGACGAAGTTCATTAAAGTGTTCCCGCAGGAATATAAAAAAGTATTACAAAGGGCAGAATATCAGACAGTAAGTTAATGGGAAAGCCAACAGGATTTAAGGAGTATAACAGGGAATTGCCCGAGAAAGTGGCGCCGGCTGAACGTGTAAAAAATTACAACGAGTTTGAAGGCCTTTACAATGAACAAAAGCTGAATGAACAGTCGGCGCGATGCATGAACTGCGGTATACCGTTCTGCCATTCAGGCTGCCCGCTTGGCAATATCATACCAGAATTTAACGATGCCGTTTACCGCAAAAATTGGGAAGAGGCATACCGGATACTATCGTCAACCAATAATTTCCCCGAATTTACCGGCAGAATATGCCCTGCGCCCTGCGAATCTGCTTGCGTGCTGGGTATCAACAAACCGCCTGTCGCTATCGAGGAGATCGAGAAGCATATTATCGAAATCGCTTACGAGAAAAACCTGGTAAAGCCCACAGCGCCGCTGGTTAAAACCGGGAAGAAAGTGGCAGTAGTGGGCTCGGGTCCTGCCGGATTGGCCGCCGCGGCACAATTGGCAAAGGCCGGCCATGCGGTTACGGTTTATGAGCGTGACGACAAACCCGGAGGTTTGCTGCGTTATGGCATCCCGGATTTCAAGCTCGAAAAGTGGGTGGTTGAGCGCCGTGTCCAGATAATGGAAGAGGATGGGGTCGTATTTAAATGTAATGTCGAGGTTGGGAAAGATATTCCTGCCGACGAATTGACGAAAAATTTTGACGCCGTGATATTGGCGGGCGGATCTACAATCCCCCGTAATCTGAATATCCCCGGCAGGGAACTGAAAGGTATCCATTTTGCGATGGATTTCCTGAAACAGCAGAACAAACGTGTAAGCCAAATAGATTTTGATGCCGAGGACATATTGGCAACGGACAAGGATGTGGTGATCATTGGCGGCGGTGATACGGGCAGCGACTGCGTGGGCACCTCAAACCGCCAGGGGGCGAAATCGATCCATCAATTCGAGGTTATGATGAAACCACCTGTTGACCGCACTCAAAATATGCCATGGCCGACCTACCCGATGATCCTGAAAACGACCAGCAGCCACGAAGAAGGCTGCCAGCGTTACTGGGGCATCAATACCAAAGCGTTTTTGGGCGACGAAAACGGTAATCTTCGAGCGTTAAAAGTGACCGATGTAACCTGGGAGACCGATGTGTTGGGCCGCCCAATGAAATTCACCGAAATTGAAGGCTCGGAACGCGAGATTCAATGCCAGCGCGTATTCCTGGCGATGGGTTTCCTGCATCCGCAGCATGAAGGGATGATCAATGGCCTGCATGTTCAACTGGATGACCGCAAAAACGTGAAAGCTAAAGAAGGCGTTTATCGTACCAACGTGAGCAAGGTGTTTACCGCGGGCGACATGCGTCGCGGACAGTCGCTGGTGGTATGGGCTATATCAGAAGGCAGGGAATGCGCCCGCAAGGTCGACGAGTTCCTGATGGGTCATTCGATACTGGAAAGCAAGGATGCTGTAAACCAGTTTGAGCAAGTTTTCTGATGTGCGGATAGCTTGATGTGCGGATGTGCAGATAGGAATAAAGTAATAGTTTTTACGGAAATGGTCTTTCGGACTTATGCGGACTTCCCGACTTTCGGACTATAATAATTTCAATTCGTTCAGTTAATAAACCTAAGGAGAGCCGGGCCGCGTGAGCGGCTCGGTTTGTTTTTAATAAGCGTGGCAGAACGATCCGATTAAATGACGTTCGTTCCCGGTTTATTCGCCAATGTCTCAATGCTCATATTTTCAAACAGTTGTATCAACTGACTTTTGATCAATTTATATTGAGCGTGCATAGCACATGGCTTAGTTTCCGAACATTCAGCTAAGCCGACAATGCATTTTACAAGAACTTCGTCTTCCTTCATAGCGGTTAAAACTGAGCGGATCGGCATTTGCCTTGATTTTTCAGAAAGATAGAATCCTCCGTTAGGCCCGCTAATCGAATCTATGATACCATTTTTTGTCAACTGCTGCAGCACTTTTGCTGTAAAAGATTGGGGCGAACCAATTGCCTGCGAAATTTCGGCAAGACCAGTCCGTTTATTTTCAGCACTTTTTTGAGCAATATAAATTGTAGCCCTTAGTGCATATTCAGTTGCTTTAGAAAACATTTTTACAGCATTGCTCTAATAGTCCGCAAGGTAGGTATAAAATCAACCCCATTCTTGTTTGGAGAGGAGAGTGAAAAATAAATATAATAATTACGGACAAATTTGTCCGTAATTATTTACTTTTACAAAAAACAACTGTTATGGCAAAGAAAAACTTTATCACCTACCTGCTTAACCCGAAAAACTGGTGGCTGCCTTTGGTAATTATTTTTACCGCCGGGGCGGCCGGCGTAACGATGATCGGCGTACATACTTATACCGACGCACCGCCCATTCCTGCGTACCTGACAGCGAACAAGAACATTATTTTTACGAGTGACGACGTACTGAACGGACAGGGTATTTTTCACAAATACGCATTAATGGAATACGGCACCATGTTTGGCGACGGGGCCAACCGCGGACCCGATTTTACGGCCGAGGCGCTGCACCAGGTGGCATTGTACATGAACGAGTACTACCGCTTACATCTGAAAAATGTCGGTGATTTACCACTCCTCCAAAAAGGTGTTGCGGGACAGGTACAGACAGAAATTAAAACCAACACTTATTCCCACAGCAATAACGCTGTAACACTGACCGACGCACAGGCTTACGCCGCTAACGAACTGGTCAAATTTTATACTTCAAAATTTACTGACGCATCAGCCCCGGGCGCATTCAAACCCGCAGGTTATATTACAAAACCTGAGGAGATAAAGCAATTAACTGCTTTTTTCTTTTGGGGATCATGGGTTTGCGGTGTTGACAGGCCGGGAGAGAAGTACAGTTATACGAATAACTGGCCATACGATCCATTAGCAGGCAACACGACTACATCTGAGATTATTTTATGGAGTATTATTGGTTCGCTGGGGCTTGTTATAGGCCTGGGTTTGGTTCTTTACTATCACGGTCGGTTGGATAGGCTGAATGACGACACTTACATCAGTAAGGCGCAACCGTTGATGACCAGGTCCGAAGTGCAGAATTTCCGGCCCGGCGCGATACAGCGCGCGACCTATAAATTTTTTTATGCCGCTATCCTGCTTTTTGCGGTCCAGGTTGTGGCCGGCATATTGACGGTTCATGACTTTGTCGGATTTACCCGTTTCTGGGGTTTTGATATATCGAAACTGCTGCCCATTACGGTAACAAGAAGCTGGCATGTACAATTATCCTTGTTATGGATATCGGCCTGCTGGATCGGTGCGTCGTTTTTTATGATGTCGTTGGTTTCGCCTAGTCAGCCTAAGAAGCAGGGTTCCCTGATCAATATTCTTTTCTGGCTCATTATTGTGCTGGTTGCAGGCTCGTTTGCAGGGATATTTCTCGGTCCTAAAGGTTTTCTGCCCAAATTATGGTATTGGTTTGGGCACCAGGGCTGGGAATACGTAGAACTGGGCAAGATCTGGCAAATATTACTTGGCGTAGCATTTGTACTCTGGGCCGTAATCATCTATCGCGGTATTAAGCCGTCGATGAAGACTAAACAACCCTGGGCGTTGCCCAACTGGCTGCTGTACGCTATCGGCAGTGTCATCATCCTGTTTATATCAGGCTTTATCGCTACACCGAGAACAAATTTTGTGATCACCGATTTTTGGCGATGGATGGTCGTTCATATGTGGGCCGAAGCCTTCTTCGAAGTGTTTACCACGGTTTTGATTGGTTATTTTATGGTCATGATGGGACTCGTCAATAAACAGGCAGTCGTCCGCGTCATTTACCTGGCTACACTTTTGTTTTTAGGTTCGGGTTTGCTTGGTATTTCCCATAATTTTTACTGGAATGCCAAAACGGTGAGCACTGTAGCGCTCGGGTCCGTTTTTTCGACCTTACAGGTTATCCCGTTGATATTGTTAACACTTGAGGCCTGGCGCTTCGCCAAATTGCCGAAGATATTGGAAAATGGGAATGGCTCAGCAAAAAATGCAAACAAGCGATTCGGATTCAGCGAAGTATTCCTCTTCCTGGTCGGCGTTAACTTCTGGAACTTTTTTGGCGCCGGTGTTCTTGGGTTCATTATCAACCTTCCCGTTGCGAATTATTATGAGCATGGTACTTATTTGACTGTTAATCACGGTCATGCAGCATTAATGGGCGTTTACGGCAATCTCGCGTTGGCCGTTGTTTTGTTTTGCAGCCAGTTGCTCACCAGGGCAGAATGGTGGAAGCCGCGGCTGGTCAAAACTGCGTTCTGGTCTGTCAATATCGGATTGCTATTGATGGTTTTGCTCGACCTTTTCCCTGTTGGTATCTGGCAATTCAAGACCGTTACCGAACAGGGCTTGTGGTATGCCCGCAGCCATTCGTTTGTTGAAAGTGATGGTTTCCAAAGATTCACCTGGATGCGAATCATCGGCGGGGCTTTATTTACTGTTGGGGGTGTTATTCCGCTTACCTGGTTTGTTTTGAGAGGCAGGAGATGGTTGAAGAAGGCGGAGGTGACCGACATCTCTGTCACTGAAAAAGTTGCAGTGCCGGTTGCTGAAGTACCGGCTTTATAAATGTGTCCATGTTAAAAACTGAAAGTGTGAAACCTATTGTTTATTCCTGTTCGGGCTGTTCGAGCGCGGCCCAGATGGCCAATTACATAGCAGTTCAACTCGACAGGAAAGAAGTTGCCGAGATGTCGTGCATTGCAGGGGTTGGCGGCAATGTTAAAAAGCTAGTCCGAACTGCACTGTCCGGCCGCAAGACCGTCGTTATCGACGGATGCCCGCTCGCCTGCGCCAAAGCTTGCCTGAATAATCATGCCGTCGAGCCGGATATGCATATTGAGCTGACTGATTTTGGCGTCGCCAAACGACAGCATACCGATTTTGATCAGAAACAGGCGGACGAGATACTGGAGATTGTCCAGACTATGGCCGGGCAAATGGCTGAAAGTGAATGTACTGTTAAAATAATAGGATACGACGCCGGCTAACTCGTTTGTATTAGCGCGCGCTTGCTACATTGTTTAAAGAACCGTGATTTTTGCCTGTAGCCTCGTCTTTTAAAATTCGCGTTATCATTGGGCGGTAAAAGGTCCAGAAAAAGCTTTTGCGTTCGGCCGGATCGTCGCTGTTATAGAACATCCAGCGGAAGAAGCTGATGCCCCGAAAATAGGAAGAGGTTATTCCTATAGGGTTGTCGCAAAAGTCGCCCGAGAAATAATAGAACTGATAGTCGGCCCCCTTGTGCATGATAATAGCCGGGAACGTCGTCGGAATACCGTTTTTCTTTAACTCAGCAGCGCCATTGGTGTTTAAATTTAAATCAAACAGCGACACCGCATGATTGACGGACAGGGACGGCGTGATAACATCGAACCAGAAAGGATATTTCATATTTTCGGGCAGTGACAATTCCTTTTGGCCGTATTTGAAAGTTGTAATGCGTGGAACCGGGTTGGTCAGGTGCGCGCTGTCTTCCAGTATCACTACATTTCCCGCGTCGTTAACGAACGCCAGGCCCGCTTTGTGGAAGGGCCATTTTTGCGCATGCTCCTTTTTGTAGTTGGTAACCAGCCACGCCGGCAGTTCTTTGTTCTTTAAGGTATCAAAGCTGTCAAAAAAACGTGCGGTCCAGCCTGTCCAGTGCATGCCGAACATTTTTTCGAATTTGTTGCGGTTGTCGGCATTGGTCGGCGAACCGATGGTATTGAATTCGGTGATGATCAGCTTATGCCGGTTTTTCATATCCTGCAAAAACTCTACGTCCTGCGAGCTAAGCCCGCCGTACAGTAAACCTTTTTGGCCGGTTTCGCCTTTCCCGGTGTACCAGTCATTTTTGTAAACGCCGTAAGTATCGGTATAGTAGGCCAGGTCGGCATCATCGCTCAGTTGCCTGAGCTGATCGGATGAAAAACGTTCCAACCCCTTTAACCTGAATTTTTCGTCGTCCTTCGGAAAGAATCCAAAATAGTCGTGACCGACGCTATAGCCCTCGTCGGGCGTCTTGGTATACCGATAGTGGTTAAGTACCCAGGTCAGCGATATATGCTCCTGCCCCGACTGGTCAAGAGAAGTTTTATCAACAATGGCTACCACAAGCTTGGTTTTGGGCGTAAAAACCCATACGAGGAACATAACCAGCGGGAAAATGATAAGCACCGGCAGCACATACATCAGCAATATTTTTTGATACTTTTTCATTTAAAATCTCCTGAGGTACCCAACGCCCAGGTCGAAATCATTAACCCATAAGTTGTTAGGATATTCCTGGTGATCGTAACTTGCAGTTATAAAGAAAACATTACGGTGCTTGAATGAATGCCAGTAAGCAGCCGAAATATTATCTGTTTTAAATTTGTAAATATTCCCATTGTTGGAAATAACCACATTGTTTGGCGCATCGGGCGAAAGACCGGTGCCGGCACCCAGGGACAGGTAATCATCAGCTCCGCTGGTGTAATACCTGATGTGCAGTGAATACGATTGCGAAAGTGAATTATTTGACGGCGTCAAATATGTCCGGAAGTTGAACCAAAAGCTTTTATAGTATTTGCCCAGCGAGGCCGTATATATCCACGTGTTGCTGCTGAAATGCAGATACCTGAAACCGGCATCAGCTTCAAAGCTGGCCGGCAGGTTTGCATATAATGAGAAGCCTGCCCTGGATTGCGGGAATAAGCTCAAGTCGTTGGAATAGCCGCCGCTTACATAAGCGTAAAATATTTTGGATATGTGCGGATATGCATCAATTTCATATTGTACGCCGCTGGTATTAAAGCGGTTGGCATAGTTTACGAATCCGATGAAAGAACCAATGCCGGTTTGCCTGCCATATTCCAGGCTGGCCAATTGCCAGGGGTTTGCATATTGCTTATCGAAGTGAATATAGTCATAGGTCAAACCGATTTTATTCACGCTGGCGTTATCCTGCACCCGTTCGGCAAGCGAATGGGCGCCGGTATTGGCGGGATCAATTTTTAGGAGCGAATCGAGCGTATTGTTTGCTTCGCTGTAACGTTTCAGATCGTTTAACACTTTTGCCTTTAGCAATAAAAGGTCCTTTGATTGGGGATGATACTTTAATCCGGCATTTACGATTTGAAGGGACCTGGTCGAGTTGTCGTTCCAAAATTCCAGGCTGCCGAAGGCAAACGCACCGTCCTCATTGTCCGGATGCTTTGTAAGCACCTGCATAAACTCAGCACGGGCGCTGTCGGTTTTACCCGACCAGGTATAGACACGGCCCAGGAATACCCGGATATCAGAGTAATCGGGACTTTTTGCCAATGCCTTTTTACACAGGTTGATGGCCCGGTTATAATCCTTCTGATCAAAGGCGGCGCGTCGCGCCTGCTGGAACAGTTCATCAGAGGACGGTCCGCTCTGAGCCCGGGTTGTGACTGAAAGAACCGTCAACCCGATAAAAAGACAAAATAACTTAAAATTCATGTGCATCCCCGCCAATAGATTGTGGATTGTCATTGTACGGCAAAAGCAGCCCGCAAGTTCTAATTGATGTGAATTAAAGCATTAAGCACAGCGACATTTTTATAACCATTATTCCAGCCATCCGTATAAATGGAGATAACGCGGCGGGTGCGGCCCGATGCCCGTTATTGATAGGTTGAAGAGATTTAAAAATTAAAAGGATGAAGATATTGGTAGCGGAAGATGATCAACTGATGATGAAGATGCTTGAGTTTCGCCTCAGGAAGGATGGGCACGAAATCATAGTTACACATGACGGCCGGGAAGCGGTAGCGAAGCTTGAAGAATTCCAGCCCGACCTGGTGATAACCGATATTATGATGCCCTATTTATCTGGTCTGGAAGTGGTCAGTGCTGTTAAAAAGAAATACCCCACCGGTACTCCGGTTATTATACTGTCGGGCATGGGGCAGGAAAATGTCGTTTTGGAGGCATTTCAGTTAGGCGCCGACGACTATATGACCAAGCCCTTTAGTCCAAACGAATTATCAGTGCGCGTACGCAGGTTTGACGTGTCCGCAGTAAAATAAAAGCCCCAAATCAAGTTAAAACGTTGACAGGCAGATCGGTCACATACTTGCTTTCCATTAGCTGGCAGATACAGAATATTGCTGTGGCGGCTGTGGTTGTTTTGATGGTTTGCCTGCTCACCTTCATGCTTATGTACATGCTCGGCCAAAGCGTACAGGAGCGGAAGAAGCATAAATGGCGAATGATCTCGGATATGCTTATCAACAAGGCAATATTTTACGAGGAACGGGACGAAATTGAGGACCAGATACTCGAGTCGGTGCTCGAGGCTGCCAAAAAGCTTACCGGCAACAAGCATTTCAGAAAATTCATTACCGGCGAACTGATATCCGCAAAAAAAAATATCAGCGGTTCATCGTCCGACAGCTTAAAACAGTTTTACCTGCAGTTAGGTCTGGAGCAATATGCCTTGCGGAACTTAGATAGCCGTCAGTGGTATGTGAAAGCGCAAGCAATACAGGAGCTTACCGTCATGGATGCGGAGGAATTTATCGATCAGCTGCAGGCATTTACAGATGATAAAAATGAGTATGTGCGTATGGAAGCGCAGGCAGCAATGGTTCAGTTCAGAGGATTTGAGGGGCTCGATTTCCTGGATGCTATTACTTACCCGCTTTCGAACTGGCAGCAGATAAAGCTGCTGCAATTGCTATCGGCCAGGCCGCCGTCGAATATCAGCATGGACAGATGGTTCAGGTCGCAAAACTCCAGCGTAGTCATTTTTGCGCTGAAACTGGCGCGCAACTATCACCGGTTTGAATTGCACGACGCGATAGCTTCATGCCTGGATCATGACGACGCGGACGTCCGCCTTGAGGCCATACGGTGCCTGAACGAAATTTATACCGACGAAACTTCCGATCACCTTATTGCTCATTTTTTAAGGGAAAGTTTAAGGAACCAGGTGGCCATGGCCAAGGTGATGCAAACCGTAGGTACCAAACGGGATGAATTGTTTCTTTTTGATCTGCTTACGTATGACAACGATGAATTGAAGCTTCATGCGGCCCGCGCACTGGTAAACGCTAGCAAGGACGGGCTGATCTCGCTGGAAAAATTCTCCAAGCGATCTGAAGAACCTATCGCCCGGATACTGATGCATATAAAAGCGGAGAAGGCGGCATGAGTTGGCAAACCTTTATATTGCACCTGTTTACCTATGGAATTTTACTTTATTCCATTATACTGCTTGTTTGTTACTTGCTGATAGGCACGTTTTCCATTATGGAAACACGTAGCTATTTGCATAAAAACAGTTTCACCGATTACCGGGTGCTTGCATCGTCGACAGAAGCGCCCAGTATGAGTATCCTGGCGCCTGCCTATAACGAGGGTCCGACGATAATTGAAAATGTACGCTCGCTGCTTTCGCTGCATTATCATAATCTTGAAGTGATCATCATTAACGATGGCAGCAAGGACGATTCGCTGGAAAGGCTTATCGAAGCGTATTCGCTGTATAAAGCCGATTTTTTTGTAAACCAGCGATTGAAGACTAAGCCTGTACGAGGGGTATACCGCAGCAGCAACCCTGTTTACCGCAAACTTATAGTGGTCGACAAGGAAAACGGAGGTAAAGCCGATGCGCTCAATGTTGGAGTCAATATCGCCCGGAGCGATTATTTTGTGTGCATTGACGTTGATTGCGTGTTGGAACAGGATGCTTTGTTAAAACTGGCGAAGCCGTTTCTGGAATCAACCAGGCAAAGGGTGATTGCGGCAGGGGGCGTTGTACGCATAGCCAATAGCTGCGAGATAGAAGGAGGGCGGCTGGTAAAGGTTAACCTGCCTAAGCAACTGCTTCCGCGAATACAAACGCTTGAATATATCAGGGCGTTCTTGTTAAGCAGGATGGCCTGGACGAAACTGAATGGCCTCTTGCTTATCTCAGGAGCTTTTGGCGCATTTGATCGCGAGATCGTTATCGATTGCGGGGGGTACAATCCTAAAACAGTGGGCGAGGATATGGAATTGGTAGTAAGGATGCGCCGCCACATGGAAGAGCTCGGCGAGCCTTACAAGGTAGCATTTATACCCGACCCCTTATGCTGGACCGAAGCTCCTTCAACATACAGGATATTGGGCAGGCAGCGCAACCGCTGGACGAGAGGGACCATCGAAACACTCCGTTCGCACAAAAAGATGTTTTTCAACCCCAGCTACGGTATCCTGGGAATGCTAAGCTATCCTTATTGGTTCTTCTTTGAGTTCCTGGCACCGATAATTGAGTTTTTTGGCATACTCGGTCTCATCTATTATTGCTTCGAGTATGCAGTGAACTGGCAGGCCGTATCGATTATGATCGGTGTAATATGTTTGGGTATTCTTTACTCCATATTTGCCATACTAATGGAGGTGCTCACTTACCACCAGTACAAACAAAAGAAAGAAATTCTAAACCTGGTACTGGCCGCCATCCTGGAGCCGTTTGTGTTCCATCCTTTTGTGGTGTGGTCGGCGGTTGCCGGAAATTTTGACCTGATGAGAAAAAACAATTCCTGGGGCGAGATGACGCGCCAGGGCTTCACGGCAAATAAAAAAACTTGACAACATTTTAAAATGAAAAACAGAAGGCCCAAGGAAAAGTTATCCTCAAAATTCATGCTGGTCATTTCTTCATTTGCCAGCTTGTCAGTATTATGGTTGGCGATCCTGTTACTGATGACCGTTTTTGAATTGGTTTACAACGGCATTGTACACCAGTTTCCCAACAGCTTTACCGCTGTGTTGTGCTGGGCTTTTTTTAACGACCTGGTATTTTGGTTGAAGGGACTGATCTATTTCTTTGTTGTGTTTACATTGCTGCACCTCATCTCAGGCAAACTTGCAAGGATAGCTTATTGCGTGTTTATTGTATTTATGGCCATTGTGCAACTAAGCCTTACCTCGTATTTTACCGCTGCTCTTGTGCCGCTGGGAGCTGATCTTTACGGTTACTCCTTAACCGAAATTAAACAAACCGTTGGCGCCGCCGGCGGTGTTAGTGTCGTCCAGGTATTAGAATTTATTATACTTATCGCCGCCGTCGCTCTTCTGTTATGGAAACTGCCGCACCGGATAAGGGTTAACCGGTTTATCGTTTTGGCTTTGCCGCTCGTATCGCTTGTGCTGTTGGTGACCGGTGCCGATACAATAACACATCGCGGCAATTTTAAATCTGATTTTGATAATAGTCTTATAGTTAACAAATCTGATCACTTTTGGACGGCGTCATACAATCATTTTTTTCCGGCCGGCCAAGAGCTTGATATTTACGCAGATAGTTATATCAACGATTACGACAATGCGGGCGCAGGTAAAACAACTACTTTTAAATACGTCGATCCGGAACATTATCCTTTCCTGCACAGCGACAGTTGCGCCGATGTGCTTACACCTTACTTCAAGCCCGGCGCCACGCCGCCCAACGTGGTTGTCATTCTTGTTGAGGGCCTGGGGCGGGCATTTACTAATGATGGCGCATATCTTGGGAATTTTACACCTTTTATTGATTCGCTGTCGGGCAAAAGCATTTACTGGAAAAACTTTCTGAGCGAAGGCGGCCGTACATTTGCCGTTTTGCCTTCGGTGTTAGGCTCGCTTCCGTTTGCAAAAAACGGGTTTCTTGAACTAGGCGACCACATGCCGGCGCATTTGTCACTGCTAAGCTTATTGAAATATAACGGGTATCATACTTCGTTCTATTACGGCGGCGATGCCAGCTTCGATAATATGGCCACCTTCCTGAAAAAGAACGCCATCGACGAACTGAACGATCAAAAGTCGTTCCCTGCGGGCTATGTAAAACTTCCTGCGCCCAATGGGTTTTCCTGGGGTTATAATGATAAGGAACTTTTCAGGCATTACCTGGTTACCCGCGACGAAAAGGCCGCAGCGCCACAGTTGAGCGTTATCCTGACAGTTTCAACGCACAGCCCCTTTGCCATTAACGAAGAAGATAAATATCTGCAGCGGTTTGAGCAGCGTATGACTCAATTAGGTTTTAGCGACGCCAAAAAAAACGAGTGCCGCAACTACAAGCTGCAATACGCAAGTATATTATACCTCGACGATGCTTTGCGGGGATTTTTCAACGAATACCGCAAGCGGAGCGACTTCAGCAATACCATCTTCCTAATCACCGGCGACCACAGGATGCCGGAGATACCGATGAGCGACAAGATCGATCGGTATCACGTGCCCCTGATCATCTACTCGCCGATGCTGAAGAGAACTGCACAGATCGCATCCGTGTCGACGCATTTTGATATCAGCCCGAGCCTGTTGGCCTATCTGCGTCATAATTACAAGATCAAGGGCCCGTCGCTGGTAAGCTGGATGGGACAAGGATTGGATACCAACCGCAACTTTGAAAATATTCACAATTATCCCCTATTGCAAACGAAGACCGATATGATCGACTTCATTATGGGCGACTATCACCTGAACGGCGACAACCTGTTCAAGCTAAATGCCGACCTTGGTGAGGATCCGCTGCAGGACGAGGACAAAACGAACCAATTGAAAAACGCGTTCGATGAGTTTAAGCGGAAAAATGAGCAGATATTTACCGGCAGCCATATCATCCCTGACTCTATCCATCAGCATTATAACCCCGTTAAATAGTAAATTGGCAATATTGTAGTCAGATTAGAGCTCTTTTCCCGTTCTAAGTAACAAATGTTACTGACCAGCTTCCCGGGCTGGGATAGCTTTGCATCAAAATGATATAAATGAGCAAAGCATTAATTTTTTCATGGTCAATAGTACTGGGATTATTTGTTGCGCCCGTTGCACGTGCACAGGATACCGCCACACGAAAACTGACCTTAACCGAAGCGATCGCGGCTACGCTGAGTAATAATAAGAGCGCCCGGATAGCTAAACTCGACGAAGGAATCGCGCAAGCCAATTACCGGCAAACAGATGCGGTATTTCTGCCGCAGATTGGCCTTTCCTATACAGCGATGACTACTAACGACCCGCTGAACGCCTTTGGTTATAAACTGGAACAGCGGTCGATCACGCCAAACGACTTTAACCCGGCGCTTCTTAACCATCCTTCGGGCACATCTGATGTAATGACCAAACTGGAAGTGCAACAGCCTTTGCTGAACGCCGATATGCTGTTCGCACGGAAAGGCGCCGGGAAACAAGTGGAAGTTTACCGGTACAAGAGCCAGCGCACTAGTGAGTACCTGACATTTGAAGTGCAAAAAGCGTGGCTGCAGCTACAACTGGCTTACAAAGCGGTTGACGTACTGCAAGAAGCGTTAAAGACGGCCCGGTCCGTGTATAAGTTTACGGATGATCATTACCAGCAGGGCCTGATCCAGAAATCGGACCTGCTGAACGCCGGAGTGCATTTGACGGCCGTTGAAAGCAACCTTTCCAAAGCCAAAAGCAATATCAGCAATGCATCCGATTACCTGAGCGTACTAATGGGTACCAAAACGGGGGTTATTTACACCATTGATGAGCAGGGAGAAACTGACCGGCCCATTGCGGATACGACGCTGAAGGTACCGGATAACCGTGCCGACTTTATGGCGATGCAAAAAGCTATCGATGCATCCGGAATGATGCTCAAGTCGAACAAAATGAGCTATCTGCCCAAACTGAACGCATTTGGCAATTACCAATACAACGACTCACATTTGGCCGGCTTTGGCGCAAACTCCTATCTCGCGGGTATACAGCTTTCATGGGACATTTTCAAAGGGAATGCCCGGAAAAGCAAAATCGATGCGCAGAAGCTGGAGCGGGATAAGCTAACCGAACAGTTAGCCCAGCAGAAACAACAGGGACAAATGGAGCTCAACAAAGCTTTCCGCGACCTGTCTGATACCAGGGCTGAGATAATGCGCGACCGCGCTGCCGTGGATCAGGCCGCAGAATCTATGCGTATCCTGCAAAACAGGTATCAGCAGGGCCTCATCAACACAACCGATGTGTTGATGGCCGACACTCAGCTCTCACAGCAAAAATTCGCGTTGGCTCAGGCCGAATTCAATCTTGCCGTAACCAAAGCTTATATGCAGTTATTAACCTCATCATCAAGTCAATAAAAAAATAGGAATATGTTTACTAACGTAAAAATAATAGGAATTGCGCTAAGTTTCGGGGTCATCACCCTGGGCGCCTGCACCTCGAAAAAAGAAAAAGATAATAGTGGCGCAAGCGGCCCGGCTATAGCCGTAACCGTAGCTGTGCCATCGGCTGCCGGGGAAAACAGCATTGATGCCAGCGGGCAATTGCAATCGTCCCAGACAGCCAATATCAGCACACGGGTGATGGGCTATATCACCAAACTGAATGTAAATATTGGCGACCATGTACGTAAAGGACAGGTTCTGGGTACCATAAGCAACGACGATATTCGTGCTAAACGAGCCCAGGCCGACGCCGCGATAGCCCAGGCGGAAACAGCCGAAAAAAACGCACAGAAGGACTATGACCGTTTCCAGGTTTTATACAAACAGCAAAGCGCATCGGCCAAAGAGGTCGAGAATGTGACGATGCAGTACGCCGCCGCGAAATCGGCACTGGAAACCGCCCGCCAGATGCGTAACGAAGCGAGCGCTATGCTTAGCTATACAACACTTACCGCGCCGTTTGATGGGGTGGTAACCCAAAGAACCGCCGATCCGGGCAGCATGGCCAATCCCGGTATGCCGATTTTGACAGTTGAGCGCGCCGGCAGCTTCCAGGTGGTGGCTTCCATACCCGAAAACGCGATCGGCCAGGTAAAGCAGGGCGAAAAAGCTATGGTCACGATCAAAGCTGCGAACAAGACCATCGACGGGATCATCGCCGATGTAAGCACATCATCGCAGGCCACCGGCGGGCAATACCTCGCCAAGATCAATATCCCGGAGAATGAAAAGACAGGGCTGTATGCCGGTATGTATGCCAATGTATCGATTCCAGTAAAACAGGCGGCACATACCGAAAGCAGTAATGTCATTATGGTACCCGTGTCCAGCATCGAACAAAAAGACGAGCTTACGGGACTGTATACGGTAAGCGCCAGCAACACCGCGGTATTACGTTGGGTGCGCCTGGGTAAAACGTATGGGGATAAAGTAGAAGTGCTTAGCGGCCTCGGCGCGGACGAACATTTCATCCTGAGCGCCGAAGGCAAGCTGTACAACGGTGAACCCATAACAATTAAATAAGGCTATGGAAAAAGGATTTTCAGGAAAAATAGCAGGGGCTTTTTTACAGTCCAAGCTTACCATATTGCTTATGATCGCCTTCCTGCTGATTGGCGGTTACAGCACCATGCTCATTCCCCGCGAGGAAGAGCCGCAAATACAGGTGCCCATGGCCGATGTTTTCATCGGTTACCCGGGTGCCGAACCCAAAGATGTTGAAACCAAAGTGGCCGCTCCGCTGGAGAAAATGATCTCGAACGTGAAGGGCGTTGAATATGTGTATTCGACATCGATGAAGGGCCAGGCTATGCTGATCGTGCAGTTTTATGTGGGTGAGGATGTGGAACGTTCGTTGGTAAAGCTGTATAGCGAGCTGATGAAAAACATGGACAAGATGCCGCAGGGTGCCACGCTGCCGCTGATCAAAACCCGCGCGATAGACGACGTACCGGTACTGAGCCTTACGCTTTGGAGCGAAAAATACAACGACTACCAGCTTCGGCAGATGGGCCAGGAACTGACCGGCGAGATCAAAAAGATAAACGACGTCGCCGATGTGAACATCATCGGCGGACGCAGCCGCGAAGTAAAGGTCATACTGGATAAGGATAAGATGGCCGGAAATCACGTCGATTTCCTGACCATCAGCAAACAGATACAGGGCAGCAATGCACAGATGCAAAGCGGCGAGCTGTTGCAGCGCGATACCGCATTTTCGGTAGAGACGGGCAACTTCCTTACCAATGCCGACGACGTGGCCAATTTGATCGTGGGTTCAAACAACCAGCAACCGGTTTACCTGAAACAGGTGGCTAAAGTGGTTGAGGGGCCTGAAACGCCAAACCAGTACGTGATGTTCGGTTATGGCCGCGCGGATACGGCGAAAGCGAACGCCTTCAGATCGAGCTATCCGGCCATAACGTTATCCATAGCCAAAAAGAAAGGTTCCGATGCCATGAAGCTGTCGGAGCAAATATTGAATAAGGTCGATCACCTTAAAAAAGATCTTTTACCCTCCGAGGTAAAGCTGACGGTAACCCGTAACTACGGGGAGACCGCTTCAGACAAGGTATCAGAGTTGCTCCTCCACCTGTTCATCGCCATTGTAGTGGTGACGGTATTTGTGATGTTGGCGATGGGCTGGAGGGGCGGCCTGGTGGTTTTCCTGTCGGTGCCGGTCACGTTCGCGTTAACGCTGTTCAGTTATTATTTTCTGCATTACACGCTTAACCGGATAACGCTTTTCGCACTGGTATTTATTACGGGTATTGTAGTCGATGATTCGATTATCATCGCCGAAAATATGCACCGGCACTTCAAGATGAAAAAGCTACCGCCGTTGCAGGCGGCTATCTATGCCATCAACGAAGTGGGTAACCCGACCATCCTGGCGACGTTTACGGTAATAGCGGCGGTGCTGCCGATGGCGTTTGTGTCGGGTATGATGGGTCCTTACATGAGCCCTATGCCGATCGGGGCGTCTATAGCCATGATGCTATCACTTATTGTGGCGCTGACGCTTACGCCATACCTCGGCTTTATTTTTTTGCGGGAAAAGGAAAAACGCGGTATCGAACATGAAGAAAGCAAACCGCTGATGTTGGAGCAGACGGGTATTTATAAAATATACCGCTCATTCATCCACCCGCTTTTGGAGACCAGGTGGAAACGCTGGGCATTTATTATGGGCATTGTGGCCATTTTGTTTGCCTCGCTGTCCATGTTCTACACCAAAGCAGTGGCGGTAAAAATGCTGCCTTTTGACAACAAGAATGAGTTCCAGGTGGTGGTCGACATGCCCGAAGGCACAACCCTTGAGAAAACACAGGCAGTTACTGAAGACATAGCCACCTATATCGCCGGGCAACCGTTGGTGCGAAATTATGAGGAATATATCGGTACTTCGGCGCCCATCAGCTTTAACGGGCTGGTAAGGCATTATGATCTGCGCCGCGGCGATAACGTGGCCGACATACAAGTGAACCTGGTGGATAAGAAGGACCGCAGTATCCAAAGCCACGCCATTGCCAAGCAAATGCGTGGGCCGATACAAGCGATTGCCCAAAAGTACAACGCCAATGTGAAGATCGTAGAAGTTCCGCCGGGGCCGCCGGTACTGTCGACGCTGGTAGCTGAGGTTTACGGGCCGGACTATAACCAGCAAATAAAAATCGCCGACCAGGTTAAGGCGCTGTTTAAGAAAACTAGCGACGTGGTTGATGTTGACTGGATGGTTGAAGATGATCAGCCGGAATACCATATCGAAGTGGATAAGGAAAAGGCTATGCGCCGCGGCATAGCGCCGGCGCAGGTAGCGGCTACGGTCAACGCGGCGCTTTCGGGCATGAACGTGGGCACTGTTTACCAGCCCGCGTCCTATAACCAGACTGCCATCAGGTTGCAACTGAGTGATGCCGATAAATCGAGCCTGGACGATGTGCTGAACCTGAAAGTAGTGGGTATGCAGGGCAATACCGTGCCTGTCCGCGACCTGGTGACCGTACAAAAGCAGATCAGGCAAAAAAGCATATACCGTAAAAACCAGAAAGAAGTGGTTTATGTGCTGGCTGATATGGCCGGCAAACTGGAGAGCCCGTCTTATGCTATTTCAAGTGTATCGGACAGCCTGAAGAAAATTAGCGTACCCAAAGGCTACACCTTGAGCGAAGAATACACGCATCAGCCCGAGTTGCAGGATAATTATTCGCTGAAATGGGATGGCGAATGGCAGATCACCTACGAAGTGTTCCGCGACCTCGGTATCGCCTTCGCGGTGGTGATCATCATGATCTACATTCTTATCGTGGGCTGGTTCCAGAACTTTACGGTGCCCATCGTGATGCTGGCGGCTATACCGCTATCGCTGGTAGGTATAGTGCTCGGACACTGGATGATGCATGCCTATTTTACCGCGACTTCCATGATCGGGTTTATCGCGTTAGCGGGGGTGATGGTGCGTAACTCGGTGCTGCTTATCGACTTTATCAATATCCGGCTGCGCGAGGGCATTCCGCTTAAACAGGCTATTATCGAGGCAGGTGCGGTGCGCACAACGCCAATCCTGCTGACTGCGGGGGCAGTAGCGCTGGGCGCCGTGATCATCCTGTTCGACCCGATTTTTCAGGGACTGGCCATATCGCTGATGGGAGGGACGATCACATCGACCTTCCTGACGCTGCTGGTAGTACCATTACTGTACTATAGAATGATGCGCAAAAAACATCCCCAACCATAATTTAAACTATTTGAACAATGAAATTTCTTGTAGCAACGTGCCTTAAAGAGTACAAAGATGATGTCGGCAAGCTGTTTAAAGAAGCGGCAATCGGTACTTACAGCATGACCGGCATCACCGGCGTGAAGCAGAATGGCGAACCAAACCTTTTACAGGAATGGTTCGCGGCAGGCGATGAAAAATTTGATTCCGTGATCATTTTCAGCTTCGCACCTGGCGAAAATATAAAGCGGCTAACACTGCTGATAGAAAAATATAATGAGCAACACCAAACGGGTTTCCCGGTAAGGGCTTTTATTATACCTGTTGAAGAAACAATTTAATTAAAAAAATGAAAGAAAGAATAGTACGCGCTGTCGCAGGTACATTTGTCCTGACCAGCATCATCCTGGCCAATTTCGTTGATATTAACTGGCTTTGGCTTGGCGTCTTTGTAGGTGTGAACCTGCTGCAATCGTCGGTTACTAAGTTTTGTCCGTTGGAGAAAATATTGGTAGCCGCAGGTGTTAAGTAAGGGTTGTCCCTGACAACAGTTGTTAGGGCGACCGTCTTTGTATCGAACGAAGAAATTTATGAAAGACAATAAAAAAAAGTTAAAGAAAATGTGGCCGGCCATCGTTCACGCCCGGTGCCCGAGGTGCCGTGAAGGAAAGATTTTTGCCAATCCGCCGTATAGCCTCAGCGGGCAAAAGATATTGACGGAATGCCCCTGCTGCGGACTGGTCTATGAACGGGAGCCAGGGTATTTTTATGCTGCCATGTATGTCGGCTACGCCTTTATTGTGGCTGAGTTGGTTACATTGGCTTTAGGCACTTATATTCTTACGGACAGCGAAGACCCCTGGCTGTACCTTGTGGTATTATTAAGCGTGGTTACAGCGCTCGCACCGCTCAATTACCGGTATTCGCGCGTGCTTTTACTTCATTGGCTCACGCCCGGACTGCGTTATAATCCAAAGTTCGGATGTGGTATGGGCGGTAAATGATTGAAAGTTGTTGCCTCAACCGGATAATTATTTAAACCGGCGCAGGATGACAAGGGAACATAAAAAAGAAAGGGACGTACCAAGAAGGTACGTCCCTTTCGCGTGAAAGTAAATATTATTATTTTCTTAACTTCGCTTTTCTCTCGTTGTCAAAACTAATAAACAGGAACACAACCCCTACAAACGTTGTAAGGATACCTACGAATAAAGGCCATCTCGCCGCTCTGATGCCCGCCGGATTAACATTTACAGGGTCCGAATCAACTACGTTCAGCGCCGGGCGGAAGTAATAAAGACAAAAGATTGTTATGGCAAGGCCGATTATGATAACGATGATACTTTTTGTTTTCATTATGTATTAGTTTGAGGCAAATGTAAAAACAAATTTTAAACTTCAATATTTCATTTTTGAACAAACCCATAAATTGGCCGCATGTTTATGGATAAGACTTAATTTTATATCAATTTTCGCAGCTAAAGCATCAAAGTCATGGAAAAGCACATCGTTAAGATATTAAGAGCGCATTTCGTAACACACAACGTACGACAGTTCGATATCGAGAAACCGGCTGGGTATACCTTTATACCCGGGCAGGCGACGGATGTGTCCATTAACAAACCTGGATTGGAAGAAGAACTGCGGCCTTTTACCTTCACATCGATGCTGGAATGGGAAAATTTGCAGTTCACGATTAAGATATATACGGATCATAACGGCGTCACCAATAAACTCGGTCAGCTAAAAGAGGGAGACGAACTGATTCTGCACGAGGTTTTTGGGGCGATCAATTTCAAAGGGCCGGGTTTGTTTGTTGCAGGCGGGGCCGGAGTCACTCCGTTCATCGCCATACTTCGTCAGCAATATCATGAAAACAGGCTGAAGGGCAGTAAGCTATTGTTTGCCAATAAATCCGCAGAGGATATTATTTTGCGTGATGAATTTAACCAAATGCTCGGCGATAATTTTATCAATATCGTCGATGTTTCAGACGAGCCCGGTATGATGGAGGGGCACATTGACAAAGAACTGCTTGCGCAGCATTTGCCAGAAAGCACTGCGTATTGCTATGTTTGCGGTCCCGACAAGTTTACTGAAGACATGGTTAAATACCTGCAGGAGCTTGGTGTTGAAAGATCACACATTATTATTGAGGAATAGCATCTATTTTACTACCATTTGCGCCGTATTGCGGCTTATCTGCTCCAGTAATATCGTTTTCCCTGAGGCCAGCTCGCGCAGATTACCCAATTTGTAATGACGTACCGTAATAAGGGTGATATCCTCGTTGTATTTTACTTTGAAATGTGGCGACAGGCCGGCCAACAGTTTTTCAAAACGTTCAGGCTTAAGGTCAAAGCAAACACTGAAGCTTAATGCAGAAGTTTGCATCACGTTGATTTTTACGTGATTTTGTGCGAAAAGCCGGAATATCTCGCTCAAATGGTCCTCCGAAATGAAAGAGTAGTCCTTTGCCGAGATGGACAACAAAACCTGGTTCTGTTTGAGAATGATAACCGGCTTCTCAAAAACCATATTCGCAGTTTCTTTAATGATCGTTCCGCGGGCATCCGGGTCGTTAAACGATTTGACCAGTAAAGGGATGTTGGCGTTTTGTAATGGCTTGATGGTTTTGGGATGGATGACACTGGCGCCGTAGTATGTCATCTCTATCGCCTCGGAATAGGAAAGCTCGTCGAACTTAACCGTATCGTCAAAGAATTTCGGGTCGGCGTTTAGTATGCCGGGTACATCCTTCCAGGTAGTTACAGATTCGGCCTGCAAACAGGAAGCAAATATGGATGCGGTATAGTCCGAACCTTCACGGCCAAGCGTAGTGGTGAAATTTTCAGATGTGCCGCCAAGGAAGCCCTGGGTCAATACAAACCCTTTTTCAAGCATTTCAGGTAAATCCTGGCTGATGCTTGCCCTGGTCTTGCTCCATTGTACATTGCCTTCCCGGTAGTTATTGTCGGTATGGACATAGCTGCGAACATCAAGCCATTGTGTTTTTAGCCCGCATTTGTTTAAGTATGCCGCTACTATTTTGGTAGACACCAGTTCACCAACGGAAACAATCTGGTCATAAATAAAATCGTAGTCGTCGTGCGGCTCGTCCTCGATCATCCAGTCTATCTCGACAAAAGTATTGGCAACGTCATCGAACACCGGGTGCCCCGGTTCGAAAAGTTCAGCGATAATGTGGTAATGATAATCCCTGATCTCTGTAAATATCTGTTGCAGTTCGTCAGATCCTTCAGCATAGGCTTTTGTGAGCTTTTCGAGCGCGTTGGTGGTTTTACCCATAGCCGAAACTACGATCAGCAACTGGTGGCCCGTGTATTTTCTTATGATCTCCGAAAGGTTGATGATACCGGCAGCATCCTTTACCGATGCGCCCCCGAATTTGAAAACGAACATTATTTGATGTATTGGCTGATGACCGTATTGGGCCGCAGTAATGATTTAATTTGTGAATAGGGGATTAGTATACTGGTTTGTCCCGCCGCATAAGACTTTATTTCGTATTCATTATACAGGAAGCGAAGCCCAATGGGAGTGATCAGGAAATTGTCGTTCAGTGCGAATTTCCCATCCTTAAAGAAATAGTCGTTCTTTAGCGAAGTGGTATCGCTTAGTTTTTCTTGTTTCCTGAAGATACGTTCGCCCGCTGCGGTTAGCTTTTCATTATAATCGGGTAATAGGATATCCTCAAGCGTGATTTTTTTGTTGGTCCTGGTATTCCAGTTTAAAAATTTCGTTATTGAGCCGCCATGCGCGCCGCCTAAATAACTGTATCCTGAAAGCTGCAGCGTAGCGATACTTGAATCCTGCCTTAAAACGCTGTCGCTGCCTTTCATATCGTAGATCACACCCAGGTTCGAGGCCTTGTCCTGTTTGTATGCCGAAAAATAATGACGCACCAGTTGCTGCAGGTTGTTGTTCTTGTATTCAGAAAGGCCAAGGTTGTTTGTCAAATTATTGATCACCGCATTATTCAACGCTTTGTCGTCGGCGAAAACGGGATAAACGATGGAAATTTCAGTACATGCCGTATCCGGCTTGTTACCGCAATCGTACGCGCGCTGTTTGATAACTCGGTATGTATACGCTAAAGTGTCTTTTGTCACCGCAGGTTTGGCATTATTCTTCGGCACGCCCCAGTTACAAGCAGAAATTAAGGGAATAATGGTTAGCCAAAGTAAATGATTTTGCTTCATAGCGCCGAAATCCGTTCCTTAGACAGCGAGCCGTTTAGCCAGCCTCCGCTAATATCGGCTTCGTATTTTTTATAAAACTTGATAGCAGGCTCGTTCCAGTCAAGCACTTGCCAGGTCATGCCGTTAAACCCCATTTCTTTTGCTTCCTGTACAGTTCGGTCAAAAAGCAGTTTGCCGATGCCTTTGCCGCGCCAGCTTTCTGTTACAATCAGGTCCTCGAGGTACAGGCGTGGGCCCTTCCAGGTCGAATACCGTACATAATACAACGCGAAACCAACTATCAGGCCATCTGCTTCAACAACAAACGCTTTCCAAACCGGTTTGCTGCCGAAGCCCGCTTCTTCAAATTCTTCGAGTGTTACCGTTACTTCTTCCGGCGCGCGTTCAAATAACGCCAGCTCGTGTACCAGTTCCATTAAACGCGGGCAATCTTCTTTTTGGGCTACTCTCAGGTTAGTCATTGGGTCATTAAGTCATTAAGTCATTAAGTCATTGGAATGACTCGGATGATTTTTAAATCTATTTAATCCTTAAATTTTGTTCAATTATTCTTCCAGTGTTTGATAACACGCTGACCGAAGATCGTGCTGCCCAGTCGTATCATGTTGCTGCCTAGTTCGATCGCGATTTTGTAATCGGACGACATACCCATGGATAACGTGTCGAATTTGTTGTCGTTCCTGAAATAGCTCAGCTTTATGCCATCAAAAAAAGTTTTTAACTCATAAAACTCTTCTTTTACCTGTTTGGGATTTTCGGTATTGGTGGCAATGCCCATCAAGCCCCTTACCCGCACATGTTTTAGCTCTGAGTATTCATTCGACCGCAGCAATTCTACCACTTCGTCAAAACCAAGACCGAATTTAGTCTCCTCATCGGCTATGTGCACCTGCAGCAGGCAGTCGATGACACGGTTGTACTTTTGTGCATGTTTGTCGATCTCCTTCAGCAGCTTTAAGCTGTCGACCGACTGTATCATGCTGATAAAAGAAGCTATATATTTTACCTTGTTGCTTTGTAAGTGCCCGATCAGGTGCCATTGTATATCTTTAGGCAAGTGTTCGTATTTATCCACCAGTTCCTGCACCATATTTTCGCCAAACACACGCTGACCGGCATGATAAGCTTCCATGATATCGTCCTCTGGTTTTGTCTTCGATACAACTACCAGGGTCACGTCCACAATACCAGTTTCCTTTTTTACGTTCCTGATGTTATCCGCAATGCTCATTTATCCGTAGTTTTGCTAAAAATTATCGCGCTAAATTACAGAATGCCCAGATATAATCGCCTGCTTTTTTCAGTGTTGTTTTTCGTTGCCGCCTGTTCAGGTTCCCCTACTCCTAAAGGGGTGCTGGACCAGAAAACCATGACCGGTGTGCTTACCGATCTGCAGATCGTCGATGGTAGTCTGTATAGTGTGATGCAGGCGCCGGATAGCCTGTTTAAATACGGCCATGGGCGATACATGGCGTTATTTAAGAGGCACCATACTGACACGGCCCAGTTTATGAAAAGCCTGCGATATTATTGTGCAAGGCCGGATCTTCTCCAGAATATTTATAACGCAGTGGGCAATCGCCTTAACAAAATGAACGATTCGCTTGTCAAAGTGAACCAGAAGCAGGTGGAGATGGAAAATAAGAAGCGCGGAACCATTAATAAAAATGTACAGCCTGTTACCAAGCCAATAACACCGGTGCCGCAATTACCGCTAAGGCCCGATTACAAACGTCTGCAGCATTTAAAAACTCATCCCAGGGACACGTCGAAATAATGCTTTATCCATCCAATAGCGCTGATAAGCTCGGTTTTACAGAGATCAAGGAACTGATCAAGGCACACTGCCTGAGCCTGATGGGCCGGCAGATGGTGGATAAGATCCAGCCCATGAACAATTTTGACCAGGTTCATAAATTTATGAGCCAGGCCAATGAGTTCAAAAACATCCTCCAAAATGACGCCGCCCTGCCGATACACGATTTCTTTGATATCAAATCGCTCGCCGGCAAAGCGAAGATCGAAGGCGCTTTTCTTACCGAGGAGGAATTTTACCAGGTATATGCCTCGCTGTCGACCGTGTTTGCCGTCATTGGGTATTTTAACGAACGAGAGGGACAATATCCCAACCTGGAGGCTTTGTTCGAGCATTTGCCCATCGAACGCACTATCTTGAAAAAGATCGACCTAGTGATCGACCCAAAAGGAAAGATCAGGCCGAACGCTTCAAGTGAACTTTCTGAAATAACTTCAGCCATTGCCAGGGCAGAACAGGAGGCTCGGCGTAAAATAGACCAGATATTTAAAAATGCCGCTGCAAATGGCTGGACCGCTGACGGCTCGCTGACTATACGTGATGGACGTTTGTGTATTCCGCTGCTTGCAGAAAACAAACGTAAGCTAAAAGGTTTTATACACGACGAATCCGCATCGGGGCAAACCGTTTACATCGAGCCGGAAGAGGTTTTCGCCCTGAATAACCTGGTGCGCGACCTGGAATTTGAGCGCCGCCGTGAGATCGTCAAAATACTTACCGCGCTTACGAATGAATTAAGGCCTTATATACCATTGCTGTTATCGTATCATAGCCTGCTTACCAAGCTCGATTTTGTTCGCGCCAAGGCGCTTTTTGCCATCGATATCGAGGCGGAAATGCCCGGGCTGGTGAACGAAGCTAAGGTAAAACTGATCAACGCCCGTCATCCGTTGCTGTTGTTGAGCTTTAAACAGGAAAAGAAAACCGTAGTTCCGTTGAATATCAATATCGATGAAGGAACACGCATTGTGGTCGTTTCCGGGCCGAATGCCGGTGGTAAGTCCGTTTGTATGAAAACAGTTGGCTTGCTGCAAACCATGGCGCAGGCCGGTTTGCTTATACCGGCTTCGGACGCAAGCGTTGTTGGTATTTTTAAACAAATATCTGTCGATATAGGCGACGACCAATCGATCGAAAGCGACCTGAGCACCTACAGCGCTCATCTTTCGAAGATGAAAAGCTTTGTCGAAACGGCTAATAACAAAACTTTAGTACTGATCGATGAGTTTGGTACCGGTACCGATCCGCAATTCGGCGGCCCGATAGCAGAAGCGGTACTGGAAACGCTGAATAATAAAAAGGCGAGAGGTGTCATCACGACGCATTATTCAAACCTGAAGGTTTTCGCAGGTAATACGCCGGGTATTGAAAACGCCTCGATGCTGTTCGATAACGTGGCGATGCGCCCTTTATACATGCTGGAGGTAGGCAAGCCCGGCAGTTCGTATGCTTTCGAGGTCGCACAAAAGATCGGTTTGCCGCGCGAGGTGCTCGAATTGGCCAAGAATAAGATCGGCGTCAACCAGAAAAAGGTAGATACGCTGCTGGTCGACCTGGAACGCGAAAAAAAGGAAATATTTGATACGCGGGTCAAGTTAGAAAAACAGCAAAACAGGCTGAACGGGCTGCTAGCCGAGAACGAGAAGCTGAAAAGCTATCTCGAAGAAAACAAAAAGGCGCTGATACGTGAAGCAAAGCAGGAAGCAAAAGATATTATCCTGAATGCCAACAAGCTGGTTGAGAACACCATTGCCGGTATAAAAAGCAGCAATGCGGACAAGGAAAAAACGCGGCAATTGCGCGAAAACCTTGGCCGTGAATTGGAAAGGAACACCGAGCGGCCTCAAAAGCCAAAGATTGTGGCCGTAACCGAAGATCTTAAGCCGGGCGATTGGGTAAAATTGACCGATTCGGACACAACCGGCCAGGTGATGGAAATAGCTAAAGATAATGTGATCATCGCCATAGGCGACCTGCGTACGGTTGCCAAAAAGAACCGGGTGCAAAAGGTGTCGAAAAAGGAAGTCCCTAAAGAAATAAGGAGGAGTTTTTCGTCGCAAACCAGCGACCTGGCGAATTTTAGCCCTGAGATCGACGTACGCGGCAAAAGGGGAGACGAAGCGCTTTACGAGATCGAAAAGCTGCTTGACCGCTCACTGATGATGGGAATTAATAATCTGAAGATCATCCATGGCAAGGGTGACGGTATTTTGCGTAAATTGATACGCGATTACCTGAAAAAATACGATGCGGTGGACAGGATGGAAGATGAACATGCCGACCGTGGCGGGGATGGGATCACCTATGTATATTTGAAGTAACCATTCGATAAATATGAAACCTAAATTCCTGTTACTATTCTTTTTCGCGGCTCTCAGCGCAAGCTGTTATGCGCAAACTGTTGTCATACCCAGTCACGACCCGCATATCCATTACATGGGGCGTATTATGATGGAAGACGAGGCAGCGGTATTATCGTGGCCGGGGTCGTCGCTGAGCATTCATTTTAAGGGTACTGGAGTAAAAGTGACATTGAGGGATGAGTACGGGATCAACCGCTATAATGTGATCGTCGACGGCAAGATCATCAGCGTGCTGAAGCCGGATAGCCTGCAGAAGGAATATGTTTTGGCATCCGGATTGCCCGATGCCGACCATACGCTGGAATTATTTAAACTTACGGAATGGCCCATGGGCAAAACGTGGTTTTACCAGTTTACGCTCGACAAAAATTCGATAACGCTAGCCCCTCCGCCCGTCAGCAAACGCAAAATGGAATTTTTCGGCAACTCGATCACCTGCGCCTACGCCGTCGAAGATTCTTCCGGCAAGGACCGGGGTACCGCCCCTTACGAGGATGGTTACCTGAGTTATGCAGCGATAACGGCACGTCATTTCAATGCTGAATTTCATAATACTTCGCGTAGCGGTATCGGCATCATGGTAAGCTGGGACCCGCTGATCATGCCCGAATTGTACGACCGGCTCGACCCGACCGACCCCGAGAGTAAATGGGATTTTTCAAAATATACGCCCGATGTGGTGGTGATCAACCTGTTCCAGAACGATTCATGGATAGTGAAGCTGCCTAATAACCCGCAGTTCAAGGCGCGATTCGGCGATAAGCCGCCGACCAAAGAGCAAATCATCCGGGCTTACAAGGAATTTGTGAAAAACGTCCGCAACAAATACCCTAAAGCGCAGATCATTTGTGCGCTGGGTAACATGGATGCCACGAAAGAAGGCTCGCCCTGGCCCGGTTATATAGAAAAAGCCGTGGCCGAACTAAACGATAAAAAGATATATACACACTTTTTCCCCTACAAAAACACGCCGGGCCACCCCAATATAAAAGAGCAGCAGGCTATGGCCGACGACCTGATTGGGTTTATTGAACAGCATATTAAATGGTGAACCACGATTGAACACGATTTTGGGATTGTGGGGATTAACAAGATCCAAGGGGTAATGCCAGTTCGATAATCGTATAAATTCTGCTACTTTTGGCTTACCAATTATATTATAATTTGGAAGCTGACTTGCTCTTAATCTTGTCTATCTTTCAAATCCTATAAATCGTGTTCAAAATCTGTTATGAATAAAGTTGTTAGGAATGCTGACGAAGCTGTCCATGATATACAGGACGGCATGACCTTAATGCTTGGCGGCTTTGGACTGTGCGGCCTGCCCGAGAATTGTATCGCAGCGCTGGTTCGAAAAGGCACAAAAAACCTCACTTGTATTTCCAATAATGCCGGGGTTGATGATTTCGGCATCGGCCTGATGCTGAAGCAGCGTCAGGTAAAAAAGATGATCTCGTCCTATGTAGGCGAGAACGCCGAATTTGAACGCCAGTTGTTAAGCGGCGAATTGGAAGTGGAGCTTGTGCCGCAGGGTACGCTGGCTACGCGTTGTATGGCAGCGGGCTATGGGATGCCCGCGATCTTTACTCCCGCGGGCATAGGAACGGAGGTGGCCATCGGGAAAGAAATAAGAAATTTTAATGGCAAGGACTACCTGATGGAACTGGCTTTCGAGGCTGATTTTGCCATTGTAAAAGCCTGGAAGGGCGATACGATGGGCAATCTTATTTACAGATCGACAGCCAGGAACTTTAACCCGGTTATGGCCATGGCCGGTAAAACCACGATCGCCGAAGTGGAGGAACTGGTTCCCGCAGGTGAGCTTGATCCGGATCATATTCACACGCCGGGAATTTATGTGCATAGGATATTCCAGGGGGGTAATTATGAAAAGAGAATAGAACAGAGAACGGTTAGAAAACGAAATTAATGTGCAGTTGTGCAGATTACAAATGTGCAGATGTATTATAAAATGACAACCCTCTCCTCTGGAGAGGGCAGGGAGAGGCCAAAATGTTAGACAAAGACGGAATAGCAAAACGGATAGCCAGGGAAATTAAGGATGGTTACTATGTAAACCTGGGCATTGGTATACCCACACTGGTGGCGAATTATATCCCAAAGGATATGGACGTAGTGTTGCAATCAGAGAACGGCTTACTGGGCATAGGGCCATTTCCGTACGAGGGTGAAGAAGACCCCGATGTTATCAATGCGGGCAAGCAGACTGTTACTATGCTGCCTGGCTCGGCTATATTTGATTCGGCGATGAGCTTTGGTATGATCCGTGCCAAAAAGGTGAATCTGACAATACTGGGTGCGATGGAGGTATCAGAGAACGGCGATATAGCCAGCTGGAAAATACCCGGCAAAATGGTAAAAGGCATGGGCGGCGCAATGGACCTGGTTGCTTCGGCCGAAAACATCATCGTAGCTATGCAACATGTCAATAAGGCCGGCGAATCCAAGTTGCTACCCAAATGCACGCTGCCCCTTACCGGCATCAATTGTGTCAAGAAAATTGTCACCGAAATGGCAGTTATGGAAGTTCTGCCCGAAGGAGGGTTTAAGCTGCTGGAGCGAGCCCCGGGCGTAAGCGTGGAACAGATCAAAAATGCTACGGCGGGAAAACTGATTATTGAGGGAGAGATACCGGAAATGGTAATCGATTAGCTTATTGTTCATAGTTCACGGTAAAACGGTATTGGCTATGAACTATGATCTATGAACCCGACAGCACTTTCTCCCTCAACTCTTTTGATATAGCCTCGGTAATACAAAGAATATCCTCAGCAACATGGGTGTTGTTGGTGACCACCTGGTCGCATTCATCTTTATAAGGCAATAGGTACTGTTTATAAGCGGGAACAACATGGTTTACCCATTTGTACATTGCATCATCGTGCGAGTAGCCGCGCTCCGCCAGGTCACGCTTCAGGCGGCGCATTAATGCCACTTCTTCGTCGGCGTCGATAAATATTTTCAGATCCAGCTGGCTGGCGATCTCCCTGAAATGCAGAATGAACAAACCCTCCACCAGCATAATTGGGGCCGGTTTTATTTCCAATGTTTTGGGAACAGCGTTTGGATTATTAAAAGTGTATTCTTTTTTAACGATCGTTTGCCCGTTGATCAGGCTATCGATATCCCGGTTAAAATGCTCGTGGTCGATAGTATCGGGCAGGTCGAAATTGTAAAGCTTATTTTCCTCCGCTGTCATATTATGCGCAACCGGGATATAATAATCGTCCTGCGATACCAGGCAAACTTCGTCCGGTGTAAAATGCTGACGAAAACATTTCAGGAAAAAGGTCTTCCCCGAACCGCTGCCTCCGGCTATGCCAATAATGAATGGTCGTAACCCCAGACCCCCTGAACGGGGCTTTACAAAGTTTTTAGCCATTGAAGATTCAAAATAGAGCAAATTTAGCAATAATTAGCTCCCCTTAGGGGGCTGGGGGACTATTGCTGAGGTACACCGTAGCTTAACGTTACCTGGAAACGCTTATCCAGTGCGCCCAAAGCTTCGGCCACGTTTTTTGTCATCACGATGATTACATCCTTGGTCTGCTCATTGTCCGTAAAGCGTCCAACCACTTTGGCAAATGTGGTGCGGTTGGTCATGATATTGGTGATTTTGATGACAGTACCTATCGGCGCGGTACGATGCAGCACGAGTTTCTTATTCGGGTCGAGGCCTTCGTCATCCATCCAGGTAGCAACACCTTTTTCGTCTTTTTCAAATAACCCGTACTTATTGGCATTCATGTGCGCTGCGGGCGAATTGCTGCTGTCCTGCGTTAAAAACGGTTGCGGTGAGTCACGTTTGGCAGTAATATTATCTGGCCTGGTCACTGGTGCCGTTTGCTCGGTTGTCGCGGTATTTGCCGCCTGAACGATCAGTACCTGGCCCGGCGTTATGGTGTTAGATTGCAAGCCGTTCAGTTTCATGATCGTTTCGACAGTGGTATTAAAGCGTTTAGCTATGGAATACAGCGTTTCGCCGGCCGAAACCTTATATTGTGTGCCTCCGCCGGGATTAGTGGTTTGCACCGCAGGGGCAGGCTGCTGTGGTTGTTGTACAACTACCGGTTTGCTTTCCTGCTGGGTTTTTACTGTTTTTGCCGGCTCCTTAAACGGTCTGTCGGTCGGTATTTTAACAATACTGCCGATAATGAGGTTGGCATTATTATTATACGCGATGATCGCTTTGGGGCTAACTTTGTATTTCCGCCCAAGCGAATAGTAATTGTCTTTAGGGTCGAGTTTGTGTAGTATCACCTGTTTACCATTGTGTTCTTCAACACCTACTGAATCTGTAACAGGTTTTGCGAAAGCCAAGGACGAAAGTGCGGATAGAGTTAGGGTCAATAAGAATAATTTAAATTTCATTGCTCGTTTTTACAGTATTAAAGATTCAAAACTTCTAACTGTGATTGGTTTTTCAGGCTGATCAGTTGATCCTTATAAAGCAGAAACGATTCCGGCTGCAATTTTTGTATATCTGCATGCAAAAGGTCATGGTAAATGATCTCCTCGTCATTCATTATAAACAAATGCTGCTGTAGCCTGGTGTCTGCTATCGCGTGCAAAGATACAATTCTGAAGTTATTATGCTCAACATAATGCACTGCGTTTCCGGCAGGGTGCACAGGCAAGCGCAGCGACAAGGCATATTCCACGGATATTTCGTCGGGCAATTTCAATTCTTTGGACAGTTCCAGGTCAATCGACGGTTCATGCTTTCGCAGCGTCGCACCGGTTTTGATATCGCCCAGCAAGTATTTACGCGGCTGCAGTCGAACATCATAGAAAACCGGGCCGTTTATCGATAGGTGGTCAAACGCGAGGTTATAGTCGTGCCACAAAATGTTTCCGGTTGCAGCGTCTATGGCTACCAGGCCTTTGTGAGCGGGTCCGGCGTCCGATTGGTAATTATGCAGCAGCAGCACGCCGTCATGGGCCGTCTCAATACCCGTAAGCCACCTTTCTTCCGGTTTAAATTCATCGAAATGTATTTTGCCTGTTTTAAGGTCGAGCGATGAAAAGTAAACCCTTTTATCGCCCTGGTCGCGTAGTTCGACAAGCAGGGTGTCATTTAGGGTGTCGATCTCCATTCGCCATACGGGGAAGCGGAATGTATATTCGATAAATGGTCGCAGCATATTGATTATACAAATATGGGATTTAACAGGTTTGATAGTCGATTCAAGACACGGGTAACGATTAAATTTATAAATTTGGCAGCTCCAACATCAACTATCAGATACAAAATTATATGAGCAAAGGGATCATAAGCAAAGAAGAAGACTATTCGCAATGGTATACCGACCTAGTGATCAAGGCCGACCTGGCGGAATATTCGCCGGTGCGCGGATGTATGATCATCAAGCCGTACGGGTATTCCATCTGGGAAAAGATGCAGTCCGTACTGGATAGCATGTTTAAGGAAACCGGTCATACGAATGCTTACTTCCCGTTGCTGATCCCGAAGTCGTTCTTCTCCAAGGAGGCCAGCCACGTTGAGGGTTTCGCCAAGGAGTGCGCCGTGGTTACACATTACCGGCTGAAAAATGACGAAAACGGCAACGTTATTGTCGACCCGGAAGCTGAACTGGAAGAAGAATTAATCATCCGGCCGACATCGGAAACCATCATTTGGAATACCTATAAAGGCTGGATACAATCGTACCGCGATTTGCCTATCCTGGTGAACCAATGGGCCAACGTGATGCGCTGGGAAATGCGTACGCGCCTGTTTTTGCGTACCAGCGAGTTTTTATGGCAGGAGGGCCACACAGCCCACGCCACCGCGGAAGAGGCTGTTAAAGAGACTGAACGCATGCTGGAGGTTTATGCCGATTTTGCCGAGAACTGGCTGGCTCTGCCTGTTATCCGCGGGCGCAAGACGCCTAATGAGCGTTTTGCCGGTGCTTTGGATACCTATTGCATTGAAGCTTTGATGCAGGACGGCAAAGCGTTACAGGCTGGAACCTCACATTTCCTCGGGCAGAATTTTGCCAAGGCATTTGACGTAAAATTCAACACCCGGGAAAATAAGCTCGACTACGTCTGGGCTACTTCATGGGGAGTTTCGACACGCCTGGTAGGCGCACTGATCATGTCGCACTCGGATGATGCAGGGTTGGTTATTCCTCCAAAATTGGCGCCTATCCAGGTTATCGTTGTGCCGATCTTCAAACACGACGAAGAACTGGAGGCCATATCCGTTTTTGTAAAAGAACTGACCAAAGAACTGAAAGCAAAAGGCATTTCGGTGAAATTTGATAACCGCGACACACACCGTCCCGGCGCTAAATTCGCCGAATGGGAATTAAAAGGCGTGCCTGTGCGCGTGGCTATCGGAAGCAGGGATATGCAGAATGGAACCGTCGAGCTGGCCCGCCGTGATACCAAAGCAAAAGAGACTGTGAGCCAGGAGGGTTTGGCAGCTACCATTGAACGGTTACTGGAGGATATCCAGCAAAATATTTACAACAAATCATTAGCTTTCAGGGAGGAAAACACCCGCGAGGTGAACGATTACGAGGAATTTAAACGCCTGCTTGACGAGGAGCCGGGCTTTATCTCTGCGCACTGGGACGGTACCGCCGAAACAGAGCAATTGATAAAGGATGAAACCCGCGCAACGATACGCTGTATCCCGCTGAACGCCAAACAGGAAGAAGGCAAATGCATCCGCACAGGTAAGCTGTCAAGCCAAAGGGTGCTGTTTGCGCGCGCGTACTAATTGTTGAAAGGTTGAAATGTTGTAAAGTTGGAATGTTATCCAGCAGGTCAGGCAACATTACAACCTTCAAACTTTACAACATTACAACCGATATGAAATTCGCAACAAAGGCCATACACGCAGGGCAGGAGCCCGACCCGACTACCGGCGCTATTATGACGCCTATTTACCAGACGTCGACGTACTGGCAAAAGGCTCCCGGTGATAACAAGGGCTTCGAGTACTCGCGCGGCACCAACCCAACACGCAAAGCTTTGGAAGGCTGCCTTGCGGCATTGGAAAATGCTAAATACGGACTTGCTTTTTCGAGCGGCATGGGGGCGACCGACGCAGTAATGAAGCTGCTGAAACCGGGAGACGAAGTGATTACGGGCAATGACCTGTACGGCGGTTCATACCGCATATTCACGAAAATATTCTCGAATTTCGGTATCAAGTTTCATTTCCTGGATCTGTCAAAGCCAGAAATTATAAACGATTATATTAATGAGAATACAAAGCTGGTTTGGATCGAGACTCCCACTAATCCGACCATGCAGATTATTGATATTGAATCAATTGCCAAGATTACACAACCAAAAGGTTTAATATTGGTGGTTGACAATACTTTCGCTTCGCCATACCTGCAAAACCCGATGGACCTGGGTGCGACCATTGTCATGCACTCGGTGACCAAATATATCGGTGGGCACAGCGATGTGGTAATGGGCGCTTTGATGCTGAACGATGAAGAACTTTACAAGCGTCTCTGGTTTATCTATAACGCCTGCGGTGCGACACCTGGCCCCATGGATAGCTTCCTGGTCCTTCGCGGTATTAAGACGCTGCATTTGCGTATGCAGGCGCATTGCGATAACGGCCGGAAGGTAGCGGAGTTCCTAAAGACCCATCCAAAGGTCGACAAGATATACTGGCCCGGTTTTGAGGATCATCCAAACCATGATATTGCTAAGAAGCAAATGCGTGGCTTTGGGGGGATGATATCCATTACCCTGAAAGACGCTGATCTGAAAGAGACATTCCGGGTTGCTTCTTCTTTCAACGTGTTTTCACTGGCCGAGTCACTGGGCGGCGTAGAATCGCTCATTAACCACCCCGTTACCATGACCCACGCTTCCATTCCCAAAGAAGAACGCGAGAAAGCCGGTGTAGTGGACAACCTGCTGCGCCTGAGCGTTGGGGTAGAGGATATTGATGATCTCCTCGATGATTTGAAACAAGCTCTTTCTTAAGTGGCAGTCAAAAGTAGCAGTAGCAGTGTTTTTAATTTTCTCGCTGTTGCTGCTTCTGCCACTGCTACTTAATCTAAAATGGTTGATAACCTCAAATCCTTCCTCGACTCCAAGGTCGCGCAATACAACCGACCGCAGTTTATCTGGAACGACCCGGTATCTATCCCGCACCTGTTCAGCGGGAAACAGGACATCGAGATCATGGGCTTTTGGGCCGCAACATTGGCTTGGGGTCAGCGTGTAACGATCATTAATAAATGCAAAGAACTGATCAGCCTGATGGACGGCGCACCCTACGACTTTATTATGAACCACCTGGAGCCTGACTTGAAAAAGCTGCTTAATTTCAAGCACCGGACGTTTAACGATATCGACACCCTGTATTTTATTTCGTTTTTCAGATATCATTATTCAAAACATAGTTCCCTGGAAGATGCCTTTATTTCCAACACAGCTGTTACTTTGAGCGACAGTGAAGAACCTCAAAACAGCGTTCAAAATGCTCTTAATTACTTCCGTTCTTACTTTTTCTCGCTGCCCGATCATCCCCGGCGTACCATGAAACATGTTTCCTCGCCCTCTCAAAAGTCAACTTGTAAGCGGCTGAACATGTTCCTGCGCTGGATGGTGCGTAAGGACGATTGTGGAGTCGATTTCGGCATTTGGAACAAAATCAAACCCTCTGAGCTCATTATGCCCTGCGATTTGCATGTCGACCGTGTGGCCCGAAAACTGGGCTTGATTACCCGCAAGCAGACCGACTGGCAAACGGCTATTGAGTTAACCGAAAGATTAAAGGAGTTTGATCCCACCGACCCCGTGAAATACGATTTTGCTTTGTTTGGCTTGGGAATAGAAGAACGGTGGGGCAGCGGCGCTGTTTTGCAGGACTTGTTTTAACTTTGCCCTATGCGCCAGTATACCCAAACTCCTGAGGAAGAAAGAGATTTGCAGCGTTTTTTCGCCGGCAAATCTGCGTACACCCTGGCCTTATTCGACCATTTCATCACCGAATTTCAAAAGCTCGGCCCCATAACAGTTCATCCGGCCAAAACCATGATCGGCATTGCCAATTCGCATAAGCGGATAGTTTATATAACGCAATTGGGTAAGAACTTTATCCATGTGGTTTTTCCGTTTAAGGAACGGTATGAGGACAACCTGTGTTTCCAGAAGATCGCGCAGGTTCCGGGCGACGTGCAATGCAACCATCACTTTAGGATGCTGCATAACGATGATGTGAACGACGAGGTTCGCCGGTTTATGCGGATGGCTTATCAAAGCTAAATAATCCCTTTTTCCCATTTTTTTTGTGCTTTTCGGTGCTTTAGATAAAAGATTTTAGTTATTCGTTTTTAGAAAGTTAACTCATAATGAGGTGGTTAGATAAAACAACCTGGTAAAAAACACGTTACATTTGAGGTAATAATTTAAACTATTAACTATTATGAAAAACTGCTTTCTGATCGCTATAGCGGTATTAACCTTTGCGATCTCCTCATGTAAAAAAGATAACTCTTCATCTGCTTCAACTCATTTTGCAGTACGATTGACCGATGCGCCGGGTTCATTTGATGCGGTTATGCTTAGCGTTAAAAGCGTTGTGGTGATAACCTCAGCCGGGCAAACAACGCTTAATGTTGGCGGCGGACCCATCGATATTTTGCACTTCAGGCTGGGTAAGGATACTTTACTCGCAGCTCAGGACATTCCGGCCGGAACGTTAGAACAAATACGTTTAGTGCTTAATGACACCGGCAACCAGGTAGTAATCGGCGGAACGCCTTATAATCTGACTACCCCAAGCGGGCAAACCTCGGGCGTAAAATTGAACGTGCACGATACTTTGAAAGCCGGCATCGGCTATACGCTGAAGCTGGATTTTGATGCGGCCAGCTCGATCGTGCAAACCGGCAATGGCAAATACATTCTTAAGCCTGTTATACGCGCTATTCCAAATGCTGTAACCGGTGCCCTGACGGGTATGGTTGTCCCGGCTGCGTCTTCGCCAAAGGTTTTTGCCATTATGGGCACTGATACCGTGGGTACGATTGCTGATTCCACCGGTAAGTTCTTTTTTTTTGGATTAGCGGCGGGTACCTACAATGTTAATTTTGTTCCCGACACCCCTTATCTTTCAAAAACTGTAACAGGCGTTGCTGTTACCAACGGCTCGACGACATATATGGGCACTATCGCTATCAGTAAGTAAAAGCTGTTTAGGACCTGTTTTATAAAGCGGATAAAGTATTATCCGCTTTTTTTGTGCCGTGTGTAATAGCCGGTTTTAGATCATGGCATCGTATCGCCGCTTTTGTGCCAGTTTGGAGCACTTTAGCACCAATTCGGGCACATTTCGAGCACTTTCAAACCAACCCTGGGCACTTTAGCGCACGGATTCCTGCATTATCTTGTTGATAATTAGTGTATTAATAAGGTTTAGTCCGGTTTTTCACTCAAGATACGTAGACCATAGAGCATGATTTCGCACTTCAACTATGGTCCATCGACCAACATTCCAAAGAACTTAACCTGCTAATATACGAAATTTCCACCGCATTTGAAAGCCCGATTTTTTACATTGGACGAATAAAAACATCGCCGCAAATAGCGAATTTTGCTTTTTAGTCCATAGTCCATGGTTTTGCTATGGACTATCGACCATAAACCATATGCCAAAAGAAGACACCATCGTAGCACTTGCCACCCCAGCCGGGACCGGGGCCATAGCAGTTATACGCCTTTCCGGACCGGACGCGATAAAAATCGCCAACAATGTTTTCAAAGGCAAGGACCTTACCGCGCAGCCGTCGCACACCATTCACTTCGGGCAGATCGCCGATAATGGCGTGGTGCTCGACGAGGTGCTGGTTTCGCTGTTTGTCGCGCCGCGCTCCTACACGCGCGAGAACGTGGTCGAGATATCCTGTCACGGTTCCAATTATATCATCGAGTCCATTATCAAACTGCTCATCAAAAACGGCGCGCGCGCTGCCAAACCGGGAGAGTTTACACTGCGGGCCTTCCTCAACGGCGCGCTCGACCTTTCGCAGGCCGAAGCCGTGGCCGACCTCATCGCCTCCAACTCCAAAGCGTCGCAGCAAATAGCCATGCAGCAGCTACGCGGCGGTTTCAGCAGCCAGTTACAGCAACTAAGGGAGCAATTGGTAGCTTTCGCCTCTCTTGTCGAGCTGGAGCTCGATTTTTCCGAAGAGGACGTCGAGTTTGCCAACCGCGGGCAATTGAAGCAACTGATCGCTGATATACTCCGGGTCGTCGGCCAGTTGGTACGATCGTTCGAGCTGGGCAACGCCATCAAACAGGGGGTCAACACAGTCATAGCGGGCCGGCCGAACGCCGGGAAATCCACCCTGCTTAACGCCCTGCTCAACGAGGACCGCGCCATCGTGAGCCATATCCCCGGCACCACGCGCGATACCATCGAGGAGGTGCTTAACATCAATGGCATTAACTTCAGGCTCATCGACACCGCCGGCATACGCGAAGCTACCGACGCCATAGAAAAAATAGGAGTGGAGCGCACCATGGAAAAGATCAGCCAGTCGGCGCTGCTTATTTATGTCTATGACGCCGCAGCCATAAGCACCGAAGAACTGAACAGCGACCTGCAAAGCCTCCAAAAGCCCGGCGTGACGATTCTGGTTGTTGCCAATAAAATTGATTTATTGAATGCGGAAGGCGGAATGCCAAATTCGGAATTAATTAATTCCACTCATTCCGCATTCCACATTTCGCAATCCGCATTAATTCCGGTATCTGCAAAAGAGAAGAAACATATTGACGAACTGAAGGACCGCATCTACCACTCGGCCATCAAATCCGAGCTCACCGGTAACGAAACGCTGGTAACCAACGTGCGCCACCTGGAGGCTTTGCAAAAAACACAGGAAGCGCTTGCACGACTGCTCACCGGCATCGATACCCAGGTAACATCCGATTTCCTGGCTATGGATATCAAACAGGCGCTGCATTACCTCGGCGAGATCACCGGAGCCGTCACTACCGACGACCTGTTGGATAATATTTTCTCAAAGTTCTGTATCGGTAAGTGACTGGTTGGTGGATTATTGTGCGGCTGAAGGGCGGGTGAGCGTCGGCCTTTTGTGCGTGATTATTGCTGTTCGTGCCTGTTGTCTGAACCACACCTACTTAACGCGTTTGGGAATAAAAATTGTCGCCGTCGTGCCCGCATCTTCGGCGGACGAAATATCCAGGTCGCCGCTCAGCAATATAACCTTGGAGCGTATCGATTGCAGGCCGATGCCTTTGGCTTTGACGGTCGACGGATCGAAGCCCTTGCCGTTGTCGTGTACCGAGATATAAATGCCATTTCGGGCCATTTCTATTTTGGTAACCGCGTGGGTGGCGCCGGCATGTTTAATCACATTTACCATCAGTTCCTGGATGATGCGGTAACTGATCACTTCCATGAACCTGTCCGTTCTTGCATGGCTGCCTTTAATAAGGCAGTCAAATTTTACAGGGCCGCTCATTTGCTGGCAAATATCCCTTACGGCTTCAATGAGGCCGTATTCTTCCAGTATCGCCGGCGTCAGGTCATGCGATATGCGCCTGCATTCATGTATGCAATTGTCCAGCAGTTTTTCGCTGTAACGGATCGCCTGCTCTCTTTCATTCCCGTCGCGGGCCGAACTAAGGCTGCTTAAGCTCAGCTTGGCGCCGTAAAGCGTTTGCCCCAGGCCGTTATGCAAGCTTTCAGCTATACGTTTTCGTTCTTCTTCCTGGGTGTTCAATATCGTTTCCGCTATTTCCTGCCGGTGCTCTTGCTCCCTTACCAGTTCGCGCAGCCGTTCCAGCTCTTTCGTTCCGATATGTCTTCGAGTATCGTATAGCCAAGTCTGTCGCCGTTGTCTTCAATGATAATGGTTGTGATATGGCACCAAAAGCTGGTGCCGTCTTTTTTGATCAGGCAGGTATCGAAGCTGAATGAAGGGCGCTCGTTCGTCCACAGTTCTTCCTGCAGCTCTTTCCAGCGCGGTATGAAGTAAGCTTGCGCAAAATCGGTTATCAATTTTCCGGTCAGCTCATTTTCGCTGTAGCCGAGCATTGCGAGCACCGCGCGGTTAACCTTAACGATCCGAAGCTGGTCGTCGATGATCTTTTTGCCGATGACGGATTCCTCAAATACCGTACGGAACCGCTTCTGGCTTCGCTGGTATTCGCTTTCAAGCCGGTCTTTTTCGCGCTGGATCATAGCGGTCTGCCTCACTTGTTCCTTTAAGCGGTTCAATTCGTCTTCCAGCTGTCTAACTTTGTCCTCAGTAACTAGCATAGGGGTAGAATTGGAATATAGTGTGGTTAATGGACGTGGAACCAGGGGTGATGAAAATTAATCATTTTTCTTTTGGTTTCGCTCGTATTTCTTTAATAAGCCATCGCAGCAGGTTAGCAAACTCCTGTCATAGTTTAAGAGTTAGCTTAGCATTCTGGTAAATCGCCGTTTCCAGGATTTTTATGATGGCATAATGCTCAACAGATGTACGATTAAAATTCCCCTCTTGGGAGGGGGTGCGGATGTCTGTGCGGCTGAAGGGGTGGGTGAGCGTCGGCCTTTTGTGCGTGATTATTACTGTTCGTGCCCGGTATTATGTCTGAACCATGATTTGCGGGATTGAACGATTAGCTTGTCCTGGTTTAAGAGTCAGCATGCGTTCCTTAAATCATCGGGTAAATGCAGAACTACGTTCAGGTTTTACCCGGCAATAAAAAGCCGGATGCAGAAACACCCGGCTTTATATCAGGAATGGTATCGCTACAAAATATCGAGATCGCGGGCGACATAATAGCCCGGTACCAGCGGACGGAAGCCGGTCCTTGTCCTGAGCTTGGAAATGTCCAGGATGCCTTCGAACGGATCGTTCAGCGGCCCTTCCTCCGCCTCGAATGTATCAGCGGCCTTTCCGACGGAGTCGGCCAGCTCGTACAACGTAATGGGCGCATCATCCGCGACATTGAATATCTCGCCGTCGAGCCCGTTCATCTGAAGCGACAACAGCAACGCCTGCGCTACATCCAGGTGATGTACCATATGCATCCTCGACCCGGAATGCCGTTTCATTTTTTTCAGCAGCGGAATGATCTCGGTAATATGCGGGTCTTTGTCGCCATAAACAAAAGCCAGGCGCAGTATACGGACGTCAAAACCGTGATCCTTGTGCAGCGAGAGCAGTTCCTTTTCAGCGGCAATCTTACTGGATGAGTAAGCTCTCGGATCGTTAACGTCCAACTTTTCATCTTCCCGTGCAGGGCGACGGTAACCTGGTCCGTAAACATTGCTGGTGCTGGCAAAAATGAACCTTTTAACACCGGCGTCCATCGCCGCCCGGGCAAGAGCGATCGTTCCTTCGCGATTGGTCTTTACGATTCCTTCATTATCCGTAAAAGTGCGGAACAGCGCTGCCAGGTGCACCACGGCATCCATTCCGGCAACGGCCGGCGGTAAAGTATCGGGATCATACAGATCACCCGTAACGACCTTAGCGCCGAGACCGGCTAATGACGATGCTTTGCCGGCATCACGCACCAGGATAGAAACATCGTATCCTTTGGCCAAAAGGCGCGGAACAAACCTGCTGCCCACTTTGCCTGTTGCACCTGTTACTAAAATTTTCATAAACTAAAGATTGATTTGTGAAAGCAAAGCTCGATGTAAAAAGCGCGCGTTGCAAACTATAATCAAACCGATAATTATGATTTTCAAACTTTTCGGACAGCCCTTGGCGTAGTTCCGGTTACCCTTTTGAAATAGTTGTTGAAATACGCCGGGTATTCGAAACCAAGTGCATAGGCGATGTCCGACACGCTCCAGTCCGTGTGCTGTAACAGGGCTTTCGCTTCAGCCATCATCCGCCCGGCTATATGCGCCGAGGTGGGTTTACCGGTCACTTCTTTAAGCGACCGGTTCAGGTAGTTTACATGTACCGACAGGGCGTCGGCAAAGCCCTGGGCCGTACGAAGCCTCAGCGGTTCATTGCTGTTTTCTATGGGGAATTGTTTTTCAAGCAGGTTCATAAACAGGTGGGCGATCCTGGCGGCCCCGTTTTTAACCGGCGCGGCGTTTTGCGGCGGCTGTATTCGCAACGCTTCATGAATGACGAGTGAGACACAATTCCTGATAAGGTCTGCTTTATACGGATAATCTCCGTTATACACGGACAGCATCTTTTGAAATACACCGCTCATAAACGCTGCCTGTTCGTCATTGAGGGTAATGACCGGATTGTCCCCCACACGAAAAAGCGGGGAGTCCTGTAATTCCCGGCTGTTGATGAAGTTGCCGGTAAAGATGCAGGCATAGCCGCCGGCGCGGTTAATGCGGCGGACGATGGAGTGGGGTACGTCGGGGTTGACAAAAAACAGAGCGGTGCCCTTGAGTTCGCGGAGCTGTCCGCCGTAAAGGATCGTCATGTCGCCATGCACCAGGCCCATTTTATAAAAGTCGCGGCGGCCCTGCCTGACGGGAACGTCCACCGATGCGGACAACTCATGAACCCTGAAACCGCTCAGCCGCAGCTCTTCCATATTTACGCCCGGTATACCCGCCGTTTCCTGGATTGCCATGCAGCAAATCTAATGAAAATCAAACTTTTATTGGAGCGGTATCGGCGACCGTGAAGCCCAAAGTGCGGGAAAAGTAAAGTTCCCCTCCCTGGGAGGGGGTGCCGATGCCCGTGCGGCGGCAGGGGTGGGCGAGCGCGGGCCAAGTGCGTGTACTATCATTATTCATGCCCATTATTGTGTCTGAACCATGACTTATATGATTGAAAAGATTCCCTGAAGCCCAAACCGCGGAAAAAGTAAAATTCCCCTCTCGGGAGGGTAACGATATACAAGTTGGGACAAGGCTATTTATTGAGTTGTGATTTTTTGTCGTTGTAAGTTACGATAATAAGTAAGCACATTTTCTTTTGCGTCTCACAGCAACATACATATTCAATTGCACCGTCATTTGTTTCCCCGTAGGGACTTGTAGAATGAACCGGACATTTTTGGTTCATTAACATGGAATGGATTAATTTCAAATCCGCAGGCGTTAGGTCGTAACCGCTTGTTTTAATTCTATAAGGCACTGTCTTAGGGGTAAAAAATGAACATAAATATACAATTATATGAAATAAAAAAGCCTCATTTAGAGGCTAAATCTCTTGAGTCGGGACAAGGGATTAAATTTCTTTATGCCCTGACCTGGTTTAAGAGTTAGCATAGCGTTCTCTTAAATCAGAAATTAAATGGAGAACTCCGTTCGTGTTCGACACGAAATGTGCAGCAAAGCCGGTGTTAGCTGCGAGCGCGTCGTTGGGTAATAGATCCTTAGTAAAAAATATTAACGGATCAGTCGACATTCTCTCCCTCGAACTTCTTTTCGATCGCGGCCCAGTAAGGCAGGTCGACGATATTCATAAATTCATCCATGTCTACCCCGCGGCCATCCGTTATAGGCTCGCCATTTTTAAGACGTTTTAAGGCCAGCTGCGTAGCGCGCGCCACCTGGAAGATCACCGTGGAGGGATACAGGATCATGTCGAAGCCCATATCGCCGAAGTCCTGTGGCGATAGCCAGGGCGTTTTGCCGCCGTTTTCCAAAACGCTCGTGGCAAGCGGAACGCCTTTAAATTCCCGGCCTATTTGCTCCAATTGGTTTACGCTGGTCGGGCCTTCCAGGTAAACGCCGTCGGACCCCGCTCTTAAATAACGTTCAGCGCGTTTCATCGCTTTATCCAGCCCTTCCGGACCTATCGCATCCGTACGCGCTAAAATGAACAGCTCGTTATCATCGCGTGCAGCTACCGCGGCGCGTATCTTTTCTTCCATAAAACGAATGGTGACCACTTTTTTATCGTTCATATGCCCGCATTTTTTTGGCGGTTGCTGGTCCTCAATAAATGTGGCCGATGCACCGAGGTGAATATACTCCGATATCGTACGGGTTACGTTTTTTACATCGCCATAGCCGTCGTCGATGTCGATCATGAAGGGCAGGGGCGAAGCGGTAATGATGTTTTCCACCGACAGCTTCTTTTCGCCAAACTTTTCCAGGTCGACATCCGGAACCGCGTGCGTGGCTCCCGACAAGGCGTAGCCGCCGATCTGGAACGCATCGAAACCCGCCAACTCGATCAGGCGGGCAGTCAGCGCATCATGCGCCACCGGCAAAAGCACCGGCCCTGCCGACTCTTTAAGTAACTGTTTCCAGGTTTTTCTTTTTACAGTTATATGTCTCATAGTATTTAGGAAACCAATTTTGCGGCACAATAGTTTGGCGCTGCCGGATGGCAAGTGTTGCAGAAGGCATTTTTTCGCACAAGACCTGTTCTGGTTTAAGAGTTAGCGTAGCGTTCTTTTAAATCAGGAAGTAAATGGAGAACTCCGTTCGGATTTGAAGATGGATGCTTTATTGGCGGACGGAGTCCTTCTTTTCATGCTTTAATTTAAGTCGCCCTTCGGAAGACTTAAACCAGGATGGGGAATTCGTTCAGACGGAGATGGAAAGCCTCAATCGTACGCGAGTATGACGTTTAGTATGCGTTTTGCTGCAGGCTCAAGTCGACCTTACCGTGGAGAAAATGGGTAAAAGGCACATAGATCAATGCAAAGTTATTTTTATACCACAGGTTATGGTTGGTTATAAAATCTGAACCGTCGATCTTTGCTTTTTCCAGGCGCTTATATCTTATCCACTTACCCGCGTTCAGATCAAGCTCGGCGTAGATAGTTGCAAATCTCGTGTTCCCGGTATTGGCCGTTATGCAAAGCTTATTATCGTGGAAATAGTAGCCCATCGCTGTATTGCTTGTAGGACCGCCAGTCGTCCATATGGGTACAACCTGCTCGAATTTCTGGTTCATATCCTCGTCATAACCGGCTATGATGACCGATCCCTCATTCTGATAATTATTCAGTGCCCAACTGTCGCCGATTGCAATGGTAATAACGCCGCCGTATTCAGCCATGTGATTGACCTCGAAATCAAATAATTTTCCAAATGTCAGGAAACCAAGCTTCCGGTAAGATTCGTCTACGGTTTTCTTAAGCTCCTTTAAATGATCGCCGTCATTTGTTTCGCTGACCGACTTCGAACTATTATTCTTAAAATCAAATTTGCATAAAGTTAGTTTATAATCTTTGTTCGAGTCCCTGTAATATGAACTAAGATAAACCACATCCGGGTCACTTGCTGCAGATATACATGCTGTTGAAAGTTCCGGCTCATGCAACTTTTCAGGAAGATTAAGGCTTTGAGTGATTGTGGCCACAGCATCGGGTTTGCCATCGGTAAATTTCAGCGCTTCAAACGCTTTAGCCGGCTCGAACATAATAACAATAAAATTGTCCGCGGAGCCGGATACGATATTTCTGTAAACGCCCGCCGGCAGGTTGCATTGTGTTGTCACTGATTCCAGTTTGTCGTTCAGGTCAAAAACCGTTAACTGCTGCGTTGCATCATATTTGTCAATCTTCACATACATGCCTTTTTTGGTATCAGCCGTCTGCCTGATCACAAATCTCGCCCACGAGCCGTCTTTTGCAAATAAGGTTTCCGGCACTTCGTAATTTTCGGTCGTGCTGTGAAAAACCTGCTTTTGGACCAAAAGCTTACCCGTTTGCGCGTCTACCAGGTAAGCCATATAATCAATAGGGTCCTTTTTTGATTTCCCGGGCACGCTCGCAGTCGCCAGTATGTTGCCTTTGAAAATACCCGACGAAGCCCCTTGGCCGGCCAGGCTAATGCGCCACAGCACCTGCATTTTATCGTCGATCGCCAGCAGCTCGAAATTGTCATCGTCGACCTGAATCTGCGCTATATTTACATGGTCGCTGAGTTGAATCGTATTCCCGATACCCTGCACCTTCTTTTCGAAATCTTTGATTAGGGTTTGATCGTTTTGTGCGAATAACAGACAGGGGAACAGCAGGAGTAAGTTCCACAATAAAATCTTTTTCATAATGATCAGGTTAGATAAGTTTAAGTAAATATAGTTATTTTATTGTACGATGGCAGGCAATTAAACGTTAAGCTATTTTTTAATTCGTGGGTACGGATAGGCAAGATACTTTTCTTTTGACTTTTGACTTTTGACTTTTGACTTTTTATCCGGGCGCCCAGGCGGGCCGTCCATACATACGCCTTCAGGCCTTAGGCGCGGGCCTGCGCTGAGGCTCCCGAAGCGGCCGGTATCCATTTCCATCCCTGGCGCGGGTTTCCGGCTTAAAAAACCCTTCTCTACCGGAAAGGAGGTTGGGATGAGGCCTGGTGTAGTGTATTTTACACCCCCTACACCTGCAACGGCCTGCAACACTGGCAAAATCGTGTCACCATTTTTATTTCAAATACCTATAAAAACAAAACGGGCGATATTTTCATACCGCCCGTTCTGCTTATTTTATTTTAAAATATATCAATAAATTAAATCACCACCAACACATTTGTAACACGACCCCCAACACCACCTAATTCTGTAAGACGATAATTTGAAACACTAAGTCATTGAAATCATCATCAGCAACTCCGTCGTTACAGTCATAAATTCGCGTCTGGTCTCTTTCTTCAACATACATAGCCCCTCCGTTATGCCAATAATGTATTGTTCCGTCTAATGTTTCCCATACATTATAGATAACAAGTATTTTATCTTTTGATTTAACAATTAGTTCAACTTCTTTTGGCGCTGTGTATTCCCATAAAACAATTTTATCAGAAAATTTTTGGTCGTTAATATCAAAATAGCCTTTCGTTTTTATTACTACGCCCTGTTTCCATATACTATCTGTAGTTAAAAAAGTTATCTTGATTTTTGTGCTACTTTCCTTCAAAGTAACCCTGTCGATCATTTTTAGTTCCTTGCCATTATAAATAATTGGCTGACCTTTTGATTGCGTAAACAATGCCTGAAAATCCATAATTATATGTTTAATGCCTAAACGGATCCACAGCCCTATGTTCATCGGGCCAAACTTTTTGAAATTCATATAATCCGCCCTCTCTTTGAGGTGTAATGTGATGATGTAATTCCATACTTTCAATCAGTCCCCATACTGGCGCGAGTATGCAGCGCAGGCTTTTGGGGGTTGAGTACTCGTGCCTATCTTCCATCGATTATCACTATTTTGCATTCCTTATCGCATGAGCACCAAATACAAATTCCGCGACCAGCAGCAGCTTTACTTTATCAGCTTTGCTGTTGTGGGCTGGATCGATCTTTTTATCCGAAATGAATATAAGCAAATAATGCTGGATTCGTGGCGCTATTGCCAGGCAAATAAAGGCCTGGAAATATACGGATGGTGTATCATGACCAGCCATATCCACATGATCATCGGCACCCATGGCGAAAGCCTGGAAAACATTATGCGCGGCATGAAGAAGCATACCTCCCTGCAACTAAAACAGTGCGTTCGCGAACACCCGGCTGAAAGCCGCAGAGAATGGATGCTGGCGCTGATGCAAGAGGCCGGAAAACAGAATAGCCAGAATACCGGCTTCCAGCTTTGGCAGCAGGATAATCATACTATTGCTTTATATGATCCCTAAATATTACATCAAAAGCTGGATTATATTCATAATAACCCCGTTGTTGCCGGTATTGCCGAAAAGCCGGAAGATTATTTATACAGCAGCGCACGGAACTATTGCGGCCTGCCGGGCCTGATAGATATTTCGTTGGCCTATCCGCTGATGCCGGGGTAGGATTAAGGCACGGGTACACCTCGCTCTCGCCCTCGCTGCATACTCGCGGGAGATTGGGGGTAACCTAGTTAATTTATCGCCAATCTTTATGGCCTCACACCACACTTGGGCAAAAATGTCGGTCCGGACTATCAGTAAATGCATCTTGTGCATAATAGATATTTTACCTCCACCCCAACCCCGGCGCCACATGCTTTAAAATAGAATCCAGCACATGCACGTTGTAGTCGACCCCCAAGGTATTGGGTACGGTCAGCAGGAGTGTATCGGCTTCCTGTATCGCTTCATCCCCGGCTAATTGTTTGATCAGTTCATCTGGTTCGGCGGCGTAGCTTCTGCCAAAAACCGCCCGCTTTTCCGGTTCGATATAACCGAAACTATCGGCCTCTTTGCCCTGCTGCCCGAAGTAATACCGGTCGCGGTCGGTTACCAATGCAAAAATAGAACGGCTTACCGAAACCCTCGGCTCCCGCTGGTGGCCGGCCTTTTTCCAGGCCTCTTTGTACAGCCTGATCTGTTCGGCCTGCTGTATATGAAAAGGTTTGCCGCTTTCATCGAACTTCAGGGTCGAGCTTTGCAGGTTCATACCTTGCTCAGCCGCCCAAACCGCAGTGGCGTTGGAGGCAGCGCCCCACCAGATACGTTCGCGCAACCCCTCGGAGTGAGGTTCCAAACGCAGCAAGCCCGGAGGATTCGGAAACATAGGGTACGGGTTAGGCTGCGCAAAGCCGGCGCCTTTCAGCCGCTCATAAAAGATGAGGCCCTTTTGGCGCCCCATATCGGCGTCGCTTTCGCCTTCGGCAGGTTCATAACCGAAATAGCGCCAGCCCTCGATTACCTGTTCCGGCGAACCCCGGCTGATACCCAATTGCAGTCGCCCGCCGGAGATCAGGTCGGCAGCGCCGGCGTCTTCAACCATATACAAAGGGTTCTCATAGCGCATATCGATCACCGCGGTGCCGATCTCTATTTTGCTGGTTTTCGCGCCGACAGCCGCGAGCAGCGGAAAGGGCGAGGCCAGTTGCCGCGCAAAATGGTGGACACGAAAGTATGCGCCGTCCAGCCCGATCTTTTCGGCGGCCACAGCCAGGTCGATGGATTGGAGCAGCGTATCGCTGGCGCTGCGGGTGGCGTAGGAGGGATGATCGGACCAGTGCCCGAACGATAAAAATCCTATTTTCTTCATCGGCTTATTTGATTGCAATATAGCGAGCTTAATCTATTTTTGTTATATGGCAACATTGACCGAGTTCAAAGGATCATTAAATTTACACGAGCCCGACCATGGCTTGTCTCCCCAGCTAAAAAGTCTCTGGTATGATGGCAAAGGCGACTGGCACAAGGCGCACGCACAGGTCGACCAGCTCAGCGACCGGGCATCCGCATGGGTTCATGCTTACCTGCACCGCAAAGAAGGCGACATTTGGAATGCCGACTACTGGTACAACCGGGCAGGCCAGGTCCGGCCAAAGGTATCGCTGGACGAAGAATGGGAACAGTTGGTTGTGCACTTTTTAGGGTAGATTAGCCTCCAAAAAAAAACGTCATTGCGATCCGCCGGCTGGCGGAGAAGCAATCAAACCACTGCGTCATTGCTGTAAAGGTCAGATAATTCGGTAACAGAATTAGCTTTAAAGAATAAAGCTAAGCGTTATGCGAAACATCAATAATGATCTAACATTAAAACGGAACTATCTGAGTAAGTACCGTTTTCTGATAGACGAGTATGAACTGGTA
>DASZYQ010000004.1:0-167097 GCA_035545315.1 Mucilaginibacter sp. | reverse complement strand
CCGGGTATTTGGTAACGATGTTGCCCATCGAGCCGCGGCCTTTGATGGCTACGTTGGCAAAGTCTTCATCGAACTGCAGCTTGCGTAGCTTGGAGTGCGGCTTCAAACTGATGTTCACCACTTCGGCCTCGCCGTTCGGGTTGGCGGTAAAATACAGCACCCTGGAGCCCTTGCTGCCCTTGGTCAGGTCGTATTCCTTGTCGCGTGTTACGCCTACGACGCTGAAGCGTTTAATATAGCTGGTGCCGCTCTGGCCATCCTTGTAGATCATATTATACACGGTGCGCTCGTCGTTCTTTTTGAACACGCCCGCGTGGATAATATCCTTGCCCACGAACACCTTTTCCTGCACCTTGGTGATCATACATTTGCCGTCGGCACGGAACACGATGATCTCGTCGATGTCCGAGCAGTCGCATACAAACTGGTCCTTTTTCAGGGCAGTGCCTATGAAACCGTCTTCGGCGTTCATGTACAGCTTTACGTTGGCCAGCGCCACCTGCGCGGCTTCTACTTTGTCGAACGTGCGCAGTTCGGTTTTGCGCTCGCGGCCCTTGCCATATTTCTCTTTAAGCTTCTCAAACCAGGCGATAGCGTATTCGGTCAGGTGTTTTAGGTGGTGCTTCACCTCTTTGATCTCGGCGTCCAGTGCCTTCATCTGCTCGTCTGCCTTTTTCACGTCGAAGCGGGTGATGCTGCTCATCGGTTTATCGATCAGCTTCTTGTAATCCTCGGGCAGTATCTCGCGGTAAAACTGCGGGAAGAATGGCGTGAAAAGCTTGTTCAACACTTCGACCACCACCTCAAAGCTGCCAGAATTCTCATACTCCGCGTTTTTGTACATCCCTTCCTGGATGAATATCTTCAGCAGGTTGCTGAAGAATATTTTCTCCATCAGTTCCTTCAGACGTATCTGCAGCTCCTGTTTCAGCAGCTCTTTGGTATATTCCGTGCTTTCCGACAGCATGTCGTTCACGCTCATAAAGCGCGGCTTGTCGTCCTGTATCACGCAGGTATTTGGCGAGATGGAAACCTCGCAGTCGGTAAAGGCGTACAGCGCGTCGATGGTCACGTCGGGCGAAATGCCCGGCGCCAGGTGGATCATGATCTCCACATCCTTGGCGGTATTATCCTCGATCTTTTTGATCTTGATCTTGCCCTTGTCGTTGGCCGCGATCACGCTGTCTATCAGGCTGCCCGTTGTAGTGCCGAAGGGTATCTCGGTAATCGCCAGCGTCTTCTTGTCCCGCTCTACTATCTTCGCGCGGCAGCGTATCTTACCGCCCCGCTGGCCTTCATTATAAGCCGAAGCATCGGCCAAACCACCGGTCGGGAAATCGGGCAGCAGGTTAGGCCTTACGCCCTGCAATACGCCTATCGAGGCGTCCAGCAATTCGATAAAATTGTGTGGTAATATCTTCGTTGCCAAGCCTACGGCGATACCTTCCGCGCCCTGCGCCAGCAGCAACGGGAATTTCACAGGCAGCGTCACCGGCTCCTTATTGCGGCCGTCGTAGCTGGCCTGCCATTCAGTGGTATCAGGATTAAAAACAACCTCGTTTGCAAACTTCGACAGGCGCGCCTCGATATAACGCGGGGCAGCTGCGGCGTCACCCGTGATCGGGTCGCCCCAGTTACCCTGGCAGTCGATCAGCAGGTTTTTCTGGCCTATCTGCACCATGGCGTCGCCAATGGAGGCATCGCCATGCGGGTGGTACTTCATCGTGTTACCAATGACGTTGGCAGCCTTATTAAAACGCCCGTCGTCCATCTCCTTCAGCGAATGCAGGATACGTCGCTGAACGGGTTTCAACCCATCGTTGATATGCGGCACGGCGCGGTCAAGGATCACATAGGAGGCATAATCCAGGAACCAGCTCTCATATAGCCCGCGTAAGGGCGTTGTATTGTGCAGTTTTTCGTCGTTGTTTTCTGGCAAATCATTGCCCGGCTCTTCACTCATTCGTAGCAAAAAATAGAATGGGTAAATATATATTTTATGTGCGGATGTGCAGATGTGCGGATGTGCGGATTTTTGAACATTTGCACATGGGGTGGAGTTTTAAGTCGAAAGTCCAAAGTCGCCGCGCGTATTTCGAGTCTTCCCTTCGAAAACTAACGATGCATCCGCTTCGCCTTGCGTAAACCGTAAAAAACTTTGAAAGAACCGAAAACTATTCTTACATTTGCAGCCCCGTTCAGTACGGGTAAAACATTAAAACAAAGCAAGATAATGCAACAGTACGAAACCGTGATCATTCTTACCCCGTTGTTATCTGAAGAAAATGCTAAGGAGGCTATTGCCAAATACAGCAAAATTTTGAAAGATAACGGAGCCGAAATTGTCCAGGAGGATAATTGGGGTTTGAGGAAACTAGCGTACCCGATCAACAAAAAGACTACAGGGTACTATCACTTAACTGAATTCAGGGCTCCGGGTGATTTAATTAACAAATTGGAGGTTGAATATCGTCGTGACGAGCGCGTTCTGCGTTTCCTGACGATTGCATTGGACAAGCACGCCATCGCTTACAACGAGAAAAAACGCAGCGGCGCTTTCAACCAGAAGAAAACAGCTAAAACTGAGGAGGCAGCAAGCTAATGGCAAACGAACAGATCCAATACGTTACCGCTCCCAAGGTGGACGATCAGCGTAAAAAATATTGCCGCTTCAAAAAGAACGGCATCAAGTACATCGATTACAAGGACGAGAAATTTTTGCTGAAGTTCATTAACGACCAGGGCAAAGTATTGCCCCGCCGTTTAACCGGTACTTCATTGAAATTTCAGCGCAAAGTGGCGCAGGCTGTAAAGCGTGCGCGCCACATCGGTTTGCTTCCTTACGTAACAGATTCACTAAAATAATCAGGGAGGTTTAAGCAATGGAAGTTATTTTAAAACAAGACGTTAAGAACCTCGGCGAGAAGGACGATATCGTAAACGTAAAACCGGGTTACGGCCGCAATTACCTGATTCCCCAGGGCTTTGCCACGCTGGCCACTGAATCTGCTAAGAAAGTTTTAGCCGAAAACCTGAAACAAGCACAGTTTAAACAGGAAAAGATCCGTAAGGATGCGGATGCCGTAGCTGCCAAGCTGGAAGGCGTGAAGCTGACCATCGGCGCAAAAGCCGGCGAAACCGGTAAAATATTCGGCGCGATCAATACCATTCAAATTGCCGACGCTTTGAAAAAAGAAGGCTTTGAGGTTGACCGCCGCCGCATCACTTTCGACGAAGAACCAAAAATGCTTGGCGAATATACCGCCAACCTGAACCTGCACAAAGAGGTGAAGGTAAAGGTTCCGTTTGAAGTGGTAGCAGAATAAGCAGAAGTTGGAGGTCGGAAGTCCGACGTCAGAATCAAATATTTAAAGGTGTCTAGTGAAAGCTGAACACCTTTTTTATTACCCCCAAAATTTAAATGTCATTCGACGAGCGGAGGAGGTTAAGCGATGGAGCGAAGAGAAAACTTAGCCGCCGGATCCCCTATGCATGTAGTACAAGGTTTCTCCTCACCCTACCATACATCCGAACCGGTTCGTCGTATGACATCTTTTTAATTATTAACGGCCTGCAAACGCGATGGTTTATTTACCCGCCAAAGGATATCCCTTGCTGGTCCAATCGGTTTGCAGGTTGGTGGCCAGATTAAGTACTCTAACATTGGTGAACCCCAGGCGTTTCAGTTCCCAGAACGCCGGTCTGATATTGGGGCATTTGGCAAAGGGGCAGCAGCCACAGTAAATGATTAGCTCTGTATCTCTCGAAAGCGCGGAGACTTTTTTAGTAAGCTTTTCCAGGTTCTCCTTTTGGCTTACGGGCCCGATATGTTTAGCACCTTCGATATCTTCCACTTTGCCGATGTTGAGGATCATACCATGTGCTGAGCCGGCCTTCAATAGTGACGCCAAAGCGGAAGGTTCGAGCAGTTGTTTTGCGGTCCACGGCTCAATATCGGCCTGCAACGGCTTTAATGAAGAGACCTGGGCACGGGCGGCGGTAGTAAAGGAAAATACCGCACAAATAGCAAAAATTATATAAGGAAGCCTTTTCATAACCATATTCATATTTCGGGTTGGCAATATAACAATTGGCTTTTCGTATATTAGCATTAATTATGAAAAAGCATACCGTTATCGAGACCCTTGATTCATTTGAGGATGAATTTGATGCCGAGAAGCTAATAGAAAAGTTACTGTTTATTGAAAAAGTAGAAAAAGGCTTAAAAGACGCAGAAGAAGGCCGTGTGCATGATTACAAAGAGGTAAAGCAAAAATTTGCTGACAAGTGGAGCAAATAACCATTGTTATTACCGAATCGGCCTATAATGATCTTGAAGATATTGAGTTCTACATATCCCAGGATTCCCCTCTAATAGCCCGGCAATTCATTAGTAAGATTTTTGATAAGGTAGATCAACTTTATTTATATCCTAAGTCAGGGAAGATAGTTCATGAAATCAAACGGGATGATATTCGCGAATTGTTACTAAATAAATATCGGATCATATATCAAATTGTTGGCAATTCGACAATAAACGTAATCAGAGTTGTTCATGGTTCGCGTTTGCTCGATATAGAAATTTGACAATACCTTCCAACAACATATCGTAAATTTGCAGCATGAATGCTGATGCCATCAAAATGCTTCCCGGTCGTTATTGCAACTCGCTGACAGAATATTCGCGTTTTGTAACGCGCGAGGTGCATATCGGCGATGTGCCTATGGGCGGTAATAATCCCATCCGCATACAAAGCATGACCACCACCGATACGATGAATACCGTCGCTACGGTAGAACAATCCATCCGCATGATCGAGGCCGGCTGCGAATACGTGCGTATTACCGCGCCCAGCATCAAAGAGGCGCAAAACCTGGCCGAGATTAAGAAGCAACTGCGGGCACGCGGTTATACTACGCCGCTGGTGGCAGATATCCACTTTACCCCAAATGCCGCCGAAGTTGCGGCGCGGATCGTTGAGAAAGTACGCGTCAACCCGGGCAACTATGCCGATAAAAAACGCTTTGACCAGATAGATTATACCGACACAGAATACCAGGCCGAACTGGAGCGTATCTACCAAAAATTTTCGCCTTTGGTAAAAGTGTGCAAGGAATATGGCACGGCTATGCGCATCGGCACCAACCACGGTTCGCTGAGCGACCGCATCATGAGCCGCTACGGCGACACACCGCAGGGCATGGTGGAATCGGCGATGGAATTTATGCGCATTTGCGAGATGCTGAACTACCATGAACTGGTGATCAGCATGAAATCGAGCAACCCGCAGGTAATGGTGCAGGCTTACCGCCTGCTGGTGGAAACGATGGTTACCGAAGGCATGAACTACCCGCTGCATTTAGGCGTTACCGAAGCCGGCGACGGCGAAGACGGCCGCATCAAATCGGCGGTGGGCATAGGCACTTTACTGGAAGACGGCCTGGGCGATACCGTTCGCGTTTCACTAACGGAAGAACCCGAAGCCGAAGCGCCGGTAGCCATTGCCTTAGTGAACAGATACACTCTCCGGAGCCAAGAACCAAGAGCTAAGAGCCAGGACGTAGAACGTATAACGTATAACGTACAACATAACCCGTACGAGTACAAGAAACGAAACACCTACGAGGCCAACGCCTTCATCGGCGGGCACATGGTGCCGCGCGTGGTGGTGGATCTGTCGCAGGCTAATTTGAAAGATCCGGCTATTCTTGGCGATGCCGGCTATATCTATTCTCCGCTGCTGGATAAATACAATATGGGCGATCAATCGGTTGATTTTGTATACCTGGCCGACCAATTGCCTTCGTTTACTTTGCCGGGCAACCTAAAGCAGCTTTACAATTACGCCACATGGCAAAAGCTGGCGGATAAAACGCTTTGTCACCCGGTATTTACATTGCAGGAATATATTGAAGCAGAAGACCATACATCGTCACTAAATCTCGTTCGTATCAAAAATGCGGATGTCGAATCTGAAGCATTTGGCATGCTGCCGATGGATAAAAGCCTGGTTTTCGTCCTCGAAACGGATGAGCCGCACGGCATGGCCGACCAGCGGCAGTTTTTCTTTAAGATGGAAGAACTGGGTTTAGATATTCCTGTGATTATAACGCGTTCCTATAGTCTGAAGTCCGAAGTCGGAAGTCTGAAGTCTGATACGGATTCAGAAACTTTTGACTCACGACTCGCGACTCAAGACTTACAACTCTACGCCTCCACCGATCTTGGCGCTCTTTTGGTCGATGGTTTCGGGGATGGTATCTGGATCGATGCACCGGGTATTGAAACTAAAGCGATTACTTCAACAGCTTTTGGCATACTACAGGCTACCCGCTCGCGCATATCCAAAACGGAATATATCTCGTGTCCGAGTTGCGGACGCACATTGTTCGACCTGATGGTTACCACGCAAATGATCCGCAGCCGCACCAGCCACCTCAAAGGTTTGAAGATCGGCATTATGGGTTGCATCGTGAATGGTCCCGGTGAGATGGCAGACGCGGATTATGGCTATGTGGGTTCGGGTACAGATAAAGTGACGCTTTACCGTGGTAAAGAGGCGGTAAAAAAGAATATCAGCTCGGCTAACGCGCTGGATGAACTGATCGGCATCATCCGTGAAGATGGCAACTGGATAGAGCCGGTGTAGATCAGTTTGTCGGCATGAAACCCGAAAACATATTTCCGGCTTCCGCTAACGTTCCTATCGGCACATAATCGCAAACTTCGGCATATTCGCCCCACATTTTCAATACTGCGGGATTGCTGTGCGCTTTTTGAATGGCCTCGTCGGATAGCCATTCAAAAACTTCGACTATCGTACCGTCGCCGGCTTCCATAATGTACGACGGCTTGTCTCTCACCAGCCCTTCCTGTTTTAGCGTGGGCGAATGAGTTTTCATCAGTTCCTTTAAGGCTGACTCTTTGCCCGCTTTCGGCTTATAGCAGACGATCGTCGTTTTACCCATAATCGAATCTGTTTCAATTTTTACGGTTTCCCTTTCTACTTTTACAAAAATATATCATCTTTATTTACGATTACGAACACTTTTTTATTAAATTTTGGACGATAAACTGCATGGGATTATCTGCAGCAAATAGTATCAAAATAAAATGTTATGCTTAAACCTAAATGCTATTTCTTACTGCTTTTGCTGCTTGTTATCGGCAAAGCAGGCTTTTCACAAGACCACGGACGTGGTATGCTGTTTGACGACAGCACGTACGAACTGCAGCCCAGGAAGGCACAGCTAACCCGGTCGCTGCTCAGCGCGCTGCCGTCGAGCGTATCGCTGAAGATGTATACCCCTTATCCAAAAAACCAACTGCAGTATTCTACCTGCGTTGCCTGGGCAAGCGCTTATTGCGGTCGCACCATGGTCGATGCGATCAAAAATAACTGGACCGACAGGGATATAATCACCAAAAAGGCCTACTCACCTGCATTTTTGTTCAGGCTGATACAACCCAATGCCGGCTGCAACAACGGCACCTATATCGACCAGGCCTTTTCTGCTATGAAAAATATAGGGAGCATCCCTTTTACCAATTTGCCCGACCTGTGTGTACCCGCGGTCGACCCGGCATTGAAAGGCAGGGCATCATCCTCCAGGTTAAAAGATTTCGCCACGCTGTTTGATTACCGGTCATCGAACAATATCAAAGTACAAGCAGTTAAAAAAGCGCTGTCAGAAAAGAAGCCTGTTGTTATCGGTATGCTTACTCCCCCATCGTTCGACGGGGCCTTTAAATGCTGGCAACCTAAGGAACAACCGTCAAACGCCTACGGCGGGCACGCCATGTGCGTGATCGGATATGACGACAGCCAGTACGGCGGCGCCTTCGAAGTACAAAACAGTTGGGGCGACAATTGGGGGAACGACGGTTACATGTGGATCAAATACGACGATTTTGCCCGCTTTGTGCAGTACGGGTATGAATTTGTGGACGTGCCCCGCGCCCGGTCGACCGAGCCGGATCTTGCCGGGGCTATCAAGCTCGAACTGGCTTCCGGCGAGCAAATGCCCGTGAACCTGTATGTTTCTACCAGGGGGTTGAAAGTAGTGAGCGCCCAAACTACAACGGTACAACCGCTTACCATTTACAAGGTCTCGCAAGCCTATACCTCGGGTACCAATTTCAGGATTTACATTTCCAACAATCAGCCTGCGTATGTTTATGCTATCAGCTCGGACCTCAGCAATAACGTCACAAAAATATTCCCTTACGCCGATAACATCAGCGCGGCGCTGGATTACAAAAAGAATGATGTGGCCCTGCCCGATGAGGATCATTATATACAATTCGACAACCAGCCCGGCACCGATTTCTTATGTGTGCTTTATAGCAAAACTGAACTGGATATCAATGACCTGATGAACAAAGTAAGCGCAGGCGCCGGTACATTTAACGAACGCATTTACCATGCACTGGCCGACAAGATCGTCGACCCGAAAAATATTAATTTCAGCTCCGATCATATCGGGTTCCAGGGCGCCAGTAACGATAAAGACATTGTGGCGCTTATGGTTGAATTAGAACACAAATAGTTTTATGAGAAAGGTTTACAAACAATGGTTCTTAATTCTGTTGGGACTTTCGCTTTTTACCGTTTCGGGCGCCCAAACGCTGATCTATTATAACAATTTCAATTCTGACAAACCCGCCTGGGGGGATTACGACGACCAGTACAGCAATGCCAAAGTTGCCGGCGGGAAATACATGCTGACGCATAAGCAACATTCGTATTCATTAATCGGCAACGACGTTTCGATCGATTACAGTCGCGACTTTGCTATTGAGACCACTTTTTCATGCCCATCGGGCCGCAATTTTCCTATAGGGTTGTCCTTCGGCGGCAAAGACGTATACAATGCTTATTATTTTGGCATTAGTCAAAACGGTCAGTTCATCATATTTTCACTAAACAGTGCAGGTAACCAAACGCTGGTGAACTGGACCGCGGCAGCATCGATACAGCAAGGCAATGCCCCGAATAAGCTGCGTATAGAAAAAAGAGGCAACCAGCTCAGGTATTTTGTGAACGATACCCAGGTAGCGGCAACCGCCGTTTTACAGCCATACGGCAACCGCGTGGGCATTATTGTAACCGAGCAGCAAACAGGCGCATTCGACTATCTGAAAGTAACTTATCTTAACCAGGAAGTGACAACGGTCGCCCCGGTTACCGACGGCATAACCGAAATGGCTTATCACACCGACTTTAACCAGGACGACTATAATGCCTGGGTTTTAAAGCCAACCGACTCCGCTTCCACCAACATATACAACGGCTATTTTAACATATACCGTACCGGGAAGCTCGGGCTGACCGAGTCCGTTACCGACTCGACGCTAAAGATAGACATGCGCAGGGATTTTGTTGTCGAAACCAGTGTCGCGCATTACGGGGGAACCAGCTATTATGGTTATGGGCTGGATTTTGCCAGCGATGGTAACCGCCAGTATCATTTCTTGATAGGACTATCCGGCTATTATCTTATAGGGTACTCGCAAAAAGGCAGCTTTTACACGATGATACCCTGGACCGCCTGCGATGCAGTGATCAAAAACGAGATGAGCCTTAACAAGCTCAGCATTGTACACCAGGAAGGGCAGTATAAGTTTTATGTAAATAACCAGCAGGTTACTTCCTATCCCGACCTGAATTTTACGGGGCACCAGTTTGGGGTAGTGGCAGCCTCCAACCAGAATGTAGGCTTCGATTACTTAACTATCGGCTATTTAGATAAGGCGCCGGTACAGAATGTCGACAAGGTGGGCCCTGAAATAACGATACTGTCGCCGCAGGTAACCAGGGGGCTAAAAGTAGTGCAAAGCAGCAACATGCTGCATGTGGTTGGTATTGCCAAAGACTCCAGCGGGATATTCTCGGTGGTTGTAAACGGCGTTCAGGCAACCGTTTCGAAAGACGGCAGTTTTGCGGTCGACGTTCCCATGGCCATTGGCGACAACCCGCTTTTGGTTGTTGCCACCGATATGAACATGAACAAGAGCGAATTCAAGTTCAATATTGTGCGCAATGACATCTCATCGAGCGTACAGCAAAACGTTACGAATTCGGCTTCACAAGGTAAATTCTATGCTTTGCTTATCGGCGAGCAGGACTACCAGGACCAAAGTATCCAGAGCCTGGAAGGCCCGCTGGGAGATGCCCAAACACTATTGAACACATTAGTCAGTAATTATACATTTTCCGGGGAAAATGTCACTTTGCTAAAAAATCCGACAAGAGCCGTCTTTTTTAAAGCGCTTGAAGATATTACCTCCAAAGTGACCGCCCAAGATAACCTGGTGATTTTTTATGCGGGCCATGGATACTATGAAGAAGCCAGCCACCAGGGTTATTGGTTCCCGTCGGACGCCGTTCGCACGCGTAAAGATACATGGATATCTAATTCCGACCTGATCGATTACATCACCGAGATCAAGGCAAAACACACCTTGCTGATCAGCGACGCTTGCTTTGCGGGCAGTATCTTTAAAACACGATCGATCGAAATGGCGCCGAAAGATATCCAGGAATTGTATAAGCTTCCCAGCCGCAAAGCCATGACCAGCGGCAATATGAAGGAGGTACCTGACAACAGCGTATTCATGCACTATTTAGTGGAACGCCTTAACCAGAATACCGACAAATTTTTACCGGCCGAGCAGCTATTTTCCAGCTTCAGGGCGGCTGTCATCAATAACAGCCCCAACCAGCAGGTGCCCCAATTCGGCGAGATCAGGGAAGCCGGGGATGAAGGCGGCGATTTTATATTTATCAGGAAAGGGAATTAGTGCCCTTAGCTATCATTTTGCATTAATGGTAATTCTCGCTCCCTGCAATCCTGTTGAAGAAGCTAAAAGCGTAATGCTGCCCGCCTTACCATTCGATTGCAAAATGGCCAGCACCAAACCATTGAATGCATTTTTCTGGCTGGCCTTAAAGGACGTATGATCGGTTTCGCAACCATTGTCGACTCCTGCTATAAAGCCATTCCCGCTCAGCTTGAATTTGATCAGGTTATCAGCGGTTGGAACCATGTTTCCGTCCTTATCGAGTACTTTGGCGGTGATAAAGGACAGGTCCTTGCCATCGGCTTTGATGTTTTTGCGATCAACTATAAGTATAATTTTGGCAGCCTTGCCTGCAGTATGAATGGTCTCGGTCTTAACTATTTTGCCATCCTTGCGCGAAATGGCTTTTAAAGTTCCCGGCTCGTATTTTACACGCCACATCACATGCAGGTCGTCGCCCTGTTTTGTTCGCGTGCCGAGGGATTTACCGTTCAGGAACAGCTCCACCTCGTCGGCATGATTGTAAAACGCCCACACGTCGATGGTTTGGCCCGGCGTCCAGTTCCAGTGGGGCAGAATGTGCAGCACGGTTTTATTGGTCCATTCGCTTTGGTACATATAATAGATGTCCTTCGGAAAACCGGCCAAATCGATAATACCGAAGTACGAGCTGCGCGCCGGCCAGCTATAAGGCGTCGGCTCGCCTAAATAATCCCAGCCTGTCCAGATGAACATACCCGACAGGAAATCGTATTTTTTGATCACCTTCCAGGTGGCTTCGTGGGTCGATCCCCAGGCCGGCCTTACATTGTCGTACGCCGAACAGGTATAATCTTTGTTACCATCGGTAAATGGCTTGTCCCACCTGCTGGGCCATACCCGCACGCTGTCCGAAGGCATATCATAGTGGCCGCGGGTTTCCAAACCGGAGGTAGTTTCCGTAGCGATGAATTTCTCGCCGGGGTAACGGTCGTGGAACTTGGCATAGCTAAATTCGTGATAATTGTAACCGATCAGGTCGAGGGCGCCTGATTTTATGATCTTATTGCTGGTGTCGGGGCGGTCGTTAGCTGCTGTAATGGGCCGGGTTTTGTCCAGGCTATGCACAATTTCAGCCAGTTCGGGGGCTATGCGCAATGCTGCCGTGTCACCTTGTTGTGGTATTTCGTTACCGATACTCCAGATGATCACGCTCGGATGGTTGCGGTCGCGCAGCACCTGGTCTTCCAGGTCGCGCTTGTGCCACTCTTTAAAATACAGGTGATAGTCGTACTTCACTTTTCCCTTCTCCCAGCAGTCGAATGCTTCGTCCATCACCAGGAAGCCCATTTTGTCGGCCAGGTCGAGCAACTCGGGTGCGGGCGGGTTGTGCGAGGTACGGATACCGTTGCAGCCCATCTCCTTCAACTTTTCCAACTGTCGCTGCAATGCGCGGTAATTAACGGCCGCGCCGAGGCTGCCCAGGTCGTGATGATCGCATACCCCCAATATTTTCATGTGCTTACCGTTGAGCGAGAAACCTTTGTCGGCATCAAACTTAAAATAGCGGATACCCAAAGGCGTGGTGTATTCGTCAGTCACCTGTTGGCCATCCAGTATTTTTGTGACAATCTTATAGAGGTAAGGCCTGCTGACCGACCACAGTATCGGTTTTTTTACTTCCATTTCCTGGTTGAACGTTTCGGCAGCGCCCAGGTCCGAGCTGATCGTCGCATTGGCGTCCGAGCTGGCTACCACCTTGCCTGTTGCATCGTAAATAGTGCTTTGTATTTTAAAAGCTTTACCAGCCTTCCTGTTCTGGTTATCGTTCCTGACAGAAACACTAAGGTTTACAGTCGCCGATTTAGTGCTTACATCGGTCGTGGTCACATAAGTACCCCAATGGTCAACGGCCAGCTTACTTGTCGTTACCAGCCAAACGTTCCGGTAAATGCCTGAGCCGGAATACCAGCGGGAATTAGGCTGAATTGAATTATCCACTTTAACGGAAATCTCGTTCTTGCCGCCAAAACGCAGGTAAGGGGTCAGGTCGTACTCAAAAGAGATATAACCATTCGGCCTGAAACCTAATTCGTGGCCGTTCAACCAAACAGTGCTTTTCTCATAAACCCCGTCAAAGTCAATATAAACCTTTTTATTCCTGGACGATGCAGGAACTTTAAACGTTTTACGATACCAGCCTATGCCGCCCGGCAGTGCCCCACCCTCAGGTGTTGCGGGATTATTTTTGCTGAATTTGCCTTCGATGCTCCAGTCGTGCGGTAAGTTTAGCGTTCGCCAGTCTTTATCGCGAAAAGACGGCACTTCTGCCCCACGAACATCGCCCAGGTGAAACCGCCAGCCGTTGTCAAAGTCGGCGCGGGTCCTTTCCTGTCCTAATACTTTGACCCACAGGAACAAAACAAATACGAAGGATAATAAAAATGCTTTAGGTAATAAAGCAGCCGGGCGGTAAATAAACATGGCAGAGATGGTTAATATTTATAAATGTGCAATCGACACTAAAATACTAATGTTTATTAAAACATCAAGCCAGCACTATCCATTTAAACTGATGAAGGTACGGAAACTGGCAAACCGGCCGCGGCGGTTAAATAAATAGTTATAAGCGTTCCGGTAAATGACCATCAGCAGCAGGTTGTAGCCAAGCAGCGTATAACCCAGCCACAGGATGTCGTCGTCGAAAAAGAAAAGGAAGAGGAATATATTGATCGTTATCGGCAGTAATATCAACAGGAACAAGGGCGCCCAGCAATCGATCAGCAGGAAAAATCCGCAGGCGATCTGCGTGCCATACGCGGCCTGCAACATATATCCTGTGTCGAGCAGGGCCTTGTAATAGGCATTATCCTTTTTGTTGCTCAATACGATAGGCGGAAGGTACCTGATGTGGTAAAAGAAATCGATACCATACAGCAGTAAAAATAAGGCCAGGGCCGTCCTCAGGATAAATACCAAAAATTTCATGTATCAGCAGGACTGTTTTTCAGCCACTAAACTTAGTAATTAAATTGACATATTCTTTCACTTGCGTACGCAAAAAACCGGCCAGTTGTTATATTAGTTTTATAAATAAACATGAACATACAGCAAATAACTTTCGGCAACGGCTGCTTTTGGTGCACTGAAGCCATTTTTCAAACGTTAAAAGGGGTTAGATCGGTTGCGTCGGGCTACATGGGCGGCCATACCAAAAATCCTACTTACATGGAAGTCTGCAACGGCGATACGGGGCATGCGGAAGTGCTTCACATCGAATATGATGAAGATGAAATATCGTTCGACGAGCTTTTACTGGTATTTTTTAAAACGCACGACCCCACCACGCTCAACCGCCAGGGAAACGACATCGGCACGCAATACCGCTCGGCCATATTTTATTATACCGGCGAGCAAAAGCAACAGGCCGAAGCCATGATCAAAAGGCTGACAGACGAGAAAGTTTACAGCAAGCCTATAGTAACAGACGTAACACCTGCTGCTGAATTTTACAAAGCCGAAGATTACCACCAGAATTATTACCAGGATAACCCGAACAAATCGTACTGTGCATTTGTGATACAGCCGAAGCTAAACAAGTTCGCCAAAGAATTTACGGACAAGATCAGGCCGGAATTGCTGCGGTAGCCCCACCCAAACCCTCCCCTGACGGGAGGGCCTAAAATTTGACCTATATTTAAAAGTCTCCCCTGCCGGGGGAGATTTAGAGGGGACTAATTTTAAGTTTTTGTTAACCCGTTCTTCGGCTCGCCCGCAATTATTAACTTTGGTTATTCATTTGCCAATTACCCATGAAATCAAAGATCTTTTTCTGCATTGCCGTGCTGGCCTCTTTACAGCTATCAGCGCAGCTCCCCGGCAAAATCCACAAAACAGGACAGGTACTGTTACCCAACGGCTGGAAATTAAGCCCCGCAGGTACCTGGCTGCAGCTGGGCGACCTGCCGCTGAACATTCAAATATCGGCTTCGGGCCGGTTGCTGGCGGTTACCAATAACGGTGAAAGTACGCAGTCCATACAGCTGATCGACCCGAAAAATGAGAAATTACTGGACGAAAGGATCATCAGTAAATCGTGGTATGGTTTAGCGTTCAGCCATGACGAAAAAACCCTATACGCCGGCGGCGGCAATGACAACCGCATACTGGCTTATCCTATCAAAGGAACTAAATTAGGCAAAGCCGACACGATAAGGCTGGCGGCGCATTCCTGGCCGAAAAACAAAGTTTGCTCAACTGGGATTGCCGTAAATAAAGCCGATACCCGCCTGTATACCGTAACCAAGGAAGACAGCGCCCTGTATGTGGTTGACCCACAGAAGAGATCGGTGATCAAAAGGATAAAACTGCCCGCGGAGGCTTACGCCTGCATCCTTTCGCCCGACGAAAAGCTGCTCTACATTTCTATTTGGGGTGGCGGCGGCGTGTCGGTGTACAGTACAGTTACGGGCAACCTGGCAAAGAACATTAAGACCGGCAGCCACCCGAATGAGTTGCTGCTGAATAAAAAAGGCACGCTTCTTTTCGTAGCCAACGCTAATGATAATTCGGTTTCTGTGATCAATACGGTGACTGACAAAGTGGTTGAGACCCTCTCGACCAGCCTCTACCCTACCCGGCTTACCGGATCGACCACCAATGGCCTCGCCTTGTCTGCAGACGAAAAAACATTGTATATCGCCAATGCCGATAACAATTGCCTGGCTGTATTTGACGTAAGCAAGCCCGGCAGCAGCCACAGCCTCGGATTTATACCCGTCGGCTGGTACCCTACCAATGTAAAAACGCTGGGCAACACCATCATAGTTGCTAACGGCAAAGGATTTACATCCATGGCTAACCCTCTTGGCCCGCAGCCGGTAAAAAAAGCCGACAACAGCGGCTACCAGAAAGGCGCACACGGCAAGGAACAGTACATTGGTGGGTTATTTAAAGGCACACTGTCGTTTATCAAAACGCCATCCGCCGAACAGTTAAAGGTTTATACCAAACAAGTTTATGCCAACACGCCGTTCACCCCGAAAAAGACGGCTTTAGCCGATGGTGTGGCCGGCAACCCAATTCCGCGTAAAGCGGGTGAAAAGTCGCCGATCAAATACGTGTTCTATATTATCAAAGAAAACCGCACGTATGACCAGGTCCTGGGCGATATGCAGCAGGGCGACGGTGACACCTCGCTATGCATTTTCGGCAAGCATGTAACGCCTAACGAACATGCTTTAGCCACCAACTTCGTTTTGCTTGACAATTTTTATGTCGATGCGGAAGTGAGCGCCGACGGGCACCAATGGAGCACTGCTGCTTATGCGACAGATTTTATTGAAAAGACGTGGCCGACCAGCTACGGCGGCCGGGGCGGCAACTACGACTCGGAAGGCACAAGGCCGGCATCCGACCCGCGCGACGGGTATATCTGGAATTTCTGCAAACGGGCAGGCGTTAGCTACCGGACATATGGCGAATTTGCCGACGATTATAAACCCAACATCAAGGTGCTGGAGGGGCATTACTGCAAAAAAGCGCCGAGCTTCGACCTTGACATAAAAGACACGACCAGGGAATCAATTTGGGCGCATGATTTCGATTCGCTGGTAGCGAAAAATGCTCTGCCGAGGTTTAACAGCGTTAGGATTTCCAACGACCATACCAGCGGCCAGCACAAAGGATCCTACTCGCCGATAGCTGCCGTAGCCGACAATGACCTGGCGGTAGGTAAGTTCGTCGAACACTTATCGCATAGCCCGGTATGGAAAGAATCGGTGGTATTTATTTTAGAAGATGACGCCCAGAACGGGCCCGACCATATCGATGCGCACCGTTCACCCGCTTTTGTAATCGGCCCGTATGTGAAACGGCATGCGGTGATACATGAAATGTACTCCACGTCGGGCATGCTGCGTACCATCGAGCTGATCCTGTGCCTGCCGCCGATGAGCCAGTATGACGCTGCGGCCAAACCGATGTATGAGTGTTTTATGGATAAGCCGGATATGACGCCTTACGAAACCAAAGCTGCCCAGGTAAACCTCGACCAGCGCAACATAGCCGACAATGCAAGCAGCAGGAAGTCGGCATCGTTCAATTTGGCTAAAGAGGACGCCGTGCCAGACCTGGAACTGAATGAAGTGATCTGGAAATATGTCAAAGGCGAAAATGCTGTAATGCCTGCGCCAAAACACAGCGCCTTTGTGTTCCTGGAAAAGAAAAAGAAGGATGATGACTAAAACACGATTGCAGGATTTAACTGATTGAACGCGACGTTTCAATGACCCCGTCGGGTCAAAGCTTTGAAGCTGAAATAAATTGATATTGTCGTGTCGTAGGTACGGACCCATTTTACGATGCGGAAAACAAGGCACAGTTTCATTGGTTTGTATGATGAAAAATGCTGTAATTTGTGCTTAAACATCAACTAAAACCAGGCCTATGACCGTGATTGAAAACGATTTTCTAAAAGTCAAAATCCGCAACCAGGGCGGAGAAATGACTTCTTTTTACAATAAAGTTTCGGGCACCGAGCACCTGTGGCAAGGCGACCCGAACATCTGGCCCTGGCATGGGCCTAACCTGTTTCCCGTTGTAGGACAATTAATAGACAATGAATTGCTGGTGGACGGCAGGAAGTATACGCTTGAACGCCACGGCTTTATCCGCAAAAGCGAACTGTTGCTCGCCGAATTTGACGAGGTATCGGCTAAATTCTCGCTGCCTTATTCGGACCATACCCTGCAATCATATCCTTATAAGTTTGAATACCAGATCCATTACGATTTGATCGACAACGCGCTGCGGGTAACTTACAAAGTGCTCAACCTGGAGCAGGATACTATTTACTTTTCGCTTGGCGGTCACCCCGGCTTCAATGTCCCATTTCATACCGGTGAAAATTATGAGGACTACTACATCGAGTTTGAGACCGAGGAAAAACTGGAAACGTGTTTACTATCACCCGAAGGACTTTTTAACGGCGAAACGGCTCCTGTAAAATTAGACGGCAAAAGGCTGCATCTTACCCGGGATATGTTTTTACATGATGCTTTGGTTTTCAAAAACTTGCGTTCGCGGGAGGTCAAGATCGGATCTGGTAAGCACGAAAAAACTATATCGGTCGAATTCCCGCATTTTAACTATCTGGGCATCTGGGCTAAACCCGGCGCCGATTTTGTATGTATTGAACCCTGGCTGGGTTGTGCCGATAGCGTAGGTAAGCATGTGTATATCACCAAAAAAGAGGCTATTCAGCATTTGAAGCACGGACACGTATTTGAGGCGTCGTTTTTTATAAGTATTTGAGTAAGGCGTGGTATTTTAAATAGAGTGTCATTTCGACGAACCTGTTGGCCCTGAGACTTGGCTGAGGAGAAATCGCATACGAGCGGAAATCCGGACTACGCAAGTTGTTTAAGATTTCTCCTCACCCAACGAAGTTCTCAGCGCTTCGTTCGTCGAAACGACATATTTATTTTTTTTGATTGTAAAAGCAACTGATCATCCTATCATATGTCAACCGATCCAACCAAGCGCTTCTCCAACCGGGTAGATAATTATGTCAAATACCGCCCGGGTTATCCGCCTGAGGTTATCAACTACCTGGAAAAAGAATGCAATCTAAGTCCTGGTTCTGTTATGGCAGACGTTGGAGCTGGTACAGGAATTTTCACCAAATTATTGCTTGAACTAGGTTTTACGGTTTATGCCATCGAGCCCAATTATGCTATGCGGCACGAGGCGGACCGGCAGTTGAAAAATTTTCCGGCTTATCATTCCAAAAGCGGCACCGCAGAATCAACCGGCTTAAAGCAGGACAGCGTCGACCTAGTCGTCTGTGCCCAGGCTTTTCATTGGTTTAACACACCCGAAACCAAATCCGAATTTCAAAGAATACTGAAACCAGGCGGGCAAGTTGCCCTGGTCTGGAACAACCGCGACATAGAAGCCGACGCTTTTGCTATCGCCTATGAGCTACTGCTGAAATCACTCAGCGGGGGCGACTACGAACGCGTTAACCATCAAAACCTGGTCGAAACCGACTTCATGCGTTTTTTTGCAGGCGGCCAATACAAACTCGCTAAATTCCACAACCAGCAGGTGTTTGATTTTGAGCAGTTAGCGGGCCGTGCTTTCAGCTCATCTTATGTGCCGGCGGAAGAAACCGATGCCGGCAAGGCATTTAAAGCGCAATTACTTGATCTTTTCGATACCTACCAGAAGCATGGAAAAGTGATATTTAAATATACCACCGAGGTGTATTTAGGCGAGGTCTAAAAATCATGTCATTTCGACGAACAGTGCAGCAGGCATGCGGCCGCAGCGCGAGGAGAAACCTTGTACTACATACATAGCACACTATCGTCCAGACGTATAAGGTTTCTCCTCACGCCAAAGCTTTGACCGGTTGCTGTTCGTTCGTTACATGGTCTTTTATTTACCAAATTCGAAATTGCACATTCGACATTCGACATAAATAGGATATTTTAGCTTCGTGAAAATGAAACCCGGCCTGGTGAAACTTATCTGGCGTATTGCAAAACTGGCACTGATACTGTTCTTCGGGCTTTCTATTTTTTGGGTGATCCTTTACCGGTTTGTCAACCCGCCGGTTACCTGGCTGATGATATCGCGCGGCTTCGAGCGCAAAGCCGACGGCAAAGACTGGAAGATCGACAAGCAATGGGTCGATTTTGACGATATCTCTGACCCAATGAAACGTGCGGCCGTAGCAGCCGAGGACCAGAAATTTTTAGATCATTTCGGATTCGACTTTAAAGCAATGGAACGCGCCATCGATAAGAATGCGCATAGCCATAAGCTCATCGGGGGTAGTACTATATCGCAGCAGACGGCCAAAAATGTTTTCCTGTGGCCGGGACGCTCATATATCCGCAAAGGATTCGAGGCCTATTTTACCATCCTGATCGAGACCTTCTGGAGCAAGAAACGCATTATGGAGGTTTACCTGAACGAGATAGAAATGGGCGACGGTATTTATGGCGTCGAAGCGGCGTCTCAGGCCTACTATCACGAACCGGCCTCCAAGCTGACTACCTACCAGGCTGCGGCTATAGCATCTATCTTTCCCGACCCGCTGAAATGGTCGCCCACCAATCCAAGCGATTATGTGCGGCACCGGCAGTATTTGATCCGAAAGAATATGCGAAGGTTGGGACCGCTGGATTTTTAATTTGAGTCGGAAAGTCCGGAAGTCCGCATAAGTCCGGAAGATGCTTTATTCTTCTTTTAAAGCTATTTTCTCTTTTGCGAAACCAATCAAAGTATCCTTACAGACTTTTATTTGATTTACAGGATCAGTTAAACATACCGTATCCCCGCTAATTTTATACTGGCCGCTCATAAATCGGTTTGAAGATCCATCGGAGTCTTTTTCATAAAAACCGTAAGATGTGTCTTCACCTTTAAGAATCAGCTCATACTTTTTCCCGCCTGCCGCAAATTGCATTTTACGCCCTCTGTTCTGATATGTATACCAACCAATCAATACTAAGTGAAACATTAAGGTTGAAATTATGCTGTTTAATACCAGGGGAAAATACCATGATCTTACGGCATGCCTAAAAGCTACCGCCAAGCCGATATTGGTAATAAATATTGCCAACAATAGCAACAACTCAATTGCGGACTCGTCAGGTGTGGGCTTCCAACATAGAATAAATGCGATGAATATGAGAACATCAACGCCCGTCGCTATCAACAATTTGGTGACCAATGATTTGTGTTTAGGTTGCACTGCTGATGAGGATTGTTATGATCTGGAAATTTTGGATAGTTTTTTCGGACTTCCGGACTCATGCGGACTTTCGGACTATCTCTGATACTTCCAATTCCTTGATTTGCCTTCGGCAATCCATTCCAATGCCTGTTCCATGCGTTTTTCGCGGGTAGCGTCGGATTTCGCTTCGGCAAACCACTCCAGGTATTCCCGCTTTTTGGATGGGCTGAATTTTTCAAAATTGTCCATTGCCGCAAGGTTCTCTCTAAGGCGTTTATCAAAACCTTCGGGCATGGGCACATCCGCTTTTGGGGCAGCCGGCTTTTTGGGTTCCTTAACACCGCTTTCGTTCAGGGCGATCACCTGGTGGATGAATTCGACCAGAACATCATCAGGCGGCAGATCGCTTAATTTTTCAATACGGCCAAAACTGCCTGCCGCAGCCTCGTCATCCGAACCTTTCAGATAGCCGTTAGGATCCTTCAGCCGTGATGCTTTCCAAAAGCCGAAACCGAGATGCTGTTTGAACGGGGCCATCATACAAACGGGTCCCTTGTATTCAAAAAAAGGCATGCCCCATTTAATGGTTTCATTGATCAGCGGCGAAGCGCGGTGAACCACTTCCCTGATATGAATTAAGATCGGTTTGGCAAAGTCGGCCGATTTGGCTATCACCGCATCAACGCGTTCGTCGTATTGTCCCATATTCGAAAATACGAAGTCAATAGTGAATGGTCAATAGTGAATCTTTGTGATCGTCGATCTTAAATTGACCATTCACTAAACAGATTCGCCAAGCAGATCGTCAAGAATAGCATTATGCCGGGCGTGGGTAAATTCGGTAATTGTCATCTCGGCCACCTTATTTTGATAAAAGGTATCCTCCGTTATGATCTTTTCAACTTCTTCCCTGGAAGCCGCGTTGGCAATAAGGATGCCGCCCGTGGCCGGCACTTTTCTGCCGGTTACCAGGAATGTATTGTTTTCAATGTACTTTTTCAGGTAAGCAACGTGCCCGTCCCTGTGCTTGTCAACTTCTTCGGGCGGAGCGGTGTAGTGGATGTCGATGATGAACATAGACTTTAGTGATTAGTTAACCAGTAATTTGTGATCAGGCAAATTTAGCTATGAACTAAACCATTACCCATGAACTAAATTTCCAAACAACTGCGGATGCCAGCTTTCCTTGAAAGGCACTTCCCATTTGTTTTCAAGGTCGGCCAGCGTAGGTACCAGGTTATTGAACACGATAGTATTATTCGTGATCCTGCCTTCTTTCAGTAATTCTTCGAACTGGTGCCTCGGCGCAGATAAAACTCTCTCTCCTTCGCGGTAAGCCAGGTTAAACCTGTCGAACAAGTTGATACCATATTCCTGCTCAATACGCTTCAGGAAATTGACTGACTTATCAATAGAGCAGCCGCTGGCGCCGGCCTGGCTTTCGTCGACGATCAGTACCAGGAAACGATTATACCGTACCTCGGCCCTGGCCTTTAGCTGATGATTATGGGCGGTCCATTCCGCGGCGAAACGGTCGAGTGTGTTTTGTATTTCGGCGGCCTCCTGAGTTGTTAATTCACGATCCGACTGGTATACCCAAACCCTTGATTGTTCAGAAAAATGCATAACGCAAAAGTACCCATTTTATTAATTTAAACGTAAAAGGTGTTGTCATGATAAGATCACTTATTTTGAAACGCGCAAAAGTGTTCGCCATAGTAGCGATCATACCCATTTGTGCCTTTAAATATGTGCTGAGGCCGAAAACAGGTGAACAGGAGTGGCTGGATTGGAGCAATAAATGCCTGAATGAATGTTATGACCCCTCAAATGAAGCAAAACTGGTCAAGTGGGAATTGTCCATTACGCCCGACCATTATTTGCGTTTGCGAAAAACTTTTCCACACGACCGGCAAGAATATTTTTCACTGCAATTGCAGCGGTTTAACGATCTGAATTACATTGGTACCGACAGCCTGGGGACCCTGCAATTCAGAGCTGATACGGACGATATTATCGTGCAAACCTATAACGACCCAAAAGGTGATATCGACTCAACGGCGGTCAGGCTTAATTTACCCGTAAAGCATATGCAGCCGGAAAGATTAGATAGTTTGAAAAATGCGCTACGGTATTTCAAATCAGAGAATCTGTGACTATAAAAATAAGTCAAATTTTATTGCTACCAAGACGTATACTATCAATATTAGAATTGTAGTGACAACTTTATGGACAGCGGTAAATCGTTTGGATTTCGTTATTACGAACAGGTTTAGGATTACGTGCCCCGATGAAAACAGCCAATATATTATCCTTTCAAAATAGATACTTTCTTTCTTCTGTATATCAAGCAATATCAGGCAGATTATAAAATATGCCAATAAAAAAACCATGCAAAGCGCCGGAACCAAAAAATATAGTGAAATCAGGTTGATTTTGGGGGTTCTGGCGTCCGTCATAACCCATTCGCCTTTGCCGTGATCTCGGCAATATCCAGCACTTCTATTTCCTGTTCCTTTTCTTTCCCTTTTACGCCGTCGCGCAGCATGGTCATACAAAAAGGACAGGCTGCCGCAACAATCGTCGCTTTGCTTTCCAGCACATCTTCCATACGCTCTATGTTGATGTCCTTGTCGCCTTTTTCGGGCTCTTTGAACATCTGGGCGCCACCGGCGCCGCAGCACAGGCCATTGCTCTTGCAGCGTTTCATCTCAACGAGGTCCGCATCCAAAATCTCTAATGCTTTTCGGGGCGCTTCATAAACATCATTCCCCCGACCGAGGTAACAGGGATCATGATAGGTTATGCGCCTGCCTTTGAAACTTTCGCCACCCTCAGCTTTCAATTTACCCTCGTCGATAAGTTGTTGTATCAGTTGCGAATGATGGATGACCTCGTAATTGCCCCCCAACCCCGGATATTCGTTTTTGATGGTATTGAAGCAGTGTGGGCAGCCGGTTACTATCTTTTTGATATTATAACCGTTCAGCACCTGGATATTGGTCATGGCCTGCATCTGGAAGAGGAACTCGTTGCCAGCCCGCTTTGCCGGATCGCCGGTACAGCTTTCCTCGGTGCCTAAAACCGCGAAGCTAATGCCCACATGGTTCAGTATTTTGCAGATATCGCGGGTAATACGCTGCGCGCGCTCGTCAAAACTGCCTGCACATCCCACCCAGAATAATATTTCCGGCTCGTTGCCCTGCGCGGCCATTTCGGCCATGGTTAATACCTGTATTTCGTCCATATATGTCATTAAGGTCATTAGGCCATTGGGTCATTAAGCCGGATTAAAAAATGACTTAATGACAAAATGCCTTAATGACTCTGTTTCCAATTAAATCTATCCGCCGCAGAGTATTTCCACGGCGCGCCGTTATTTTCTACGTTGCCGAACATATTGTTCAAACTCGCCGGGGCCTGCGATTCTTCCATCACGATGTAGCGGCGCATTTCGGTGATGATCTCCAGCGGGTTGATATTAACCGGGCAGGCATCCGCACAGGCGTTGCAGGTAGTACAGGCCCATAATTCCTCTCGCGTAATGTAATTATCCAGCAGTGTTTTATCGTCCTTAAAATCCTTTCCATGCTTGTCTATGCCCTTCCCTACCTCGGTTATCCTGTCGCGGGTATCCATCATGATCTTGCGCGGCGAAAGCAGCTTGCCGGTCTGGTTGGCCGGGCAAACAGAAGTGCAGCGCCCGCACTCGGTGCAGGTGTAGGCTTCAATCAGGTTTTTCCAGGTCAGGTCGGTTACATCTTTTGCGCCGAAACGGGTCACTTCCGCCGGTTCAGGAACGAAAGAAGGGTCAAGCATGGCTTTCACTTCGGTGGTCACCGAGGCCATGTTAGTGAATTTACCCTTGGGGTTGAGATTTGAATAATAAGTATTCGGGAAGGCCAGCAGGATATGAAAATGCTTGGAATACGGCAGGTAATTGAGAAACGCCAATATCCCGATAATATGGAACCACCAGCAGCCCCGCTCAATCATAACCAGCGCTGCCGAATTATCGGGCAGCAAAGGTCCCAAAATCGAACTTACCGGGAAGCTTCCGGCTTTGATATAATGGCCATAGTTAAGTAATTGTAGTTTATGATCGGCGGCGTTCATGGTTAGGAAGGCCGTCATCAGCAATATTTCAATAATAAGGATGTAATTAGCATCCGAACGCGGCCACTCGGTCATTTCAATGCCCGAAAAGCGTTTGAGGCGACCTATATTGCGTCGAACCAAAAAAGTCACACAGGCTATCAATACTAAAACGGCCAGGAACTCAAAACCACCAATCAGCAGGCCATATAGCCCGCCAAGCGGGCGAGAAAAAATACGGTGGGAGCCAAAAATACCGTCGATCAGTATTTCCAGTACCTCGATATTGATGATGACAAAGCCCACATAAATAAATACGTGCATAACCGCAGCCAGCGGCCGTTTGCCCATTTTGGATTGACCAAGAGCAACCTTAGCCATTGTTTTCCATCTTTCCGCGGGACGATCGGAGCGATCAGCATCGCGCCCCAGCAGGATATTCCGTCTTATTTTGCCCACATTTTTACTGAAAAGCCAAATTGCAGCGGCTAGGATGAGGATGAATATGATTTGCCCAATCATTATGCGTGCATAGTATTTTTGTCAAAGTTAGATTTTTGCTGAAATGTTGCAAGGGTTGTAAAGTTGGAAGGTTGAAATGTTGTATTGCTGTATTGTTTTATTGTTAAGCCATCGCAAACAGCTTTTTTGAAAAAAGTTTTTCATAAACAAAAAAACGGAGTACATTTGCAGCCCCGTCCAAAGGAGTCCTGCGGACAACGGAACGGTATCATAGCTCAGTTGGTAGAGCAAAGGACTGAAAATCCTTGTGTCGCTGGTTCGATTCCAGCTGATACCACTCCTTTAAAGCCTTCGGAAATATCCGGAGGCTTTTGTATTTCCAGACGTTTAAACCCCGGCCACCCACCTGTAAAAACACCGTAAAAAATACCGTGTTTTCACCCTTTCGAAAATAAAAAAATTATCATAGCTTTATTAAGCGGATCGTTATCCACAAATACGTATTCCGCACTGCGTCAAATAAAAAAGCTATGAAAACAAGTTCTTTTTCTGGCGAATTTGATACAAAAAAGGCATCCGCTCTACGATGTAGAGTCCGACGTTACCGCCGCGCCTGGTCATTGTAATTATTGCAGTTGTACCGCGTATACCCAAGACCCATTTAATCCGTTATCGACCATTTGCGTTACCGTAACAAACATAATAACCAAGTCTACCTGTCAGCATGACAAAAGCGACCATTTTGGAGAATGAAATAAGGCGATGTATTGAAGACTATTAATGATTCTCAAAAAATAAAAGACATGAAAAACAACATTTTCTTGGCCGGGTATGACTCACAGGAAGTTGATACCCTTGAAATCTGCACAGATGAATCCCATCACCATATTCATATGGGTGATTATCATTGTACCCAGTGCGGCTGCGATGGATTCAAATGGAGCGGCAGCTATCCGCCGCCAAATGATGCAACATGTGAAAGGACAAGCTGTGGGCATACATATGCCAATCACGACAGATACCCATGATTTCATCATCTTGTTCGGCAGAACTTATCGCCGTAACGCAACATAACGTTTTATGGAAAATCAACCCGTATTGAAAACTCCCCGGGAGTGGGAAGATATGTATATGCAGCAAGTACAGGATGCGGTGACACAATGGCAAAATTATTGCGACCAGTTAAAAACTGGTAGCGGTGGATACTTCGGTACACAGGGCAGCTATGCGGCCCTCGATTACGCCCGGCGCATCAGGCAGTTCTTTGACCAGTATGATACCACCGCCCAATGGTTTAGGGACAGAAATATGACCCGGTTTCCCGATTACCTCGCCTTCGTGAAAAAAGATTTTGATGGTGTGATAAATATTTTTGCGCAGATGTACCAGGATAGCTTAAACACAGATCAAAAAATATTTGCCATCAATGCCGCGGCAAATACCAGCATGCTAAATACATATAATGACATTTACACCAATCAGCAAAAAGTATTTGATGAGATGAACAAAAAATGGATGGACCATTTTAAGAGTTCATGATTTATAAATCTCAAGCACCAAAGGTCGTTAAATGTTGAATTTTAATGACCTTTGTTATACGGCGTTACAGATTTGTATCATCTGCACCCTGCTGCTGGGTTCTGGTCGCCCTGTTAGGTCGTTGTTATCGATGCGCTGAATTTTAGGCGTATGGAAGTCATTTTCCCAAAACTGTAGCCGAATGTGATGCCGAACGAATAGCACGGCACGGTGTTGGTCCTGGTTTGGGTAAGGCCGGCACAGATGTGAAAATAAGTGGATTTTCTGCAAAACGGCGAACGAATTGAACCAATACCTATTAAATTTGTTATTGTAAATCAGGCTGCTTCCTTTCTGCATAAACCCTGAAGGCCATGAAAAAGCACTTTTGGATCCTCACCCTGGCCGTATTGATACCGGCGATCATCATCGGCTGTAAAACCAGGTTCGATACGACAACGTCGACCTATAAAGCAACAGCGTCATCAGTTTCTTTCGACCGGGGCAAGGAACTGGCCTTTGCAATTTGCGCCGGCTGCCATTACGATCGGCATGTGAATAAATTTATCGGAATGCAGATACGTGATGTACCGGGTATCGCCGGCAAGGTTTATTCGGCCAACCTGACCCACTCCAAAACCAACGGAGTGACGGCGCACTATTCGGACGCCGAGTTAAGATACCTGTTCAAAACCGGTATCGCGCGCGATGGCCGATTCCTGGAATACATGCTCCGGCCCAATATGGCTGACGACGACATTAACGCCATTATTGTATTCCTGCGGTCGGACGACCCTTCGCTTGCGGCCGCCGACACAACCGTTGGGCGCACACATTTTACCTGGATCGGCAAGATTTATATGAGCATGCATGCCAAACCGCTGCCCTACAAAGAAGGCATAAGATTACCTGCCAAAAATTCGGTTGCGATGGGTTATTATCTGGTCGATAATTTAGGCTGTTTCCATTGCCATTCGGGAAGTCTTACCAAACTCAACTTACAGCATCCCGATCAAACCAAAGGCTACCTGGCAGGCGGTATTAAACTAACAGGTGCGAACGGCCAAAAGATAACGGCTTCCAATATTACCCCCGACAAAAATACCGGCATTGGCGATTATAGTAAGGAACAATTCAGGGCTGCTTTGACCGAAGGGCGTGCACCTGACAGGAAATTAAAACCCCCGATGCCCAGGTTTTCCATGCTGAAGACCGAAGAGATCGATGCTATCTACGATTATTTGCAAACAATATCCCCCGTTGAGCATAAGATTGTCAGCATGTAGTCTCAACTACCTGTTTTTCATTACGGGGCTGATGTCGCCGTTGCGCTCCAAATATATCTTATCTACCTTCGATAGGTCCTCCGTGAGCGCGGACTTACGAACTCCCTGCATGACATCTTCGCGGCCTACCTGGCCTCTTCTCAGGTGTTCGCCGATAAATTTGCCATCGTGGAAAAGCAGTATGCGATGGCCTTCCAGGAACCGCGCTACGCGGTCGTGCCGGACTACCAGCCAGCCAACGGCGCGGTGAATAATAGCGATCACGAGGCAACAGGCGACAACTGGCACAAAAGGCGAGGCGCCAACAACCGCCCGGCTAAGTACCGCGCCCAGTAAAATGGTAATGATATTATCTAAAGGCGTTTTCAGTCCGAACGAGCGGCGTCCCGATATGCGTAGTATGATAAGGGCAATAATGAAGATCATTATACCCCTGCAGCACATTTGCAGTGTATTCAGATCCTTCCCCTCCCCGAAAATAGTTTTTAAGATTTCCATGATCTGCCGGTGTTTAAGTTAATTTGGTATTAACACACGAAAGACAGACCGGTTTTGGGTCGGGCCGTGCAGCCCGAGCCGGCTTGCAACTATTTTAAGCAGAAAGGCGTTCTCGCATTTCTCTTTGAATTACGGCAAGGTCATTCCGCAACCCCTTTATCTTGCTGATCACATCCAATTTTTCCTGGATGGCATGATCAAACCTGTAATTATCTAAAAGCAATTTTTTGATTTCGGATTGAATATCGGCTGACTCTTCTCTTAACACTTGTAACGACTTCATTTCTATTTATCAGCGGCTTAGGTGCTGCTGCACTATTAAGACGTTTATACGCGAAAAAGGTTTAAGAAGTTAGCCCGGCAGTTTTCAACGCAACCATCTTTTTACACAAGATTTCCGGCTTTGGTTAACTTTGTCCTTTCAGATGAACAAGTCCGCAACACTCGAGTCATACTACCTTTCGAAACCCGAGCCTTACCAAAGCTGCCTGCTGGCTTTGAGGGATTTTATTCTGCGTGTAAATCCGGGTATTTGCCACGAACGCAAATTTCAAATTCCCTTTTTTACTTATAAAGGGAAAAAATTAGGCTACTTGTGGCTCAACGGCAAAAAGCTGATGCTGGGTTTTTGTTTAGATAAAAGCTTACAGGAAATAACGTCGGGCGTTAAACCCAAGGATAAATATGAATCATTGCGGATAGAACCAGACCAGGATCTGCCGGTTGATTTGATAAGGGAAAAGCTTGAACACTACGTTGCGCTGATAGAAAATGGACGTGGAGGTTAACGCCTACATCACCACTGCTTCTTTATTGTACTTATTTCGGTACTCTACGGGTGAGAGACCGGTAATTCGTTTAAATACTTCGCGGAAGGCTTTCTGATCGGTATAACCAACATCGTACATTACTTCATTCACGGTTTTGCGGGTGCTTTCCAGGGATTTCTTCGCGAATTCCATTTTTACCCGCTGCAGGCAGTCAACTGGCGTGGTTGAAGTTGCTTTAATAAATCGTCGGTCGAAATTGCGGCGACCTATGGCCAGGCTGTCCACCAATTCACCGATTGATATTTTTTTGTCAACGTTGCTTTCAATAAAGCTTTGCGCTTTTTTTTAGCCTCACCTTAAATGCAATATTAACAGCTAACGAAATGATTCGCCAGCCTCACGTATATTTTGAGTTATCGGGTATAAATCCTACTCTTGCATTTTCACTGATTACCTATGAGAAGGCTTGTCCTGTTTTTTCTTTTATTCTGTACGGCCTCGGGTTATGCACAGCAAAGGATCGTTTGGCCTAAGCACAAAAAAGCGGTCATCATATTGACCTACGACGACGCCCTGGCATCGCAATTGAACACTGCAGTCCCTCAACTAGACTCGACGGGCTTTAAAGCGACTTTCTTTCTCACAGGCGATATTAACAGTCAAACCATTCCGCAATGGCGGGCTGTTGCAAAAAAAGGGTATGAGCTGGCTAATCATACGCTTTATCATCCCTGCTCGAGCGGAGAGGACACCCCAGTATCCTCGGATAAATACACTCCCTACCAGGTCATTCGCGAAATTGAGGTAATGAACCACTTTCTTTTTGCTGTTGACGGGAAAAACAGCCGCACTTATGCTTATCCCTGTGCCGAAACGACAGTTGGCGGCAAAGATTACGTCGATACGCTTCGTAAATACGGTCTCGTAAAATATGCCCGCATTGGCGGCGACAAGGATGCCGTGATAACAGACTTCAAAAACCTCGACCCGCTGAAAGTGCCTTCGTATGGCCTTGAAGAAAACACCAGCGCCGACCAGTTGATCGCCTTTGTGAAAAAAGTGCAGCAAAGCGGCGGGATGGGTATTTTCATGTTCCATGGCATCGGCGGCGATTACATAACGACACAAGCCGCCGCACACCGCGCCCTGCTGAACTACCTTAAAGCGAACCGGAAAGATATTTGGGTTACCACTTTCCAGCAAGCGATGGATTATGTGAAGCAATTCAGATAAAAAACAAAGCCCCCGGGAAAGCAACTCCCCGGGAACTCCAACAACAACTATAACACAACTATTAACTAAACTTATTCGTTATTCAGGATCACTTTCAGCGCCCGTTCTTTAGCGGCATTCCCGAAGGTTTCATAAGCATCCACCACCTGGTCGAGCCTGAAGTGATGCGTGATCAGCTTTTTGGGCTGCAGTTTTTTCGACTCAACGGTCTTGAGCAATAGAGGCGTTGAAACGGTATCGACGAGCCTGGTTGTAATGCTGATATTTTGCGCCCAAAGCTTTTCGAGATGCAGATCGACTTTTTTGCCGTGCACGCCGATATTGGCTATAATCCCCCCTGGCGCTATAATATCTTCACACAATTCAAACGACGACGGTACGCCTACCGCTTCAATGGCTACATCCACCCCAATGCCGTCGGTCAGGCTTTTGATTTTTTCAATGGGGTTTTCCTTATCGAAATTAATAGTTCCTGTCGCCCCGAAAGTTTTGGCAACTTCCAGGCGGTTATCGTCCCGGTCTATCATAATGATCTCAGCAGGAGAATAAAACTGGGCAGTAAGTAAGGCTGCCAACCCTATCGGTCCCGCACCGACAATAGCGATGACATCGCCCGGCTTTACCTGGCCGTTCAAAACACCGCATTCGAAGCCCGTAGGTAGGATATCGCTTAACATTACCAAGGCTTCTTCATCGGCGCCATTTTTTATGGGATAAAGGCTGTTATCGGCATGAGGTATCCGCACAAATTCGGCCTGCGTGCCATCAATCAGGTGCCCCAGTATCCAACCGCCGTCCTTGCAATGCGAGTACATTCCCTTTTTACAATAGCTGCACTTGCCGCAGGAAGTGATACAGGATATCAGCACGTGGTCGCCGGGCTTGAAATTGCTCACCGCAGTGCCAACTTCCTCAATAACTCCAACACCTTCGTGGCCGATGATCCTGCCGTCTTCCACTTCGGGCACATCGCCCTTCATAATGTGCAGGTCGGTGCCGCAAATTGTGGTTTTGCTTATCCTTACAATGGCATCTGTGGGTGCTTTTATTACCGGCCTGGGTTTTTCTTCCCATGCTTTTTTGCCGGGACCGTGGTATACTAACGCTTTCATAAATCCTCTTTGATTATAACACAAAGATGGGCGCGCCAGGGCTTGCAATAAATGATGAACATCAGGTTTAAAGCTGATCGAAAACCAGATTTGATGCACCAGTTGCTGTTTACCGACCTAATTCCATCTTTCACCGACCGGATACACCATTTAACAATATTTAACTTCTGCAACAGCCGGTGTGATCGTAGTTTTGGATAACAATAAAATTTAAAGCCATGAATTTCCAATCGACTGTGATCCCAAATGCTGAAGATTATCTGACATCCTCAGCTTCCTTCAGCGGTACAAAAAGAACCATCCTTTCAAAAGATTTTAAGGGCGGCAGAGTAAACAATGCGTTTGGCAGCACGGAGCTCGACTTTACCGCTGCCGATATGACAGGCACGGCCGTACTCGATATTAACCTGGCGTTTGGAGAAATAACCATCGTTGTTCCCTGCGACTGGCGCGTTGATGCGGATATGTCGCAATTCTTAGCGGTTGTGGAAGATTATCGCCCGGCCAAATATCAATATCAGTCAACCGACAAAATACTAATCCTCAAAGGCAGCTCATGCTGCGGATCGATTGAGGTACATCACAATTGTTAATAGTCAATTATATTTATTACTGGTAAATCCCAAGCTCTTTAACCCGCCCTTTATTTCGGGGCAATTCATAAACAGCTTCCAGATCAAGCCCGTGCGATAATTCTCGATCATCACCACGATAGGTCCCTCGTCGATGGCCAGGTGTGTTTTGGCATACCAGTTATGGGATTGACTGAAACCATCAGCAAAACCATAAGGCCCCCATATTTTATCACCCAAGTCGTAATAAAAGTGTTTCAGCGCCTGCATTGAATACTTAGGTGTGTATGGAAACGACGATAATGCGGCAGTAGGCTGTATCACTCCCCGATCGTCTTCCGGGCAATGCGCAACGTAACCTTTATAACTATCGCCCGCCGTCAGGCCCCAGCAATCGGCGGCGTAGCCTTTAAAATGCTTTGGGTTTGCTATACAGTAAGCCCGGTTGATTAATGTGTGGTTCCGGGTCTGCTCGGCGTAATCGATGCCATGATCATCTTTCAATCCATTCGGATCGATGCCCATGTAAGTATATTGTTCAAAAAATAAGGGGCCCCCGCCGTCGTAATTTCCTAATGGCAGCGTAATACCGTAGTATGATTTCCCGTTTTTCCATCCGCCGCTTTTGACCCACGAATTTTCATACAACTCTTTTGAGATTGGGTGCGTTTGTGATGAAGCGGCAATAATATAGGTAATCAGCGCCTCATCATAGCCAAATACGGGGAAGTTCATATCGAAGTCGTTCCTCGGACTCCAGTGCCAGTACAGGTGCTCGTTGCCGCCCTTGCTGTGCCAGTTCCAATCGGCATCGCGCCACATGTCATTTACCCGGTTTCGAAAATATTTCTCCATTGGCGTATCCTTGTCAAAATATCGCCGTGCGGTAAGCAAGCCCATAAAGAGATAAGAAGTCTCGACAATGTCAGCCCCGTCGTCCAGCCTGCCAAATAGGATTGTTTTACCTGTAACCCCGTTCATAAAATGCGGGTAAATGCCATGGTAACAATCGGCCTTCAGCAAAAAATCGACAATTTTGATCAAACGCCTCAGCGCGGTATCGCGACCGATCCAGCCGCGGTTAACGGCCACAACGGTAGATAATATTCCAAAACCGGTTCCCCCGATGGCACATGCCTCAGGGCCGAAAGTACTTTTGCTGAAGTTGGGGATTTCGTCGGCTTCGTTAATATAATCCCAATAGTATTGACACTTCACCGTATTATCTCTTTCCCTGGCCAATCCGCTTACCGGGTGCCCAAAATTCCAGAAATACCTGAAAGTTTGTCGCTGAACGATATCCAGCAAAACCGAATCAGGTAGGTTTTTTATAATACCCACGGGAACGATAGTGGCCTTTTCAACAGGTTTCTTATGAGCGGGCTGGCAGAAGGCCCCGATTCCCCAAAAACAAAGCACGTTAAAAATAATCAGGCGATAAAACATTTTGGGTTATATTGGTCTTATACGGTCTAAGGTATGTCTTTTGCGGTTATCGTTCATAAAATTATTTTAAGCCGCAACAGCATCTTATCTTTATACAACTTTACCACGATCTATGGCAACGGAAAATCAGCCTAAACCGAAAAAAACAAAAATCTGGAGATTTTTTACACTTCTTGGCCCTGGCCTGACCACGGGCGCAGCGGATGACGATCCATCTGGTATAGCCACTTATTCACAAACCGGTGCACAATTCGGTTATGGGCAGCTATGGACCGCGCTGTATATGCTCCCTTTTATGATGGCGGTGCAGGAAGCATGCGCGCGCATCGGCCTCGTTACCGGCAAGGGCATTGCCGCCCTGGTAAAACGGCATTACAGTAAGCCCGTGCTGTATAGCGTGGTAGGTTTGGTACTGGTAGCCAATGTCATCAATATCGGCGCCGATATTGGCGCTATGGCGTCGGCCTTCAGATTACTTTTCAATATTCCCTTTATAGTAGTGGTAATATTGTTTGCGGCTATCATATTGCTGTTGATGATCTACACCAACTACCGTACTTACGCGGGCATATTAAAATGGCTGGCCCTAACGCTGCTGGCGTATCCCGTAACCGTATTCATTGTGCACCAGGACTGGCATGCGGTGCTAAAAGCCACGGTGATACCGCATGTCGAATTCAGTTTTGCATTCCTGTTCATTATTACCGGCGTGTTGGGCACTACCATATCGCCATACATGTTTTTTTGGGAAGCATCGCAGGAAGTAGAGGAACAAAATGAAAGCGACGTACAGGTTGGAGATCATCCGCTTGTCGACAAATTGCTGGTACGCCGCATGCGCCTCGACAATAATACAGGAATGATCGTATCCGAAATCACCACCTGGTGTATCATGCTCGTAGCGGCAGCCGTGCTGAACAAAAGCGGCGTAAAAGATGTTAAAACGGCCGCCGATGCAGCTAAAGCTATCGAACCCCTGGTGCATACTTTTCCTCATGCGGGTTTCCTGGCTAAACTCATTTTTTCGGTCGGCATTATAGGCCTCGGGCTTCTGGCAGTTCCGGTACTGGCCGGGTCGGCAGCGTATGCGGTGTCGGAAGCATTCAGTTGGAAGGCCAGCCTGAACCTCAAGCCCAATCGTGCAAGGGGGTTTTACGCAGTTATTATCGCTTCAACACTGCTGGGCATTACTATTAACTTTGTGGGAATCAACCCGGTAAAGGCACTGGTATATTCCGCGGTACTCAACGGCGTGGCGGCTGTTCCGCTGCTATACATCATTATTAAGATATCGTGCAGCGAAAAGATCATGGGCGAGTACCGCAGCCGGTCGTTGTCATCGATCCTGCTCTGGATCACGTTTTTGAGCATGGGTGCAGCCGCTGTGGCTATGTTCTTTACAATCGGCAAATAACGCGCGTACGATTATGTCCGTCGTGTCAAAATAAGTGTTTGTAACATTTATCACATACTTTATCGGAAATTAAGATGAAATTTGCCGTTCAATCGGTAATATGGTGATAATCGAACAGATATATACGGGCTGTCTTGCACAGGGTGCTTATTATATCCAGTCGGATAACGAGGCCGCCATCATCGACCCTATGCGCGAGGTGGCGCAATACATCGCCAAGGCAAATAAAGCCGGCGCAAAGATCAAATATATTTTCGAAACTCACTTTCATGCCGATTTTGTATCGGGACATATTGATCTGCACCGGCAAACAGGAGCGCCGATCGTCTATGGCCCGGGAGCCGAACCCGGCTTCGAAGCTTATATTGCTAAAGATGGCGAGGAATTTAAGCTGGGCAAAGCTACCCTGCGCGTACTGCATACTCCCGGGCATACCACCGAGTCGGCCTGCTACCTTTTGCTGGATGAGGATGGCAGGCAAAAAGCCCTGTTTTCGGGCGATACGCTTTTTATCGGCGATGTAGGCCGTCCCGACCTGGCCCAAAAGGGCGCTGAGCTGACGATGGATGATCTTGCGGGCATGCTGTACGATTCGTTACGGAACAAGGTGATCCCATTGAACGATGATATCGTCGTTTACCCGGCGCATGGCGCCGGCTCGGCCTGCGGCAAAAACATGAGTAACGAAACTACTGATACACTTGGCAACCAGAAAAAGTACAACTATGCCTTGCGCGAAAATATGACTCGTGACCAGTTTATCAGGGAGGTTACCGATGGGCTGGCAACGCCTCCAGCCTATTTCCCTATGAACGTTCGATTGAACAAAGAGGGTTACCAAAGTATCAATGAAGTGCTGAGTCGCGGTACGCAAGCTTTGTCGCCGGAAGCCTTCGAGGCCGCCGCTAATGAAACCGGGGCTATTTTGCTTGATACCCGCACGCCACAGGCATTCGGCGCGGCATTCATTCCTAACTCCATCAATATCGGCATTGACGGCAGTTTTGCGCCATGGGTTGGGGCGCTGATTCCGGATGCTGCACAACCGATATTATTGATCGCTGACAAAGGCCGTGAGGAAGAAGTGGTTACCCGCCTGGCGCGCGTGGGTTATGATAACGCAATCGGATACCTGCACGGCGGCATCGATGCATGGAAGGCGTCGGGAAGGGAACTGGACAGTATCAGGTCGGTCAGTTCTTCCGGGCTTGCGGAATTAATGAAGAAACAGCCCACAGAAATAATCGATATACGCAGACCGGACGAATACCGGGCCGGGCATTTAGAAGGCGTGGAAAACATGCCGCTTGATTATCTGAACGAGAATATGGCCAGGCTGGACAAGTCCAAAACCTATTACGTTCACTGTGCCAGCGGCTATCGTTCGATGGTGTTTACTTCCATTCTCCGGGCACGCGGATACCGCAACCTGGTTGACATCAAAGGCGGATTCGGCGCCCTGAAACGGTCGGGTAAATTCAACATCACACCCTATCACGATATTTTGGGATAGAGATTTGTCTACACCCGCAAATCAGCGTAAGGATCGTAAGCGTCATCCGGATACCAGGCGCCGTTAAAAAGTGATGCCTGCCTCCCGACGGTGCAACGCTGCACATGATCGCTGTCGATAAAATTATGGTGCAGGCCCGGCGTTCCCCAGTCGCCGCCCCATATCAGCTTATTAGCATGTGCCAACTGCCCCAGCAGGACGAAATCCCACTTCCAGGAAGGTTCTCCGCTAATATTGCAGACAATATCGCATGCGAGGCCGTAATGGTGCACTCCTACCGTCTTTAGTTGGGATGCCCCCTGTGCGAAAAGCTGGGCCTGCCTTGCCTGGCTGCGATAAGTTTCGTACACCATTAGCTCAATGCCATGAGCATACGCATCGGTAATGATTTTCTGCACCAACGCGTGTGTTACGGGTTCGAGCAGCGCAACATCGGCAACCCGGTTCGGTGAGTTGTATCGCGGGTCCGCCTGAATCACATCTGTGTAAAAGTTTGCCATTGTTTTTTTACTCAAATTACGACGGTTGCCTGGTAAGGTCAACCCGTGAAAAAACGGTTTTTACCAGGGTGTTTTTACCGTATTCGGGCCAATTAATAACTGTACATGAAAAGCAAAGGCCCCTTTTTGAGGGGCCTCTGGCAGTATTTTTTCCGCTTATCAGCTATTGTTGCAGCGGCTTGTTGCTGTAAACGTGATATTCGCCCGGTGCAAGCGTTGTGCTGTATGCCGTGGTAGCGGTTGTTATACTCGAACCATCGATATTATCGGTCCACGTGCCGGTTGCAGGGAAATTGATAATTACCTGCATCGGTGTGACGTTGAAGTTACCTACAACTTCCACATCAGTACCATCGCTGCCCAGCAACTGTATAAATTTATAAGCCCCGGTAAGATTATATGAGTAGGTAGTGGTATTGAAGACAGCATTTTTTATCTTCATTTTGATCATTTGGCTATAAACCTTGTAAAGGTGCGCACGATTCGGGTCGGACATATATTCCCAATGCGGCGGCTTGTCGCCCAGGCGGCCACCCGGGCTGTTATCTGCATTGCTAACGTCATATCCGCGTTCGCCGAATTGCCATACCATTTTTGGCCCGGGTGATGAGAACATAAATGCAGCGCCCATTTCGTCGCGTTTCAGGCCGGTCGCCAGGTCCTTAATATTATAGCTGCCGCTGCTATTGCCGTATTGCTCGTTTTTAAATTGCAGACGTTCCTGGTCGTGGCTTTCAAAGTAACAAATATTGCCTGTCGGCACTGTAAAATTCCACCAGCTTGAATTGTAAAACAAGCCGGTCAAATCCCACGGTCCACCCGAATCGTTATAGCTCATCAGCGCCTGTTCGCCGTTGGTGCTCAGGTTCGCCCAGCACATCATACCTTGCTTGGCATATTCCTCTTCTTCGTTGCTTGCCGAAAACATTTCCAGTATCACATAAAAGCTCGGATCAAGGCTTTTCATATAACTATTATACTTTTCCCACAAAGCTACGCGACTGGGGTCGTAAGCACCCCAGGCATTATAATCGTTGCCCGAATTGGTTTGGGTATATCCTTTGGCCTCGTCAAAACGAAATCCATCAATATGGTATTCCTGCATCCAGTATTTCATCACATTTTCGGTAAAGTTTTGCGTAGCCTGGCTCTGATGATTCATCTGGTAGCCCACCGCGGCCGGATGCATATTGGTTTGATCGAGCCAGGGGCTATTCGCTGCCGGCTGATTTGCCGCTGAGTTCCAATACATCTGGCACAAGGGTGACGACCCAAACTGGTCCTCCAGCACAATGTCCTGTATCACCGCTATGCCGCTGGAATGACAGGCGTCGATAAAGGCCTTATAATCGTTAGGTGTGCCATAGTATTTATCAAGAGCAAACATAAAGTTTGAATTATAGCCCCACGAGTCGTTACCCTCGAACTCATTTACCGGCAACAACTCGATCGCATTAACGCCCAGGCGAACCAGGTAATTCAGCGTATCGGTGATTGTTTTATAGGAGTGTGTCGCTACGAAATCGCGCACCAGTAATTCGTACACCACCAGCTTGTTGGGATCGGGCCGCTGAAAATTGGTAACGCTCCAGGTATATGAAGGCGCACCGTACCAAAAGGTGCTCACAATACCCGAACCACCTGAAGGGTACGGCTTAAGATTAGGATAAACCGACGATGGAATACCTGAATCGTTATTGGGGTCAAGAACCTCGTTGGTGTAGGGATCGGCAACCTTCAGGTTGCCGTCGATCAGGTACTGGTATGCATATTGTTTGGTTGGATCAAGATTATCAACCTGCACCCACCAGCGGGTTCCGTCTTTGGAATTCTTCATGGCGGCAGGCTGCCAGTTGTTGAACTCGCCGATTACCGCAACCGATTTTTTCCCCGGTGCGTACAGGTTAAATATGGCCGACTTGCCACTGTTCGTAAACACCACGCCGTCAGTCGAATTGGAAGGCGGATCAACACCATTCTGGTTTCCGGTAACGTTCCCGGAATTATTGCTGTTTTTAGGCTCCTTATGGCATGAAGAAAAACACAATAGGGCCGCTGCAACCAGGGATAGGTAAAAAAATCTTTTCATTATGCGTGTACTCTTTTAAATTGGCCTATAAATTTAAGCTGTTTTTTTGATTAAAAACAGGGACAAAGTGAATAAAAGTAATCCACAGAACTAAAAATCACCCGGTATAGCCTGTTTTCTCTGCGTATTATGCAGTAAGATTGTAGCATACACGGCAGCGTGGCTCATAGCTTTCCTTTTCACCAAGCAATACGGTTTCGTTTCCCGGGGCAAGACGATATGAATAAAGCGCCGGGTTGCCGCACCTGACACAAACCGCTTGAACCTTGGTTACCGACTCGGCAATGGCCATGAGGTCGGGCATCGGGCCAAAAGGCTCGCCGCGATAGTCCATATCGAGCCCGGCCACGATAACCCGCACGCCGCGATTAGCAAGAATGGTACAAACTTTAGGCAGTTCAGAATCGAAAAACTGTGCTTCATCGATACCTACTACCTGCACGTCACTGCCCAACAACAAAATCGCGGATGAGTTGTCTACAGGAGTAGAATGTATAGAAGTTGAATTGTGCGATACGACGGCGGTTTCGTCAAAGCGGGTGTCGGTCCGGGGCTTAAATATCTCGACCGAAAGACGTGCTATTTGAGCCCGGCGCAGGCGGCGTATCAGTTCCTCGGTCTTTCCCGAGAACATCGAGCCGCAAATCACCTCGATGCTGCCGCCAAGTTCACCTTTGCGTTTAAAAACATCATCGCCGTACAACATTTGAAACTATCTGTAACGGGCAAATATCACAATTTAATAGTATTTTTGATAAGTATTTCTTTACACTATGAAGCAGCAAGAGGTTTTTAAAAGGATCGGCAATATACTTAAAGAGCTGAACGAACAATATGAATACCTTGAAGGGTCGGAACATGAGCTCAACGACCTTGAATTGGAGCTTTTCGTAGCTAACGCCCACTTCCTGGCCGATCACTCGAACGTGCTCAGAAAGCTTAACCAGCAAAATGTACAGCCGCCGCCAATTGCCGAAAAACCTAAAGCCGAAATAGCAGAAGATGAAAAATTAAAAGAAGAAAAGCCAAAAGAGGAAGAGAAGCCAAAAAAGGAAGAAAAGCCAAAAGAGGAAAAATATTTCGAGCCCGTTGTACAGCAATTAAAACCAGAACCGGAGGCCGAAGCGACACCTGTTAATGACAACCAGGTCGAGGATAAGCCGGTACCGCACATCGACCTGGCCGCGAATGGTGCTGACGACGATTTCTCGGTTATGAGAAACGATGAGCCCATGATCATCAGGCATGAACTGGAATTGGATGAAGCAGATATAATCGACGACGAGGACGATACTGGTTTTGACCTTGAAGAACCACCGGCTCAACATGTGGAAAAGCCAATGGAAATACCGCATGTAAAGTATCATGCACCGATAAAAGAGGAAGAGCGTGAACCGGAACTTAAAAAAGAACCCGTTCATGCCGAGCCGAAAAAAGAGCCGTCACATAGTGAACAAAAAAAGGAACACAAACACGAGGAAGTTAGAACTGAACCATCGGAAGAAAAGCCGATGACCATTAACCAGCGGATGTCGGCGCAGCTGCATAAAACGCAAAGCTATTCCGACCATGCGCACGGGCAGCCTGTTACCGACCTGAAACAGGCCATCAACCTGAATGATAAGCTGCTTTATATTAAAGACCTGTTCAACGGCTACAACCTCGCCTATGCCGAAGCGATCGACCTTGTGAACCGCCTTAACAGCTTTGAAGAGGCCGACAAATTCCTGAAAAGTAATTACGCAGCAAAAAATAACTGGGAAAGTAAACCGGCCACGACCGAAAAATTCTATGCCCTGCTAAGGCGCCGGTTCCCGGAGGTATAAAAATGAAATAGCCAGGCATAAACCCGGCTATTTCCCCATTAGTAGTAAGTTGAAAACAATTTTCAATTACAATAGTACGAATCGTTTTTGAAATTAACTCTAAAACTTTGCGTGATATTTGTCATAAACCAAGTTACACGGTCTTGTTTTAACATCTTTTAACACTTCCCGGAGAAGAAAAGCCGGTCAAACTATTCCCATCCGGTTCGAATCGAGCTTGATCAGGATAAAAAGCATTACAGTAAAGCTGAGCAGCGAAGACCCTCCGTAGCTGATGAGGGGTAGCGGAATACCGATAGATGGTACGATGCCGATCGTCATACCGATATTGATGACCACGTGGAAAAATATGACGGACGCGACACCATAGGCATAAATACGTGAGAAAGGCGAACGTTGCCGCTCGGCGATCCTGATGATGCGCAGTACGAGCAATAAGTAAAGTCCTAACACGACTATCGAGCCTGCAAAACCCCACTCCTCGCCTACGGTACAAAAGATAAAGTCGGTGCCCTGTTCCGGCACAAAGGAGAATTTGGTCTGCGTACCGCGCATATATCCCCTACCCCACATTTGGCCCGAGCCGATGGCGATCATCGATTGATGTACGTTATAGCCTTTACCCTTAGGGTCGCTGGTGATGCCCAGCACAATGTCGATACGAACTTTCTGGTGCGGCTTTAAAACCTTGGTGTAAATAAATCTTACGCAGAATACAAATGAAATGCAGATGGCGAGGCCGATAGCGACGGTCCTCATTAGCTTGCGGTTGCGCCTGCCCAGCAGTACGACCATGAACGCCAGTACTACCAACGCCGCTACGATAAACCAGGGACTATTGAGCTTCAGCGTGAGCACAAAAAGGGTTATAAACAGGCCCTCCAGGATGAGAAAATATGGCGACAGGCCCTCCCGGTACAGCACGAATATCAGCGAGCTGAATACCAGTGTTGAGCCGGCGTCGGGCTGGAGCATAATGAGCAGCATTGGGAAGCCTATGATGGTTGCAGCGATCAGCAACGACTTAGTTTCGGTAACCCGGATATTGGTCCCGCTCAGGTAACGGGCCAACAGCAGGCAAGTGGTTAGTTTGGCAAATTCTGAGGGCTGCAGCCGGAAACCGCCGCCCAGCGATATCCAGGCTTGGTTACCGCCCACATTTCGCCCAACCACCAGTACCAGCATCAGCAGCAATACCGTGATGCCATAAAAAAAAGGGGCTAATGCACTGAAGAAACGGGTATCAAGCAATAAAATAAAAATTCCCGTTGTTACGCCCACCATCACATAGATCAACTGTTTCCCATAATCCGTATTGAAATCCAGGAAAGTGGGGTATTTCTCATCGAACATCGCCGAATGGATATTGGCAAGCCCTATGGCGCACAACGCCAGGTAAATGAATACCATCAGCCAGTCGACATTGAAAAAGAAACTTCTCTGTTGAGTATTACTCATCTTCTTCCTGCTTAATTAGGGCTGCAACCTCTCTATCCTGAACGGCTTTGCTTTTCTTTTTGTTCGACGCCGACTTGGTTTCTCGCTTGTCCGAGGTATCGATGCCCATTTTGTTCAGCGTATCTTTCGGAACAGGTTTAGCCTTCAGCTTTTCGCCGTAATTACCCAGATCGGGCAGGCGATTGGCGTTCATAAAATATTCGGGCGTAATACCCGATGGGCGCACGCTGATACTATCCTTCAAATACTTTTCAACAATAAAGCTCGCAATAGGTGCGGCCCAGGTTGCGCCCTGGCCCGAATTCTCGACCACCACGGCAATGGCAATCTTCGGATTCTCACGGGGAGCAAAGGCTACGAACACCGAGTGGTCTTCACCGTGCGGGTTCTGAGCCGTACCGGTTTTTCCGCACATTATTATACCGGGTATTTTGGATGAAGCCGCAGTGCCACTTTCAACAACGCGCTGCATGCCATCTATAACGGGCTCAAAGTATTGCGAATCGATTCCCACTTCATGCTTTACTTTATACTCAGGTTTAACTACCTCCTTGTCGCCTATGCTCTTGATCAGGTGAGGCTTATAATAATACCCGTGGTTTGCAATGATGCACTCTATATTAGCCATTTGCAGAGGAGTGGCTTCCAGCTCGCCCTGCCCTATAGCCAATGATACGATCGTGCTCGAACGCCAATTGGGGCCTTTATACACTTTGTCGTAATAGGTCGATTTCGGCAAATTACCACGGCCTTCGCTAGGCATATCTAATCCCAGCTTGGAACCAAGACCGAATTTGGCGACCTCGTCACGCCAGGTATTGTAAACCGGTTCAATGTTTTTTACACCCTTTTGGTCCATCACCCGCTGGAATACCATCGAAAAATAACCATTGCACGATTCGGCTACAGCTCCGCTCAGGCTTACTACGCCATGCGCCTCATGGTGAAAACATGGCACCGCATGGTTGCCCGCCCAATACACACCATGACAGTCATAATTGGTTTCCGGAGTAATGATACCCTCCTGCATGCCTATCAAAGCGCTCAGTGGCTTAAAAGACGATCCAGGCGGATAATAAGCTTGTATCGGGCGAATGAAGAATGGTTTATAAGGGTCTTTATACAACTCGGCAGCATTATTACCCCGGTCGTGCCCCACCATCAGGTTTGGATCGTAAGTGGGGCTGCTTACGTAGCACAATATCTCACCCGTGGAGGGTTCGATAGCGACAATGCTGCCCAACTTGTTATGCATCAGTTTTTCGCCCAATTTTTGTATGCGCAGGTCGAGCGACGAGACCAGGCGCTCGCCGGCCACAGCGGCGGTATCGTAAGCGCCATTGGCGTAGGACCCTTTGGGCCGGTTACGCGAATCGACCAATAAGTTCTGCACCCCCCGGCGTCCGCGCAAAACATCTTCATAAGAGCGCTCCACGCCGGTAACACCGATGAAATCACCGGGATGATAGTACCCGGCCGAACGCTTAATATCTTTATCCGTTACCTCGCCGATGTACCCTAAGAACTGCGCAGCTACCGAATCGGGGTAAGAGCGCAGGTAGCGCGTTGATGAAAAGAACCCGGGGAACTCGGATAAACGCTCCTGGAAAGCGGCATAAAGCTGCGGTGTAAGCTGCTTTTCGAATACTGAGGATAAATTGGGGGAGTATTTAATGGCCTTCTGGAACCTTTTATCAAACTCAGCCTTGTCGATCCCCAGCAGTTTGCAAAATTCCAGCGTGTCGAACGGTTTTACCTGTTTGGGTATGACCATGATATCGTAAAAAGGCTGGTTTTGCACCAATATTTTGCCGTTCCGGTCGAGGATTGGCCCGCGGGCGGGGTTTTGGTATACCCTGCGGAGTACGTTATCCTGGGCATAAAGCAGGTAGCGTTTATCGACGATCTGGATGTAGAACAGCCGGGCGAGCAGTACGAGGATAAGTGTGATAAAAATACCGGCTATGACATACCGCCGTTCAAAAAAACTGTTCATTTGCTGCGCTCTTTCCTCCTGTAAAATAAAAACCCGGTAAGCACGATCAAAAATACGGTAAACATCGAACTCATTACAAAACGGCTAAGCGTGTACGGTATTTCTGAAAAGCGGAAAACTTCGAGGTTGAACAGGAAAAAATGGTGGAACAAGGTCAATATAAGCGCATAGGTAAAAAACCATCGAAAGCCCATATTGCTCATGGTAGGCTCGGGCTCGTTATCGAAACCTTCCTTTTGTACCGTTATGCTGATAAATAATATCCGGACAAAGGCCAGCAACACGCACGACGCCGCGTGCAGGCCCGGCGTATCGTAAAATGAGTCGATGGTAATGCCGATGAGAAATGCGAAAGCGTACAACAGGATATTCGGTATCTCGAACGGCAGCAGCATGATAAACATGATGTACACGTATGGTGTAGACAAGTTGTACAAAGTAACGTTCTTGAGCAGGAAAACCTGCAGGGCCACCAGCACTACAAACCGGATAAAATTATTAAAGATCAGCCTACTCATCTTTCTTTTCCTGCGCCTCCAGTCCCGCTTGCTCTTGTGCCAGTTTATTGACTATTACGTCTACATATTGCAGCTTGCTGAAGTCGACTGCAAGCCTTACTTCCATGTTCAGTGAAAACCCTCCGGCCCGTGTATGCAGATTGGTTACTTTCCCGATAGGTATCCCTGCCGGAAAAAGGGAATATTGCGAAGTGACCACTTCTTCGCCCAATTTGGGCGATGCATTGTTGGACACGTCTTTCAGGTAGCCTTTATGCGGATCGAGGTCATCGCTCCACTCGATGTAGCCCAATTGCTTGTCGTTCGCCAGCATAGCGCTGAACCGCGAATCTTTATGCAGCAACGATTGCACTACCGACAAATGCTGCCCTACAAAGACCACTTTACCTACCAGTCCCGAACTGCAGATAACCCCCATCCCTTTTGCGACACCTTGTAAGCTGCCCTTATCGATGGTAAGATAATTATTGCTGCGGTTTACCGAATTGTTGATCACCTTAGCCTCGATATAGGTGTATTGCTGCTTGTAAATGGTGTCGACCACCTGCTTCTTTGTTGCCGAATCGACATAAAACGAAGACTTCAACTGATTGCGTAACCGGGCATTTTCTTTGGCCAGGCTATCATTCACCTCGCTCAGCGAAAGGTAGCCATATAATTTGTTAGCCTGGGTATACAATCCGCCCGTAACCTTGCCGGCGGAATTAATAAAAGTAGCCTTCTGGAAAGAGTTGTATTTTATGTAAATGACCAGCGATGTGATCTCAAAAATCAGGAAAAGAAAAAATGCGTTGTACTTGGTGATAAAAATCAGGAGGTTACGCATTGTTTTATTAAGATTTGAGATGTGAGATCTGAGATGTGAGATAAAAACGAATCTGTCTCATATCTCAGATCTCACATCTCACATCTAAATTACTGCATCAGGAATTTAAAGTTTCCTATATTTTTCAACGCCGTGCCTGTTCCGCGAACTACTGCACGAAGCGGATCTTCAGCTACGTGCACCGGCAGCTTGGTTTTGGCTGCAACGCGTTTGTCCAGGCCGCGCAGCAACGCTCCGCCGCCGGTAAGGTAAATACCTGTTTGATAAATGTCCGCCGACAACTCAGGCGGTGTTATTTCCAGCGCCTTCAGGATAGCTTCCTCTATTTTAGATATTGACTTGTCGAGACAGTGGGCAATTTCGGTGTACGATACCATGATCTGTTTTGGCACGCCGGTCATCAGGTCGCGGCCCTGAACGGCAAAATCGGCCGGCGGGTCGGATATTTCGGGTAGTGCGGCGCCGACTTCGATCTTGATCTTTTCAGCCGTACGGTCGCCGATCATGATGTTATGCTGGCGGCGGATATATTGTACAATGTCTGAGTCGAAGTTATCACCGGCAACACGGATCGACTGGTCGCACACGATACCCGACAAAGCGATAACCGCGATTTCGGTGGTACCGCCGCCGATATCGATGATCATGTTGCCCATCGGCTCTTCCACGTCTATACCGATCCCCACTGCTGCGGCCATCGGCTCGTGTATGAGGTAAACTTCCTTGGCGCCGGCTATCTCGGCCGAGTCGCGCACGGCGCGTTTTTCAACCTCGGTAATGCCCGAAGGGATACAGATAACCATACGGAGCGAAGGGAAAAACCAGCCCTTGCCCTTGTTGATCATTTTGATCATGCCGCGAATCATGTGCTCCGCAGCGTTAAAGTCGGCTATTACACCGTCCTTCAGCGGCCGAACGGTACGGATATTTTCATGGGTTTTGCCCTCCATCTGCATAGCCTGCCTGCCAATGGCGATGACTTTGTTGGTTGTACGGTCGAAAGCGACTATAGAAGGTTCGTCGACCACAACCTTATCATTATGTATGATGAGGGTGTTTGCAGTGCCCAGATCGATAGCGATCTCCTGTGTGAAAAAGTTAAATAAACCCATGTAACGTTACTTCAAAAATAATCCTTCAAAAATGATAAAATTATACGCAATAGTATTAATAGTTGTTATATAAAGCGAATAAATATTTAAGTTATTGCCCTTAACTATTAATTAATGCTTAAAATGGCGAACCCCGGTCATAACCATCGCTATACCCTTTTGGTTTGCCATTTCGATAGAAGCCTTATCATTTATGGAACCGCCCGGCTGCAGCACAGCCGTTATGCCTGCCTCGGCAGCAAGCTCGACGCAGTCGTTAAACGGGAAAAACGCATCGGAAGCCATTACAGCGCCGTTTAAGTCGAAACCAAAGCTATTGGCCTTTATGACAGCCTGTTTCAGCGAATCAACGCGCGAGGTTTGCCCAACGCCACTGGCCATCAGTTGGTTATTTTTTGCAAAAACAATGGTGTTTGATTTAGTATGTTTAACAACTTTGTTCGCGAAATAAAGATCGCGAAGCTCGTGTTCGGCAGGCTCCTTTTGGGTGATGGTTTTCATCTGGTCCGGACCTTCGATCACCCGGTCCTTATCCTGTTCGATGACGCCGTTCAGCAAAGTCTTAAATTGCTTTACAGGCAACTCCACGTTCTGGCGAACGAGTATGATGCGGTTCTTCTTTTCACGCAAAATTTGCACCGCTTCGTCGGTATAGGCAGGCGCTATCAGCACCTCGAAAAATATCTTGCTGATCTCCCTCGCAGTGTCTGCGTCGATCTCGTCATTGGCGATAATTACACCGCCAAAAGCCGACACCGGGTCGCAGGCCAGGGCGTCTATCCATGCCTCTTTGATGAATGTGCGGCTGGCGATACCGCAAGCGTTGGTGTGCTTCAAAATAGCCACCGTCGGCTCGGTAAACTCGTCGATCAGGGCAACGGCGGCGTCTACGTCTACCAGGTTATTATATGACAGTTCCTTACCGTTAAGCTTGGTGAACATAGCGTCGAGGTCGCCATAAAATACACCCTTCTGGTGCGGGTTCTCGCCATAACGTAAAACAGTACTTTTCTGTATGCTTTGTTTAAATACAGGCAATTGCTCGTCCTGGTTGAAATATTCGAATATCGCGGTGTCATAATGCGAAGTAATGTTGAATGCCTTTTGGGCAAAACGCTTACGCTGATCGATGGTCGTTTCACCGTTTTGGGCCTTTAATATTTCGCCCAGTTTAGTATAGTCGTCTTTCGAAGCAACGATCACCACATCCTTAAAATTCTTGGCAGCGGCACGAATAAGCGAAATACCTCCTATATCGATCTTCTCGATCACGTCATCCTGCCCGGCGCCAGATTTTACGGTCTCCTCAAAAGGGTACAAGTCGACAATGACCAAATCTATCTCTGGTATTTCGTATTGCGCCAGCTGCTGCTGGTCGCCTTCAAAGCTGCGTCGTGCCAGGATACCGCCGAACACTTTCGGGTGCAGGGTTTTTACGCGTCCGCCGAGAATTGACGGATACGATGTCAGGTCCTCTACGGCGATCACATCAGCGCCTAAGCTGCGGATAAAAGTTTCTGTGCCGCCCGTTGAGTATATTTTCACTCCGAGGCGGTGTAACTCATTAATAATAGGTTCGAGATTGTCTTTGTAATAAACTGAAATTAAAGCGTTTTTTATTTGCACGGATTGGCTCATCGACACTGATTTTTAAGCCGCAAAAGTAGTAAATTGAGGTTAGAGATCAGAGGATAAGGGTAGTTTTTTTTCAGTTATGTTCGTAACAGGCAAATCCTTAACATGCACAGCAGTTATGGGATAAATATCACAGCGAAGGATGCCCAGTCACAAATCACAAGTTAATCGTTCACAACCCATCAGCTCTTCATCTTCCGCAATAAGCTCTCTATCACACGCGGGAAATGGTGGTGTTCAAGCTGCTGGCCTTTGAACTTAACGACTTCAAGGTTGTCGCCGGGTTCGATCTTAAAACGCGACTGGTGAAGAATCTCACCTTCGTCGAAGTTTTCATTCACAAAATGGATAGTGATACCCGATTCCTCGTCTCCGGAGGCGAGAACGGCCTTGTGCACATGGTCGCCGTACATGCCTTTGCCGCCATATTTCGGCAGTAAGGCAGGGTGAAGGTTAATGATCTTATTGGGAAAAGCCTTTAACAACGAATGCGGCACCAGCCACAGGAAACCTGCCAGAACGATCAGGTCGACCTGCAGGTTCTTCAACAGGCGGATAACCGAATCTGTCTCATAAAATTCATGCCGGCTAAAAATATGCGAGGGTATCTCGAAGTTGTCTGCGCGCTGCAGCACATAGGCCTGCGGGTTGTTGGTCAGTATCAAAACCACCTCGGCCTCGGAACTTCGTTTAAAATGCTCCATGATCTTTTGAGCATTCGAGCCTGAACCTGAAGCAAAAATAGCGATCCTTTTTTTCATTAAATTCTTTTGCTCCTGATGCACTTAACTGTTCAACCCGGATTTTTGTTTACTTATACGTGGCGCAAACATTTACGTTGATACAGATTTAAGAATGTTTCAAATATAAAATTTTGATGTTTCCAAACAACACATTTATTGTGATTTAACACGAACAAAACTGTAGTCGGTATAAACCACGGTATCGCCGGGCGGATAATAGCTGTTGTACATGCCGGTACGGAGTACCAAAGAATACTGACCTACATTGCGGATACGTGCGTTGATAAAAGGTTTGGACGAACCGGCTGCCGTGGTGTCTTTGCAGGTCATATTGGCGATCAATACCAAGCGATCCGGCGACAGCGTCCAGCTCCCGTTTGCTACCGGCTGCGTAAGGCAATCAAAATTGGTGTAAGTACAGGCGCCGTTCGAATTGAAGGTAAAAAGCTGCTTCTGGTCGCAGGCGGTATTCAATGTATCAGTCTGGAAAAGTGCATTACTTACAAAATGATAACGCAAAACGGAAGTAAGCTGCCACTGCCCGCCGGTAAAAAGTGTTTGAACGTAATCCTGGCTGGCCTTTTTGCATGAGTTCGTAAGCATTACCAGTACGGGCAGGCAAAACACACAAAACACAAATAGCTTAACCTTCATATATTAGCGGCAAAAATAGGAAATCGGGTGGAATGAAAGCTCCCGCCTATATAACTTTTTAAATGCGCATTTAGTCTAAAGCCTCCACCCAAATCGTCTCCTTTGAAGAAAACTTATTAAATACTGCAAGACTTAATGCTGATTTCGGGCTCGTCACTTCACAGAGAGTCATGTACGAGTTCAGTTAAAATGGTTTTTTGATTACAATTTATTTAAATCGAAAGATATAAGTTTGCCTTAAAAAATTAACGCAGAAAAACTTATGATAGCAGCAAAAGGTTATGCCGCAATAAAGGCAAAAGATCCTTTGGAACCTTTTAAATTCGAGCGCCGCGAAGTTGGCCCGCATGATGTGCAGATCGAGATATTGTTCAGCGGTGTTTGCCATTCCGATATCCACCAGGCCCGTGACGAATGGGGCGGCGCCATGTTTCCGCTGGTACCCGGTCACGAGATCGTAGGCAAGGTAATCAAAGTGGGCGATCACGTCACTAAATTCAAGGTCGGCGATATTGCCGGGGTAGGCGTTTTTGTTGATTCGTGCCGTCATTGCGAATATTGTAAAGAAGGGCTGGAACAATACTGCAACGATAGCCCGGTATTTACGTACAGCAGCTACGACAAGGATGGTAACGTAACTTATGGTGGTTACTCCAACACCATTGTTACCGACGAAAACTATACATTACATGTGTCGGAAAAACTGCCGCTTGCCGGTGTTGCCCCGTTGCTTTGCGCCGGTATTACCACCTGGTCGCCTATACAAAATTGGCAAATGGGCAAGGGCCACAAGGTTGGTGTTGTCGGACTGGGCGGCCTGGGCCACATGGCGGTTAAATTCCTGGTATCCAAAGGTGCGGAAGTCACTGTTTTAAGCACTTCACCGAATAAGAAGGCTGACGCTGAAAGATTAGGCGCCCACCATTTCCTGGTAACTAAAGACCAGGCCCAAATGGAAGCGGCCGGACGCTCACTTGATTTTATCATCAACACCGTTTCGGCGCAGCATGAATATAACGACTATCTTCCCCTGCTTAGGGTAAATGGCACTATGGTGCTTGTGGGCATTCCGCCTGAAGAACCATCATTGGGCGCTGTAAACCTGATATCGAAACGGCGGAGTATTGCCGGCTCGATGATAGGCGGCATCAAGGAAACACAGGAGATGCTGGATTACTGCGCCGAGCACAATATTGTGTCGGATGTGGAGGTGATCAGCATGAACTATATCAATGAAGCGTTTGAGCGGGTGCTTAAGAGCGATGTACGTTACCGCTTTGTAATTGATATGGCGACTTTATAGGAGAGTCGGAAAGTCCGCATAAGTCAGGAAGACCGAAAGAAGATTTATATTAGCACATGTTAATTCCGTTCGACAGCCTTAAAGCTGAATTTAAGCGCGTGTTGCTTTCATTGTCTTTCGGCGAAGACAGGGCTGACCTGTTGGCACAAATATTTGCCGAAAACAGCCGTGACGGAGTATATACCCATGGGCTAAACCGCTTTCCGGCGTTTGTACAATATGTAAAGGACGGTTACATTATTACTGATGCCGAACCAACCAAAGAAGGAGGCTTAGGCAGCCTGGAGCAATGGGACGGCCACCTGGGACCGGGCATTTTAAATGCCCGGTTCTGCATGAACCGGGCCATAAAACTGGCCGGCGAAAACGGCATCGGCTGTGTCGCAATCAAAAACACCAACCACTGGATGCGCGGCGGTACTTATGGCTGGCAGGCGGCCGAAGCAGGCATGATCGGTATTTGCTTTACCAATACCATCGCCAACATGCCGCCCTGGGGCGGAGTCGATCCACGGCTGGGCAATAACCCGCTAATTATAGCGGTACCGCGTAAAGAGGGCCACGTGGTATTGGATATCGCCATGTCGCAATATTCCATCGGGAAGCTTAACCTTTTTAAATCGCAGGCTGAACAACTGCCTTTACCGGGCGGGTATGATAGCCAAGGTAAGCTAAGCACGGATCCCGCTGCCATCCTGCAATCGGAAAGGGTGTTGCCCATCGGTTTCTGGAAAGGTTCAGGGTTATCGCTAATGCTCGATCTTCTCGCTACTACACTAGGCCAGGGCCGTTCGACAGCCGCTATAACCAAAGCCGGCCCCGAATCCGCATTATCACAAGTATTTATCGCCATACAACCTCCTTCGGGGCAAACCAGTGAACTGATAAATGATATCATCGCCTACGCCAAAAGCAGCCGGCCGGAAAAAGAAGGCGGCAGCATTTTTTATCCCGGCGAGAATGCGCTGCGAACCCGTGAAAAAAGTATGAAAGAAGGCGTTTGGGTGGATGAACGGGTTTGGGAGAAAGTGTGCCAGTTATAAACTCGCTATTCTGTCCTGAAGTTTTTCATCTTGGCTCTACGGCAAGCAGGAATGGTTTTCATAGCAACGGTTTATAAACAAGAACAGCGATGGTTTCAACCCAATCGCTGTTTGCTAAATTAATTCATTCTAATTACTCCATTACCCTAACCTTCAAAAAGCTCGGATGCTCTTTGGATGTGTAAACCTTATGCGTTTCCTTTTTAAAGTCGGTGTCCTTCGCTTTCATGATGTCCTCGAACTGCTGCGGGTTACGGTCGATGAGCGGGAAGCAGGTGCTTTGCACCTGCACCATAATGCGGTGGCCTTTTTTAAAGGTGTGCAGGATATCCTGAAGCTCGAAATTAACGGGGGTAATTTTACCCGGCACAAAAGGTTCGGGTTTGCTGATGTTGTTGCGGTATTTGCCGCGCATCTCCTCGCTGCGCACCATCTGCTGGTAAGCCGACATGTAAGTTCCTTTAGCAGTATATTGATTGTTTTTAGCCGAATCCGGGTAAACGTCGATCACCTTTACCACCCAATCGGCATCGGTGCCGGTAATGGCTACTTTCAGATCAGCCCAGATATTACCCGCTAGTGTTACATCATGGTCGAGCACATCGGTCTGGTAAGTAAGCACATCCGGCCTGCGCGAGGCAAAGCGCTGATCGGCATCCATATATTCGCGCTGCATGCCTAAAACTATCGGGTCGTAAAACGGAACAGGCTTATTCGGATCGGATACAAACTCATCATACGAATTAACTGCCGCTTTCGGGGCATCGAACGAGAGTTTGCCTCCCGGTAAAAAGTAAAGGTTTTTCTCTTCAGCGTCTTTTGGCGGCCAGGTTTTGTATGTCTTCCATTGGTTGGTACCGGTCTCGAAGGTATTCACCGGCTGCATGTCCATATCCGTACCTTTCAAATAATGGCTGAAGAAGGCGAACTCGATCTTTTCACGGTAGTATGGCCCCGTCGGACCACCGAAATAAACGTCGCCCAAATGATCGCCGTCGCCGCGCGACCATCCGCCATGTACCCATGGGCCCATCGTAAAGTAGATTGGCGCGCCCAGATTGTTTTTTACAAGTGTTTTATAAGTATTTATAGCGCCGTACAGATCCTCGGCATCGAACCAGCCTCCCGTAATCAAAGTAGGGGTTTTTATATCGTGCAAGTGATACAATACGTTGCGGTCCTTCCAGTGCTGATCGTAATCCGGGTGGTCCAGCAGTTCGTTCCACAGGCGAATAGTGTCCTTATAATACTTTTCGTTGGTATTTTTGACCGAACCCATATTCAGGTAAAACTCGTAGCCATCTTCGGTGCCGTAATTCAAACGGCTGCCACGGCGCTGTGTAGGCTTATCATCCTGACGGTTGGTAAAGCCGGGATAAAAGCCAAAATTGCCCACTAACTGAAAAGCGCCGTTATGCCAGCCGTCGTCGCGCCAAAGGTCGGACATCGGCGCCTGCGGCGAAGCCGCAGCCAGGGCCGGGTGGCGGCTCAGCAGCGATGCACTGGTAAAAAAGCCGGGATATGAAATGCCCCAAACCCCTACCTTACCATTATTATCAGGGATATTTTTAATGAGCCAGTCGATGGTATCGTAGGTGTCGGTGCCTTCGTCAACGTCCTTATTGGTTTTGTGTACTTCCTTTTCGGGTGTCATTTCCTCGAAGATGCCTTCGCTCATCCAGCGGCCGCGTACATCCTGGTAAACGAAAATGTAACCGTCGTGCAGAAACAGGGAAGACGGACCGAGCGAGCCTTTATAAGCGTCGGGGCCATACGGTGCAACGCTGTACGGCGTGCGATCCATCATAATGGGATATTTCTTCGACTGATCTTTGGGTACGTATACCGAAGTGAACAGCTTTACACCGTCGCGCATAGGGACCTGGTATTCATACTTCGTATAATTGGCTTTTACGTACTCCGCATCGGAGCTATTGGGCTGGGCATGGGAGCTGAAAGCCAAAAGCAGAAAGCTGAAAGCTAATAGCAGGGTCAGTTTTTTCATTAATTGTTGAGTGTTAGGAAAATACGGGCACAAGAAAACAAAAAAGCCCCAATGATCGGGGCTGTAACAAAGTTATTACTTTTCCTAAATTATCCGTTGATCGCTTTAACGCCAGGCAGTTCCTTGCCTTCCATATATTCCAGTAAAGCCCCGCCACCGGTAGAAACATAGCTCACCTCATTGGTCAACCCGAATTTGGCAACCGCCGCAGCCGAGTCCCCTCCGCCGATCAGCGAGAAAGCGCCATTCTCCGTAGCTTTTACTACGGCTTCGGCGATGGCTTTGGTGCCCTGCTCGAATCTGCTCATCTCAAAAACGCCCATCGGGCCGTTCCACAAAATAGTTTTCGATGCTTCGACTACCTTGCTGAAAGCCTTTATTGAATCCGGGCCGATATCCAGTCCCATCCAGCCGTCTTTTATATTGTCATTCTGTGCTGTGTCGGTATTAGCATCATTGGAGAAATTATCGGCAATAATGGAATCCGTTGGCAGCAACAGGTTAATGTTTTTCTCTTTTGCCTTCTTTAATATTTCATTCGCCAGGTCGAGCTTATCTTCTTCAACCAGCGATTTGCCGATCTTTCCGCCCTGCGCTTTGGCAAAAGTATACGCCATACCCCCGCCGATGATCAGGTTATCTACCTTGTTCATCAGTTGCTCGATCAGCTCGATCTTATCAGAAACTTTCGCCCCGCCCATAATAGCGGTGAAAGGCCTTTCTGCATTATTCAATACTTTCTCGGCGTTATTCAGCTCAGCAGCCATCAGGTAGCCGAAACATTTGGCGTCGGCAGGAAAAAACTGGGCAATAACCGAGGTCGAGGCATGCGCGCGGTGTGCCGTACCAAAAGCGTCGTTAACATAAATGTCGCCCAAAGCGGCCAGTTTCTGCGCAAAATCCTTATCGCCTTTTTCTTCTTCCTTATAAAAACGCAGGTTTTCCAGCAGCAATACCTGTCCCGATGCCAAAGCTTTTGACTTATCCACGGCTTCCTGTCCAATACAGTCGTTAGCGAACTCAACCTGCTGGCCGAGCAGATCGGAAAGATGCGGCACAAGATGCCTTAACGAATATTTGTCGGTCGGGCCTTCTTTAGGCCTCCCGAGGTGCGACATGAGTATAACGGCACCGCCATCGTTCAGTATCTTTTTAATGGTCGGCAAAGCAGCCGTCATCCGGTTATCGTCGGTTATATTAAAATCGGCATCAAGCGGGACGTTGAAATCGACCCTGATGAGGGCCCTTTTTCCCAAAAATCTGATCTGATTTACTGTTTTCATTTGTTTAAGGTAATTGTTTTAACGGATCGCCAAATTGAGCATTTAATTCTGAATTCTGAACGCAAAAATGAAAAAGAAAGTCCGGAAGTCCGCGTAAGTCAGAAAGTTCGAAAGGAGGGTAATTGTTTTACTGAATTTTTAAGTAAAGCACCCGGTGCGGGCCGATGTTGGGTACCTCGAATTCGTCGGATATGACTTCGAAACCCATGTTGGTGTAGAATTTGAGTGCTTTTTTGCGGGCGTTGCACCAGATATAGTTCGCTTTCTGGCCGCGCAGGTAAACGATAGCGAAGTTTAGCAGCTTATTGCCGATACCTTTGCCGCGGTAACCTTCAATAGTGGCCATGCCGCGCAACTGGTAGCCAACACCGCGGAAATCCTTATAGGATTGGGGATGAAAGGTCGCTATACAAACCAATTTTTCATCATCAAAATAACCCAGGTGAAAGGCATCCGCCTTTTCATCACCAGGCCAGCGGCATTGATCCGGCGTTAATTTACCTTCGCGAAGAACTATATTGCGGATAGCCAGCGTATCCTCAACCGGAATAAACCTGATCATGTTTTGCAACATTTATTTTGGCGACAAGGTCGGCCAGGCGGCTGGAGTAGCCCATTTCATTATCATACCAGCCAACCACTTTGGTGAGGCCGCCAACAACGGATGTAAGTTTCGCATCAAAGATGCAGCTATGAGGATTGTCGAGAATATCCGTCGATACGATGGGGTCTTCCGTATATTCCAGGATATTTTTCATCGGCCCCGCCGCTGCCTCTTTAAAAGCAAGATTGATCTCTTCAACAGTAGCGTTTTTTTTCAGGCTGCATGTAAAATCGGTCAGCGAACCGTTCAGCACCGGTACGCGGATTCCCGCGCCACCCAGTTTTTCTTTCAATTCCGGAAAAATGCGTGTTATGGCTTTTGCGGCGCCTGTGGTGGTTGGAATAATAGAGGCCGAAGCCGCCCTTGCACGGCGAAGGTCCTTATGCGGGGCGTCGTGGAGGTTTTGGTCACCCGTCATCGAATGCACGGTGGTGATGTAGCCGTCCTGTATACCCCAGTTATCTTCCAGCACTTTCACCATAACGGCAACGTTATTCGTAGTGCATGATGCATTGGATATAACCGGTGAATGCAAATCGACCAGGTTATCATTTACGCCTATAACAATGGTTGGGACATCTTTATCAGACGACGGAGCGGAAATGATCACCTGTTTGGCGCCTGCCTTTAAATGTCGCTCCGCATCGGCACGTGAAGTAAATTTACCCGTCGCTTCAATCACTACATCGATATCTAACGCTTTCCAGGGAAGGTTCGCGGGATCTTTTTCGCCAAATACTTTTATTTTGCGGCCATCGACGAACAAATGGTTCTGACCTGAGCCGACCTCGCCCTTGAAAGTCCTGTGAACGGAGTCATATTTGAATAAATGAGCGAGCGTTTCGGTATCTGCAAGGTCGTTTATCGCCACGATGTCAACGTCTGCCCTGCCGACAATATTCCGTAAAAATATCCGTCCGATGCGCCCGAAACCGTTAATTGCAATATTCATACTATCCAGGCCATATAACCGTACAAAACTACGAAAATATCAAAGCCTGTGTACCGTGCGATACAACAGGTAAAATATTATGACATTATCGAAACGTTATTGCCGCTTAAACGAACAGGTTGCGCAAGGCAAGATTTTCGCGCTCTTTGGAACGGACAAAGAAAGTGACAACCCAGTTGAACACCAGGCAAACAAACAGGATGAGCCCGATGAGAATCGAATTCCCATAGCCTTTGAAATACATAACCAATAAAATGCAAAGCACATTCAAGCCGGCAAGTATCAGGGTTGTCTGCAAATGGGTGAAACCGAGGCGCAGCATACGGTGATGGATATGATTGCGGTCGGCGGTAAAAGGCGACACGCCGTTTGAAATGCGCAGGATAAAAATCCGAACCGTATCGAAGATGGGGCCTATCAATATGGCTATGGCCAAAGCGGGCGCCGAGAAGAACTCAGGCGTTTTTACGCTGCTGATCTTGTTCAGTTCAATAAACTTCACTGCCATTACAACCGAGATGAGTCCAATAAGCAGCGAACCTGTATCGCCCATAAATATTTTCGCCGGCGTAATATTAAATTTAAGGAAACCGAATATGGCGCCGACCATCGCCAGCGAAACAGCAGCTAATTCGTACTGGCGCATGCAGATGAACATGGCTGCAAAACAGCCGTTAACAATAATACCCGTAGTGGCTGCAAGGCCGTCGATACCATCGATCAGGTTGAATGCATTTACAACGAGTATGACGGTGAGTACCGACAATGCAGCACTTGGCCAGTATGGCAAATCGTGAATGCCGAATACCCCATACATGCTGCTGAGACGAATATTGCCGAATAGCACCAGGATGGCTGCTACAATGAACTGGATAACAAATTTGGTACGTGAATTTACCCCCGAAAGATCGTCCTTGAGTCCCATGGCGAACAGAATAATACACGCGGTAAGCAGATAATTTATAGGCAGCGACTGATCAGTCATGCTGAATAACAAAGAAGTAATAGTAAAGCTCACAAATATCGCCACACCGCCCAAACGTGGAATACCATGATCATGCTGCTTACGGAAATGGCCAAGATCATCGTATAAATGCCTTGCGCGGGCTACATGCAGAATAGAAGGGATGGCTAAAGATGTGATTAAAATTGAGAAGGCAATTATAATCGAATAGTACAAAAACGGATAGGAATGTAAAAATTCTGTCATGGACTATAATTGTTAGGGGATCAGTTATATCGATAATCAGGCGGCCAAATTAGCGATATTTTCATATATGTTAAAAAAATTGCGATATCTTTCGAACTGGTTTAAATATTATAGTTATATATGGAAATAAAATATCGTTATTTCGCATTGCCTTTAAATCATTAAGCAATGCTTTTACGCGATTGGTTAAACTTTTGTTACTTACTCCTCCGGTTATCATTTTTATCATCACTTTATCCAGGTAAAACACCCTTGCTTTGTGCGCATGTATAAACCTGAGCATCAGCTCATAATCGGCCGCGCTGCCGTATTCAAGACTATAATTACCATATTTTTCAAACAACACCCTGCGGCAATAAAAGGTGGGGTGCGGGGGCATCCAGCCGTAGTTGAATATCCCTTTTTTATAGGGGCCTGATCTCCATTTGCGAACCACTTTTCCATCATTGTCTACGAAGTCCAGGTCGCCGTACAACACGTCATTCGTTAGGGTCGAGAATGCGTGTGCAACATCGCTTAACACTTTATCATCTGCCAAATAATCATCTGCATTTAGCATGCCAATAATATCCCCTGTGGCAGCCATAATACCTTTGTTCATAGCATCATATATGCCATTATCGGGCTCTGAGATAAAATAATCGATATTATTGCGATACCTGTTGATAATTTTTATGGTATCGTCGGTTGATCCGCCGTCAATAACGATGTATTGAATATTGTTGAATTTCTGCCCCAAAACGGAAGTAATGCAACGTTCAATAGTGGCCTGGGCATTAAAGACCACAGTTATGAGCGAAATTTTTATGTCATGCATTTCCGGGGAAGCATCTTTTTAATTCAAAAAATGTATTTTTGGAATTGCTGCGTAATATAAACATTTATGCGGTTCGATTGTATATGCGTTTTTACACCGCCCTAACTATCACCATTATATTTTGCGGAATATTTTTCACTTCTTGCGCCTACAAACAGCAGCAACTACTATTTCAGCAGGCCGATAGCCTTCGCACGACGCAAGATTATAGCGGAACCGGCACCAGCGATTACCATATCCATTCGCAGGATATCCTCCAGATACGAAATCTGCAAAGCACCCGGTATATTGTTGACGAAGAACCAACAACTGCTACTTCGAGCGGCGCCGGGGGCACCAGCTCGTCAGGAATGGCATCACAGGGCCAAACCTACCAGGTGGATGACGACGGCACGGTAGCGCTGCCTGTTATCGGGCGCGTTAAGGTAGCCGGCCTTACCCGCGCCGAAGCTGCCAAAGTGGTTGAAGATCTGTATCGACAAAAGCTGCTGAAAGACCCGATAATCGACCTGAAAATAACAAACCTGAAGGTAACCGTACTGGGCGAGATCAGGGCGCAAGGGAATTACCCCCTGGTAAAGGATAGAACAAACCTGGTGGAAATGATTGGCGAGGCAGGCGGGCTCACAGAAAAAGCTAATGAAAAAGACATAAAAATCATACGCGGCGACCCTAAAAATCCGCAAATTACCGAAGTTGACCTGAGCAAAATTAAGACATTGGCCGACCCGAGGATTATATTGCAGAATAACGACATTATTTACATTGCACAAAATAAACGGGCCGTAAAAAACGATCAGATCATCAATTTTTCGAGCACCATACAACCCATTTTGATCATACTCAATACCGCTTTGATTATTTATACGTTTACGCGCAAATAGATGCAAGAGACAGACAAGATAACGAGGAAGCTGCCTAACCAGGAAATAGATTACTATAAGATTGCCAAAATTCTGCTGAGCCGCTGGTATTGGATCGCCGCCTCGGTAACTGTATGCCTTATCATTTCGTACGTATACCTGTGGTATACGCCTAAAACATACGCGACGTCGAGCACGCTGAAAATCGAGGAAAAGAAATCTGAGTTTTCCGACCTGGTGGGGGTGATTAACAATAACGACCGGGGACCTTCGAAAATACAGAGCGAAATATTTGTATTGCAAAGCCGCACCCTGATCCTTGCCGCGATAAAAGACCTTGATTACCGGGTGAGCTTTTATATATCGGGCCGGGTGCGCACCACCGAGGTCTATCCCCAAAAACTCCTCGATATTCAACTGGTCAAGTTCGACAGCACCAATTTTTACCGCGACCTGATCACTTTCAGACCGCGGGACCATAATAGTTTTGAAATAAGCTACAGCGTAAACGGCAAACCGCAACGTAAAAGCTACAGCTATAATACGCCGGTAACTATAGGCAACATGGCTTTCAGCATCAAGAATCCGGGCGGCCTTAGCAAGAGCACCATCTTCATGTTTAAATTCAATACCCCGGAGGATTTTGTTGGCCGGGTAAAAGGCGGCCTGCGCACCAGCGAAGTCGTAAAAAACTCCAATATTATTTCTCTGCAGGAGACTGATTCGAACCCGCAGTTTGCGGCGGATGTCCTGAATGCCATCATGAAGGAATATCTGAACTATGACCGCGATCAAAAAACCGAGTCGGCCACCAATATGATCCGTTTTATCGACGATCAGTTGAACGCGCTGTCAAACGAGGTGAAGGGTTCGGAAAAATCGATCGAGAGTTATAAGCAAAGCTCGAAGATAATGGACGTCAGCGCGTCGGCTGAGCTGGCCTCGGGCGAAATAAAGGACCTGGCGTCGCAAAAATCCATACTCAATATTCAACTTATAGCTATCCAGCAGCTAAAAGACCAGATAACGCAGGAAAAGAACAATGTCAGCCTTAATCTTAATCTCGAAGGGGCGATCGATCCGCTGCTGGGGGGCCTGATCCAAAACCTCGATAACTTGCTGGTTGAAAAGAACACGCTTTTAAAAACCTATAACAGCAATTCGCAGGCGATAAAAGATATTGATCAGCAGATATTGCAGATAAAAAATGCAGCGCTCAATAATATTGAAGCTACACGGGTGCGATTACAGAAAAACATCGATTATATCGACAGCCAGATCGCCAAGGTAAATGAAAAGCTTGCCGTGCTGCCCGCCGCCGAACGCAACCTGATCAGCCTGAAACGCGGCTTCGAGATCAACGACAAAGTATATTCTTTTTTATCCGAAAAAAGGCTCGATGCACAGATCAGCCGCTCGGCCATCATACCCGGGGCCTCCATTATCGAGCCCGCGCAGGCCAATTTCAGCCCTGTTTCGCCCGACGAGCATACCATCCACCGCACGGCGCTGCTTTTGGGCCTTGCCATCGGTTTAGGGTTGATCATCCTTATCCGGATACTCAATCCATACATCTACGATAAGGAAACGGTTGAAAGTCTGACCACTATACCTATCATCGGCGTGATTCGGAAATTTCCCGAGACGATCGATGAAGATAACACCCAGGTACTGGCTGTGAGCAGGCCGAAATCGATCTTTGCCGAATCGGTACGCTCGGTGCGAACCAACCTGAACTTCATCGCATCGGAAAAGAAAAGCAAGATCATTTGCATTACTTCAGAGGTTGCGGGCGAGGGCAAATCCTTCATCGCCGTCAACCTTTCGAGCACCTTGTCGCTTATCGACAAAAAGATCATCCTGATAGCAGCCGACCTTCGCCGCTCGCGCCTGCATAAGACTTTCCACATGCCCAATGACCGCGGCCTGAGCAACTACCTGGCCAACCAATGCGACGTTGACGATGTGATCACGCGAACGGGACAGCCAAACCTTGATATATTGATCTCCGGGCCAGTACCGCCTAATCCGTCCGAATTACTTCATAGCGAACGTATGAAAACGCTGCTGGAAGAGCTGAAGAAGCGCTATGATATCATTATGATCGATACCGCCCCTGTCGGCCTGGTGTCCGACTCGATACCGCTGATCCGGATGAGCGATATTAATATTTTCGTCATCCGCTCGGGTAAATCCAAATATTATGCTGCAACGGTTCCGCAACGTATCGCCAATGAATATCACCTGGACAACACGGTGATCATCCTTAACGCTTATGCCGAGGATCTGCTGCATTCACGATATTATACAACGAAGTTTACAGGTGAGAATACCGGTACGCACTATTATTATTATTCCGATTACAGCGGTTACGAGGGTTCGGATTATTATGTAGATAAGAAAGAGTACAAATGGTGGGATCTGAGGCGCTGGTTTAAATAGTTACTCTTAGAAAAATGGATACCAGGTTAAAAACGGGTACATATAAATGGTATCCGGTTTACACACATCCACGAGCTGAAAAAAAAGCGGCCCAGGCACTGACCCAAAAGGGTGTTGAGGCCTATTTGCCTTTGAGGCGTCAGCTTAAGCAATGGAGCGATAGGAAAAAGTGGGTGGATGAGCCTTTTATCAAATCCTATCTTTTTGTACGCGTTACAGAGCACGAGCAGGCCGAAGTTCTGATGACTAAAGGCATCGCCCGTTTTATTTACTTTGGAGGCAAAATAGCCTCGATGCCCGACAGGCAAATAGACGATTTGAAACTGCTGATGGCCAGTCCGCTCGAACTGGAGATCACGGAAGAGAACCTGCTGCCCGGAGAAAAGATCGTCATAAAAGCCGGCCCGCTTAAAGGGATGACTGGCGACGTGATATCGTATCGTTCGCAAAAACAACTAGCTCTCAGGCTTGAAAGCCTCGGCTGCTCGATCATTATTCACGTCGCTGCTTCGCTGATAGACAGATTTTAACATTCGGCCACCCGATGTGAATAAGTTTTATGTGTGCTGAATGGTATTTTTTGACTTAATTTAAAACGAGTATAGTTTGCACTCAGGCGCGTTTGCCTGGCAAACAATTTATTGATTATTAATAAGTTATGCTTTGCCCTGTGTGACTTACGGGGCGGAGCCATGTATATACCCCTATACTATGTGTCGTATCGCAGGAATGATCTCCAAACAACTGAAGTCTAATGATATACGTGAGAAAGTAAAGATCATGTGCCAGTCGCTGCAACATGGCGGTCCGGATGACGAAGGTGTTTTTTGCAATGACAATGTAAACCTGGTGTTTGGACACCGCCGGCTGTCGATCATCGACCTGAGCCAAAACGGGCACCAGCCCATGGCCGACGTAAACCAAAAAGTGTGGATAACCTTTAACGGTGAGATCTATAATTACCTCGACCTGAAAGCGCAACTGTTGAGACTTGGCGTACAATTCCGTTCCAATACTGACACGGAGGTAATCATACAGGCTTATATCCATTGGGGCATGGCCTCGTTTGCAAAGCTGCGCGGACTATTTGCCTTTGCACTTTACGATAGCGAAAAAGCGCTTACTTATCTTGTGCGCGATAGCTCGGGGATAAAACCGTTGTATTACCACGTGTCGGACGGGCAACTGAGCTTTGCATCCGAGGTGCGGGCGTTGAAGAAAGCTGGAATCGCAACCGAAACCGATTACAACTGGCAGGTACGCTTCCTGGCTTTCGGGCATATTCCGGAACCGCATACCACGATGAAGAATGTATTTAGTCTCCCAAAGGGCGAATTTTTGTGCTGGCACCACCAAAACAGCACCTATGAGATACATTCCTACCATGTTGTAAGCAACCATACGCGTATTACTGAAATTGGCCAGGCCCAAAGAAAGGTACGTGAATCGTTAAAATTTGCTGTAAACCGGCAGTTAATGGCCGACGCACCGATTGGCGTATTTCTGAGCGGCGGCATTGACTCGAGCCTGATAACCTTACTGGCAAACGAGCAGAAAAAAGCGCAGCTCAAGACGATCTCCATCTATTTTAACGAGAAATCGTACGACGAACGGATGTACCAAAACCTGGTGCTGAAGAACATCGAAGGCGAGAAGTTTGCGCACCTGGTACGGCAAGAGGATTTTGAAGAGTTTTTGCCTCGCATTATCCAGGATATGGATATGCCAACCACCGACGGCATCAATACCTGGTTTATAAGCAAATATGCGCACGAAGACGGCCTGAAAGCCGTACTGTCCGGGGTTGGCGCGGATGAGTTATTTGGCGGCTATCCCTCGTTTACGAGGATAAAACGTCTCGAGGGCCTGCGCAAGTTCCCCTCCCTCATGTTCAAAGCAGCCAACTATTTTACGTCCGACCGTTATAAAAAAATATCTTTTTTAACCTATACCCATCCCCTGGCCGATTACCTGTTACTCAGGGGTCATTACGCACCGGCGGATATTGCAACGATATTAGAGATCGACCTGAATAAAGTTGAGGATATTCTGTTTAATAATAAGGCATTGCCTTATATTCGCAACTATAACGAAGAAGCCGCAGCCTGGTTTGAGAAAAACCTGTACATGCAGAATCAGCTATTACGTGATACGGACGTAATGGGCATGAGCCATGGTTTGGAAGTCAGGGTGCCTTTTTTGGACGAGGATTTTGTACGGCTAACCGAGAATATTGCCCCTGATATCAGATTCGGCAGCCAGCAGCCTAAAAAATTATTGATCGACAGTTTTAACCATATCCTTCCGCGGGAGGTGTGGGACAGATCGAAAATGGGTTTTACCTTTCCATTGCAGCAATGGATGAGGCAGCATCCTGATATTAACAACGAAACCTTATACAGTGGCAAAAAGATGCGCAGCATTATAAAAGCTTTTAAAAACAACACGATGCATTGGTCGAAGGTATTTGCCCTGTACCAAATCAGGCTGCATGGCTAAAAAGATCATCCTGTTTACCTTACAAACCTTCAGCACCACCGGCGGCATCCAGAAAATGACGCGGACCCTGGCGCATTCCCTTTACCACATTGCCCGCGAGCAAAACTGGCGTTTCAAACTTTGGTCTGTCTACGACTCCAGGTACGATCTGATGACCCAATACCTGCCGCACGAAAATTATATGGGCTTTGGCAAGCATAAACTTAGTCTTGGCCTTAAAACCCTCGGGGTCGCCTCACGGGCCGATATCGTGATACTAAGTCATATAAATCTTTCATTGATCGGTCTCACCATTAAATTATTGAACCCGAAATGTAAGGTGTGGCTTGTGGCGCACGGTATCGAAGTATGGCGTCCAGTCACAACCGTGAAGCGCATGTTCCTAAAAAAATATTGCGATAAAATAATATGCGTAAGTAACTTCACCAAACAGCAGATGATTCACTGGCATACCTCGGACGCCGACAAATGCGTGGTGCTAAATAATGCGGTCGATCCGTTCATCAGGTTACCCGAAACGTTCGAAAAACCGGACTACTTACTGAACAGGTACAGCCTGACCGATGAAAATAAGGTTATTTTCACCCTTACACGCCTTGCATCGTCCGAACAATACAAGGGGTATGAACAAGTGATCAAAGCGGTAAGCCGGCTGAAAGACCGGTTCCACGCTATCAAATATATTCTTTCGGGCCCTTACGATGCGGCGGAAGAAACACGCATAAAGGATCTGATAAACACCTACAAAGTTCAGGATCATGTGATACTAACGGGCTTCCTGATCGAAAGCGAACTCACCGACCACTTTTTGCTTGCCGACCTTTTCGTCCTGCCCAGCAAAAAAGAAGGTTTCGGCATCGTATTCGTCGAAGCGCTGGCCTGTGGCCTCCCCGTTATTTGCGGGAACGCCGATGGCAGCACCGATGCCATCAGGAACGGTGAGTTAGGTACAGCCATCAACGTAGACGATCTGGATGAATTGGAAAAAACAATAACCGGCTATCTCAAAATTCCGTTAACAGTGCAAATACGGCAGAACCTGCAAAGCCAGTGCCTGCGTTACTTTAATGAGCCGGATTACCGGAAGAATTTACTGCAAATGATCGATAATGGCACAGCCTGAAGACAACTGGGATATCGAAATCACCCCAAAGCACAACCTGCTCGATCTCCGGCTGAAAGATACCTGGCATTACCGCGACCTGCTGCTGCTGCTTGTCAGGCGCGATTTTGTATCATTTTACAAGCAAACCATTCTCGGGCCGATATGGTTCTTTATACAGCCGATCATTACTATCGTTATTTATACCGTCGTGTTCGGTACATTAGCCGGCATCCCGGTCGATGGCCTGCCGAAACCCTTATTTTACCTGGCAGGAACAATCATATGGAATTATTTTGCGGAATGCCTGACTAAAACATCCACCGTTTTTAAGGATAACTCAGCCATGCTGGGCAAGGTGTATTTCCCACGACTCATTATGCCGCTGAGCATCGTCATGTCGAACCTGATACGGTTTGCCGTACAGTTTATCCTGTTCCTTATCCTGATGATCGTTTATGGCGCGCAGGGACAACCCCTGGCTCCCAATTTGATACTGCTATTATTTCCGTTACTGATCGTTATCATCGCAGCGCTGGGATTGGGGCTGGGCATGATCATATCGGCCGTGACTACCAAATACCGCGACCTGGCGTTTGTAGTCACTTTCGGCGTGCCGCTGCTCATGTATACAACCACGGTCATCTATCCCCTTTCGGTCGTACTCACCAAGTACCCCAAATACAGCTGGCTCATTAAATTCAACCCGATCACAGCGGTTATCGAAACATTTCGGTACGGCTTTCTGGGCAGGGGCAGCTTTAGCTGGGAACTGCTTGGTTACAGCGCCCTGGTAACGACTATTATTTTGCTGTTGGGCATTATTGTGTTTAATAAAGTAGAAAAGAATTTCGTCGATACCGTTTAATGGCTAAAGTAATCAAGGCAGAACATCTTTCGAAGGCTTACCAGTTAGGCGATTTCGGTACGGGAACCATTTCTCGCGACCTGGAGCGTTTTTGGGCGAGGGTGCGCGGCAAGGAAGATCCGTTCTTACGCATTGGCGAAACCAATGACCGTACAACAAAAGGCGAGAGCGACATTGTCTGGAGCCTGAAAGACCTGAATTTCGAAGTTGAGCAAGGCGACGCCGTTGGTGTAATAGGCCGTAATGGCGCCGGTAAGAGTACGCTGTTAAAAATATTGAGCAGGGTAACCTCTCCTACCACTGGCTCGGTCAAGATCAAAGGACGCATAGCCAGCCTGCTCGAAGTCGGCACGGGTTTCCACCCTGAACTGACGGGCCGCGAGAATATATTTCTCAACGGGGCCATTTTGGGCATGCGGAAGGCCGAGATCAAACGCAAATTTGACGAGATCGTGGATTTTGCGGGGGTGGAGCGCTATATCGATACGCCGGTAAAGCGCTACTCGTCGGGTATGTATGTTAGGCTGGCTTTTGCCGTAGCCGCCCACCTGGAATCGGAGATACTGATCATCGACGAAGTGCTTGCCGTCGGAGACGCCGAATTTCAGAAGAAATGTCTCGGCAAGATGGGCGATGTAAGCAAAGGTGAAGGCAGGACGGTATTATTCGTCAGCCACAACATGACCAGCATCATCAGCCTGTGTAACAATTGTATTTTGCTTGCCAATGGCGAGATACAGATGATCGGAAAAACTGCGCAGGTAGTTGAAAGCTATGTTAAAAACAACCTAAACCTGGGGGCTGTCAAAGATTGGTTGCAAGCCGGCAAAAGGCCGGGTAACGAAATCGTACAGCTATTGAGTGTTAGGGCGGTCGACAAGGGTAAGGCGCCCAACAGCACCTTTGACATTACGGAACCGATAGGCGTCGAAATAGAATACGAGGTGTTGCAGGAAGGGCATACGCTTTGGCATGGCATCAATTTTTTTACCGAAGATGGCATTAATATTTTTGACTCACATAGCGTTACCTCCAAATGGTATAGCGTGCCTCATCCTAAAGGCATCTATAAAACCATAGCCTGGCTCCCGGGGAACTTATTTAACGAGGGAAAAATTATCATCAACGTGGCTATATTCAATCATACCCAGCACCGCATTCACCTGCACGAAAAGGATGTGATAGCCTTTGAGATAGCCGACTTTTTACGGGAGGACAATTTATCGTCACGCGGCGAATCGGTAGGCAGGTTTCCCGGCTCGTTAAGACCTTTACTTCAATGGGAATAATATGAAAGAAAAGTGGACGGGCGAGCGCCTGGAAACATTTGTATTTAATGAAACTACAATAGAACATTTGCACCGTTATGCATTGGTAATGCCCTTTGCCGAAGATAAAGTAGTGCTCGATATTGCCTGCGGCGAAGGTTATGGCAGCAAGCTGATCGCATCAAAAGCCAGGGAAGTAATTGGTGTAGACATCGACGGGGAAACGATAAAAACCGCGCAAAGCAAATACAAAGCTTCCAATTTATCCTATAAACAAGGCTCGGCGGATAAGATGCCGATACCGGATTCGTCCGTCGACCTGGTGGCAAGCTTTGAAACTATTGAGCATCACGACAAGCACGATGAAATGATGCAAGAAGTAAAACGGGTATTGAAGCCCGGAGGGTCGCTGATCATTTCGTCGCCCGAAAAGACAGGCGAAGTCAGCTTTAATGAGTTCCATGTTAAGGAATTGACCTTCAATGAATTTAAAGGCCTGATCTCGAAATATTTTAAATACCATAAATTTTACAACCAAAAGATCGTACACGGTTCGTTGGTGGCTCCGGCTGATTCGGACCCCAATTTCGGATTTCAGTTCGGCGACGGGAGCTTCGACCATGTTAACTTGTATCCGAAAATCCCGAACAGTATTTTCAACATCTGTATAGCCAATGATGAAAAAGATGTCACTCTGCCTGCATCGTTCTTCGATGGCAGCGAAATGCTGCATAAAAACATTGTAAGCCCATACCAAAATTCCAGGCTCTATAAACTTGGAAACGTATTGAACATATTCCGGCGTAAATAGATGGGCATAAAACAACAAATTTACCGGGCTTTTCCGATCATACCCAAAACCAACCTGGCAATCGGGCAAAGGCTTCACCAAAAAAGACTTAAGCGGAATGCCGGGAATATAGAGGCCATGCTTGCCGATAAAACGGCTATTTATACCAATGTTGGCTGCGGTGATGCCGGTATGTCTGAAGGCTGGATAAACTTAGATAACAGCCTGTATAGAAATGTAAGCTATGCTTACGACTGCCGAAAAAAACTGCCTTTTGCCGATAATTCGGTCAAAGGAATTTTCTGCGAGCACTTTTTTGAGCATATAGACTACCTTACCGAGGTGCCCAACTTCCTGGCCAGTTGTTACCGCTGCCTGCATAAAGGCGGCGTGTTAAGGATCATCGTGCCCGATGCTGAAAAATACCTTCGCGGCTATTGCCAGGAGGGTTGGGACGAACTCAAGAAAACACGCCCGCTAAACGACGACCTGACCGATGGACTGATGGGCGGCCAATACCGCACCAAAATGCAGCTCATCAACGAAGTATTTCGCCAAAGCGGCGAACATAAGTACGCCTGGGATTTTGAAACGATGAAGCTGGTAATGAACGAGGCCGGCTTTACAAACGTTTATAAAATGGAATACGGAAAATCACACGATCCCGTGCTTCAGATCGATCAGTTGGTGAGGAAGCCCGAGAGTCTTTATGTGGAAGCGATTAAATAGCCTGTTGTGAAAGACGAAACGGGTAAATATTCGGTAATAACATTTGCCACCAACAAGATGGATTATGTGCGGTTTGCCTTAAACTGTGCAGAATCGATCCTGTTGTACAATGACTTGAGGATATTTATTGTATCCAATCTTGATTTTCCAATTCCGGATAAGTTTAAGGACAAAATATTTATCGTGCCGGCCCGGACGGAAGATGCAGCCTTAGGCATTGGCATAAAGCTTTACATCGACGAATATATACAAACAGAGTATACGCTTTTTATTGACTCCGATTGTATCGTTTTCGGCGACCTGGGCGAAGTGTTTAAATTGTGTGAAGGCATGGATGTAAGCGTCGCCGGCAATATTGTACCTACCGAACACTGGTGCGGCAAGACACAGGCGCAAACCATAAAAGACAATTGGGGCATCGAAAAAATCATCAGGTTTAACGGCGGACTGTATTATATCCGGAAATCTGAAACAACTAAAAGAATATTTAATAACGCGCGAAAAATAGCGGAAAGGTATGATGAATACGGATTCGACCGGATCAAGAATAAATGGATAAATGAAGAGGCGCCGTTAGGTATCGCGATGACGATTGAGGGGCAAAGGCCAATTCCAGACGATGGCCGCTTTATGACCGACCTTTATACTGACCAGCGGCCGAGCAGGATCAACGTCCTGACCGGCGCGAGGCGTTTGCGAAACCCTGCCTTGCCGAACCGCAAACATCGTCCCTGGTACCCGGAACGGTTCTCTCCGATCATACTGCATTTCGGGGGAAGCAATTTGAATTCATATCCATACCGTTCGCAAAATTTGCTATTGAAACTTAACAGGATGCATGTTCCTGCTTTCATCGCATCCCTGCTGGTCGATATTTTTGTGCACCTGCCTTACAAAAGTTACCACTGGCTCAGATCATCTGACAAAGAATGACCGCCATATCACTTTCTTATATTATTTCCACCAAAAACAGGCTGCAGTTCTTAAAGATATTGTTCGCGCATCTTTTACCCCTTGTTAAACCCGGTGAAGAAATTGTGGTAGTTGACGGGGATAGCAGCGACGGCGCAAAAGAGTTTTTGCAGGAACTTTACCAGGCTGGTAAAATAAATCAGTTCATCAGCGAACCGGACAAAAACCAGGCGCATGGATGGAACAAGGCATTGCTGATGGCAAAAGGCACGATCATTAAAAAACTGATCGATGATGATGTGCCGAATATCGGTGCGATCAGGCGCTGTAGTGATTTTATGCTGAAAAATCTTGGCGTTGATATCTGCATCTCAGACATGCTCGACAGCAACCTGTCCGATCCATTATCGATAGGCAGACCGAGCAGGCTCCATCACTTCAAACAATGGCAGAACGGCGAAACCAGGGCCTTCACTTTCAGCGATGTGACCATGCTGATACGGAGGTCGTCCTTAAGTTATCTTGGGTTGTACGACACCCAGTTTAAAATGCTCGACTGGGAGTACTCCCTCCGCGTTTCGTATTTAAAAGCGGGAATAGCCTACTACACCGGGTTTAACGCCCTTTCAGTAACTACACCGGGCAATGTCTCGTCGACCGCATCTAAAGAATTGTTCCAAAACGAGGAACTGATCGGCAAAACCAAATATGAGTACGCCGGCGACCGCGCAGATATCAGCAACTGGTCAAAAGTCAAGATCGCGCTGGGTACCGCTTACCATAACCTGGCGAACGCCAAAACCATCGCACCGGCGATCGCCATGCCGGCAGAAGCCGAACTGGCAAAAATTTACGCTTCTTACTATCAAATACTGGAGGAAGAAAACAGGCCGGGGGGCGAATTTATTTATGCCGGGAACGATAAATAAGAGCAAAAGGCTTCCGTCCCTGGACGGGTTCCGAGCTATATCGATCATCCTGGTGCTGATCGCCCACAGCCGGTTTTCGATAGGGTTCCCGCAACAATTTTCGTCGATAGCGCAACAGGGCGCGTTTGGGGTAAATATATTCTTTGTTATCAGCGGCTTCCTCATCACCTACCTGTTGCTTAGGGAAAAAGAAGAAACCGGCAGTATCAGCGCCAAATCATTTTATATACGCCGGGCTTTCAGGATCATCCCGGTATATTGCCTCAATATCCTTTTCGTTTTGGTGATGAGCCTGCTGGTAAGCATCGATGTAAACAGGGCTAATTTCATCCGTGCAATTACGTTTACATCGAATTTCGATACCCGTAACAGCATGGTATTTTTGCACTACTGGTCGCTATCGGTAGAAGAGCAATTTTACCTATTTTGGCCGGCCATCCTCATCTTTTTTGGCAGATACATAAAACCCATCGTCATCGTATTTGTGCTGTATGCCTGTATCGCCAGGGTGATCTCATATAAATTTCCTGGTCACGACGGTGCGTTCCTGGCACCGTTCTTCACCAATTCCGATTCCATTTTCATCGGTGCGTTTGGGGGTATTATATTTTTTGAGAATCCCAGCATCACCAAGCTCACGATATTCCGGTCATACCTCGCCCAAGTGGTTGTGATCGGTATTATTGTGCTGTTCAAATATTTTGTATCCCACGGCATGTTCGGTAAAATATCGCTGCCGTTCAGCAATACCATTGCAGGATTGGGTGTATTGTTCCTAATCTTATGCTATATCGAACCCTCCGAAAGCCCTGTTTACAGGATGCTCAATAGCCGCATGATGGTGCATATCGGTATCCTGTCATATAGTTTGTACATCTGGCAGGAATTCTTTTTTGTCGAGAAATTCAACAATATATTTTTCACGTTCCCTTACAACCTGGTATTGATCTATATGGTGTCCGCGGCCTCATATTATCTTTGGGAAAAACCATTCCTGAAACTCAAAGACCGGTTCCATCACAACAGATCAGTACGTTTAAAAAATCATTTTGCCGAAGCAGCTTATCAAACTCCGGTTTCAAAACGGGCTTAGTTTCGATACTTTCAAAAAGGATGTTTTTGATATATACGGATTATCGGAGGTATGCGAATTTGAGGAATCAAACCAGCCGGATTTTATCATTTTCGGGCCTTACGGTATCGACATTCCCAAACCGGGAGAATACACCCGTATAGGTTACTTCTGTGAAAACATCATACCCGACCTGTCCACATGCGATTGGGCGTTTGGAGTGATGCCCGAAGAAAAGATCAACGATCCGTATTACCGACGTATACAGTGGCATGGTCTCGAGCCGCAGCAACTAATAAAACCTACGGACTACAGCGCTGCGGCAATCCTGAAAAATAAAAAGCATTTCTGCAATTTTTTGTATTCGCACCCCGTCGCCTACCGCGAAGAGTTTTTCAGGCAATTGTCGAAATACAAAAAAGTCGACGCACCCGGAAAGTCGATGAACAATATGCCAGGCATCGATGAGCGTTATACCGGAACTGTTTGGGAGCGCAAGCGGCAATTCCTCGGCGAATATAAATTCACGATCGCATTTGAAAATTACGTTTATCCGGGTTACCAGACGGAGAAGCTGTATGATGCCATGCAGGCGAACAGCATTCCCATTTATTGCGGCGATCCGTTGATCGGCAAAATATTTAATACAGAAAGCTTTATCAACACCCCGGATTATATTCAACCAAATCATTCAGGATGGATACGCTGGCTTGAAAATAACAGCCAGCTAAACTTTCACGATATTTTGCCTATGTACTATAAGGGGCCTTTGCACCGCATCAGGCGAAAACTTAAATCCATTGGCCGCCAATTGAAAATGAATTATCAATTTGGCAAGCTGGATTTTACATCCTTGATCGATCGCATTATTGAATTGGATAAGGACGATAGCAAGTACGTCGGCGTTCTGCGACAACCCTGGTTTAACAACAATATCCCTCCGGCCGGCGCTTCGTTAAAGGAACACTGGCTAAAAATATTCAGCAAGACTACCTGATCTACCGTGGACAAGCCATTGGTTTCTATTATTACGCCCGTCTATAACTCGGAAAAGTTCCTGTCCGAAACTATTGCATCGGCATTGGAGCAAACCTGGCCTAATAAGGAACTAATATTGATAGATGATGGCTCGACAGATAGTTCCCTGTGTTTGGCCCAAAGTTATGTGTCCGATAACGTAAAAGTATTCTATCAGCCAAACAAAGGAGCCAGTGCGGCCCGAAACAAAGGTTTACAGGAGGCCCGGGGCGAATACATCCAGTTCCTGGATGCTGATGACCTGCTGAGCCCGGATAAGATAGCTAACCAGGTGGAAGCACTCGAAAGTCAGCCGGGCAAAGTAGCAGCATGTAACACCATTCATTTCAAGCATGGCGCACCTCACCAGGAGGGCACGCCTACGCGGTACGAAGACTCCTTCCTGTTTGACCACGATGACCCGGTGCATTTCCTGGTGAACCTGCTTGGCGGCTACCGCGAACGAGGTTCGATGATCGCCGTGCACTCGTGGCTAACCCATCGGAGCCTCATAGACAAAGCAGGCTGGTGGAATGAAGACATCACTACGGACGACGACGGTGAATTCTTTTGCAGGGTGATATTAAATTCACAGGGCATTGTAAAAACGAACGGGTACAGCTATTACCGGAAATACCACGACAGCGGCAAAAGCCTTTCGTCGCAGCAAAGCAAAAAGGCGCTCGAAAGCTCGTTCCGTTCTGTACTATCGAAAAAAAGACAGCTATCCGTGCGCAGCGATTCACCGCCGGCGCGCCTGGCAATATATAAGCAGCTGCTCAACCTGGCAGTAAGTACTTACCTGCAATATCCGGACCTGTACCGCCAGATCGATAAGGAACTCAAAACATACCCTGAATTGAACGTTACGCCGATAATGGGCGGCAGGTCGGTCAACAAAATAGCGCAGATGTTCGGGTGGAAGACGGCGCGATTCCTGCAGCATTATTCGAAAATTTTTAAAAAGCAATGAGGCTATCCCTGTTTTATAACCCGGTGGTAATGATCGACCGCCTCGCTATCGAAATCAACCGGCGCAAGCGGAAACGGAAATTAAAGGGCACGCCGGCCGAAGGCCTCCGGTTGGGTTATATCGATAGCCTGGAACTGCTGGAATTGGTCAGGCAAAAAAACACTAAGGTAAAGGTGATCTATGATGTCGGCGCCAATATTGGCACCTGGACCATGCTGGCTAAATCGTTCTTTAAAGATGCACAGGTGCATGCTTTCGAGCCCTTATCGGCTCATACGACCAAATTCGCTGAAAACACCAAAAATCTCGGTGACGTTCGTCTTCACAAGTTTTGCCTGGGCAATGACGATACGGATACCGTCATAAATATTTCCAGCTTTTCCGATTCGTCGAGCATACTGGAAGCGACTCCATTGGAATTTGAGCAATACCAGATCAAAAAAGTGGACGAAGAACAGGTTGAAGTAAAAAAGATCAGTACGCTGATAAACGAAAAACTCTTGCCTCCACCGGATCTCATCAAATTGGATGTACAGGGTTTCGAATTGGAGGTTTTAAAAGGAGCGGAACATCATCTGGCGCGCACCAGTTATATTATCGCTGAAGTTTCGTTCAAAGAATATTATAAGAACCAGCCGCTGTTCCTGGATATTGCTAATTACCTTTCGGAATATAATTTCTGTATATACGCATTCGGGCATTCCACTCCCGTCGGGCAGGAACTGGGCCAGATCGACGTCCTCTTCGTAAAACAATGATAGCCGTAGTTTCATCAACTATAAAACCCCGGACTGGCGACAGCAGAACGAGCTTTTATTCGTTTGAAGAGCGCCTGGAACAAACCAAACAAACCCTCGTCCGGCTGCAGCAATGCGGGTTCAAAGAAATATACCTGGCTGATAATTCTCCCGAACTCGATCCGCAGCAACTGCAGGAATTGCTAATTGGTTTTAAAACACTCAGGCCATTCCATATCAGGCAATACCATTTTGCGAACAAAGGTGTCAGCGAACTGATGATGCTCCTGTACCTCACCAGCTTTTTGCCTGCGGAACAGGCCATATTTAAAATAAGCGGGAGATATTACCCCGCGTCTGATTTCAAAGAACCGGCATTTGAAGATTTTGCCGTTAAAGGTTATCATTTCCATACACGAACCGGAACTATATCCACACGGGCTTATTGGACAAAGGACGCAGATACTTTTCATCGTTTTTTACTCCAAACGCTGGCCGAAGTTTATGCTTACCCCGAACGGATCGTAGGAGTTGGAAGCTTCTTCAGGCAGGTGTTTGGTAAAAAGAAGGGGGCAGCACAATTGAATATTTCCATCGAATTTGCCGCTGCAAATGTATTGAAGCAGGGCGACTTCAGCATAAATTTATTAGACAACATAAATATCGAAGGGCTGGTGGCAGGAGCCGATGCCTACGAGAAAATACAGGAATGAGAATTTTTCTATCTTTTTTACAATCAAAAAAAAACTACCCGATACCCTCCTATAGTTTCTGGCAGTATTATATTAAAAACGGCATCGAGGAAGCCGGCTATGAATGGTCGGAATGCCCGGGTGCCGATTGGGCGCTTGGCCTTGTTCCGCAAAACGCCGAAGACCTTTTGCGATGGAAGCAGGATACCTGGGGGAAAACGGTTGCGTGGCTGAAAAAGAATCCTGCGGATATTTTCTTAAGTTATTTGTACCCCAGCCAGGTCGATCTTAGTGCGATCAGGGAAATACAGCGCATGGGTATCCCCTGTGTGAATTTTTTTTGCGACCATGTGCGCGAGTTCAGGACACTTCCCGAAGAGTTTGGCGCTTTCAACAACAACTGGGTACCAGAATATAAGGCCATCAAGTTGTATACCGATGCCGGCTATCCGTTCATCAATTTGCCGATGCCGATGTGGGTCGAACCCAAATACCGCATACTGCGGGAAGAGGTAAATCAGCAGATCACCTTTATCGGCTCAAAAGATATGCAGCGTGTGTTATTGCTGGAAAGACTTGTTAAGCAAGACCCTAAAATACCGCTGGCAATCTATGGCGCCGGCTGGAACGGGGAAAGTAACGGCGCGCTGCCGTACGAAAATTCGCCGGACTATACTTTGCTGAAAAAGATAAAATTCAATAAAGACTTCATCAGGAGCCAGGGGATAGCCCCATTCATACGCAAAATCAAATACCGGAACCTAACCTACAATACTTCCCCTGCGCTAAGTTCCAGGACCCATCGCTCTCCCGATTTCGAAACTTACAATGAATTGATTGCCGGCAGCATGATCAGCCTGGGCATTAACCGGTATGAATCCTTTCACTACCCGCTTTACAAGCCCAATAGTTACTCCAGGCTGCGTGATATCGAGGCTCCAATGCTTGGCGCATGCTACCTCACTGAATATACCGAGGGGCTTGAAGAATTGTACGACATTGAGAACGAAATTATGGCCTACTTAGACGCGGAAGATCTGTTCATAAAGATACAACAACTGCAGGCCGATCCGGCAAAACGTAAAAGCCTGAAAATAAACGGCCAGAAAAAAGCGTTGGGCAAGCACAATATACCCAGCTCGCTTAATATCATTTTGCAAAGGGTAATGCATTGAAACGCATACATCTGTATTTCAGAACAGCGCCGCCAAAAGACCGATTGCTGCCGGGAGACCGGTATTTGTTCGCTTTATTAAAAAAGGCATTTAAGAAAGAACGAATCAGCGGCCTGAAAAAAGTTTTCCTGAACCTTGCAAGGGGTTTCGACGAACTGGACATTGATTATGATATCAACGTTCCTTTTCAGAAGGTAAAGCCGGGCGAGCCCGTTGTGGTGCTGGGCGACGGCAAATATGCATTACAGGGTTACAAATGCGCCAACAAGATCATAGCCGGCATAGGCCTGATGACCAACCCCGCCGAGTGGCCCGATCTGTTCGACCAGTACCCGGTTGCCGTTTACCTGCAGCATTCGGAATGGGCCAAAAACATCTACGCGCGGCATTTCGGCGCCAACCGGTGCGGCATATGGGCGGCAGGCATCGATACCGAGAAGTGGTCGCCCTTTCCAAATACCGGTAAATCCATTGACGTGCTGGTTTACGACAAGATCATGTGGGATAAGGAGTCAACCCGGCAAAACCTAAAAATGCCCATTTTAGCCAGGCTGGCATCGCTGGGCCTGGCTTGCAAGGAAATTACCTATGGCTCGTATACCGAGGAGGAATACCGCGGCCTGCTGGAACAAAGCAGCTCCATGATCTATTTATGCGAGCATGAAAGCCAGGGCTTTGCGCTATGCGAAGCTCTTTCGATGAATGTGCCGGTATTGGCCTGGGACCAGGGCTTGTGGCTTGACCCCAATCGCTTTAAATGGGGAGAGAGCGAGCCCGTGCCAGCGACATCAGTGCCGTGTTTTGACGAACGTTGCGGCATGCGTTTCAAAGATATAGCTGAGTTCGATACCACGTTTGATAGCTTCCGGGGCAAAGTAAAGGAACATGCCTTTAGTCCGCGCGATTACGTGCTTGAGAACCTAACGCTCAAAAAAAGCGCCCAAAAAATGCTGGAGATCATTAAGTCTGTTTATCCATGAGGATATTGCTTATCATGGACCCTGGCATCCCGGTACCACCCACGGCCTATGGCGGCCACGAACGGTTGGTTTACCTTTTTGCCGAAGAATACATCAAAATGGGGCATGAGGTGACCGTGCTGGCAGGTCCCGGATCGCATTGCAGCGGCAAAACCGTAACGTTCGGCGTAAACAATCTGGACCGTTCAAAACTGCAGCGGTACAGGGAAGTGATATTTGTATGGCGATACTTGCGTAAAAACAAGGATAATTTTGACCTGGTACACAATTTTGGCAGGCTTGCCTATTTACTACCCATACTCAATCATCCGGTAAAAAAGATCATGACCTATGGCCGGCCCGTGGCCCAAAAAGGCATTAAAAAGATCACATCCCGGCGCAACCAAAACCTGGTCTTTACCGCATGCAGCGACTATTGCGTCTCGACAGGGAACGTAGCCGGTAAATGGAAGACGGTTTACAATGCGATCGACTTCTCCCAATACCGCCTAAGAGAAGAGGTTGCTGAAGATGCTCCGCTGATGTTTTTAGGCCGGCTCGACAGGGTGAAGGGTGCGCACACGGCGATAAAAGTGGCCAGGGCCACAGGAGATAAGCTCGTTATCGGCGGGAACGTATCGCATACCCCGGATAATTACGCCTATTTCAAACAGGAAATTGAGCCCCAGGTGGACGGCATACAGATCATTTACCATGGCCCCATGGACGACGAGGCCAAGAACAAATACCTCGGTATGGCAAAGGCGCTGCTTTTCCCGATCGAATGGGACGAGCCTTTTGGCATGGTGATGGCCGAAGCCATGGCTTGCGGTACGCCGGTCATAGCATTTAACCGCGGGTCGGTGCCCGAGGTGGTAACGGATAAAACGGGTATTATCGTGCAAACCGCCGATGAAATGGCCGGCGCAGTAAGATCAGTTGGTGAAATCGATCGCAAAGCCTGTCGCGAAGAAGCCAGGAAAAGATTTGACGTGCCGGTAATAGCGGCCGAATACCTTAAACTTTTTGAAGAATAAACGCATCGTAATTATATCCTCGGGCCAGCCATCGCTAAACCCGCGTATGGTAAAGGAAGCGGACGCGCTCGCTGAAGCCGGATGTGATGTGACTGTTTTGTACGCGTACTGGAACAACTGGGGAACCCGGCTGGATAAAGAATTGATTCCCGCCAAAAAATGGAAAGCTGTGCGCATCGCCGGCGACCCGGTTCATCAAAAGGCCGTGTACTTTATCAGCAGGCTGATCCATAAGGCTGCCCTAAAGATCAACCGGTCATCACGCGGTAAACGCCTGGCCGAACTGGCCATCGCGCGGTCATCGTATTTCATGATGCGGGAAGCAAAAAAATATCCCGCCGATCTTTATATAGGCCACAACTCGGGCGCATTGCCGGCAACGGTAATAGCCGCCGAAACCAATAAAAAACCTTGCGGGTTCGATGCGGAAGATTTTCACCGCTTTGAAGTAAGTGACGACCTCAACAGCCCCGACGTGGTGTTGAAAGCGCTGATCGAAGACCGTTATTTTCCAGGATTAACCTACCTCACAGCCAGCAGCCCGCTGATCGGGGAAGAATACCGGAAACTGTTCCCGGAAAAAAATCCGGCTGTTATTCTAAATGTGTTCCCCATCGACAGGAATGTTCCCAAACCAACGATAGACCTGCGCGAGCCTTTAAAACTGTTTTGGTTCTCGCAGACCATCGGCCCGAACAGAGGATTAGAAAACATCGTCAGCGCTTTGCAGAATTTGCCCGAATACGCGTTCGAACTGCACCTGCTCGGTTACCTGCAATCTAATTTCCTGCCGGCCGAACAAAATCTGAATATCTATTTCCACGAACCCGTACCGCCGGCGGAAATACCGCTCCTTGCATCCCGGTTCGATATTGGAATTGCGGCGGAAAACAGCATTCCGTTTAACCGCGACATCTGCCTGACCAATAAAATATTTACCTACATGCAGGCAGGCCTGGCCATTGTCGCAAGCGACACTTCAGCACAAAGCCAATTGATGGCCACGCATCCGGGTATCGGCAGCGTGTATAAAAAAAACGATCCGGCGTCACTTGCGAACATTTTACTGGAATATCACCGTGACAGGGAAAAGCTCCTAAATGCCCAAAAGGCATCATTTAACATGGCGCGGCAGACAATGAACTGGGAGATCGAGAAAAACAAATTCCTGGAGGTAATAGAGAAAGTACTGGATCGAAATTGAACAAAAAAGTCCTGATCATTTCGCCGTATTTCCCACCTTCTAACGCCGCCGATATGCAGCGCATCCGGATGAGCTTGCCTTATTTCGGCGATTTTGGCTGGGATGCTGAAATGGTTACGGTCGACCCGAAATATTCCGAAATGCCTGTGGATGAACTGCTCGTGCAGAGTCTTCCGCAGGGAGTTAAAATACATTACATCAAGGCGTTCAGCAAAAAATGGACCTCGCTTCTGGGACTGGGCAGCATAGCGTTGCGCTCCCTGTATTTTTACCGGAAAAAAGTGAGCCGATTACTTAAAAACAATCATTTCGACCTGGTATACTTTTCCACTACCCAATTCCCGGTATGTGTGCTGGGCGCTTACTGGAAAAAGCGTTTTAAGGTGCCTTATGTGATCGACATGCAGGATCCCTGGCATTCGGAATATTACCGGGATAAACCCAAAGACCAGCAGCCGCCCAAATATTGGTTCTCGTATCGCCTGAACAAATACCTGGAACCGAAGGCCATGAAAAGCGTCGGCGGATTGATAAGCGTATCCGAAAGTTATATCCACGACCTGAAAACCCGGTACCCGGGTATTAAAAACATCCCCGCGGCCACCATCACCTTCGGTGCATTCGACGCCGATATGCAGATCGCGCAAGACCATGCAGCTAAATTCGCTCCGCTGCTCGACGCCAATACAACCAACATTGTTTACATCGGCCGCGGCGGCGTTGATATGCACCGGTCCGTATCCGTTCTGTTTGATGCGCTTAAAAAGGGGATTGACCGGGACCCGGAATTATTTAAAAGGATCAGGCTCTATTTTATCGGAACAAGCTATGCCCCCGCCGGGCGGGGGAAACCGAGCATTTTACCGGTTGCAAAGGAAATGGGCGTTGAAAGCAGTGTAGTCGAAAAAACCGATCGCATCAGTTATTACCATACCCTGTTAACTTTACAGCAAGCCGGCGCGTTGTTTATTCCAGGCTCCGACGATCCGAAATATACCGCGTCCAAAATATATCCTTACCTGCTAACCCATAAACCGTTGCTGGCAGTGTTCAATCCAAACAGCCCGGCTATCGCCTCGTTGACGGAATATGGTGTTAAGGATGTGTATGGCTATGACACGGACAAGGCCAACGATATATACCAGTTCCTTAAATGTGCGGCCGAAGATAAATTACCGGCCCCGGTATACAACGCCAATGTTATTCAAAAATATTCGGCGCGGAACATGACCATGATGCAATGCCGATTATTCGACGAAGTGATCCATGGGAAAAATTAAACGGACCTTGGGTTTTATATTGGATCATCCCTTTGGTAAAAGACATCCAATCCAAAGCTTATATCGCTTCGTCGCATGGCAAATTCAAAGCACACTGCAGCCCGGCAGGCTTTTTGTAAAAAAATTCATAGGGCCGGTTAGATTTTATGCCAGGAAAGGGCTTACCGGCATAACCGGCAACATCTATACAGGCCTGCACGAGTTTAATGACATGGCCTTCCTGCTGCATTTTTTAAGGCCCGAAGATACTTTTTTTGATGTCGGGGCCAACGTCGGTTCGTATACCTTGCTCGCATCGGGATATTGCGGCGCTAAAACCATGGCGTTTGAACCTGCAGATACCACATTTGAACTGCTGAGTAAAAACGTTGAACTTAACCAGCTATCCGGTGTGGTTACCCTGGTCAACGCTGTAGTCGGCGCCTCGGAAGGCACGGTCGCTTTTACATCGGGTGAGGATACCACCAATCATGCGGTCGCTGAAGGAGAACTGCCGCAAAACAAGGTGATGCATATCCAAGGCGTTACAGTCGACAAGATTGCCCATTTAGCCGTTCCCGCGCTGATGAAAATAGATGTGGAAGGCTATGAAACCGAAGTATTAAAAGGGATGACGCACGTCCTGGATAACCCTGCCCTAAAGGCGATCATCATCGAACTGAACGGCAGCGGAGAAAGGTACGGTTATAATGAGAAAGATATCCACGAATTACTGCTCACGAAACAATTCAAACCGTACCAGTACGATCCGTTCAATCGCGTATTGACTACGTTGTCATCTTTTGGTCACTATAATACGATTTACTGCCGGGACCCTGACTTTGCAAATTCGCGTGTAGAGCAGGCGGCTGCCATAAAGATCATGGGAGAAAGCATCTAAATGAGGCTGGCTATCGTCACCACCCACCCTATCCAATATTACGCACCAATCTTTAAGCTGCTGCACGAAAGGGGCAACATCGATATCATGGTGTTTTACACCTGGGGCGAGCAGTCGAAACAAAAATACGACCCTGGGTTTGATACGACTATCCGCTGGGACATCCCATTGCTCGAAGGCTATGCGTTTACTTGGGTTAAAAATACTTCCACCGATCCCGGCACGCATCATTTTTCGGGTATTGTCAATCCCGAACTGATCGGGCAGGTGCAGGAATGGGGGGCGGAAGCTGTTCTTGTTTTTGGCTGGGCATGGCAAAGCCACTTAAAGGTAATGCGCTTCTTTAAGGGCAGGATACCGGTCTATTTCCGCGGCGATTCGACGCTGCTCGACGAACGGCCGGGATTGAAAAACCTGGTACGTTCGATCTATCTGAAATGGGTTTACCGGCACGTCGACCACGCCTTTTATACCGGCAGCAACAATCAAGCCTATTTTAAAAAATATGGGCTGACGGACGACCAACTGAGTTTTGCGCCGCACGCTGTAGACAATGAGCGATTTAGTGCTGACAGGCGAGACGAAATGCTGCAGTTAAGGCATAAACTTGGTATTGCAGATGATGATATCCTGGTACTTTTTGCCGGAAAACTGGAAAGCAAAAAATCGCCGCAATTATTGCTCGACGCATTCCTGCAATTGGATAAAAAAGGCGTACATTTATTATTTACAGGTAACGGCGTCCTGGAACCACAGCTTAAAGCCGCAGCAGTTGAAGCGTCGGGGGTGCATTTTATGAGCTTTCAAAACCAAAGCATGATGCCGGTGATATACCAGGCGAGCGACCTGTTTTGCCTGCCCTCCAAAGGGCCGGGTGAAACCTGGGGCCTGGCAGTAAATGAGGCGATGGCCTGCGGAAAAGCTGTTTTGGTGTCGGATGCCGTCGGCTGTGCGGCCGACCTGGTAAAAAATGGCATTAACGGTGCTATATTTAAGCACGAAAATAAAGAAGAGCTTGCCGCACATCTCGATGCGCTTACGCAATCGGCAAAGCAACTCAGCGAGCTCGGTAAAAATTCGGCTAACATCATAAGAAACTGGAATTTCAGATCCATCGCTGAAGCGATCGAAGCCCGGGCAGCTACAGAAAACAAAAGATGAAGAACGTTCCGATAGAAAGATACATCGTACTTTACCTGCCCTGGCTATTTGCAACCATATTCAACTCTGACCCGGAACTATCATATTTCATCGCCTGGCTCGGTTCATTCCTCATCTTCTACCTGACACTCAGCGGATGGGTAAAACCCTTGCCCGACGACAGGAGCGTGTCCGAGCAACTGATGCGCCCGCTTTTCCTGGTACAAATCATTTTTGCCGGGTACACCTGCTGCACCTCTGTTTTTTATTTTTTTAGCGTTTTGGGCTACCAGGATTTTCATAAGATGAGCGCTTATTACCTCATCGACTACGATCTGCTGGCCCGGACGGCGCAATGTCAGCGTTATTATTGTCTTGGCCACGCGGCCTTCGTAACGGGCATACTGATTTCGATGAAGTATCCCATCGAGCAAAAATATTATGTTGAGAAAGAGAAGATCGCCAACCTGCTTTTTGTGGCGGCCATCATTACGCTGCCCGTTTCCGAGCTTTTTTTAAGGGTGCCCGGGCTATCGCAGTTCTCCAATCAGTTCAGTTCATTGAGTTTTATAGCCGGTACGCTCGCCCTGGCTTTTGCCATACCGCTGCATAAAGTCTGGAACACGCTCATCTGCGTTATTCTTTACTTCTTCAACTTTTACCAGGCGATGATATCCGGCTACAAAGAGCCGATCATTACCAGCATCCTGGTTTTGGGAATATTCCTTTACCCTACTTATAAAAAGACGGTCCTGCTTACGTTTGTGCCCGCCCTGCTGATCATATTCATGTTCCTGCCGACCTATAACCGTGCGTTCAGGCAAAGCGCATGGAGCGAAGAACTATCGGCGGATGAGGCACGGGACGCTGCGCTGGACGCAGCCCTGAACAAGAACGTAGACCTTGAACAGGACGACAGCGACTGGGGCTTTTTAACGCTGCGCCTCAGTGAAATTGAGATGTTTACCAATTTTGTCAAGTCAACTCCCGATAAGGTTGATTTTTATGGTTTCCAGCTCCTGAGGCAATCGGCTATAGCCATTGTTCCGCGTATATTCTGGCCGTCGAAACCTATTACCGAAGACCTGGTAATGGAACGTGTTTACAATGCCGAAGTGATCAACCGCGGATCAAACGTCTCTGCCAAACCCGCATATATTGTCGACGCATATCTGTCAGGCGGCGGGGTCGGGGTTTTTCTTGCTTTATTCATCTATGGAGCGGTGGCACAGATGATCTCGCAACATGCCGAGAAGCTCTTTGGCGGCTATATTCTGGGTACGGCGCTTATATTCAGCGGATTGTTCCAGATTATGTGGCGAGGGCTCAGCTTTGAATTCCTGATCAATACCGTCTTTTGGTCGTATGTCAGCATGCTGATCATCCATAAAATATTTGTGGCCACTCACATCTTAAAAGAGATTTGAAAGTTCTGCAGGTAAACGCCTCCTATAAACCCGCATACATTTATGGAGGCCCTACGATGTCCGTTTCCAAATTGAGCGAACAACTGGCCGCGGCGGGATGCACGGTTGAAGTATTTACGACCACCGCCAACGGGGCGGGCGAATTACCCGTCGAACCGGGAAAGCCGGTCGATATAGACGGAGTAAAGGTTACGTACTTTAAACGTCTGACCAAAGATCACAGCCATTTTTCGCCCGCGCTTTTAAGGCATCTCTGGCGCGAAGTAATGAAGTTCGATGTGGTCCATATCCATGCTTGGTGGAACACGGTGTCGGTGCTTTCCTGCCAGATAGCCATTTTGCGCGGCAAGCCGGTGGTTATTTCACCGCGGGGAACATTGAGCGCCTATTCGTTTACCAATAAAAACAGCTTCAGCAAGAAATTGATGCACACGCTGCTCGGAAAAAGACTGCTTAAACGATCATTCATCCATGTCACTTCACAGCGGGAAAGGCAGGCGATGGAAAAGCTGGTCACGCCCGAAAGGATATACGAGATACCCAATTTTGTGGCTTTGCCCGATGATTTGCCATTGGCCGGAAACGGCGACAACCGCTTCCTGAAACTGCTCTTCTTTTCGCGGATAGAAGAAAAGAAAGGGCTCGAAATCTTGTTCGATGCTTTGAAGAACATTGCCATTCCCTATCGCCTGACTATTGCCGGCGACGGCGAACCAGCCTATGTCGGGAGGCTTAAAACACTGGCGAAGAAAAAAAATATTGATGGTTTTATTGACTGGATCGGCTTTCGCGGAGCGGACAAGTTCAATGTCCTTGCAGAGCACGACTTAATGGCATTGCCGTCGTACGACGAAAATTTCGGCAACGTCGTGATCGAAAGCCTGGCCGTGGGGACGGCTGTATTGATAAGCGACAAAGTCGGCCTGGCCGGTTACGTTATTGAAAATGATTTGGGATGGATAAGCGAACATAATGCCGCTTCATTCGCCGATTCGATCAGTGCCATTTGGGAAAACCGCGAGCAATTGGAACGAATAAGGAAACATGCGCCGGCAAAAATCCGTAATGATTTCGACGACGAACATTTGACACAAAGATATATCGGTATGTACGACCAAATCATCGGCAATGGCAGAATATAAGGATTACGGATTTTCGGACAACGCCCCGAGTCACACATTTTTATACCTGGAGGGTCCATTGTTGTCACTGCTCGACAAGAACAGCAACCGCTGCATACTCGACCTGGGATGCGGCAACGGCCACCTGGTTAATTACCTGGTGGCGCACGGATATAATGCCTACGGCACGGATGCTTCTGAAAATGGTATAGCAATCGCCCAAAAAGAGCACCCCGACCGTTTCTTTTTGCAGGACCTGTCGACCGGCAAGCTGCCCGAACCTTTGCAAAAACTAAAATTCGACACCATTGTCTCGACCGAGGTGATCGAGCATTTGTACGACCCTGAAGGTTTTATCGATTTCTGTAAAAGCATATTGCCTGAAAACGGCGAGATCATCATCTCGACGCCGTACCACGGTTATTTTAAGAACCTAATGCTAAGCGCATTAAATATGTGGGACACCCATATGAGCCCCACCTGGCATGGCGGGCATATTAAACTATGGTCGCGGAATACGCTAAGCAAGCTGCTGACCGATAAAGGTTTTAAAGTAACCGCTTTTAAAGGTTGCGGTCGTGTTCCCTATTTTTGGATGTCGATGATCATCAAAGCTAAGCTTCAGTGAGCACCGCATTCTCATTTATTATCCTGACGTATAACGAAGAGGTTCATCTGCCGCGCTTGCTGGCATCGATTGCCGACCTGGATGCGCCCATTTTTATACTCGATTCGGGCAGCATGGACAAAACGATAGAAATCGGCGAGCAATATGGGGCAAAATTCATGCAGAATGTCTTCAAAAATCACCCTACCCAATGGGACTTTGCGCTGAAGAATTTCCCGGTCACAACACCATGGGTTATTTGTCTTGATGCCGATCAGGTTGTTACTCCCGAGCTTAAGACACGATTAACGGATTTTAGAGACGAAGATCATGCCGGCGTCGACGGTATCTATTTCAACCGGAAAAACTTCTTCAAAGGACGATGGATAAAACATGGGGGCTACTACCCTTTTTACCTGCTTAAAATGTTCCGTTTTGGGGTGGGATATTCGGATACGAACGAGAACATGGACCACCGCTTCGTCGTGCCCGGCAAAACTGAGGTATGGAAAGACGGCATCATCCTGGAAGAAAACCTAAAAGAGAACCAGATCCGCTTCTGGATCGAAAAACATAACCGCTACAGCGACCTGGTCGCACAGGAAGAAGTGGAACGGATGAAGCAGTCGCGAACGCAAACGGTAAAACCTAACTTTTGGGGTTCACCCGATGAGCGTACCGCCTGGCGCAAGCAATTGTGGTGGAAGTTGCCGCGATACGTGCGCCCGATGCTTTATTTTACCCAGCGCATCATTTTCCAGCTTGGCTTTTTAGACGGGCGAACGGGCATCATCTTCCATTTTTTGCAGGGTTTTTGGTTCAGGCTGATCGTGGATGTCAAGATCGACGAACTGCTAAAACAGGAAAAACAAAATGAAAAAGCTGCTTAAAAAAGGCTCGCCGGCAAGGTTCATTTTGGTATTCCTGTCCCTGTTTGGCTTATTTTATTATTTCAACGTATTTTTCTTCGGCCTTACTTTACCGGGACGTCATTATAGCGCCTTCCTCGCCGACCATTTAGATTATATACGCGCCCTGCGGCACCTGCTGCTGCGCACGACGGCAAAGCTGCTCGATTGGATGGGCTACACGTCAATAACCGACGACACGAACATTTTGATAGCCGGCCACGGACGCCTAACCCTGGTCTATACCTGCCTTGGGTTAGGTATCATGAGCTTTTTTACCGCTTTTGTAATCGCTTACCCGCGAAAACTGAAAGCAAAGCTGCTTTTCCTTATTGTTGGCCTGGTGGCGATACAGGTTCTGAATATTGCCCGCTTTATCGTCCTCGCAATCTGGTGGGATAAAAACGTCAACGGCCAGATCATTGATCATCATACGATCTTCAACGCTATCATTTACGTGATTATAGCAGCAAGTCTTTACTTTTGGGTAAAGCATGATGACAAAAAACCGTCAGGCAATGCAAAAAACTGATCTGTCCACCTATAATAATCATCCCTATCACCCCGGCGGCAACGCGCTGAAAAGGGTTCTGTGGTACTATACCAATATTTTTTTCTTCAAGAGCAGCCTGTTCCCTTTCTATGGGCTGAAAGTGTTCCTGCTTCGGCTGTTTGGCGCCAGGCTGGGGAAGAAAGTGGAGATCAAGCCCTGCGTGAATATCAAATATCCCTGGAACCTGACGATAGGCGATCACGTTTGGATCGGCGAAAATGTATGGATCGACAGCCTGGTGATGATCACCATCGGCTCCAATGTTTGCCTTTCGCAGGGCGCTGTACTGCTTACCGGCAGCCACAATTATAAAAAGACATCATTCGATCTGATAACCGGCAGCGTTATGCTGGAAGACGGTGTGTGGATCGGCGCCGGCGCCTTGGTGAACCAGGGTATCACGGTCCATTCTCATGCTGTGCTTACCAGCGGCTCGGTGGCGACCAAGGACCTGGAAGCTTATTCCATTTACCAGGGCAACCCGGCTGTAAAGATCAGGGCAAGAACTATCGAATAAGGTATCGGCTATTTGAATTCCATATTATAAAAATCCTATGTCATTTCGACGAACAAGGGTGGATACAGCATCGGGTGAGGAGAAAACTTGTAATACCTGCCTGGCAGATCACCGTCCAGGCGTATGAGATTTCTCCCGACCCTGTCGCACTGTCCCGTCTGCTCGTCGAAATGACATTTTATTATTATGTCTTCCAAAAATAAAAATCTGCCACGCATCATTTTCGGAGCCCTTTGCGCTGTTGTTATCGCGCTGGGCATTCTGCTCTATCTTGAGCCGCCGTCTGTGTTTCCCGATCCGGCAAATGGCTTTCTTGTCATGCGCTCGATGGAGCACGGCGCGCCGTTCAATCACCTCGTTATACCCGACCAGGAGGATTTGGCCAAAAACACCTCGGAATTTTTAACATGGTGGTCGCCGGGGCAGTACCTTGTACCCTACGCCATCAAATTGTTCATGGACGTAAACACCGGGCAAGCCTCGGCTATAACGATAACGCTGTGCCAACTGATCGGCCTCTGGGGCCTGTATGTATTCTTCAAAAAAGCAGGTTTCAGCCCGCTTATATCGGCCTTAAGCATTTTGTTTATCGCCTGCCAGCAGTTTTTTGTGGTTCCGTATGTATTTTATAATGGCGGCGAGATACTGTTTTTCGCCTTTTCAGGCTGGTTTCTGTACGCGCTTACGGTCATTGAAAAACCCGGCTGGAAACTGTTTGTGATCGTATTGCTCACCGGGTGGGTTGGCTTTTTTTGTAAATCGTCGATGCTGTGGATGTACGTCGCCGGCCTGCTTTATTTATGGCTCAGGCTGTCGTCGCATAAAAGCCTGCCAAACTGGATAAAAAATGGCGTATGGATAGCTATTTCGGCTATGATCTCAGTTGGGGCTATATGGTTGTTCTATCTTTCGAAGGGTGAAAACCCTGTGTCAGATATCTACGGCTTCAAATTCACCTGGAAAACCCTCGGTTTCCCGCTGGCTTCGCCACTGTTATCAGGGTTTTCGATAGACGATCTGCTGCATGGGCTTATCTATCACACCGATACGCCGCTGTTGCCGAACACATTGTCAATCTTATTGCTCATCCTGTTGGCTATACTAAGCGTGTGGCTGGTATGTGTAATCCTGGAACGAACAAGCGACCCCAACTACCGCTTACTGATCAAAGTATTTTACATGGTTTCGGTGTTGTTCTTCGGCTACGTTTATCTGCGAAAGATGCCCATATCCTACGAGGCGCGGCATTTCCGCATTATCGGGCTGATAGTCATTCCCGGCACTATTTATCGGATAAGCAAGGCTAAACTTACGGGGCGCGTACTTTTCACGCTGGCGTGGACGGGCATTGCGGTTTCCAGCATTATTTATGCAGCCAAAGGATATATTTCCAATAAAGACAAAAGCGGGCACGGAACCAGCGGCATCGCACAGCAGGCCATTGACCAGAAATCATTAGACCAAATTCTGGCGCTGGATAAGCAAAACACCAACGCCATTTTTGTTTTTGTGAATAAAGGTCTTGCCCTCGAAATAAAACATAACCGGGTGATCACGCTCGAACCCATTGGCGACGACCTGAAGATCGATTTAGACGATTACGAATATGACGGCCACGCCGGACCGCTATACATCATCCTGCCCGAAAGCTATAACGGGCCGAGGGAAAAAATGATACTGAAAGCTTTCCCCGATTATAAAGGCTGGTACGGCTCGATGCTGAGCGATGGTTACGTGATGTATGCGGCGAAATAGGACCGCTGATTTACGTGATAAACTGATTTGTATGATTACCGGTCAGCGGAATCATATAATCATACATATCAACGGTTCAGACAATTATCTATTTATCTCCGTCCACAGCATATCCTTAAGCCGGTCTATCCCCTTTTGAGCTGCCGAGGATATAAATACCGCCGGCAGGTCGCCGGGCAGTTCCTTCCGCATCTCTTCCTGTAATTCTTCATCCAGCAAGTCAGACTTGGTAATGGCCAGCACCCGCGGCTTGTGTATCAGTTCGGGGTTATATTCTTTCAGTTCGTGCAGTAATATCTGGTATTCTTCTTTGACGGTCCGGCTGGTATCGGCGGGGATCATAAACAGCAGCACCGAGTTACGCTCGATGTGGCGCAGGAACCGGAAACCCAATCCCTTGCCTTTCGAAGCACCTTCGATGATGCCGGGTATATCCGCCATCACGAACGAACGTCCATTACGGTACGCTACAATACCCAGGTTAGGCACTATAGTGGTAAAAGCGTAGTCGGCTATCTCGGGTTTTGCCGCCGAAACCACGGACAATAAGGTCGATTTGCCTGCATTAGGGAACCCCACCAAACCCACATCGGCCAGCAGTTTTAGCTCCAGTATATTCCAGTCTTCCTTGCCGGGTTCGCCGGGTTGCGCAAAACGCGGCGTTTGTAAAGTTGCTGACTTAAAGTGCCAGTTGCCCAATCCGCCGCGGCCGCCCTCGGTCAGTATCCGGGTTTCGCCGTCCTGCGTAATTTCGAACAACGTTTCGCCGGTTTCGGCATTTTTGGCGATGGTGCCCAGCGGCACTTCCAGCACTTCATCCCCGCCGCTCTTCCCTGTCTTTAGCGATGAACCGCCCGGGTCGCCGTTGCCGGCGATGACGTGCTTACGGAATTTGAGGTGAAGCAGGGTCCATAGCTGTGCGTTGCCCTTCAGGATCACATGCCCGCCGCGACCGCCGTCGCCGCCATCGGGACCGCCCTTGGCGTTCAGCTTGTCGCGGTGCAAATGCGCAGAGCCCGCCCCGCCATGCCCCGAACGGCAGCATATCTTCACATAATCAACAAAATTGGAACCTTGGGACATTTCGATTTCGGATTGCGGATTTTCGATTTCGGATTTGGTCAAAGGAACTCATTCGGATCACTGAATCCGAAATCCCAATTCCGAAATCCGAAATTAAAGTGCTTCAGTAACAGCGCTGATGGAATCGAATATTTCTTCTATCGATCCTATACCGTTAACACTTGTAAATTTATTCTGGCTCCTGTAAAAATCGGCTACAGGCGTGGTTTTATCGTTGTATTCTTTGATGCGCTTACGGATCACTTCGGGGTTGGCATCATCGGCCCGGCCCGAGTTTTTGCCGCGAAGCAATAAACGGTGCTCAAGCTCCTCATCGCCAACTTCCAGGGCGATCATGCCCGAAATGTTTTCGCCTTTGCTGAGCAGCAATTGGTCCAGCGCCTCGGCCTGCGCAACCGTACGCGGGAAGCCGTCGAAAATAAAGCCGGCGGCGTCCTTATTGGCGTCCAGCTTGTGGCTGATCATACCGATCACCACGGCATCGGGCACCAGGATACCCTGGTCCATCAACTTTTTGGCTTCCAAACCCAACTCGGTCCCCTGCGCGATCTCGCTGCGAAGCAGGTCGCCGGTCGACAGATGGATAAGACCATACTTTTCAATAAGCTTTTGTGATTGAGTACCCTTACCGGCTCCCGGGGGGCCAAACAGAACCAAATTCAGCATACTTTTCGGTTGAAAATTTAAAAAGGCCTCCTGGTACCAAAACAGAAAGGCCTTAAAAATTATTATGGTGTCGTGCCGACAATGTCGTTATTCTGGAGTCTTAAATCTTAAGCTCAAAGTCAAAAAAAGGAAATCCGACTCTGGACTTGCGACTAAAGACTGTCGACTTAACACTAGTGCACTTGTAGGGATTCGAACCCCAAACCTTCTCATCCGTAGTGAGATGCTCTATCCAGTTGAGCTACAAATGCAGTTTTACAATCCTAAACCTTGCGGTTTTTAGAGGACTGCAAAAATAGGAATTCTTTTCAATCCCAGCTAATATTTTTTGAAATATTACTTCACCGCCTCGGCTATGGCCTGGAAATCGGGCAGTTCGCCGGCGTTTTCAAGCACTTCGGCATAAGCGATGTTCTGGTCCTCGTCGATCACAAAAGCCGCCCGCCTGGATACGCCTTTCAAACCCAATGAAAACGTATCGTAAAAGGCTCCGTATTTTGGCGATACCTCTTTATTGAAATCAGAAAGTAATAAAAACTGGTAACCCTGCTCTTTTTTAAACTGCGCCAGCGTATGCGGCGAATCGACCGAAATAGCGATGATCTGCGCATTCAGGCCTTCATAATAGCCGAAATTGTCGCGCATGGTGCAAAGCTGCGTGGTGCATACGCCGGTGAATGCAAACGGGAAAAAATGCAGGACGACTTTTTTGCCTTTAAAATCCGAAAGCGATACTTCCTTTTTTTCGGATGATACGAGAGTGAATTGCGGTGCGGGATCGCCAACCTTTAGTGCCATAGCTAGTTTTTTTATGCAAAGAAAACATAATAAGCATTATTGTTTTGCACCCGCAGCAATTTTGACACAAAACTGCAAAAACACGTTCCGCGCAACCAGGCGTGAAGACTGCGCTTAACCACATTCCAGCATTTGGTTTGGATGACAGTCCATGGACTATAGTCCATAGTTTTGCACGACTGGCTATGGATTATCGACTATGGGCTATGGACTAAAACCTAGTTTAAGAACCCATCCAAATACCCCAATATCGTCTGCGTCTGCATCATCAGGCTCACGTGGCTTTGCGAGGGAACGATGGCCAGGTGCGATTTGGGCATCGGCTGCATATCGGCCGAAACGCCGCCTCCCAGCAGTTGGTAGGTTTTGCCCAGCTCCACTTTATCCAGCCCGTCGTTGTCGCCTGCAATGATCAGCACGGGAGCTTTAATTTTTGCAACGTTGTCGTCGCCCATGTCGAACGGCGTTGAGGCGAAAGCGAGCATTTGCGCTATAAACTTGTCCCAGTTGGCTTTGTCGGGCGCCACGGCATCGTATGCCGTGTGCATCGGGCTGTTCGCAAACACCGCGGGCGTAAAATGCTTGAACGCATCGGTTACTTGGGGCAGCCAGCCGCTGCTTTTATAGGTCGACGAAATGATGACCAGCTTGCGTAACCGGGCGGGGTAATTGATGGCAAACTGGTAAGCCACCTCGCCGCCCATGCTGTAGCCTACCACATCGGCGCTGTCGACATGCAGGTAGTCCATTACGCCCTTCACATCGCCGGCCAGGTTGGGAAAGGTCATTTTCCGGTCGGAATACGGTGTTCGCCCATGTCCCTGCATATCAACGGCAATTACTTTTCGTGTTTTTGCCAGTTCGGGTATCATTTGCCCCCAGTTACCCTGGATATCCATAAAAGCGCCGTGCAGCAAAACGATGGGCCTGCCCTCGCCATATACCTCGTAATAAACTTTAATGCCGTTAACCGGCGCCAGGCCGCTGGCGGTGGGTTTCAACTGCTGCCCGCTCGACGGCAGCGCCGCGAACAAAAGCACAGCAACTACCAATACCGGTTTCAGTATATTCGATCCTTTAAATGTTCTTTTCATAAAAAGTGGTTTAAATTGTTTTGAGTTGACAATGTAAAGATCGAATGTATTTTGGGAATTTATGCCCGGTAAAACCGACATAGTGGAGGGTGGGTTGCGACAAAAAGGGGCTCGAGGTTAATCAGGGTTTGAAATCCCGTCAGATAATAGTTCGGATTTGCAGATCGAGCTAACGAAAAAGTTTGCAGTACCTGACGATTCTAAGTATATTTCCATGCCTAAAACCAAGTAACAATGACCTTACTTTCAGTTTCTGAGGACATCACAAGTTTGGCCGCAATTATTCAGGCAATTCTTGCTGCAGCTACGTTAGCCCTTTTAGTGGCGCAATTTAGTTTGCAAAGCGGTATTTTTAGAATGCAGCAAAAAATCACCGAAACTCAACTTAAGCAGGCTGAGATTGATGCGAGCACATATCGTCTTGTCGCACTAGAGCATACTCATCGAATAATGCCAAAATTTAGCGCGACACAAAGCCGTTGTAGCCAACAAATGCTACCCGGTGGGCACGCAATATTTGAACTTGAACTGAAATTTACCAGCAATTTAAATATTACGAAAGAACTAAAATTCAGAGTCGAAACTTCAGAAGATGATATTTGGTCGGAAATTGACCAGCCATTTGAAAAGGCAATTGTCCATCCAGGTCAACACTTTGATTTTCGTGCTAAGTATAAGGATAATAAGCAAAAAGTTTATGCTTACCCTAGTAATCTACATTTCGTTTTAGAATTTAAAGACGATGATTTGAAGCCATACATTCAACATATCTATACAAGCTTTGGCACTGATGATTATGTTCATATTAGAATCGACGAGCCGGTATTACTAAAGTATGTATAAATTATTCTGTTCGCTTGCGACATGCATACCCCAGCACAACATCGTATAAATATTTAAAAAAAAACTCATGCCACAATTTCATTACATCCCTAATCATGGCTATGCTGAAATAAAGATGAAGGGTGACAAGCCATTGCTGCTAGTGCCTTTGGATTCGAAATTGGCCAGACGATTTGCAGGCTTTGGATTAATAAAAAAAGACTTAGATCAAGTAAAAGAGGCACTGCAATGTCTCGCTGCCGGTGTAAACAGTAAGATTATTAAGCAAAGTCTGTCTTTCTATGCAGTAGTTACGTATGCAAAATGTTTTTCAGACGCAGAAGGTCGGGGGGTTAAATTAGATGTCAAAGATGCTTTAATTTATGCAAGTAAGGATGCAATAACCGAGCATTATAGACTTATAGAACAGCGAAATAATTACGTCGCCCATGCTGGTGATAAGGGATATGAGGAAAACGCTGTAGTTGTATCGGTCGACCCGGAAGAAGCATTTGTTACACCTGTTTATCCCAATATTGTGTATTTAATAGATATCGACTCACAATTGAATAACTTTTTTTATCTAGTTCAAGCCCTTGAACAGTACATTACGGAAAACATGAAAAAAAATTACGTGAGACTAGAAAAGGAAATCGGAGAAACTGGTATAGAACAACTATTGCAATATGCTATTCATCCTGATCTGGATAATAGCGTGAAATTTTAAAAGGTGTTATGAATTAACCTTAATGAAAAGTATCAATAATTTCTGCAAAACTTATAAACCTTTGATTGAAACAATAGGCATTTTAATTGCCTTGGTTCTTCTAGTATTCACCTTTTGGAGTACGCTAATTTCAAGAGACATACTTCGATTATCGCAGCAGCAGGAATTTAATAAACAACTACCCATATGGGATTTTGCCGTTAACGATACATCAGACATTATATCAGTAAAGCCATTTAGCCCTGATGTAAAAATACAAATCGCGAACGCTTACTTTCCATCGAAAATATTTAGGCAAAAGCAATGGCCAATCGATCCACCGGATTTCAAACTTTACCTATTGATGTTCAAATTTGATATTGCGGCGCTATTTAAGAATACCTTCCCATACGATAAAAATGTCATCGATATTGCCCCCAGAGGGGCTGCACCGGTACTTCTTGAAATCAACTATATTCAATATGGTGAATCACGAACCGTATGGGGGCTATTTGAAATCCAATATCTAATTGAACGCTCGAGTCTTGAACCAAAAGTTCAGCTTAAGGGAATGTTCTTTTTAAAATATTGTAATAAACAAGAAGGACTTAACGAACTTGAAAGCCTCGCTGAGTCTTTCTCAAAAAGTCTTGATAGTCTGAAAAATAAAAAAGTTAAATAGCTCTCAAATGCTGGCGCACGCGTGCCGCGTGTGTTAACCCCTCCCCTTCAACAAAAACACCCGCATCATCCCCTTCCCCTTAACCTCAACCATGCCCCGTTCGTCAAAACGGTATTTCCCCTTCAGCAGCGCCCAAGTGGCTTCAGATACTTGTATTTCGCCTGGCAAGCCGTGCGATTCCATCCTGGCGGCGGTGTTCACGCTGTCGCCCCACAGGTCGTAGGCGAACTTCTTTTTGCCGATCACCCCGGCTATCACCGGTCCCGAGTGGATGCCCACGCGTATTTGGAAGGCTTGCCCGGTTTCGCGGTTATAACGCTCCACCGCATGCTGCATGTCCAGCGCCATATCGGCCATCCGTTCGGCATGGTCGCCGCAAGCCACGGGTACGCCCGAAACCACCATATAGGCATCGCCGATGGTTTTGATCTTCTCGGCCCGGTATTTGTCGCTCAGGTCGTCAAATTCGGTAAAAATGGCGTTCAGCAGCGTGATCAATCTCGCTGGTTCGACGGTCTCTGTATATTTAGTAAACCCGACGATATCGGCAAAAAGGATAGTGGTTTCCTCGAAGTCGTCGGCAATGGTGGCGGGGCTTTGCTTCAGCCGTTCGGCGATAGGTCCGGGCAGGATATTGATCAGCAGGCTTTCCGAACGGTCGCGCTCGATGGACAGGTTGCGTTCCGCCCTATTGATCACCACGAAAGCTACCGCGCCCATAGCGATGCTGCCCAAAAGGAACCCGACAAGGTTAAACGAAGTTTCCATAGCAATAAACGGCGCCGGAAGGTTCAGCACTCCATACGGCGGCACATGTGCGACAAAATCGACGCCGAAAAAACAAAGCCCGGCATAAAGTATACAAAGCCACATCCATTTGCGCTGCCCGGGGGGAAACATAAAGAACTGCAAGAACACACATACCACCAGGAATACGTCCCAGCGCGAATAACTGCCCATCGTCACCTGGTACGAGGTCAAAAACGTCGGTGCACACAATCCAAACCACACCCGGCCCAACAAAAAGCGCTTCAGCTTGCTCCACAGGAGGATGATGCCGATAGACAAACCATGCGCCAGGAACATGAGTGTTTGCACCATTGAGCTATGGTACACAAAGCAAAACCCAATGTTCTGTACAATCAGGATCAGCACCAGAACCACAATAGCGTTCATGAAGCTGATATAGCGCGTCTCAGCAGCGGGCGTATGGCTATCGATGCCTGTTGTGACCAGGTAGTTCCAGGGATTTTGCATGATTGGGACAGGTTGGGGTTGTTTAGGCTAAGATAATGAAAATGCTGAACGCGCGGCGCATGGGGTCGATGCCACTGTCTGAATCAGAATTTACAGAATTTTGAAATTTTCAGAATTCTGTTCATTCTTTAATTCTGTAAATTCTGATTCAGACGAAGGCGGAATAAACAAAAAGCCCCGGTCTTTCGGCCAGGGCTTTGATACTATCGGTTCTATTCGATTTATGAATAATTACTCGCCTTTTTCAGCCTGCTCATCCTTCTCGGCAGCTTCTTCGGCGGACGGAGTTTCGGCAGCAGGAGTTTCCTCGGTTGCTTCAGCTACGGGAGCTTCTTCAATTTTGGTTTCCTCAGCCTTTGGCGTGTGGGTAGCCGGAGTTTCCTCAACAACTACATTGTCGTCGCCGGGAGTTACTTCAGCTCTGGCAGCCGGAGCCTCTTTTGCAGCAGCAGGCTTAGCAGCGCCGCCTTTGCCCGAACCACGACGGCGGGATGATTTCTTCGCTACAGCAGCGCCTTCCTTGGTGTAAACTGTGTTGTAGTCAACCAGCTCGATGAGGGCCATTTCGGCGTTGTCGCCCAAACGGTTTTCCATTTTGATGATGCGGGTATAGCCACCCGGACGGTTAGCAATCTTCGCTGCTATATCGCGGAACAGTTCGCTTACAGCGTCCTTGTCCTGCAGGTAGCTGAATACCGTACGGCGCGAGTGTGTAGTGTCGTTCTTTGATTTGGTCAGCAATGGCTCAACATAAACGCGCAGCGCTTTTGCTTTGGCCAGTGTGGTGTTGATGCGCTTATGCTTGATAAGCGACGAAGCCATATTCGCCATCATCGCCTTGCGGTGACTGTCGGTACGGCCTAAGTGGTTTAATTTTTTTCCGTGTCTCATTGTTTTGTTTGTTGTGGCACGTGCATACCGTCGGGCGGCGTTGCCGTCAAGCCCTCGGAATTACGCGGTTGGTGAATGGTCAATAGTGAATGGTGAATCTTTTCTTATTGACTATTCACCATTCACCATTCACTTTAATTATTCTTCGTCCAATTTATATTTCGCCAGGTTCATGCCGAAGGACAAGCCTTTCGATTTTACCAGGTCCTGTATTTCTGTTAACGATTTCTTACCGAAGTTGCGGAACTTCAGCATGTCGGCAACGTCGTACGATACCAGGTCGGCCAAGCTGCGGATGTCGGCAGCTTTCAGGCAGTTCAGTGCGCGCACTGAAAGATCGAGGTCAACCAGCTCGGTTTTCAGGATCTTGCGCATGTGCAGGATCTCTTCGTCAACCTCCTTGGTTTCTTCCTTAGCCTGTGCCTCGAGCATCATGTTCTCGTCGCTGAACAGCATAAAGTGCTGGATCAGGATCTTGGCAGCTTCCTTCAAAGCTTCTTCAGGGTGTATCGAACCGTCGGTAGCAATATCCAAAACCAGTTTTTCATAGTCGGTCTTTTGCTCAACGCGGTAGTTTTCGATGGTGTATTTTACATTCTTTATCGGAGTGTAAATTGAATCGATAGCGATCACACCTACATTAGCCTCGGGATTTTTGTTTTCCTCGCTGGAGATATAGCCACGGCCTTTGTTAACGGTGAGCTCGATCTCAAGCGTTACCGACGAATCCATGTTGCAGATAACCAGCTCGGGGTTCAGTACGGTGAAGTTATTGGAGAACTTGGTGATATCGCCGGCCTTAAACTCGTCCTGGCCATTTACGATAACGAATATCTTTTCGGTATCGCCCGAATCACCCGTTTTCTTCAAACGAACCTGCTTCAGGTTCAGAATGATCTCGGTAACGTCCTCAACAACACCCTTGATAGTCGAAAATTCATGCGTTACGCCCGAAAAACGAACGGAAGTGATCGCATAACCCTCGAGGGATGAAAGTAAGATACGACGTAAAGCATTACCAATAGTTACACCGAAGCCAGGCTCCAACGGACGAAATTCGAACGTACCGTCGAAATCGGTCGACTTCTGCATGATAACCTTGTCTGGTTTTTGAAATGCTAATATTGCCATTTATATCCTTTTTTTACAGATTTGAGATATGAGATGTGAGATATGAGACTAACTAAAATCTTTATATCGTACACACCTGTTTTAATTTTTCACTTTACCGATTTGATTGCCAGACAGAAGATTCAAATCTCAAATCTCATATCTAACCTCTCAAATCTAATCTTATTTAGAGTACAACTCGACGATAAGGTTTTCCTTGATATTCTCAGGGATCTCGTCGCGGTTGGGGTAATTCAGAAACTTGCCCGTTAAATTGGCAGCGTCCCACTCCAGCCAGCTGTATTTGTTTATCCTGCGGCCTGCTACCGAATTGCCGATAGCCTCCATCGATTTTGACTTTTCGCGGACGGCAACTACGTCGCCAGCCTTCAGGCTGTATGATGCGATGCTTACCACGCTGCCATTTACAGTGATATGTTTGTGGCTAACCAACTGGCGTGCACCTGCACGGGTTGGGGCGATGCCCAAACGGTAAACAGCATTGTCCAAACGTGCTTCCAGTAATTTCAACAGGTTCTCGCCGGTGATGCCTTCTTTTGCAGAAGCGCGGTGGAACAGGTTTTCGAACTGGCGTTCCAATACACCGTAAGTGTATTTTACTTTTTGTTTTTCCTTCAACTGAGTTGAATACTCCGACTCTTTTCCTCTTCTTTTAGAGGCGCCGTGCATGCCCGGAGGGTAATTTTTTCTTTCGAGCGCTTTATCCGGGCCGAAGATCGGCTCGCGGAACTTACGCGCAATTTTGGATTTTGGTCCTGTGTATCTAGCCATTTTGTTTGTTTTAAAGTATCAACCGGCCCGCAGCCGGCGACTCTTAGCTTTAAAAAATATATAAATTAAACTCTTCTTCTTTTTGAAGGACGGCAGCCGTTGTGCGGCAGCGGTGTAATATCCTTAATGGTGGTAACCTCGATGCCCGAAGTTTGCAGCGTACGGATAGCCGATTCGCGACCAGCGCCCGGGCCTTTTACGAACACCTCAACTTTACGCAAGCCCAGGTCGTAAGCTACCTTGCCGCAATCGGCAGCAGCCTGCGAAGCAGCGTAAGGAGTGTTCTTCTTTGAGCCCTTGAAACCCATCTTACCGGCAGACGACCAGCTAATGGCCTGTCCGTTTTTGTTCGTTAAGGTAATGATGATGTTGTTGAATGTTGCGTTAACGTGTGCTTCGCCTACAGGCTCAACTACTACTACACGCTTTTTGGTAACTTTTTTTGCTGATTTAGCCATGTGTTTTTTGAGGTTTGAGATATGAGATTTGAGATGTGAGACTTAATAACTCATTTCAAATACGTCATATCCTATTTTAATTTTTATCACTTAAAATGCCCTATGTGAAATCTCATATCTCACATCTAACATCTCAAATCTGTTACTTAGTAGCTTTCTTCTTGTTAGCAACCGTCTTACGTTTACCTTTACGGGTACGCGAATTGTTTTTGGTACGCTGGCCGCGCAAAGGCAATCCTTTACGGTGGCGTGTGCCACGGTAGCAACCTATATCCATTAAACGCTTGATGTTAAGCTGCACTTCCGAACGAAGGGCGCCTTCCACCTTTATCTGCTCGTTGATGATCCCGCGGATCGCTGTTAATTGCTCATCGGTCCATTCCTGTACTTTAGTATCGAAGTCGATGCCGGCCTGGCTCAAAATGTTCTGAGCGGTCGAGCGGCCGATACCATAAATGTAAGTAAGTCCGATCTCTCCTCTTTTGTTCTTTGGTAAATCAATACCTGCTATTCTTGCCATATTTATAAATTGTTTTTACTGAACGACCGAACGGCGGGCCACCGTTGTACGGATCGTTCCAATGTTTTTAATTAACCCTGGCGTTGTTTGTACTTAGGGTTCTTTTTGTTGATCACGTAAAGTTTACCTTTACGGCGGATGATCTTGCAATCAGCGCTGCGTTTTTTTATGGATGCTCTAACCTTCATCGCGTTTATTATTTATATCTGTATGTTATCCTGCCTTTGGTCAGATCGTAGGGGCTCATCTCCAGTTTCACCCTGTCGCCAGGCAAAATCTTGATGTAGTGCATACGCATCTTACCGGAAATATGCGCAATAATCTCGTGGCCGTTCTCCAATTCTACCCTGAACATTGCGTTCGACAATGCCTCCCGAATAGTACCGTCCTGCTCAATCGAAGATTGTTTAGCCATATTTTATTGATTTTTACTCTGTTATCCGCCTAAAAACCGGGACGCAAAATTAAGTAAAAATTTTCTAATTATTTATTTTTTCTTGCAAAACTTCGTCAACATACGAAAATGTTGAAAGGATGTCTGCCGGGCCTTTCCTGATGGCAACGGTATGTTCATAGTGCGCCGAAGGTTTTTTGTCAACCGTCGATACGGTCCAGCCGTCGTTCCAAAACTTAACCCCTGCCCTGCCCGCATTGATCATCGGCTCAATAGCGATTACCATGCCCTCTTCCAGTTTAATGCCCGAACCGCGTTTGCCGTAGTTGGGCACCTCGGGTTTTTCATGCAGGTGTGTTCCCACACCATGACCCACCAGTTCCTTTACAACGCCAAAGCCGTGCTTCTCTGCATGTTCCTGAACGGCAAAACCGATATCGCCTACGCGCATGCCGGCAACCGCCTTTTCGATACCCAGTTTGAGACACTCTTTGGTTACGCGCATTAGGGTTTGCACCTGTTCGCTTACTTCGCCGATGGCGAAGGTATAAGCCGAATCGCCGTAATACCTGTTCTTGATCACCCCGCAGTCGACCGACACCAGGTCGCCCTCAACCAGCTCATGCTGACCGGGAAAACCATGTACCACCTGGTCGTTCAGGGAAATACAGAGCGAATAAGGGAAACCGTTATAATTTAAAAATGCCGGAACTCCCCCGTTGTCGCGGATGTAAGTTTCGGCAAGTTTGTTTAGTTCGATCGTTTTTATTCCGGGGCGTATAACTTTGGCTATCTCGCCCAGTGTTTTTGAAACAAGTAAAGAACTTTCTCTTATTAGTTCTATCTCTTCGACAGACTTATAATTGATCTTCGACATGTTAGTTTATTAGATAACCGGCGGTGTACTTCCAGCTGAAGTAGGTATCGCCGTGCGGCCCGTTATACGGCCGGTCTTCATCAGGCCATCATAATGACGCATCAGCAAGTGGCTTTCTATCTGTTGCAAAGTATCCAGCACAACACCCACGAGGATGATCAGCGATGTACCGCCGAAGAATCGTGCAAACAGGTTGTTTACGCCTATCTGGGTAACGATTGCCGGGATGATGGCTATGATTGCAAGAAATATTGAACCGGGCAGCGTGATCTTAGAGATCACCCCGTCTATAAATTCAGCCGTTGTGCGGCCTGGTTTTATACCGGGTATGAAACCGCCGTTCTTTTTCATATCGTCCGCCATCTGGCTCGGATTGATCGTGATAGCCGTATAGAAATACGTGAATATAACGATCATTACACCAAACAGGATGTTATACCCCCACGAGGTGTAACTGGCAAGGGACATTACGATCGGGTTGGTCGCCATCGACTGGAACATTTGCGGGATATACGCGGGAATAAACATCAGTGCCTGCGCAAAAATGATCGGCATTACGCCTGCGGCATTCACTTTCAGCGGGATATACTGACGCACGCCACCGTACTGCTTATTTCCGACGATACGTTTTGCATATTGCACGCCCACCTTCCGGGTACCCTGAACGATCAGGATGGTTACCATCACTACGCCGATCAGTCCCAGTATTTCCACAATGAACGTAACTAAACCGCCTGTTCCATTGGTACGAACTTCAAACTCACGTGCGAACGCACCGGGCAGTTGAGCGATGATACCCACCATGATGATGAGCGAAATACCGTTTCCTATACCTTTATCGGTTATCTTTTCGCCAAGCCACATTACAAATAATGTACCTGCGGTGAGTATGAATACCGACATGATATTAAATGCAGCAGCACCTACAGCAGGACTGATCTGGTTGACGGCAATCTGCGATTTTACATAACCGACAGCCTGTAAAGCTGTAATACCGATGGTCAGGTAACGGGTCCATTGGTTCAGTTTGTTTTGACCGCTCTCGCCTTCCTTCTGCAGTTTGGCAAAATAAGGCACCGCTATACCCAGCAGTTGCACCACGATGGATGCCGAAATGTAGGGCATTACCCCTAATGCAAAAATAGAGGCGCGCGAGAACGAACCTCCGGCAAACATATCCAGCAAGCCTACCAGCCCTTGTTTACCGCTCGTATTGCCCAGTGTCGAATAAACCACGCCCGGCAAAACCACGAATGAGCCTACACGATAGATCAAAAGAAATAAGAGTGTGTTGGTTATACGCACTCTCAGGTCTTCTATTTTCCAGATATGGGATAATGTTTCTATGAATTTCTTCATTGGAATTTACAACTTTACGATAGAACCACCGGCTGCTTCAATCGCCTTTTGTGCCGAAGCAGAAAATGCATGCGCCTTTACTTCCAGCTTGGCTTTCAGTTCGCCGCGACCTAATATTTTTACCAGGTCATTGCGCGAAACCAAACCGTGATCTTTCAAAGTTGCAAAATCAATTGCAGAAACCTTGTGTTCGTCCGATAATTTTTGCAAAGCATCCAGGTTCACGCCTACGTACTCCACGCGGTTGGCATTTTTAAAGCCTACCTTCGGCAAGCGGCGCTGTAACGGCATCTGGCCGCCTTCGAAACCTACCTTGGTAGTAGTGCCCGAACGCGAACCGGCTCCCTTGTGGCCACGAGTAGACGTGCCGCCACGGCCCGAACCGGTACCGCGACCGATCCTTTTCCTATTTTTAGTTGAACCTTCAGCAGGTTTCAGATTGCTTAAATTCATGATATTAAATATTTTCAACTGCTACCAAATGATTTACTTTACGCACCATGCCGATGATGGCAGGTGTGGCTTCCGCCTCAACGCTGTGGTTGATGCTTTTCAAACCCAAAGCCTGGATGGTCCTTTTCTGGCGCTCATTTCTATCGATCACGCTCTTAATCTGTGTTATTTTGATCTTTGCCATGACGATTATCCGTTAAATACCTTACCTAAATTGATGCTGCGGTGTTGAGCTACCGTATAAGCGTCGCGCATTTGCGACAATGCCGCTACCGTTGCCTTTACCACGTTGTGCGGGTTTGACGAACCTTTAGATTTTGCCAATACGTTGTGCACGCCTGCCGATTCGAGTACGGCGCGCATTGCACCGCCGGCGATAACGCCTGTACCATTTGCGGCCGGTTTGATAAATACATAACCGCCCGAAAACTTACCGATCTGCTCGTGAGGTATAGTACCGTTAATGATAGGCACTTTCACCAGGTTCTTCTTGGCATCGTCGATACCTTTGGCGATAGCCTCGGTAACTTCTTTCGCCTTGCCCAAACCATAACCTACCACGCCGTTCTCGTCGCCTACTACCACGATGGCAGAGAAGCTGAAAGTACGGCCGCCTTTTGTTACTTTGGCCACACGCTGTATGCTCACCAGGCGATCTTTCAGTTCGATCTCGCTGGTCTTTACTCTCTTTATATTGATTGTTGACATCTCTCTCTTCGATTAAAAGTTTAAACCGCCTTCACGTGCACCTTCGGCCAGCGACTTAACGCGGCCATGATATAAGTAACCGTTACGGTCAAAAACCACATCCTTAATTCCGGCTGCAACAGCTTTCTCGGCTATCAGCTTGCCAACGGCTGCCGATTGCTCTGACTTATTGCCGTTTGCATTGAACTCCTTGGATAAAGATGAGGCCGAAACCAAAGTTTTGCCGGTTACATCGTCAATCACCTGGGCATAAATACCTTTATTGCTCCTGTAAACCGACAAGCGCGGACGCTCTGATGAACCCGAAAGACGCTTCCTGATGCCTTTCTTAATTCTGTCTCTTCTTGATAATTTACCTGTCATGACGATTATTTTTTAGATGCTGATTTACCCGCTTTTCTTCTCAGTTGCTCGCCAACAAACTTGATACCTTTGCCTTTGTATGGCTCCGGCGCGCGTAGCGAGCGGATCTTTGCCGCTACCTGCCCTATCAGTTGTTTATCGATCGATTCCAGGATGATGGTCGGGTTTTTACCCTTCTCAGCAGTAGTTGAAACCTTAACTTCTTTTGGCAGCTCGAACACGTAGTGGTGAGAGTAGCCTAATACAAGGTCCAAAGTCTGGCCCTGGTTAGTAGCGCGGTAACCCACACCAACCAATTCCTGTTCCAGCTTATAACCTTTGGTAACGCCTGTAACCATGTTGTTCAGCAGCGCGCGGTACAAACCGTGCAAAGCTTTGTGGCGTTTCTGATCGGAAGGACGCTGTACCAACAAGTGGCCGTCTTCCTGGGCGACAGTGATGTCGCCGTCAATTGCCTGGTGCAATTCGCCCTTGGGACCTTTTACCGTAACCACGTTGCCGTCGCCAACGGTAATCGTAACTCCCTGGGGGATCGCTATAGGTGCTTTTCCTATTCTTGACATTGCTTTCTTTCCTCCTGTTAATTAATAAACGTAGCACAATACCTCGCCGCCAATATTTTGCTGGCGTGCCTCTTTGTCGGTCATTACACCTTTTGAGGTTGAAAGGATAGCGATACCTAAACCATTTAATACACGCGGCATACTGTGCATACCTGCGTATTTCCTCAAACCTGGTTTACTGATACGCTGGATGCTGCGGATAGCAGGAACTTTGGTGATCGGGTGGTACTTCAGGGCCACTTTAATGGTACCCTGCGGACCGTTGTCCTCGAACTTAAAGTTAGCGATGTAACCTTTGTCGAAAAGCACTTTCGTGATTTCCTTCTTCAGATTTGATGCAGGAATTTCAACAACCCTATGGTTGGCTTTAATAGCATTCCTTACTCTTGTAAGATAATCTGCGATTGGATCTGTATTCATTTTATTGTTTTATGGTAGTGGTTTCCTTCTCCTAACATCAGAGACGACCTTCTACCGGTTCGTATTCCTTGTTGTACGTATTACGCTGTACGTTATACGTTTATTGACTGACGCAGAACGTAAAACGTGCAACGTTTAACCCTTCAAAATTACCAGCTAGCCTTTTTCACTCCCGGTATCTTGCCTTCCAGGGCCATTTCGCGGAATGTTACGCGCGAAATACCGAACTGGCGCATGTAGCCACGGGGGCGGCCGGTAAGCTTGCAGCGGTTGTGCAGTTTCACCGGCGATGCAGCTTTCGGCAACTTGTCCAAAGCTTCATAATCGCCTGCGGCTTTCAGGGCTGCTCTTTTCTCAGCGTATTTAGCCACTAATTTCGCACGTTTCAGTTCACGTGCTTTTACACCTTCTTTAGCCATTATTTATTCTGATTTCTAAATGGTAATCCAAATTCTTTCAGTAATTCCAGGGCCTCAACGTCATTTGTAGCCGAAGTTACAAAGGTGATGTCCATACCCTGTATCTTATTGATCTTGTCGATATTGATCTCCGGGAAAATGATCTGCTCGGTGATACCCAGCGTATAATTGCCGCGGCCATCGAAGCCTTTATCGTTGATGCCTTTGAAATCGCGGATACGGGGCAAAGCCACAGCGATCAAACGGTCGAGGAACTCGTACATATTGTTATCGCGCAGGGTTACACGTACGCCTACCGGCATGTTCTTACGCAATTTGAAGTTCGAAATATCCTTCTTCGACCTGGACGATACAGCCTGCTGGCCGGTGATCATGCTCAATTCGCCAATGGTCTGCTCGATCAGCTTCTTATCTGTAGTAGCGCCGCCGACACCCTGGTTGATGGCAATCTTCTCCAGTTTCGGAACCTGCATCACGCTTTTATACTGAAACTTATTTTTCAGCGCTTCGCGGATCTCTTCCTTGTATTTCGACTTAAGTCTCGGAACGTATTTTTTTGCAGTTGTTGCCATTACTTGATCTCCTGTCCTGATTTTTTAGCTATTCTAACCAATTTACCGTCTTTGTTTTCGGCGCGTCCCACGCGGGTGGGTTTGCCCGATTTCGGGTCGACCAGCATCAGGTTCGAAATATGTATAGCTGCTTCCTGCTTTACGATACCGCCGTTAGGGTTTGCAGCATTCGGCTTGGTGTGTTTCGATACCATGTTGGTACCTTCCACAACAGCGCGGTTCTTTTCTTTTATCACCTCCAGTACTTTACCCTGGGCGCCTTTTGAATCGCCTGCGATAACCTTTACCAGGTCGCCCTTGCGGATCTTTAATTTTGCAGGTTTTGCTTGTTTCTTTTCCATTATTATAATACCTCCGGAGCTAATGAAATGATCTTCATAAATTGTTTCTCACGCAACTCACGGGCAACGGGGCCGAAAATACGCGTACCTCTCGGTTCATCCTGGGCATTTAACAAAACGGCTGCGTTGTCGTCGAAACGGATATAAGAGCCATCCTTGCGGCGAATTTCCTTAGTGGTCCTTACAACTACTGCTTTGGATACCGCACCTTTTTTAATGTTACCCGACGGCAAAGCGCTTTTAACGGTAACAACAATCTTATCGCCAATCGATGCGTATCGTTTACCGGTACCGCCCAGCACACGGATCACTAAAACTTCTTTAGCGCCGCTGTTGTCGGCTACGTTCAATCTTGATTCCTGTTGTACCATTGTTATTTAGCCCTTTCTATAATTTGAACTAATCTCCAGTTTTTGTTTTTGCTCAGCGGGCGTGTTTCCATGATCTGTACCGTGTCGCCAATACCGCAGGTATTAGTTTCATCATGAGCCATAAATTTGGTAGTCTTTTTCACGAACTTGCCATAGATCGGGTGCTTTACCTTACGCTCAACGGCAACTACAATAGATTTGTCCATCTTATTGCTTACTACCAGGCCGGTACGCGTTTTTCTTAAATTTCTTTCCATTTCGAGCCTAAAAATTATTTATTTTCAGAAGCTGACGCCGCTTTGCGCTTTGTTAATTCAGTATTTAAACGAGCGATATCCTTACGCACTTTTGTTATACGGCTTGGATTTTCAATTGCCGAAACCGTGTGAGCAAATTTCAGCTTGGTAAGGTTAGCCTTCTCCTCGCCGATCCTTGCTGCCAACTCTTCGGTGGTTAGCTCTAAAATTTCTGAGTTCTTCATTTTCTTAATTAGTTATTCTGAGTTTTTAGTCCCAAGTCCGCTTATCAAACTGATAACTGCAAACTCAAAACTGCTAACTGATTTATGCTTCTACGTAATCCCTACGTGTTATAAACTTGGTTTGCACCGGCAGTTTCTGTGCTGCAAGGCGCAGGGCCTCTTTGGCAACATCCAGCGGCACACCTTCGGCTTCGAAGATAATCCTTCCGGGGCGAACTACCGCTACCCAGTATTCCGGGGCGCCTTTACCTTTACCCATACGTACTTCCGCCGGCTTCTTGGTTACAGGTTTGTCAGGAAATATCCTGATCCATACCTGGCCTTCACGTTTCATATAACGTGTAAGGGCGATACGCGCAGCCTCGATCTGGCGGGCCGTTACCCAGGCCGGTTCGAGCGATTTTATACCGAAAGAACCGAATGCAAGCTCAGCGCCACGAGTGGCCATCCCTTTCATTCTGCCTTTTTGCATTTTCCTGAACTTCGTTCTTTTTGGCTGTAGCATTTTCTTAAACTTTGAGATTTGAGATTTGAGATTTGAGATTTGAGATTTTGTCTCTGCTCTCCTATCAAAATTCCCTATCCAATTAAAACTTTATTCTTTATTCAAGTGAGATCCGAGTTTCATATCTCAAATCTCATATCTCACATCTATTTAATTACCTTCTTGGACCACCGGGACGATTACCGCCGCCGCCACGGTTCTGGCCGCCGCCGCGGTTAAAACCACCGGGGCGATTACCACCGCCGCGATTCTGGCCACCAGGGCCGCCGCCCCTGCGATCACCGCCGCCGCGATTATCGCCACGACGATCATTGCTTCTGCGTTCGCCACCGCGTTCACCGCCTCTTTCATTGCCGCCTCTGCGATCACCAAATGCTGCTGCGCCTTCCGGACGTCCGCCCCTGCCGCTTGCGCTGCTTGCCGCACCAATGTTCGGCGACAGGTCGCGCTTACCGTAAACTTCGCCCTTGCAAATCCATACCTTAACACCTATTTTACCATAGGTGGTTAAAGCTTCTGCCAAAGCATAGTCAATATCGGCACGGAAAGTATGCAGCGGAATTCTTCCTTCCTTGTACTGCTCGGTACGTGCCATTTCAGCGCCGCCCAAGCGACCTGAAGTCATCACCTTAATACCTTCAGCGCCCATTCTCATGGTCGATGCGATGGCGGTCTTCATAGCGCGACGGAAAGAGATACGGGCCTCAAGCTGTTTTGCTATACCTTCGCCTACCAGCTGAGCGTCAAGCTCAGGGCGTTTTATTTCGAAAATGTTGATCTGAACGTCCTTTTTGGTCAGTTTTTTCAATTCTTCCTTGATCTTGTCAACCTCCTGGCCGCCTTTACCGATCACGATACCCGGACGGGCAGTATGAATAGTTACGGTAATACGTTTCAGGGTGCGCTCGATAACCACTTTGGATATACCGCCTTTTGCAATACGTGCGGCGATATATTTGCGGATCTTTTCGTCTTCAACTAATTTATCGGAGTAGTTGTTGCCACCGAACCAGTTAGAATCCCAACCACGGATGATGCCTAACCTGTTACCTATTGGATGTGCTTTTTGTCCCATTTTAATTAGTTGTTTTCGTTTTTACTATCCACGATCAAAGTTACATGGTTCGACCGCTTGCGGATACGGTATCCACGGCCCTGCGGAGCCGGGCGCAGCCTTTTAAGCTGGCGGCCGCCGCCTACCTGTACTTCTTTTACATAAAGACCGCTGTCTTCAACGCGTTTGCCTTCGTTCTTTGCTTCCCAGTTTTTGATAGCCGAGAGCAATAATTTCTCAACGCGGATAGCAGCTTCCTTATTGGTATATTTTAAGATATACAAAGCCTTCTCAACGTTCTCGCCGCGGATCAGGTCCACCACCAAGCGCATTTTGCGCGGCGATGTGGGGCAGTTCTGTAACTTAGCAACAGAAGCGCCACCTACCTGGGCCTTTGCAGCCTCTTTTTCTTGCCTGATCAGTACAGACTTTTTAGTTTTTGTTGTTGCTTCCATTGCCTGTTATTTTTTCTTTTCAGCGTGACCACGGAATGTACGGGTTGGTGCAAACTCTCCCAGCTTGTGTCCAACCATGTTTTCTGTTACATACACAGGGATAAACTTGTTACCGTTGTGTACTGCGAATGTATGACCAACGAAATCAGGAGAGATCATCGAACGGCGAGACCATGTTTTTACAACCGATTTTTTGTTCGAATCATTCAGCGTATCAACCTTCTTTACCAGGTTGTGATCTATATAAGGTCCTTTTTTAATTGAACGTGCCATTATTTCTTCCTTCTTTCAATGATGTAACGATCAGATGTTTTCTTTTTGTCGCGGGTCTTAAAGCCTTTAGCCAAAACACCTTTGCGCGAGCGCGGATGGCCACCTGATGCCCTTCCTTCCCCACCACCCATCGGGTGATCTACCGGGTTCATGGCAACACCACGAACTCTTGGACGACGGCCCAACCAGCGTTTCCTGCCGGCCTTACCTAATACTGCGTTAGCTCTTTCGCCATTTGAAACGGTACCGATAGTTGCCAAACAAGTCGACAGTATCATACGTGTTTCGCCTGAAGGCAATTTGATGATGGCATATTTGCCGTCGCGTGCCGAAAGCTGTGCATAAGTACCCGCACTGCGTGCGATGGTACCGCCCTGGCCGGGGTTAAGCTCGATATTATGAATGATAGAACCCAGCGGGATGCTCTTCAAAGGAAGTGTATTGCCTACTTCGGGTGCCACATTCTCGCCCGATACCACAGTTTGTCCGACTGAAAGGCCTTCCGGAGCGATCATATATCTTTTCTCGCCGTCAACAAAGTGCAGCAGCGCTATACGCGCTGAACGGTTAGGATCGTACTCGATAGTTGCTACTGTTGCAGGGATATCGAATTTATTACGTTTGAAGTCGATCAACCTATATGCCTGCTTATGACCACCGCCTAAATAGCGCATAGTCATTTTACCGCTTTTGTTACGTCCGCCCGACCTCTTGTTAGATCCTACAACCAACGACTTTTCAGGTACGTTAGTTGTAATATCCGAAGTACTGGTATCAATTCTGAAACGGGTACCCGGCGTAACCGGTTTAAATCTTTTAACTGCCATCTCTATTTTTATATGCTGTTATAAAAATCTATTGTCTCGCCGTCTTTCAACGTAATGATCGCTTTCTTGTAGGTAGCAGCGCGACCGCTAACGATACCTGCTTTGGTATTGCGACTCTTCAATTTTCCGACGTGTTTGCTGGTGTTTACAGCCACGATGTTTACACCATACATCTTTTCTATCGCTTCCTTTATCTGAAGCTTGTTAGCCCTGTGGTCAACCTTAAAAGTGTAGCGGTTCAGCTTCTCGGTTAAACCGGTTGCCTTTTCAGTAAGTAAGGGTTTCTTTAAAATTTCCATAATTACTTAGCTAATGCTTCCTCCAAAGTTTTAACAGCACCTGTGGTAAGCAGCAATGTACCGGCGTTCAGCACATCGTAAGTGTTCAGCTGATCGGCAGTGATCACTTTGCTTTTCTTCAGGTTGCGGCTTGATAAATACACATTATTGTTTGCGGCAGGCAACACCAGCAGTGTTTTCACATCGCTTACATTTAAGTCTGCCACCAGCTTCACATAGTTCTTGGTTTTTACGCTTTCGAAAGTGAAATCTTCCAGAACCACGATGCTGTTATCCTTTGCCTTGTACGACAAAGCTGATTTACGGGCCAGTGACTTGAGCTTCTTGTTCAATTTGAAGCTGTAGTCGCGCGGCTGCGGACCGAACACACGGCCACCACCATTAAATAATGGTGATTTGATACCGCCTGCGCGGGCACCGCCAGTACCTTTTTGTTTATAGAGTTTGCGGGTCGAGCCTGCAATTTCGTTACGCTGTTTTGCTTTGTGCGTCCCCTGGCGCTGGTTGGCCAAAAATTGCTTTACGTCAAGATAAATAGCGTGGTCGTTGGGTTCGATACCGAACACCGATTCAGGAAGCTGCACCTTGGCACCTGTTTCTTTACCTGATACGTTTAATACTTTAACTTCCATCTTATTTATCCACTATAACAAATGAACCCTTAGCTCCCGGTATGGAACCTTTAACTACCAGCAGGTTTTGCTCGGGATAAACCTTCACTACCTCCAGGTTCTGAACCTTTACGCGAACATTACCCATCTGGCCGGCCATGCGCTGACCTTTAAATACGCGCGAAGGCCATGAAGATGCACCCATTGAACCCGGCGCACGCAACCTGTTGTGCTGACCGTGCGTTTGCATACCCACACCGCCGAAACCATGGCGTTTTACAACACCCTGGAAACCTTTACCCTTTGAGGTACCAACCACATCCACAAAATCGCCGCTCGCAAAGATATCCACGGTAACGGTGTCACCGGGGGTCTTTTGATCTTCGAATGTTTTGAATTCAACCAGTCTACGTTTTGGCGTGGTGCCGGCTTTCTGGAAGTGACCTTTTAAGGGAGCGGAGGTATTTTTTTCTTTTTTCTCGCCAAACGCTAATTGTACGGCGGAATATCCATCTGTCTCGACAGATTTAACTTGTGTCACAACACAAGGTCCAGCTTCGATCACGGTACAAGGAATGTTCTTCCCTGCCTCGTCGAAAATACTGGTCATACCTACTTTTTTACCAATTATTCCTGACATTTTACTATTTTCTTTGTGTCCATCGAAGCAGTAGGGCCTCGCTCAAGACATTTGTACCCCCCGAAAGGGACGGCAAAGATAGAAACTTTAGATTAATTGTCAAATAGATAATTAGTTATTTTTTCAAATTGTTAGGGAGGGCAATTGAGTTGATTGAGAGAGTGGTTGATTGGTTGAATTTCCTAAACCTTTTTATATTTGACTATAATGAATAGAAACCTTACTAAACTGAACCATTCTTATCCCCCGCCATATGCTTAGCGACCAGCGTTCGATTAAACTATCAAAAGATAATCTATATTTTTGGCGCCTTTTTGGCGCTGGATTCCTCGTTATCCACTGTTTTTTTATCGTGTTTATTATACTAATGAATTTTTGGCCGATGTATATCTTATGGGCCTGGTTCGCTTTGATGCAGTTTGCCATAGGCAGGGTTTGGCGGTACCTGCTGATCGTCGACGTTTACCTGAGCGACGACTTTAAAGAAATTACCTTTGTTAACCTCAAAAATGAACAACGGCAATTCAACGTCGACCAGGTCGCAAAACGTAAGTCACGCGCAGGGATCACCGATGTTACTATAAACGACAATAATGAAATAGTGAAATTTTATTTCATGCCAAACTCAAAGGATAATCTGAAATATTTCCCGTCCTAAACTTGTGTTTACAGCACCCGCCCGTTCAAGGGTCCGCCTAAACGCAAACTATTGTCTGAATCAGAATTTACAGAATTTAAGAATTAGCAGAATTGTATGCGAAAATATGTCATGCTAATAGACCGTATCAAACGGCAACTGTTTCTTCACAAACGACATAAATACTTCAAGTTTATAAACGAACCATTGCTCCCGTAAATCAGGATAATATTGAAGTAAATCATTAAATCGGCTGAAAGGTTTTTTGCGCGAGATGGCGTCTATAAATTTGTTATGCGTTGGTACATGACTTATATCGTCAATAAAATATTCCATTACTTTGAATGCTTCAGAGCTACGCATCCCTTCAAATCTTAGATAATCGCCATAGTTCTCATTAATTTTATCTATTGCTTCAAGCCATAATTCTTGCTCATAGCCCAGATTCTTTAATTCATCCGGGTAGTATTCAACTTCTCCGGTTGTTTTATGATAAAAGCAAACCATGCCCATATCCACATACTCTGCAATTTGTTTTATTGCTTCCGGCTTTATTTCAATTTGCATAAATGGATATTTTCGATAAAGTTACAATCTTTGGAAAGAAAAAATATCCAACCTGCGCAAGTTTAAGGGCTGGTGGCGCAATGGTTTAACTTGTGCCTGGTTTGTCTGAATCAGAATTTTCAGAATTTAAGAATTAACCGAATTATTAAAGCTACCGGCCCCGAACCGGATTGCGCGCTGGTGTCATGGTGAGCCTAATCTTGTCCTGAGTTCAACGAAGGGAACCATAGCGGGCAGGCCCCACGCACACACTTCGACGGGACTGTTACAGGCTTTCTTTTGACAGGAAAAGAAAAACCTTTAGCCTGCGGCAGCGCTATTTGATACTCTGAATACGAACTAATATCTCCTTTTCAGCAATATTGCTTATTTCGGATTTGTCGTAGATCGAGATCAAAAAGATTTCTTCATTCACAAACCTCACATAAGTAATAACTCTGGCACCTCCTGACTTGCCTTTATTTTTTGAAGCAATACTCATCCGTACTTTATAGCAATTATTGCCAACGGATTCGCCGGACTTCGGGTCATCCCTGAGAAGGCTAATTACTTTTTGAAAATCCTTTGGGAGAGAAATATATTTTTTCAAAAGCTTTTTGAATTCCCTTTCGAAAAATGGAGTAGTAACAACACTATAGCTCATTTAAAAATTCATCTATAGTTTTTGCTTTTACTTTACCCTGTTGATGCATGTTAACAAACTCAACCGCTTCTTCTAAGCTCTTCAGAAACTCCTTTTCCTTGCGGGATAGCTTATCTGTCCTACCTGTCTTAGCTGAATTAGACTTAATAATCTTTCCTCCCAGTTGTTCAACCAGGTCAGACAATGTCTTTTCAACTTTTTCCGGTATTTCTATCGTGAGCGTTGTCATTACACAAAATTACACAAATTATTGCACTAAAATTCACAATTAATGCACGGGCCCAACCTGGCGCAGGTTAAGGGCTGGTGGCGCAATGGTTTAACTTGTGCCTATTTTGTCTGAATCAGACTTTCCAGAATTTAAGAATTAGCAGAATTGATAAAACCTTTGCCCGGTCCATACTTGAACGCAACCATTGTGCCCGTTTCAAAAGTTTCTAAAAGAGAAACTTTTGAGGTATATTTGATTATTGCAAAAACAGTAATTAAATGCTTGCGATAGACAGAATAACTTCCAACCCGAACATGATGAACGGCAAAGCCTGCGTCAGGGGCATGCGTATTACGGTCTCGCTAGTGCTTAATCTTATTGCCAATGGCATGACCAAGGAAGAAATCCTGGCAGAATACCCTCTTCTTGAGGCCGAGGATATTGCGCAGTGCCTCAACTACGCGGCTTATTTAGCCGAGGAAGAATTATACACCAATCAAAAAGTTTCCTGAATTGCGCTTCCTGCTTGATATGGGTGTATCGCAAAGTGTTGCCTCATGGCTAAAAAGCCTGGGACACGATGCCCTACATCTAAATGAACAATCTCTCCATCTGCTTGAGGATTTGTCTATTCTTGAAAAGGCAATTGCAGAAAAAAGGATCATTTTAACCACAGACATGGACTTTGGCCAATTATTGGCCTTCAACAAACATGCCCATGCGTCTGTTATACAATTTCGGACTTCGGTTTTTACTCCAGGTAACATTCGCCAAAAGCTCGAATTGGTATTTGAAGGATTTGCAGATCAATTAGATGAAGGTTTTATAATAACCATCGAAGATAATCGCATCAGATTCCGAAAACTTCCGATCTAATACCAAAAAGACTTGCAAAGTTTCGAAAACTTCGCAAGTCTATAAAGCAGTAAGTCTCTATACACGCAACCGATCAGCTGGCTACCAAAGCTTTATCTTTTTCGCTGTTAGCTCTGGCCTTTTTGCAGACCTGGAGGTAATACAGCGAACCAATAATAAGCAGCGCATATAATGCAACCGTCGACCAGCCGTTGGAGTTCCCCACTCCCTTTAAAAGAGCCCTCGTGGTCAAAGCCAGCTGTATCACATCGTGAATAATCGTGAATATCAATAGCTTGGGCCATGATTTTGCTGCGGGTGTAACGCTGCTGTACGACCAATAGATCATGGCTATCAGCAAAAGAGCGGCGCCGAAATAACGTGACATCCAAATGCCGGCGACACTCATTTCCATACCGTAAAATGTGGCCAGGCGGGCGGGGATCAGGATAAAGGCAAGACCGAAGGCACCCGCCAATACCGTAATGATAATTGCAAAAGTTGATAGCTTCATTGCTTTAGGGTTTTAAGTTGGTTACATAAAGCTAAACATAATCGATTAGAATAAACAACTAATTATCAACATTTTGAAGCAGACGCTTTACTACAAATCAAAAGAACCTGCTTTTGTGGATATACAACCGATCACTCCAGTTCGAGCGCAAAATTCTGGCTGCATATCCAAATGGATCTGCGCTTCATTGGTCGGCCAGTCATTTTATGAAAGGTAGCTGATGGCCCAGCCGAAATTTCACAACTTCTTAGGTTTCTCTTGAACTATTAGGGCTATTTATTTGCCGGGCGGTCTATAGGAAGGTACCACATTTTTAACAGGTTTAGTCGATTTCAGGTAGGCAAAAATGGCTTCCAGATCTGCATCGTTTAAGTTCCTGTAGGCCTCCCATGGCATCGGGGGCATCAGGTTGCGTTCTTCTTTAAGTCCCATGTATTTCCCATTGCGTATCGCATTTTTGAACTGGTCCAGGCTCCAGTTCCCTATCCCGGTAGCGTCGGAAGTGATATTGGCTGCAAACGAGGTACCCCAGGGGCCAACGAAACCCGTAAGATCGCCAGCGAATACGATCTGGTGTTTCTCCACATCTTCGAGACTGGCTGTAGGCACGGGTGCGTCGGACCGAAAACCCGACAGGGCCCGGTCGGTATCCACAAATGGTCCGTGCGGTCCCATCTTTTTAGGCGAATGGCAATCGTTACAGCCCATAGCCGTAACAAGATAGTTGCCCCGTTTAATGAGGCTGTCTTTGGATGGCGCAGCGCTGGCGCCTGTTTGATCTTCCTTGGTCGAACTGCAGGATGTTACGGCCCAGATAAAACCGGAAATAATAATAATAAGAATAATAGCTTTTTTCATTGTGTTAGGATTAAGCAGTAACTGGTTGGTTTACATCCAAATATATTAAAATTAATTTCGAATATTTCACAATATTTTATCTACACCCCTGAATTTATGCTTTACCACAAAAAAATATACGTTTAAATAAAATTCCCTAAATTCAACCATCACAATCCAATCAACGACATGAAAACTGCCACCAAAATTTTCACCTGCGCTTTGCTGATATTAGCATTTTTTGGCTGCAAACAAAAACCCGCTCATGATCCGCTTGCCGGCTCCAGCCGCGAGGATAAGAACGGATGGATATACGTCCACCTCGAAGGCTCGCCGCACGACGTGGGTTATCAGCATGGCTATTTGGTGGCGAAGGAGATCGACACCTTATTAAAGGTGTTCAAGTTTTACCTGCCGCATACCACCAGCAAGGATTGGGCATGGTACCGTGAGGCAGCGGGCCGGTTTATGTGGAACAAGATTGATACCGAATACCAGCAGGAACTGATCGGCATGGCGGAAGGCTTGAGGGCCAAAGGCATGAAATATGACTCGCTCGACCTGGTAGTGCTGAATGCCAATATTGACCTGTCGGGCTATTACCTGCCGCAATTGATGAACAAGGCCAAACCCGGCAGCGGCGATAACCGGGCGCCCGGCAATTGCAGCGCCTTTATTGCTACCGGACGCCATACTAAAGACGGCAAGATCGTGATGGCGCATAATAACTGGACAGATTATATCGAGGGTGAGCGATGGAATGTGATAGCGGACATTAAGCCTGCAAAAGGCAATCATTTTATGATGGATTGCGCACCGGGCTTCATCCACAGCGGCGACGATTTTGTGATCAGCAAAAGCGGGATATTGATCACCGAAACGACGATCACCCAGTTTAAAGGCTTTGATACAACAAAAACGCCCGAGTTTGTGCGCGCGCGCAAAGCCGCGCAGTATGCCAACAGCATCGACGACGTCATAAAGATCATGACAACCGATAACAATGGCGGCTATGCCAACGACTGGCTCATCGGCGATACTAAAACCAACGAAGTGGCCAAGTTGGAATTAGGCCTGAAAGACTACAAAGTTTGGCGCTCGAAGGATACGGCCATGATCGGCTCCAACTTTCCGAGCGATCCCAAGCTGATCAAAGAAGAAACCGATTTTGACGTGAATAACAAAACCAGCTCGCCCAATGCGCGTAAGCTGCGTATGGAAAAATTAGTGGCTGTGGATTACAAAGGCAAACTGGATGATGCCACGGGAAAAACCATAGAAGGCGATACTTACGATGCCTTGGACAATAAGGAAGCCATGAACCGCTGTGTTATCGACGGCCACATTGACCAGGACCCGCACGGCTGCCCCGAATGGAACGAGGGTCCGTATTACCCCATGGGCGCGGTACAGGGCAAAGTAACCACTACCGACCTGGCCAACAAAATGCAGTTCTGGGCCCACATGGGCCACCCGCATGGGGACGACTTTTTAGCCAAACCGTATTTTGCCGCGCATCCCGAATATAAATGGATGAGCCCCTACCTGCGGGATATGAAAGCTTATCCATGGACGTTGTTTAGCGCGAAGTAGAACACGATTTCAGGATTTGAAAGATTAGGAATAATGATAGCCATAATGTGTGCCGCTTGCTATCATTATTCTTCAATCAGATCATACGATTGACACTCGCCCCGGTTCATTTGTTCAATTGCTTCTTGTAGGCGCTTACGGGTAGCTTTAGTTGAAAGAAGATAAGCAGTTTTATTCATATGTTTGGATTTGACTTTATCCTTTTTACGCTTCTTTTTCATTTTTAAGTTTTTACGAAGCCAAATTCGAAATTGAACATTCGAAATTCGAAATTGTGCTACTCCGTCATCAACCTCCTGATCAACTCAGCGCTTTGGTTTTTGCGTTACTCCAGCCTTGCTGCCAGTTCAAGTGTCCATACTTGAACTGTAAGAAAAACCGATTGTTAAGCGTGGACGCCTAAGGGCAGAAAACCTAATTAATGTTAAATCATTAACGATTATTCCAACTCAAAACCTACATTACCGTTGGATATCCAGAGATTGGTCTGCACTGCCGAATCAGGTCAGCCGGATTGTTAAAGTTTTTTGTCTTTGCAAGTTTTTTGCAGAGAGCCCCTCCGGGGAATATAAAAAAAACTATTTTAGCTCATCTAAACTTTATGCCAGATTTTATAATAAAGAACATCGGCAAAACAACAAACCATGCCTATTTAAAGGTCACGTTGCTTGCTTTTTTATTCATTGCACTTAACATCCGCTCTTTTTCACAAACTCCGGTTATAAGCTCATTTAACCCAACAAGCGGAAGATCGGGATCTACCGTAACACTAAATGGTACAAATTTTACCAATAGTGGCGCCGTAGTTTATTTTGGGTCAGCTAAGGCTACGATTATCAGTCAAAATAATACACAAATAAAAGTGATAGTGCCTGCCGGCGCCGATTATCAGCCCCTCACGGTTACAGCCAACTCGTTAACAGGATATTCTGAGAAACCATTTATTTCAACTTTTAATGCAACCGGGGCTATTAATGCACAAACGTTTGGTAATAAGATAAATTTTTCATCTAATCCGACTATCGGATTATCGGGCACAGCAGTTAGTGATTTAAACGGCGATGCGAAAAACGACATTATAATTGCAAATAGCGGTGCAAACTCAATAAGTATTTTAAGGAATACAAGTAATGCCGGCAATCTTTCTTTTGCGCCCGCGATAGTTTTTCCAGCCCAAAATTATCCGGTGTGCGTTGCTGCTGGTGATTTGGATGGTGATGGTAAACCTGATATTGCTGTGACCAATTTCGGCTCAAATTCGATTACCGTTTTTTTGAATACAAGTGCTGCAAACAATACATCGGTAAAATCACAGCTATTACTTCAAACAGGAACTAATCCATTTGGCATTTCAATTGCTGATTTTGACGGCGATGGCCGGCCGGATATTGTAGTGGCAAATCATTACAGCAATCCGGCAACTATCTCGGTTTTCAGAAACTTGACCATATCTGCCGGTTCTATTTCTTTTGCACCCAGGGTGGATCTTCCTGCCAACTATAATCCAAGGGAACTGACGACCGCAGATATTGACAATGACGGGAAGCCCGACATTATAGTAGCAAACCAGGGAGCTTCATCCATATCGGTATTTAGAAATACTTCTGTTAATGGAACTATATCGTTTGCTCCAAAAATTGATCTGGCCACCCCATTAAACAGTGTCGCTACGGCAAACAGTTGGCCCGAGAGCGTTGCGGTTGGAGATCTTAACGGCGACGGGAAATTAGATATCGCTGTCGCAAATAATGATTCACCCGGTTACCTATCCGTGTTTACGAACAACTCTACCATGGCAAACCTGGCATTTTTACCAAGGCAGGACTTTAGTACAGGCAATAATCCATATAGCATTTCGATCGGAGATCTTAACGGCGATGGAAAACCAGATATAGCTGTCAGCAACCAGGTTGACAATACGATTTCTGTTCTAATTAATTCAGGTAATGGAAATACGATAGCGCTAAATCCCCATGTCGATTATGCGACAGGGAATTATCCGCGAAGCTCGAATATTGCAGATGAAAACGGCGACGGGAAGCCCGACCTCATAGTGGGCAATAATAATGAAAACACAGTTTCTATATTATTAAATAACCTGACAACCGCATTGCTGCCGTCTGTCATTACTTTCCCTGAAATTGCTAACCCTAAAATTGATTCCAACAATAATGTAAATCCTGGTGCAACCAGCACAAATACAGAAACCCCCATTATATATACGAGCAGTGATACGTCCGTGGCGAAGATCACCCCGGATGGATTGATACACTTAGTTGGGCCGGGCGTTACTATCATTACCGCTTCACAAAATGGTGATTCAAATTATAGCCCTGCAACGCATGTAACTGAAACATTAACGGTTATGGAAACCCAGGTCATCTCATTTCCGGCGATGAGCGCAAAAACAACCTGTGACGCTGATTTTTCGACAGGGGCCGTAAGTACAAATAACACCATACCGCTTATCTATACCTCCAGTAACCCCGCAGTCGCAACTATTTCCCCACAAGGCACGATTCATATTATAAGTGCGGGAACTACTACTATAACCATCTCTCAGGGCGGCAATTCATTGTATAACCCCGCTAATCCACAATCTCAAATTCTCACAGTTAGTTCGACAATTGTACCAAACGTTACAATAGCGCCGAATTATACAAGTATTTGTTCCGGTCAGCCAGTTACTTATACAGCAACAGTCAGCAATTTGACCAATAACCTTACCTATCAGTGGCAAGTTAATGGAATAAATACCGGCACTAACAGCAACACTTTTACTTATTCAAATGCTGCAACAGCCGACAAAGTCCAATGTATAGTAACCAGCAATTCCTCGTGCCCTGCAACCGGGAATTCAAACGTTATCACTGGCATCACTGTAGATTCCTATATAACGCCTGCTGTTACTATCACATCTTCAGCAACAGCGCCTGTTTGCAGCGGAACGTCAGTTACATTTACGGCGATACCGACTAATGGCGGCACTGCCCCAACTTATCAATGGCAGGTAAACGGTGCAAATACAGGTACTAATAGCCCGGCGTTTACAACCAGCAGTCTGGCGAATGGGGACATGGTTACCTGCACATTAACCAATAACGGAGGAGCCTGCCTCACTATGTCAACCTCTGTATCCAATTCAATTACAACCAGTGTAATTTCTGCCGATAATCCGGCACCATCTATTACTATAAGCGCTTCAGCCAATAACGTATATGCCAGAGTACCCATACAATTTACCGCAAATGTCACAAACGCAGGTGATGGCCCGGTTTATAAATGGCACGTAAATGGCATTGATGCTGGAACCAACAGCCCAACTTTTACCAGCAGTACCTTAAACAATGGCGATATGGTTACGTGCACTTTATTTGCTAAAAACAACTGTACTCCGCCGGTTACCAGCCAGCCGATATCTTTGAATATCTTGCCGCCCACTGCGCTACATATTCCCAATGCATTTACTCCAAACGGCGATGGGGTTAATGATCTTTGGGAAATTCCTGATCTAATTTATTATCCAAATTGTGTACTAAATATATATACCCGTTATGGTTCGGTTGTATATCAATCAAAGGGATATAAAAATGATTGGGATGGTTCATTTAATGGGAAGCCGCTACCCACCGGAACTTACTATTATATTATTGATCTGGGCGATAGCACACCTAAGTTAAGCGGCTGGGTCGCTATTATAAAGTAAACTGTAATATCTCCTAATTTCATGCATCGTATTAACTCGCCATGAAAATAACTGCTAAGCTTTCCATCTTTATCTTTTATTTCTTTATTTCTTAGTCGCAAGACCAAAACTCACGATCCGCTAGCAGCAAGCAGCGAGGATAAGAATGGATGGATATATGTCCACTAATTCATAAATTTTTTAATTCTGATTCAGACAATCATTCACTCATCAACCTCCTGATCAACTCCGCACTCTGCTTTTTCCCTTCTTCCAGCCGGTCCTTGAAAAATGCCTGCACATCATTGAAGTGCTTTTTGTAGCCTTCCATATCGCCGTAACCGATAATGGCCGACCATTCCCTTACCGCTGAATGAAATTCCAAATCGTCGCCGCGGATGGTTTTGTCGTAAAGGGCGGTTTCGATGGATTCTTCCAAAAGTTCTTCGTTTTTGAATAAGTATTCAGCAATTCCCAGCCTCAACCGGAACGGCGGCGTCTGCCCGATCAGGTTATCGTAGGGGTTCACACCGAGGTGGTACCAGGCATCGACCATGCTTAATATGCTCAGGTGAGAATTAGGCTTACGCATTCCGGCGTTTTGGGATAGGGAAAATTCCTTCATTACCTTATCGTTCAGCATGATCGGCTTGCGGCTTTCGTGGAAAACGAAGTCCCTGGCCCGGTAAAGCCTCGCCCTGAAGGCTTCCTCTTCTTCCCTGATCATCAGCTTAAACAGCTCCGACTCGGATATGGCGTAGCGCTTTACCTGCTGCCTTGCATAAGGATTTAATATAGCAAGGCCTGCATAAACGTGCGCTTTGTAGCTAAATATGCGTAATGTGGTGAGTATTTTTACGTTGTCGATACCGCCGATATACGAACCGTTATCCCATGGAAAAAAACCGGCCTCTTTCCAGGCCGTGCCCATGCTTTCAAAACCGACATGTGTTACCGCCTGCGTGTCGGCCACTATCCTGTCATGTTCATGATAGTCTGGTATCTCGACAATATCCGCACCGACTGCTGTAAACAGATCGAGCATGCGTTTGTACGCAGCATCATCCGACCGGTGTTTAACTATGATCAGTTTCTGTCCCTTCGGATCAAAACCCGGGCCATGCATGGCATGGAAAGTGATAATCTTCGTATCGGCGGGCAGGTATTTTTCAAATATGGCGATCTCGGGATGTTTTACCGAGGTTTGCCCGGCCACGATGGCGCCGTATTTTGTTGACGACCCGTAGGCAGCGACCACCTGTTCCATTTTGTCCGCCTCGACGGAATAAATGATCAGGTCGCAGGCCCGGACTATATCATGGCCGTCGGTCTTTACGCTGATCCCGAAAGGTTCAAGTTCCTCCTGCAGGCGTTCCATGTTGCCGGGCAGATCGCAGCCGCTAACGGCATAACCCGCTTTGGCAAAAGCTTTTCCATACAGCTTGCCCATGTCGCCCAAACCAATGATGCCGATATTCATGTCGCTAATATACTTATGCGAACGTATTTTATCATCCGCGCTTAATATTACTTTAAATTTTGCAGTTGATTTTTCTGTAAATTAGTATATCCTTTCCGGCCGAAAAGAAGTATAAAGGAAACAGAAAGGCCTTTTAATATCGTTAATTAATAGTTAACTTGCGGTGCCAAATTGTTGACCCTATGAATAAACATTCAGCGACCGGTTTAATATTGTTACTTTGCTTTGTACTGACCGCCGTTATGGCTTTCCCCCAGGATACCGCTAAAAAAGCGCGCCAGCAAAGCACTAAAGCGAAGCCCCTGACCCAACGGCCCAATCGTTTTCATCAGGTGGGCCCGGCTTTAACCAAGCCTGCGGATAAGACACCGGCCCAAACCACGCCGCCCCAGGCCCCGCCAAAAGTAAACCCGAAAACCCAGGTTGACCCGGCCCAACTAAATGACAAAACCCTTGGCGGCCAGTACCAATATTTGCTAAGTAAAGCTTACAATTACCAGGAGCCGCTTATAGCCGCCTTCTGGAAAAATTTCAATGATACATTGAAAGGGGTCCGCGAAAGACTAAACCGTGCATCACTGGTAGCGGCTGATCAAAAAAAAGAGATCGACAGCCTGAAGGCAAGCAGCGCCAGCAAGGACCAATCGCTTTCCGAATCGAATGCCAAGGTTGATGCCATCAGCATTTTTGGCATTATGATGCAAAAATCGGCCTATAATGTACTGATGTTCTCGCTGGTTGGCGGCCTGGCGCTTGTGCTGGTCATTGTGATCATTACCACTGCCAAATACCGGAATGAGGCGCGCTATCGCATGAATCTTTACGAAGAGATCGAAGAAGAATACAAAACCTTCAAAGCTAAAGCCAACGAAAAGGAGATCAAACTGGCACGCGAACTGCAAACCGAACGCAATAAACTCGACGAATTGTTAGGCAGAGGTTAAATTCGGGATCATATAATTAACACTATTTTTACTTCGGCCGGTTATATTTGCCATTACTTATTGCAATATCCACTTAGTTCGTAATATTTCATGCCGTCAACCCAGCGCAATCCGCGTACACGTCCTGTTTTTAAGCTATCGGCAGTTGACGACCAGGAAAAGTTCAAACCCGTGCCACCCGCGCCGGGCAAATATTCTTACCGGCTGGATATTAAGCACCTGATCCCCGATCTCGCGGAAAACGAACTCACATTTCACGTTGCGGGCGACACAGGCGGCACACGTTCGCCGGAGTACCAGAAAAGTGTCATTGACGAGATGATCCTGCAATGCAGGGAAACATCCGGCAGTAAAAGGCCGCAATTTCTTTTCCACCTTGGCGATGTCGTATACAATTTCGGCCAGGCTTCGGGTTATTATGATCAATTTTTTAATCCGTACCGCGATTATCCCCTCCCCATATTTGCCATACCCGGCAACCACGATGCCGACGTCAATCCCTTGGATAAGGATCAGCACCGAAGCCTTGAGGCTTTTGAGGTCGTTTTTTGCGACACTGAAAGCAGGCCGTTAAAATTAGCCGGTGATACCGGCCGCAAGAGTAATATTCAGCCCAACTTCTTCTGGGTGCTCGAAACACCGATGGCCGATATCATTGGCCTGTACAGCAATGTGCCTAAATTTGGCAACATCCAAAAAGACCAGCGCGACTGGTTTATCGACGCTCTGAAAACTTCGGCTGTAAATAAAAAAGCCATTATTGTTTGCCTACACCATGCGCCTTATTCATCCGACATTAACCACGGATCGAGCATCCATATGCAGGCCATTATGGATGGCGCCGCAAGGGAGGCCAAAGTAATTCCCGACCTGGTTTTGAGCGGGCATGTACATAACTACCAGCGCTTCCATAAATATTATCCTGGCAAAACGGTGCCTTTTATTGTCGCGGGCGGCGGTGGTTATGCCGATCTGCACCCGGTAGCCGATCCCGCCGACCCCAATTTTTCAGACGATAGTTGCCTGCTTGACGGCGTCGAATTGCAAAACTATTGCGACGATGCCCACGGTTTTCTAAAGATCGGTATCAGCAAAAAAGCGGGAGGAATAGTTGTGAGCGGCGAATATTATACCACCGGCATAAACCAGCCCCAGCCGTTTGACCGTTTTTCAATAAATATTCCCAAGCGTTGACAAGCCCGCAACCCCATTACGCCGCTGGATCCTGTAGCGAAAAAGGGTATCTTGCAATATGAAACACATCTGCCTCGCCTCCATCGCACTGTTCGTATTAGCCGGCTGCAAAAAAAATAAACGACCGGCAGGAAATAGTCCGACTCCGCAACCTGCTCGACCAAAAAGAGTTTTTCAAGCTAGATTCCAGGCTAAAGGCCGACAGCGGGCGCATCAACCGATCCAATTGGTTGTTTTTTAAAGCCTTTGATAACAATGCCTTCAATAATAACAAGGATTGCGTTGCCGGCGTGGACGATTTGCTAAAACAATACAGCGGGTCATTGACCGATAGTAATAAGATTGATTTGCTACGGTTGCAGGGCGACAGCTACTTTAAGCTTTACCAATATACAAAAGCCCACCACTGCGACAGCATCTTATTAAAGCAGTATTCAAGCGCCCTCAAAAAGGATAAGCTTGACGACATTAAAAACGAGCTTACCATGAGAGCTGCGTTAGTCGGTATCCCGCCGCAGCAAGTGATTATAACAAATAGCACCTCGGTACCGTGGCACCGTGATAAGATCGGCCTGGTCGAGTTTCCTTTAAAAACGAATAAAAAACCTTTCGATGGTATCTTCGATACGAGGGCAAATATCTCCACAATTACCACAACATATGCTCAAAAGCTGGGCCTGCATATCTTAAACGTTAGCTACAATGAGGGCAGCGGTGCAACCGGCATACAGTTTAAAACAGGCATGGGCATTGCCGACAGTCTTCGCATCGGCAATGTAGTGGTTAAGAATGTAGTTTTCCAGGTTATGCCCGATTCCATCCTTTATATTGCCCCGATTAAATTTCAGCTCAATGTTATCATCGGTTACCCGGTTATAGAACAGTTGCAACAGGTAAACATTTATAGGGATGGCCGGATGACTATACCTGCCAGCCCCGAACCAGGCGACCTACACAATTTTGCGCTTAACGGGCTCGATCCTATATTGGCCTTAAAAACAGGCACCGATACCCTGGCTTTCAATTTCGACTCGGGCGCAAGCAGTTCGGTACTATACAAGGCCTATTTTGACCGGTACAAGACAAGCATAATTAAAAGCGCAGTCAAAAAAACCGTCGGCTTTGGCGGGGCGGGCGGCGCACAGAAAAAAGAAGTATACGTTTTACCAAAGCTATCCCTGGCACTTGGCGACAGGAGTACAACCATCGACAGCGTGAGCATACTTACCGAAAAGATCACCCCGGGCGAAAAACTCTATGGAAATATCGGGCAGGACTTAACCAAACAGTTTAATGAAGTGATATACAACTTCAAATACATGTATATCAAAGGCATCTGATCGCGCAGGCTACTCTGTCCTCAAGCTCTTCACCGGGTTGGCCATGGCCGCTTTAACACTCTGGTAACTTACCGTAAGCAATGTGATGCCCATTGCACCAATACACGCTACTACGAATATCCATAACGATATTCCGGTATGATATTGATAGCCTTTAAGCCAGCCCGACAGGAAGTACCACGAGATAGGCACCGCGAGTGCGCAGGAAATGGTGACCAGCACCACGAAATCCTTCGATAACATACCCCACAGGTTCAGCACCGATGCGCCGAGCACCTTGCGTACGCCAATTTCTTTGGTTTTTTGCTCGGCCACGAACGATGCTAAACCGAATAAACCGAGTGAAGAAATAAATATCGCCAATATGGCAAATATCGATGCCAGCTTGCCGATGCGTTCCTCGTCAGAGAATTTTTTAGCATACTCTTCATCCGTGAAGTGATAATCGAAAGGGCTTGCCGGATTGTATTTTTTAAAGACCCCGCCTATTTTGGCCAGTGCATCCTGCAGCTGTGCGGTCGGCTTCATTTTTATGGTGATGACATTGGCCCAATTATAATCTACAGAAAATATGGTAGGCTGCACCGGCATATAAGGCGACTGCATTACCATGTTATCGATAACACCAATCACGGTGTAGGCTTTTTTGTCTCTGCGGATGATCTTCCCTATTGGATTCTTAAACCCGGTCAGCTCAACAGCCGCCTGGTTCAATATCATCGCAGAAGTATCGCTTGCGAAGTACCTCGAAAAATCGCGTCCTTGCCGTATATGCCAGTCAATGGTTTTGCCAAAATCGCGGGTTACGGCTATGTTACCGAAAAGAGGATTGCTGCCTGGCGCCTTGCCTTCCCAGTCGAACCCGATCGTATTGCTGTAAACCGCGGTCGTCGGGCTCGACGATTCGGCCATGTTTTCAACCACACCTGTAGCAAGCAGATCGTTCCTGATAGCGTCGTAATGGCCGTACAGATCCGGGGTATCCATATCGATCGATATCAGGCCTTCACGCGTGTACCCTACCGGTCGGCCCTTTGCGTATTGTATTTGTTTGAAAACGATGATGGTACCGATTATAAGCGTAACCGATATGGTAAATTGAAGAACCACCAGTATTTTGCGTGGAATAGATGCAAAGCGACCAGCCTTGAAAGTCCCCTTTAATACTTTCACCGGGTTAAAGCCCGATAAATAGAACGCGGGATAGCTCCCCGAAACAAAACCGGTAAATGCCGTAAAGGCAATGACTACCAGCCAAAAAACTATATTAGTCCAGGGTATGGACATGGATTTATCTGCTATCACGTTAAAGAGCGGAAGGGCTATCAGTACCAATAAAAGCGCCAGCACCAACGCCAATCCCGCCATAACGACCGACTCGCTTAAGAACTGGGTTACCAGTTGCTGGCGCATCGAGCCTATCGCCTTCCGGATGCCCACTTCTTTTGCCCTTTTTTCCGATCGGGCGGTGCTCAGGTTCATAAAATTGATACAAGCCAGCAGCAATACGAACACCCCGATGATGCCGAATAGCCAGACATATTGGATGCGTCCGCCTTTGATCTTGCCATTCTCAAAATCGCTATATAAACGCCATTTGTCCATGGGGTGCAGCAGCAAGTGCTCATTGCCTTCCTCCTTCTTCACATATTTCTGTGTGATGAGTTCGATCTTCTTAGATATTTTGGCCATGTCGACGTTATCGTTCATCTGCACGAAGATCTGGAAGCTGTGATTGTCCCATTGTGTTTGTGCATTTTTCACCCAATTTTCGGTCGACAAGTATTTATCCCACGATAGCAGGAAATGCGTATCATTGAATGACGAGTTCTTAGGGATATCCTTATAGACGCCGGCCACTTTAAAATCATACTTGTTGTTCATCCTGACCGTTTTGCCAATCACGTCGTCGCTGCCAAAAAGCGCGGTTGCGAGCGAATGATCGATCAGCACAGATGATGGGTCGGTTAACGCTTTCAAATTGCCAGTCAATTGCTTCAGGCCCATCATAATCGGGAACTCAGGCTGCACCCACATACCCGATTTGGAAAGCTTTTTTTCGCCTGCCCCAACAACAAAACCGAAGTTCCACGAAGTAAGTGTTACGTATTTAAAATCAGACCCGTATTTATTGCGCAGCTCCATGCCGAGCGGAATAGCCATAGCCTGGCCTGTGCCGGTTTGGTTGTTGAAGGTTTGCGTGATCATTACCTGTGCTATTTTTTTGTGGTTCGCGTGGTAATGGTTGTAGGTCAACTCATCGTACATCCAAAAAGCGATAAGCATGGCCACTGCCATGCCGAATGCCAAACCTAAAATATTGATGGACGAATAAACCTTGCTTTTGAGTAGGTTGCGCCAGGCGATCTTAAAGTAATTCTTAAGCATATCTCCGAATTCCTAATACGTTAGTAGCTAAAAGACGTTTAAAGGATCGCGGGCGTTGCACGCATGGAATTTTTTAATATTTGCAAACTACGCATGTTGACGATCGGCATGCGAATGCCTATTTTCGGACAATAACTTTTCAGCTTATGGCTACAATAAAACCCATACTCCGCATTTTCGATTACGACAAAACCGTTGAGTTTTATGTCGACTGGCTTGGTTTTACTATTGATGAAATACACGAATTTGAACCCGGTACTACGCCTAAGTTCATGCGGGTAAGCCTGAATGACGTATCATTCTTCCTTTCAGAACATCACGGCGACGGGAGTCCGGGTGTGCATATCCATATCGAAGATTTTAAGGGGCTGAAAGCTTATCACAAGTTGCTGATCGATAAAAAATATAAATACAACCGTCCGGGCCTGAAACCGCCATTCTGGGACGAAAACTCACTTGCCATGACGGTGATCGACCCGGTTGGGAACAAGATCACTTTTTTTGAAAAGGTGAAATGAACGCCTATCTCTTCGGCTGGAACCCAGCCAAATTTGCCTGGGCCGAAATGGATACCGACATTCAAAAGCTCAAAGCCAACGGCACGCTCGAAGAAAATTGGAGCGCCGCCAGCTATAAAACCATCCATCCCGGCGACCGTGCTTATGTGATCCGCGTTGGCCGCGAACCGAAGGGTATTTTTGCGTCAGGCATTATCATTTCTGAACCTTACCTGGCCTGGCGCAAGGGCCGGCATTATTACCGGGTTAATATAGCGCTTGATGTGTTACTGAATCCTGATAAGGAGCAGATATTGAGCCTGGATATCCTGAAAACCGGCAACCTGGCCGCCCAAACCTGGACACCACAGGCATCGGGCATCTCTATCCGGCCTGAGTTGGTTGATGAATTGGAAGGCGTGTGGCAGGATTTCTTGGAAACAAGGCATGACCCTTATTAGGCGCGTTTTTGATGTGTGTATTTCAACCCGCCAGTTCCGGATAGCTTGAATAGGATTTAAAATATCGGTTCCTGCCTGTTATCCCAAAAGAAGAGTATTTCGATCCTGTCTGCTTTTATTTCATAAAACATCGCACAGTTTTTATGAATAAAGGCTTTCCGAACATTAGCATTGTTTTCAATAGCTTGAAAAATAAAAGGAGATTCTTTAATGGCCGCAACAACCTTCAATGTACGATATTCAAATTCAAGGATAGGCTTTATTCCCCATCTTTGATTTATCTGTTCGCTAATCGCATCAAAAGTTTCTATCGCACGCTCGGAATATATTACAGGAAGAGTCATTTAGCTGATCTCATCCGCTTCACAAACTCTTCATGCGTAATAAAACGACCTGCTTTAATATCTTCCTGCCCCCTTTTAATACCTTCTACCACGAAATCGGGTAAACTATCATCATCTTTAAAAAACGGCACATGCAAACTTTCCAGGAAAGCTTTTACCCTTTCTTCCTGATCGTTTGAGGGAGTTATTACATATGTACTCATGAAACAAATATACAAAAGGAATATTAAGCTTTTTCAAACACTCCAAACAAAAAAGCCACTCCCTTTACAGGAATGGCTTGATATATCGTCTTGATTCTTGGCTCTTGACTCTTGGTTCTTCCAACCAACTCACACTTTGATCTCAACTTCAACGCCGCTTGGCAATTCAAGCTTCATCAAAGCGTCAACGGTTTTTGAGTTTGAGCTGTAGATATCCAACAGCCTCTTGTAAGAGCAAAGCTGGAATTGCTCGCGCGCCTTTTTGTTTACGTGCGGCGAACGCAACACGGTAAACACTTTCTTTTCAGTCGGCAGCGGAAGCGGTCCGCTTACTACAGCGCCCGTAGGCTTTACTGTCTTTACGATCTTCTCGGCTGATTTGTCAACCAGGTTGTAATCGTAGGATTTCAATTTGATTCTGATCCTTTGGCTCATGATTTTGTTTTTTTTGTGATTCCACCGATTTACTGGTGATTTCACCGATTTTTAATTTGTCACACCTAAGAGCTATTTGCTAGGCAATGACCCTGTTAATTATTCATTAAGATTACACCGATAATCTGCGAAATCACAAACTAATCGGTGTAATCGTTTTTACTATTCTTCTACCGCACCTTTTCTGCGACCTTTCGACTTGGCAATCACCTCGTCCTGAACGTTGCGCGGAGCTTCAGCATAATGGTCAAACTCCATGGTCGACGTTGCACGGCCCGAAGTGATGGTACGCAACTGCGTTACGTAACCGAACATTTCGCTCAGCGGAACCTGCGCCTTGATCACCTGCGCGCCGGCACGGGTATCCATGCCCTGTAGTTGGCCGCGGCGGCGGTTAAGGTCACCGATCACATCACCCATGTTTTCTTCCGGAGTCAGTACTTCGATCTTCATGATCGGCTCCATCAGTACCGGGCGAGCTTTTGGCAATGCTTCGCGGAATGCCGAACGGCCGGCGATCTCAAATGAAAGCGCATCCGAGTCAACTGCGTGGAACGAACCGTCGATCAGACGAACCTTCATATCCTGCAGCGGATAGCCTGCTAATACGCCGTTATCCATAGCCGATTTGAAGCCCTTTTCAACCGATGGGATAAATTCCTTCGGAATAGAACCACCTACGATCTCGTTCACAAACTGTAAACCGTGATGTTCTGCGTCAACAGGTGAAATAACCACCTTGATATCGGCAAATTTACCACGACCACCAGTTTGTTTCTTGTATACTTCGCGGTGCTCAACGGTACCGGTGATAGCTTCCTTGTAAGCAACCTGCGGAGCGCCCTGGTTCACTTCAACCTTAAACTCGCGTTTCAGGCGGTCCATGATGATATCCAGGTGCAATTCACCCATGCCCGAAATTACGGTCTGACCGGTTTCTTCGTCAGTCGCTACTTTAAAAGTTGGGTCTTCTTCGGCCAGTTTAGCCAAAGCCATACCCAATTTATCAACGTCGGCCTGTGTTTTAGGCTCGATAGCCAAACCGATAACCGGGTCGGGAAAATTCATCGACTCGAGTATGATATGGCGTTTTTCGTCGCACAAAGTATCGCCGGTTTTGATATCCTTAAAGCCTACCACGGCGGCAATATCACCTGCACCTACATTAGGGATCGGATTTTGCTTGTTGGCGTGCATCTGGAATATACGGCTGATACGCTCTTTATTTTCCGAACGCGTGTTGTACACATACGAGCCCGCTTCCAGGTTGCCCGAATAAACACGAATGAAGCACAAACGGCCTACAAACGGGTCGGTAGCGATCTTGAACGCCAAAGCTGCAAACGGCTCTTTAACATCGGGCTTAACCAAAATCTCTTCACCGTTGTCAGGATTGTGACCAACCACACCTTTTGAATCCAGCGGTGAAGGCATAAGCTCCATCACGTAATCCAGCATAGTTTGCACACCTTTGTTCTTGAATGACGAACCGCAGGTCATCGGAACGATTTTACCGGCCAATGTAGCCTGGCGCAATGCGTCCAATACCTCACGCTCGGTGATGGTTGACGGGTCGTCAAAAAATTTCTCCATCAGGCCGTCATCAAATTCAGCTACTGCCTCCAGCAATTTTTCGCGCCATTCGGTAGCTTCTTCAACCATATCATCGGGAATAGGCACCTCGGTAAAGGTCATGCCTTTATCATGCTCGTTCCATACGATGCCTCTCCAGTTGATCAGGTCGACCACGCCTTTGAAGTTATCTTCAGCACCGATAGGCAACTGCAGCGGTATAGCCGTGCTGCCCAGCATTTCTTTAACCTGTTTTACCACGTTTAAGAAATCGGCGCCCGAACGGTCCATTTTGTTCACGAATCCGATACGCGGCACGTTGTAGTTGTTAGCCAGGCGCCAGTTCGTTTCGGATTGCGGCTCTACACCGTCAACAGCCGAGAACAGGAACACCAAACCATCCAGTACGCGCAGCGAGCGGTTCACCTCAACGGTAAAATCCACGTGCCCCGGGGTATCGATGATGTTGATGTGGTAATTGTGACCGCGGTACTTCCAGTTAACGGTGGTAGCAGCCGAAGTGATGGTGATACCACGCTCCTGCTCCTGCGCCATCCAGTCCATGGTTGCCGCGCCCTCGTGCACCTCGCCTATTTTGTGGCTCACGCCCGAATAGTAAAGAATACGCTCGGTAGTAGTGGTCTTGCCGGCATCGATGTGAGCGGCAATACCGATATTTCTTGTGTATTTAAGATCTCTTGACATGTCAATTATTGAATTATTGATTTATTGAATTAAAGAATTGGCAAATCACTGAATTATCGATTAGGATAATATTATCAAATCAATAATTCAGTAATTCAATAATTCAATAATTAAAATCTGAAGTGTGAGAACGCCTTGTTGGCTTCAGCCATCTTGTGCGTATCTTCCTTCTTTTTTACTGCTGCACCTTCGCCTTTTGAAGCCGAAATGATCTCGCCTGCCAGCTTTTCGTGCATGGTCTTCTCACCACGTTTGCGTGCATAGCTGATCAGCCATTTCATACCCAAAGCAATCTTGCGCTCGGGACGAACTTCAGTAGGCACCTGGAAGTTGGCGCCACCAACACGGCGGCTCTTTACTTCTACCGAAGGCATGATATTATTCAATGCTTTTTTCCAGGTATCCAGGCCGTTCTCGTTGGTTTTTTTCTCAACAATGTCAACAGCATTATAGAAGATGGAGTATGCGGTCGATTTTTTACCGTCATACATCATATTGTTTACAAACCTTGTTACCAAAGTATCATTGAACTTTGGATCAGGAAGGATAATTCTTTTTCTTGGTTTCGACTTTCTCATTGTGTTTATCCTCCTCTAATTATTTCTTTTTAGCAGGTGCAGCTGCCTGACCTGGTTTTGGACGTTTGGTACCATATTTACTACGACGCTGGTTACGGCCGTTTACACCCGAGGTATCCAGCGCTCCGCGGATGATGTGGTAACGAACTCCCGGCAAGTCTTTAACACGACCGCCACGGATTAACACAATGGAGTGTTCCTGTAAATTGTGGCCTTCACCAGGGATGTAGGCGTTCACTTCTTTACCGTTTGTAAGGCGCACACGGGCAACCTTACGCATTGCTGAGTTTGGTTTCTTAGGGGTAGTGGTGTACACACGGGTGCACACGCCTCTTCGCTGTGGACAGCTGTCCAACGCTGGTGACTTACTCTTGTCGACCAGAGCTACTCTACCTTTTCTAACTAATTGCTGAATAGTAGGCATTCTTGCTTCTTTTTCTTTTTTACAGTTTATCCCCGATTTTAAGGGACTGCAAAAGTACGGACTTGTTTTTTGATTTTCAAGTGGTTGATGATTTTTTATTGACGAGTTGATCAGATTGCATTTCGCTGGCTTAGGTCGGCCGTGGCAGCGCCGCATTCTGATCTCGCGGCCCTATTCAGCTCTGATAACTTTTAAACTTTAATTAACATTGTTAAAATGTTGATTTTTATTTCTTTTAAACTATCATGAAATTATTTTATTTCGTTCCTGAATGTCGCACCCTGATCGACCTAAACAATTAAACTGTGATTTAAACCATGGCAAAAACACCTTTAAACTCGTCCGTCGGCACCAATATCAGGCGCCTGCGCGAGAACAACAGCTGGAACCAGCAATCAATAGCCGAAAAACTAAACATTTCGATACCGGCCTATTCCAAGATCGAAACAGGCGTTACTGACGTCAATCTATCACGTCTGGCGCAAATAGCGCACCTGTTTGACACCAATCTCGGCAGTTTATTTACCGACGATGAGCCCAGGAACGTACCGATAGTATCAACCGAGTACACACGGCTGGAAAAGGATCTGCTCGACGCCGAAAAGGAGATCGTACACTTGCAGCGCAAAGTAATACAACTGTACGAGGAGATACATAAGAACGGGTAAATAAGATTAAGCGCCGAACAACTTTATCTTTTTATACTTTTGGAAAGTTAGTGTCACGATGATGACAAAATATGCTTTCCTCAAAACTTTTCTTTGCCTCGTGGCAGTCGTTCTGACGGCTTTGTTATGCCAGGCCCAGGATACGCGGCATGACTGGCTGGTAAACCCGATAAGCTACAAGGCCCATGTTTATGTAAAAGATAATGAGATATCGCTCGACAACGGCCTGGTCAAGCGAACGTTCCGGATTCGGCCCAATGTGGCTTGCGTAGACTATGTGAACCTGGTCAACGGACAGCAATTGCTAAGGGCCATAAAGCCCGAGGGCAGCATCGTTATCGGCGGCAGGTCATATAATATTGGCGGGCTGTACGGCCAAACAGAGAAAGCGTATATTCAAACTGATTCTGTTGAAAGATATACTGCTCATGAAGCTGATTTGCAATTTGCTTCTTATAGAATATCCGACTTAAAGCCCTTTATCGATTGGCGCCTCCGGGCCTGGGCGATGAACCGGTTACAGCCAACGGGGAAAGTGCTCACTTTTGCATACCGCTCATCTGTTGAAGCATTGAAAGGGATTTCAATCAGTGTGCATTATGAACTGTACGACGGCCTTCCATTAATCGTAAAGTGGCTGTCGGTTGAAAACGGCTCGTCGAATAGCGTCACCATCGGGCGAACAAAAAATGAGATACTGGCGCTTGTGGAGGAGGAAAGCGCCGTCGTTGGAACGACGGAACAAATGAAAAAACAGCATGGTATCTACGTCGAAACCAACTATGCATTTAACAATGCAATGCGTTATGACCTGAGCGACCAAACCACGCACTGGCTTGCCGACAGCGCCTACACCTCGCAGGTAAACTACAATTATCAAACACCTTGCTTACTGGAAGTATATCCCGAAAAAGTAACCGGTGTTGAATTAAAGCCGGGCGACACTTTCAGATCGGTGCGCACTTACGAATTGCTGATGGACAGTTACGACCGCGAGCGACGCGGGCTGGCTATACGCAAAATGTACCGGACGGTCGCGCCATGGACAACGGAGAATCCAATATTCATGCACCTGGTAAGTCATAACGACAATGAAGTATATCACGCCATCGATCAATGTGCTGCAACGGGCTACGAAGCCCTCATCCTTAGTTTCGGCAGCAATTGCAATATGGAAGATACTTCGTCCGCAAACATCAGCAGGTGGAATAAGATCGCCGCTTATGCGCACAACAAGGGTATTATGATAGGCGGCTATTCGCTATTCAGCTCCCGCCGGATAGATGATGAAGACGATGTGATAGACCCGGCAACCGGAAAACCCGACGCCGCCGCATTCTTCGGCCATGCACCATGCCTGGGCAGCAAATGGGCGCTGGCCTACATCTCAAAACTGGAATACTTTATCAGCCATACCGGGTTTGACATTTTTGAGAACGATGGCCCGTACCCGGGCGATGTCTGCGCATCCACTACCCACCCCGGCCACAAAAACCTGGGCGATAGCCAGTGGCGGCAAATGGCACTGCAAAAAGGCGTGTACCACTGGTGCAGCGAACATGGCGTGTATGTGAACGCCCCCGATTGGTACTTCCTGGACGGGACCAATAAGATCGCCATCGGCTACCGCGAGGTGAACTTCTCATTGCCGCGCAATGATCAGAAAATATTGAACCGCCAAAACATTTATGACGGTTTGTGGGAGAAAACGCCTTCCATGAGCTGGGGCTTTGTACCGCTGACCAAATACCAGGGCGGCGGCCCCGAAGCAGTGCTGGAACCATTATCGCAACATTTGAAAGATTATGAGCAATTGATGATGCAGTACTATGGCGCCGGCGTTCAGGCTTGTTACCGCGGGCCGCGTTTGTACGATGATGATGCCACCAAACAGGCTGTGATCAGCATTATCAAATGGTATAAGAAATATCGACCGATCCTGAATTCCGATATTATCCATTTGCGCCGCGCCGACGGCCGTGACTGGGACGGCATCATGCACGTAAATTCAGGGCTTAAAACCAAAGCCCTGATCATGCTTTACAACCCGCTGCACAAGCCGATAAAAAGAACCATCCGATTGCCTCTTTATTATACCGGGCTCACCCAAACGGCCGCCGTAAGCGAACGCGGCGGGCCGTGGATAAAATACACGGTCAACAGGGACTATACGATCAGTTTTACCTTTAGCATTCCCGCAGCATCGTATACCTGGTTTGTCGTGGAATAATGATGATTCTCCCCGTCTACTATAGACCGTTAAAAACCGCAATGGCTGCGTCCAATCCCGTTCAGATAACAGGCTCATAAGGCCCCCATTGCCAGAAGCATTGGCCGAATTTGTCACGAAGTTACAATAAAGAACGTCCTGTAGCTGTCCTTCGAGGTTAAACTCCAATTTATGAAGATAAAAGTATTATTGTTGTGTATTGGTTTTACAGGTCTGTTTACATCAAAAATAGCAGCGCAAATCCACCGTGATTCCATCGTTTCTGAAATCCTGCATGAAAAAAGGTATTTCCGCGTTTCGTTTCCCCAGGGGTACGATACGGCAAGACAAGCTAAATACGATGTTTTATATGTACTGGATGGCGAATCGGCAACGGACATGATCACCGAGATACAAAAGCATGTCCAGCAATGGGGTTTTGCACCGCCGCTTATCATTGTGGGAGTGGAAAATAACGACAGGCGACGAGATCTAACGCCCACGCAATCTGGCGGCTCATCCGGCGGGGCCGGCGCTTTTTTATCCTATATCACCAAAGAACTGATACCGCATATCAACCGGGCATACCATACAAGCGGCTCGAATTCTTTATTCGGCCATTCCTATGGCGGCTTATTTGCTCTATATGCCTTATTTACTGCGCCGGACACATTTGACTCTTATATTGCAGGTGACCCGTCCTTGTGGTGGGATAACGGCGTTATGGATACCCTGGCCCGGCAAAAGCTGCCCGGTGTAAAAGGGTTCAAATCGCTATACCTCACAAGTCGAAGCGGAAATGCATATCATGATATGGGTATTGATAAAATGGAGGCCATCTTACGTTCGTCGGCACCGCCCGGGCTGCATTGGAAAACCAATCAATACGATGGAGAAACACACGTTTCCGCACAGTTCAAAAGCGCTTATGACGGCATTAAATTCTCCTATACCGGCTATCAGAATGACACTGTAACGTTGATACCCATGGGTGGTATAGCCGTCAAAAATCAACCTTTTGTGGTTCGTTATGATGAAGCATTTGCCCGGACCGGATATACAACTGATGGTCGCATCCCAGGTGAAAATTCCGCCATAATGAAGGATACCTTAACGGTTAATTCACCCTGCAAACTAACCGTGAGCACACTTTGCTTTCATAGCAGATTTAACCACATCAGCGTTGCGAATTTTGCCGAAGGAAAGGCGCTGCCACCCGTTGCCCCACGAAAGGACTGGCAAGCCGGTGGATTGACATATGGTTACTATCCCGGCAATTGGAATAAACTGCCCGGCTTTGGCAGGCTTAAGCCGCAGCACACAGGCCATGTGGGTATAGATATCGACATCGACAGCCTGCACAACGATGACCATTTTGCTTTGCTTGTAACAGGAGCTATTGAAATTAAAGCAGACGGCTATTATACCTTCGTGCTGAGTTCTGATGATGCCGCCTCGCTTTATATCGGTAAGCAATTGCTAATCAGGAAAGCCCCTGGTGACAACCATGACCGCTCGTTTATGCTGCCGCTGAAAAAGGGGTTTTATCCTTTGCGGTTTGAATACTTGCACAGGGCTGGTACGTATTCAATCAATCTAACTTGGTACACACCAGAAAATCAAACCAGTATTGATCCCTCTTCGATACCGGTTGCACAATTATATACTTTTAAAAACCATTGAAAAGGTGATTTAACGATTGATTCAGGCGAAAGCAATCCTGATTAAAGAATGATAAACCACCTGATAAGTATCTGATAGTCTGTGAACAATGAAAAAGCCCCGGGACTTATAGACCCGGGGCCATTAACTATTACCTCGACGGCGGCGGTGGTGGTGCCGGCGCTCCTGGCGGTGGCGGCGGTGGTTTCGGAGCCTCGTGCCTTTCGGCGCAACTGCTAAAAAGTATGGCGCAAATAGCTGCAAGTGCGGCCATGTTCATAATCTTCCTTTTCATAGCGGTAGTGTTATACAACTATAAGCATTGCCCGGATGATTTTGTTTGTTTTTAGTCCGAAAGTCGGAGGTCCGAAAGTCCGAAAGACGTTACGTATCCCTCTTTCGGACTTATGCGGACTTTCGGACTTATGCGGACTATCAAGGTTTAACCGGCTGGTCACTCGTTAACGGTTGCAAGTGGCGTTTATCGGGCGGGAGGGCCATAAATTTCTTATAGCTGTCGTTAATATACGCGGCGAGCGACACGGCGTCATTACTGGTAATAAAGGCGTAGCTCGGCCGGTATAGGGCCATGAAGTCCTCCAGGTCCTGCCCCTTCAATGGAACAATGCTGCTAACGTAAGCCCTGGTAAATACTCTATCCACCGCGCGTTCCTCTTCTTCAGACTTAAAGAAACGCTTCATACGCCTGGCATTTTTTGCCTCGCGCCCAAACCACGTAGATGGCGAGAGCGGATACAGTTTGGCTCGTTCGTATACTTCCGGGTATTCCTTGTGGGGGTCGAAACTGGCCTGGCGCGTGGCCGTAATGCTTACGCCGCGCAGGGCTATTGTCTGTACAGCCAATGTCACATGCTTTTGGGTCAGGTCGATAACGTACAACGTATCCGAAACATAGCCGGGCGAAGAGAATATCAGCGTATGGCCGGGCTCGGTATTGATCTCGAACCTGCCGGACTTATCGGTTAATGTAACTTCCTTATTATTGTTGTCGTGCACAAAAACATTCGGCATTTTTGCACCGGTGCCCGACTCGGTAACGACGCCTTTAAGCAGCGTTTGGGCATACATGCAATTGCCAGCCAGCATAAATAAAAGGGTAAGGTAGAGTTTGATCTTCATAGAGGTATTTGTTTACGATAAATATAAGCCGATTTATAACTAAAACTTACATTGATAGTTCTTAGTTTTAAATTTAACATCCTCCTGACGGCTCACGAAATAAAAAAACCCGGCTTTTTACCGGGTTTTAAATTTTATTGTGGCTTGTTCCAAACGTTATTCTTAGGATTGATATCGGGAAACACCTTATCAGGATCATAGGTCACCGACTGTATCTCTTCGGTCGACGGGTATTTGAATGTCCAACTGCTGTTACGTTCCCATATTTCAACAGGCAGTTTCACGCGGTCGGTTTTCCCGCTTACGGTCTTTACTTCGATGATTACCGGCATAGCCATTTTTTGCAGGTTGTCTATGGTGATCAGCGCGCCTTTTGACGGATCGTTGTCAACATATTTTACGTCGCGCACCGCTACGTCCAACTGCCAGTTATTCAGGAACCAGCCGCGCCAAAACCATTGCAGGCTTTCGCCGCCGGCATTTTCCATCGTCCGGAAGAAATCATCCGGGGTGGGGTGTTTAAAGGCCCAGCGTTTGATGTAGGTCCTGAAAGCAAAATCAAAGCGGTCCTGGCCGAGTATCTGCTCGCGCAGCATCGTCAGGCCGGCGCCGGGCTTAGCATAGAGTAAGATGCCGGTATTTTTTTCCTTCAGGTTAGCAGGCTGGCTTAACATTGGCTCCAGGCCGGCATGGGTAAACACCGGTGCGGCCCTGTGCATATCGGCAGGTTTATTACGGTATTCGCCGTTATTAAAATCATAGGTGGAGAGCGTATTAATAAATGTATTAAAACCTTCGTCCATCCAGCCGTACAGGCGCTCGTTCGAGCCGACGATCATCGGGAACCAGGTATGGCCGAACTCATGGTCATTAACACCCCACAGGCCCCTGCCTTTTGCCCGGTAGCTGCAAAAAACTATTCCGGGATATTCCATACCGCCGACGATACCGGCTACTGCGGTTGCATTGGGATAAGGGAATTCAAACCACTGCTTGGAGTTAAATTCGATCGATTTCTTGATATATTCAGTCGAACGGCCCCAAGCGTCGTTGCCGTCGCTTTCAACCGGGTAAGCCGATATAGCCATGGCTTTTCTGCCGCTCGGCAAATCCATTTTTGCAGCATCGATAATAAATGCCGACGAAGCGCCCCACGAGGCGTCGCGCGCATTTTTGATCCGGAAATGCCAGGTCAGCTCTTTTTTGCCAGCGGGACGCGACGAAGGATCGGTTACTTCCTGCGCCGAGCGAATAACGACCGTTTTTTCACTTCTCGCTGCTTCAGCCCAGCGTTTTTGCTCCGTTGGCGTGTATACATCCTGCGGATTCAGCAATTCGCCCGATGCTACAACGATATCTTTGGCCGGAGCAGTGATGTTCAGGTCGAAATCACCATATTCAAGGTAGAATTCGCCCGGGCCTGTGTAAGGCTGCGTATTCCATCCCAGCACATCATCGTAAACGCACATGCGCGGATACCACTGTGCAACGGTAAATATCTTGCCGTTTTTGGTCTGATCCTGGCCGGTTTTGGGATCCTTTTCCTCCAGTACACCCATACGGTCGGAACCATAGTCCGGGGCAATAAACGACCAGTCGATCTTAATCTTTACTTGTCCGCCGTTCGCCGCAATATCGTTAGGAAGAAAGACTTCCATCCGGGTATCGCTAATTAAATATTTAAGCACCGTGGCTTTACCTTTGGCATCGATCAGCTTTACGGATAAAATTGAATCGCCCGCTTTGAACACTTGTCCGCGGCCCCAGTTACGGCTGATCTGCCTGTCGGGGTTGCTGTACCATGGAACGATCGCAGTTCCGCGCGAATCCTGCCGGAAAAGGTTCTGGTCGAGCTGCATCCACAAAAAGCCAAGTTTTTGCGGACTGTTGTTGGTATAAGTAAGCACCTCGGACCCGGTTATCTGGTTGTGCTCATCGTCCAGTTTGGCGTTCAGTTGGTAATCAGCACGGTTTTGCCAGTATTTTGGTCCCGGTGCGCCATCGGACGCACGGTATTCATTGCCATTTTTCGAATAAAACGGCGGCCCGAAAGTTTCGTGATAATCGTACTCTGTTTTTGGTGCGTTCTCTTCGGCAATAGGCTTTTGCGCTTGAGGGGGCCGGTTAGTTTGGGGTGCTGGTTGGGTTGTTTTTGGCTGCGTTGCCGGCTGCTGGGCGCCAGCCACAACTGCCAAACACAGAAATACCGGCAACGTGCCGGCAAAAAATCTAAATTTCATTTTGGTTCAGTTAATTATGAGGCGCAAGTTAGTATAAAATAGGCAATTGGCTCCGGGGTAAAATAATTGTTACGTTAAAAGCTCAGTTGATTAAGTTTGACTAAGTTGGTTGAGTTATTCCAATTCGTCATTTCCTTTTTTCTTAATAAAATGAATGTAACCATTGAGCAATTCCAGACATTGATCAAATTCTTTCCTAAATGCGTCAAATGTGGAATCGGAGATTATGTCCTCGTCTTTTGCAATTATCATATCGTCAAGTGTTTCTGATAATGAACCTCGCGCTATCACACAAAACGTAACATTGTCTTAATGGTATCGACCGTGCCCTTCTGCAATATTATTAGTTATTGATCTCGAACACCTAACGAGTTGGTCAGCCAATCTGAATTTTTCTTCTTGTGGAAATTCTTTTACGAGTTGGAAAATGATCATTCTTATTTTCCTTGCCTGTCTCCAGGTTTCTAATTCGGTAAATAAGGCCATCGAGCTATTTGATAAGGTTTTGCCAAAAATAACAAACTTATTCAACCTAATCAACTTACTACAACTCAATCAACTGACTTTAAAAAATGCTTCTTATAAGCCTCCTCGTCAAAACCAAAGAAAAGGAATTTGCCATCCTCTATCACGGGCCTTTTGATGATGCTGGTTTTTTCCTGCAGAAGCGGGATTGCTGCATCGATCGAGGTGATGGTTTCCTTTACAGCATCGTCGACTTCTTTCCAGGTGGAGGATTTTTTGTTCACGATCTTATCCAAACCTGCATTCTTATCCCACTCCTTCAGCTTTTTGGCCGGGATGCCTTCTTTCTTAAAATCATGAAATTCAAAATCGACGTTGTTATCTTTTAACCAGGTTAGCGCTTTCTTAACCGTGTCGCAATTGGGGATGCCGTAAATCTTCATGCGGCGAAATTAATGATTTACTTGCTTCCGCCGCCCGAGTTATTGCTGTTATTGCCACCGCCTTTCGTATCGTCGTTGTTGATACCATGCTCGTTTCGCTTGATCTGGCTGTTTAGCTTTCCGAACCTGAAGTTGAATCTGACGGCAAATGAGCGGTAATAATTTTGGTTTGATAACTCCTGGTAAAATACGGTTGAATTAACTGTCGTTTTAAAGGTATTATATTTGGTATACGGATTGTTGGCTACCAGCACAATGGTCATTTTCTTGTTGAAGAAATCCTTGGAAAGCAGGTATTGATTAAAAATAAAGTCGCTCGACCGGCCCTGCAGGTTCACACTACCGCTGAAATAGCCTGCATTAAACGATACCCCCCATCCTTTCCCGAACTTATACCGGATATTGCCAAAACCATCCCCGGTAAAGCCCGAATTATGGTACAAACTGCCGCCAAAGGTTCCGCTGAGCCATACATGGTTTACCTGCCCGTTCAGACCCATAGTCAGGTTCTTAGCCAGGGTAAGGTTAGTATTAACATTCAAGCCAAGCGTTTTATTGGTACCGAGATTTTCAAACGTAGTATAAGTTACGGTATCCGGTTTACCGTTAATGATCTCGGGGTGCAGGCTCGAAACGTTCTGGATCGAATTGTTCGAGAAGGCGTAGCTCAGGTCGATATTAATAGCGCCATGGCTAAAATTACTGTACGTCAGGTCAAACGTATTATCGAGTTCAGGCTTCAACTGAGGATTGCCTGTATTGATGAAGGTGGGGTTGCTGCGATCGACAAAGGGATTCAGTTGGAAAATCCCGGGCCTCTGAATACGCTGCGTAAAGCCGAAATTCAGACTGCTGCTCTTAAAGCTGCGCTGTATGGATACGGATGGGATCAGATTATTGTAGCTTGGCGCCGTAGTTACGTTTGACGAAATAAAATCGGCGCTTAGCGTTGTTCGCTCCAACCTCAAGCCGGCTTTGCCGGTCCATTTGTCCAGCTTAAGCTGGTACGAATTGTATAAACTGTAAATATCCTGGTGATAGGTAAAGTCGTTGGTCAGCGAATCATTGGTCATGTACTGTTGCGTAGCCGGATTCAGATTATCTACATGATAGTTACTGTAATTGTTGCGTAAAATAGCTTTTGCACCCGCCTCTATCGACACTTGCTTACTGATCGGGTTCGCATAGTCGATCTGTATAGTATGGTCCTTGTTCCCGGCATCGTTATATTGCTGATAGTCGGGGAAATAGGCCTGGGGATAGTTGAACCTGTCGCTGAACATATTGTCATTAAATTGCTGGTTGGGCGAATAGCTATATTTATAGGAAAATGTCAGCAATTCGTCCTTCGATTTCTTGAACCCAAGCTGGTAGTTAACTGATGCATCGAAGCCTGTAAACGTGCTATGAGCGGAATTATCGAGAGCGTAGTTTTGCAGCAATGTTCCCAGGCTGTCGGTGCTTGACGTTTGCTGGCTCGTTTGCCGCTGATTGTTGCCAAACAAGTTAAACGATGCGGTAAGCAGGTTCAGGGTATCGATCTCGTAACTCAATTCTGCCCCGCTATAGTGGAAATGCTGGGTCTGGTTGTTGATGCCGGGCTGCGATATCACGTTGTGGTTAGCGAAAATGTTTTCCGTATTCTGCGAGGATGTGGTCAAATTTCCGCCGCTGCCAAAACCGCCAAAAAATGATATGCCAAATTTGCCTTCTTTTACAGTGGCATTCAGGTTGTAGCCTGCGCCGAACACGGTATTGAAACGGGTATTCAGACCCAGGTTATACCCCTGGTCGGCATTACGTTTGGTAATGATATTGATGATACCAGCCAAACCTTCTGCATCGTACTTTGCCGGCGGCGTAGTGATCACTTCTATCCTTTCAATATTGGTCGCGGGCATTGCCTTCAATACGTCCGACGGATTCCTTGCCATCAATGCCGACTCTTTGCCATTGATCAATATCTTATAATTTCCGCTTCCTTTCAACTGGATATTATCGTTTCCGTCGACCGATAAAAGCGGCACCTTGCGCATCATGTCCAGCACCGACAGCGCCTTGCTGTCCGGGTCGGCCTGGATGTCGTAGGTTATCCTGTCTACTTCCTGCTTCATTAGCGGTCGTGCTGCGGTAACCGATACCTCTTTTAACTGGTTTGACGCGGGCGCTAAGAATATTTTTCCCAGATCGACCGGCCCGCGCGATGCAGGGACCGCAACCGTTTTGTTACGGTAACCCACAAATACAAAAACCACATCATAGTTATTGCCGGCAGGCGCACTTAATGCGAAACTGCCATCGTCCTTGCTCAATACGCTCTTTACGCCGTTGTGCGTTTTTGAATCCTGGAGTGCGACCGTTACAAACCCCATGGGTTTGTTGGCTGCCGAATCGATGATGATACCATGAATTGAACTGACAGGAGCGGCAGTCTGGGCAAATGCGCCCAACGAAAGGAAAAAGCAAATGATGGCCAGGTAAAGTGATCGCATGTTTGGTTGTTTGGGCATTAGACGCACACCTATATCGTACTGTTGCGAGGAACTACGCGATTTTAACATTTGATTACCGGGATTTAACATCTTTTAACGAATCGGATAGGATTATCGCCCTTTTTAACAGGATGTTATTGTCTTACTACCATTTACAAAGGCAAGGCTTGTCCGTTCCATAGTTTTCACCATGGCTCAAAGCCTTTTTTTTACTCGTAAGTCAATTGATCTATTTAACTGCCGGGTCACCCGGATCGATAGAGATTCCAAGCCCCATGCTCCCGGTTTTGGCATTATACTGAAGGCCATAATGCGGGTCGTTCATGATTTGCCTGTTCAGTAAATATTTGGGTGAACTGAGGTATTTATCTTTCAACTTTTCGTGAAGGTCTTCCGGCTGCTGTTTCCCATTCACTACAAGGAACGAATTGGTGAGCTTGAACGAAGTCACATCGCTTTTATCTTTCACAATGTTTTCACTGACGAGGTCAGTCGTAACAGAAGCTATCATATCGCTCACTGAAAAGTCAGTTTTAAATAACCTCTTTCGCTGCTGGTCAAACATAAACATCTTGCGTTGTTGCGCAGCAAACCCGGTATCGGCAAAACCAGGCTGTTTCATCCCTGGCTGCATGATCTTCATTCTCTGACGTTCCATATCTCTCTTGGCATTCATCTGGCGGATGTGCTCCGCCCTGGCATCGTCATCAATAAATACACCCGTTCCTGTCATCTGCACCGGCCCATAGTAAAGGCCGTAGTTTTCTCGAATGCTGTATTTGGCTTTATACCGCTGCTGCACCGCGTCAGGCTGTTTAATACCGTTTACAATAAATTCTGTATTGCTTAGACCAAACCATTTTACCGCTCCGGTACTTGGTACAACTTTATCGGCCACCAGGTCAGCTATCACGCGAAGCGCCCTGCCACGCTCTTCGGCATAGCTTAAACTATCGTCATTTGCCCGTTTCCACATAGTCATCTGCTTCTTAGCCCCTGGCGGAGCGCTCTTCAAAAATATTCCGCCATTTTTATCAAAGCTATCTGTTTTCCATGCCTTAGCCCTGGCGTCGTCATAATAATCCTTTACATCGCCTGAATCGAGATACCGCTTCTTTGAGAAATTGCCATCCTTCTTAAATTTCGCTCCAAGTGATTTCGCGTTTGCCACATCCGGGTTCTTCATCATTACCGTCCGTTTCTCATCGATCATCTGCCTGATACGTTTCACCATGAACTCGTATTCCGATACCCGGAGGTCATCTACCTTTTCATCATTTACCGAAACAGCGATCAGTTCGTTATTGTAAATCGTCAGGTGGTATATATTGCCGTCGGTGCCGCGCGCTTTCAGATCGCAATTGGCCAGGTCAGCATCGCCGTCTGTAAATAGCACGCTGTTGAACCGGATGGAAGTATCCGGCTTTTTTAATGTCGTGTCTTTGGTCAATATTTGTTCTTTTGTTCCATATCCGGCCTTTGGTTTAGTCATCGTTAATTTTGCCGTCACCGGTTGTGCAGCAACGGTGTCCTTCTTCTTTATAATAACGTTTATCAAATGCTTAACGGCCTGCCCGGTTGTTTTGGGCAGCCCGGTAAAAGCCGACAATGCGATCAGCCCGGCTACCAGGACGACTTTCTCGGCAATGCTCAACCGTTTATTTTCCTGGTGAACCATCCGCTTCAGGCGGTCGCGCAGTTGGTTGCCCGAGCCGATGCTCATAGCCAGCGGCATACGGCTGTTGGTCTCGTTCCCAAATGCCAGCAATGCTTCCAGGTAATTGGCTTTGCGGTTCATCCGGCTCAGCACTATATCGTCGCAGCAGGCCTCGCGCTCGGCGCGGATGAGTGATGACAGCCAAAGTAACCCGGGATTAAAGAAGAATACCGTCTCGACCATTCCCTGCAAAATATTAACTAAATAATCGCGGCGGCGGATATGGGCCAGTTCGTGCCAGAGGATGCTTTCCAACTGTTCGGGCGACAGCTTTAGTATGACGCCCATCGGCAGCAGGATCATCGGTTTGAGCCATCCTACAGCTACAGGTACTTTAACCAGTTCGGACTGCACCAGGCAGACAGACTGCCTGATGCCAATCTGATCCGCAAACACCCCGATCTTGTGCTTGAACTCATCCGAAACCTCGTGAACTTTATAGTTCCTTATCCGCTGGATGTACAATAAGCCTCCGGCCATTTTAAGGCTCTTGAGCATAAAAAGCAGCAGCCAGGCCAGGAAAATAACATTCGAATATTCATTAAGGAGCCATACCGCCCGGGTAAGAAGACTGACATGCGGTGTTGTGGTATCAGGGATGATCATCAGGTGATCACCGGGCGCATTGATGATCTGCCCCGCACGGAAAGACCCATGCTCAATTGCCGATGTGCCCATTTCGATCCAAAACGTCGCGTATACCGCCAACGTAAACAGTATCAGGACGCCGCATAGTAAATTATAGCGCAGCACGGCGGTCGACTTCCTGGTGATCGTTATTACAAGGCCCGAAAGCAGGGCAATAGCCAGGCCTATCCAAAGCGAATGGATCAGGGTCCAGCAAATGGCGTGGATAGTGTGATCCGAAATGTATGGCATCCAAAACGTTTTCATAAGTTTATGATTTTTGGTCTATCTTTTTGATCAGCTCTTTGAATTCTTCCATCTCCTCGGGCGATATCTTCTTGTCGCCAAGCAATTGCATCATCAGGCTGCCCGCCGAACCGTTGAACAGGTTGTCGACTACGCGGTCTAACAAGTAACCTTTGGTTTTCCCTTCGTCAACCGCAGCCTCGTAAATATGGGTCATCTGGCTGGCGTCTTTCGTTACAAATCCCTTATCAAGCATTATTAGCATCAGCTTTTGGGTCGACATGTAATTCACCTCGCGCTTTTGCTCATTCAGCTTGTCATTTACAAACCTTACTGTCGACGGCCCGTATTCCCACAACACCTGTAATATCTCCAGCTCCGATTTCGTAGGCTCCGAAGGCAAATTTTCCTGGCTTTTATATTTTTTCATATTCAAACCTAAGAATTATTTCTTATGTTCCAAATGTTTTACGGAAACTATTTACCAACAAATTGAAAATCAGCTAAATAAAATAAGAAAAATTTCTTATGTTAAGAGCAAAACCAAGGGGATAGAAGTCTACTCGAGAAAAGTCCCTTAGGGACTACCCATTTGTAGAACACAAATTACAAATCAAAAATTGCCCTGTTAAGGGCTACCCATCGCAAATTGTGTAGCCCCGATGGGGCAAAATATGAAGGGATGGCATAACTCTACAAACGGGTAGCCCCGATGGGGCATTGATTTCCGTAAAGTTGATTTGCTTATTTATTATACCGCGTCATGGTAAGCTCGGTACCGGCTGTGGCAAAGCTTTTGATCATCTCGATAGAGCGGTCTATCAGTGCCGGTATTTCGGGCAGTTCGTCATCATCAAAACCGCTTAACACATAATCGACCTGCCGGCCCTTAGGGAAATTATCGCTTACGCCGAAACGCAGGCGGGCGTAATTATTGTGCCCAAGCGTCATCTCGATATGCTTCAGCCCGTTGTGCCCGGCGGCGCTGCCTTTGGGTTTCAGGCGCAATGTGCCGAGGGGCAACGCTATATCGTCAACAATGATCAGCACATTCTCGATGGGAATCTTCAGCTCCTTCATCCAATAGTTCACCGCCTTGCCGCTCAAATTCATATAAGTGGTAGGCTTAACGAGGTGAAGCATGCGACCTTTGTAGGGAATCTCGGTATAATAACCGTAGCGCATATCATAAAACTTGGCGTTCTCCTGCTTCGCGAATTCGTCCAGCACCATAAAGCCTACGTTATGCCGTGTATCGGCATACTCGCGCCCGATGTTTCCTAAACCGACGATGAGATATTTCATTTTGAGTCCATAGTCCATAGTCGATAGTCCATAGTCAGACTCCGGGGCAGGACGTTAAATCTGGTTCCGAAAGTAAAAAAAATAGCGATGGGTTAAGTCCATCGCTATTCAAAATCTGTGGAATCACACCCCAATCGGTGTAATCACAAAATTATTTTTTAGCCGCTGCTTCTTCTGCCTGGCGTAATGCACGTGAAGTAGTTACCGATACGATGGTATCTTCTTTGGCATTAGTAATGGTCAGTTTATCGAATTTCAGGTCGCCAACACGTACTGCTTTACCAACTTCCAATTCTTCGATGCTTACGTCGATAGTATCCAGGTGATCTTTAGGAAGCGCTTTAATACGCAGTTTACGCAGCTTCTGAACTAACTTGCCACCCATCTTCACACCTGGCGAAGTACCGGTCAATTTGATCGGAATTTCAATGGCGATCGGTTTTTTCTCGTCCAATTCCAAAAAGTCGACATGCAGGATCTGCTCGGTCAACGGGTGGAACTGGATGTCCTGGATAATGGCCTGCGCTTTTACATTCCCAATGGCAAGATCGATGAAATGAACATCCGGCGTATAAATAACCGGCTTCAAATCAGCTGCGGACACTGAAAAGTGGGCCTGGGTTTTCCCACCATAAAGAACTGCAGGCACATTGCCTTCATAACGCAGCTCCTTAGCGTCGCGTTTCCCTACGTTCTCTCTTGGAGAACCGCTAATAGCAATTGATTTCATTTTTTTGTTTTTGTTTTTATTATTAGTCCATGGTCGATAGTCCATAGACCATGGTATTGTATTTATTTCAATCTACGGACTCTCTAGTCTACTTTAAACAACTGGCTTATCGAGCCGTGTTCGTTCACATTTAGTATTGCCTTTGCAAACAGGTCTGCCGTAGACAACACCCTGATCTTCCTGCTCGGGTGCTTCAGCGGAATAGTATCGGTTACGATCAACTCAGTTAAAGCCGACTTCTCGATCGTTTCGTACGCATTGCCCGACAAAACCGGGTGCGTACATACCGCCCTTACGCTACGCGCACCGCGCTCCATAATCAACCCGGCTGCTTTAGCCAGCGTACCTGCCGTATCGCAAATATCGTCGATCAGAACAATATCCTGGTCGGTTACATCGCCTATCAGGGTCATGGATTCGATCTCGTTAGCGCGTTTACGGCGCTTGTCGCAGATCACCACTTCGGCATTGAAGAACTTTGCAAAGGTACGCGCCCTGTACGATCCGCCCATATCCGGTGAAGCGATGGTCAGCGCATCCAGACCTAAACTTTTAATATAAGGCACAAAAATGATTGACGCATCCAAATGGTCAACCGGTATATCAAAGAACCCCTGTATCTGTGCCGCATGCAGGTCCATCGTCATAATGCGGTTAATACCTGCCGCAACCAGCAAATTAGCAACCAGCTTCGAGCCGATGGCCACACGTGGTTTATCCTTCCTGTCCTGGCGCGCCAGTCCGTAATAAGGGATTACAGCCGTTACATAATGCGCCGACGCACGCCGCGCGGCATCAATCATCATCAGCAGCTCCATCAGGTTATCCGTTGGCGGATTGGTAGATTGTATCAGGAATACATCACAACCGCGTACCGTTTCGTTAAAGTGAGGTTGAAACTCACCGTCGCTAAAACGCGATACTGCGACCTCGCCGAGGTCTTTACCATAAGCTTTGGCAATTTTACCTGCAAGCTCGGTAGTCCCTGAACCCGCGAATAACTTAATGGGATTAAACTGTAATGGCATATCTTTATTTCGAAGTTTGAATGTTCAATTTCGAAATTTTTTATCAAACCTTATCAAAAAATAATTTCGGACCTCGTATCCCCTTTTCAGACCAAATCCGAAATCGAAAATCCGAAATCCGAAATATTTATGGTTGTCCGACCTGGATTCGAACCAAGACTAAATGAACCAAAATCACTTGTACTACCCTTATACTATCGGACAATCCCGTTGCGAAGGAACCCCTTCAAAAACGAAGTGCAAATGTAAGACGATTTTTGGAAGATTAAAACCTAATTTGAAAAAAGTACTGGTGAACTTATGTCAGGTATATCAAAATCTTTTAGGGTCGCGGCTGGTGTGAAAAACAGACACTATGTAAACACGGTTTTTATCTTCATCAATCCGATAAACTATTCTGAAAGGAAAACGATCGAGTAACGCAAACCGGTATTTACCGGAAAATTGTATCGCGAATTGAAAAGGATTTTTGCCGATTAAGTCCAGATAGGTATCAACCTCCCTTATAAATCGTTCACCTAAACCCTGGCTTTGCTCTTCATACCAGTCAAATGCCTCCTGCAGATCAGCAGTAGCCGTCTGGTATGTTTCAATAAGGAACATTATTTGACAAAACGTTTCCTGACCTCACTCCAGGGTTCAGCTGTTATTTTACCCGCTTCGAAATCTCTCTCCCTACGTAGAATCTCTGCTTTTTGACCATCAGATAACTGATCTGGGTCAGCGCCGGTCTTGTAACTATATTTCAGGCTATTCAGGAATGCCAGCAGCACGCGCTCTTCTTGCTCATTATTAATATTAACTGTTAATGTAGTCATATTAACAAATTTAAGGAATTACCCCTCAACCACCACGCCCATCGAACAGAATTTATCGATCCTTTCGGTCACCAGTTCATCCACGTTCCGTGCTTTCAATTCCTTCAGGTCTTTTAAAAGATGCTTTTTCAGCATAGCGGCCATAGCCACCGGGTCCTGGTGAGCGCCACCGATGGGTTCTTTAATAACGCCATCGATAAGCTTGTTTTTATACATTTCCGTCGAACTGAGCTTTAACACTTCAGCGGCTTTTTCCTTGTTTTCCCAGGTTTTCCAGAGAATGGTCGAGCAGTTTTCAGGCGAGATCACCGAATACCACGAGTTCTCAAGCATGAAAACCCGGTCGCCTATTGCCAGGCCCAAAGCGCCGCCCGACGCCCCTTCGCCAATGATGACGCAGATAACCGGCACTCGAAGCACCGCCATCTCCAGCAAATTGCGGGCAATGGCTTCCCCCTGGCCACGTTCCTCGGCCTCAAGTCCGGGGAATGCCCCCGGCGTATCGATCAGGGTAATGATAGGCTTATTAAATTTTTCGGCCAGCTTCATTAAACGCAGCCCCTTGCGGTAACCCTCGGGATTGGCCATGCCAAAGTTGCGATATTGGCGCTCCTTGGTGTTACGTCCCTTCTGGTGGCCAATGAACATAGCTGTTTGACCGCCGATAGAGCCAAAACCACCGATAATAGCTTTATCGTCGCCTACAGTACGATCACCGTGCAATTCAATAAAATCGTCACACATCAGTTCCAGATACTGCAAGGTATAAGGCCGTTCGGGATGACGCGATATCTGCACGCGCTGCCAGCCGGTTAAATTGGAATATATCTGGTTTTTGGTGGTCTCGAACTTCTCCTGCAACTCGTTGATTGTTGCCGACATGTCCACCTTGGTCTTCTCTTCAACTTGCTGTACTTTGTCTATCTGCTGTTGCAGATCGGCCAAAGGTTTCTCAAAATCAAAAGTGATCTTCATACGCGTTGTAACGGAGTGCAAAGTTAAATAACTTAAGTTGGATTAAGTTAGAGTAAGTTGAATAAGTTGATCTGGCTTATTCTCTACCATCTTTTTCAACTCAATCAACCAATAAACCTAATCAACTATCTTATTTCTCCAGGCTCTCCAACTTCTTTATTTGCGCTTCACTCAGTATGGCTTCTGTCTTATAACAAGCCTGCAATACGGCATTCCGGATTTCGCCAAGGTATAATCCATACCGGTTGGTATAAAATATGATCGAGCCGTCATCAGCCTGCCGGGTTTTGAAGAGCGTGTCCAGTTTTCTTTCATTATTGATGATATCCTGCCCCATTTCCACTTTCTTACGCTGCAGCCCGGCAGCGATGGCTTTGAGTTGGGTTAGCTGGCCGGGATTCAACCCCAACTGTACTTTATACTTAAGCGCTTTGTCCGGTAAGGGGTAGTGGTTGAGCTCACCAGCAAGCGACATATGGTCAAAATCCTCCCCCCTGATGAGCATGGTATACCGTTCATCGCTCAAGGTTTTCACGGGCGAATGCATTAAGGTATCCGCTGGCCTTTGTTTAACAACTGATCTACCTATTGGATGCGCCACCTTGCCTTTATTAATCTTCATCTTAGGACGCAGCCGTTTTTCGGCCGTATCGGCGACAGGGCTTTTTATAATCGCATCGCGTTTGGCCGCGCTGTCGGCTCGATGATGAACTGTCGCAGTGTCCTCGTGTACAGCGACCTTCTTAACAGTTGTATCGACAGGCTTTAAAGCGCTGTCAATCGTGGGGCGATTAGCCACGCTATCAGCATGCGATTGGGCCCGCACCGGCACAGAAAAGATTAAAAAACATAGTATAATTACAGGCAGATATTTAACCATGCATGGGCATTTTAGCTCAAAAATGTAAATTAATAGTTAATAATCCCTCTTCAAAGCCAAATAAAATACAACTCGCTGAATATATCATCTCTTTATTAACCGGATTAAAATGTAAAATTGTACACTATTCGGTGCTTAAATGAAAACCTTCCGCTGCATAATATCACTAACAATTATTGTGGCCTGCTTTGCATCGGCCACCCGGGTTTCCGGCCAGGAAACGACCGATAGCTGGATCCGGATCAACCAATTCGGCTATACGCCAAACGGGGTCAAAATAGCAGTATTGGCATCTAAACAGGCACTAGCAAGCACCTTCGACTTCGCGGTTATCGACGCACAAACGGGAAAAGCTGTTTATCACCATAGCATTGGAAAAAATTACGGCCAATACGGACCATTTAAATCGTGTTTCCGGCTTAATTTCAATGCGTTTAAACATAGCGGGCTGTTTTACCTAAAAACCGGCAACGCTGTTTCTCCGCAATTCAGGATTTCCACTGAAGTTTATAAGGGATCAGCAGATTTTGTTTTAAGATACCTGCGGCAGCAGCGAAGCGGATTTAACCCGTTTTTGAAAGATTCGTGCCATACCAAGGACGGGTACATTATTTATGGGCCTGTGCCTTCATTAACGCATATCGACGTGGCAGGCGGCTGGCACGACGCGACCGATTATTTACAATATGTGACAACATCAGCGAACGCAACTTATCACCTGCTGGCTGCTTACCGCGATTTTAAACCGGTTTTTGTCGACCATTACCAGGCAAACGGGCTCGGGGGCAGCAATGGCCTGGCCGATGTATTTGACGAGGCGACATGGGGACTCGACTGGCTGCTCAAAATGCACCCCAGGAAAGACTGGATGTTTAACCAGCTTGCCGATGACCGCGATCACGCGGGGTTCCGATTGCCAAACAAAGATTCCGTAGATTATGGTTACGGCAAGGGGAACGGGAGGCCGGTTTATTTTCTTACCGGCGAACCGCAAGGATTAGGGAAATATAAAAATCATACGACAGGAACAGCGTCGACAGCGGGAAAATTTGCAAGCGCCTTTGCGCTTGGGTCTAAACTATATCAGCGAGACGACAGAGCCTTTTCGGCTTTGCTGAAGAAAAAGGCGCTATCGGCTTATGCATATGGCCTGGCAAAGCCCGGGGTAGCGCAAACCGCCCCGAATACGGCGCCATATTTTTATGAAGAAGATAACTGGACCGACGACATGGAACTGGGTTCGGCTGCCTTATATGAGCTTACTCACAAAAACGTGTATTTAAGCCAGGCGCTGAGCTACAGCAAAAAAGAAAGAGTCACGCCATGGATGGGCGCAGACACGGCGAGACATTACCAATGGTACCCGTTTCACAATTTTGGACATTACGAGATAGCGATGCAGCTTAGCGGTGACAGGAAAAAGGCATTAATCGGGTATTATAGGGAAGGAATAGACCGCGTTTGGAGAAAAGCAAAAAATAACGTATTTTACCGGGGCGTACCGTTTATCTGGTGCTCAAACAACCTGACGACCTCGTTCGCTATACAGTGTTATTTATATCGCAAGCTTAGCGGCGATCAATCTTACCGCCAGTTGGAGCAGGCTTGTTTCGATTGGCTGTTCGGCTGTAACCCCTGGGGTAAATGCATGGTGTATGGCTTGCCGGCCAATGGCGACACGCCAAAAGACCCGCATTCATCTTTTTCTCATTTATATCATTACCCGCTGGATGGTGCGTTGGTCGACGGCCCTGTTTATACTTCGATCTTCAAAAATCTCAAAGGAGTCGAGCTGCACGCGGCTGATAAGTACGTCGATTTTCAATCAAACTTAGCTGTGTATCATGACGATTTTGGCGATTACAGCACCAATGAGCCTACAATGGACGGAACGGCAAGCCTGGTTTATTTGCTCGCGTCGAAGGAATATGAAGCCCTGAAAGCAGGCTCGCCGCAGCATCGGCACCGGTAAAGTATTAACAAACTGGTCCGTAACAAATCAGCCATTGTCAGGCCGCCTTTTTCAAAGTAAAATAAAACCTGCTGCCCTCGCCCAGTTCACTTTCAACAGCGATCTTTCCGGACTGCGCCTCTATAAAATCTTTGGCTATAGCCAGCCCCAGTCCTGTACCCGATTGCTCGCCTTTGGAGCCGGGCACTTTAAAATACCGTTCAAAAATGCGGGACAAATACCGGCTTTCGATACCTTGCCCATGGTCCGTTACTGAAAATTCAACATCGTCACCTTTCAGCTTTTTCACGGCAAGCCTCACCTGCGACCTTTCAGGACTATATTTAATGGCGTTCGAAAGCAGATTGATCAAAACCCAAGTGGTTTTGTCGAGGTCGGCCCGAACCTCGGGCAGGCTATCGTCGCAATCGACTTTAAGGGTAACTTCCTTCTGATCGGCGGTAAATTTCACCGCTTTTACCGCATAGTCGACGATATTTTTCGGATGGGTACTGCCGAAGTTGAGGTGCAGCTTACCGGTCTCCACTTGCGCCATATCCAGCAATTCACCTGTTATTTGCAGCAGGCGGCGCGAGTCGTCATCTATGTTCTCCAGCAGTTGCTTTTGCTCAGGATTTATTTCGCCGATGCGTTTATCTTCCAGCAGTTTCAGGCTCATCTTGATCGACGAGATCGGCGTTTTCAACTCATGCGAGATGGTTGCTATGAAATTCGTTTTGGCTTCGTCCAATTGCTGAAACTCCGTAATGTTTTTCAGGATGATCACCTGGCCGATGAGCTTTTCAGTACTCATTACGGGCATAATATCCTTGGAATAATAACTCTCCCGCCCGTCGGCATATATCTTCATCTTATGTTGATCGGTGAGCAATAGGTTTCTGAAAAGGTCATTTTCCAGGGCAACATCAGGAGCATAATTTCCAATGAGGTGTATCTCGGCAATGCCCACCAGTTCGCACGCCACCTGGTTGACAAATATGATGAACATTTTTTCGTCGAGTCCGATAATACCATCGTGCATAGAGTTGATGATCGTCTCGATCCGTTTTTTCTCGAACAGGATACTGGCCAGGTTGCTGTTCTCATATTCATCGAGCTTAAAGGTCATGTTGTTGAAAGCCTGTGCCAGCTCACCAAACTCGTCATTCGACTTAAAATCGAGCTGCTGGCGGTAATTGCGTTTTGATATCTCCTTAATCCGCTCGGTAAGCTCTTTGATAGGATTGGCAATATAACCGGGGAAATTGATGATAAAGCTAAAGGCCACGAGGAAAAGGAACGATCCGATCAACGCAACAAGCAAGGTGGCATTACTGGCTGTAGCTTTTGCCACGGCATTTTTGTGCTCTTCAGCATCCATATTCAGCTTCATGATCCTGAAAAGCACATTGCGTATATCGGCGCGCAGGTGAGTTTGTTTTGCCTGATCGCTGCCCGAAAGCTTTAATTGTTCGTATTTTGACCGCAGGGAATCGGTAGCCAGCTGTTCACCCTGTTCGGTGATATTATTTTCCTGCTTTACCAGGTTGCTTTCAATGGTCTTAATCTGTTTGCTGTTAAGCGGCCCCTCGTTCTCATCGATAGCGGCGGCAATATTACGCATGTAAACGATGGTTTCGTGGTTATCCTTGAGGATGAGGCTTGAATCGGCAGAAAGCCGGTTAAGATAATATATCGACAGTCCGCTGCAAATTATAGCCAGCAGGAACAGGAATCCGAACCCTGCGCGAAGTTTACTTTTAATGGTCATGATAGTATTACTAAGTCAATATCCGTCTTCGACATTTTTTTGAGCAGCTGTGTAAATACAGCTGTTTTAGCCACTAACTGATAGAATTTAAAATGCGGTTTACCAATACAAATGGTCGTTACCTCGTATTTTTCAGCCGTCTCCCAAATGCTTTTGGCGATATTATTATCTTTTACCCTTAACACTTCGGCGCCAAGCTGCGTGGCCGTTTTTAAATTGTTGATCAGGTGTCGCTGTGCCGCCAGGTTGATCTTATCACTGCTCTCGTTCGAGGTTTGCACATACAAAAGATACCATTTGGAGCGATAGTATGACGCCAGTCGCGCCGTTTTTCGGATGATGATCTTTGCCGCTTCGTCATTTGTGCTGATGCAGGCCAGGAATATTTCAGGCCGCAGTTTCACATTTTTGGGTATCTCACTATCGATCTTCCGCTCTAACTGGTGGGCCACTTCCTTAAGCGCAAGCTCGCGGAGCTGTAATATCCGTTCGGCCTGGAAGAAATTACTCAGCGCAGCAGGTACTTTGCCGGGATCATATATTTTTCCCTCTTTCAACCGGTCTATCAACTCGTCGGCCGTCAAGTCAATATTCACCACCTCGTCGGCCATCTGCAAAATCTTATCAGGTATCCGTTCTTTAACCGAGGCCCCTGTTATCCGCTCTACTTCTTCATTGATACTTTCCAAATGCTGGATGTTCACCGCACTGATGACATTGATACCCGTATTCAAAATATCCATCACATCCTGCCAGCGTTTTTCGTTCTTACTGCCTTCGATGTTGGTATGCGCTAACTCGTCGACAATAACCACTTCGGGGCGAAGGTTGATGATCGCATTCAGGTCCATCTCCTCCAGTTCCTTGCCTTTATAAAAAAGTTTACGGCGCGGGATCACGGGCAATCCTTCGAGCAGGTCTTCGGTCTCTTTGCGCTTGTGTGTTTCGATATAGCCGATCTTTACATCGATACCGTTTTTCAGCAAGGTTTTGGCCTCCATCAGCATACGGAAAGTTTTACCCACACCGGCGCTCATGCCAATATATATCTTAAACTTTCCCCGTCTCGATTTTTTGATGAGCTCGAGAAAATGCTGTACCGATTCCTTGTTATTATCATCGTTCATTCTTGAAAACCCTGGAAGGGCATGGCTCCATTTCCGTATAAGCGACCGATCAAACTAATTTATAAATCTTATTTCTGCATTTCATCTAATGCAACGTTCAATTTCAGCACATTTACTTTCGACGGCCCCATGAAACCGAACAGCGGGCCTTCGATATGGCTGTTTACCAAATCAGCCACTTTTTGTTCGTCCAGGTGGCGGTATAGCGCTACACGCTTGATCTGCATTTTTGCGCCCTCGGGCGAAATATCCGGGTCGAGCCCGCTGCCCGAGGCGGTTACCATATCGGCCGGAATATCGCTGCGCTTCAGGTAAGGGTGATATTTCAGCAAGGTGTCGATGCGTTTCTCGACGTCCTTCAGATAATCAGGATTCGTCGGGCCTTTGTTCGACCCGGCCGAACCATTGGCGGCATAAACTACTGCCGACGGGCGCCCCCAAAAATACTGGGGTTTGGTAAAGCTCTGCCCTACCAGGGCGTAGCCAACGGTCTTGCCGTTTACAACTATCGCTTCACCATCCCCTTTGCCTTTGGCCAGTTTGCCAACAGCGGCAATAAACAGGGGGTATATCACACAGCATAACACGATGATCACCAGTGTCAACCTTATGGATGGAATAATGTACTTCTTCATGATTTTTTAAACTACTAATGAAACAATCAGGTCGATCAGCTTGATTCCCACAAACGGAGCGATAATGCCGCCTACACCATAGATCAATAGATTACGACGTAACAATGCACTTGCTCCGATCGGTTTATATTCGACACCCTTCAGCGCCAGTGGTATCAGCAATGGGATAATGATCGCGTTGAAGATCACCGCCGATAGTATAGCCGACTGCGGACTGTGCAGCGCCATAATATTCAGCCTCTGCAAAGCCGGTATCGACGCGATAAACAAGGCCGGAACGATAGCGAAATACTTGGCCACGTCGTTGGCGATAGAGAATGTTGTCAGCGTACCGCGGGTAATGAGCAACTGCTTGCCGATCTCGACGATCTCGATCAGTTTGGTCGGGTCGTTGTCCAGGTCGACCATGTTACCGGCCTCTTTGGCAGCCTGCGTACCGCTGTTCATCGCCACGCCTACATCGGCTTGGGCCAGTGCGGGCGCATCGTTTGTACCGTCGCCCATCATGGCCACCAGCTTGCCGCCGTTCTGCTCGTGTTTGATATAGTTCATTTTATCCTCGGGCTTAGCCTCGGCGATGAAATCGTCAACACCTGCTTTTTTGGCAATGTATTGTGCTGTCAGCGGGTTATCACCCGTAACCATTACGGTCTTTACACCCATTTTTCGCAGGCGGTCGAAACGTTCCGAAATACCCGGTTTGATAATGTCCTGCAGTTCGATCACACCCAATACATTGTCATTTTGCGACACCACGAGCGGCGTGCCGCCGTCCGAAGCGATCTGTTTTACGCGGTCATCCACTTCGGGAGGGAACGCGTTACCCGCCTTGTTCACCATGTTGCGGATAGCATCGGCTGCTCCTTTGCGTATCCGCACACCCGACGGCGTGTTGATCCCGCTTGAGCGTGTTTCGGCAGTGAACTTTACAAACTCAGCTCCCTCTGGTGCCAGCGGCAGCTTGAAATGGGTAGATGCAAGGTCGACGATCGATTTACCCTCAGGGGTGTCATCGGCGAGCGAAGCAAACACACAAGCGGTTATCAGGTCGTCGGGCGCAACGCTTTTTGCCGGCCAGAACTGCGTGGCTTTACGGTTACCTATGGTTATTGTCCCGGTCTTGTCTAACAATAAGGTATCGATGTCGCCGGCGGTTTCCACGGCCCTGCCCGACTTGGTGATCACATTAGCACGCAGCGCACGGTCCATCCCGGCGATACCAATGGCAGATAATAATCCGCCAATGGTTGTCGGGATCAAACACACGAAAAGCGATATTAACGCTGCGATGGTTATCGGAGTGTTTGCATATTTTGCGAACGGCTGCAGCGTTACGCACACGATAATAAATATCAGTGTAAAACTGGCCAGCAATATAGTCAATGCGATCTCGTTAGGTGTTTTCTGACGTGAAGCGCCTTCAACCAGTGCGATCATCTTATCCAGGAAGCTTTCGCCGGGCTGGGTAGTTACGAGTACTTTAATGTTATCAGACAATACCTTTGTACCACCTGTAACAGACGACTTATCGCCGCCTGCTTCGCGGATAACCGGGGCCGATTCACCCGTAATGGCCGATTCGTCGATGGTTGCAATACCTTCAATGATCTCGCCATCGGTGGGAATAGTGTCGCCTGTCACACAGACAAACACGTCACCCTTGCGCAGTTCGCTCGATGATTTAACTATAATAGTGCCCTTGTCCAGCAGCACATTGGCAGGAGTTTCCTCGCGGGTTTTCCGCAGGCTGTCGGCCTGCGCCTTACCGCGCGCCTCGGCTATGGCTTCGGCAAAGTTGGCAAACAGTACAGTCAGCAGCAGGATAATAAATATGCTGAAGTTGTACCCGAACGAACCCTGGTCGATGTGCGAAAATGAGTAATAGCTCACGATCAGCATTACCAGCGTACCGATCTCGACAGTGAACATTACCGGGTTACGGATCATTACCCGGGGATCGAGTTTTATGAATGATTCTTTGAAGGCTGTCCTTACCAGGGCAGGTTCAAATAATTTATTGGATTGATTCTTCATTTCGTTCAGTGCTTAAGCATTGAAAAATATTCTGCCAGAGGCCCCAATGCCAGTGCGGGGAAATACGACAAAGCGTTCAATATGATTATGACAGCGAAAGTCATTATACCGAATGTCACGGTGTCGGTGCGCAGCGTTCCGCCCGCCTCGGGCACATACTTCTTTTGCGCCAGCAGACCTGAGATCGCTATCGGGCCGATCATCGGTAAAAATCTGCCGAAAAAGATCGCCACGGCGGCGCTTATGTTCCAGAATATATTATTATCGGCCAGTCCCTCGAGACCGGAGCCATTATTGGCATTGGATGACGTATACTGGTATAGCATCTCCGAAAAACCATGGAAACCCGGGTTGTTCAGCCACGCCGAGGGTTTTACCGCCCAGTCGGCATTGGGATAAGTATAAAATATATAGCAGGCCAGCGCGGTGCCAACTTTGATAATGAAGGGGCTCAATAAAGTAATGATGGCCGCTATCTTCACTTCCTTTGCCTCTACTTTATGTCCCATAAATTCGGGTGTTCGGCCAACCATCAGGCCCGAAATAAATACAGCTATAATGAGATAGATGTAATAGTTCAGGAAACCAACGCCGTCGCCGCCGAAGAAACCGTTGATCATCATAGCCAGCAGTTCCCAGCAGCCGGTCAATGGCATCATGCTGTCGTGCATACCATTTACCGACCCGGTAGAAGTTACCGTGGTCAGCGTGCTCCAGTAAGCTGTCGCGGCCGGCCCAAACCGCACCTCCTTGCCTTCCATCGAACCCGTGGCCTGTGTTATGCCCATTTTGGCGATCTCGGGGTTACCTCCTGCCTCACCAACAATGGATGGGATCATCAACATGAGGGTGCCGACCAGCATTACGCCGAATATCACCCAGCCCAGCTTCTTCCTGCGAATAAAATAGCCAAATGCGATGACCATGCCGACAGGGATGATAAATTGCGAGGTGATCTCGGTTACATTGGTAAAGTAATTCGGATTCTCGAGCGGGTGTGCCGAGTTCGCGCCAAACCAACCGCCGCCGTTGGTACCCAGGTGTTTAATGGCGATCATTTGTGCAGCCGGGCCGCGCGAGAGCGTTACCGTGTCGCCTTGCAGCGAGATAAACTTGTCTTTAGCCGCGTAGCTGCTTGGCGTGCCGTTGAAAGTTAAGATCAAAGCAATGACAATGGAAATTGGCAATAGTACGCGGGTGATGGATTTAACAAAAAAGTTCCAGAAGTTGCCCAGGTCGGTTGTGGTCTTGTCCCTGAATGCCTTAAATACAGCCACCGCGCAGGCCATACCGGTTGCCGCGCTGGTAAAATGCAGGAACATAAATATAAAATGCTGGGTAAGATAGGTTGCGCCTGTCTCGCCCGAATAGTCTTGCAGGTTACAGTTAGCCAGGAAGCTGACAATCGTATTGAACGACAGGTCGGCCGTCATACCCGGGTTACCGTCGGGATTGAGCGGCAGCTTATCCTGGTATATCAATACCCAGAAACCATACAACACCCATACGATGTTGATGGTCATCATGGCCTTCAGAAACTGTTTCCAGTTCATGGGCGCATTGGGACTGATGCCCGACAGCTTGAAAATCCATTTTTCAAGCGGCTTCAGGAAGTCGGTCCATACCTTGTCCCCGGCATACATTTTTGCCATGTACTTACCAAGCAATATTGCGATGGTTAGCGTAATGGCAAACGTTATTATAATTCCAGTTAGTTCGGTGTTCATGACTTGTGATTAAAATTTTTCCGGTTTCAGCAGTACATAGATCATGTAGATGAAAACCGCGATTGATGTGATGAATAGCGCGATCATGACTTTTTAAATTTTTTCGAACCAATCGATTGCTTTGAATGACAGCCAGCACATAACGATGATGGCAGCGAAGAGATAAATGGTAAGCATAGTTTCAATTCTGGGTAAGCGTGTTTTGCATATTGATTTTTTTAAAGCATTTTAATTTTTAAATAGGCGATGTAGAGTATGGCGGCCGCCATTAGCCACAGAAAAACGGTGACAACGATTTCCGAAAGCCTATATTTGATGGACTGCTTTTTCATCCGCGGCACATTTGCCAAAATGATGCCCACAGAAAGGCTTTAAAGAAAAAGTGCTTTAAGTTCCTGGAAAAGCAGATTTATTTTAGACTCAAAATGGGACGTAATAGAAATTGCCTATCATTTTGATAGGCCTTTATCAGATTGATAGCCTGAGAAATTGGATAGCAGTCCCGACCGGGGAGAGTTTGGCAGGGGCCAATAGAAAAGCCTCCCTTAAAAAGAGGAGGCTTCGTTCAGTTTTAAATTGAGAAAAAAGAGAGAATCAGTGTTCGTAGCGCGACAATTCCCGGCCGTGCAGTTCTACAAGGTTTCCCTCTTCATCGATGGCGTAGTGCGCATGCGCAACATCCCGGTCGATCTTAAATTCTTTATTCTTTTTCTTTTGCGGCCCGACTGCGGGTACAACAAGAATGGCAATGAGCCCGGTAATTTCCAAAATCGTGGTAAGCATCTTCTTAAATATCAACCGGTACATGGGGTTCAAAACGTATACCGAAAAACAAATTCTTAATTCCTATCTATATGGCTTGTTAGATCAGTTAGTGTAACCAAAAACTGCGCCAAATGTAGTTAATACGTATTGACATTACATAAGGTTTTTTAAAAAAATTACAAATAAATCAGCATAACAATAAAATACTTAAAAAATAGCAGCGTATTACGTCTTTAAAATTGTCATTTTTTCAAAATAACAAATTCTGATTTTCGACAAAATAACAATCAAATGCAGTGGTAGGTGTATTAAATAAATTAGCAGATTCATGATTTTCTTAAAAAAATCAGCGATGAGCAAAAAAAATTAAACCAAAAATCCGAAAAGGCAACGATTGAGATAATTGAAATAGAAAAAAAACAAAAAAAGGCTCAAAACATCTATCAAATTAATAGATACGCGTTAAAAAAAGCGCTCGTTGAATTTTTTTTGAGCAAAATTGGTAGCGGAAAATAGAAAAGTCTCGTGCTTTGCCGGCTAATTATTTGACTGACCGCTTCGATTATACCTTCGGCAGTTTATACCCATTGTGATACTCCTTCATCAGGTACAGTTTATTTATCACGTTGTCTGTAAACGAATTAGCGGCCGCATTCCAATGCAATTTTTCTCCGCTGCGGTAGGCTATGTTACCCATTTGGGCAACGGTAGCCACATGAGCGCCGGCTTGTATAGGGCAATGCAGATCGTCCATTTTGCGCGATTTAACCACGCCGACGAAATTCTCCCAATGTTTGTCGACACCATCATCCTGAACTTTCGCATAAGGCTTGCTCACTTTATTCTTGTTAGCGCTTTCTTCGATTACTTCCCAGCCTTCACGGTTTAAGATGAGCGTTCCGTTGTTGCCGATATAAGCTATACCATGTTGCCGCCCGTATGAACCGTTATCTATACCCAGCGCCGAATCCCAAACCATGTTGAAGCCGTCAAATTCATAAACCGTTGTCAGCGTATCCGGGGTTTCTTCGAAAAGATCGGGATAGGCGAATCTGCCTCCCGCAGCCGAAACTGACTTGGGCGTTGGCGAATTCATACCCAGCAGGCCGTAGTCAAGCAGATGCACGCCCCAGTCGGTCATCAGGCCGCCCGCATAATCCCAAAACCAGCGGAAATTAAAATGAAACCGGTTGGCATTGAACGGCACCGTTTTAGCCGGACCAAGCCAGCCCGCATAATTTACCCCGGGTGGCGGAGCGCTGTCGGGAATGACGGCCGCTGGCCTGGCCCAACTTAAGTAGCACCAAACTTTTACCGTGCGGATATTGCCCAACTGCCCGCTCTGCACAAAATCGACCGCGTCCTTAAAATGCTGCTGGCTCCGCTGCCATTGCCCGGCTTGTACCACGCGGTTGTAACGCTGCTGGGCTTTTACCATGGCCTCGCATTCGCCGATGGAATTCCCCACCGGTTTTTCGACGTAAACATCTTTACCGGCTTCGCAGGCATGCATCATGATCATGGCGTGCCAGTGATCGGGCGTGCCGATGATCACGGCATCGATATCCTTCTGGTCAAGCAGGGATTGATAGTCGTCGTATCGTCTCACTCTCGAGGTGTCGTGCCCGGCTTTGGCCAGGTCGTTCATGCGGCGGTCCATCACGTTCTTATCCACATCGCAGATCGCCACCATGTTTACGCCGGGAATTTTCAGGGCCGACATGGTGTCCGTCCAGCCCATGCCGTTAATGCCAATCGCCCCGATATTCAACTGATCGGATGGCATTACCCGGTTTTTAAAAATGGCAAAAGCGCGGTTATCAATCGCCGAAGCCAGCATAGCGCCGCCGGCCAGAACGGCCGACTTCTGCAGGAAATCTCTGCGCGAACTCATAAATAGTTTAATTGGTTGGCTAAATATAAAAAATTGTCTGAACCGTGATTCATATGATTAACGGATCCTCATAATTCCACCTTGACTCAAATTCGAA
>DASZYQ010000003.1:0-69144 GCA_035545315.1 Mucilaginibacter sp. | reverse complement strand
AAACAAGCGTTCGGACAAGCGTTTTGTTAGCATTGCAGATGCACGCAGGCTTAAATTGCAGATCAGTTTAAATGGTTCCGTCCAACCCAAACCAAGCTTTACCGGAACGAAGGTTTTTGAGTCGTTCCCGCTGGAGGAATTAGTGCCTTATATCGACTGGACGCCGTTTTTCCATACCTGGGAATTGAGGGGCAGCTATCCAAGAATATTTGAAGATAAAACCGTTGGTGTTGAAGCCAAAAAGCTGTTTGACGATGCGCAAAAGCTGTTGAATAAAATCGTTAAGGAAAAATTGCTGCAAGCCAGCGGCGTGATCGGTTTCTGGCCGGCTAATAGTACCGGCGACGACATTGAATTATACACCGACGAAAGCCGTCAACATTTGCTAACACGCATCCATACGTTGCGGCAGCAGGCTGAAAAGGCGAAGGATGAGCCTTATTATGCGCTGTCGGATTTTATCGCGCCAAAAGAAAGCGGCGTGGCCGATTATTTCGGCGGCTTTGCGGTGACAGCCGGTATCGGTTGTGATGCGCTGGTGGCCAAATTTGAGAAAGATCACGACGACTACAACAGCATCATGTCCAAGGCTCTTGCTGACCGCCTGGCTGAAGCTTTCGCCGAAAAAATGCACGAGTTGGTTCGCCGCGAATACTGGGGTTACGCAAAAGATGAGGCCTTAAGTAACGAGGACCTGATCAAAGAAGAATACCAGGGAATACGCCCGGCGCCTGGCTATCCGGCTTGTCCTGATCATACCGAGAAAATCACTTTGTTCGATCTGCTCAAAGCAAACGATAATGCACACATGCACCTTACTGAAGGCCTGGCGATGATGCCGGCCGCCTCGGTAAGCGGATTTTATTTCGCGCATCCGCAGGCCCGGTATTTTGGTTTGGGTAAGATCAGCAAGGACCAGGTTGAGGATTATGCTAAACGGAAGAATATGGACTTGGAGACTGTCGAACGCTGGTTGGGGCCAAATCTTAGTTATTAAATGCCGGTGATAGAACAAATAATATGGGTGTCACCCTGAGGCTCTCGAAGAATGAGCGTAAAGGCCTATGCCCGCATGCTCCGAGTGCCTCTGCATGACACCTCTCCGCAAAACCGTTACAGGAATCTCAAAGATCATTATATTTGATTACCACACTAAATGAAGATCACCGAACATATCGCAAACGCCAAAGGCAAAACGCTTTTTTCTTTTGAATTACTGCCGCCCGTGAAAGGGCATACCATACAGAGCATTTATAATGCCATCGATCCGCTGATGGAGTTTAAACCCCCGTTTATCGATGTCACCTACCATCGTGAGGACTTTATTTATAAGCAGCATGACAACGGCTTGCTGGAAAAGGTGTCGTACCGTAAACGGCCGGGAACAGTGGCTATTTGCGCGGCCATTATGAATAAGTATAAGGTCGATGCCGTGCCTCACCTCATTTGCGGCGGTTTTACCAAAGAAGAAACAGAAAATGCGTTGATCGATCTTCAATTTTTAGGGATAGACAATGTGCTGGTATTGCGCGGCGATGCGCGCATGGCCGATACCGGTTTTATACCTACGCCGGGCGGTCATTGTTATGCCAATGAACTATTGCAGCAGGTGTTGGATATGAACAACGGCAAATACCTGTACGAGGACCAGGAGGTTGCCAATACCGACTTTTGTATAGGCGTGGCAGGCTACCCCGAAAAGCATTTCGAGGCGCCGAATATGAAAACGGATTTCAAATTTCTGAAAAAGAAGGTCGACATGGGCGCTGATTTTATCGTTACCCAGATGTTTTTTGATAACAGCAAATATTTTGAGTTCGTAAAAACATGCCGCGATAATGGTATCAATGTTCCCATTATTCCCGGATTGAAACCCATTACGGCATCAAAACAGTTAATCAGTCTGCCTAAAATATTTCATATCGATATCCCGGAAGAACTAAGCGACCTGGTCCATAGTTGCAAAACCGAAAAGGAAGTGAAAGATGCAGGCATCGAGTGGATGATCAGCCAGTGCAAAGAACTTGTAAAGTTTGGTGCGCCGGTATTGCACTTTTACACCATGAGTAACCCAGGCCCGACGAGACGGATCGCGGAGGCAATATTTTAATATGTTACAACTATCAAAAACACAACGGTGCCGCTTAAGCCGGCTTATTATTTTATTGGGCGTTGCGCTGGGGTGCCAAATTTCGGCGGCTGCAACCGGTACTACGAGTCTTTATAAAGGTATCGTCATTCGTCATTCCGTAAAGATTAAGGCTAAAACCTACCATTTTGCGGGGGAGGATTCGCTATCCACGGCACCCATCATTATTGAGGGGGACAATATCGTGGTCGACTTTAACGGTGCTGTCGTGCAAGGAAGCGCAGATATTGAAAACCCGGATAAATTTAAGGGTACCTGCGTCATTATAAGGGGCGGCAAAAATATAACGCTGAAAAATTTAACGGTTAAAGGCTTTAAGGTTGGCGTTTTAGCGCGTGGAATTACCGGCCTAAAAATAACCGGTTGTGACTTCAGCTATAATTTCAGACAACACCTGAACAGCAGCCGCGCTGCCGAGGACCTGGCCGACTGGCAAAGCTATCATCATAACGAAAACGACGAATGGCTGCGTTTCGGAGCGGGAATTTACCTCCGTAACTGCGACAAGGCAGATGTCAACAACAACATCATAACCAACGGGCAATGCGGGCTGATGATGACCGGTTGTAACGAGGGCTTGGTTTACAACAATAATTTCTCTTATAATTCCGGAATCGGGATCGGCATGTACAGGAGCAGCCGGAACCGGATTGAGAATAATAAGGTCGATTGGAATGTGCGCGGGTTCAGTTACGGCGTTTATTACCGCGGGCAGGATTCAGCGGGCATATTAGTATTTGAGCAATGCAACGACAACGTATTCGCCTACAACTCGGTTACCCATTCGGGTGATGGCTTTTTCCTGTGGGCGGGCCAAACTTCGATGGACACCGGCGAAGGCGGTTGTAACGACAACCTGGTTTTCTCGAACGATTTTTCTTATGCACCCACCAATGGCGTAGAAATAACTTTCAGCCGCAACAAGATCATACACAATATTATCCATGATTGCTGGCACGGCATATGGGGCGGTTTTAGCTACAACACCATCATTGCCAATAACGACTTTGGCGGTAATCTTTCGGCTATTGCCATCGAACATGGCATGAAAAATGTCATCGCCCAAAATACTTTTGATGCAGATAAAGTGGGCCTGGAACTGTGGTCGGACCCAAAAAGGCCGAAAGACATCGGTTACCTCCAAAAGCGCGACACGCGTAGCACAGGCTACATGATCAGGGATAACACATTCGCCGGGGAGAAAAAAATGCTTACCATCAACAACACGAGTGATGTGACTTTTGCCAACAACAGAATTAAAGGCAGTGTGCTGGAGCAAAAATTTGATACCACAGTTACGAACATCGTTTTTGACAAAAGCGGCGACCAGGCGCATCCGGTAACAGACAGCACTTATTTAACCGCACCTGCCAAAATACCCGGCGGCCAAAATGCGATGCTGCCGGCAGACCATCCGAAAGGCAGGCAATACATTATGATGACCGAGTGGGGACCCTACAACTTTACTTATCCCATCCTTTGGTGGAACAAGACCGACTCGACCGGCAAGATGTATTTCGACCTGATGGGGCCTTCGGGGCAATGGAAAATAGTTAAGACGACCGGTGCATCCAATCCTTCGGCTGTTTCGGGCACATTGCCCGCGAAAATTGAAATGCAAAAGGACACCGCTTCGTTAACCAATATTGATGTCGAGCTGGAATATCGCGGCGGCGCAATAGTATCGCCTTTTGGCATTGAATACGGAAAGGGCCGTCCGTACCGCTTTCATTACCGCGAATTTGACATTCCATATCACTGGCAAATGAAATGGTTCGCCTTTGATACGCTGAGTGATCCCGGGAAGCACGCTAATCAGTTTGAAAAGTTATTGGCCGGCCGGCCCTTGAAGATCAGCCAGGGAAGCGATCTGAGTAAGACGTTTGGCCGGAACTTTGGTAAAAACATACCCAGAGAAAAAATAGCTACTGTATCGGAAAGCCCGATCGACGTGCCAGCCGGCATTTATCGGGTCGGCATCACCGCTTCTGAGATCGTTAAAGTTTATATCGATGATAAGCTCATCGTGGACAGTTGGGACCCGGCCAGGGTTGTAAATTTTGAAGACAATCATTGCGAGGTTATTATCCCGCTAAAAGGAAAACATGTTGTACGTATAGTGCAGGCCCAATACGCTGATTATGGGACGTTAAATCTCCGTATAAAACCGGTATATAAAGAAAACTAAACGGATTAGATAATATCCAGCTTCATCAGTTCGAATTTCAATTGATCGGCGGACAAGAAGTGGATACAATTGATCCCTATTTTTTCCGCAGCAAGAATGTTCCTATGGTTATCATCAATAAACACAGCTTCCGCCGGTTTTACCCCATAACGGTCAAGTAACACATGGTAAAACTCAGTTGTCGGCTTGCGCATTTTTTCAGCGCCTGATACCACAATACCGTCAAACCATCGCAGGAATTCAAACCGTTCCAGAGCTACCGGGAATGTTTCTGCCGACCAGTTGGTTAGCGCATATATTTTATATTTTCCTGCCGCTTTTAACTGCCTGAATATTTCTACGGTTTCGTCGAAAGCTTCGCCCAGCATTTCCTCCCAGCGGCCATAGAAAGCACGAATGTTTTCTTCATGTTCGGGAAACCGGGCTACCAGTATCTCGGTCCCTTCCTGCAACGGGCGACCCGCATCCTGCTCTTCGTTCCAGTCGGAGGTGGTAATCTCAGCCAGGAATTTTTCCATTTCGGCTTCATCGCTGAAAATGGTGCGGTACATATATCTCGGGTTCCAGTCGATGAGCACGGCGCCAAGGTCGAAGATGATGGTATTGATCTGATCAGGCATTATCCAGCAAATATTTTTTAAACCCGGCAAAATCCTTGCCTAACGATACAGCTTTTTTTGTTTTGCCATGCAGCTTCTCCACATGCTCAGGTATTTTGATGGATTTGGCCACATGCCCGGGTAGTACATCAGGAAATTTACATGGATGGGCCGTAGAAAGAAACACCCCTGCAACCCGGCCGGTAGGCTGATCTTGCTGCCAGTCCTTCAGGGCCTGCCATGCAATAGCCGTATGCGGGCAAGCGACGTAATTGTAGTAAGCATGTATTTTCTCGATGGCCGCCAGGTCTTCTTCGTCGGTAAAGCTGTGCCCGGAAATCAATTTTCCCAATTGCTCAGGATCGTCCTTAAACATATCCTGTATCCGCACCCAGTTGCTGGGGTTGCCCACATCCATCGCGTTTGATATCGTTTGTACAGAAGGCTTAGGCTGATAAACGCCGTTCTTCAAAAACTCGGGTACCGTGTCATTCACATTGGTTGCAGCAATAAAATGGTAAACCGGCAGCCCCATTCTCCAGGCTAAAATACCAGCGCCTAAATTGCCAAAGTTTCCGCTGGGTACAGAAAACGCAACCTGATCCTTGCCTTCTTTGAGCAACTGCGCATAAGCATTAAAATAATAGAAGGTTTGCGGGATAAGCCTGGCAATATTGATCGAATTAGCTGATGTGAGGCGCAACTTTTCGTTCAGGTCAGGGTCGGTAAAAGCTTGCTTTACCAGTGCCTGGCAGTCGTCGAACGTGCCGTCGACCTCAACAGCCCGTACATTTTGACCGTTGGTCGTAAGTTGCAGTTCCTGTATGCCGCTTACCTTGCCTTTAGGATATAAAATGGTAACCCTGGTATTCGGCACGCCGAGGAAGCCCAGGGCAACTGCCCCGCCGGTATCGCCTGAAGTGGCCACCAATACGTCGAGCTGTTTTTCTCCTTCCTCCAAAAAATAACCCATCAGGCGGCTCATAAACCGTGCGCCGAAATCCTTAAAAGCGAGCGAAGGACCGTGAAAAAGCTCCAGCACATAAACGTTTTCTTCAAGCTCGACTACAGGCGCGTAAAAATTAATCGCATCCCGGATGATATCCTTCAAATCTTCCGCGGGAATATCATCGCCCAGCAAATGTTGAGCGACATGAAAGGCGATCTCGGGTAAAGTATAGCTATCAAGGTTAGTCAGAAAATTTTCATTTAGCCTCGAAACGCCTGTCGGCATGTATAGACCCTTATCCTGCGGCATACTGTTAAAAACCGCTTCTTTAAGCGAAACCTGGTGTGAAGGGTTATTGGTACTGTAGAGCTTCATTTTGTTATATCGAATTTCGAATGTTCAATTTCGAATTTATTAGCTTGGTTTAGACGAACAACCTTTTTCCTTTAACCTAACACTTTGGGCCCCTGGTCGTTAATCGATGATTGATAGGTAAATGAATTGATGTTCAGTTTGGAAAGGTGTTCGCTGAGTCTTTGTGTGATCTTATTCGCTGTTTCTTCATCGCGGGTAAATGCAAAAACCGATGGTCCTGAACCCGAAATGCCAAAACTTACCGCTCCCAGGCCCATTGCCATTTGACGCATTTTATAAAAATCGGGTATCAGGATTGAGCGCGTCGGCTCGACTAATACATCATGCATGCTTCGGCCGATCAGGTCAATATCGTTCATAAAAAGGCCACTTACCAAGCCGGCGATATTGCCCCATTGGGTTACGGCATCCTTCATTTGTATTTTGTTGCGGATGATCTGCCGGGCTTCGCGGGTTGGCACGTCGACGTCAGGGAAGACAATGGCGCAATGCAGACCCCTCGGATGCGGCAGCTTTACCACATCAAGCGGGTCGTAGCTGCGTATTAATACAAAACCGCCCAATAATGCCGGAGCTACATTATCCGCGTGGCCATGCCCGCAGGCCATTTCCTCACCTTTACGGGCAAAGGGCAATAATTTCACGGGATCGGTTTCATCGCCCAGCAAGGTTTTGGCGGCAAATAATCCCGCAACCGTGCTGGCCGAACTCGATCCTAATCCGCTGCCGATCGGCATTTTTTTGTGCAACTCGATATCAAACCCTACGTCGGTTCTGTTGATAGACTTTAAATAATGCTCGACGCTTACGCTTACCGTGTTCTTTTTGGAATCGAGCGGCAGCCGGCCATTGTCGCCGGTAATTTTGCTTATGGTTATGCCGGGTTTATCGGTCATCCGCATGATCACTTCGTCACCCGGTTCGTTCACCGCGAAACCCAGAACATCAAAACCGCAAACCACATTAGCTACTGTTGCCGGGGCAAAAACTTTTATACTTTCTTTCATTTATATTTTCAGACCGGAGTCTATTAGAGCAATATTTAAAAAGTTCCTTCCGCCAGCCGGCGGAGAGAGATTTAGAGAGGGCTAATTAGCCCCCACATTAATTAAATCAGCAAATACGCCTGCGGCGGTAACTTCAGCTCCCGCGCCGGGCCCTTTGACCACAAGGGGCCTGTCCTTATAACGGTCGGTGGTGAACGAAATAATGTTATCGCTGCCCGACATCATGTAAAAAGGATGATTTTCGTCGACCATCTGCAAGCTGATCGAGGCTTTTCCGTCTTCCAGTTTGCCGATGTAGCGCAATACCTTATTGGCTTTTTCCGCTTCTTCTTTCAGACGGTTAAAATAGGCATCTTCAGCTTTCAAAGCGGCATAAAAATCGTCGACGGTTGGGGCCTCGATGCAGCTTTTTGGCAGAATGCTTTCGATTTGCACTTCATCGGCTTCCATTTGGTACCCCGCGTCGCGCGCCAGGATCAGTATTTTCCGCATAAAGTCAGTGCCGCGAAGATCATCGCGTGGATCCGGTTCAGTATAGCCTTTTTCCTGCGCCAGTTTCACCACATCGTGGAAATTAGCATCGCCTTTGAAATGATTGAAGATAAACGATATTGTGCCCGAAAGTATCGCCTCGATGCGCTTTACCCGGTCGCCGCTGCTCATCAGGTCTTTCAACGTGCGGATGATCGGCAGCCCGGCACCGACATTGGTTTCGTAAAAAAAGTCGACGCCATGCTGCCGCGCCGTGTCCCTGAAGGTTTTGTACCGGCTGAAAGTCCCCGAGTTTCCAATCTTGTTGCAGGTAACCACCGATATATTCGATCTGAAAATATCCTCGTAAAACTCCACCGGCTGCGGGCTTGCCGTATTATCGATGAAGACGCAGTTGGGCAGGTTCATTTCCTTCATTCGATTCACAAAAAGTTTAAGATCGGCCCTTTCGATCGATCGTTGCAGCTCATCCTGCCATTGATCCAATGGGATGCCGTCGCTGTTAAACAGCATTTTACGGGTGTTGCTGATGCCCGCAATTTTAACCTGGATGCCATTGTTTTCCTGTAAATGCTCACTATGCTGATTCAACTGGCTGAAAAGCGTGGTGCCGATATTGCCGGTGCCGAGGCAGAATGCATGCAGTGTTTTGTTTAACTGGATAAAGAACGCATCATGAACAGCATTCAGTGCCTTGGCCAGATCATTTTTGGCAATAATTACCGAAATATTGTATTCTGACGATCCCTGTGCAATGGCCCGCACATTCACGCCATTCCGGCCCAGCGCATGGAATAATTTGCCGGACACGCCCGTTGTTTGCTTCATGTTCTCGCCTACAATAGCCAGGATAGCCAGGTTTGGTTCGATCTCCAGTTCGTCCAGCTTGCCGGCCATCAGTTCCAGCTCAAATTCCTGTTCGATCAGTTGTTTGGCCCTGGCGGTATCTCCGGGATTAACGGCGAAAGTAATGCTATGCTCGGACGAAGATTGTGTAATAAGAATAATGTTGATCTGCTCCCTTGCCAGCAGCGAGAACAACCTGCCGCTAAAGCCCAGTTTACCCACCATGCCGCTGCCCTCCACATTAATGATACTGATCTCGTTAATCGATGAGATGCCCTTGATCGGCAACGAAGATGCCTTACAGTGATGCTTGATTACCGTTCCTTCAAAATCGACATCAAATGTATTTTTAATAACGATCGGTATTTTCTTTATAAATACCGGTATCATTGTCGGCGGATAGATCACCTTAGCACCGAAATAGGATAACTCCATCGCCTCGGTATAGGTAAGCTCGGGCAGCGAGAACGCTTTTTTCACCATACGCGGATCGGCGGTCATCATGCCGTTTACATCGGTCCAAATCTGAACCTCGGAAGCATTCAATGCCGAGCCGAAGATGGCAGCTGTATAATCACTTCCACCGCGGCCAAGCGTGGTTATCTGCCCGGCATCGTTGGAAGCGATAAAGCCTGTGATGAACAGCATTTTGCCAGGATTTTCGGTAATTAGTCTTTTGATCAGTAATTCGCTCAACTCCATGTTCACTTTAGCGTGGCCAAATTCACTGTCGGTTTTGATCACTTCGGAGGCATCGACAAATACGGCTTCAGGAAAATGTTCCGCAGCTATTTTGCTGATCATAAAAGCCGAGCAGCGTTCGCCATAGCTTACTACCAGGTCGCGCGTTTTGGGCGTGAGCTCCCGAAGCGTGAAAATGCCCTGCAGCAATTCTTCCAGGTGGTTGAAATTGAGCTTAAGACGGGTAAATACCGGGTTCTGGTGCTGAACCTGCAGCAATGTGCGCACCATATCAAAGTGGCGGGTTTCCAGTTCGGCCAACTGCGAGGTAAAGTCCTCGGCCCGCTGCGCCTTTTCGGCCATGGCGATCAAAAGATTGGTTACGCCGCTCATCGCCGACAAAACCACGATAGGTTTTTCGCCCGACTGGTATTCTTTTTTGAGGATATCGATGACGGTGCTGATGCTTTGCGCCGAGCCGACCGACGTGCCTCCGAATTTTAATACTTTCATTTTGGTCTCAAATAAAAACGCCTTCCTCTTTCGGGAGGAAGGCGTTCTGCTGGTTTCTTTCTATAGTTTACACCATACAATCATCTTCCTCCGGGTATCTTCCCGGTGGTCGTGGTGGTTGTAGTTATGGTGCTGTTAATTATCATTGAAAATTTACTATTCTAACGTCTATGATACGTCGCAAGTTTCAAACGGATCATTTCTGTAACGTCTGTAAAGTAACCAGATATTTTTTGAATATGCAAGCACTTTGTCAAATTGGTTACCTTTGCCACTCGAATGGAAGGACTTGTAACCAAATCGACCGGGAGCTGGTACCAGGTGAAAACGCCCGACGAACGGTGGTTCGACTGCCGCATCAAGGGTAAGTTTCGTATCAAGGGCATCACGACAACCAACCCTATAGCGGTAGGCGATACCGTCGATTTTGAGCTGGAGCCCGACCAGGGGACAGGTGTAATAACCAACCTTCATCCGCGGAAAAACTATATTATCCGCAAATCTATCAACCTGTCTAAACAGGCCCAAATACTGGCTGCCAATCTCGACCAGGCTTTCCTGATCGTGACTTTGGCCTCGCCCCGCACCTCCCTGGGTTTTATCGACCGCTTCCTGGTTACCGCAGAGGCTTATGATATACCCGCCTCGCTGGTTTTTAATAAGCTTGACCTTTTTAGTGATGAGGGCCTTGAGATCCTGGATGATTACAAAAAAATATACGAGCAGATCGGTTATCCCTGTTACGAGGTTTCGGCATTGAAGGGAACCAATATCGATAAGGTAGCCGAAGCGATAAAAGGCAAGGTAACCTTGTTTGCAGGACATTCGGGCGTAGGTAAATCAAGCCTGATCAACGCACTGGTGCCCGATCTCGGTTTACGTACTTCCGAAATTTCGGAATGGCACGATAAGGGAACGCACACCACCACCTTTGCCGAGATGTTCAAACTGCCGCAGGGCGGATATATCATCGATACGCCGGGTATTCGTGAGTTGGGTGTGATCGACATCGAAAAGAACGAGCTGAGCCATTTCTTTCCCGAGATGCGCGTCCGCCTGAACCAATGCCGTTTTAATAGCTGCCGGCACATTAATGAACCCGGCTGTGCTGTGATTAGGGCAGTTGAGGAAGGTGAGATCGAGTTATCGCGCTATGAAAGCTATGTGAGTATTTATCATGGGTATGATACCCGGGCGTAGATAACACTAATCCGACGAATTGCTACGAATTTCATCAATAATGCTTCAGAGAATTGGTTGAATTGGATTCAATTCGTGAAATTCGTGCCTCAATATGCGCGCAGTATTACAACGTGTCACCCAAGCCAGCTGTACCGTCGACGGCAGGATCACGGGCGAGATAGGGATTGGTTTTCTGGTTTTACTGGGCATTGAAGATGCCGATACCATGGACGACCTGCAATGGCTGGCCCAAAAGATCGCGTCGATGCGGGTGTTTGGCGACGAGAACGGGCTGATGAATAAGTCGCTGGCGGATGTAGGCGGCGATATTTTACTCATCTCGCAGTTCACGCTGTTTGCGCAAACCAAAAAGGGTAACAGGCCTGGCTTTATTCGTGCGGCTAAGCCGGATAAGGCCATTCCCATGTATGAGCAAATGATCAGGGAACTCGAAAACCTGACCGGCAAGAAAGTAGCTACGGGGATATTTGGCGCTGATATGAAGATCAGTTTGCTGAACGACGGACCAGTGACCATCATCATGGATACCCGTGACAAGGACAACCATTAATCTTAAATTATATGCAGATCTCAGAGGCGCAGGCATTGGTCGATAAGTGGATTCAGACTACCGGCATTCGTTACTTTAACGAACTGACCAACACGGCCATTTTAATGGAAGAAGTAGGCGAAGTGGCGCGAATTATGGCAAGGCAGTACGGCGAGCAGTCGTTTAAAAGCTCGGACAAAGAAGTAAACCTGGCCGACGAAATGGCCGATGTGCTTTTTGTGCTGATCTGCCTGGCCAACCAAACCGGCATCGACCTAACGGACGCTTTGGAGAAAAACCTGCAAAAAAAAAGTATCCGCGATGCTGAGAGGCATAGGAATAATGAGAAGTTGAAGTAATTAAATAAAACCTTCTGCTGTCAATCTTTGCATAACCGTATTAATATTAACAGTATCGTATTCATTCTTCAAGTAGATCTCTGTTAATACAACCGTGTGGGCAATAACTTTGACATAAGTGATTACCCTGGCGCCTCCCGATTTTCCTTTTGAGGAACCGGTGATAGATAAACGGATTTTATATATATTTCTGCCCAAATCACTCCCCATTACAGGATTTTTGGCAAGCTCATCAATCAACTGGGCAATATCAGTTAAAATCTGTTTATGCTTTTTAGCAATTCGCTTTAAATCTTTTTTAAAGCCTGTTGTTAAAACGACATCAAATGCCATTTTTTAATTCGGCTTCTAATTCAGCAATGGCCTCTTGAGCATTTTGCAGTTTTACTTTGCCAGCTTCCCAATCATTGATCTCATTAAACGATTGTTTAAGCTTCTTTAATAACTTTTCTTCGGCTTTATTTACGCCGGGACCATTAACAACCTTATAGGTCAGGCCAAAGCGGGTTAAAATTGCTTTAATTATAGGCAGATCTTTATCTTCTTTAATATCTACAGTTATAGTAGCCATACAATACAAATTTAACAACTAAATTAAATTCTAATGTTAGCGTTCCTCATTTTTAATCAGGACGCCGGCCATAAATGCAGATCAAATCATTATAAACAATTTTAACAGATAAGCTTTTCCAACTTTTCACCCTCCAAAACAGGTATAGCTGTAGTTATATCCACGTTCAGGCAAAAGGCAATATCCTTTTCGATGCCCAGTTTTTTGAGACGCTCGCTGTGCGAGGTTTTAGCGAGGTAGGCGGGAAGGTCATTCCTGGCGACCTGGTACAGATCGTTCGCTGCGATGGCGGAATCATCGGTTTTAAAATGCAGGTCTTTTAATTGTTCGGTAACAGCGCCGGCAAACACCGTATCCTCCAGGTTGAAGTTGTTTTTCCAGCCGGCACAAACCAGCAGGATGTTTTCATGCTGGGTTTTGAGCCAGTTGCACAAGGCGGTGAGGTTTAAGAAAGAACCGATGACCACCCTTTTTGCGCTGCGCGACAAATGCAACGCATGGGTGCCGTTGGTGGTTGTCAGCACGATAGTTTTACCGGCTACCTTTTCTTTTGTGTAAGAGAATGGCGAGTTGCCGAAATCGAAGCCGTCCACTACTTCGCCGTTGCGCTCCGCAGCCAGGAGATAATCATGCCCTTTTTCGCGGTAAGCGGCGCATTCCTCTACTTCAGCTACGGGTATTATAGCGTCCGCGCCGTTTTCGATACCATAACAGATTGATGAGGTAGCCCTGAAGATATCGATGATAACAACGATGTATTCCTCAACCGGATATAGCGGGATCAGCGCCGGGGTAAGACAAACGTGGAGGTATTTGGTCATGGTGTCATTAGGTCATCAGGTCATTGGGATCAGGCAAAAAATGACTCAATGTCCCAATGACTTGATGACTATTTATAAAACGGCGGCTTTACTACCTGCGCTTTTACTTTATTATCCCTGATATTGATAAATATTTCGGTGCCTTCTTTCGCGAATTGGGCGGTTACATAGCCCATACCAATGGCTTTTTGCAGGGAGGGCGATTGTGTACCCGATGTTACTCTGCCAATGTTGTTCCCTGCAGCATCTACGATCTCATAGTCGTGGCGCGGTATGCCGCGTTCGATCATTTCAAAGCCAACCAGCTTACGTTTCAGACCTTCGTTTTTCTGCTGCTGCAGGTTAGCTGAATTGGTGAACTCTTTGCTGAACTTGGTCACCCAGCCCAAGCCAGCTTCCAGCGGCGACGTGGTGTCGTCAATATCATTACCGTAGAGACAGAAACCCATCTCCAAACGCAGGGTATCGCGGGCTCCTAATCCAATGGGCTTTATGTCATAAGCGGCGCCTGCTTTAAAAATAGCATCCCAAACGTGTTCGGCTTTGGCGTTTTCCATGTAGATTTCGAACCCGCCCGCACCGGTATAACCGGTCGCCGAAACCAATACGTTGTCAACACCGGCGAACCTGCCTTTTTTAAAGGTGTAATATTCCATCGTACCCAGGTCGATATCGGTCAGGCTTTGCAAGGCGTCTGCTGCCCGCGGACCTTGTACGGCGAAGAGGGAGGTCTTGTCCGAAATATCCTTCATCTCCACACCTTCGGTATTGTATTTGCTTATCCAGTTCCAGTCTTTTTCAATGTTCGAAGCATTTACCACCAGCATATACGTTTTATCGTCGATGCGATATACCAGTAAGTCGTCTACGATGCCGCCGGTTTCATTAGGCAGGCAGGAATATTGCACCTTGCCATCGTATAGCTTCGATGCATCGTTGCTGGTAACCCGCTGTATCAGGTCAAGCGCCTTATCGCCTTTCAGTATAAACTCGCCCATGTGGCTTACGTCGAATACACCTACGCCCTTGCGCACGGTTTCGTGTTCAACATTGATTCCGGTGTATTGCACGGGCATATTGTAGCCCGCAAAGGGCACCATTTTAGCGCCAAGCTCAATATGTTTGTGGGTTAAGGCGGTATTTTTCATGTTCGTCAATCGGTGACAAAAGTAACAATTTACTTTATAGAAATAACTTGGGTTTTCCCGACGGCGGCCATGTGGTTTTTAATTATTAAACCACCCCGATTTTAATTATTATGAAAGTATTTTGGAAACATTTTGAATTCGTATCAACGAAAAAACAAGTTAAAAATGAAGCTGTTGCTATGGTGTATTCTATTTTAAACCGTTATGACAGTAATATCAGCCGTTGAGCCAGCAGATATCCTGAGGCAACTAATTTCAAAATATTCATGCGAAAAATATCAGATCCAGCCATTTGTCATCAGTAATGGAAATCGCGTTACCGTTTTATGCTGCTGCCGCGAATTTGCAAACGAGTTAAAAGAAGCGATAGCCATGTCTTCCAAGAAAGAAATTGATGGGTTAAAAATAAACTTCGTGGTGGGCAGTGTAGATTTTGTTTAGATAAGCTTACAGCAACTGCTCAAACAATTCCACCAGGTTGCACGTCACTTTATAGGTATCGTGCTGTTCTTCCACCAGTCGGCGGGCATTTGTTCCAACCGCTTTACAATAATCTTCGTCGGCTATACAGCGCCTGATCGCTTTAAAAAACTCGTCGCGCGTATTAGCGATCATAATATTTACGCCGTTCTTGTAGTTCAGCCCTTCGGCCCCTAAACTGGTGGATATAATACATTTTTGCATGGCCATGCCTTCGATGATCTTTACCCGCATACCTCCGCCCGACAGCAGCGGCACGATCATGATGGCCTTGCTGTTCACAAATTCGGGCCCGTCGTCAACCTCGCCCTGAATAAATATTTTGCCCAGTACTTCGTAGTCGTCGAATTCTTCGGGTATGTCCGTTCCTGCCACGTATAATTTTACCCGTAGTTCGTCATTTACAATGTCGCTGTAAAAGCTATGCAAAAACCACTCGATGCCTTCGCGGTTGGGTAGCCATTCAAGCGATCCCAAAAAAAACAAACTCGGGAATTCCGTTTTGCTGAGGTCGGGCCGGTAATGTGAAAGGTCAATACCGACAGGGACTACTTCTACAGGTATTTTGGCGCCATACATCAGCATGGTGCTTTTATCCTGCTCGGTAAAGACGGCGATGGCGTCGAACTTGTTGATCTGCTGCAACTCGTATTTTTTTATCCGGCGCGACATCAGCCTGAGGTAGAACTTTTTGAACGGATCGTTTTTCTGCAGTGCAAGGCGCTCCCAAACCTGGTGCTCTATATTATGCGCACGATAAATCAGCCGCGCTTTACAATTCCGGCGCACCGCATCAATGTATGGGGCGACAAATAAGCCCTCGAACTGGATTATATCGTATGGGTTATTCCTGACTTCGCCTATCAGTAGTTTTTCAAATTCCTGGTCGTAATAACGGTCGATGTTGTAGGCATTTTTGTTGAAGGTGGTCAGAAAGCCGTCAAAAAGCGACATGCTGGTGTCGATATCATACGACCGGTATTGTATCTTATCCAGCAGCGGGTCCCGCTCCTCCTCTTCGTGCCTATGAATTTTTTCATTCAGGGCCACTAATGAAACCGAATGCCCAAGGCTAACCAGCCCCCGTATGGTATTGCAAACCACAATAGGGTAACCTCCATTTTGAGGGAACGGAAGGCGATGGGTTAAGATGAGGATCTTCAAAGTGGTTTCTTTGCGGTTCAAACAAAAATAAAAACCGCTGATCCCTTATCAAAGCTTAATCGAAAATACTTAGCTGGGGGTCGCTAACCTGGAATGTGAGACGGTGGTAAGGCGTAAAGCCGATCTTAAGAATCGTTTCGCGGTGATGTAATGTGGCGTAACCTTTATTGCTGTGCCAGTGATAGTCCGGGTGTTCCACAGCTATTTGTTTCATGTAATCGTCGCGGTAAGTTTTTGCCAGGATAGATGCTGCCGCGATGCTTAAATATTTGCCATCGCCCTCCACTATACACTGGTGCGGTACCTCGCGGTATTTATTGAAGCGATTGCCGTCGATGATCAGGAATTCAGGCGTCATCGAAAGCTTTTCTATCGCACGGTGCATTGCCAGGAAAGAGGCGTTAAGAATATTGATCTTATCGATCTCTTCGTTCGAAACGGAAGCTACAGCCCAGGCAAGCGCCTTTTTCTCTATCTCTTTACGCAGCTTGTAACGCACGCTTTCGTCCAGCTGTTTGGAATCGTTTAGTACCTTATGTTTGAATTTTGGCGGAAGGATAACCGCTGCGGCGAATACCGGTCCTGCAAGGCAGCCGCGCCCCGCCTCATCACACCCCGCCTCGATCAATTCATGCTGATACCTTGCCAATAGCATACGGCAAAGTTAGGTTAATGCGGCGTTGCAATGGATGATTGTTGAAAAGTCGCCAGTTTGGTTGAAAAAAGTCGTTACAATCGTGTTAAAGAAGGCCACCGATTCATCCAATATCACCGGTATAACCGATAAAACTCAGAAGATCCGCAATGTAAGCAGCGTAATATCATCAATAGGTTTGCCCTTGATGATCAGGTTCAAATGATCGAGCAGGGTTTGATTGAATTTATCCGGACTCAGCTCGCCGTTTTCGATCACAAAGTCCAGCAGTTTATCTTCGTTCCAGACTTTATGGGCGGGCACATCGTAATCCATCAGGCCGTCGGTGTAGTTGAATATCATGCTGCCGGGCTCAACGTCCACCTCGCCCTCATTCAGGAAGGGAAGTTCGTCGAAGGTGCCGATCATCGTGGTGCCAAGCTTCAATGCTACCGCCCCGTCATTATGATATAAAATGGAAGGATTATGGCCGGCATTGATGTAATTGAGTTTACGTGTGCGCTCGTTATATTTTGCCACAAAAAGCGTAATGAAACGCTCGCCTTTGGTATTCTTTACTACAATTTCGTTAAGACGGTCGACAATGTTGGTGAGGTTTTGTTCCACGACCGCCCATGCACGCAGGCTTGCCTGGAAATTGGCCATAAGCAAGGCCGCGGAGATTCCTTTGCCCGATACATCGGCGATGCACCATAAAAATTCTTCCTCGTTTACGCGAATGAAATCGAAATAATCGCCGCCTATGTTCTGGTGCGGAAAATATTTTGCACCGATCTCTACGGCGGTTTCCCTATGCAGCCTCAGGGGGATAAGCATGTTCTGCACCTCCTGCGCCAATTCCATCTCGCGCTTAAAACGCTCCGATTCAACCCGTTCCCTGAAAAGCTTTTTGTTCTCGAGCGCCACCACGATCACGTTGATCAGCGTCTGGATAAAATTCAGATCGTTGTTCAGCATTTCCTCGGTCGTGTTGAAGTCGCCGATCAACGCGTAAGCCAGGGCCTTGCTTTTCTGATAAATAGGAATAAAATAATCGTATTTTCTCAGCAGCTGATCATCATGGTTCGTAAGAGGCGTGGGCGCCTTAATTTTGCTCAGCTTGCGGCATGCCTGGTATAAAACTTTGTTGCTTTCTTCCTCGCCGCCATAGCTGGAGATACAGACGAACGTCCCGTCGTGTTCTATTAAAAAGCGCAGCTTGCCCACCTGCAGGTAATTTTGGAGGATCACCTCGAGCATCTGTATCAGTACAGGTGTGGCGATGTTCTTATTGATTGCCCGGGTAACCTCAAGCAGCGAGTTAAGTTCAGACTGCCTTTTCAGAAGCAGCCTGATGAGTTCGTCTTCGCCTGAAATTTCGTCAATATTCTGCATCAAGGAATAAGAAGATGTCCAAATTAATGAATAAATTTTTTTAAATGCGCGTACTTTGTGATTTTATATCAAAAGCATCGCGCAAACCAACGGTAACTAAGTTAAAGGCATAAACCATCAGCATGATGGCTATTCCCGGCAATATGGCCAGGTACGCCAGGTTCATGATGATGTAACCGTAATGTTCCTTTATCATGCTGCCCCAGGTTGGCGTGGGCGGTTGTGCGCCGAAACCAAGAAAACTTAGGCCTGCCTCGAGCAATATTGCCGAAGCGAAATTGGACGACGCCAGCACCAGTATCGGGCCAATGATGTTCGGTAAAATATGCCTGCGGATGATACGGGCGTCACTAAAGCCCATCGATCGTGCGGCTTCAACAAACTCAACATGCTTAAGCCCCATTACCTGCCCCCTTACCAGCCGGGCTACCTCGACCCACATGGACAATCCAACGGCGATAAATATCTGCCATAGGCCCTTACCCAACGCAAACGATATGGCTATGACGAGCAATAAAGCGGGCAGCGCCCAAAGCATGTTCATGATCCAGCTTAACGACGCATCGATCCATCCCCCGAAATAGCCGGCCACCGACCCGATGACGATGCCCAAAAGCAGGCTGATGGTAACCGACACGAAGCCCACGGCAAGCGATATGCGCGCGCCCAGGATCAACCGGCTTAAGAGATCGCGACCATAAATGTCCGTCCCCAGCCAGTATTTCCGTTTAACGATCTGGTGCGTTTTGATCCGCTGTGCAAGCGCGCCGGAACTGATATCTGTCGCCATCTTGTTACCCGTAGCTACTTCAATTAAACTGAAGGCCGCCTTTGCGGGTTTATCCTCGTCGCTTACATATTCGTCGACATAGATTGAGTCTTTGGAAAAATGCCATGCGATAATGGGTATGTCTTTATAAAAGGCTGGCTGACCGAAAAACATCTTCGTAAAGATGCCGACAGTATCGATGCGGCCTTCCCTGCGCATGCGAAGCATGGTAAATTCTGATCCCGGTTTTTTCAGGCTTAACTGGATAACCATGTTGTTGGCCTGCGGTGTTTGGTCGGGCATGATCAAATACCCTAATACGGCGGTCAGGATCGAAAGCACAATGAACACAAGTCCGGCCATTGCAATTTTGTTACGCTTAAAAGCCTTCCAGGTACGTTGTGATGGAGTTAGTTCGGCCAAAGGGTTGCGGGATAGATCAGTCAGGGCTAAATATCGCGTATTCGACCGTAAAAACAAAGTTTTTACCGTACCATGCGTCCTTTCCACTCGTATTTGCGGGTGCTTCCCAACATCCCGATATAAATGAAATAAATAATGTGCAGCGGGCTTAGTATGATAAGAAGCGGCAAAAGCGACGGCCTTTTGAGAAATGTGGTAACCGGGTACAGGAAAACAGCTTCTAACAGCAGTTTTATGCCGAATTGGATTAGGAACAGCTTAAAGAAACGAATATCGTAAAAACTCAAAGCAGCGTTAACGAACACCGATAGGTTAAAAAGCCATAGGCCGGTTACCAATGCCACAATCCGCTTGTCTTTATAATGCGTCGATTTTGAGGCCCAGCGCCTCCGTTGTTTCATGAACGAGCCGATCGTATGCTTGGCATGAGTAAAAACTATCGCATCGCGATTTTTAAGGAATGCGATCTTGCCGGGAAAACTTTTTGCGACTTTTTGCAGCAGCAACTCATCGTCGCCCGAGGCTAATTTGTCGATGCCGGTAAAGCCGCCGACTTCATAGAATGTGCTCTTCAGGTATGCCAGGTTTGCGCCGTTACACGTGGATGCCCTTTTATTGCCGATAAAACCCGCTCCCGTTCCTATGAGGAATGAAAACTCCAGCGTTTGCAGGCATTCAAACAAATTGCGCTCCTGGTAAAAAGCTACCGGCGCCGACAACATGACGATATCACCGGCTTGAAAGCAGCTAACGATAGACGACAGCCACTTTGGGCCCATCCTGCAATCGGCGTCCGTGGCCACCATCAGTTCTCCGCCTGATAGCGATATGGCCCGGGCTATGGCTTTTTTCTTGTACGAATTAAGCGGCTGCTCCTCATTCATCTGAAGCAATTTTACGCCGCGCCCTGAATAACTTCGTATGATCTCTGCCGTGCGGTCGGTTGAATGATCATCGGCGATTATGATCTCGGTCAGCTCTTTCGGATAATCCTGCGCTAAAATGTCTTCGATGGTATACCCGATATTTTCCTCTTCGTTTCGCGCTGCAACCATTACGGTTACCTTAATGGTATAGGGGCCATCATGTTTCATCGCCGGTTTTAAGCTATGCCAGCCCTTGATCAGGTAAGCCAGCACAAAAGCGTACAGGGCAGTAAGCAATAATGATATGGTACTAAGAATTGCGATCAAAGAATCTAAGTTTAAAGACAAACACAGAACCTAAAATGGCCGGTGCGATGAGGTTAATAAACCAGATGGACGAAACTGCAGCCATCACCGCCAGGTTTTGCGTGGTAATGTAAACAAAAAAGGTCGACGCGGTATAATTGCGTACCACGATATCAAATAGATCGAGCGACGGTAGTGCCGATTGGACAAAGAACAGTATAAACACCATCATCATCATCGGGAATACCGGCATATCGGGTATAAGCAGGTGGATGACCAAAAAATACTGGAATGAAAAAACAAAGAACCGTGTAAGGCAAAACCACATGATATTAAGCAGCTCAGGCGTCTTATAACGCGCCATGATGTCGAAAAACCTGTGATATTTTTTTAGAAAGCGGATACGGTTCAGCAGGGTTACGAGCCAGCTGATATTAAAATAGAATATCAGCAGTAAAATAATAAAGCCTCCCGCCGCAAGCGATAGGGCAAGGGAAACAACTATGTTTACGTGAAGAAAAGTGAAGACGAACCAGCACAGCGCGCTGAGACCGAGTACATTGGTGATGACATTTTGCCCGAATGAGCCGACCGCCATGGCAAAAATGCCATGTATACGCTTGCGGTTAGGCAGGAACATCACGCGGCCACCATATTCGCCGATCCTGTTCGGGGTAAATACCGCCCAGGTCAGTCCGCAAAATACAGCTTCTATAGCCTGCCACGTAGTTATATTCGTCAGCTCGCGGGTTATAAACTTCCATTTGAAAGCTTCGGTAACCCAGTTTACCAGCATCAGCAGGCCTACTGCCGACATGACCGCAATGGCTTCGGTGCGTTTTATTTTACCTATCAATAGCTCAAAGCGCCTCAGGTTCTCGTTGTCGTCGATGCGCCGATAGATGACAATGAAAGCCAGGATCAAAATGGCCGCTTTAAGCAGGTAGGAGAATATTTTTTTTGCAGAAGCCGTCAACAGGTAATAATTTCTGCAATGTTACAAAATTCAGTTTGCAGTTGCCCGTGGGCAGTATGCAGTTTGATCTTATGATCTTGCAAACTGCATATTGTAAACTGCCAACTTATTTTAATCTTGGCTTCAAAAACGCTAAAGTATTGGCGTAGGCATCTTTAGTTGCGGCGCTGTCGTAGATCGGGTTGCTGGGGTTGGCAAAACCATGGTCGGCATCGTATTGGTGCAGTTCCAGTTTTTTGCCGGCTGCTTTCATATTGGCGGCAAACTGGGCTACAACTTTAGGGTTGATCCAGCCGTCTTTATTGGCAAAATTACCCAGCACATCGCAGTTGAGGGTTTTTAGTTTGTTCACATCCTGTTCGGGCATGCCATAATACATAACGCAGGCTATACCTTGTTTGCCGGCCATCAGGCTGGTTTGCAGGCTCCAGCCGCCGCCGAAACACCAGCCGATAGTGGCTATACGGGCATTGGGGCCAACATAAGCGATAGCGCCCTTAATGATAGCTATTGCCCGGTCGTCCTTAACCGACTGCATAAATTTGCCCGCGTCCTCGCGGGTGGTGGCCACTTTGCCGTCGTATAGGTCCAGGTCCAGCACGTTGACATCGCCCAGGTCGTTGTACAGCTTTTCCGATTCGTGCTTTACAAAATCGTTTAGGCCCCACCATTCGTGTACTACAAAAAGCCAGTTATTGGTGGGCTTTTTGGCCTTCATTTCAAACGCGTCGGCCGTTCTGCCGTCGGCAGTTTTGTAAGTGATAGCTGTGCCAATAGTGCTTTGAAAGTGGTAAGGGCGTGGGTTGGGATGTGACATCACAAATTTTTTATCGGACGCCAGCATGGCAAATTGCTGCGTGGCCGACTTACTGCAACAGGCCATTTTGCTTTGGCCGAACGCACATGCGCCGCAAAGTACCGCTAAGATCAACAAGAATATTTTTTTCATTTTTAGTGTATTTCAAGTATGGTTTATGGGTTATCAGGATTCGAACCATTAAAAATAATATTTATTCTATTATTATGATAAAGAAATAAGATGGAGATGTTAGATGTTTTTAAGTGATTATTTTGATGTTAAAGTAAATTTTTCGGATTTTTGGCCTTAGTGCGACCTGTGAAAAAACGTCTGATAACCAAGGTGAGTGTACTGCTGTTGCTGGCGGTATACCTGTTCTTTCATGTCGTCAATTCATTCTTCACACATAAACATTTCATTGCCGGGGAACCATATTTTTTGCTTAAGAAGGAAACGTCGGCTGTTATCCAGATACAGAAGCCTGCAAAAACCATCGTCAGCGAAAACCGGCAGTCCTTTAAGAGGTATGTTCAGAAGGCGTCCCGGTATTTCATATTGTTGCTCTTTTTGGCGATTAGCGCTGCTATCACATATAATTTTTGTCATACCAAGTTCTACCCGCTAACCGGTCACCCTTACCTGCGCTTTTGCGTCCTCCGAATTTGAATATTCCTTCAAGGTGATGACGGCTAAATAGTTTAAGCCTGACACCGCCAGCCGTACACCTGCGAAATTAAGTCGCTATACCATTGATGCCCCTGTCGATGCCGAATCAGGAATATTAACGATTTTAACCAGAAGGTCCATCAATCATGACGTATCAGCAATATTATAACAAGCTTATAAAAGATATATCCGACAGTCAGAAACATATTACTGAACAGAACAAGATATTAAAAGGCGAAAAAGGTTATTTGGATAAGGAAGACATGTACAGCTACATGCATTTACGAACCGAGCTTAACGGCTTGTTAATCAGAAGCGACAAAGTGTTTAAACTGATTACCGCCGGGGCGGTAAACCCAAATGACGAAATTGATCCGGTAGTGCTGCCGGATGCTGAAACAGGAGATTAAATTGTAGACTTCCGAAGTTTCCAAACTTCGGAAGTCTTATTTAAAGCACGCTATAATTTTCTAAGCGACACGAATAGCTCGGCCTGCAGCTTCCATTCGCCGTTGATCTTTCGCCACATAGCCGAATAATTGCCGCCTTTTGAGTAGGAGTTTTTTGCCTCCCAGGTGCCGGTTTCCCAGGCCATGATGCCGTTGTCGCCGACGGTTATCGTTACAGGCTTACGGATGTATAATACAGTTGGGTTGGTTTTGAATAATTGTTTCCAGGAACCTATAATAGTGTCTTTCCCTGCCTGGGTTACGCCGCGGCCTATGGTCTGCACAAAGTCGGGCAGCCAGTATTTGGCCATGCCATCAATATTGTGCCGGGCTATAGCGGAGTTGGATGCCATTCGTGAAGCTTTTATGATATCGGCATCAGATTTCGTTTGGGCGAAAGCGGAATATGACCCTGTTAAAAGGATAAAGGCAATGAGGTTTTTAAACATTGAGCTAAAATAACAATAAAGAATTGTATAAATTCAGCATAGCAAAACTCATGTATGGAACCTGAATTTATCACCTATCAAAATTTAATGATCCTGCTTTAGCCGATGAACTTGCCGGAGTATTGGATGCCCACGGTATTGAATACCAAATCCAGGAAGAAACATCCGGCTTTGATCCCTCACTGGTTATGAGCAATGCGCCCATGGATTATGCAGTAAAAATAAAAAGTACCGATTTTGAACAGGTCAACCAGTTGTTAAAGGAAAGCGAGTCGGTAAATGTTGAAGATGTAGAAAAAGATTATTACCTGTTCGGTTTTACAGATGAGGAGTTAATGGATATATTGATAAAAGCGGATGAATGGAGCCCGTTTGATGTCGGGCTTGCCCGAAAAATTTTGGCCGACAGAGGCAAAACCATAAGCGATAAGGACATAGCTGATATTAATGAAAAAAGGATAGAAGAATTAAAAGTTGTTAAACCCCTAAGTACTTGGTTGCTATTCGTGAGTTATGTTTTAGCTTTTGGCCTTGTTGGGTTTCCAATTGGCTGGTATCTTGCAACGGCAAAAAGAACACTACCTGACGGCGAACGTATTTATTCATTCACTCAAAGGGATAGAAAACATGGGCTAAGGATACTCTGGATTGCAGCCATCACCTTCATATTAGGTTTGTTATATCGGTTCGAATGGATGTCCTCCTGAAACACTTCCGAACTCATGCGGACTTTCCGACTATCCCAAAATCTCCCTGATATCCTCGGCCGATAGCGATTTGATAAAGCTTTCTTCGGTGGTGATCAATGAGCGTGCGACGCTGAGCTTACGGTGCTGCAGGGCCAGTATCTTTTCTTCCACCGAATCCTTGGTGATGAACTTGTAGATGAACACGTTTTTAGTTTGCCCGATGCGGTGCGTGCGGTCGATGGCCTGCTGCTCTACAGCCGGGTTCCACCACGGGTCGAGGATGAAAACGTAATCGGCTTCGGTCAGGTTCAGGCCCACACCGCCGGCCTTAAGCGAGATCAGGAACACCCGCGTTTTTTCATCTTCCTGGAAACGCTGTACCACGTCGCCGCGGTTCTGTGTGCTGCCGTCGAGGTAGGCGTAAGTGATGCCTTTCTCCTCGAAATAATTGCGGTAAATGGTGAGCTGTTTAACAAACTGCGAAAATACCAGCACCTTATGCCCGCCATCCAGTACATTTTTGAGCGTGTGTATCACGTCCTCGAACTTACCTGAATCGCCCTCATACTCTTCGTCGATCATCGTCGGGTGATTGGCTATCTGCCGCAGTTTGATCAGCCCCTGTAAAACCTGTATCTGCGTTTGGGCGAAGGTGCCGTCTTCGAGGCTTTTTAACAGCTCGTTGCGGTATTCCGATTTTACTTTTTCGTATACGTTGGCCTGTTCTTCGCTCATCTTGCAGTAGAAAAGGTTCTCCATTTTTGGCGGCAGCTCGGTAGCTACTTGTTCCTTGGTGCGGCGCATGACGAAAGGTTTGATCAGCGCCTGGAGCTTACGCGCTTTTTCCTCGTCCTTTTTCTTTTCAATCGGGGTTACGAATTCGTTCAGGAAAAACTGCTGGCTGCCCAGCAAGCCGGGATTGATGAACGACATTTGCGTCCAGAGATCATTGACCGAGTTTTCGACCGGCGTACCGCTTAATATCAGCTTAAAGCGCGACTTGAGCTGCTTTACGGCGTGATAGGATTTGGACGAAGGGTTTTTGATGTTCTGGCTTTCGTCCAAAATAATGTAGTCGAAAAAGAAGCCTGAGAGCAGGTCGATGTCGATCCGGGTGATGCCATAGGTAGTGATCACCAGGTCGTAATTGGCAAAAACCTCGGCCGACTTGTAGCGGAAAGTGCCGGTGTGCACCATGATACGGAGCCTGGGCGTAAACTTCTTCGCCTCGTTCATCCAGTTATAAATGAGCGAAGTGGGCATGATAATAAGCGAGGTACTTTTGCTCCCCGTCGCTTCCACATCTTCCTTATGTTTTTGCAGCAGCGCCAGCGCCTGTATCGTCTTACCCAAACCCATGTCGTCGGCAAGGCAGCCGCCGAAATGATATTGTTGTAAAAAGTGGAACCAATCAAAGCCGGCTTTTTGGTAAGGGCGTAAATTACCCTTAAAGGCATGCGGCATGGCAATGTCGCCTACGTCCTCAAACTCAGTCAGTTTTTGGAGCTTTCGGCTCATGGTCACGCCGGCCAGCTCGTTTTCGGCTAGGTCGTTCACCAGACCGATGTGGTGTTTCCGCAGCTTAAGCTCCTGACCGTTTTCTGAAAAATGCAGCAGGTTGCTGTATTGCGAAAACCATTTTTCGGGTATCACCGCTATTTCGCCGTTGGGCAGCGTAAATTCCTTTTTATGGTTCAGGATATGGTTCTTGAGCTGGATGAACGGGATCTTGTACGGACCAAAATAAACTACGGCATAAATATCAAACCAGTCGTTATTCTCCTTCACCTCCATATCGATCTTACTGCTGCCGAACAGGTAGCGTTTTTGCCCGTCGGGCTGCTCGATCTCGAAACCTTCAGCAGTCAGTTCATCGTGGTGCTGGTTCAGCCATTCAAACACCGAAAGCGAAAGGTCTTCGTCCTCACTCGTACCGGCGACTTCAAGATTTTGAAACAGGCTCGATACCGTATGCAGGCCCAGGCCTTCCAGGAATGCAAGTTTACCCTTTTCCCAAATAACCGACCGTTTGATGCGGTGGAATAAATAATCGTCGCCGTTGCGCTCCATCCTTACCGAAACATGCCTGCCATCGCCATAAGGGAATACATAGCCAGCGTATTTAAAACAAAGCTGTAATTGGGAGGTACCGCCTTCTACGTAAATCGGTTTTAAGACGGGCGTTGACTCATATTTTTCGGTATTGATGGTAAACCCTTCGGCATAAACGTTATGTTTTTCGATAAGCGGTGCAACGAACTTTTCAAAATAAGGCAGTTCCGACGAGCGCGGTATAGCGATATAGCGTTTACTCAGGAAGGGCTGCAGTTTTTTACCCTCGATGTCCTTGTCAAAATAATACAGGGTATCTTCCAGCAGCATCCAGGCCGGGTGATTACAAATGATCTCGGCATTTTTGAACATGAACTCGATGCGCATGCCCTGGTATTTTATCGTCGGGAAGTACCTGATCTCGGTTTCGTCGCGCCTGAAATGGAACAATACCGACGCCGGCTCCGTTGCTAACTGCAGCTTGCGCTCGGCGGGATATCCCTCCTTGCTCATGGCATAAACCTGCCTGCCGGGCAGCAGGGCCAATACTTCGGCCATGCGTTTTTCAATTTTCGGGCGTATGGTATCAAAAAGCTGCTCGTTAAATACCTTGCTGAAGAACTCGAACGGCCGTATGGGTTTTTTGTAAAATTTTTTGATCACATGGCTCTGTTCTATCTCCTCCAGTATCTTAACTAACTTAAAATCGGTTTCGTCCAGGTACTGGCCGAACTCTTTGGCCGTATTGGAAAAAAGGCGCTGGTAAGTAAGGGAGAACTCGCCGTTGGGGTTAAGCTGAACGATGTGCGGCTCGATCACATAACCCAAATATTCATGCCGGCAAATGGCATAAATGATCTGGCAAGGTTTTGAACTATCGGCGCGTAACATCCTTTGTTGAAAAAATAAAGAGAAGTTACATCGAAGAAAAAATTCAAACCTAAACAGATTTCTTTTTAATTAAAAGGAATTCGTGTTAAATAATTGTCAACAATTATGTAATGCTTAACATGTTTGGCTGGAGGGTTGCTTCAATACAAAAGCTTCTTATAAATGGAGTAATTCTCCTCATCAAAGCAAACAAACAATACCTTTTCTATCTGCTCATGGCCGTCGAGGAAACCCCTGACGGTACCGATAGCGATCTCGGCGGCTTTATCCTTCGGAAAATGGTAAATTCCGGTGCTGATGTTGGGGAAGGCAATGGTTTTAATTTCGTTTTCCAACGCCAGTTTCAGGGTGTTTTCGTAGGCGTGGGCCAGCAGGTGGTCGGCCCCTGAGTTTGATTTCGTCCAAACCGGGCCTACGGTATGTATCACATATTTGGCCGGCATGTTTCCTGCCGTGGTTATAACAGCTTCGCCGACCTTGCAGCCGCCCTGGCGTTCGCGTATTTTTATGCACTCGTCAAGGACGGCCCTGCCGCCTGCACGGTGTATAGCGCCATCCACGCCGCCGCCGCCCAAAAGCGACGAATTTGCCGCGTTTACGATGGCGTCGACCTGTAATTTGGTAATATCGGCGCTAAGCAATTCTATCCTGTCAGCTACCATGTTGTTAATACAAACAGGCGTTTAAATTGTTGCGCGTCAGGGCGTTATTTTATACCGCGATTTCGCCCGAAAATACCAGTTCGGCAGGCCCTTCGAGGAAGATGTTTTTATAATGTGTGCCATCGGTTTCAAAGCGAATGTTCAGGTTGCCGCCTAATACCTTAATAGGCGTATTCAGTTTACCGGTTTGATGTTTATCCCGGGCCATGGCGAGAGCCACTGCAGTAACACCGGTGCCGCAAGCGTAGGTTTCATCTTCGACGCCCCGCTCAAAAGTACGCACAAAATAACCGTCGCCGCTGGGCTCAACGAAGTTGACGTTGATGCCCTTTGCTTTGTAAGTGTCGTTATTTCTTATGGCGTATCCGTCGTGATAAACGTCCTTATCTTCCAGGCCGGTCACTAATTGAACATAATGCGGCGATCCGGTATCCAGCACATAAGCGCTGCCGTCGCACTTTATTTGGTCCACATCGATCATCTGGAGGCTTACCCAGTCGCCGGATGCTGAAATTTTGGCATAATGCGGCCCGTCGACTGCCAAAAAATTAGTTTCGGTGTCAATTATACCCAGGTATTTCGCAAATGCCACAATGCAGCGGCCGCCATTACCGCACATGCTGCTCGGCCGGCCGTCGGCGTTGTAATAAACCATTTCGAAATCATAACCCGGACTGTCCTGTAAAAACATCATACCGTCCGCTCCGATGCCGAACCTGCGGTGGCACAGCCGGGAAATTAACGCAGGGTTTTGGTGATTTACCTTATTCTGACGGTTATCGACCAATATAAAATCGTTCCCCGCGCCCTGGTACTTATAAAACCTTATATTCATTTATGCTGTTAATATTTAAGAAAAATATCCCGCCCGAACGGCGCCGATACAAACATAAGGCCCCGTTCATATATGATTTAACAAAATTTAACAAAATTACATATACCTTAACATTGTTATTAACGTCTATATGGTATTAAATTTGAAGCGACCTAACTATCACGATTAGTATTGCAAAAGAATATTGAATAAAAAAATGAAAAAGTTTGGTTTAACAGTACTCACCGCATTTTTGGGCGGTGCCCTGGCTTTGGGCGCATACAAGGTGATAGAACACAAGTATGCCAGCAACATGAGCCTTGATGAAAAGCAAAAGGTCTATTTTGCTAACAATCCTTTACCCTCATCCAATTTATCGTCGGCCGGCGAGGTCGACCTTACCGTGGCGGCGGCCGAAGTAACTCCCGCCGTAGTTTATATTCGTACCACTTACGCTAACCAGGATAATGGCGGACAGGACCAGATGGAACAACTGTTCGGCGATATGTTTGGCCAGCGGGTAGTTCCGCAGGGCCCGCAAATGGCTTCAGGTTCCGGCGTGATCATTTCGCCTGACGGTTACATTGTAACCAACAACCACGTGGTTGATAAAGCTGAAAAGATCGATGTAGTAACGAACGATCACCGTCATTTTACTGCAAAGGTGATCGGCACCGACCCTAATACCGACCTGGCCCTGATCAAGATCAGCGCGGACAACCTGCCTATAGTGAAGTTTGGCAACTCCGACGCTGTAAAGGTAGGCGAATGGGTTTTGGCCGTAGGTAACCCTTTCAGGCTGACCTCAACCGTTACTGCCGGTATCGTTAGCGCCAAGGGCCGCGATATAGGCATCATCGGCAGCAACCAGGACCAGGAGCAGGATCAAATCACTCCATTCGGTCACATGCGCGTACAACGTAACGACGGCCGTCCGAAAGTGAACACCGGCATTGAATCCTTTATTCAAACCGACGCTGCCATTAACCCCGGTAACAGCGGCGGCGCATTGGTAAATTCCCGCGGCGAGCTGATCGGCATCAACTCAGCCATCGCCTCGAATACAGGTTCGTATGAGGGTTACGGCTTTGCCATCCCGATCAACCTGGCGCGTAAAGTTTTAAATGACATAGAAAAATACGGCGCCGTTAAGCGTGGTTACCTTGGCGTAAGCTTCAGGGCGCTTGACGAGGATGCTGCCGATGCGCTGCATATTAAGCAAACCACCGGTCTGTATGTGGACGATGTAGCACAAGGTAGCGGCGCCGCTGCAGCCGGCCTGCAACACGGCGACATTATCACCAAGGTAAACGGTAAAACGGTTTACGAATCTTCAGACTTGCAGGAACCTGTTGCCCGTTTGGCGCCCGGCGATAAGATCAACCTTACCGTTTTGCGTAACGGCGATGAAAAGAATTTTACGGTCACCCTGAAATCCACCGCCGGTAACCTGACCAACCGTACGGCCAGCAGGTCGGCTACCGAGCTGTATAATAAGCTGGGTGCAAGCTTCCGCGGCCTTACTGCTGATGAGAAAGCTAAATTCCACGTACGTTCAGGCGTAATGGTAACGCAGGTTCGTCCGGGCTTACTGTTCGACGATACGCAGATACCTGTTGGCTCGGTGATCACCAGCATAAACAAGCAGCCGGTTAACAGCACCGACGATATCAGCGCTGCGCTTGCCAATGGCAAAAACGGCAACCTGGTTATTTCGGGTATTTATCCTGACGGAACAACATTTAACAACATGTTCCAGCAAGGCGGCGAATAATAAAGTTTAGTATTTAAAAAGATAAGGAACCCGGTGAAAAGCCGGGTTTTTTGTTTTAGCACAGTTGTAATCGGTATAACCCGATAAAATCGGTGTAATCAAAATACTAACTTTGCCCCTCATGACGATTTGTGCCGGACTCGATCTTCACCTGCTTGGGCAGGACCTGGTATTATTACCGCAAAAAGCCATCTTCTGGAAACAGGAAAACGCGCTGATAGCTGCCGACGTTCACCTGGGCAAGGTAGGGCATTTCCGTAAAGCCGGTATCGCCGTGCCGCGTGATATGGAGCAAACCGACCTGGCCGAGCTATCTGATCTTATCTACGAGTATAAACCCAATAAGCTCATTTTTTTGGGCGACCTGTTCCACAGCGACATGAATGCCGACTGGGACTGGTTCAGGTTCTGGCGACAGCAGCATAAAAAGCTCGGGATCGTACTTATTCGCGGCAACCATGATATTATTCACGATAAGCACTACCTGGAACTCAATGTCGAACTGCACGACAGTTTACAAATAGGGCCTTTCCTGATGCTGCATCACCCGCTGGAATATGAGCAGCTTGAAGAAACAGACGCCTACGCCCTTTGCGGGCACATCCATCCCGGCGTGAATTTATCGGGCCGGGCACGCCAAAGCGTTACCATTCCCTGTTTCGCTTTCGGCAGTAAACAAGCTGTATTGCCATCTTTTGGCAGGTTTACCGGCCGGGTGGCAATTAATGTAAAAAATGGTGCCCGCGTATTCGGCGTGTTGAAAAATAAGGTGATCGCGATATAAAATTGAAGGTATTTTGATGTATTAAAAATGCGCTCGCTGACTTGATTTCCAAACGGAATTAAATTTCAATATTTTATTATATTTAAAATATTGAAATTTAATTGCTGTCCAATAATTACCAACCTTATTGTGATTGTATGCTAAGAGCTTTACCTGCTTTCGTTTTTAGCCTTCTTTTATCTCAAATGGTAAAAGCAATGGCTCCCGACTCATTAGTAATGTATCTTAAAAATTCGGGGCTGAAAGCTCCTTCTAAAGATAGCGCTGATTTCTACCGGGTCATTCTTCCGCCGGATACGACGCTCGATAGGGATTTGTATCGTGTTTATGACTATTATCCGAATGGTAAAAAGAAAATGGTTGCTACATCCCTTACATCTTCAATCAATCCGGTATTGGATGGTACTTGTATTAATTATTATCCCAATGGCAAACGCCAAAGCGCGGAAATATTTAAAAAAGGCATGATGACGGGGACAGTTACCAATTATTATCCCAATGGAAAGTTGTATAATATATTAAAGATTGATGATCTTGACAATTTTTATGGCGACAACTACTTCAATAATACTTTTTTATTTAACGCCTATAGGTATAAAGCAGAGGTTGTGGAAATGCGCGATTCAACCGGCAATTTGTTAGCAAAAAACGGCACCGGTCATGTCGTTATTTTCGACAATAACTGCAAGCAGGTGCTTGAAGAAGGTGAAATGAAAAACGGCAAAAGAGACGGGGAATGGAAAGGCCGGATAGCAGATTCGGGTGAATTTGTCTGTACTTTCCACAGAGGCGAATTAAAATCAGGCACAAGCTATATGAGGTCTGGTAATCGCTATAATTTCAAGCAGCTTGCGACGCGTCCTATATTCAGTGACGGGGGGATGGATGCTTTCTATCTTTTCATAAAAAAGAATCTGCAATATCCTGAGTCGGCAAAAAAACATAAGGTCACCGGTTCGGTAGGGGTTGAGTTTTATGTTGAGCCTAATGGCACCGTATCGGGCGTTAAAGTAATAAACGGCTTATTGAAGAGTATGGATGAAGAGGCTGTACGAGTTGTCAGCCTTTCACCACTATGGGTTCCTGCATACAGGTTTGGAATTCCAATACGCTCGCACATGAACGTTTCGGTTTACTTTTCCAACTATTAAGTTACGTGAACACCCAATTGAAATAGCAGTAATCGTCCGGCATACTTAATTGAATGCGATTCGGTTAATGCTGCTTTAAGTATTTGTCTGCCAGCCCCGGAACTTCTGCCAAAGTAATGTCGCGCTCGATGATCTTCCAATTGCCGTCTACGAGGTAATAGGTCGGTATCCTTGAGATAGCCCAGTTGGTCGCGTTCGGCGAGTCGTCGCCCTTTAGGTCTGAAACCTGGGTCCAGGTCATGTGATCATCGCGTATGGCGGTTGTCCACCAGTCGGGTTTGGAGTCGAAATCAATGCTGACGATGCCAAACCAATTCTTAGCTTTCATATCGCCGGCAAGCAAGGTGAGCATTTCCTGGTGATCCGTCCGGCTGATCTGGTCCGATGCGCGCCAGAAATCTAACAGGATAACTTTCTTTTTTACGGACGATTTGTCGAAAGTCTTTCCGTCGGGCGTCTTGCCGATAATGTCGGGGCTTTGGGCGCCGGGAACAAGTTTGACCAGGTTACCCAGGCGGGCGCCGATCTCTTTCCCGTCGCTGGTTGCCTTCGCTTCGGCGCCGAACATTTTATATACTTCGTAGTACTCAACAGGTTTGTCTTCATAATTCATATCGGCCATCAGGTGTGCGCTGATGACGCTCTGCGGGTTCTGTTTCACAAAATCCTTCAACGCCGTAAGCCGCAGCCCGTCTTGTTTTTCCCTGGCATCGTATAACCTGGCACCGAGGTCGCCGCTGTTCATTTCGTTTTTGGGCGACGCCTTTTTAATGCTATCCATTTTGGCATTCAGAATCGCTATTTCCTTGTTCAAAGCGCCCATCTGCTGGTCGGCAATAGCATAATAAGCCGAAAGATCTTTTTGTACGGCCGACACCGATGTGATCTCGGGGTAGTTGTATGGCTTACCGGCATCGGTTTTTATAGTGTAGCTGCCTCCTTCCAGGTAAACTTCAAAATGTACGCCGTGACTGTTCGCATCGGCATCGTTTACGATATCCATGGTGTAATAACCTTCTTTGGGCAGTGTTCCCTGCACCTTAAACCGGCCATCGGTAATATTGGTTCCAAAAACGGTACTGTCACGAGTGGTCTTTATGATAAATGTTCCGCTTTTGATACCCGGAGCAATACCGTTAAATTCAATTTTGGCTGATTTTCTGCATGATGCAATTGTGATCATCAACAGCGCGATAAGGAAATATTTCATAATTGTGGTTTAAGATATAAGATGTTTAAATATACTTAAAACTGGTAAACCGAATATCAATCCCGAATTTTAGAATGTTTCTAAATAGCGGTTTCCCTTCGGTTTTCACAAATCAATTTACTATTAAATAATACTTTTGCCTCGTAAATCTGATTCATAATGAGTGAATTTAAGGAAACCTTTAACTCCTCGCTGGGTAAGAAGCTGATCATGGCTCTTACCGGCTTGTTTTTGTGTCTTTTCCTCATCGTGCACCTGGGCGGCAACCTGCTGCTTTTCAAAAGCGATGATGGTTATGCATTTAACATGTATGCCAACTTTCTGACACATTTTCCGCCGATAGAAGTGATCGCCTACCTATTGTATATCTGCATTTTGGTGCACGCACTTTACGCGATTATCCTTACCACAAAGAACCGGAAAGCGCGGCCGGTGCGATACGCTGTGACAGCGAGCGATAATGCCACGTGGCAATCGCGCAATATGGGTTTGCTGGGTTCGGTGCTGTTCCTGTTCATCGTCATCCACATGAGCGATTTTTGGTACCGGTACAAGTACAGCAATACTGTTAGCTTTATAGAATACACCACTGATTTGTCGTCCGGTGTGACAGAATCAAAAGTTATTCCACCGCCATCGGCCAATTTTGAAAAATCGATCAGCACCGAAAACAATAAGGAAATAGTACGCGTGAAGGACCTGCACGCCCGCGTAATTAAAAGCTTCAGCGTTTGGTGGTACGACCTGTTCTATGTGATCGCTATGGTGGCAGTATCGTTCCACCTGCTGCACGGTTTCCAGAGCGCGTTCCGAACGCTGGGATGGGTACACCGAAAGTATACGCCGATCGTGGAGTTTATCGGTACCTGGTTCTTCGCGGTTATCATGCCGATAGGGTTCGCGCTAATGCCGATCGTGTATTATTTTACCAGGAGTTAGCGTATTTAGTCCGAAAGTCCGCGTAAGCCGGAAAGTCCGGAAGATGGACTTAGTTAGATTTTAGAATTTAAATATTAGAAATTGACGATATGACTTTGGATGCTAAAATTCCCGCCGGCCCGATAGCCGAGAAGTGGAGCAAGCACAAGTTCAACCTGAAACTGGTTAACCCCGCCAACAAACGTAAATACGATATCATCGTAGTTGGTACGGGTTTGGCAGGCGCTTCGGCGGCGGCATCGCTGGCCGAGCTGGGTTATAATGTAAAGGCATTTTGCTTCCAGGATAGCCCGCGCCGCGCGCACTCTATAGCCGCACAGGGGGGTATAAATGCCGCAAAGAATTACCGGAACGACGGCGACAGCGTTTACCGCTTGTTCTACGATACGGTAAAGGGCGGCGACTACCGTTCGCGCGAGGCAAATGTTTATCGCCTGGCCGAAGTATCAGTAAACATCATCGATCAATGCGTGGCGCAGGGTGTGCCTTTCGCGCGTGAATACGGCGGCCTGCTGGACAACCGTTCGTTCGGCGGTGCACAGGTATCGCGTACGTTTTATGCCAGGGGCCAAACAGGACAACAATTGTTATTAGGCGCTTACTCGGCGCTGAACCGCCAGATACAGGCCGGCAAAGTGAAGATGTATACCCGTACGGAAATGCTGGACCTGGTAGTGGTCGACGGCAAAGCGCAGGGTATTGTTACCCGAAACCTTGAAACCGGCAAGATCGATACCCAATCAGGCCATGCCGTATTACTTTGCACCGGGGGTTACGGCAACGTATTTTATTTGTCGACCAATGCGATGGGCTGCAACGTTACGGCCGCATGGCGCGCGCACAAGCGCGGCGCTTATTTCGGCAACCCGTGCTATACCCAGATACACCCTACCTGCATCCCGGTAACGGGTGACCACCAGTCGAAACTGACGCTGATGTCGGAGTCGCTGCGTAACGACGGCCGCGTTTGGGCGCCAAAAACGGTAGAGCTGGCACAGAAACTGAGGAAAGGCGAACTTAAGGTAACCGACCTGAAAGAAGAGGACAGGGATTACTTCCTTGAGAGAAAATACCCGTCGTTCGGAAACCTGGTTCCCCGAGATGTGGCTTCGCGCAACGGAAAAGAGATGGTGGACGAAGGCCGTGGCGTGGGCGCCACCGGCATAGCCGTGTTCCTGGACTTTGCCGACGCCATCAAGCGCTTGGGCGAAGACGCGGTACGTGCCAAATATGGCAACCTGTTCGACATGTATTACCAGATCACCGACGAGAACCCCTATAAAGTACCTATGCGGATTTACCCCGCTGTGCATTATACCATGGGCGGGCTTTGGGTCGACTATAACCTGATGACCACCATACCCGGGTTGTATGCTTTAGGTGAATGTAATTTCTCCGATCACGGGGCGAACCGCCTCGGTGCTTCCGCACTGATGCAGGGTTTGGCTGATGGCTATTTTGTGATCCCCTATACCGTAGGCGATTATTTGGCAAGCATCGGACCGAAGCCGGTAAATACCAGTCACCCGGCGTTTGAGCAGGCCAAAAAGGACGTAGAGGAACGGATAAATAAGCTGCTGGCGCTGAAGGGCACCAAAACCGTAGATGAGATACACCGGCAGTTGGGCCACATTATGTGGGAATACTGCGGTATGGCGCGTAATGAGGAAGGTCTGAAAAAAGCCAAGGGTCTGATCCGGGAATTGCGCGATGATTTCTGGAAGAACGTGATCGTGTTGGGCGAAAACGAAGAGCTAAACATGTCGCTGGAAAAGGCCGGCCGTGTGGCCGACTTCCTTGAATTGGGTGAGCTGATGGTAGACGATGCGCTGATGCGCAAGGAGTCGTGCGGCGGACACTTCCGCATAGAATCCCAGACCGCCGAAGGCGAAGCCAAACGCGACGACGAGCATTTTGCATTCGTTGCCGCATGGGAATATAAAGGCGATAACCAGCCCGAAGAATTGCATAAAGAGGAGCTGGTTTTTGAAGAAGTACATTTGACACAGAGGAGTTATAAGTAAGATTTGAGACGTGAGATATGAGATGTGAGATTGTGGTTTGTCTAAATTTTGGCAACAGATCTCAAATAGCAATTAAAAGTTTAAAAGTTATAGTTGATCTATCTCAAATCTCATATTTCAAATCTCATATCTGATAAGTATGCATAATTTAAAAGAGTTGAAGATCTGGAATAAGGCAATAGACCTGACGGTCGATGTTTACAAAGCCACCGCTGATTTTCCATCTGATGAGAGGTTTGGCTTAGTAAGTCAATCGAGATGGTCAGCAGTTTCAATTCCTTCAAATATTGCTGAAGGCGCGGGAAGAAATTCTAAGAAGAAATTTTCAAGTTTTCTTGGAATAGCAAACGGGTCCTCCTACGAATTACAAACTCAGTTGGTGATTTCAAATAGACTGAATTTATTGGGTGACGAAGTGTTAAATAACTTGTTAGGCCAGATTGATGAATTGCAGAAAATGAATTATGCTTTTCAGCAAACGCTGAGTCGATAGATGTGAGGTTTGAGATACGAGTTTCTCAAATCCGCATTGGAAAAATAACTTGGAATGAATTGGTTTGAAATATTGGGTTTGAACGAGCAACCAAAGTCTCAAATCTCATATCTCAAATCTCAAATCTAACAAAGAATGAGTAACGGAAACATGAACCTGACGCTGAAAGTATGGCGGCAGAAAAATGCGCAGACTGCGGGTAAATTTGTGACCTACAAGGCGGAGAATATTTCGCCGGATATGTCGTTCCTCGAAATGCTGGACGTGGTGAACGAAAGCCTGGTACATAAGGGCGAGGACCCGATACATTTCGACCACGATTGCCGCGAGGGTATTTGCGGTATGTGCTCGCTATACATCAACGGCCATCCGCACGGGCCAAAGAGGGCCATTACAACCTGTCAATTGCACATGCGCAGTTTCCACGACGGGCAAACGATCACTATCGAGCCGTGGCGCGCCGAACCGTTCCCGGTTATTAAGGACCTGGCGGTCGATCGATCGGCATTCGACCGTATCCAGCAGGCCGGCGGCTTCGTATCGGTAAATACGGGTGGTATTCCGGATGCCAATAGCATACCGATCCCTAAAGTGATGGCCGATGAAGCATTCAACTCGGCGACATGTATCGGCTGCGGGGCCTGCGTGGCCGCCTGCAAGAATGCATCGGCGATGCTGTTCGTTTCCGCCAAGATCACCCAGTTGGGTTTGCTGCCGCAGGGTCAGCCCGAGCGTTACCGCCGCGTTCAATCGATGGTGGCGCAAATGGACGAGGAAGGTTTTGGTAACTGTACGAATACGGGCGCATGCGAAGCCGAATGCCCGAAAGAGATCAAAATGCATAATATCTCCAGGATGAATAACGATTATTTCAGCGCCAAGCTGTTCAGGTCGGAGGAGCTGCATGAGCAGGGGCATGGGGAAGGATAAAGCCTCACCCCAAACCCCTCTCCGGTAGAGAGGGGCTTCCTAAGCGCCGTAAATTTTAAGGCCTCTTCGGAAATATCGGAGAGGCTTTTTAATTTAATATCCGTCATAAGTTTTATATCTTGGACTTAACCAACTACCAAATTAAAATCATGAAAAAATGGGAATGGAGAGGGGGTGAGATCACAGGACATCTGGACATCTTTATCGCAGATATGGAGGATGAGGATGAAGGTGAAATAGAAAAATGGCGGGAAGTATTAATTCATGGTGACCCGGATGGATTGAGATCGCTAGCCAATCTTCTATTGAAAATAGCCGATCTAAATCAAGAAAATTTAGACGATCTACCAATAGGAGCGCGAGAGCATTACCATTTAAGGCCTAATTGGGAATTAGGTAAAAGTTCGGTAGAAGTCATAGTAGGCAGACTTGACGCGAAGGGAACGGGTCGTTTTTACGATAAGTATGTTGCAAAAGACCTAGGTAAAAACTAATTCCATGAGGATCGCCAAAATCATTCTTTCTGTGTTGGGCCTGGTATTTTGCATAAACACAACGTCGGCCCAAATCCCCACCCGCGACCCACATACGCCGGGTTATGTCAAGGCCACTGAATTGCCTGATGGTACTAATCCTTCGCCGGAGGTCAACGGTAATTTTATTATTGGTCCGACACATAATCCGGCACCTGAAACGGTCGTACAGGCAAACGTACCGCAGGGAACCATATTTAAGCTGACGATAGAGTCGAAGGATAGCAAGATCTATCCGGGTATCGCGCGGGAGCCGAAAACCTTTGGTACCGTTGATCCAACGGATCCGACCAAGCTCGTGGTTACGACAAGTCACCCGGCGCCGTATACCCGGCATGTTGAAGTTTATGTTCCTAAACAATATATGCCTGGTACCGCTGCGCCTTTTATTGTTGGCGCCGATGGGCCCGACCACATGCTATTTACTGTTCTTGATAACCTGATCGCCGAACATAAAGTGCCGGTGATGATCGCCATTTCCATTGGCAACGGCAGCGGCGATGCACAGGGCAGTGAACGCGGACTGGAATATGATACCATGTCGGGCTTGTATGCGGAATTTGTTGAAAGCGAAATATTGCCGCTGGTGGAAAGCCAATGCGGGGTGAAACTAACCCACGACCCCAACGGCCGCGCCACTATGGGCGGCAGCTCGGGCGGCTCATGTGCGCTCATAATGGCCTGGTATCATCCGGAATGGTATCACAGGGTGCTGACTTATTCCGGTACCTATATCAACCAGCAATGGCCTTATGATCCGAAAACGCCGCATGGTGCGTGGGAATTTCATGAACACTTAATTCCGGAAATCCCTGTAAAACCCATACGTATCTGGATGGAGATGGGCGACAAGGACCTTTATAACCCAAATGTTATGCGCGATAACATGCACGATTGGGTGCTCGCTAACGAAAATATGGCTAAAGTGTTAGCGGCGAAGGGGTATGCTTACCAGTTTGTTTTCGCCAAAAATGCAGGTCACGTCGATCATGCGGTCAAAGCTCAAACGCTGGCTGAGGCGCTGGAATGGCTTTGGAAAGGCTATAATACAGAAAAGGCCGTTAAATAAGTGACATGTCGAATGCCTGCAACTAATCTACCTGTTTTTGAGGGAGACGTTTCTTATAACTCACCCACAAATAAAACGGCACGCCCGCTACGAGGAACAGCAAACCGTATAAAATCGATTTTTCGCCCGTGCCGATGATTTCCCAAAGCGCGTAAATGCAGGCCACCAAACCCAATAAAAGAGCGCCAGCCATGCTCCCTTTTTTAGCGTTCTTTTGCCGCACGAAGATGATGATATAAGCGATGGAGGTCATGAGGTAGGGAACTAAAATGCCCATCGTCGCTAAAAGCAACAGGAACCTGAACTGGTCGACCAGGCCTTTGGTATAATTCATGGCCATGAGGCACGAGATGACCGCGCAGCAAATGAACATACCCGCTGCCGGCACGCCTTTTTTATTCGTTCGTGCAAATATCGGCGGAAATAAGCCGTCGCTCGCAATGGAGAAAGGCACCTGCCCCAGCACCAGTGTCCAACCGTTCAGGGCGCCAAAAGCCGCAATGGCCACGCCGCCGCCCACCAGGTATCTTGCCCATGGTCCGTAGACCAGGCTTGCAGCGTCGGCATAGGGTGTGGTTGTGCTTGCGAGCGTTTTGGCAGGTATCAAACCGATCATGGTAAAGCTGCAAAGGATATAGATCAGCGCAACGATCGACATACCCAAAGTGGTTGCCCTGGCGATGGTTTTGCCCGAATTTTCGGTGCTTCCGGCGGGTATGGTCGCGCATTCAAGACCGACGAATGCGAACATGGTCATGGCCGCAACCGTGGTTATCGTGCTGAACGTCGGCATGCCCGTTGGGTTGAACGGGTGAAAGTTTCCCATTTTTATAAAGAACAATCCGCCGATGCCAACCAGCAGCAGCGGTGTCAGCTTGAGCAAAACCGTCACCAATTGAAGCCGCCCGGACGTGCCGATGCCGCGGGTGTTCACCCAGGTAATGAACCATATGGTTGCCAGGCCGGTAAGGATAGAAGCTATGGGGTTTTTTGCCAGCTCGGGAAAAAAGGTGCTCATCGCGCCGATGAACGAGATGGTGATGCCTGTGCAGGCGCAGCAGGTACTGAGGCAATAACCCCAGGCTACCAGAAACCCTACGAAATTGCCCAGGCCGGCCCGGGTGTAAGCATAGGGGCCGCCGTTTGCCCCGGCAACAAGGCTGCTCAGGTGGCTGAAAACCCTCGCCAGAAAGAAGGAACCGATAGCCGAAAAAACCCAGCCCAGCAACCCAATGCCGCCAAATGGCGCCATAGCCGAGGGCATCAGGAAAATACCTGCGCCTATCATGTTGCCCACCACCAGCGAAGCGCTGGTCCACAAGCCTAATTTGTTGGAGCTTTTTTGTCCGGGCATAATTGTGAGAGGTTAATACCTATCTAAGATACTCAGATTCCCCTGGCATCCAAGCCGCCGGACGGAAATGTTGAATTAAAGCTTGAATTATTCAGGTCTTTTTAACCGCGGCGATCAGTTCGTCCATCGTTGGCGATTTTTCAAAAGCCTGCACCAGCTTGCCCTTACGGTCGTACACCGCGATGTATGGCGTGCTTCTTACCTGGTAATAACGCTGAACGACATAAGTATGCCCTTCGGTGCCGACGGTAATGTTCGGGTATTTAGCCAGGTCGAAATCGCGCACGAAATTCTTCACCATCCTTAGCAGGTTATAATCCATAAAGGTTACCATCACGATCTGCGTATTGCCGAAAGCCTTCATTTTAGGCTTCATTTCGTACATCAGGTGCTGGCAGTGGCTGCAATCGGGAGAGAAATAGATGATCATTACCGGCTTGTGCTTTTTCAGGTTCGCGGCGGTAAACCAGGTGCTGTCTGCCTTCAATATTTTAAAAGGCGGTATATTCTCAATGTTCTGCTTGTTATTTTGCGCGTTTGTGCAGCCGGCTGATATGATAAGGCCGAGTATTATAAGTAGTTTTTTCATGATATTGGTAAATGTACGCATTCTAATGTGCAAATATATTCGATGTGCAGATATGCAAATGTGCGGATGTGCAGATTATTATTGGTTTTAGGTGTCATCATTTGCACATCTGAAATCTGCACATCAATCAAGCTTCGAGCAATTCCAGTTGCCAGGCGATATGCTCTTCCGTTATGGGGTATAACGCATTATTACGGATAGTATGATATACCGCGTCAAATAATCCCATATAATTCCCGCGTTCGCGCGCTATGTGTTCGGTGATCTTCCCGCCGTCTTCGTCAAAAGTAACAAGCAGCCCCTCGTCGCCTTCCGGTTCGATGCCATAAGCACGATCAGTTGGCCATATACCATTATCCAGTTGCGCTTCCTGTACATCAACGCGTTTTTTAACGTAGCTTCCGAGCGTGCCGTGCGCCACAAAGGAAGGAAGCGGCTCGGCGATCAGCAAACCTGATGTAAGGTACACATTCAACTGGTGCGGGTACCTTAAATGGAAGTTGAAATAATCCGGCACTTCGGAATTTTCACGGTAGATGCCCGAAGTTTTTTCAAAGGACAAGGGTTTTCCGAACAGGCTGATCGCCTGGTCGATAAGGTGCGGGCCAAGGTCGTATACCAGGCCGTTGCCCGGAAGGTCTTTCATCTCCTTAAACCTTTTCGGGCTTAAAGTGGTTTTGTAACGATCGAAACGGAAATGTACTTCGATCAGCTCGCCCAGCCTGCCGCTTTCGATCACTTTTTTCATCGACACAAAGTCGCTGTCCCAGCGGCGGTTTTGATATACCATCACATGCCTGCCGGCTTTGCGGCCCAGGTCGAACAAAAACCTCGCCTCTTCTGATGTGGTAACCATGGGCTTTTCGATCAGCACATGCTTACCTGCCTCGATGGCTTTTTTGGCAAAGTCGAAATGGGTATGGGGCGGCGTATTGATGATGACGAACTCTATCTGCCTGTCATTTAACAGGTCGTCGACGCTGTTGTAGCTGATAATTCCGGAATGGTCCAGCGCGGCTTTTTTCTCATGACGCTCGACCACCGCCCGCAATTCAAAGCCCTGGTTCAAATGCACAAATGGCGCGTGAAAAACCCGGCCCGACATGCCGTATGCCATTAAGCCGGTTATGATAGGTGATGACATGATGCCTCCTCTAAATCTCCCCCGGTAGGGGAGACTTGATTATTTTCGTTATTAAGCCGCTCTCTACCGGAGAGGAGTTGGGGTGAGGCCACACTAGCTTTCACCATTCGATATTAATAAAATCTTTTCGATACCACCATAAAAAAGGGAACAAGTATTTCTCTTATTCCCTTCAGCTTAAAATTGAACGACGTTTTATTTCATACTTTTTTTAATGGCATTGATCGAGTCCAGGTGCATTTTTAAGGTAGGGAGGGTCTTAGTGGCAAAAGCTTTCAGGGTAGTGTCCTGCAAATTCTTTATTCCATCTTCAAACAATTTAACGGCTTTTTTATGGCCGTCAACCATGGCGTCAACATAAGCTTTATCGAAATCCTTGCCGGATTTTAACGCCAGGTCCTTCGCCTTCTTTTGCGCCGAAGAGTCAGGAGCCGCAGGCAATGTTATGTTTTTCTTTTGAGCGATGGCGGCAAGCTCATTACCGGCCTTGGAATGGTCTGTTACCATCATTCCGCCAAAATTTTTAACCCGGGTTGACGATGCTTTCGCAACCGCTATTTTACCTAATTGTACTTCGGCCATGCCATCGGCTGCTGCGGTTACAACGAATTTGGCGTCGTTTTCACTTACAGTCATAGGCGCTGTGGATGCCGATTTGGTTGAACTGTCTTTGGATAAATTGACGCTGTCGGCGGTCGAGGTTGTGTCTTTGGCGTTGTTATGGCACGCGTTTAAAGCAAAAAATGCCAAAATAACGGGTGCGATTAAACTGATCTTTTTCATTGCGGTATGTATTGATGTATTTATTTAACAATGCATTGGTGTTACGGTTTTTAGCGATTTTATCTGTCGCTTTTTGTAAAGTTTGTTGGCTAAGATTTATTATTTTTGGCCGATAAAATTTAACCGACATGAATTTCCCTGCTGATTTAAAATACACCAAAGACCACGAATGGGTGAAGATCGAAGGCTCTGAGGCCATCGTAGGCATTACCGACTTTGCGCAGCACGAGCTGGGCGACATAGTTTACGTAGACATTACTTCAGTAGGCAGGGAGGTAGCAAAGGAAGATGTGTTCGGCACCGTTGAGGCGGTAAAGACCGTTTCGGACCTGTTTATGCCGTTGACTGGGACCGTTACCGAGGTAAATCCCGGCCTGGACACCAAACCCGAAGCGGTGAATACCGATCCATACGGTGATGGCTGGATGGTAAAGATCAGCATCAAAGACAATTCAGAAATCAGCCAGCTTTTGTCGGCCGAGGATTACCAGTCGCTGGTAGGCGCTTAATTGTCCAGGCAAATGAACGTATAAAGATGGTCCGCGAATGCGGACTTTTTTGTTTTATTAACTTGTGCAATAAAGCAACAAAAAGCTAAGTTTATACCGTATACATCTTGCTGTTTGGCAGCAAAGCAACGGGTCATGAAAATAGCCAAATACTTCCTTTTAATTTTATTGTGCATTAGCTTTGCATCCTGCGGCATTTTTAAGAAGGACTGCGGCTGCCCGCATTTCGGTAAAAATATACCCGCTGTACAAAGCTCAGCCCCAAAACACTACGCCTGATAGCCAGTTACTTCATAAAAAGTGACGGAGGTCATCCTTTTCTGGCAAAATTGTGACCAAGATCACTTGTTCTTATTTGGATTTAATATAAATAAGGTATACATTTGTTGTGACATTAATCAGATGATATGAAGCTTTCGCAACTTGAGGTAGGAGAAACGGGAATAGTAAAGGAATTTACCGATTTGGAAATGTCGGTTAAATTGATGGAGATGGGTTGTTTGCCGGGCGAGCAAATCACGGTATCGCGCATCGCTCCATTAGGCGACCCTATTGCTATCCATGTTTCGGGCTATCAATTGAGCTTGCGCAAAAGAGAAGCTTCCACCATTATTCTCCAGTAATTTTCTGTTAACAAGTGAAGACTGATATAAAAGTTGCGCTTGTAGGAAATCCAAACACCGGTAAATCGACACTTTTTAACGTTCTAACCGGGCTTAATCAAAAGATAGGTAATTTTCCGGGCGTTACGGTTGACAAAAAGACCGGTATCCTTGAGCTTGGCGACGGCCGTTACGCCGAAGTGATCGACCTGCCCGGAACCTACAGCCTGTATCCCAAGAGCCGCGACGAATCCATTGTATTTTCTGTTTTGGCCGACAAGGCCAATCCGCTCAGGCCCGACCTGGTGGTCATTATCCTGGACGCTTCAAACCTGAAGCGCAATTTGTTGCTTTACACCCAGGTGGCCGACCTTAAAATACCTGTTATCGTAGCCCTGAATATGATGGACCTGGCAAAAAAGTCCGGGATTACTATCGACGTAAACGCCTTCGCTAAAAAGCTGGGCGTGCCGGTGGTGCCTATTTCAGCGCGAAAAATTGAAGGGATCGATAAACTAAAAGAGGCAATCAGCCATGCCAATAAGATCGCATTGCAGGAAAATACGATAGATGTGGAGGCGCTTGCGCCACAACTGATCGCGCAGATTGGTGAAGAGATGCAGGTGGATAATCCCTATTTCGCACTGCAATTGGCTCACCAGCACGAAACGCTGAAATTTCTGACACCCGCTGAAAGCGATCGGATTGAAGAGCTGGAGCAGGTGCATAGCTTCCATTCGTCCAAAGCGCAGGCGTCCGAAACCATCGCCCGGTACAATTTCATCAACGACCTGCTGTATGATACGGTGCACCAGAAAGTAACGGCGCACGAAGAAACGCTGAGCAATAAGATCGACAAGATATTGACGCATAAAACATTCGGTTTTATCATCTTTTTTGCCATCCTGCTGTTCATGTTCCAGTCGATCTTTGCGTGGTCGGCCTACCCGATGCAGCTCATAGCCGACCTTTTTGTGTGGGCCGAAACGTCGCTGCATAAGGTACTGCCCGCGGGCCCGCTGACCAACCTGGTGGCCGATGGCATACTGGGAGGTTTAAGCGGCGTTATGGTATTTATTCCGCAGATAGCCATACTTTTTGGTTTCATTTCCATCCTGGAGGATACCGGCTATATGTCGCGCGTCACCTTTATGATGGACAGGATCATGCGCAAGGTCGGGCTGAACGGCAAATCGGTGGTTCCGCTCATTGGCGGCTTCGCCTGCGCGGTGCCCTCGATCATGAGCACACGGACTATCGAGAACTGGAAGGACCGGATGATCACCATTATGGTTACGCCGCTGGTTACCTGCTCCGCGCGTTTGCCGGTTTACACCTTGCTGATCGCCCTGGTGGTTCCAAACCGCAACGTATGGTGGATATTTAACCTGCAGGGCCTGGCATTAACCGGGATGTACGTCTTCAGCCTTATTTCCGCAGTGACGGTTGCCTTTGTGATGAAACAGATCATCAGGGCCCGCGAAAGGGGTTACTTCATCATGGAACTGCCCGTTTACCGTATGCCGCGCTGGAAGAACGTAGGGCATTCCATGTACGAGCGGGCAAAAACTTTTGTATTGCAGGCCGGCAAGGTGATCATCGCTATATCGGTAGTTTTATGGGTATTGAAATCCTACGCTCCCGGCGACCGTTTCGAACGGATAGAAAAGAAATATGAACAACCGCGATATGCCGGCCTTAACCCTGAGGATAAACAGTTGGCTATATCGTCCGAAAAGCTGGAGAACTCCTACGCGGGCGTTTTGGGACATGTTATCGAGCCGGTGATCAAACCACTGGGCTTCGACTGGAAGATCGGCATAGCGCTGATCACATCGTTTGTTGCACGCGAAGTGTTCGTCGGCTCCATGGCGACGATCTACAGCGGTAACGAGGAAAAAATAGAGTCGGTGCAGCAAAAGATGCACGACGCCAAGAATCCTGAAACCGGCAAGCCCGTGTTTACGGTCGCGGTAGCCTTTTCGCTGATGATGTTTTATGCCTTCGCCATGCAGTGCGCCAGCACCGTGGCCGTAGTTTACCGTGAAACCAAAGATTGGCGCTGGCCCGCGGCCCAATTCGCTTATATGACGGCGCTGGCGTATTTGGCCAGTTTTATAACATTTCACCTATTGAGGTAAAAGGTTAAAGGCGAAAGGATAAAGGTTTTTTTGTCTTGATGCTTTATCCCTCAGCCACTTGTTAAGGTGAAAGGTTAAAGGCAAAAGGATAAAGGATTTTTATTCCATTATCCGTCAGGTTATCCTTATACATTTCGCCTTAGAATGCTCCGTAGGAGCAAAAGCTTTGTAGAACATTAAAAAAACCCCAATAGCTGCGCCGTAGGTGCAGAACTTTTACAACGCAATGTTTTTCGCTTTTACCTTTCACCTTTGCCCTTTTACCTTTCACCTCAAAAAAAGTATCTTTGGGAAGAGGTAAAATTGGATAAAGTAAAGGTATTAGAGCTATATCTCCCTCCGGCGGCTGCCCCCCTTATAGCCCGCTGGATAGATCACTTTCAGTGTGAGTTTAAAGTTTCCCGCAACCGAAACAGCAAGTTCGGCGATTACCGCCCGCCGCATGCGGGCAAGGGACACCGTATTTCCGTTAATTACGACCTGAATGCCTATGCTTTTTTAGTAACGACGGTTCATGAGTTCGCCCACCTGCATACCTGGAACCAGCATAAACACCGGGCTAAGCCCCATGGCGCGGAATGGAAAGCGAACTTTAAAAGGATGATGCAGCCTTTTTTTGAGCAGGATATTTTCCCGTTCGACATCAAGCGGGCTATTGTGCGCTATCTGGAAAATCCAGCCGCTTCAAGCTGTTCCGATCTGCATTTGTATAAAACACTCCGCTCGTACGATGCACCCAAGCCCGAGCACGTCACAGTTGACAAAGTGCCGATGAAGGCTTTGTTCAAGCTGAAAAATGGCAGGGTTTTCCGTAAGGATGAAAAGCTGCGTAAGCGTTACAAGTGCACAGAGGTGGCTACGCGAAGGATATATCTTTTTAGTCCTGTAGCTGAGGTAGAGTTGGTGCAGGATTAAAGTTCTTTGGCGGGAACCCGGGTTATCTTGCCCTTAACCATAATAACCAACTCGCCGTTAGTTTTTTGACGTTCTTTGATGAGCCTCCTTACAGCCAAATGCGAGCCTTTGATTATTTTATCTCTAACTTCTTCGTATTTAGATTGACTGGCGCTCATTTCCTAATTTGTTGATTATGTTCCAAATTTCAGCATTAGCTACCTGATTTACAATAGCATTCTGTCCTCCGGCTATTAATTGGGATTTTGGCATAGTGTTATCAAAAACAAACCAGTTATCCGCGAGAGAATAGTAGATGTTAATCAGGTTGGATACTCCTCTGTAATACCTTCGTGTAATTATATCTTCAGCTATCGCATGGCCTCCATTTTCTACCCTTAACTTCACCCTTTCTTTTGCCATATCCGGGCTTGGCCGCCAAAAGAATAATAACCAAATATCATAACCCTTATTCTTAGCGGACTTTATTAGTGAAGGATAACTTCTTGTTGACAATGTTGTCTCGAATGCAAAATCAGCCCGATCATCTATTAATTTGTTGATTCTGTCAAGCATGATTCGTCCGGCCTCAAATGATACTGATTCCGGTCGCAGTGGCGAGAGGCCTGCCGCAATTGAATCCGCATTTACAAATTCAAAGCAATTGAGCATTTCCGGAAGAAATGTCAATGATGCGGTGGTTTTACCGGCACCATTTCAACCCGCTATGATGTATAAGTTTGGCATCAATAATTCAATAATTTCTCCATCATCTCCGCCAGTCTTGCCTTTGCCAGGAACTGGTCTTCCAATGCTTTGTTCATCGGGATCGCAGTATCTAAGCTGGCGCAGCGCATAACGGGGGCATCCAAATATTGGAAGCAATGCTCGGCCAGGTATGCGGCTATCTCGCCGCTGAAGCCGCTGGTAAGGGTATCCTCATGTAATATCAAAGCCCGCCCGGTTTTCTTTACGCTCGTCTCGACAGCTTCCTTGTCCCAGGGCTGCAGGCTCCGCAGGTCGATGACCTCAATGGACTGGTCGCCATGCGCTTCGGTATATTCCAGCGCCCAGTGTACGCCGAGGCCGTAAGTGATGATACTGGCTTCTGTTCCTTCCTGTACGACACGTGCCTTGCCTATTTCGACGGTATAATCATCGTCCGGTATATCCTCGCTAATGCTTCGGTACAGGTATTTGTGCTCAAAATAAATTACCGGGTTAGGATCGTCAATTGCTGCCAGTAACAGGCCTTTCGCATCTGATGGAAATGCCGGGTAAACCACTTTCAGGCCGGGGGTTTTGGTAAACCAAGCCTCGTTGCTTTGCGAATGGAACGGCCCGGCGCCCGTACCGGCGCCTGCGGGCATACGAACCACAACATCCACGTTTTGTCCCCATCGGTAATGCGTTTTGGCTAAGTTGTTCACCACCTGGTTAAAGGCGCAGGTTACGAAGTCGGCAAATTGCATCTCGACAACCGATTTGTAGCCATTGATCGACAAACCCATCGCCGCGCCTACGATCCCCGACTCGCAGATTGGCGTATTGCGCACCCGCTCACGGCCAAATTCCTCAACAAATCCCTGTGTTATTTTAAACGCCCCGCCATATTCGGCAATATCCTGACCCATCAGCACCAGGTTATCGTATCTTTTCATGCCGGCCCGCAGGCCATCGCCTATAGCATCGATGTATCGCCTGTTTGTTGTAATGTTGGAAGGTTGTAACGTTGGAAAGTTGTAAGGTTTATACATGTCGGCTAGTTCTGCCGCCACATCAGGAATAATATCCGGCTCGTTGAATACTTTCTCTATTTCGATATCGATCAGCGTGGTAAAACCTTTCTTAATGACCTCTATCTTTTCGGCATCGAGCACGCCTTCGCCGAGCAAAAACTTTTCAAAGTTGGCGATCGGGTCCTTTTCCTTCCATTCGTCGAACAAATGCTGCGGAACATATTTAATACCCGAGGCTTCCTCGTGCCCACGCATGCGGAAGGTCATGCATTCCAATAACACGGGCCGCGGGTTTTGACGGATGTCTGCGGCCAGCTCATTAACCGTATGGTAAACTTCAAGAACATTGTTACCGTCGATCGTTCGTCCTTCGATTCCATAACCTATCGCGCGGTCGCTCAATTTTTCGCAATGGTATTGTTCGTTAACCGGCGTCGAAAGCCCGTAGCCATTGTTCTCGATCAAAAAGATCACGGGCAGGTTCCAAACGGATGCCACGTTCAGCGCCTCGTGAAAATCGCCCTCGCTAGTACCGCCTTCGCCCGTGTATACCAGTGTTGCACGTCGTTTTTTGCTCAGCACATCGGCCAGGGCTATCCCGTCGGCCAGGGCCATCTGCGGGCCGAGGTGCGATATCATGCCGATGATCTTATATTCCTGCGTGCCAAAATGGAACGAGCGGTCGCGGCCTTTAGTAAAGCCCGACGCCTTGCCCTGCCATTGGGCCATCAGTTTAGAGAGCGGTATATCGCGCGTAGTAAAAACCCCTAAATTGCGGTGCATCGGCAGGATATACTCGTTCGACTGCATAGCCAGTGTGCTGCCGACCGCTATGGCCTCCTGCCCGATGCCGGAGAACCATTTGCCGATACGGCCCTGCCTGAGCAGGATCAGCATCTTCTCCTCGATCAGCCTGGGCCACACCAAAGCTTTATAAAACGAGACTAATTTGTCGTTATCAACGTTTTTACGTTCAAAAACCATGAAGCTAAACTACTGAAGTTTTCAAAACTTTGTATGTTTGGAAATCCAATAATCGCCCGTATGAAATACCTCTGCTCCCTGATTGTATGCCTGTTTGCTGCCGCGTTTAATTGCTACGCCCAGGATTACGCCCTGATACCTGAAACCTTCTATCCCCACAAAGACAGCCAGGTTAAAGTGCATGTGCTCGACCTGAACCAGATGGTGAAGCAATACGATATGGGTTTCGATGCATCCAAAACGGAAAAATTTATACTGCATTCCGGCAAAAAAAAGGTCGACCTACTAAGCACCGTAAAAGACACCGTCGCCGAGGTAAAGATGGAAAATGAAGGATTGAACATTCTTGAGGTGGACAGAAAACCGGTAACAGATGATATCGAGCGGGACGATTTCCTTAAAATACTGGATGATGAGGGGCTGAACCAGTATTCGGAAAAAGCGAAGAACGGCAGCAAGGACAGTTTCAGGGAAAGATATACCTGGTACTTGAAATCGCTCCTTGAAGTGGACAAGCACAATCCAAACGACTTTGAAAAGCCCCTGGGCCAGGAATATGAGATCGTGCTGAAAGACAATCCTTACAAAGGCAACTATGGCGACGACATTGCGGGAACGGTACTTTTCAAAGGCAGACCACTTTCTAACGCAACAGTAATATTTTATATCAAAACGGCCGGTAATAGTGTTTTTGTGCAAAAGTTAATTTCGGACAAACAGGGGATGATCTACCTTAAACTCACGAGGGAGGGCCTGTATGTGCTGCGCAGCCTTTACATGCAGCCTTCGAAAGAGAAGAATGCCGATTTTGATACCTGGATGACCACCTATACTTTTGCTTTTACCAGCGAAAACGATACGCCGAATACTTACAAGGAGTTTGGTTTCGGGAATGTGCATTAATTAAAGTCCAAAGTCCCTAGTCCAAAGTCGCACAACTCGACTTATGACTTTCGACTTAGGACTTAAGACTCAGTACCATTCCTCTCGCTCCACATTTGGCTGAATGATTTTTCATAAACCTTCGGCATGTCGCGCATATGGCCCCATGTTTTCTTGAAAAAGGTACGCAGCAGCAGATTTTTGGTTTTTCCGCTGAAAAAGTCCGTCAGCTTACGGCTTAGCATTCCTTTCTTCCAGATGGACCAGCCCCACTGCTCTTTTTTGGCGACGATGCCGTCCTTTACCGCATCGCGGCGGTTAAGCAGCAGCATTTTATGAATGTCGATCTTTACCGGGCAAACCTCGGTACATTTACCGCACAGGCTGGATGCATAGCTCAGGTGCTTAAACTCCTCCATGCCCTGCATGTGCGGGGTGATGACTGAACCAATAGGCCCGCTGTAGGTAGTCTCGTATGTATGACCGCCAATGTTCTTGTAAACCGGGCAAGCATTAAGGCAGGCCCCGCAGCGGATACAATAAAGCCCCTGGCGCTGCTCCTTTTGGGCCAATAAATTGGTGCGCCCGTTGTCAAGCAGTACTACATACATTTCCTCGGGGCCGTCGGTTTCGCCGGGTTGGCGCGGGCCGCTAAGAATAGTGTTGTAAACTGTCAGGTTTTGCCCCGTGCCGTGCGTAGCCAGCATCGGCCAGAACAGGTCAAGATCGGCAATGGACGGGATCATTTTTTCGATGCCGACCACTGCGATATGGATCTTCGGGAACGCCACGCTTAACCGCGCATTGCCTTCATTCTCGCTGACTGCGATGCTGCCGGTATCCGCTACCAGGAAGTTGGCGCCGGTTATGCCGACATCAGCCCGGACATATTTGTCGCGCAGCAGCTCACGGGCTTTGGCGGTCAGTTGTTCGGGTGTGGAATCTATCGGGGTGCCGAACTTTTCGTTGAACAGTTTGGCAATGTCTTCTTTAGAGAGGTGCATAGCCGGGGTAACGATATGGTACGGCGGCTGGCCAAGCAACTGTACAATATATTCGCCCAAATCGGTTTCCAGCGACTGGATATGATGTTCTTCCAGGAATTCGTTCAGCTTGATCTCTTCCGTAACCATCGACTTGGACTTGACCACGGTTTTGGCGCCGGCCTTTTTGAGAATATTCAATATCTCGCGGTTAGCTTCTTCGGCATCATTGGCCCAGATCACCTTGCCGCCGCGTTTCTGGAAGTTCGATTCAAATTCGGGGAGGAACTTATCCAGGTTGATCAGCCTTGATAAGCCCCGTTCCACCGCGGCGTCGTACCTGCCGATATTGAAATTGATAATACGGCGATGGTCTTTGTCAAACGCTTTAGCCTCAGAGTCAACCAAAAATTCTTCCGCGTGATGTCCCATGCGGCTAAGGTAAGAAGGCTATTTTACAATAGTTCCGTCAAGGTTAAATTTTTTGCATGCGTATTGAATACTCCTGCCGTCTGTGCCGAATACCTGGTAAGGATATTTATATACCCGTTCACCATCAAAGAACCATAGAATAGGCGTGCCATCAGGCATGAGTATCCACACAGATGAATTCCTATCCTCATCAATTAGTTCAAGAAATATCGCCTTTTTAAGATAATTATTGTTAAACCGGAAATTGCAGCCACAATCAACTTGAAGACTTACTTTGTTATTTTCTTGTCTTGCTGAGTCAGTTTCCGATGTATGTATTGACGCAAATATTTTCGCCATTTTATCATGTTCTTCCCATTTTTTGGGATCGGTATTAAATCCTTCGATATTCGATTCACTGACGGCTTTATTATCAAAGTAGCCTATATTGAGCTTACGCGAAGTGTTTGCCTTTAAAAAATCTATAATAAATCTCACACGCTCTACCTGGCTTTTTATACGATCGAAGTCCTTGAATAGGAAGTCCCTTGAATATAAAGTATTGTTTACCCTGCTTAGAAAATATAATATTTGAGCGCCTTGGGGTAGGGAGTCATTCTTGAGAGTAATTAGAAATGTTTGGCCTTTGGGGCTTATATATCTACTATAATAAGCATACTCGACCACTGAAGCCACGTTAAATTTTCTTTTAAGTTCCCCAATTTCTTTGGTAAAAGATAACGCGGATAGCTCGCGCATTTTAGTTTCACAATTGTCATCATATATCTGCCTGGCTAATTCTTTCATTAGCGACTTTGAAGCGTTAAACCGCGATTGGTTAGACCACTTCCTATTGGGAATTAACCTGGCTAAAAGTTCGGGTATTGCAGGGTTGAATGAATTTGCGGAATCTATATGCCAAGGCATGCCCAAAGGGTTTTCAGATGCTTTAACGAATACCGCTTTATATCCTTGATAGTATAGCGTAACATCAAAACTACTTCCTCCATCTATAGCTAGGACAGCGTAACCTTCCTTGAGAATCAGCCGATTTAACGCTTTTTGATAATTATCTGGATTAGTTAATTGAGCTTTGGCGAAAGCAATCTGGCTTTCCGTCCAGTGTTTATATTTATTCCTTACATAACTGAACAATGTATTGGGATGAGTTGTGACCCAATTGTTCTCATAACCGAAGTTTGATAATTTAAGTTGTGTATAATTTTTATTCTCAAGAGCCTCGCAGAAATTAGAAATGTCCTCCCCTGATACATCACTCAATCTTAAGCGTCTTGAATTGGCAATTGATCTGTCGACCTTTAAATCGAACTTTATTTCGTATAAGGTGTAGCGATTGTTTTCCTTTACCAATACATATTTATATGCCCCGCTTTGCCCAAAAGCCCACGAGCTATCATTGATCACTAAACTATCGGGCAAAACGCAGAACGCCGTCTTGCATAAAAAAAGCAGTAACGAAAGGATAAGGAAAGATTTTCGCATTATCCTAAGTTACTGCTTTTTGATCTAAAAACTAACGCAGCTGCACTAATCAACCAGTTAACTAATTAACAAATCACTTTCCCGTCGTCTGCACATCCACTACCGGGCGTGCATCGCGGTTCGCCAGCTCCCATCCGGTATAAAATACCAATTGCGCTCGTTTGGCCAGCAGCGGGAAGTTGATCTTGCTTACCTCGTCGCCGGGCTGGTGGTAATCGGCGTGGACGCCGTTAAAATAGAAGATGATCGGCACGCCATGCTTGGCGAAATTGTAATGGTCCGAGCGGTAATAGAAACGGTTCGGATCGTTCGGATCGTCGTATTTATAGTCGAGGTCGATGTGTGTGTATTTGTTATTGGCATCCTCGTTCACCTGGTGTAGTTCCTTGCTCAGCATAGCCGAACCGATCACATACACATAATTGGCCGAATCGGGTTTGCCGATGTAATCAAAACCTACGCGGCCGATCATATCGATATTCAGGTCGGTAATGGTATTGGCCAGGGGGAACACCGGGTGATCGGTATAGTATTCCGAGCCCAGCAAGCCTTTTTCCTCACCCACATTACCCAGGAACAGGATGCTCCGGCGCGGGCCGTGGCCGTCCTTCTTGGCCTGCATAAATGCCCTCGCGATCTCCAGTATGCCGGTAGTGCCCGAGCCGTCATCGTCGGCTCCGTTATTTACTTTATCAGTACCGTTCGGGTTCAGGCCGATGTGGTCATAGTGCGCCGAAAAGATCAGCACCTCGTCTTTCAGGTCGGTGCCCGGCAGGAAGCCCAGCACGTCGACGGCTTTTACATCTTTTTGGTCGGTATGAATGCTGGCTTTAATATCAGCCTTCAGTGTTTGTATCTCACCTTTGCGCAGCTCATCGTAAGTTTTACCTGCCGGTTTGATGATCAGGTCCGCAGCAGCAGGTGCGATATTCAGTACCGGCGCCTGGACTGCAACCGGTTTGTCAGCATCCTGTTTGATTGACAAACGGGCGCTCATGATCGAGCCGCGCATCCTTTTCAGCAGACTGGCAACATCGGGGTTTACAGCCAGTATCATAGCAGGTTTTTTTTCCTGCAGGCTTTTCAGTATGGCCATGCGGGCATTGGACATGCGGTAGCTGGTGTTGGCGGTTTTACCTTCTTCGGGCTTGTCTTCGTTGATCCACAACAGCACTTTGTTGTTCAAATCGGTGGCGCCTGTCTCTGCCTCCGTGCCATAACCAACGAACACGATGTTGCCGGTGTTGATATCCCTGCCGGCTATATTTCCGCGGCCGGCAAAGAAATCCTGCCCGTTAACCAGTTCCTGGTTGTTGGCGCTGAAAGTGATCTTCGTTGAATTTTCAACCAGCGGAATATTCAAGAAATAAGATCCATTTACCGGTGGCTTCAACCCCATTTTCCTGAATTGCGCTTCAAGATAGTGAGCAGCTTTGTCCGCACCCGGCTTGCCGGTTTCGCGGCCCTCGAAAGCGTCAGACGCCAGGATGCTTAGGTGTTTTTTGGCGTCCTGTGCCGTGATCAGCCTGGCATATTTTGCCGGGTCGGCGGCCTTTTGCGCGCTGGCGTATGTCCCGATAGCAAGCGCGGCAATGAGTAAGTAATTTTGTTTCATTTATGGTTCGTTAATTAGTGATTCGTTGATTAGTTAACCTGCGATTAGTTAACTTGTAGTTGAAGCTTTGACCTTTATCCTTTCGCCTTTAACCTTTCCACCTAACAAGCGATCTTCCCCACCCGGGTAGCATGACGCCCGCCCTCAAACTCGGTATCCAGGAAAGTTTTGACGATCTTTTCCGTTTCCTCTATCGTGATAAAGCGCGCCGGGATACAAACAATGTTGGCGTCGTTATGCCTGCGGGCAAGGCCGGCCAGTTCTTCCTGCCAGCAAATGGCGGCACGTATGCCCTGGTGTTTATTGGCTGTGATGGCGACACCGTTTGCACTGCCGCACACCAGTATGCCGAAATCAAATTCGCCGTTTTCAACGGCCGAAGCGACGGGGTGCGCAAAATCTGGGTAGTCGGCGGAATTGGGGGAATAAGCGCCGAAATCTTTTACAATCGCAGCGTCTAACCACTGCTTGATAATCTCCTTGTACTCGAAGCCGGCATGGTCCGAGCCGATGGCAATTCTTAGGTTATTCATTGTCCAAAGCTATCAGAAAATCCGGGCAACGAAAGTAAAGATTTTGTTAAACGCTTTAGTATCAGCTAATGGTTAGCTCGTCGTTGCGTTTTTTACGCCTTCTTTCCACCAGGGCGGCCACGCTGATACTGAGTTCATACAACAGCAACAACGGGATAGCCACAACCGTCATGGTCAGGGCGTCGGGTGTTGGCGTTACGATGGCCGCGATGATGAGGATAACCACGATGGCGTAACGGCGCGTGCTCCGCATAAACTTAGGCGTCAATATACCGATGTTGGCCAGGATGTATACCAGTATAGGCATTTGAAACACTACGCCGGTGCCGATAGTTAAAGTGCCTACCGAAGAAATATAGGAATCTATGCTGAATAAATTATCGATGGTGTTGCTTACCGTATAACCGGCCAGGAACCTGATAGACAAGGGTGTGATAACAAAATAGCCGAACAATACACCGATGATAAACAGCGACGAGGCATAAAACACGAAACCGCTGGCGGCTTTACGTTCTTTCTCGTGCAGGGCCGGCCGTATAAACCGCCAAAGCTCAAACAAAAGATAAGGGATGCCGGCAACCAGGCCGATCAATAAAGAAGAGTTGATCTGTAAGTTAAACTGACCGGCAAGCTCTGTATTGATCAGTTTTACATTGATCTTGTCGATACAAAAGTCCTTGGCTTTAAACCATGCGGGGATGGTGCGCTGCAGAAAATCGCCGACATTGCACATCATATGGTAAGTCCAGAAATCCACTTTGCTGGGCGCCATGATGACGTGGTCGAAAATAAAATCGTAGTAAACAAAGGCGAGAATGCTGAAAACGACGATAGCCAGGGCCGAGCGCACCAGGTGCCATCTTAATTCTTCCAGGTGGTCGAAAAAGGACATCTCGGCTTCCAGGTTCTTGCTTTTATCCTTGATGGACTTGATGATCTTGTCGCTTAGCTTACTCATTATCGTACTAAAACGGCATCACGCCGTTTGGGGGTGCTATTTACGATTAAATTTGTTATCGAAAGGTAAATTATTCCGAATATTCGAAGCTTTCCATGAATTTGGTGGTAAAGTTACCTGCTCTGAAGTTAGGATCCTGTAACAATTTTAGGTGAAAAGGAATGGTGGTTTTTATACCCTCGATCACGAACTCGCTTAAGGCTCGTTCCATGGTGGCCAAAGCCTCTTCGCGTGTTTGCGCCATACAGATCACCTTGGCGATCATAGAATCGTAATTCGGCGGGATCACATAGCCGGAATACACGTGCGTGTCCACGCGAACGCCATGCCCGCCGGGTGAGTGGAAATTGGTGATCTTTCCAGGTGCAGGCCGGAAGTTGTTGAAAGGATCTTCGGCGTTGATGCGGCACTCGATGGCATGCATCACCGGCTCGTAGTTCTTCCCGGAAATAGGGATACCGGCCGCCACCTTGATCTGTTCCTTGATCAGGTCGAAGTTGATCACTTCCTCGGTTACCGGGTGCTCCACCTGGATACGGGTGTTCATCTCCATGAAATAGAAGTTGCGGTCCTTGTCGACCAAAAACTCAACCGTTCCGGCGCCTTCGTATTTTACCGCTTTGGCCCCTTTAATGGCGGCCTCGCCCATTTTTTTGCGGAGCTTCTCCGTCATGAATGGCGAAGGCGATTCTTCCACCAATTTCTGGTGACGGCGCTGTATCGAGCAGTCGCGTTCCGAAAGGTGGCAAACCTTGCCAAACTGGTCGCCTACTACCTGTATTTCGATGTGGCGAGGGTCGACCACGTATTTCTCTAAATAAATACCGTCGTTGCCAAAAGCGGCGCCCGCTTCGGCACGCGCCGAATCCCAGGCCGGTTCAAATTCCTCGTCTTTCCAAACCAAACGCATACCACGGCCACCGCCACCGGCAGTAGCCTTCAGTATCACCGGGTAGCCTATCTTGTTGGCTAACGTAATTCCTTCCTTCACGTCGGCCAGTAAGCCTTCCGAACCGGGAATAGTCGGCACGCCGGCTTTCTTCATGGTCGCTTTGGCCGAGGCCTTGTCGCCCATGGCATTGATCTGGTCGGCAGTAGCGCCGATGAACTTGATGCCATAGTCGGCGCAAATAGCCGAAAACTTGGCGTTTTCGGACAAAAAGCCGTAGCCTGGATGTATAGCGTCGGCATTGGTCAGTTCGGCGGCAGATATGATATTGGGAATATTCAGGTATGAATCTTTGCTCGGGGGCGGACCGATACACACCGCCTCGTCGGCGAAGCGAACGTGCAGGCTGTCCCTGTCGACCGTGGAATAAACCGCTACGGTTTTAATGCCCATCTCCTTGCAGGTGCGGATAACACGAAGGGCAATTTCGCCACGGTTAGCTATCAGTATTTTTTTGAACATTTTCTCTAATTTTTGATTCCACCGATTAGTTTTTGATTCCACCGATTTTTAATCGTGGGTATCGGTGTAATCATAATAAAATCGGTGTAATCCTATTCTACTAAAAACAGCGGCTGGTCGTACTCGACAGGGGAAGCGTTGTCAACCAGCACCTTCACGATGCGGCCCGACACTTCCGACTCGATCTCGTTGAACAGCTTCATCGCCTCGATGATACAAAGCACATCGCCCGGCTTGATCTCATCGCCTACGTTAACGAACAAGGGCTTATCGGGCGAAGCGGAGCGATAGAACGTGCCGATCATCGGCGATTTTATGGTAACGTATTTCGAAGTATCGGCAGCGGGCTGGGCCGGTGCTGCAGGCGCTGCGGCGGCAGGAGCCGGGGCTGCTGCAGGCAATGCTGCGGGAGCCTGTTCGGCGGCCGGTTGCGCCGACGGTATCGTTGCCGTAACATAAGTCGGCGCCTGGCTGGTCTTTATCGTAATCTTAAAATCTTTCTGTTCTATCGACACTTCATTCACCCCTGCTTTTGAAACGAAGCGAATGAGGTCCTGGATCTGTTTTATATCCATAGGGTTGGAATTGGTTTTTTGAAGATTGAATATCTAATTTATGTGCATATATGCAGATGTGCAAATGTGCAAATGTTTTTTCAATACTTTAATGAACTAAACATGTATAATTCACAAGATGTTTTAGCCTAACACCGGGTAAAATTTCTAATCCGCACATCTGCATATTCGCACATCTGCACATCAAAATCAGTAGGCCCATTTCAAATAAATGGAGCCCCAGGTAAATCCACCGCCGAAAGCCGCCAGGATCAGGTTGTCGCCCTTGTTGAACTTGCTTTCCCATTCCCACAAACACAGCGGAATGGTGCCGTTGGTGGTATTGCCGTAACGCTCGATATTAACGATCACCTTATCGGCGCTTACGCCGGTACGGTTAGCCGTGGCATCGATGATGCGCTTGTTGGCCTGGTGCGGAACCAGCCACGCTATATCCTGCGATTCCAGGTTATTGCGTTCCATTACCTCGGCGGCCACATCGGCCATATTGGTTACCGCGAACTTAAACACCGCCTGGCCTTCCTGGTAGGCAAAATGCTCGCCCGCGTCCACGGTCTCGTGACTTGCGGGTTTCAGCGAACCGCCCGCTTTCATGTGCAGGAACGACCGGCCCGCGCCGTCGCTTTTTAATACGGAGTCGATCACACCATAACCATCGGTGTTAGGCTCGAGCAAAACCGCCCCGCAGCCGTCGCCGAAAATAATGCAGGTGGCGCGGTCCTTATAATTGATGATGGACGACATTTTATCGCCGCCGACTACCAATACCTTGCTATGCTTGCCGCTTTCGATGAACTGCGAACCCGTCGCCAGGCCGAAAATAAATCCCGAGCAGGCCGCCTGCAGGTCGAAACCCCAGGCATTTTTCGCGCCGATCTTGTCGGCCAGAATATTCGCCGTGGCCGGGAAGGGCATATCGGGTGTAGTGGTGCAGAAAATAATGAGTTCGATCTCTTCGGCTGAAATACCGCGTTTTTTTAGCAGACCTTCCACGGCGTGTACCGCCATGTCAGAGGTTGCCAGGCCTTCGCCTTTCTGTATTCTGCGTTCTTTTATGCCGGTACGGGTTGTTATCCACTCGTCGTTCGTTTCCACCATGGTTTCAAGCTCATGGTTGGTTAGTACGTAGTCGGGAACGTAACCATTTACCGCAGTGATCGCAGCATGAATTTTAGTCATTTATTTAGTTAACAGGAGTATTCTATTGGAATGCGTTTTTGATCTTGCCGACCAGGCCGCTTTGGGCCATATCCCTCGACAGCAACACCATATTCTTGATCGCCTCGGGGCTCGATATACCATGACCCACCACCACCGGCGCGTTGATGCCCAGTATCGGGCTGCCGCCGTATTGCTCGTAATTAAAGCGCGCGAAAAATTCGTCGTTAATCCGCTTTTTTAGCGATATCACGTAAAACGACTCGGCCATCTTCAGCGCTACGTTGCCCGTAAAACCATCGGCCACGTACACGTCGGCCAGGTCGCTGAACAGGTCGCGGCCCTCAATGTTTCCTACGAAATTGAACTGGGTTGTTTCCTTCATCATCGGGTAGGCGGCCAGGCAAAGCGCGTTGCCTTTTTCCTCCTCCTCGCCAATGTTCAGCAGGGCCACCCGCGGCTTGTTCATGCCATAAACCGCTTCGGCGAAGATGCTGCCCAGTATACCGAACTGGTAAAGGTATTCGGGTTTGCAGTCGGCGTTGGCGCCAACGTCGATCAGTAAGCCAAAGCCCCCGGATAATTTGGGAACGTTGGTCGACATGGCGGGGCGCAACACCCCTTCGATCGTTTTTACGCTTAAAACCGAACCCACCAGCATCGCACCGGTATTACCGGCTGACGAAAAGGCGTCGATGTTACCCTCTTTAAGTAACCGGTAGCCTACGCTGATGCTCGAATCGGCTTTTTTGATGACCGCCTTGGCGGGATGGTCGCGCATGTCGATCACCTCGGTCGTATGTACAAACTCAAAGTGATCGGCGCTGAAGTTATTTTCCTGGAGAATGGACAAAGCAACGTCTTTGTCGCCGATCAGCACCAACTGCTGGCCGGCAGGCAAAACCTTACAAGCTGCAATGGCTCCCAAAACTGCCGCTTTAGGAGCGTAATCGCCGCCCATAATATCTAAGCCAATCTTCATTGCAGAAAATTAAACTCAGGCGTTGGCAGTGTTTTCTATCAGGAGCTTACCGTTGTAGTATACGTTACCGTCAACAGTGTATGCCCTGTGCGGCAGGTGCACCGCACCGGTTGTTTTGCAGGTGGTTAATGTAGGGGCCTCAGCTTTATAATGCGTTCTGCGCTTTGCTGTCCTCGATTTTGAAAATTTCCGTTTTGGATGTGGCATAATCTCTTACAATTACTTTACTTAATATTTTTCAGGGCGTCCCAGCGCGGGTCGTCCTTATCGTGCTGGTCGTTGTCGGCCGAAAGCGCGCTCAAACGGGCCAGCATATCCTTATCGCAAAATGGCGTATTGCCCGCATCGCTGCAAACAGAAATAAAGGGCACGGCCACGTTCACATACTCATAGATCAGCCCCGCTACATTGATCTCGTGATCGTTCTTGGTCAGGGCAATTACCTCCTCGTCCTCGCCTATCGGCTCCTCGCTGAATTTGGCTATCTGCTGCTCGTGTATATCCACGGGGTGCTCAAACTCGGCCAGGCATTTATCGCAGTTAAGGCTTATACTGCCCTTAATGGTAAAGTCCAGTATCAGCAAGGTTTCCTGCTTTTCCATATCGATATGGCATTGCAGGTTGCCCTTTTTTACCAGCGAGTACTCGAACTCGTCGAAAAACGCGTTGCCGATCTCATAGTCAAATTCATGCCGGCCCAATTTTAGCCCGGTAAACGGAATTGAATATGTTCTGAGCGATTTCAATGAGCGATAATTAGCCCGCAAATGTAGGGAATTTTTGTAAATGTGGAAAATTTTTGTTGAAAGGTTGGGAAGTCCGCGTAAGTCCGAAAGTTGGGAAGATGGAATGGATAAGATTGTTTGATTGTGAATTGTTTTATTGTTGGGTGGAGGTGTGAGCCCGAAGTCGGGAGTCTTAAGTCCTTAGTCTGAAGTCCAGAGCCGAAGAAAAAGACTTAAGACTTGGAACTTGAGACTTAAAAGCAGGGCGTGTGCGCTGGTAGAAGCGCACCGGGCTTTCCGCTTATACGGCGCAGGCGTTAGGCGCGGGCCGGTATACACTTTAATCCCTCACGCGGAACTTTCCCTTTTGTCATACTGAGCGGTAGCGAAGTATCTGTTCAGAAATGCAGACTAAGATAACCGCTTTAAATATCTTTTATACTTAAAGCAAATAGATACCGAAAATCATCTACCACCGCGAAATCTCGCGAATACGCCATTAAATTGTAGGGGATAATCTAATCTTTTCGGAGTGTAATTATCAGTAAGATATTCCACTAACTTAGGCCCGGCATTGTTTTTAACATATATATATCCCTGCCTGTCTGTACAAACATCTTTTGAAAGATTTGTCGGAATATTTATGCAGGATTTACCGAAATAAAAAAAGTTAACTGAAATTAAAACATATATGCCCACGGTATCGGTATTAACATTTTTCAGGTTAATGCTTCCGTCGTCAAGCGCATGGTGTGAGTTTTCTTGAAGCCAGTTGCCATTAATGTCTTTGTGATAAATGTTATCGCCATACATTTGTTTTAAACTACCATTCATTTCTGGTTTCTTTATTTGAAACCTATCATCTTGCCAATATTGGTCGAAGGTTAATTTCTCTCCGACCTCCATTGCATAAACCAACTTGCCTTCGTTCTTATGGTTTCTGGAACCAGTACCGAATACCCAGTCTCCGACTTTAGCTGATTTGCGAATTCCAGCTTTACAGGTGGCCAACGTGCATGTTTTCCAAAATGGATTGGGGGCGAAACCATAATCCCGGGCGACTATATACGAAAAATACCTAACACTCACTTTTATCAATAGTATTCTTCGGTTTGCGGGAAACACCCTTCTCGTCCTCCCATTGCGCCTTTCCGCCGGTTAGTATTCTTGTTATTTTATTTATGTCGTTTGTTATGAGGCCACTTCCATAGTCCTCTAAACTTTTAGGAACGCACTCGGCGTTTCCGCCCATATAAATACCAACGATCGGCTTTTCTTGATTGCTCCCTTCTTCAATTTCTTTGTTCACGCAGTCGTTTTCATCGGTTGAATTACCAATTAGCACGAATATGATGTCACACCATTCAATTTCTTCAAATGGTATTTCTTCTTCATTTTCCAACATTTGGGATAATTCCTCTTCTAAGTCGCTTATCTTAACTTCACAGCCATGTTCCTCAAGTTTTGTTACTAATTCTTTCAATTCGTCAGGCGTAACTTCTTTGCGACTAAGAAAAATCTTTCTTAGTTTTTCCATCTTTGTTATATTTTTGATCTTCTAGAATTATTAATCCTATTACAGCATATCCCATAATATCTTGTAAAGTGTCTTCAATACTTTCAAAATTAGGTGAACCTTTGCCAGCGATAAATTTTTCTATTAGGCTCCTATAGCGAGATATTTTATCCCATAAGTGAACCATATTTCCATTTAAACCCAAATCAAAACTTGCTCCGCCATAATCTTCATTTTTCTTCAACAATGTGTTTATGAGCTCTTCGGTAATTGCCCTAACTTGTTCTTCCGTCATTGATTTCATACATGAATTTAAATGTAGTTTTGCCAACTTATACCATCAGACAGGCTACCCTGATTGTTAAAGGTGTTATCAAATTGGGTTCTGTTTTCTTTAATTGTCTTACTGTCAATTTTTCTTTCTGAAACTAATTTTAATAAAGGATTTTCAAAATTTATTTTCATTTTACTATGGTGAAATGAATAAAGAACTTTGGCCCAGTCATTGAAAAAATCATCATTAAAATCTTCCAACAAGCTTGTCTTGGTATCTCTCAACAGCTTTTCGTAATTTTCTAAAGCTGCCACCTTCTCATCGAACTCCTTTAAATTATTAAAACTTTTTTTATATAAATAGGCTTCATCTTTAACATTCTCCACTGATGCGAGAATTTCTAATTTCTCCATAAAGTTTTCATAGTAATGGAAATTATTGACAATGTGATAGTAGCTACCGATTTCCAATCCAAGTATCTGTGCAAAATATTCCTGCATGAAGGTGAAGTTGAAAATATTAACCCCAGTGGCACCCCAAATAAAATCATTAGAGCGCATATGCACGATCACGTCCAACTTATTGTTGTTCCTTAAAAATTGAATATCCCTTGTGCAAGGAAAATCTTTCGTCCTTTTCAAGTTATGATCCTGATCAAAACAATCCTTTGCGGGGTCACCAAGTGAAACAATGGCTTGTCGTGTGCATGGATCATTTTTGAAAGTTTGTTCAATAAATTTAAACTGGTCTACTTCAAATGTTGTCTTGGCATTTTGTGGAATTGATTTGTTATAGCCGGTGTTATAGTCGTCCGAGATACCGCTGAACCAACGAAGACGTGGGCCGTAACCGGCTCGCATAGTTTCTTGATCGTCCGAAAAATCATAAAGCTTTTTTACATAATGCCCGACCATTCTCATATCGTTTCTTCCAGATGCGATCCATAAAGATTCTACGTAAGGCAATATATAATTCCATTGTCTTTCGGGAATTGTAACAATTCTCGAAAGGGGATTCTTTATTTTGATAACCAAAGGATACGGGAATTCATGGCAAGTAAAACCCCTTGTTTTTCGAACGACAGACTCCTTAAGAAGGATCTTCGACATTCCTGTCAAAAAAGAATTAATTCCTGCGAATTCCCTGTGTTGCATTTCTCTATATATTTATTTATACCCCATTTAGGAGGAAAATAAAATTCAATGGTGGATTTAGGTTTCACGAATTTTTGTTTGATTCGTACATTCCCAACCATTATTTCTGGCATTTTTACCCTTAAGTACTTGTCGGTTTCACAAAAACAATTTTGTAAATCAATTAATTTGGGCTCGCGTCCAAAAAGATTCTTAAAAGCTGTAAATCCATATTTTTGCTGATAAAAATCAAAATTATCTTGCGTGAATCTTATACAATCCTCAAAGGAGTATTTGCCACGCTCAGGAAAACATTTCTTTATACCACGTATTGATCCGATGCCTGCCTTCACAAATGAATTTTCGTCGAAATCAATCACGTCCGAATAATTGAAATCGATTGCATACTGGTAAGCTAAAAATGGGCCGATAAATGCACATGAAGATAAAATATTATAAATCTCTTCAAGTGATCTGGCTTTAAGTACCTTGCCAAATTTTTTTCCTTTAAGCATTTCATGATCAACCATTCTGAGCCATTTTTCATGTTTAAATCGGTATGCATCGTAATCCCGATGGGTACCTGTCATCATATAAGCAGCACTGAATATTGGTCGGGTCGTTATTCGCTTTTCTAAAAGATTTGATAACAAACCAACATTAAAGTTTGCCTCTTTTAATACGCCATTTTTTTTTTCGAGGTATTCCCAGGTATCTATGTTGTTAAAAATTTTGAACACCAATATTCTTAACAACACATCAATTTCTGAAAATTTTTCAGACTGATTGAAGATGACATTTTTGATTAAATATTGGCTGACTCTGTCTTGAGCTCTATAGACATTTGTAAACTTATGTTTAGACAAGATATTGTCACTTGTAAGGGAATGTTTTTTACCTTCATATCGCTTCCAAAAGATGTTCATTCTTTCTTGGATAAAATAAAAATAATAGTGGTAGGCCTCATCCCTTATTTTCATACTATTTTTTTGTTTTGATATATACATTTTGTTTCTTGATCGAATCTTCTAGTTTAACCAAACTGTCAACATACAAATTTATCTCCTTTTTAAATTCTGCCTTTGACTCTCCTGCCTGTACTCCGTATTGATATGTTCTTTCTACCTTGTCACTCTTTACCATTTCCGCAATGAGTAAGCCCCCTAGGAATACAATTAGAGCTTGGTATAACCAGATTAGATAATTTTTTTTGCCGCTTAATTCATCCGTTTTTTTAGTTATTGAAATTTCTAGTTGCTTTATTTGATCTGATAATGCCTTTGGTGATGCAAGGTCTCCTTTCAATTGCTCTATTAGTTCGGCTGAGATTTCGTTTTGATCTTGATGATTACCGTCATAATTAATAGCATCGGTTAGAGGGCTGAGCCACAGCAGGAAATATGGCTTACCCTTGTCCATAATTATATGGGCTGGTCCGGCGTTGTAAACAGAAAAAATTATCTTCCCTTTGAACCCGGGGTCTATATGAAATCCGGATACATTTACTAAGCCCTTAATTTTGAGACCAAATTTAATAGAAATAAATGCCAAATGATCATTTGGCATCTCGATCTTTTCCTGAGTTATTAACAATGCGAATTGGCCCGGATTGATTATTACCTGCGTATCTTTGTCGTCTATAATCTCTCTTTTTCTGCTTGGCGAGTCAGTCCTGTAAACTTGGTCTCCCAAAGATAGTTCATATGCGACTTGTTTGATTCTCTTAGGATTGAAATCATCCCCAAGGGATTTCTTCAGTTTAGTTTCGAGGTTAGTTCCACTTAAAAATGACATATTAATTAGGATTTGTGGCGATTTAAAGAAGTCCGTACTCTAAATCACCGATGAATTGTTTAGGTTAATAAATCCACAAATTATCGTTAATTATCTTAACTAACAACCCGTGAAAACACCCTAATTTTAAGTGATGTCCTGAGAATCCTTGTTGAGTAAAGGGAGAAAATACACGCGAAATAGCTTAATGGTTTCGCCATCTAAATTCAAGCGAATTTAATTGTTTAGATAGTAATCTATGTTACCAAACCAAATAATATCACCATAGTATTTTTCAACGCGAGCAGGTTCCAGTATCAGAAGAATTTACCAACTCTTTCTTAATTGCAGCAGCACGACCCGCCGCCATAGCAGCGCGTTCAACCGCATCTTGAATTTCATGTGGTTCCCAATCCATAATTTCGGCACCCGCTTCTTTGAGAGCTTGCGCCACAGGTGATTTGTCAGGAAGCGGGCAATCCTGGTCTTTTAGTTTAATAGCAACTACCCCATTTCCCCGTTCAATACTCTCCTTGATTTCCCACTCTACCCATTTGCTATCGCATGTATTCTCTCCTAAAAGCACAACAGTGACTGAAGTTCCATGTAGTTGCTCCCTGACCTTTTCTCTAATATATGACTGATTTTCGCTGTTTACAGGATCTAACAGATGTCTACCTCGAAAATTTAAATCAACATACTTACTGTGGTGTAGTAAAGTAAAACCACGAGCTCGATTTCTATCATTGTGCTGAAAAGAAATAAAAAGTCCTCTTGCCATATCAAATAAATTTAAATTAATTCAGGGATATTGGATAGCGGAGTTAATGAATTAATTGCCTTACAATTTGGGCAAATTCTTAATAACGCCTTATTTTTATGATTTTTACCACAGGAATTACAAGTCCACCAATCAGACGGTGAACTATTTTTTATTACGGAATTATCAACGCTCAGTATTTCATCGTTAAGGTAAGGTATAGCGCTCTGCCAAGAGTAAGGTTCGTCTAATTTTCTACCAATGTAAAAATGGCCACCTTGTGCCTTGTTAAAAAATTCTAGTCTATGTATTTCGGATAAATACTCTTCGATAGCATTTACACGAGTAAATAAAAAAGCTTTTAATTTAGCACAATCGCCATCTGTCAAACGTGTAGTTAATCTAAATTTTTTATTGATCTGGGTCCCACATTTTTTATCAACTTGTTCTAGACTTGGTGGATCTGAAATAAAATAAGCTTCATCAGCCGCTATCGCGAAATCCTTTGTTACAGTGTTTGCAACTGGCGCATACCATTTGATGGAATAGTATCCTACCAAAACTCTTTGATCACGCCATCTACTGGTAAAAAATAGATCTTTTCGTCCGTCTCTAACAATGGAGGCTCTTAAGTCTCTTTGGCAAGTAGAAAATAAACCATAAGTAAGGGTTTCCAAATTAGGGTCGGCTTTATTATCGCCTACTTTGGTTACAGCTCTTACTGGCAATCTAGACAGTGTATCACTATAATAAAAAGACAAAGTTCCCCCCGCTCCACTTTTATGTTGAAGTTCTTTCCAAGGTTTATTGGGCGGAGTCACGTCTCTCATTTATAGTTACTAATGTACGAAAAATCGGCGTTCGTTCCTAAATTTTTTAGTAAATTTTACCAACATTTAAAGTTTGTTGTTTTATAAGCTCGAACGACCTTGATTTTATGCGTACTTTTATCCTATTAGCTATTTTAAATGTTTTTATAACCCTTCCCAATTTTGACTTTTCACAGCATCTATGACAGAAATCAAAGAAAATGAATACCCCTGTTATTATATTGACAGTAATCGTGCGTCCCAAAATGCCCAAAATCTTTATAAAGGTATAACTTGGGCAACACTTGCGTTGATGTTCGTTTCAACGGTATTAGTTAGTATCAAACCTGAGTTTACTAGCCAAATCCCTCATTTTGAGTTCATCAATGGTTGTATTTTATTCATTTCAGCTCTGGTTTCCGTTTATTTAAATTATCAAAAACCAGAGCGCAATTGGTATTTGGGACGCGCTATTGCAGAATCAATAAAGACATTGACATGGCGTTATATGATGCGTGCGGCGCCCTTTCAATTTCAAGACGAAAAAAATGATTTAAAAAACTTTATCGAGAGAATTGAACTG
>DASZYQ010000002.1:0-8717 GCA_035545315.1 Mucilaginibacter sp. | reverse complement strand
GCAGCATTATGATATCATTTCCGCCTTCATCAAATCCATGCGCGGCAGTGACCCCAATGCCGCGGTTTACTGGCTGGCACGCATGATCGTAGGTGGCGAGGACCCTTTATTCATTGCGCGCCGTATGCTGATCCTGGCTTCGGAAGATATCGGCAATGCTAATCCTAATGCCCTTTTATTGGCTCAATCCTGTTTTGAGGCGGTTAATGTAATTGGTATGCCCGAGTCGCAATTGATCCTTTCGCAAACAGCTATTTACCTCGCGTCATCGGCTAAAAGCAATTCGGCGACCACCGCTATCGGTGCGGCAATGGCGCTGGTAAGAGAAACCGGTGATCTGCCTGTGCCTCTGCACCTGCGCAACGCGCCTACCAAACTGATGAAGAATATCGGCTATGGCAAGGACTACAAATACGCCCATAGCTATGAGGGTAATTTTGTCGACCTGGATTTTCTGCCGGATGCCATAAAAGGTACCAAAATTTATGATCCCGGCCAGAACGCGCGTGAGTACGAGGCACGTGAAAGGCTAAAGAAACTTTGGGGCGAGCGGTATAAGTATTAGTTTTGAAGTGAATAGTCAATAGGGAATAGTGAATAACCGGAGATTAAATTCACATTGACTATTCACCATTCACACTCACAAGTCTAAGAAATGTATTCAATCCGCCAAGCTACCATTAACGACCTGGAAACTATTATCGATCTCGCTGAAAAAATATGGTGGCCAACTTATTCGCCGATCCTTGAAAAGGAACAGATCGAATACATGCTCAGCGAGATATATTCCGCTGAAAAGATCGGTTCGCAGCTAAAAGAGAACACGCAATCTTATCTGATTTTAGAAGAAGACGGCAAACCCGTGGCTTTTGCCGGGTATTCTCCGCGCGATGAGGATCTGGAGATATACAAGCTGCACAAACTCTATTGCCTGCCTGAAACCCAGGGCAAAGGATACGGCAAAATACTTATTAATGAAGTTGCCCGGAAGACTTTGGACGCAGGCAGACACACCCTAGACCTGAATGTAAACCGCTATAACAAAGCCAAAACCTTTTACGAAAAAATGGGATTTACCGTGGCCTATGAAGAGGATATTCCTATTGGTCCGTATTGGATGAACGATTATGTGATGCGGAAGGAATTGTAAATTCGGGGATTATGAAATCGAGATTGATGTATGTGGAACTAAAAACCGGCCACAGTGATAGAGGTCCAGCCTGGATAGGAAAGGTTTTTTTTCAAAAACGGAACGGACTATTTATTTTAACGGGTTATCCTTCTTAAAGGGAGAAAGACACAGCGAAGGCAACTACTTAGAGCGCATTAGTGGAGATTCGTATTGGATTTCTGGTTTAAAAAAGACGGGAAAGACCGGCATTGGGCTGGAGGTGGAAAAATTAAGATTGACAAGGGCGTTATTCCTGAGTATTTAAAAAATTGCCCTCGGGTGCATTTGAAGAGGTCGAATTAAATAATAATCCGCCTCTGAAAGAATTTCATTCTATTGAAAATAGAAAACAACCGGAGTTATAGCGATGGCTTTTAAAACCATCGCTATAAGTTATACTATCTTTCCAGTTTCGCCACCCTCGTCGGGGTATCGGTACCGTTAACTATAGTTCTCGAGCTTAGTGCTATCGCTCTGATGGTCGAAGTAATATTCGCCATATCCAGTGAACTTACTTCGTCGCCTACGGTGTGGTATAATTTATCAACATCGATCTGGTCGGTCGAAATCGTATGCGCCGGAACGCCTACACGCGCCAGCGAGGCGTTATCGCTGCGATAAAATAAGTCCTGGCTTGGGTAGGGGTCGGGATATAACTTAAAGTCGGTGGCTTCCAAATTCTTCTGCAGTATTTTGCCAAAATCGGAACGTTCATAACCGGTAATAAAGGCCGAACTCTGCCCCCATTTGGATGGCTTACCAATCATCTCGATATTGAACATGGCGACTACTTTATCAGGCTCGACTGTTTGGGCAAAATGCTGCGATCCGTACTCTCCTTTTTCTTCGGCAGTAAATGCTACGAATATGAGCGTGCGTGCGTTGTTGTGTAGTTTTTTGAAATATTTGGCCAGGGTTATAACTGCCGTTGTACCTGAGGCATCGTCGTCGGCGCCGTTGGCAATGCTGTCGCCTTTTACCGGTGCAAGGATACCCAGGTGATCATAATGGCCCGAAAAGATCACATATTCATCGGGCTTGGTTTTGCCGGGCAGTACGCCAACAACATTAAACAGCGGCGATTCTTCGGTTTTCGACTCATAACTTACCTGCACGGATTTTATATCGTCATAATTGCCCATGACAAATACAACCTGCCGCTCGCCCGAATTTTTGGGTTTAATGGAGGGTTTTGTATAACGGTCGGACAGCAATTTAAAATAGGCTTCAAATTTGGGGTCGACCACAACCAGCGTCTTTTTATTGCTGAAGACATATTTCCTGTATTCGGTACGAAAATCCTGGCCGGCAGCGATCCTGGCTACCTGCACATCGCTGTCGTTATTCCAGTGCATCGACGGCAGCGTACAGATGGCGAAAGAACTGTCGTCCGAAAGCGTTTTGCCATTTAGCGCAACAGTGGTTTTAAGCGGTATCACGCGTGTGAGCGTAAAGTTCTGGCGATAACCATCGTCGCCCTTCATCGGTTTCAAGCCGATCTTTTTGAATTCCGATTCAATGTATTGGGCGGCCCTTTCAATATCAGGCGTAAATGTTTCCCGGCCGCGCATATTGTCGGCCGCAAGCGTACTGATCACTTTCGTTACATACTCCTGTTTGATCAGCTTGTTGACGTTTTGCGCGAACGAATATGAGCTGATCGTAACAGCGGCGATCAGCGAAAAAATCTTTTTGATCATATTTATTTGACTTTGGTTAACAACCATTCATTACGGAAATCCGACTGCGCTTTTGTCAATTCCTTTCCGGCCTTTTCGTAGGTTACTACGTCAAGATAAGGACTTTCTTCCAACGTGATCGTCGTTTCATGATCTCCCGTACGGTTTTTGTAATCTACTGTCATTTTATCGCCAATCTTTTTGGACGCGACTATTTCGTTGAAATCTTCAGCATTTTTAACGTCTTTTCCGTCAGCTTTTACGATGATATCGCCTGCATCCAGGCCGGCTTTGTAAACTGGGGTACCGATGATGCTCACCTGTACAGCAAGCCCCTCTTCGCCGGTAGTACGTGCCTGTCCTGAGCGGCCGCGATTGCGGGTATAGCTTAGTGGCCCTGCCCAGGCTTTACCCGGTTCGGCTTTCTGAAGCAATAAACCTGCTTTCTCTAAAAGGCCCGCATAATCGTTCTTCTCGATTCCGTAGATGTATTTATTAAAGAAGTCGGCGGCGAACTTTGGGTTTTTGGTCACCCTGGCGAGGTCGCTTTGCAGATCGGCTATTACATACGGCTTCATCACCTTGCCGCGGTCGAGCCAAACCGTCCGCATAAAATCATCCAGCGTCAGGTTAAATTCACTGCGCAAACGAAGATCAAGCGCAAGCGCGATAGCCCCGCCATAAGTGTAATAGCTGGTAAACATGTTCGCCTGGTTATTCGGGTCGATGCTGACACCAGCATCACTAAACACCGAATAGCGGCTCATTTGCGTCGCAGGATATTTTTGCGCCCCTGGCGTATTCAATATTTGGTTGATCAGCCCGCTCAGCGTTCGGGTATATTCCTCAGGCGTATGGAAACCCGCCCGGACAAGGAGCAGCTCGCCATAATATTGGGTAAAGCCTTCAGCGAACCACAATTCACTGCTCATATCGGCATGTTCGAAATTGAATGGTTCGAGTGATTTGGGGCGGATGCGCTTTACGTTCCAGCTATGAAAATATTCGTGCGAAAAAGTGCTTAGCAAGCGAATTTCATTTCCCGCGACTTTAGGAACGGTCTGCACAATGCAGGTCGAGTTGCGGTGCTCCATCCCGTCACCCGAGTTGGTCGGGTAAACATCATCCAGGAAAGTGTATTCGCCATAATCATAGGCAGGCAATTCGCCGAAAACAGTCTTTTCCTCCAATACCAACCGCTGTACCTGTTTGGCGAAATTGTCTATCGTCGCCTGGTCGTCGTCGGAATGGCAGGTAAGGTTAATCTTTTCATCCTTACCGTTATTATTTACCGTCCAGCTGCTTTCCTTGTAGGCCGACAATTCCGTCGGGCTATCCATCATGTACTGCATATTGGGTGCGTAATAAACCGACGCATCTATATATTTTAACTGCGTGGCCACTTTCCAGCCGTATTTGTCCAGGTCGTTAAATTCAAATTTGAGCTCGCGTTTGTCCTGGCCAACTACCCACATAAAGGTGGCCGGCATGTTCAGGTGGGCGTGGCTGGGGTCGATACCCGTGTAAGTGCCGTCGGTCCAGTCGCCGAAAAGCGTGTAGGCTACCTTGACGGTTTCGCCGTGCTCGGGGATTTGATAAACATCGCCTTCAATTTGTTTTATTTCCAGCCGGCTGCTGTCCGGGTTGAACGCACGGACATTATAAATGTTCTTGCCGAACTCGTGCGTAGCATAACGACCGGCTGATGAGCGGCTCATACGGATCTTGACAGGACCGGAAGGAGCATTGGGTATCGTAATAACGATCTCAGCTTCATGGTGAACCGCGTTGGGGAATGAAATAGAGTAAAAAATAGGTTTTTCTTTTTGCTGTTGAGCGAAAGATGCGGCCGCAAAAAGAATGGCGATCGCCAGTAAGTAGAATTTCTTCATAACGCTGAATTAACAGCGATGAAATTACTATTTAATCAGGAAATGCAAACACTCAGCCGGGTAATATGCGATGAATGTTACAAATTGATTTAATCATAGCTATGGTGTTCCAGGTCGTATTCCGATTGGGCCGTAATTATCTTTTTCTGCCTTCCGATGTCAGTGTCAAGGTTGTGTTCGTATACGTCGTCTGTCACCTTCATGTGGCGTTGCTTTTCTTTTTCAGCCTGGTAGATATTTGCTTCGGCCGTCTTGCTCAAAGCAACGTCGTATGGGCCCTTGTTCGACATGAGCTTTACAAATACCGGCAAACACTCGAACAGGATAAATAGCCATCCAATAAAGGATATAGCGAGGTATGTTTCCAGGTCGCGGGTGCCGTTCTCGTTGTAAGTAAGCTGTCCCAATGCCCAGTTACGGTCAGAAAAGCCCGCGATGTTCGCCAGGCTATCCAATTGATGGTCTGAAAAAAGGCGCATATCGCTTACCCCCTCAAAATCTTTTCGTCGCGAAAGGAAATTGTCCATGTCGCTTTGGGCCTGTGTAACTGTTTTTAAGCGGTCTTCCTTTTCCTGCAACACACCTTGTTTCTGCTTGGCGTAAGTGCCATAGCCAACTATGCCCGATGTTTGATTGGTTTTCTCTCCAAAAACCTCTTCATTCAATTGGTAACGCGAACGATTAATATCTTTTTCCAGTGAATCTTTTTCGGCCTTCAGATCTTTATCTTTCGAAAGCTCCATCGCGTATTTGTCGTTATAAGCTTTTTCAAGCGTATCGATCTTACGATGCTGCCCTTTCAGGTAAGCGGTCTTCAGCTTCTGGCGTATCTCTTTATCGAATATTTTTAATTCAAGTGGGCGGGATATGACGATGCCGATCATAATCGCCAGCAAGATACGCGGCGAGGCCTGGATGATCTGCTGCTTTGTAGTGCCTTCCTTGTCGATACTCGAAACGATATAGCGGTCCATGTTAAAAATGGCAAGCCCCCAAAGTATCCCGAACAACATGGCAAAACCAACGGCAAACGGACTGCCGTTGAATACGAAATACATGGCATACCCGCCCGAGAGCGTTGCAAATAATGCCGTAAAAAATATAGTGGCCCCGATACCTACATATTTGTTATGCTCTACCGGATATTTCTTAAGCGTACCGACATGCGCCCCGGAGCAGAACCAAAAAAAACGGGTGATTTTCTTCATTTGACGATCTAAAAAGTGCTGAATTCATGAACGCTTATTTACGTCCCTGATTGCATGGTTTTCATAAGCAGAATGTAAATTTTATGCAAACATATATAAGAACGCCCATACTTACTGATTGTTACAAACATTCTTCTGAATTACATATACAATAAAAAGCTACCTTTGATTGAAATTATTTAGAACATGAAAGAAATATCTGTGCAGGAGCTGAAAGAAATGATGGATAATCACGAAGACTTTCAGCTGATAGATGTACGCGAGGATTTTGAATACGAAATGTCGAACCTTGACGGCGAACTGATACCCCTTGGCGGTATATTGATAGAGGTAGACAAGATAGCGAAAGATAAGCCGGTGGTGGTGATGTGCCGCAGCGGCAGGCGCAGCGCAGCGGCGATAATGCAGTTGGAGCAGCAGTTTGGGTTTACTAACCTGGCTAACCTGCAAGGCGGTATACTGGCCTGGGCCAATGAGATCGATCCAACTATGCAGGTTTATTGATATGGGAAAGAAGTTAGCGCTGAATGTTTTGTACAACATCGGCATTTTTGTTTGCCTGGTGCTGATTTATAATGGCTTTTCAGGTAAGCATTATGAATATATCGCCGCAGGTGTGCTTATAGGCGCTGTGCTGGTGGTCCTTAAGTTACGGCTTGTAAAGGAAGTACGTAACATGCAGAAGAAACCTTAATCTAAACGTTATGATTATCGCAATTTTAGGCATCATCGTGCTCATCGTGGGCATGATGCTCAAGCGTTCGCCCGAACCGGGCAACCGTTTTTCACGCGTGGTTTCTACTGTCGGTTTAATTGTCATCGCGCTCGGCCTCGTAACCTCCATGTTTAAAGTGATCGATCCCGGCGAGGTTGGCGTTCAAACTTTATTCGGCAGCGTGCAGGACCGCGTATTGCCAAGCGGTCTGCATATTATTAACCCCTTGGTGGAGGTAACCAATTTTAACATCCAGACGCAGAATTATACCATGAGCGCAAAGGACAGCGAGGGCGCCGTGACCGGTGACGACGCCATACGTGTACTTTCGTCCGACGGGCTGGAGGTTACTATCGACCTCTCCGTGTTATATAAAGTAAACCCCGACAAAGCGCCGTTTATTCTTCAAAATATTGGCGAAAAGTATGAAGATAAGATCGTACGGCCGGTTACACGTACTGCCATTCGCGATAATGCGGTGAACTACCAGGCTGTCGACTTATATTCAACGAAAAGGCAGGAATTCCAGGCTAAAATTAATCAAACCATTACGCAGAGTTTTGCAAAAAACGGCCTTGAAGTGCAGTCGATACTGATACGCAATATTTCATTGCCGGCATCCGTTAAAGCGAGCATCGAATCCAAAATACAAGCCGAGCAGGATGCGCAAAAGATGCAGTTTGTGCTGCAAAAGGAACGGCAGGAGGCGGACCGTAAGCGCGTGGAAGCACAGGGTATTGCAGATTACCAGAAGATCATTTCGGCCCAATTATCAGATAAGCAGCTCCAGTACGAATATATTAAGGCGCAAAAAGAGATAGCGCTTTCGCCCAATACCAAGGTGATCATTATTGGCGGTGGTAAGGGAAATCCTATTATGCTGAGTGATAAGTAATATGAAAAGGAACATCATCACGCTTTTATTGGCATTTTGTTCAATAACCGCCTTTGCTCAGCACGCCAAAAAAGACCTAATAGGCAAATGGGAGGGCGCCGACAGCCAGGATGTAAAGGCGTCGATCAATTTCATTGATACCAATAAGGTGACGGTTTTTATAGCCGGTCATGATTTCCCTCCATATACTTACACGATTGATCTACCCAAAAATCCTGCAAGGATCGACATTGCGATGCTGACGCCCGATGGCGGCCAGGCCGTGTTAAAAGGCTTTTTATTATTCGATGATGACAACACCATCCGGTGGCAAATTTTCCCTGACGGTAACCGGCCCGATGTATTTGATGAGAAGTCGGATGCCCCTATTATTACCCTAAAAAGAGTAAAGTAGGCCTCAAAGCCAGTAATTTTTTAAAGAATGGAGCGACCTTAACAGGTTTCGCTCCATTTTCTTTTATGGCTCTGACCAAAATCCACCTTTTTAAGGAATTTATCTCGGTTATATTCTTGTTTTCGCTATTTGGATGCGATAAGGAGGCGGTAAATAGCCAAAACCAGCACATTTATTCTTAATAAAATGGATTATAACAAATTATTGTGTTTGCCTTCTAAATTTTATTGACTTTTTACTTATATAATCATACATTAGCAATTATTTATAAAAATTTAAGTAAAGTTTTCGATATTTTTATTCGATATAAACGGATTTGCTTAATATTTCGAGAGGTTTATGAGTTAATTTTTGTAAATTGAATGAATTGAGTGTGGTTTTTTATCGTGACCAAAGTTTTTAAACGTATTTAATCAATATAGATCAATCAAACTAAATTAAACGGAAAAAGATGGAATTATTAATGAAGAAAACGGACCTATGGGGAAGACTCCGGCGGATAACGCGGGAGAAATGGGCATTGGGCGCGACCATATTAAGCGGTAAGCTGATCGGGCTAAGCCTGGTACTGGCAGCGATGGTCATGCTGCCCGGGCTGATCGGCAATACCGCCCACGCTGCGGCAGCAGCCAAACCCACCGACCTGGAAACCTCGATGATGAACTCGATCGACACGGTATGGACGCTGGTAGCAGCCTTCCTGGTATTCGGCATGCAGGCCGGCTTCGTCATGCTCGAAGCAGGCTTTGCAAGGAAGCGGGAA
>DASZYQ010000001.1:0-75422 GCA_035545315.1 Mucilaginibacter sp. | reverse complement strand
CGGTTATGGCATGGAAGGCGCGCTGCCCGATGCGACAGCGCACGAGATCATCCAGGATGATATCCGTCCGTATTTTAAGGCAGGCGATTATTATGGCGGGTTAGATGCGGCTACCGACGATATTATCAAATACACCAAAGGCGAATATACCGCCGACAATAAACACCAGAAGAATGGAGCCGGTGGCGCCGCTGTGCTCATTGTTATCATTATTGTCATCGTCGTCCTGATAGCCATATTCCGCGGTCGCGGTGGCGGTGGCCATATCATCGACAGCCGCGGCGGAGCAAGTCCGTTCTGGTGGTTCCTGGGCGGCATGCTGCTTGGGCGCGGTAGCGGCGGCGGTGGCGGCTGGGGAGGATTCTCAGGGGGCGGCGATGATAGCGGCGGCGGTTTCGGCGGCTTTGGCGGCGGCGACTTCGGCGGCGGCGGTTCGAGCGGAAGCTGGTGAGTTGGCTTATGGATCATAGTTCATGGTAAGATTTTACTAAATTAGGAGCGTTTTACCACGAACTATAGGCTATGAACGGCGAGGAATTGCGTTGGAAATTTATCTCTTCTGAATACATCCATAAGGGCAAATGGGCTACCCTCCGGGTGGATACCTGCGAAATGCCCAATGGCACCATTGTCGACGATTATTATGTGCTTGAATACGGTTCGTGGGTGAACGCTGTTGCTGTCACCGAAGACCACAAAGTGCTGATGGTAACTCAATACCGGCATGCTGCTGATATTATTTCGCTGGAAATTCCAGGCGGCGTAGTTGATGAAGGCGAAACGCCGGTTCAGGCGCTGCGCCGCGAGTTGCTCGAAGAAACCGGTTACCAGTTCGATGACTTTGAACCGCTTTGTAAGGTTTGCTCAAACCCTTCAACCGCTAACAATTTTGTATACAGTTACCTGGCCCGCGGCGGCAGGAAAGTGCAGGATCAGCAGCTTGATGACCATGAGGAACTTATCGTACATGAGTATGCTATCGAAGAGGTGAAGCAACTGCTTTTGGAGAATAAAATATTGCAGGCTATGCACTGCACCAGTCTTTTTTACGCACTCAACAAACTGGGTGCGCTTTAATCGGGACAATTGCCGGTTTTGACAGTGTAAAATATGGAAACGATCTTCCATCGCTGTCTCCGCTTCACTAACTGGAAGACGGTTATGCCGCAATGGTCGAATTTACTGCCGAGATAAAACTTGTATGACGCCCAAACGATAGCAATGCCGTTGCTGATGTTGATGTCGTCGTAGCGGGTTATCTTTTCAATCCAGGAATCATCCTTAAATTTGGCTACCTGTTTTAAATATTCCCCCGGGTTTATCGTGGTGACGCCGCCTACGGTATCGTTTTTCGACTCCGCATATTGGATCAGGATATTACCTGCAAACTCGTCCTGGAAGGCGGCGGTGTCGTCGTTTTGCATAGCAACTAAAACCCGGTTAATGGTATTTTTTATTGCATCGTTATCATTGGTTTGCGACTGGCAAAAGGCGATGGACGCAAGGCCGATAATCATGCAAGTCATCAGTAACCTTATCATAGTAAGTGGGTTATGATCATCCAAGATACGAAAATTCGGGATGGTTGCAAATCGATTTTCATTCCGGGTGAAACGAATGCCAGGCTGTTAAACCATCTTCAATCCCCAAAACCATAAAGCAGTTGTTGCGAAAGCAATAATAATACCTATCCCGACGATTAAATTGACCAGTTTGGGATCCGTACCATATTCTTCCGCGACGATGCCCGACGTCAATTGCGTAGGCATGGCGGCCTCAAAAACCGCGATTTTGGTTGGGGTTCCCCTAAAACCACACATGATGGCGATGACAAGTATCAACGCGGGCGCCAACAGCAGCTTGTAAGTCAATGCCGCACTTATATGCTTCAGTTTCTGCCGCAGGCCTTTGAACTTAAGCTGCAGTCCTATCGAGAACAGCGCAAGCGGGCCAATGGTGAGCGCCAGTTTATCAAACACTGGATCGAGGAAGGTAAGATCAAAAAAATGCGGCAAAGTTAACGCGCCGACGCATCCCAGGAATGGAGGGAAGTTTAACACTTTCCTGATAATCGCTTTTGCGGGTAGTTCCTGTTTGCCCTGGGCGCGGATGACCGTGACTATGCCTATGGTTGAAAGAGTCAGGAAAGTGATTTGGTCGCATATCACAGCAATGCTTAGGTCGTTGTCGCCAAAATAGGCCAAAACAAGGGGAAAGCCTACAAACGAGGTGTTGCCTAAACCTGCAGACAACTTCAATGCTGCCGATGTTGCCCTCGGCACTGATCGATTATAAGTATATAACGAGGTGTAGAGCCATGCGCCAACCCATACGATGACAGGCATGATAACCGGCAGCAGCAACTCCCTGTTCCATTGAACGTGCGGAAGGTACTTAAACGAAACAGCCGGCAGCGCAAGATAAATAATCCAGGCATTTATCCCTTTATAAGCATCAGTTGGAAGAGCTTTTGAGACGCTGAACAACATACCAGCAGCCAGACATATTCCTATAAGCAGAAAATTACCCAAACGATTAAACCAATATTGTGAAAGTGCAAAACTAAAACAACCCCCGAATACTTGATGGCCAAGGTAGATGTTTAATAAATCATACTGCAGGCCGAAAATAAAAAAGGGTCACACTGTGCGTGTAACCCTTTGATCTTTTAGCGGAATGGACGGGAACTGAACCATGCTCGTTTTAAGCTACTAATCAGTCAGTTACGTTTTTAATGGTAGCGGACGCCACGAATGACGCTTTTAGAAAAATGCCCGTTATTGAATGCCCTGCATATAACAACTTGATGTCAAAAAACTACATTTCTTTTTCGAAGATAACAAATTTATAAAACATAGGTTTCAATCTTTTATAAACGGCTCTTTTGGCTTTCGGTGTTATCTCATTGTTGTAGTTCAAAGTTCCGAAGACTTCACTATGATATCCATGATAACCTGATCCAACTCCTCCGCGGATGCTGAAAGATAGCGAAGTATTAGTTCCCGTTCCGATGGGTTTTCTTGCGGATTAGTTACCAGCGGCACCAATCCCTTGATACGGGCGAGCGGTGCTCTGACCAGATGAGACTGCTCCCACGAAATCTCTTCAAGCTTCTTATTGCGATCTTCGATTGCCTTTATATGCTGCAGCCGCTCAGTCACGTCGTTAATGACAACTAAAATTGCCTGCTCGCCTTTATAATTAATAACGTTGCTATGTATATCGACATTGATGATTTCAAGGTCTTTTTTTCTATGTACTGAAATTCGGCGATAATAACCAGGTTGTTTTTTTGCCTGCGTGATTAATTTTCGGGTTTTAGAAATTTCCTCAATTGGCCGGATATCCAGGATAGTCATGGACATGAACTCTTTGAGACTATAGCCGTAATGCCGGATAGCCGCTTCGTTGACATTTAAAAACCGTAAACTCTCTATAGAGTATATCCACGTTGGCAGTGGACTAAGCTGGAATAAATCGCTGTAACGTTTTTCTGATTCCTGAAGTGCAGAAATGATCTTCTTTTGCGCTGTAATGTCCCATCTAATCGAAAGATACTGGTATGGCTTTCCCTTGTCGTTCAAAAATGGAATAATTGTCGTATCCACCCAATAGTAGGTTCCGTCCTTTGCCCGATTCCTGAACTCTCCGGTCCATGTTTTTCCACGGGCAATAGTTGTCCATAAATTACGGATATATTTCTTATCATGATAAGATGAGTTAACAATCCGGTGATCCTGCCCTATCAATTCTTCCCGGCCATACTGTGATATTCTGCAGAAATAATCATTAACGTATTGTATCGTCCCTTTCGGATCGGTGATGGCGACGATAGCCGATTCATCCAAAGCACATTTGTAAGCCAATAGCTCTTGCATGATCTTGTGAAATTGTTCATCATTTCTCTTTTGCTCAGAAATATCTCTGAAGTTGCAAACAACCGCAGCGATGTCGGGATCGTTTAGGAAGTTGGTAAAAATTCCCTCAAGCCAGATATAATGGCCATCCGAATGTTTTGACTTGAAAATACACGTTTGGGATTTCGATGGATCACGAACGATCTCCTCAAGACATTTCATGAGACAATCCAGGCAGTCCAGGTGGACAACATCGGCAACGTTTTTGGCAATGCGGTCTATTGTTTTCCAGCCAACTATTCGTTCTGCCGAATTGCTGCGGTATGTAATATTAAAATTCTTATCGAGGAGAGTTATACCATCGTGGCTATTTTCGATCAATTTCCGAAAACGCAGATCTTCACTACTATGGTCGGTGGTAGTAAGGCCCGCAGCAATTAAACCATTAGAATCATCTTCTTTCACTAATCAGATTTGATGGTTGAGTAACTAAAACGGATTTACGTTACTAAAGTTCCCCATTTGTTAAAAAATGTGCAACCCGTGTTTTCACGGTATTTTTCAATGTATTTGCACATAACTGTCAAGGGATGAAAGCATTTGGGCATCATTATTTGCTTTTAGCTGACACATTCACAGTTCCCCCGAGAATTATTATTCAGCATCGAAACCCAGTTGCTATGTTTATTTATATAATGCCTGCAAGAATTAAGACGATTAAAATGATGACGAGCGTAATGAAGAAAAAATCGACGGCCAGCATATTTACTTCAGTTGGTTCATCTACCTTGTATTTATTCCTGTCTGGTTTAGGACTAGCTGCTGCAACCACTAATGCAAAAATGACTGTTACGATCAAACCCGGTACCCAATGAAATCCCGATGCAGATGGGCCAATGGGCACAACCCATTGCCCCGCGCCAACAGAAGCGAGAAAGAGCAGAATAAATAGAAGCCAGAACCGATCCCACGGACCTGTCTTTTTTAGAAAAATATTAAAAACTGCCGTAATGGTAACCGCGTAAATTAAAGAGAAAATAATGTTGGTTATTAATATCGACATATTCTTCAATGAACCGCCGGCAATTGTGCATCTAATTTATAAAAAATCGTTATATTCAACTGTACTATCAACTAAGTTATCACACGTGTAATGGAATTAAGTTTGTTATTCGCGTTGCATGCTTAGGCTCAGAATTTCAATACCTAATAACAAACGCAATATCCTTTGACCTGTTTTTGCTGATCCATCGAAATCAAAATTCGACGTGGGCCCTTATACCAAAAACATTTACCGGGCCGCGGTCAGCATTATAGGCTGGATGCAAGATGAACTGGTAGTCTGGCGTCAGCCAGAATTTTTGATTAAAGGGATTTAGTTTATAATAAAACTCAGCGATCATTTCGGGTGAATAATTAAGCCTGCCGTCACCAATAATGAATCCATAACCGCCTGCGGCAAGATAATCCCTATGATCCGCAGACAGGCCGTTAACAATAAACGCCAGGCCTATCTCGTCTCCTCCTCGGCGCCAGGATGTTCCTTTAAGTACCCCTCCAAAAGTAAGTGAACGGTCAACTTCAGTGAAGAACCAGGTTTCTGTATGTCCGTCGTTCCAGCTCGCTTTTGCGAACACGCCCAGATCCCTGGTAATATATTGATCAGCATTAATGCCGAATCCATATTTATGTCTCCCATAATGTTGCGTGCTGTCTACATCAGGAGCTATAGGGTTTTGTTCGATGGCAAGCCTGTAATTCCCGAATTTACCATTATTGAGAAAGGTTAATATTCGTAGCGTTCCTTTTTGACCTGACAATGTATAGCGTTTTTCGAACTCTATGGTCTGCGTGTTGGCTTTGCCAATTTTTGAGTCCCAAGTCGATGAATTAGCTTGGGTAACATTCATGGTTAGAGCAAAACGAAGGGACCACGTCGGTTGGCCCAACTCAGTCACCAGCCCAAGCACATATCCTCTTGTGTTAGCCGGATAATCCCATGCGGCGTTGTCCATAAGGGCCCAGTTCATGAATTGCATACGCGGGTCGTGACTGAATTCATTGTTATCAAAATAATCACCCAGGTTCATTTTCCCAATGGCAAACGAAAGATAACGCTTGCTCCTGATCCCGGCGAGCTGGTTCAGATCGTCCGAAATAGTATCCTTTTCATTGCCCCATTCTATCGTTTGTTTGAGGAATAGACGGGCAACGTATATCTTATTTTGGACACCTCCGACGCGAAACGTTTCACCATTCGGGAATCCTGCAACGCCGAGCGTTTGGCTTAAACCAGAACCACCTGACAGTTCCGGGTTGAAAAATGCTTCGGCACCCTGCCAAAGGCGTATACCGCCATAGAAGGTTGTCGTGAGGGACGTCTGTGTTTCCTCTTTAGTGATTAAACTGTTTTGCCCCGAATAAGGTGCACTAAATTGTGGCTTGTATTGGGTAATGATAGTTTGCTGAAAGTGAAAATTGTAAAATTGGTGTTTAACCGTATCCTGAGCAGAAACAGTAAAAGCTTCAAAAAAAAGCGATAATAAGATGATGACTAACTTCTTCATAAGTCAGAATTAAAACAAGTTGTTAAATAAATATGTTGCTTAAAGATATTTTTGCTTTTAAACAGGGCGGGCATGAAAAACAATTTGATGCGTCCGCAAATGTTACAATCTATGGTGATGCTCAGATAACAGCTCTGCCAGCACCAGAAGAATGATCAATACTATGATGGCGACAAGCCACCTGATTTTGTCTTTATTTTTCTTTATAGCCATTGTCGAAATTTCTTAATGAACCAGTTTTTGATCAATTGTGTCAATACACAATATGTTAGTAAGATGCCGATCAGCCAGGGGAAAAATGCCAGTGGCAATGGCTGCATTTTCAATGCCGGTGCAAATGAAGTGAAGGGCAGCGCGATCCCGACGGCTATGATTGCGGTCGTCAGCGCTACTACCGGCGCAGTCGCCCAGCTTTGGATGAAGGGAATTTTACGCGTGCGGATCATATGCACGATCAGCGTTTGTGATAAAAGGCTCTCTACAAACCAGCCTGTCTGAAACAATGTTTGGTGGACCGGGGAATTTGCTTTAAATACAAACCAAAGCAAACCAAAAGTTGCATAGTCGAAAATTGAGCTGATTGGTCCGATGAACATCATGAACTTGCTGATGCCGCTGGCATCCCATTTTCGCGGGGAGATAATATAGTCTTCGTCCATAAAGTCCCAGGGGATCGATATTTGGGAAATATCATACAGTAAGTTGTTTACCAATATCTGTATCGGCAACATCGGAAGAAACGGCAACAAGGCGCTGGCACCCAACATGCTGAACATATTGCCGAAATTGCTGCTGGCCGTCATTTTGATATATTTGATGATATTGCCAAATGTTCTTCGGCCGTAGATAATGCCTTTGCGAAGCACCATCAAATCCTTTTCAAGCAGGATGATGTCCGCGCTTTCCTTGGCTATGTCCACTGCTGTATCTACCGAGATGCCAACATCAGCGTCACGAAGAGCGGCAGCGTCGTTTATTCCATCTCCCATAAAACCAACGGTATGTCCTTTTTCCTGTAACAGCTTTACTATCCGGGATTTTTGTAACGGGCTTAGTTTGGCCAGGATGCTTACGGAATCGATACGCTCCTTTAGCGCCTCATCGCTCATGCCTTCCAAGTCTTTACCCATGAGGATATTATTTACAGGGATACCCACATCACGGCAAATCTTTCGGGTCACTATTTCATTATCACCTGTTAATACCTTAATGTCAACGCCCAATTTATGCAAAGCCTCAATAGAGGGTTTAGCAGATGGTTTCGCCGGATCAAGGAATCCAATAAAGCCTGTCAAAATCATGTTGCTTTCATCAGCGACAGAATAAGTCAATGGTCGTTCCTCATATTCTTTAATGGCAACGAGCAAAACACGTAAGCCTTCAGCATTTAATTGGGCCGATTTAGTAAGAATTGTTTGACGCATCCTTTCGTCCATTGGAACCACATCATCCTTGTCGATTTGCAAGCTGTCGTCTTCACCGGGATCGAAAGCATGGCTGCATAAATCAAGCATTTCTTCCACAGCTCCTTTACAGATCAGTAAATGTTTATGATTTTTTTCCTCCAGGATTACAGACATTCTCCTGCGCTGAAAATCGAAAGGGATCTCATCAACTTTTTCATAAGCTTCTCCCTCTTTAAGGCACGCGTGTAATTCAACATGTTCCAGAACTGCCAGGTCGAGCAGATTTTTTAAGCCGGTCTGGTGGTAGCTGTTCAAATAAGCCCATTTCATAACTTCGTTATCCTCGGTACCATACACATTGAGATGCCGTTCGAGAACGATCTTATCCATCGTTAGTGTTCCCGTCTTATCCGTGCAGAGGATATCCATCGCGCCGATATTCTGTATCGCATTCAAGCGTTTTACTACCACCTTGCGCTTTGACATGTTCATTGCCCCTTTCGCCAGGTTTGCGGTTACAATCATCGGTAACATTTCCGGCGTTAAACCCACCGCAATCGAAAGACCGAAAAGAAATGCTTCTAACCAATTGTGCTTAGTAAAGCCATTAATAAGCATTACCATAGGTACCATCACCAGCATAAACCGGATCAATAGCCAACTCACACTATTTACTCCTTTATCAAAACTCGTTTCGGCCCGCTTGCCTACCAAAGATTTAGATAGGGAACCGAAGTAGGTATTATTGCCGGTGTTGACAATTATCGCCTGGGCACTACCACTTACCACATTGGTACCCATAAAACAGGTGTTATCCAATTCGAGGACAGATATACTTTTCACAGACCGGTTGGCTTTCGATGTTTTCTCAACCGGGATAGATTCGCCGGTCAGCATAGCCTGGCTGACGAAAAGGTCCTTGGATTGTAAAATCCGCACATCCGCGGGAATCATATCTCCTGCAGAAAGATGTATCAGGTCGCCGGGTACAAGGTTCTTGATATCAATTTCTAGTTTATCCTCATCCTGTCGGACAACCGTAGCTGTAGTTTTGACCATTGATTTCAGTTTTTCGGCAGCTTGGTTACTGCGATACTCCTGAATAAAGCGCAACAGGACGCTGAGCATCACCATAATGCTAATGATCAGGACAGTGGAGTAGTCTTTGTCACCTGGCGCCTGTATAATAACATCTGTTATCAACGAAATAATCGCCAGGACAAATAACACTCCGATAAAAGGGTTTAGAAAAGCCTGAAAAAATTGAATGTACCAGGCGGGCGCCTTTTCGTGCGCCACTTCGTTTAATCCATGTTCGTGTAGTCTGCCCTTTGCTTCCTCAGCCGTTAACCCTTTTTCATTGCTTTCGAGCAGCAGAAGAAGTTCAGTTTTGTCAGCTGTTGCAACTTCTTTTAACCTTTGTTCTGCTACAGCATCGAGACCAGCAATTTGTGAGTGTCGTTTTAATAGCCCCTTTTTTATTTTCATACGGATTTCTTTTTAGCAGTTATAAGTCATTTTCCTGTCCGATAATTTTCCAGCTTACTTCCGTTACGCCTTGTTCAATGGTAAGTCTGCCAGCAATTCTTTCCATCTGCAGATCCTGGTTGCCAGCTGTTAGGATTTCCGCAGATATTGTAGCAGAAGCGGGGTCTTCGTTGTCTGCGCTTCTCAATGAACGTAAAATCAGCTGATCATTACCCCCGATAAATTGCATTAGCAGCACACGGGTGTGATTCTCAATTTCCTGGCGGCACTTTATTATGAAGACATAACCCAATTGTTTCAGCTCACTTTTCTTTAAAGGAAGGCTGCCAAGCCTGTCACCTACCGGTCTTAGTAGAAGATGGACTAAAACGACAAATACCGTACTAATTAATGCCTCAGCGCCTAAACCCATCCCGGCAAGTGAACCCACGGCAGCCGAACACCATAGTGTAGCCGCTGTGTTAAGCCCCTTCACGTTGGAGCCATCTTTCATGATGACGCCAGCGCCGAGAAACCCAATGCCGCTGACGATGTAGGATGCCACCCGTGAGGGAGCCTCTCCAGATATCCGAATGGCGAGTGAAATAAACAGCGCCGCACCCAATGATACCAATGTATTGGTACGCAGGCCTGCCATTCGCTGACGCCATTGGCGTTCGATACCAATAATGGCACCAAAGCTAAGCGCTAAAGCAAGGCGCAAGACAAATTGAAGCAGGGTCATATCTTGCCCTCCTCAATTGCTTTAGTCGGTAACACAGTTTCAAACGAAAAGCTGAATATGCCTGACACAGCATGAGCAGTTTTTTTCGTGTCCCGAATTGATTTATTATTCGTTAGTAGGAATTCGCTTTCCCGGAAAACAAGGTTGTTTTTTTCTCTTTTACGCATGTTGTAAAGAATTGCCCCGACACTATTGGGACTGCGTAAAAGCGCGGTCTGATTTAGTGGAGGGAGTTTAAAAATATGTTTGCTCTACTCGGACCTGTATCCATAATGTTTTTTAATTAATGATTTCATTTCTGAAATGCGCTGCAAAAGTAAAACGCGCCCAACAATTGGGCTGTTAGAGGAGTCTTAGAAATTTATTAGAAAATCATTAGAAAAGCTGAGCTGGCAGATTACTATACATGCGGAAGGGCGACTGTGAATATGGTGCCTTCATTTTTTCTTGAGCTTACCGTAATAGATCCTTTATGAAGATCGATGATCTTCTTGGTAAGTGAAAGCCCAATTCCGTTTCCGCCGGCGAACTGGCGGTTGGCACCGCGGTAAAAAGCCGTAAAAATGTGCGGCAGCTCTTCCTCATCCATACCAATGCCGTGATCCTGGAAACGCAGAATAGTTTTTTCCTTGAAATATGTGATGACAATGGAAGCTTCATTATCATATGAAAATTTACATCCGTTTTCCATTAAGTTGATAAATGCTACCCTTAATAGATATTCGTTACCGAAGACAGAAATAAAATCATCATCTTCAATTTCTCTTTCGAAAATGACATTGATCTTGCATCCAGGCTGATCATGCAAAACATCATTCCTGGCGTCCAATATCAATTCGTCCAGCCTCAACTCTTTAAAGGCTATTTCCGTATGGTCATAATTTGCTTTTGCGAGATCAAGCAAACTGTTGGACAGGCGAACCAGCTTTTGCGCGTCACTGATGGCGTGGTTTATAGCGTCTTTGTAGTAATCATTACTTCTTTCTTTTTCAGCTGTTACCTGCAGTTCTGTAAGCATCGCCGTAAGCGGTGTTCTAAGCTCATGGGAGATATTGGAAACGAATTCTTTTTGCGCATCAAAAGATTTCTCAAGCCGGTTTAACATCGCATTGAAGGTGATGGCCAATTCTGCTATTTCATCCTTTCCGTTCCCCTCATTAATTCGCAGATCAAGGTTGGTAGCTGTAATTTCTTCCACTCTATCTACCATATCCGAAACAGGCTTGAGCGCTTTCGCTGAAAAAACGTGCCCTGCAATGTAAATGAATATAATAGAACCAAAAAACGCGATAATCAGCGTGTATTTTAAATTTCTAAGTTTCGCATAACCATATTGATCATTGGCGGCAGATGTGATGACATAATCTTTGTTGTCATGATGATAAAGAATCCCAACTACCTGCATTTGCCCCTGGTAAAATTTGATTTGTTTTTTTGCGACAATCTCATCGATCATCTTTTTTGTTTCCTTGACTTTATCGATTTCAACTGCATCGTGATAAAGCAAATGAAAAGAAGTGTCATAAATGGCGACCTCTTCCTGGAAAAGAGAATTCGGCGAATGCTTGTAAATCGTCTGTAATACCTTTGCGGGGACTTTAGCATCTAATAGCAGGTCCGCTTTTGTGATCGCAGTGTGTCGCAAAGAACTGTAGTACTCTTCTTCTCTGCTTTTGGAAAAAGAAAAATAGATCACCCAGGCAAAAACCAGTAGCAAGGCTGCTATCACAGCTATAAAAAGAAAGGTGAGGCGGTTACGTATGTTCATTTTTCAGTGGCAAAAATGAAACCGAGCCCAGGCTTGGTATGGATAAGTTTATGGGTAAAATCTTTATCGATCTTTTTCCTAAGATAATTTATATATACATCAATAAAATTGGTGCCGGTATCGAAGTGCGTGTCCCAAACCTTTTCGGCAATCTCTGTTCTAGATAGCACCCGCTCACTATTTTGCATCATATATTCCAGCAATTTTAATTCCTTCGGTGTTAAGCTAATGGTCTTGCCGGATCGACTCACTGTTTTTGTCTGGTTATTTAATTCCAGGTCTGCATATTTTAAAATGGAAGATTGTCCAATAGATTTGCCGTTCCTGCGGTTCATTACCGCCCGGATGCGCACCAACAATTCCCTGAAATCGAATGGTTTTACAAGGTAATCATCTGCCCCCGCATCAAAGCCTTCTACCTTGTCATCGGTCGTTCCTAAAGCTGTCAATAAAATTATAGGTAATTCCGGCTTTGCCAGCCGGATTGTTCGGCATAAATCAATTCCATTAAGATTAGGCAAAATGATATCGCTGATCACCAGATCGTAATCATTTTGTAGCGCCTGTTTCCTTCCGCTTAGGCCATCGTAGGCTATTACTGCATCGTACCCTTGCTCTTCTAAACCCTGTTGCACTAATGTGGCAATGCGCTCTTCATCTTCTATGATTAATATTCTCACAATTGAAATAAACCTTCTTGCAAATTAAGCCAATTATAATTGAGTTTATAGCAGTAAAGGTAACCGGGCTTTTAATTATGAGGTGAGGTGGAATCAAAAAGAAAATAAATGACCATGCTTGTTTTACTTATTAATTAGGACACCTGTCCTATGTTTTTTCATTAAATCATACCTGCTTTAATTTGTTATGCCGTACTTTTATCTCCCTATGGCAGATAACAAATTAAAACGAATGGATAATGTTGGCATCGTTGTCGCATCCCTCGACAATGCCATCGCTTTTTTCATCGAGATCGGTCTGAGGCTTGAGGGAAGGGGCATCGTCGAAGGTGAATGGGCGGGCCGTGTTACCGGACTGGCGTCGCAACGTGTAGAAATTGCTATGATGGTAACCCCCGATGGTCATAGCCGTCTGGAACTTTCGCAATTCCTGTCCCCGCAAACCATTTCGGATCACCGCAATGCCCCTGTAAACTCGCTTGGATACCTGCGCGTCATGTTTGCTGTTGAAGACATCGATGAAATAGTAGCCAGGCTTATCAGGCATGGCGCCCAGCTTGTCGGCGAAGTGGTTCAATATGGCGACTCGTACCGGCTGTGTTATATTAAGGGAACGGAAGGGATTCTTGTTGGGCTCGCAGAAGAGCTTGCCAAAAAATGAGCATAGGGGCATGCAATCTTTTTGCAGTTTCTTATATGCAGAATGTCCTTCGTAGCTCGTTTCCGTTCACTCCACCTTCTTAAACCAAACATGCCTCACCGCACGGCAGTTGATCTCGAAACCGGTTATTTTGTTTTGTGCATTTCGGACAATAGATAAATTTTCCATCCACCAAAAGTCATTACGGAGATGATCAGCGCCGTAGAGCGTTAAAGGCGTATCGTTGTACTTGGCATTGGTCAGCACCAGGTGATGATTTTTCAATGCAATGCCATAGCTGCAATCGAGCTCTGGGCTATAGTATTTTCCGGTATAAGCCAGCAAAAATTTATCCGGCTTCGGTGTGGTATCATATTTTATCAAGATCCGGTGATTGCCTGCCCAATACTGATCGCATCGCTGCTTTCCCGATTTGCTGGCTGAAAAAACAAATTTCACCTCCGGCGTATTAAAAGCCTCGAATGTATCTTTTTGAACTTTTATCAATAGCTGTCGTCCGTCGTCGGGCTGGATCCAGTATAGTTTGTTATTGTTCAGCCCGAAGGCAAAGTGCACCCCATCATTATCGGACAGGTAATCGCCGGTAAATTTGTTGATAGCCGATATGTCGCCTAACACAGCGTTTACGAAATCCCTTTCCGGTGTTTTGTTGTCTTTGGCAGGTGTACTATCATTTATAAAAAGATCCTCCAGTTGCCGTGCTTTCATTTGCGGATCACTATCACCGAAGTTGCAGAAAACAATAAAGCCCATTTTCAGGCCAGGAAAAACGCCAACATAGGTGCGATAGCCTGCATCCGCACCGTTATGGGAATATAACTGGTGTCCATGGTATTTGTTAACCACTATGCCCATAGCATAATCCTGCACCTTGCCGTTGTTCAGTACAGCTTTTTGCGTCAATTGCTCTATGTCCTGCTGATCTCCAACTTTATGATCGTAAAAATTCATCAGCCATTTGCTCATGTCACCCACATTGGTAAAAAGACTGGTGGCGCCGACATTTGAATAGCTGAGAATGTCATTTTTGTAGTGACCGTTTGCATCCTGTTCGTATGAGTAAGCCCGGTTAGGCACTATTTCGGTGTAATCATCGTGGAAGTGGGTATGGTTCATGCCCAATGGCTTGAAAATAGCCGAGTCCGCAAACTGCCGCAGCGTTTTCCCGGTTACCGATCTCACAATCTCAGCAAGCATAGTGAAACCGCTGTTGGAGTACAGCCACTGGTCGCCCGGCTTAAAATTCAGCGCCTGTTGTTTGCTCAGTACTTTGATGATTTGATCCTGTGTAATCACGTCATCCATTCGTGTACCTGCAATTGCCAGCAATTGCCATTGATCGCGTATGCCGCTGGTATGGTTCATCAGGTTACGCACCGTTATTTTCTGTTTCAGGTCAGGGAACCAAGGCAGGTATTTGTGGATATCATCGTCCAGGTTCAATTTGCCCTGTCGGGCCAGCAGAACTATCGAAAAAGCCGTAAATTGTTTGGACACCGAAGCCATGTGAAAAATGGTTTGCGGCGTAATAGGAATGGCATACTCCAGATTGGCCATGCCATAGCCCTTAGCATAGATAAGCGAATCGTTCCGGACAATGCCGATGGCGTAACCAGGAGTTGTCTTGCGGGCGCAACAATAAAAAAGGCTGTCGATCTTTTTTGTCATTTCAGGTGACAAGCCTTGTGCGAATGATTGAACTGCGGCTAATAACAAAAAACCGGATAAGATATGTTTCATGATAGGAAGTTTCAATCAAATGTAGCTTAATTACAATTTGAAAATTTGTGTTGTTTGTAAAAATCATATTGATGGACTGTATGGACAACAAAGCGGCAGCATTTCCTAAAGGCGGTCAAACATTATTTAGCGCCCTTTACTTTGGCCATCACTTATGCATGCGACAATGGCCATACGTCATCAAATTTGACGATAAATAACACGTAAACTTCTTTTGAATTTAATAAAATGCTAACTTTAAGCACTTCGTTGCAACTCCCAAGTTGCAGCGCGTGATAAGGTTTCCTCTAAAAATAAGATAGAAAGGTTAGTTATTTCTGAATTGCAGAATGGCTAACCTTTTTGCATTTTTAAGCATGGAAAAAGAAATTAATAGTTATCCATCTTTAAACGAGAAGCTGGCATTCATTAACGGCTATTTGAGTAGCATCGCTATACTTAACTCCACGGCTAATAACGGTATGGAACATTGGATGATTGATCTTGGATCAATTGATGAAAATGTGGCAAACACAATTAAAAAAGGCATAAATGCCCCAAATTGGACGTTTAAGGCGACAGAAATCAAAAACTGGCGAGAAGTAATTGAAGATGAACTTTTCTTCTTTTTCTCAAATATTTTGCACGAGATACAGGGATCAAAAGAATATTATAATAACACTGAGAGGCGATATGATCTTACAGAAAAATATAACCTCAAGGCACAACTGGGGTATTTTATAAAAATGCTTACCGATCTGTTTTCCCATTGCCAATTAAAAGCGGTATACAACGTAGAAGTTGATTTCAGCGCCGAATGGTATAATCCGTATTTTGCCCACGGTGAAAGTAACTTCGCCTTTGAAATTGAATCAAATCAGTTGCTGTACTTACATTTGGGGGCCTTTGATTAACGATAAAAACAAGTTTCCTCTGCGTTCTCGTGGAACAAGCCTGGATTCTGAATATATATGGCAACTTAGGTTACAGACTATTCATTCTAAAACCTTATCCGTCCTTTTAAGATCGTGTTTATGCATTTGTTGACGGCCACAATTTACCAGCTTGCCTATATGCTGCGGCCTTTTCCTGCATTTCTTGGTAATAAGCGACACCTTTCTCCTGATAGTGTGTCAATGTATCCAAAGTATTATAAACCACCTTCATCATGCGCCTGGCAATTGCAACTATAGCTTTCTGTGATTTCATGCGTTTACGCATACGTTCAAATAGGGCATGCCAATAGGAGTTCTTAACTCTGACCGCCGCCCCATGCAGCACTCACGATGGCTGTTTTTAAATACGTATTACCTTCTTGATAGAAGTGTTGCCTTGTCTGCCTGCACTTTCATTATTGCCGGGAGCTAAACCGCACCATGCGGTAAAATGATCTGCTGTCGGGAAACGTCTCATGTCGCTTCCTGCTTCGCTCAATATAATTTCTGCCGATCGCTGTGCAATGCCAGTAATAGTATCCAAGCATTCAAACGCAACCGAATAATGATTAGCGATACTCTCGTCGATCAATGAGTTTAGTGTCTTGATCTGTTGCTGAATATGATCGAAGTCCTGCAATAGCATTTGCAGTTGCGTTAAATGATGCGGTGCCAATGTGCCTTCAAGGGCAAGCAGCATATTATCCTTGTTCTTCTTTGCGCGGCCAAGAGAACAGTTGGCAAGTTGTTCTCGATCTGTCACACCTTGCGATAAAAGTCTAATGATGCTCATTGCAGTTTTGGTACAGATAGAACTGATGACCGAACGTAGTTTGATGTTATTGCTTTCCAGTATCTTCCATAGTCTGTTTTGTATCTTGTTCTGCTGTCGGGAATAAAACAATCTACTCCTGCAATAATCACGTAAAATCCTTTGTTCTGCTGTCGGCATAAAACTGGCGCGAACCAACCCGTGCATGAGCAGCATACAAAGCCACCGCGCATCTTTCCTGTCCGTCTTACGCTTGGGAATCTGCTTAATATGCGTTGGATTCGCCACAATCACAGAAATATCGCAATCGGCAAGAATGGTATATAAACTCATCCAGTAAATGCCTGTACTTTCCATTAAGCAATGTTCCACCTGATTGGCTTGCAGCCATTCCTTTACCTTTTGCAATTCGCAGGTAAACGTTCCGAACTCTTTCAGCTCCTGTCCGCTGCCGTCTTTGCAGGCTATAAAGCCGACGATCTTGTCTTTGTGAATATCCAGCCCACATGCTTTATCCAGTTGTGGCAAAATATCCATTGTAGTAGTTTTTTGCTGTTTCATGCATGTCCTCCGTTTATAGAAAAGACATTTTTATGAGCCTGGGTGTTTGTTCGCAATCATATCCCTTAGGTATAGAGCCTCGAGGTGCGATACTTAGAGGCTTTAATTTTTTGCCCATCTAAAACAATATATTTCCCGACTGCTAACACTATACGGGGATATCTAAAAAGAAAATACCGAAAAACAACTTCACGAAACAAGATACGGGATAAAAGGTTGGCATTGACGTTTTTTATACTTCTTTGGGCTTTGGATAATGTCTATATCCACCTCCTGAGCAGATCGCCGCCAAGCCTGGTTTTTCCGCGCGGATACCAACTATCTCGTCGGATCATTCATTCATAGTAATACTTGAATATGATGATTAAAATCAGCGCGGTTCAGATTCAAAGTTTCGAACACTTCCCTATGGTACCCAAGATCACCTGATCCAACTCCTCCGCGGATGCCGACAGATGGTCGAGTATCAATTCCCGTTCGGCCGTGTTTTTTTGCGGATTAGTTACCAGCGGAACCAACCCTTTATTCGGGCTAGAGGAGCTCTGACCAAATGGGATTGCTCCCACGAAATCTCTTCAAGTTTCTTATTGCGATCTTCGATGGCCTTTATATGTTGCGGCCGCTCAGTCACGTCGTTGATAACAACTAAAATAGCCTGCTCCACTTGCTAAAAAGTCTGCAACCCATGTTTTCACGGTATTTTTCAGTGCTTTTGCACATAACTATCAAGGTGCGAAAGCATTCCGGTATCAATGTATGCTTCTCGCAATTACAGTCACAAATATCCGAAAATCATTGCCCAGCCCTGAATCTGTTTGCTGTAACTCTGGCACAGTGCTCATTTCTTCTGTCGAGCGGGCACGTAAATTGCGGCACAGTGGGTATGTGGAAAGCAAGAAGAAATGCGGTGTTTATCTTATTCGTAAACGACAAAAACGGATAAGTGATGGATGTCATTGTTAGCCAATCTGGTGAACTTTATTTTAGTTTTTATTTTTAAAATATGAAACGATTGTTGGCGATAGATAAGGATGTACCGACATTGAATATAATAAACTTCAGTGCGCCTGACTTGGGTTTGGAAGTATTTAGTGCAGTCCATGAGTTAAGCTTGTGGGAGGTAGAAGTTTTGGCGCCGGACATCGTTCTGATTGATTGTCATCTAAATTGCATCGATGAAAGTGACTTGTGCGCACAGCTAAAATTAAACGTCCTAACACAGAACATAAGGATTGTGCTTTTGTCGAATTCTCACGACTATGGCCGGGCTGCAAAAAACCCGCATGCGGACGCGTGTCTTCTAAAGCCACTCAATGAAAAAAGATTAATTCGAACGTTACATAAATTGGTTAATTAGGTATTGGTTATACTGGTAATACTTCTTTATTTTTCAGGTTTTTGGAAAAAGTAGTTACCAGAGTTTCCTTTGACGCTGCGAAAACATCTGACGTTCTTTGTAAAATAAAACCGTATTAATACGCCAGCGTGTAACCGCAAGCATAAAAATAGGTACTATGTCTAACGAGATTCAATTGCAATCCGTAATTACTTGTCCGCAATGTGGCTATCAAAAGACAGAAACTATGCCTATCGACGCCTGCCGATATTTTTATCATTGCGAGAATTGCCATACGATGCTAAAGCCGCTTAAAGGAGATTGTTGTGTTTTTTGCAGCTATGGAGACATTAAATGTCCTCCTATGCAAAATCAGCGAAGCGGTAACCATTGACAAGTAGAAACCTATCATTCGGCTTGAAGTACAAAGCTTTTGCATAGTTTCCATTTGGAGAGACGCTAAATTGGATCGAGTCACAGCTCTGAAGAATTATCACTCCCGCCTCTTATAACTAGTTGGGGAAATTGAAAAGGCGATGGTAGCGCCTGGAATTCACTTGCGTCTTTTTTTCTGTATAAAGGACTCCACGAATGACGCTGGTAAATTTTAGGCAATTTTGAAAATTCGCTACAGTCGATCAAGTGATAAAACCGCCTAAATAGCCCGTTTAATAGGTTTTTATATCAATTTTGTCCAGGTTCGGGAGGTTTCAGCGCCAATAAAAAACGCCTGTAAATTGTTGATTTACAGGCGTTTCTAAATATCAGCGGAATGGACGGGACTCGAACCCGCGACCCCATGCGTGACAGGCATGTATTCTAACCAGCTGAACTACCACTCCTTTGTCCGAAGGACTCCCCTGGTTGGGGCTGCAAATATAGCTACGTGTTTTTTATTACACAAGATTTTTTTAAAAAGTTAATACTGCGTCGTTCAAAACCCCGATCAAGCCCAATTGGTGCTTAGAAAACGTTTCAGGGATATGTTATCAGATTGACGAACGGATAGCTTGTTTCCAACCCTCATAATACACTTTGATGTTTTCAGCAGCGGCGGGGCGGTAGGATTTTCCGCCTTTCTGCAACCCGGACAGGCTTTCTACATTGTCAAACACGCCTTGGCTCAACCCGGCAAGGTATGCCGCACCAAGGGCAGAGACCTCCGCTATACCAATATTCGTTACCGTTTTATTCAACAGGTCGGCCAAAAACTGCACGACGAATTGATTGGCGCTTATTCCGCCGTCGATCATCAATTCAGCCAATGAAACGCCGGCGTCGCGCTCCATTACATCGATAATATCTTTTATTTGGTATGGGATACTTTCTAATGCTGCGCGAACAATATGCTTCTTCCCTGTACCAAAAGTCAGGCCTGTAATGGAAGCTTTCCTGCTCATATCCCAGTGCGGCGCTCCAAGACCGCTAAATGCCGGGACCAGGTAAACGCCGCCATTGCCGGAAATACTCATAGCAACGGCTTCAGTTTCTTTGCTGTCCGTTAATAAACCCAATTCATTTTTGAGCCACTCAATGGTGGCGCCGCAAGTGACGATAACGCCTTCCAGCGCATATTGCACTTTGTCCCGTGTGCTCCAGCATATCGTGCTGATCATACCATTATTCGAATATTTCACCTGGTCACCAACGTTCATCAGGATAGAGCAGCCGGTGCCCAGGGTTGCCTTGGCTATCCCGGATTTAAAACAGCCTTCGCCGAAAGCGGCGGCATGCGAGTCACCGATCATAGCGGAAATGTTTACAGGTGTCTCCAGCAACCCGTCAAAGTCGGTTTGGCCGTACAAATCGGATGAAGGCTTACAGACCGGCAGGTTCAGTTTCGACAGGTTAAACAATTCAAGAAGTTCCGTATCCCATGAAAGTTTTTCCAGGTTAAAGAACATTGTGCGCGACGCGTTGGTATAATCCGTACAGTACTGCCGCCCGTTAGAAAGTTTGTACAAAAGCCAGGTATCCACCGTGCCGAAATACGCTTCCCCGGCGTCGACGGCCTGTTTGATCGCCGCCACATTCTCATAAAGCCAGATAAGTTTGGTGCCTGAGAAATACGGATCGATGATCAATCCCGTTTTACGCTTGATCAGCGGCTCAAGACCTTGCTTTTTTAGCCGCTCACAAACCGATATGGAACGCTTGCATTGCCAGAGCACTGCATTATGCAAAGGTTTTCCCTCTTTATCCCATATAATGAAAGTTTCCCGCTGGTTAGATATGCCACAGGTTTTTATCGCACTTACATCGCCGCCATCGTTCCTGAATGCATCAAGACAAGCCGAAACCGAGGCAAGCACATTGCTGTAAATTTCATCCGGCACCTGCTCTGCATGTCCGTTTTCGTGGTAGGATGTCAGAGGTTCGGTTGCCTTGGCGACGATCTCGCCCGAACTGCTAAAAATAACTGTTTTGGTACTGCTGGTACCCTGGTCAATAGCTAATATATACGCCGATGTATCCATTATTCGTTTTTGCTGTTTACTTTATCGACGATCACCGCAGCCAGTATTACCAGGCCTTTTACCACTTGCTGCCAAAACGGCGATACATTCAGTAAAACCAGGCCGTTGTTCAATACGCCTATGATAAGGGCGCCAAGAACGGTACCCATTATCGAGCCCCGGCCGCCTGACAGCGATGTACCGCCGATAACGACGGCGGCTATCGAATCCAGTTCGTACCCTGTACCGGCATTGGGCTGCGCGGCATCCAGGCGCGAGGTGATGATAAGACCACCTACCGCGGCCAACGCACCGGCAATGGTATACACCGCCAGTTTGATATAGTTGATATTGATACCCGACAACCGGGCCGCGTTTTCATTACCGCCGATTGCATAAATATACCGGCCAAGTCGTGTTTTATTGGTAATGATCATTGCTGCGACAACGACAATGCCCGATATCCACACCGGCAGCGGTATGCCGAGGAACCAGCCGGTGCCCAGGAAAGAGAATTTCCTGCCAAGGCCGGTAATAGGAAAGCCTTTGGTCCAAAGCATGGTTAAGCCTCTTGCTATGGTTAGCATGGCGAGGGTGGCAACAAATGGCGGAACCTTAAACCTGGTGATGGTCCACCCATTGAACAGGCCCAGCAATGAGCCCGCGATGATGCCGGCAACACAAGCGCCGAGCACGGTGAAACCAACATATAAATTCGAGGATGGCAGTTCGATGCCATTTTTAAGCAAGCCGGCCGTAATAGCGCCACATAACGCAAGGATCGAACCGACTGAAAGATCGATACCAGCAGTTAATACTACCAGCGTCATGCCCACCGACACACAAATGTTCACCGATATCTGGCGCATTACATTCCAGGCATTGGTCACTGTAAGAAACTTGTCCGACAATAAGCTGATGAGAACGCAAAGCACGAAAAGCGCTATTAAGGATTGAAACCGGGCCAGGTATTGGCGGTAATTTAATTTAGTGATCGCTGCGTCCATCAATCAAATAGTTTTGGGTATGGCTTTCATTAACAGTTTATCTTCAGTTGCGTCTTCGGCGCTAAGTTCAGCAGTAATGGTTCCTTCACACATGACCAGGATACGGTCGGCCACGGCAAGTATTTCGGGCATTTCGGAAGAAACCACGATGATTCCCATACCTTCACCTGCAAGCTGCAAAATCAGTTTATATATCTCTGTCTTTGCATGTATATCGATGCCGCGGGTGGGTTCGTCAAGCATCAGCACTTTGGGAGCTGTGGCGAGCCATTTGGCTAACACGATTTTCTGCTGATTGCCCCCGCTCAGGTTCTTTGCCAATTGTTTAGCCGATGATGTCTTGATGCGCAGCCGCCCGATATATGTTTCAGCCAGTGATGCTTCCCTGGCGCTATCGAGCACGCCCAGGCGCTGCATGCGGTCGAGCGTAGTAATACAAATATTTTGCTTAACATCGAGCCCTAACACCAGGCCGTCTTTTTTGCGGTCTTCAGGCACTAATGCAATACCTTCGCGGATAGCTTCTGATGGAGACGAAAAGCGGCATTCTTTATTATCCACCGTAATGCTTCCGTTTGCATTTTTAGGGTGTAATCCAAAAATTGTTTCCAGTAACTCTGTTCTGCCGGCGCCCATCAAACCGAATATGCCGAGTACTTCACCTTTATGCAGACGGAAAGAAATGCCTTTCAAGACCGGCTTGTCTTTTTCACCCTCCTTGCTAAGAGACAGGTTGTTTACAGACAACAGCTCTTTCGCTTCGCTCAATAAACTCCTCTTTGAATTGAATACTATTTCGCGTCCCACCATTTTCTGGATCAGCCTGTCGTGGCTGATACCTTCCATCTCTCCCGATTCAATGAACCGGCCATCGCGAAGCACATTGTACCGGTCGGCTATAGCAAATAGCTCGTCTAATTTATGCGAGATGTAAACGATCACCTTGCCTTCCTGTTTTAAGCCGGCAATGATGTCGAACAGGACTTTTACCTCTTTATCGCCAATGGCCGAGGTAGGCTCGTCCATAATGATTACGCCTGCATTATGTAACAGCGCCTTTGCTATTTCGACGACTTGCTGCTGACCAACTTTTAACTCGCCTATCTCTGTATCGGGGTTTACATCCAGCTTAAGCCTGTTTAGCAATTCTTTCGTGGCTTCTCGCATTTGCTTTTTATCAAGCAGCCCCAGCGGCGTTATTACCTCGGACCCCAAAAAAATATTTTCGGCCACGCTGAGATGCGGCACAAGGTTCAGTTCCTGGTGGATGATCGCGATGCCTTTGCTTTGGGCATCTTTAGTGTTTTTAAACCGGACAGTTTCGCCCTTGTAAATAATGCGTCCTTCGTATTCGGTGTACACGCCCGACAGAATTTTCATCAGGGTAGATTTGCCCGCGCCGTTCTCACCGATGATAGCATTCACCTTGCCTTCATGTAACTGGAGGCAAACATTGTCAAGGGCGGTGACACCAGAAAACTTCTTCGATATGTTGTCCGCAACCAGCAAGGCTATAACTTTTGTGGTAAAATATTTACTGCGACGGGCACAGCTTCAATTTGTAATAAATTCAAATGCTCCTTGTTTAGTTCGATCGCCCCCGTAAATGTAATTGAGTCCCCAACTTTGGCATGTTTTAATAAGGGTAATACCCTTTTCCGGATGATGGCATTTATCTCAGCCGAAACGTTGTTAAAATCCATCGTCCGGCTGAAGTCGTTAATATTGATCAGGCCGGTAGCGTCCCTGGCCGCATTTCCAAATATATATTCAGTAGCTATTTTGATCTTTTGCCCGGCCATGCCTGCCACCGCTATAGTAACATCATCTGAATCAACAGCCGCAACCGTACCGCTTCCCTGTATCAAAAAATAACGCAGGTTGCCAATGCCCAACGCATGAGACCAGGAACCGAACGCCTGTTTGGGATCACTCTCCAGCGACGGTATCAGTTTATCCACGGCGATAGCCGAATGGAGGGCCGGCGTCAGCTTCTTGTTCCAGAAATTTTGCGCATAAGATGCGGCATTAAATGTATTTGCTGCCCGCTCCGACTTTACATTGTCAAGCTTTTTGAAATAAACAGAATTGTAAGCAAGCAGGACGACGGCTACTGCGATAATTAGATATTTAAAAACTTTCCTTCCCATACAGCCTAATCTTTTTTACCGTAGCCGGTATAGTCGCTTACATTTTCCTGGGTAACCAGTTCTACCGCGACCGGCATCTTTTTCGGGAAGTCGCGTTTGCCTTTAAAGTATTCGTCGGCATAATCGGCCGCCGTTTTTGCCATCACTTTCGGAAACTGCATTCCAGTGGCCACTATTTTTTTGTTCTGTATCGATTCGATCACGTCCTGAGCACCGTCAAACCCAAATACCTTGACATCATTCGCCTTACCTGCTGCCACAAGAGCCTGGTAAGCGCCCGACGCCATGGCATCGTTTCCGCAAAAAACCGCGTCGATATCAGGATGCGCCTGCAATATAGACTCCATGACCTCCATAGCTTTATTGCGGTCGAAATCGGCGCTTTGCTGGGCAACCATTGTCAGCCCGGGGAAAAAATCAACCACACTGTGAAATCCCTTCGACCGGTTCCATGTATTGTTATCGCCCACCAGCCCTAATAACTCGGCATACTTTCCATGTTTATGCAGTTTCTCCACGAAATATCTGCCGATGGCAACACACCCGGAATAGTTATCGGAGAGTATTTGCGATGTTGCCGCATCCACAGAGTTTACTTCCCTGTCCATACAAAAAACCGGGATACCGGCTGCTTTAGCCTCCAACACGTTGCTTACCGACCCATCGGCATCAGTAGGGTTAAACAATATGGCATTATAGCCGGCGCTGATGGCGTTTTCAAAATTATCGGCCTCGACAGCGGTGTTATTTTGCGAGTCGAATATCTTGGTGTCATAACCTAACGCTCTGGCTTGCGCAGCGGCAGTTTGCGCAAGTACTACGAACCAGGGATTGTTGAGGGTTGACACGATAACCGCAACCTTTTTATGCGTGCCCCGCCCATTGCCGGCTTTGCAGCTTCCAAATACAAGCGCCAGCACCAGCACGTACAGTATATATTGTTTTATGGTCGACAAATACTTCATGGACGCCTGCCATTTATTGTAATAGTTTCAACGCTTCTTTGGCGATACCTATTTTAGAAATGCCATAGTGTTCCAATATTTCCGTTTGCGAACCGGTGACGGTGTATTCGTCAGGTATACCCATTATCTTGAATGGCAAATGAAAATTATTTTGCAAAAAGAACGAGGCGCACGCTTCGCCGAGACCGCCGTTTACGCTATGTTCTTCAACGGTTATCAACGCCTTACATTTTGCAGCCGATGCAAGAAGATCATAATCCAACGGCTTGATGGTGTGCATACTGATTACCATTGCCGATATATCGTTTTCGCGTTCCAGTATTTCGGCGGCCTGTAAGGCGGGATATACCGTTTCGCCCGTTGCAACCAACGCTATATCGTTACCATCTTTTACGACGCGGCCTTTCCCAAATTCGAAACGGTCATCGGTCGGCAACGTCGGCATTACCTTTTTACCAAACCTGAGATAAACCGGATACGCCGCCCCGGATGCCTGTTTTATCGCCTCGGCCGTTTCATAGTTATCGGCGGGCGCAACGATAACGAGGTTGTTGATCGCACGCAGCGCCGCAAAATCATGCAGGCTATGATGTGTGCTGCCCAGTGCGCCGTAACTCACTCCAGCACTAATGCCGATCAATTTTACCGGGTTATCCGAATAGGCGACATCATTTTTAATCTGTTCTAATGCGCGTGCGGTGAGAAAACAGGCCGGCGAGACGGCAAACGCCTTTTTGCCGGCCGAAGCAAGCCCGGCGGCAACACCTACCAGGTTCTGTTCGGCAATGCCGATCTCGACCATTTGCGCCGGAAACTTTTGTCCGTATGCTACCAATTTACCCGATCCGCGTGAGTCGCTGGTTACTACGACCACGTCCCTATCCGTTTCTGCCAGGAATTCCAGCGTTTTGGCAAAAACCTCCAGGTTAGCTTTATCTGTATTCGTTTTATTTTCTGTATCAGCTATCATCTCCGTCAAATTAATCGCCTTCGCTTATTGCTTCCAATTCTATTAAAGCCTGTTTATACTGTTCGGGATCGGGCACACCATGGTGCCATTTTAACTGGTCTTCCATATAGCTGATACCCTTGCCTTTAATGGTGTGCGCAATCAGCAAACTCGGTTTACCCTGCTCAAAAGGCAAAGAGTCGAACAAGTTGATCAGCGCCCCAATGTCGTGACCGTCAACATGCTTTACCGCCCAGCCAAAGCTTTCGAATTTTTTATCGATCGGATCGGTATTGCATACCTCCGATGTCCTGCCCGATATCTGGAGTTTATTATGATCGATAATTGCGCACAGGTTGTCCAGTTTATAGTGCGAGGCCGTCAGCGCCGCCTCCCAATTCGATCCTTCTGGCAGTTCTCCGTCTCCCAGCAAGGTAAATACGCGGTAACTTTTCGCATCCATCTTTGCGGCCAATGCGTTTCCCACGCTTAGCGACAGTCCATGGCCTAATGCGCCGGTGTTCTGTTCAACTCCATTGACTTTTTTTGTCGGATGACCGATATAGTGCGATTTATACCGGCACAAAGTGTCCAGATCCGACTCGGGGAAAAATCCTTTATCGGCCAGCACCACGTAGAGCGCCTCAACCGTATGGCCCTTGCTTTGAATATACCGGTCTCGGTCCGGCGACTTGAAATTCCGCGGATCAACATGCAATACATGGTTGTACAGCACATTTAAAATATCGATGCACGACAAACTGCCGCCGGTATGCCCGGCCTTTGCCGCATAGATATATTGGAGTATTTTTTTACGATACTCAACAGATTTTTTCGCTATATCTTTTTCCGTCACCTTCCAATCGATTTAATTGAACACGCTTACTTCCCATCCCATGTAATTTTCAAAGGACTCACGGAGTATTGCCGAAGTTTTTGAACCATTCATTACCACGTGATGCTCGAAACCATTGCGGCATACAAATCTCATCAATCCCTGTAAATCGTTTATTTTAGCTACCGCCCTGGTACCGAAAGTATTCAGCGGGTCGTCGGTAAGCATGCCCTCGCCGATATAAGCTTTGATAATACCTTTTGAATCGTCCGTGCTGATCCGTCCGTAGGTTAAAGGCATAGCGGGAGTACGCCCGGCCAATGCACCGAATGTGTTTTCTTCCCCCACGGAAGTACCTATGATCGGCGCGGTGCTTATCTCGATATCCGGCAGGAACGACTTCGCCCAATTGCCGCAGTGAAAAAGCACGCATTTGTTCTCGTCATCGGCGTAGTTATTGTTCCAGTCGACCAATGCGCTTGGCGAACCCGAAGCCAGTTGCATGGCGTACATGGTCAGTGTGCCGGTTACATCCACCTCGCAGGCGCTTGGCAGCATATTCTCGCTCATCATGCTCATGCTGGTGCACACATTGCAGCCGTAATTCTGCTGAAGCGATGTCCAGCATTGTATGGCTGTTGCATCTAATGCATGCTCCTGCATAAACTCATGCAATACGGCATCCAATTTGGCGATCTGAACGAGCCGGTCGTCAGGCGTTCTGCCGGTGGACGAATACGCCCTGATTTTCTCCAATCGTTCCTTTACAATGCCGTCGTCTTTCGTCAGCTTATTGGCATTGCCCAATATAGCCGACAAGTCGACCGTAACCACCGATATCCCGTTGCGCTGTAATATCTTTTCGCTATACCTGACCGTGTTAAAACCGCCCGGACGAGCGCCAACCGCGCCAATGCGCACGCTGCGCATGCCTTTTACCACCCTGCATACGGCTTTAAAATCCAGCAGGTCCTGGTGAAAACTTGCGTCGAGCGGATGTACCACATGTTTGGTGGTAAGTGAATACTTTATACCGAATTGATATAAATTATTACATACCGAAATTTTACCGCACCATGCATCACGGCGATTGACCACATCCATTTTATTAAGGTCGTCGGGGTAAGCTTGCACCAGGACCGGTACGTTCAGACCGGATAGCTTTAATGTCTCGGCAATTCCTTTTTCGTCGCCAAAATTTGGCAAAACTACCAGTACTCCTGCAATGGTGTCCGCATGTTCCCTAAAGAGGGCGGCACATTTCCGAGCCTCGTTAAACGTCTCCACGCCGCCCAGTTTGGTATCGGTTTCGCCAAGCATTACTGGCGTTATACCCGCCTTTTCGAATGCCGAAACCAAGTCCGACCTGCATTCGCTAACCAACTTATCCGGAAAAAAGTCCCGGTTTCCAATAATGACTCCTAATGTTATATTTCCCTCGCTGTTTTTCATTCTTTATTACCTGCAATAATTAATTCAATTTCATTGTCGTAAAACACCTGCTTATACTTCTCTTCAATACCAGGGTCCGTAATTATATAATCGATCAGTGAAAGCGCGCCCAGGCTGGCCAACGCGGTTTTCCCCATTTTGGTCGAATCAGCGACCAGGTACCGTTGATCGGCCGCTTCTATCATCGCCCTTTTTACTACCAGGTCGCTGATGCTCGGATAAGTAAGCCCGGATTTCAGCGATATACCAGCGGTAGCCAGGAAAAGCTTCTGGACGTTCAATCCCTTAAAAAAATCAGCAGCCTTCTGCCCTGTCAGCGATAGCGTAGGCGGTTTAAACTCGCCCCCGGTGACAATCACCTCGATACCGGGCTCAGCTCCCAGCATCAGCGCTATATTGAGCGCATTGGTGATCACCGTCAGGTTTTTCATTCCCTTAAGCTTTTTGGCCAGCTCGGTTGTCGTCGAGCCGGAATCTAAAATAATCGTATCTCCGCTTTCGATGAACTCAAGGCATTTATTGGCGATGAGTTCCTTCTTATCCATGTTTTCCTGGTGCGTTAAAGAGAAGGTTTGAACCTGGTCCTTAATATTTTTCAGGTAAGCGCCGCCATGTTCGCGGATAACTAAGCCATCCTTTTCCAGCTTTTCGAGGTCCTGCCTGATCGTAACTTCGGTTACTTTAAAAAGCTTCGCCAGGTCCAGCACTTTGGCCGAGCCGTCCTCCTGTATAAGCTCTAATATTTTGTCCCTTCGGTATGTCGGCAGCATATTTCAGTATTTTCAAAAATGCCTGATTATACAATACTCAAGTCTACGCTCAATTCCTTACTGTTGACGCCAGCTTAGTTTCGATTTCGACGCAATATGAACATAAAAACAAACAAAACAAAGCTATTCGAAAATAAACGAAATAATATTGCAAGTTCAAACTGAAGACTAACGAGGGATTTAACTTGCTGTCGTCTGGTTATAGACCGGGAAATAGCCTGGAGCCCCTGCTTTGCGGAGCAATGCCTTTTATTAGGTTGGTAGTCCAACCAGATAGATTACCGATGCGAAACGATCAGCAGGTCTAGGTCTTTGCAGGGGATATTAAACCGTTCACCGATAAACTTACTGGTCAGGTGGCCTTCGTAAATGTAAACCGCGTTACGTACGCCTGATTTTTGCCAGATCACGTTCTTCACGCCGCCCTGCTCGCCGATGTCTAGCAAAATAGGTGTAAAAATATTAGTCAGTGCATAAGTTGCGGTCCGGGCTACACGCGACGCGATGTTTGGCACACAATAGTGGATCACATCATATTTTCGGAAAACGGGATGGGTATGGTTGGTAACCTCGGATGTTTCGAAGCAGCCGCCCTGGTCGATGCTGACATCGATGACCACGGCGTTCGGTTTCATCCGGCTTACCGTAGCTTCTGAAACGATACAGGGGCTGCGGCCGTCCTCGGCGCGCATGGCGCCAATGGCCACATCGCAAGTGGTAATGGCTTTTTCCAAAACGATGGGCTGAACAACTGATGTAAATACACGCGTGCCGATATTATTCTGCAACCTTCGCAGCTTATAGATGGAAGGATCGAAAACTTTTACTTCAGCACCAAGCGAAATAGCCGTACGCGCCGCATATTCGCCGACCGTGCCGGCGCCAAGGATCACTATCTCGGTGGGCGGAACGCCAGTTATTCCCCCCAGCATCAGGCCTTTGCCGTTAAAAATATTGCTCAGGTACTCCGCTGCAATGAGAATAGAGGTGGCACCAACTATCTCGCTCATGGCCCTCACTACGCTCAGCGAACCGCCCTCGTCGCGCAGATGCTCAAAGCTCAGCGCCGTGATCTTTTTGTTGATCATGGCATGCAGGCATTCCGCTTTCAGGGTTGATATCTGCAACGTGGAAAGCAGTATCTGGTGGGGCCTCATCATCTCGATCTCCTGCAGCGTCGGAGGAGCTATTTTAATGATCAGGTTCGCTTCGTAAACCGTTTTGGTGTCGTAAACTATACGCGCACCCTGCTCGCTGTAATCCTTGTCCGAAAAATTTGCCGCCTGGCCGGCATTGCTTTCGAGGATAACCTCGTGTCCATTGTTGATCAGTAAAGCTACGGAAAGCGGCGTTAGCGCAATCCGGTTTTCCTGGAACGATGTCTCTTTGGGTATCCCGATATAAAGCTTGTTTTTCTTTGTCTTAACCTCCAGCATCGACTCCTGGGGCTGCATCATCGCCTTTTTGGCGACATCAGAGAATCCACTGTACAATTCCGAACTCATGCGTATTTTTTCCGGATGATGAAGGTAGGGAAAATAAATTAAATCTTCTTAAAAGTTAACAAACGTTCATTTTTGCTTAAAACTTTTATATCAATCCGGATATAATGCTCCGGTACCAGTTCGCTTATCTTTTCAGGCCATTCTATAAAACAATAATGCCCTGAATAAAAATATTCTTCATAACCCAGATCGAGCGCTTCGGTTTGGTTTTTAAGCCGGTAAAAATCAAAATGAAAAATGCGGCCCGGCGGACGTTCGTATTCGTTCACGATAGAAAACGTGGGGCTGGTAGCGGTACCTGTTGCCCCGAGGTATTTGCACACCGATTGGATAAAGGTGGTTTTACCCGCGCCCATGTCACCATAAAACAAAAACACCTTTTCATCACCCGCGAAGCCAATCAGTTTGCGTGCAGCTAACTCCAGGTCGCCGGTATCTTTTATGGTCAGTTCCATGGGGCGCAAAGTTAAAATATAAATTTCTTGGAAGGCCGATTCGCCCGCGAATAGCAAATTAAACTGCTGATTTATATAACTTTTCAGATAGGGCAAATTCCACTTTAGTAGCATGGTCATATATCGAACATTATCAACCTATTATGATTATTTGCCTGATGTAAAATCGGCCTAAATCAGACTGCAAAAACCTGATTATCTGCGTGTTACGCCGAAGGTTTCTTTGGGTTAATTGTTGCTCAATTTGGGGAATAATAGCGACTTACCAAAACCTGCGCAGATGATTGTAAGCCTCGCTTAAGCCCTGAACTTTTGGCAAATAGCGGTTTTTCAGCGGCAAAAAAGGCAAAAATCAAGTCTTAAGGCATAAATGAGGCCATTCAGCACAGTTATTGCCTTTAACTCGGGACCTGATCATTGGCAAAAAACTATTGACAGAAACCTATATGAAAATCTTAACACGAATTTTTTCTTCCATATTTGTTCTATTCCTGTTATTTACGGGCAAGGCCTTTACACAAACCGTCTACGACTGGACCGACGCGGCAAAAAACAATAACTGGACTACGCCCGGAAACTGGAGCATTAACGGTGTTACAGCCACTGCTTATCCCGGTCAAAACAGCAATACCGACCAGGTGCAATTTGCTGTAAACTATTACTACACAAATTCGCAAAGGCCCGATCTTGCTTCCGCCGATGCTGTTTCGGTAGCCTCGGTAACCATAGGCGATAATACTAGTTCGAACGGAACGCAGTCGGCAATTTACGTGAGGATAGACGGCACACTAAACGTAACCGGCGCCATTACCCAAAATCACAGCAACAACAGCGGTCTCGTGGGCGATGGAACCGTTACCTATCCTTCGGGTTACGATTACAGTATTCAAACCTACATGTACGGTACGGGAAAGGTTTATTGTCAAACCATGCAGATCGGCGACAATACCGTGTCGTTAGTTAGTGGCGTCAATAATATCACGAGGTTCAACCTGGGCGATGGCAGCGCCGGAACGGGTCTTACCACGGTTGTGTACGGCAATTTTATCGTTAATTCCATTACAAAAAATGATGCAACGACGGATGTCATTCTTAGCGTAAGCAATGCCAATTTTGCCCTCTACTCGGGCTCACTTACAGTTGGCGGCCAGATCAGGCTGCAAAACACAGGCGATATTAACTATAGTTCTACGCAGTTTCAGCCGCAGGCCCGTTTTTCGCTACAGGCCAAAAACAATGGTACCACTACTTATTTATACCTGAATGGTGCCACGGCGTTATGGTCGCAGCCAAAAGACCCGACTTACGGTAAGTATGGTTCGAATTACTTCGACTTCTTTGTGGCCGACCGACAAACCATGATCAGTAACGGGGGAAGCTCGAGCACGCAGCCTACGCTAAACAATGTGGATAAAATTGTGGTGGCTTATTCGGGCAACGTGGACCAGGAAGTATTCACAAATTCCAGCTTCCCTCAAAATTCCGTACTCGATAAGGACGGCGGTCAATATGAATATCTCGAGTTCTCAGGATCGGGTAAAAAAACGATTGACGTGACGACAGACCAGGTGAACTATCCCCTTTATATTTCAGGCGACCTGACCATCGATGCGGGCAGTGAGACGGTTGATTTGAGCACCAACAATCCGAAGCTCGTACTCAACAATGATAACAACTTGTTTACCAGCTACGGATCGTACAATATAAACTGGACCATACCGACTGTATCACAACTAACTATAGGCAGCGGTGCAACCTTCCAAAACGGGACCGTTGCATTTACCGTGCCCGGCGCTACTATTAATAACGGCACCTTTAATACAAGCAGCTCCAATGGGGTAATTTTTAGCGGCGCACTGAGTAATACAGGGACGTTCAATCAGTCAGGCTCGGGCGTAGTAACGGCAAGCAGCACAACAGCAAACTCGGGTACCTACAACCAGTCGGGCAGTGGCACGTTTACGTTTACCGGCGCTTTTACTAACTCCGGCAATTTCAATCAATCGGCCGGAACCATTAACTTCAATAACAGCTATGCCAATACCGGCACATTCCGGGCTACCGGCGGAACGGAGAATCTGAGCCAATCGGGTACTTTGTCGCTGGTCGACAACAGCGCGGCCAAGGTGGGCAGCAGCATAGCACCCGCATCCGGCGGCACTACATTCTTTAATGCCAATGCATTAAACGGCGGAACAGTTTCTATGACAGGGACCGGCCAGTTCTACGTGGCCAGCACCGGTACGCTAAATATGTCGAACAACACGGCGCTTACTACCGGTGGCATCTTAACCCTGGTGTCGGATGTAAACGGCGCTGCAACGGTCACCGCCATACCATCTGGCTGCACCATCACAGGCAACGTGGACGTGCAGCGTTATGTATCGGCAAACCGGGCTTATCGCCTGGTATCGTCACCTGTTTATACCAGCAACGATGGCACAAATAATATTTACAGCGTCAATTATTTATTAACTAATACTTATTTAACCGGCCCGGGCAGTGGTTTTGATAAAACAGGCAATCCGACGCTTTACCTGTACCGCGAGAATATGGCGCCGCAATACAGTTCCTTTCTGAACAGTAACTTCAGGGGAATTGCTGATATTTCTGCTGCGCCGACTTATAGCATTTCAGGCGACGGCACATATAACATCCCTGTTGGTAACGGCTACCTGTTCTATTTCAGGGGAAGCCGCAACCAGGCTCATTTAGCAACCCTCACTACTCCAGGCGCAGCGGCGACGACTGACACATTGAATGCGGTAGGCACATTGAATACCGGCAACATTACGGTGCACGACTGGTATACTCCTTCTTCCGGTAACCTTGGTTATACAACCGCATCAAACGATGCTACTATCGAAGGCATGAACCTGGTAGGCAACCCCTATGCGAGCTCTATTAACTGGGATAATTTTAGCTCGACCAACTCGTCGGCAGCCATTTACGGGCCAAACGTGTCTAAATTTAGCTATAAGCTGATCCCAACCGGTTTACAGGGATCGGGCAACTATGACGTTTACCAGGCCGGAACGGGAGGCGTAGGCACGCAAGGCACCTCAAATGCCAATATTATCGCCAGCGGCGAAGGCTTCTTCGTTCAGGCGATAAATGCCTCAGCCTCGCTCAAATTTACCGAATCGGCAAAAACAAGCACCCTCGTAACCGGCGGCAACCTGTACATGAGCACAGCTATTGCCAGGGCGGTTCCGCAATATCTCCGTCTGCAAATGGCCATGGACACGGTGAATACCGACGGCATCATTATCAATTTCGATCCTTCTGCAAAATCCACTTTCGATCCGGCTGAAGATGCGCGATATAAAACAGGTACCGGCAAAGTGAGCTTATCGAGCTTGTCGACGGACAACGTCGCCCTGGCTATTAACGGGCTCCCGCTGTCGAACGGCCTGGTGATCCCGCTGAAAGTGGGCGCTTCCGCAGGCGGTACCTATAAGCTGAACATGAAAAGCATCAGCGGCATTCCGCAGGTATATGATATATGGCTGAAGGACGCCGTTACCAGGGATTCGGTAAATATGCGCACTACATCGTCGTACAGTTTTACGATCAATACTTCTGATACATCTACTTTCGGGTCACGGCGCTTCACCATCGCCATTGAACAAAACCCGGCGATGGCTTATAAGTTGTTGAGCTTTAATGCGTCAAAGGTTGACGGCAAGTCGGCCGTACAGGCGGTATGGACAACTCAAAACGAACAAAACTATACCAACTTCACTGTTGAGCGCAGCATTGATAACGGCAAAACTTTCGTAGTGATCGGCAGCGTAGCGTCTTCGGGTCAGGGCACTTACAGCTTTACCGATAACTCACCCGTAAACGGAGATAACCTTTACCGACTAAAACAGGAAGACATTAATAACAACCTTACTTATTCCAATACGGTCGACGTAGTGATTAATACAGCCACTGCGGCTAACATAACCAACCTGAGCGTTTACCCGAACCCGGTGAACACCGTTGTAAATTTGGCCATTACCAGCACCAAACCAGCCGATCGGGCGATTTACGATATTAGGGTAGTGAACAGCGCAGGTACTGTTATCAAACAAACTTCAGCGTCGCAAGCCAACTGGCAAGCCAATGTCAGCGACCTGTTTACGGGAAGCTATATCATACAAGTATACAACAGCAAAGACAAGAGCCTTGTAGGCCAAACAAAATTTGTGAAACTATAATATAACCTAAAACATATAATTATTGATTGCCCGAATGGGCCCGTATTTTATTGCCATCGGGTGTAGTAAATGTTGCACAAGTTGGGGAATATGAGCGACTTATATTGCCCAAACTAAAGTTTGTTTATTTGCCCATTATGAAACTTTTTTAATTGGCGTATTTCTTTTCAGGTCATCCAAAGGAAGGGCAACACCTTTAATGGAAATAAGTAGCTGATCTGAAGGTTAATGCATGATTATTGCGCGAATTTCCTGCGCACGTTTTTATTGCTTAGCCTTATGAAGAGATTTTTTCCTGGGATTTTCATAATACCGCTGCTATTTTTTGCATGTCATTCTTTTGCCCAAACCGTTTACGACTGGACGGGCGCTGTAAGTACTAACTGGAAGATAGCTGGTAACTGGGCCGTAAGCGGTGCTACCGCCACCAACTGGCCGGGGCAAACCAGTAATACAGATCGGGTACAGCTCGGTATAAATGACTTTTTCACCATCACCACCCGGCCAGATATTGGTGCAACCGATTCTATTTCTGTGACTTCGGTAACCATCGGCGACAACACGGATCTGAACGGCATACAATCAGCTTTATACCTGCGCATCGACGGCAAATTGAATGTGATTGACACATTATTGCAAAAACACAGTAACAACAGCGGCTTGGTCGGTAATGGCACGATCACTTATCCTTCGGGCTATGATTACAGTATTCAAAGCTATGTGTATGGCCCCGGAAAACTTTACTGTCAAACTATCCAGATAGGGGATAATACCGTTTCGTTAGTTAACGGCATTAACAACATCACTCGTTTCAACTTAGGAAACGGTGGTGTCGGGCTTGGTCTGACCACGGTCGTTTATGGTAATTTCGTTGTCAATTCTGTAACAAAGAATGATCCTACAACCGACGTCATCATCAGTGTAAGTAACTCCAACTTTGCCCTTTACTCCGGTTCATTAACTGTCAATGGCCAGTTGAGGCTCCAAAATACAGGTGATATTAATTATTCAACTACCCAATTTCAACCGCAGGCAAGGTTTTCACTGCAGGCATTTAACAACAACTCTGCAACATACCTCTACCTGAAAGGTGCAAATGCCTTGTGGGCGCAACCGCAGGACCCAACGTACCATACTTATGGTTCGAACTTTTTCGACTTTTTCATTGTCGACAGGCAAACCATGATCAATAACGGCGGAAGTTCAACTACTCAACCCACCATGGCCACTCCGGATAAGACTGTTGTGGTTTATTCGGGTAATACCGATCAGGAAGTTTATACAAATAATAGTTTCCCGGTTCCTCCGGCAGTTGCGAATGCTGTTTTTGATAATGACGGCGGGGTTTATGAATATCTTGAATTTTCAGGCTCCGGCAAAAAGACACTCGACGCTACTTCAGCAACAATTCCATTTACCATCTCAGGCGATATAACACTTGATCCGGGTACGGAAACTGTTGATCTGACGACCAACAACCCGACTTTAACGCTTAATACTGGAAGTAACATCACGTTTATGAGTTTTTCAACAACCAATATAAGCTGGACCATACCTAATGTATCTAAGTTTATATCAGGTACCGGCTCTACTTTCCAAAATGGTTCAGCAGCATTAACCATACCGGGTACAACAACCAATGGCGGCACCTTTGTAAACGGCTCGGGCGCATTAACCATGACGGGCGCCTTTACCAATACCGGAACTTTCAATCAATCGGGGGCAGGGGCTGTAACCGCAAGCAATACCACATCCAATTCGGGTACGTATAACCAGGCTGGAATAGGAGCGCTCACTTTTACCGGCGCGCTTACCAATTCGGGCACGGTGAACCAAACATCTTCCGGTACGGTTGCTTGCAGCAGTACTGCGACAAACTCCGGTACCTACAACCAGAATGGCACCGGCACACTTACTTTTACCGGCGCGACCACCAACACCGGTACAATCAACGACACCAATACCGGCGCCATCAACCTGAACAATACTTTTAACAATAGCGGCTCGGCGGCGCTGTTTAAACAGTCGGCCGGAACCATTAACTTCAACAACAGCTACACCAATACCGGCACATTCCGGGCTACCGGCGGAACGGAGAACCTGAACCAATCGGGTACTTTGTCGCTGGTCGATAACAGTATTGCCTGGGTGGGCAGCAGCATCACACCGGCATCCGGCGGCACTACATTCTTTAATGTCAATGCATTAAACGGCGGAACCGTTGCACTTTCCGGCAGTGGCCAATTTTATGTGGCCAGCACCGGTACGCTGAATATGTCGAACAACACGGCGCTTACCACCGGGGGCATCTTAACCCTGGTGTCGGATGTAAACGGCGCTGCAACGGTTACCGCCATACCATCGGGCTGCACTATTACGGGCAATGTGGACGTACAGCGTTACGTATCGGCCAACCGGGCTTACCGCCTGGTTTCGTCGCCGGTTTATGGGGGAAACGACGGAACGAACAACTATTACGGTTTGAGCTACCTGGAAACCAATACTTACCTTACCGGCGACGGCGGAGGTTTCGACAAGGCAGGCAATCCCACCCTCTACCTTTACCGTGAAAACAATATCCCGCAATACACCACTTTCTTTAACAGCAACTACAGGGGCATAGCTAATATTACCAACCCGGCAGCTATTAATATGGACGACCCTTCGTACCCGGTTGTCGACATACCGGTGGGCAGCGGATACCTGTTCTATTTCAGGGGAAGCCGTAATCAGGCCCATTTGGCAACCCTCACTACTCCGGGCGCAGCGGCGACGACGGACACATTGAATGCGGTAGGCACATTGAATACCGGCAACATTACGGTGCACGACTGGTATACGCCATCATCGGCCAATTTGGGCTTTACAACGGTGTCACTTGACCCGACCGTTGAAGGCATGAACCTTGTAGGCAACCCTTATGCAAGCTCTATCGATTGGGACCAATACGGCAGCGGGATCATCGTTAACCAGGTCTCGCCTTTCAGTTACAAACTTATCCCTACAGGCGCGCAGGGCGCAGGCAATTATGACGTTTACCAGGAGGGTACCAACATCGGGGGCAATAAACAGGGCACACAGGGAACTCCGAACGCCAATATTATTGCCAGCGGCGAGGGCTTCTTTGTCCAGGCTATGGACCCCACGGCATCGCTGACCTTTACAGAAGCAGCCAAAACCAACACGCTGGTTACCGGCGGCAGCCTGTACATGAGCAGGATGATCACAACAACGGTTCCGCAATACCTGCGTCTACAATTAGCTTTGGATACCATGAATACAGACGGTATAATTATCAATTTCAACTCCGGCGCAAGTACGGTCTATAAACCACAGGAGGATGCGATATACAGGGTAGGTACGGGCAAGGTCAGCCTGGCGAGTCTTTCCAGCGATAATAAGGCGTTGGCGATCAATACCGAGCCCTTGTCAAACGGCCTGGTGATCCCGTTGAAAGTAGCAACAACGGCCGGCGGCACGTACACGCTGAACATGAAGAGCATCAGCGGAATTCCACAGATTTACGATGTTTGGCTGAAAGACGCCTTTACCAAAGATTCGGTAAACATGCGCACGACGGCATCGTATAGCTTTACGATCAATACATCGGATACTACAACATTCGGCTCCAACCGTTTCAGCCTCGTCATGGAGGAAGATCCCGCGCTGGCTTACAAACTGCTGAGCTTTAGCGGTGACAAGGTCGACGGGAAACCGCAGGTACAATTGGTATGGAAAACACAAAACGAGCAAAACTATACGGATTTTACTATTCAGCGCAGCACCGATAATGGCAAAACGTTCGATGTGATTGGCAGCATTACCTCGTCGGGGCTGGGCACCTATAGCTTCCTGGACAAATCGCCGTCACGCCACAACGATAACCAATACCGCCTGAAACAGGAAGACATAAGCAACAATGTCACTTATTCCGGTCTCGTTACGGTGAGAATTGATGGTCGGATGCCAAGGAACCTTAATTTATACCCTAACCCGGCACTCAGCACGATATATCTTGACATTGATCCGAAAGCGGGCGCCACATCATACAGCGTAAGGATAACAAATAGCTGCGGCACCGTGGTAAAATACGTTGTAATTACCGATACGCACTGGCAGGACAACGTAAGCCGCCTGCTTACCGGAACCTACCTGGTGCAGGTTGTTAACGATAAAGACAACAGTATTATCGGCCAGGCTAAATTCGTGAAGCTGTAAGTCGTTCATATATCAAAAAAGCGCCATGGCAGAATCACCATGGCGCTTTTCTATTTCAGACACCTTGCCAATTATCTCGGTCCGTAGGTCGCAATCGGAATGATCATCTCCTCGAGCGAAATGCCACCGTGCTGGAATGTCTCGTTATAGAAATTAACGAAATGGTTGTAATTATTCGGGTAAACGAAATAACTGTCACTCTTGGCAAATACGAAGCTTGAGCTCACGTGCAGCTTAGGCAGCATAATATCGTGCGGGTTTTTGATATGGAATACCTCTTTGGCATTAAAATTAAGGTTTTTGCCTTGCTTATAACGCAAATTAGTGTTGGTATTCCGGTCGCCGATTATCTTGCTTGGGCTTTTTACCTTGATCGTACCATGGTCGGTCGTCAGGACAAACCGCACTTGCTTTTGCGACAGGAATTTAAGCAGATCGTATAACGGAGAATGCTCGAACCACGACAAGGTAAGCGAACGGTACGCCGCATCATCGCTGGCAAGCTCGCGTATCATTTGCATATCTGTCCGCGCATGAGATAACATATCGACGAAGTTGTAGACTACAACATTCAGGTCGTTGCTCATCAGGTTACTTATCGAATCATTAAGCGCCTTGCCCTCATCGATATTTAATATTTTGTAGTATGAAAATTTGATGTCCTTACGCAGTACCCGTTTGATCTGATCTTCAAGGAAATTCGCCTCGTACAAATTTTTGCCGCCTTCGTCTTCGTCATTCTGCCACATATCCGGGTAACGTCTTTCCATTTCCAGCGGCATCAATCCGGAAAAGATCGCATTGCGGGCGTATTGCGTAGCTGTGGGCAATATGCTGTAATAGGTGTCCTCTTCTTCCAGCCTGAAATATTCGGATATTATCGAATTGATAATGCGGTACTGGTCGTACCTTAGGTTGTCGATCAGTATAAAAAACAGCGGCCCTCCACTATCCAGTTTTGGGAAAACCTTCTTTCTGAACACCTGCGGTGAAAGCGTCGGCGCCAAATCGGGATTTTTTATCCAGTTCTGGTAATTTTTCTCGATGAACTTGCAAAACTGAACGTTAGCTTCGGCCTTTTGCATGGTCAATATTTCGTGCATGCCTTCATCTTCCAGCTTCTCGAGCTCAAGCTCCCAAAACACCAGCTTTTTATATACATCCACCCATTCCTGGTAATTCAGGTTGTCGTTCAGCGTCATACCAAGGTTCCTGAAATCCTGCTGGTAAGCCATCGTAGTCTTTTCGCTTACTAAGCGTTTGTTTTCGGTAAGCTTTTTTATCGTAAGCAATACCTGTTTCGGGTTAACAGGCTTGATCAGGTAATCGTCTATCTTGGCCCCGATAGCATCCTCCATCAGGTATTCTTCTTCGTTCTTGGTGATTAGTACCACCGGCACATCGTTATTAATATTCTTGATCTCCGAAAGCGTTTCCAGCCCGGTAAGTCCCGGCATATTCTCGTCAAGAAACACCAGGTCAAAATAGTTGCTTTTAAAAGCGTCAACGGCATCGTTGCCATTGGTAACGGTTTTAACATTATAACCTTTTTCGTTCAGAAAAAGAACGTGGGGTTTTAACAGGTCTATCTCGTCATCGGCCCAAAGTATCGTCGTATCCTGCATTGTAATTTCCTCTTTTCGCTATAACCTCAAATGACTGGTTTTGTTATTGATAAATAAAGTTAATTAACAAAAATTAACAATTTGCGGGCACATTGTTGCTATAATTTGACATTTTTGCATAATCATCTCCGCATTGAATAAAAAGAAGATCATTAACGACCCGGTTTACGGGTTTATCAGCGTTCGCAACGACCTGGCATTCGACCTGATTGAACATCCTTATTTCCAGAGGCTCAGGTATATCAGGCAATTGGGGATGACCCACCTGGTTTATCCCGGCGCGTTACATACCCGCTTCCATCACGCCCTCGGCGCCATGCACCTGATGACGCTCGCCATCGAAACTTTGCGGAGCAAAGGGCACCGTATAACCGAAGAAGAAGAAGAGGCCGTAGCCGTTGCCATCTTGCTCCATGACATTGGTCACGGCCCTTTCTCGCACGCTCTTGAAAGGACAATTGTTGAAGGTGTTTCTCATGAGGACATTTCCCATTTGCTGATGAGTTCGCTGAACGCGCAATTCGGCGGCAGGTTATCTATGGCTATCGACGTCTTCAACGGAACCTATCATAAAAGATTTCTGCACGAACTGGTATCCGGTCAATTGGATATGGACCGCATGGATTACCTTAACCGCGACAGTTTTTTTACCGGCGTTTCCGAAGGAGTGATCAGCTTCGATCGCATCATTAAAATGCTGAATGTGGTCGACGATCATATTGCCGTTGAAGAAAAAGGTATTTACTCGATCGAAAAGTTCCTGATTGCCCGCCGGCTAATGTACTGGCAGGTTTACCTGCACAAAACCGTTATCGCCGCGGAGCAATTATTGGCTAATATACTGCGCCGCGCCCGTGAGCTTGCGCTTGCCGGCCATTCGTTATTCGCAACACCGGCATTAAGGCATTTCCTGGAAAAGCCGGTCAGCAAAAAGTCGTTTGAAACCGAAGACTCTCATCTTGAGATATTCGCCCAACTGGACGACACGGATATTATGGCCTCCATAAAGGTATGGGAAGAAAGCGGCGACTTTGTTTTATCGCATTTGTGCAAAATGCTGATGCGGCGAAATCTTTACCATGTAGATATTACCAGTGAACCGCCCGACGAAAAACAACTCGCAAAACTGCGGGCTAAAGCAATGAAAAAATATCCAATAACAACAGATGAAGCCGGTTGCTTTGTGTTTGCCGACACCATTACGAACAATGCCTACAGGCAGGATGACGGCAGCATAGGTATCCTGATGAAAAACGGAGAGGTACAGGATATTACTAAGGCCAGTGACAATTCGAACCTTGAAGCGCTGGCAAAAACTGTAAAAAAGTACATCCTCTGTTATACCAAAGACCTCATATAAACGTATTTAGGCAGGCGGATTTATAATTTGCTGCTTTAATTTTTACACTTAAATTTGCCCGATGCAATTTACCGCCGAGGAAATAGGTTTTATGCTGAACGGAACAGTTGAGGGCGACCCCGGCGCAACCGTAAGTAAACTGGCCAAAATAGAAGAAGCTTCCGAAGGTTCCCTGTCATTTTTATCCAACCCGAAGTACGAGCATTATTTGTATAGCACCGCTGCATCAGTGGTAATTGTCAACAATGACCTTAAGCTTTCAGGCCCGGTTAAAGCTACGCTTGTCCGCGTCGAAAATGCTTATAGCGCTTTTTCGGTCCTGCTCGAAAAATACAATACAATCAAGCTGAACAAGACAGGCATTGAGCAGCCTTCCTTCATACATCCTTCAGCCCAGGTCGGCGAGAACTGCTACATAGGCGCATTTGCTTACATCGGCCCGGGTGCCAAAATCGGCAATAATTGTAAAATATATCCCAGTACCTACATTTCCGATAATGTTACACTGGGTGATAATGTAACACTTTTTCCTGGTGTTATCGTCTATTTTGACTGTGTAATCGGCAGCAATACGATCATCCATTCGGGAGCAATCATAGGAAGTGACGGCTTTGGCTTTGCACCTAACAATGACGGGACGTACAACAAGATAAGCCAGATAGGGAACGTCATCATTGAGAATGACGTTGAGATTGGTTCAAATACTACTATTGATCGCGCCACTATGGGCTCGACGATAATTCGCAAAGGCGTAAAACTGGACAACCTGATCCAGGTAGCGCATAACGTCGAGATCGGCGCAAACACGGTAATTGCGGCTCAAACCGGTATTTCCGGAAGCACAAAAATTGGCGATAATGTTGTGATGGGAGGCCAGGTGGGGGTAGTTGGACATGTGAACATCGCTAAGGGCAGCCTGATCATGGCTAAATCAGGCATAAACAAAAATATCACGGAGGAAAATAAAAAGTGGGGCGGTATCCCATTTTTTGCGCCTTATCTTGAAAATTTACGAGTAGAAGTGGCAGTGACCCGTTTGCCAGCGCTTGAAAAAAAGGTTTTAGAATTAGAAAAAGTGATCGCTGAATTGCGGAAAGTGGACGACAATTCAATATAATACCCCCGGGATGGACATTATGAACGTAAAACAAAAGACTATTAAAGCGCCCGTGTCTGTTTCGGGCACCGGTTTGCACACCGGCGAAAAAGTGACCATGACCTTTAACCCGGCACCTGAAAATCACGGCTATAAGTTCAGAAGGATTGATGTGGAAGGATCGCCGATCATAGACGCGGATGTCGACAATGTAACCGATACGTCGCGCGGGACCACCATATCGCAGAATGGCACGAGTGTCAGCACTATTGAACACGTACTTGCCGCATTGGTAGGTATGGAAATAGACAATGTGCTGATAGACCTGGACGGACCGGAAACTCCGATTATGGATGGCAGCTCCATCAAATTTGTGGACGCTATAACCAATGTCGGTTTAGCTGAGCAGGATGCCGACCGCGAATATTATCATATCCCCTACAATATCCACTATTCCGAACCCGACCGTAAAGTTGAAATGGTTGCCATGCCGCTCGACGATTACCGGTTTACATGCATGGTCGACTACAATTCACAGGTGCTGGGAAGCCAGCATGCCAGTATATCCACCATATCCGAATTTCAAAAAGAAATTGCTTCGTGCAGGACATTTTGCTTCCTGCATGAGCTGGAAATGCTGCTGCAGCACAACCTCATCAAAGGCGGCGATCTGAATAATGCTATCGTGGTGGTCGACAAAGATGTCGATGACGACGAACTGGCCCATCTTGCCAGGATATTTAACCGCAAAGACATCAAGGTCGCTCCGCAAGGCATACTGAATAATATTGAATTGCGCCATCAAAACGAACCCGCAAGGCACAAGCTGCTGGACATGATCGGCGACCTTGCGCTGGTGGGCGTTCCGCTAAGAGGGCATATTATGGCGGCACGTCCCGGACATGCGGCTAATATCGCCTTTGCCAAAAAAATTAAAACACTGATTAAAAAGGAACGCAGCCGCAAGCACATAAAACTTTACGATCCCAATGCCAAGCCGGTGTACGATACCGTCGAGATCATGAAGATACTGCCGCACCGCCAGCCCATGCTCATGATCGATAAGATACTGGAGATCAGCAAAAACCATGTTGTAGGGTTAAAAAACGTAACGATGAACGAAGATCTGTTTGCGGGGCATTTCCCGGGGCAACCCTTATTCCCGGGTGTGCTTCAGATCGAGGCAATGGCGCAAACCGGCGGTATATTGGTGCTGAATACGGTACCCGACCCGGAAAACTATATCACCCTGTTCCTGAAAATAGAGAATGCAAGATTTAAAGATAAAGTAGTACCGGGCGATACGATTATCTTCTATTGCAACCTGATAGCGCCGATACGCCGCGGTATTGCACAAATGAAAGGCATAGGCATGGTTGGTTCGAGGATAGTGGTTGAAGCCGAACTGATGGCGCAAATAGTTAGAAAGACTAAAGAAGAGAAAGAAAGCATAGAAACCGTAGCATGATACAGCCCCTCGCGTATATACATCCCCAGGCAAGGATCGCAGACAACGTGACGATCGAGCCATTCGTAACCATCCATAAAGACGTGGAAATTGGCGAAGGAACCTGGGTGGGATCGAATGCAACCATAATGGATGGCGCCCGCATCGGCAAAAACTGCCGTATATTCCCCGGAGCCGTTATATCCGCGCCACCGCAGGACCTGAAATATCGTGGCGAGCCAAGCACGGTAACCGTCGGCGACAATACTACCATCCGCGAATGTGTTACGCTAAACCGGGGTACCGCACTTGACAAAAACACCACAACCATAGGCAGCAATTGCCTTTTGATGGCTTACGTTCACGTAGCTCACGATTGCGTTATCGGCGATAACGTCATTATTGCCAACTCAGTGCAATTGGCCGGCCATATCAACATATACGACTATGCCTTTATCGGCGGCACTTCTGCGGTACACCAGTTCGTCGAGATCGGTACGCACAGCATGATATCAGGCGGGTCCCTGGTCCGCAAGGACGTACCGCCGTATACCAAAGCCGGCCGGGAGCCTCTGTCGTACATCGGAATTAACTCCGTGGGGCTGCGCCGAAGGGGTTACTCGGCCAACACCATCAACGAGATACAGGAAATTTACCGTATTATATTCCTCAAAAAATATAATGTGAGTAAAGCGCTCGATATTATTGAAGCCGACTTTAAGCCTACGGTAGAGCGCGACGAGATCATTAACTTTATTTCGAATTCGCAACGCGGTATCATGAAGGGATTTGGTAACTTATAAGTTTCCGGTTTGCAGTAATCAGTTAGCACGTTACTGCCCACTGTAAACGGCCCACTGCAAACTGAAATGAGGATAACTCTCCAAAACATCGGCCGCCGCTTTAACCGTGAATGGATCTTCAGGAAGATCGACTATACTTTTCAGCCCGGCGAAACTTATGCAATCCTTGGGCCGAACGGCTCGGGAAAATCAACGTTAATGAGCGTTTTAAATGGAAGCCTTTCTCCTTCTGAAGGAAAGATCGATTTCTTTTTAGGGGACGATCCCGTAGAGACTGAAAGCGTTTACAAACAACTAACCCTGGCAGCGCCTTACCTGGAACTGATCGAAGAATTTACACTCGACGAAATGATCAGCTTTCACTTTAGGTTTAAGACATTTCGGCCCGATCTGGACAAAGAAAAACTGATCGGTCTGCTTAACCTGCCGGGAAGCCGGAATAAAATGATCAAATACTTTTCGTCGGGCATGAAACAGCGGCTTAAACTGGCCCTGGCGTTCAGCAGCGATACGTCCATGCTGATGCTGGATGAACCGACCTCCAACCTTGATAAGCAGGGCGTTGAATGGTATCTAAGCCTGGTGCAGCAATTCGCGGCAAACCGCCTCACGATCATTTGTTCCAACCAGGAGCACGAATACAACTTTTGTAAAAAACGGCTGGATATTTCGGATTACAAGAAATAATTCCGAAGACTCATCTTTTTATCGAGGCATAATATTTGGTAAACTCCCGCTGAAAAAACCTGTCCCAGCTTCGCTGCTGCGCACTATTGAGCGAATAGTGAGTATCGTCGTCGTAATCCAGCGTTAACCGGGCATATTTGGCATGGATGCGGTCGAATATGGCGCTGACTTCTGCTTTATAATTCCCGTCAAACTGCACGTGATCAAGAACAGCCTGTAGTTCCCGGCGCTCCAGCCAGGCGATATTGTAATGGCCCTGCTCATGGTCCAGTACCTCGGTAAGCATTTTAGCCGAGGTCATACGCGACAGGTCGATCCACGATCGTTCTTTATTCAGCGTTACTTCCGCGATAAACGTTAACTTGTAGTCCTCCCTCACCCGGGATACTGCAGTATGCAGGTCGACAAAGCAACTTGTGTAAGCGATCATATTGCCGCTGCGTTGCGGCGTTCCAAGAAAATCGGACACGACAAGCTGATGATATACCTGCGCTTTAGCTAAGCCGGCCCCAAATATCACAAACAGCAGGATACCTGCCTTCTTCACAAAATCCGGCTTCATAAAAAAATCAGTGAGAGCTACGATAATTACTTTTCCTTTTTGACGTAATCTGTCTTCAAAAGGTTTAAACTCATCACCTCTTTCATTGTTCTTTCCATGCCGTCTACGGTCCCGTCAAGAAATATTACATTTCCCTGCGAATTTTCGGCAAAATGTTTAATCGCTTCCGTCCACATGGTAAAAAGAATTACCGACGTGTCCATATCGGCTTTTTGCATTTCTTCGGCTGCAGCGCTCATACCCTTGGCTACTTCCTCTCGGAACAAGGCTATACCCTGCCCGCGCAATTGGGCGGCCTGGCGCTCGGCCTCCGCCGCAATTTTTATCGAGTTACCCTCAGCTTCAGCGGCTTTCGTCTTGGTGATCAATAATGCCTGTCCCTCGTTCTCGGCAGCAGCCTTAAGGTTATTGGATGCGACAACCTGGCTCATCGATTTGAGTATTACATCGTCGAAAGTGATATCATTTAATTGAAGGTCCTGCAAATGATATCCCCAAGTTTCCAGCACCGGGTCCAGTTGTTCTTTAACATGTGCTACAATATCGCTGCGAAGCGTAAGCACATCGGCCTGCTTTTTGGTCGCTACATAGGCTCGGATTGAACCTTCGATGGTGCGGATCAAAGCTTGCATCAGGCTGCGTTCGTCGACAAACTTAAAGGCCACATTTTTGATAGTTTCCTCCATCTGGTCGAGCACCGAATAAAGCAGCATGGCCTTGAAATATACATTAGCCTGGTCTATGGTTACGGCGCGGAACTCCAGCTCAACCGAACGGTTTTGTATGGATATCCGGCTGTATATCTGCTCGATCAGCGGCATCTTCAGGTTCAGCCCCGGCCGCAGTATGCGCCGGTATTTGCCAAAAACGGTAATGACTGCAATAGTGCCCTGTTTTACAGTCACAAACGACGAGAAAAGAATAATCAGAGCGACAAAAAACAGTGCAAAAAAGATAATTGATGGGTTCATAACAATGGATTTAGAACATTTAAATATAATGGATTAATTGGGTATGGAATTTGTTTTGAAAAGAAAAAACGAACTCTGCCATGAACTTAAAACGCACCTTCGGAACGATACTTACTGTGTTGGGAATCATCGGCCTTATTTACACGGCTGCCTCTATCATCGAGCATAACGCGCATGGATCGACGCTATTGGTTATTGGAATTATCGGCTTGCTCTTTTTCTTTTCGGGAATAAGCCTGATCAAAACTACCACTGACGAGGTGAAGTAGAGACGTAACGCATCGCCTCTTTACGTTTTAATTCTTGGAGTAACCTCTCCATCGTCCGTGATCTTCAAGCCCGATTCCGGAAAATCCTTTTCAGTAAGCAACCGGATACGTTTTGCCGCATGATTAAGGCTATCATATTGCAGGCCGGTTTCATGAGTCTGCCTGAAAGATACAATATTACCTTTGATGAACTCCCCTTTTCGATTAAGCCAAGCTTCTAACAACGGCGCCAGGCCGCAAACACCCGCTACGCTCACGCATTTGTAGGTGCAAAAGTTGCCAAGGCTGTAGGCGATCAGCCTTCCCTTATATATTTCCATTGCCCGGCTTACATGGGGGCCATTGCCTAAAACAATATCGGCCCCGGCGTCTACAGCGATATGTGCAAAAAGGTCGACATTGCCCCGTTTGCCACCCATGAATGATTCCATCTGGTGCGGTACGTGCTCATATAATGCACCTTCAGCCCCGCCGTGAAAGGACACGATGACAATGTCGCATTGTTTCTTCAGCTTTCTTATAAGGCGCGACACCTTCTCCGTTTTCAGCAGTGAAACTGTGTAAGCGTTGGGCGCAAATGCACAAAATCCATATTTTATACCTCTTTGCTTAAATATTGAAGCCGGGCAGGTTTCCAGGCCCGCATAATGGATGCCGCAGCTATCCAGGGTTTGAGTAGTGCTGGTATAACCCTTTTCACCAAAGTCGGTAATGTGATTGTTAGCGACGCTTAATAAATTAAAACCTGCTTTCTTAAAAATATTGCCGTAATAGGTGGGCATTCTGAATAAATAAGCCCGTTGCAGTTTCTTTTTGTACGTTGCAGGCATGCCCGAATCGAGCAAGGTACCCTCCAGGTTGCCGAAAACAATGTCGGCACTCGCCAGGTATTTACGGGCTGCTGCGAAGCTTTCCTTCGCACTATCGGGCGGAAGCTGATTATCATCCGGATACGACGAACCAAGCATCATATCGCCGACCGCGGCAATGGAAATCGTATCGGGGGCGATATTCCTGGTAACAGGGATAATGTTGGATAGTTTATGTTTCTTTTTGACAACTCTGGCAGCCATAATAGCAGGCTGTTCCTGGCATGCAACCAAAAGCACGAAGTATAGAATCAAAAAAAGATAAGAATAGGCCTTCATGCAAAAAAAAATCCTTTCATAACTGAAAGGATCATCTAAATATTGCTAATAAGTTTATTGCGTCGGACTACTATTGGCATCCGTTGGCGTATCTTCCAATTGCTTCTTAAATACATCCAGCAGTCTTCCGCCCTTATAAAAATGTTTGCCGTAATATTCGTCATCAAGGCTGTTGATGGCCACGCCCCTTAAAGAAGCATGTGCAAACCGGTTATTACCTAAATATATTCCTACATGGCTTATGCTGCGGCTATGTATTTTAAAGAAAACCAGGTCGCCTTCCTTCAGGTCTTCCCTGCTGATGGGCGTAACCATGCTGAATATTTCGCGTGAATTACGTTTGATCGTCAGGTTAAAAACCTTGCTGTATAATTCTTTAGTAAATGCCGAGCAGTCTATCCCCTTTTTTGAATCGCCGCCGAAATGGTACGGAGTACCGATCCAGTCATATACAAATTGAAACAGCTTTACGTTTGAGGTGGTCGAAAGCGCCACGCCCATTATTTGCGAAAAATAATCTTTGACTAAGTTTTCCTGATCATCCTGGCCCTTATCGGCGGGCTGGGCGGGGGTTTTGGTTTGTGCCTGTACTACAACTACGCTTAAGGCAAAAAAAAGAATCAGGGTAAATTTTTTCATTTAATCTTACTTTGTTGTTGAATCTCGCAACAATCTGTTATTAAATTAATGCAATAGTTACTACTGCCGGGGGACAAAACTATTTGTTTTTTTTAGAATTACAAATAAATGACCCTTTTTTTAAGAAAATTGAAAAAGTCTTCTTTACCCTAACTCTTTTACGGATAGATGGTTGCGCAGGTTTCGATTTTTGTAAATATTTCTAACAAATTCGTTGCTGTTTCGCTTTTTACCCGGATATAATTAGATTTGCGCTTCCCAAACGAAAATGATTGTTTTAGACAATGAGTTCCATTGAAATAACTAAAGATACCTACCTGATGTGGTACGAGGCGATGCTTCTGATGCGCAGGTTCGAAGAAAAAGCAGGCCAGCTTTACGGGCAGCAAAAAATACGCGGGTTTTGTCATTTGTATATCGGCCAGGAGGCTGTAATGGCCGGCGCCATGTCAGTATTAAAACATGAAGACAGCATGATAACGGCTTACCGCGACCATGCACACGCACTTGCCAAGGGCGCATCACCCAATGCGGTTATGGCCGAACTATATGGTAAAGCCACCGGATGTTCAAAAGGAAAAGGCGGCTCGATGCACATGTTCGACAAGGAAAATCATTTTTATGGCGGCCATGGTATAGTAGGCGGCCAAATACCATTGGGCGCAGGAATAGCTTTCGCCGAAAAATATAAAGGCACCGACCATGTTTGCTGCTGCTATATGGGCGATGGCGCTGTTCGCCAGGGTGCATTGAATGAAACCTTCAACATGGCATCGTTGTGGAAGCTGCCGGTGATATTTATTTGCGAAAATAACGGTTACGCTATGGGCACGTCTGTTGAGCGTACGACGATACAAACCGACATTTATAAACTTGGCCTGCCTTACGATATTCCGTCTTCACCAGTCGACGGAATGGATCCCGTTGCGGTGCATAATGCGATGGACGAAGCTGTGCAGCGCGCACGCGCCGGCGAAGGCCCGACATTTCTTGAAATGCGCACTTACCGCTACAAAGGGCACTCCATGTCCGATCCGCAGAAATACCGCACCAAGGAAGAATTAGAAAGCTACAAGGCAAAGGACCCGATCGACCATATTAAACAGGTTATACTGGACAAGGGATATGCCGATGAAGCCTGGTTTGAACAAATTGAAGAGAAGGTGAAAGCAGAGGTGGACGAATCGGTAAAATTCTCCGAGGAGTCGCCATGGCCGGAAGCGTCGGAATTATATACCGACGTTTATGTACAGAACGATTATCCTTTTATAAAGGACTGATAATATCACACTAATCTATAAAAACACTATACACTTAAACAGTATATGGCCGAAGCAGTAAGGATGCCCAAAATGAGCGATACCATGACCGAAGGGGTATTGGCCAAGTGGCATAAAAAAGTTGGCGATAAGGTAAAATCGGGCGATGTTCTGGCCGAGGTGGAAACCGATAAGGCTACGATGGATTTTGAATCGTTTCAGGATGGTACACTATTATATATAGGTGTCGAAGAAGGCAAAGCCGTTCCGGTTGATTCCGTAATAGCCGTTTTAGGTAAAGAGGGCGAGGATTATAAAAGTGCACTGGAAGGCGCGGGTGGCCCTGCTCCGGCAAAAGAAGAAGCCAAACCTGCATCCGCTGCTGAAAAGGCGCCCCCTGCGACTGCCGCTCCCAAAGTCGACACTTCCAAAATACCTGCTACGGTTATCCGCATGCCGCTTTTGAGCGACACCATGACCGAGGGCACTATACAGAAATGGAATTTTAAAGTAGGCGACAAGGTAAAGAGCGATGATTCGCTGGCCGATGTGGAAACCGATAAGGCCACCATGGAAGTAGTGGGCTACGAAGCCGGCACCTTATTATACATCGGTGTAAAAGAAGGTGAAGCCGCTAAGGTGAACGATATTATTGCGATTGTTGGCAAAGAAGGAACAGACATTACGCCTCTTTTGCAAGGCGGAGGCGAGGCGCCGAAAGCTGAAGCCGCTCCGGAAGCACCAAAAGAAGAGGCAGCAACCCCAACCTCTGCAACACCTGCAACCACTTCAACTAACGCAGACGACAGCCGCGTAAAAGCATCTCCCCTTGCACGTAAGATCGCCAGGGAAAAAGGCATCAACCTGAATGATATAAAAGGTACAGCCGATGGCGGTCGCATTGTAAAGAAAGACGTTGAATCATATAACCCGGCTGCCAAATCGGCCCAGCCTGCTGCTGCGTCGGCACCTGCCGAAACTCCGAAAGCAGAAAAGGCGGTGGTTATTCCGCAATATGTCGGCCAGGAAAAATATACCGACAAGCCGGTTACGCAGATGCGCAAAACTATCAGCAGGCGTTTGTCGGAAAGCTTCCTGATACCGCATTTCTATGTGACCATTACGGTCGACATGGATTCGGCAGTGGTGGCCCGCAACAAGATGAATGATGTTGCGCCGGTGAAGATATCCTTTAACGACCTGGTACTGAAAGCATGCGCCGTTGCGCTGAAGCAGCATCCTGCCGTAAACGCTTCCTGGATGGGTGAAACCATCCGTTACAACGAGCATGTAAATGTCGGTGTGGCTGTGGCCGTTGAAGATGGCTTGCTGGTTCCGGTGGTGCGGTTTGCCGACGGCAAGTCGCTGAGCGCTATCTCGGCCGAAGTAAAAGATTTTGCACAGCGCGCCAAAGCCAAAAAACTGCAACTGCCCGAAATGGAAGGCTCCACCTTTACAATTTCCAACCTGGGCATGTTCGGCGTAGATGAATTTACGGCGATCATCAACCCTCCGGGAGCTTGTATTCTTGCCGTAAGCGGTATACAACAGGTTCCGGTAGTGAAGAACGGCGCTATCGTTCCGGGTAATGTAATGAAGCTAACCCTAACCTGCGATCACCGTGTAGTTGATGGTGCGACAGGTGCCGCCTTCCTGCAAACCTTAAAATCGCTGCTGGAAGAACCGGTGAGAATTCTGATATAGTCCGGAAGTCGGGAAGACCGAAAGTCCGAAAGAAATATTTAAAATAGCGATGCGATTAATTCCATCGCTATTTTTGTTTACATGACATTTGCAGACAAGATCATTCGCTTTATCGAACAACTACATTATACGGGCGAGCCATTACCCCCAGGTATCCGCATCATGAATCCCTACCGGGAATCGGAGCAAGCGATGACAATATCCAAAACGTTCTACCGCAAGTATTATAATGACAATAATAAACGGCACTTGATATTGGGCATCAATCCCGGTCGTTTTGGGGCGGGTTTAACAGGTATCCCTTTTACCGATACCAAGCGCCTGGTATCAGAATGCCATATCCCTTATGAGGGTAAGACTTCGCACGAACCTTCGTCGGTTTTTATCTACGAAATGATCCATGCCTTCGGCGGGCCAGAACAATTCTACTGCAAATTCTATATCAATTCGCTTTGTCCGCTTGGGTTTACCACGGTTGATGACAAAGGCAGGGAAAAAAACTATAATTATTATGACAGCCGTGAACTTCAGCAAGCCGTTACCGGCTATATCGTCGAAAATATAAAAACGCAAATCAGCTTAGGCGTTGATACAGATGTCTGTTTTGCTTTTGGCACTGGTAAGAACGAAAACTTCCTTCAAAAATTGAACGATAAATATCATTTCTTCGGCCGGATTGTCGCCCTTGAACACCCCCGTTTCATTATGCAATATAAGGCAAGGACCAAGCAAACTTATATTGACAAGTATCTCCAGGCTTTTAAAGACGTTGGGAATCAATGAGAACTGAAAAACTTACCCGACATTGCGGCAAAACAAAACATCAAAATATTTCGTAGAAACCTTCCTGTAAAAACGCTATTTTTATTTTTGACAAGAACGCCTGGGCAGCAGGACCCCCTATCCGCATTACAGCAGGTAACAATAAAACTAAATTATATGCTTGTAAAGACATTTTTTATCGTTTTGCTTTTTGTACTGGCGTCGGTAGCGTGGGTTTGTATTGCTACCGCATACGGCGCTACATTTGGCATTGAAAAGTACGATACGATAGAATTTAGCGTGATCGGATTCGGCTCCATCCTGGTGTTGGGGCAGATATGCTTTAGTTGGTCCAAATCAATGACCGACATACATGAAAAGCTGAGGGAAAGGTTGACCCGCATAGGGAAGGAATCCGTTGTGCCGGCTATTCTATTCCTGCTTAGCGCCGTAACCAAACTCAACATCACCAATAAAACTGTTATGACGCTTGCCTTTGACGATCTTAACAAAGGCATTAATTCGGTGGCTTATTTTATATCCTTCTCGGCAGGTATCCTGTTGTCTATGTACCTGATGCTGAAAATACTTTACTACTTCGTACGGCTTAGGAAAGTGCAATAAAACAGGCGGCAGGCTAAGCGCCCGCCGCCGACAGGTTTAGGTTCCTGGCATTGCAAACTATGATAGGGTTAAGGTTTAATACCTAATCAGATAGGGACTATTCTGCATCATCGGTTTTGCCGTTTCAGCTAAGCGCACAAACTCCGAACGGTAACCGTCCTTAAAGCTTCAGGATCAATTTCTTCATTGCTCCTAAGATCTCAACCTAAGGATGCGCGGCAAATGATATTTCCATAAACCGGTGAAAAATTTTTATTTTGTCGCCCCGAAATGAGCTTTTTCAGCAAACCAGTTAAAACCGATTATACCGATGACGAAGCGCAGTTGAACGATTACCGCAAAAGCGGCGATGTAGCGGTTTTAGGCAAACTGTTCGATAAATACATGCCTTTAATCTATGGCGTATGCCTGAAATACCTGAAAGACGAGGACGGATCAAAGGATGCTGTGATGGGGATATTTGAAGAGCTTATTGTCAAAGTGAAACAGCACGAGGTAAAGCAGTTCAGGAGTTGGGTTTATGTGCTGAGCCGCAATTATTGTTTGATGCAATTGCGCCGGGATAAGAAGGCGGACCTGGTTTCGTTAGATGACGTTATGGAATTTGCACCTTTTTCGCATCCTGTAGATGATAACGACAGGGAGGGTGCGATGAAGGCGCTGGAACGGTGTATGGAAAAGCTGAACGAAATGCAAAAACAAAGCATACACCTGTTTTACCTGCAGGAAAAGTGTTATAAAGAAGTGGCAGAGATTACCGGCTATAGTATGAATGACGTAAAAAGTCACATACAAAACGGCAAACGTAATTTAAAAATCTGCCTGGAAAGGAACCGTGAGTAAATCGAAACACGACATATCGCAGATAAAGAAGTACCTGGAAGGCAAGCTTGACGACCGTGCCATGCACGAGCTGGAACGGCGCGCGCTCGACGATCCCTTCGTGGCCGATGCCCTGGAAGGATACGCAGCCTGGGGCGACCAGCAAAAAAACCTGGCCGATTTATCGGCTCGATTGCAGGAACGAACTGAAGTAAAAACCAAAAGCCTTATACCGTGGCGGGCTATTTCTATCGCTGCCTCGATTTTTATTGCGCTTGGGATAGGCGTTTGGATATTTACCAGGAACGGTCAGCCGGTAAAGCAGGCGACTGTGGCTGCCAATATTAAACCGGATACGCAATCGCAAACCTTGTCAGCCCCATCTGTCGCTCAAGCCAAACCGGGTAATGCTGCGACCGACACACTTCGCGCCGGCTCGTTGTCATCGGAACAACAACTCGCCGAAAATATCCTTCAGCAAAAATCTTTAAGCAAGCCGGGCAATAAAAACCAGTCTTCCGCTAATGCGGTAATAGCTGAGGATAAGAATGTGCCGTCCGGCAACCCTCCACAAAACGCGCAAGTTCCGACTGATATTTTGAAAAAAGATCTGGCCAGCGCTGAAGTATCGCAGTACAAGCCGAAGTGGAAAGACACCGTACCCGCCAATGAAGTTGTGGTACAATCAATGGCTTCAGCAAGGAAGGTGGCCAAAACCGCTCCCGAAACGTTGCTGCAAAGTAAGGCCGAAGGCGTAAGCACCACTCCCAGCCTCGGAAAAAGCATCAAAGGGACAGTGTTTGCCAATGGCTTGCCCATTACCGGGGCCACCGTTAAACTGGCCGGCGCCAATTTCGGCGCTGTAACCGATGCAAACGGCAGGTTTTCACTGCACAATATACCCGAAAACGCTACGGTCTCCGTTGGCTATATCGGCTACCAGTCCAAAAAAGTGAACGTGGGCAACAAGGATTCGGTAAACATCGATCTCGACCCATCGGCAAATAGCCTGGCGGAGGTAGTGGTTGCCAACGGCGCAGGCTCAAAAAAGATCGCCAATGAAGACGCGCACCCCAGCACGGGCTGGCAGTCTTTTAACGACTACCTGAAAAAGAATGCAATATCGCCTGACGGAAAAACGGGCCGGGTACGTCTTTCATTTACCGTCGGCGACAAAGGAAATCTCAGTAATTTCAAGGTCACCAAAAGCCTGAGCACCGCGGCCGACCAGAAAGCCATCGACCTGGTGAAAAACGGGCCTGACTGGATCGGCAGCAGCGACCAACTACCGCACTTGGTAAAGGTGACGGTGAAGTTTCATCAATGAAGCGCTTTGTCCGCAAAAGCAAATACCTTTTGCATTACGGGTGTCGAACGGGCCGATATATGCTGCCTGATGTTTAGCTCTTCTTTAGCAATCTCGATAAACAGTCCGTCGATCGCTTTAGCCGTAGCATAGTCCGTTATATCGGGATTGATATGTTTTACAAACGGCAGCTTGTTGTACTCACCGGCGGCGGTGCCATAATATTTGGTCGCCCCTACTTTGTTCAGGCTGGTTTGTATTACCGGCCTGAACTTTGCAACGAGCTGCGGCGTGGTTGTTTTCTTAAAATAAACCGTTGCCGCATCTTTGGGCCCGAGTAATATATTGGTTACATCTTTCAGCGTCATGTGCCTTATTGCGTCGACAAAGATGGGTTCGGCCTGTTTAGCCGCATCTTCCGCCGCGCGGTTCATCGACAGGATCACATTGTCGCATAATTTACCTAAACCGATCTGACGCAGGGCCTTTTCAGCATTCCTGGCTTCAGGAGGGAAAAGCAACTTTACCTCGGCGTTGGCAAAATACCCGTTCACTGCCGAAAGTTTACTTGCACTCTTCGACGTGCCCTGTAAAAGTGCGTCCTTCAGGGCGCTGCCGATCTCCAGCGGAGACGGCGAGTTCTGGGCATATATGTTATTTTTTGTTATGACCGGCTTATAATCGTCAAAGCTTGAAAGCGAAATACTTAAAGCCAGCAACGGAAGGGTAAAATAAAATCTTTTCATGACCGAAACTTAGAAAAAATCTCTCTAACTTTCTGGTATAATCTTAAAACCTTTCAGGGCCAATTTGTTATATAGCTAACCGACATAATTTTACAAAGTATTAACCTAAAATCAATTTTTATGCGCACGGTTTACACACTGATATTTCTTGCTATGGCAACCGCATTAACATCGTTAACCGACAAGGCTCAGTTAACTATTACCAGCTCAAGCTTCGCCAATAATGGAATGATCCCAAAAAAGTATACCTGCCAGGGCGACCAGGTCAATCCACCGTTACACATAAGCGGGATACCTTCCGGCGCTAAATCGCTGGCGCTTATACTGCACGATCCGGATGCCCAGCACCCGGGCGGCTTTACCCACTGGGTAATGTGGAATTTACCTACCGATGGCCGGATCGCCGAAAATTTTAAGGGCGGGATACAAGGGCTTAATGGCGCCGGCAAAGCCGGATATATCGGCATGTGCCCTCCCAGCGGCGTGCATCATTATCATTTTATGGTATATGCGCTCGATAAGCTATTGACCCTGGACAAGAATACTGATAAAGCTGGTCTTGAGAAGGCCATGTCCGGGCATATTGTGGCACAAGGCGACCTGGTGGGTCTTTACGAGAAAACGAAATAAGAAAGCGCTTTTTTAGGCGTGCCCAATCGCTCTGAGCAAAGTAAATATCCCGGCCGCGATAGCGGCCGATACGGGTATTGTGATGATCCATGCCCAAACCAGGTTAATGGTGACCCCCCATCGTACGGCCGATAAGCGTTTAGTGAGACCTACACCGATGATAGACCCGGTAATAGTATGCGTTGTAGACACCGGGATACCAAAGTACTGGGTGAAAAATAAGGTAAGCGCACCGGCAGTTTCAGCGCTTACCCCTTCCAAAGGCGTGATCTTGGTAATGCGCGACCCCATGGTCTTAACGATCTTCCAGCCGCCCGAGAGTGTTCCGAGAGCTATCGCGGTATAACAGGCCAGGGGTATCCAGGCAGGCATTGCGCTTCCCGTGCCGATAACTTTTGCCGCTATCAGCGCTACATAAATAATACCCATTACTTTCTGTGCATCGTTTCCGCCATGCGCATAGCTAAGCGCGGCGGACGACAGGAGTTGCAGCCTTTTAAACCACTTTTCCGCCGAAGACGGCCGCGCATTTTTACTCAGATACAGAACAATGATCGTTACGATATAAGCGATAATAAGACCCATAAAGGGAGCGAGCACAATGTAAGCTATTGTTGTTCCCACCAATTTCAGGTTTACTGCGTTTATGCCATTGGCGCCCATGTACAGGGCATTGGTGATGCCGGCGCCTGCAAACCCGCCTATAAGGGTATGCGACGAGCTGGAGGGTATGCCGAACCACCAGGTGATCAGGTTCCAGCTTATGGCAGCTATCAGTCCTGATAACAGCACGGGCATGGTTACAAAATGTTCATTGACTATTTTGGAAACTGTTTTGGCGACGTTATGCTCCTTAACAAAAAAGAAAACGATGAAGTTGAACGCCGCTGCCCAAAGCACCGCCTGGAAAGGCGTTAAAACTTTGGTTGAAACGATAGTGGCTACCGAGTTGGCCGCATCATGGAAGCCATTGGTATAGTCGAATAATAACGCGAGGCAGATTACTACTACGAGTGAACTTGTTACCATTTATCCGGATCAGGCGTTTTTAACTAAAATTGACTCCATTACGTTTGCTGCGTCTTCACACCGGTCGGTCGCTGTTTCCAGCACCGAAAGTATCTCCTTGTATTTAATGAGCCTGATGGCATCCGTTTCGTACAAAAACAAGTCGGCAACAGCGCGGTCGAATACATAATCTGCCTGGTTTTCTACGCTATTGATCCTTATGCACGAATCGGCGATGTGGCGCACATTCTTTAAATCCTTCAGTTCCTTAACGGCTTTGTCCATATCCAGCGTAGCCTGGTGTATCAGGTCGCACAGTTTCCTGATGTGATCGTTCAATTCATCAACCCGGTAAAGCAGCATCCGGTTGGCAGCGCCCTGTATATTGTCGGCAACATCATCGATTGCCGAAGCCAAAGCGTGTATGTCTTCGCGGTCAAACGGCGTGATAAAGTTTTTGCCCAGTTCAAGATATATCTGGTGGGTTATCTCGTCGCCTTTGTTTTCGAGTTTATCGATCTGTTTATAAAGCTCCTCGCGCGATGCGGGGTTAGCTATGTTCACTGCCTCTACAAGGGTACTTGCCATAGTCACCACATTGTTTGAGGCCTGCTCAAACAGCGGGAAGAATATCTTTTTGTCTTTGGGAACAAAGTATTGAAAAATGCTGTTCAGCGACATATATCAGTTAGGTATGGAGATAAGATGCTAATGCCTTATGTTAAATTTTTGCAAAGCTAATGTTTGCAATGTTAAGTTAATGTTAACTATTCAAAATCGGTATCGCCGGAAACGGAATGCCTTGTTTTGCCTTTTGCAGGGTAAAACCGAAGGTCGACCCCAGGCCTTCCGTGCTGCGCACATTGATGTTTTGCTGGTGCGCTTCGATGATGTGCTTCACGATAGCTAAACCCAGCCCCGACCCGCCTATCGCCCGCGAGCGGCTGCTGTCGGTACGGAAAAAGCGCTCGAAAACCCGCGGCAGGTATTTTTCTTCGATACCGATACCGTCGTCTGTTACCTCAACCAGTACCTGGTCGTGAAGCTCAAAAATACTGACTGAAGTAGTACCGTCTTCCTTGCCGTATTTGAATGAGTTATCGATCAGGTTCACCAGCACCTGCCGTATTTTTTCGCGGTCGGCATTCACCATAATAGGCTCGTCGTATTTTTCTTTGAACACGAGTTTAATATGATGATCTTCAGCCTTCAATTCAAGCGATTCAAATACTTCCTTCACCAGGTCGTTGATTTTGAATTTGGTGTAGTTGATCGGAATTTCGCCGCTTTCGAGCTTAGATATTTCATCCAGGTCCTTAACCAGGTAACTCAGGCGGTCCACATTTTTTGATACTTTGTCCAGAAATTGCCCGGCCATTTCCGTGTCTTCAAAATTATCGTCGACAATGGCATCGATGTATCCCTGTATAGCAAACAAAGGCGTCTTAAATTCGTGTGAGATATTTGATAAAAATTCGCGCCTGAACTTTTCCTGCCGGCGCAGCTCGTCTATCTCAGTCTTCTTCTCTTTTGCCCATTCCTTCACCTCCTGTTCCACATCGTTTATCGGGTCGGCGCTGACATGTTCGCCCAATGCGTCGCGCAGGTCGCGGCCCAGTTTCAGGTTGTGGATCAGCTTATAAATAAGCTTGATCTTGGAGTAGATATATTTTTCCAGGAGTATATAAAAGGTGACAAAGCTGAAGGTAAGCGTCAGCACAAAGGTTACCGTCACATCGTACCAACTGTGCTTAAAGTAATAATTGACGGCCGAGACTGTAATAGCTACCGCCAGCGCATTAATAAAGACCAGTACACGCAGCTTCATACCGTAAAGTTACGGATTCGCCGGTAATTCGCAGTCTATAAACAGGCTGGCAAATATTAAATCAAGGTTATTATTTTGCGGATTTTATAAAAAGGGCCTGCCACCCTCAGGGCGCTCAAAGCCTGGCAACCAATTTATTTGGTGGTGGTCACTTGCAGTTCCACTTTTACGTCATTTGACATCACGAGGCTTTTTCCCCCAACGCCGTAATCCGTGCGTTCGATCTGGAAATTGCCCTTAAAAACACCGTCGGCGCCGGTTTCCACATAGGAAAAAGGCACATTAATAGCCCGGGTAACGTTCTTAATGGTCAGGTTGAAGGTGCCTACATAATTATTGCCGCTCCTGTGCCTGAAGGCGGTCGACTTCATGGTTATGGTTGGATATTTTTCCGCATCGAAGTAGCTGTCGCTCTTCAGGTGATCGTTACGCGTGCCGTTGTCGGTATCCAGCGTATTCACGTCAACCGAAGCCTGGATACTACTGCCTGGCAGGTTAGCAGGATCGAATTTGATATCCCCTTTAAACCCGGCCAGCGTGCCGTCAATGGTGATGCCCAGGTTCTTGATATGAAATAACACCGACGATTTGGTGATGGTCTGCTGTTTTACCTGTGCGAAAGAATAGCTTATAAATAAAAACGAAATTAAAAGAAGGTATATTTTTTTCATAGTATATGTTGGATCGCGCAAAAATAAGACGAATTGCAGTATGAATTATTACATTAGCTGTGAAAATATTGCCAATACCTGACTTATCATTTTACATGTCATCTGAAAACACGATAGAGAGAACAGAGAAAGAAACGTTCGCTTTTAGTCCGCTGAAACCGATATTACTGGTTGTGTTTGTTCCTGCCATATATTTTTGGTTTACACGAAATTTGAGTTTCCTTGGTTTCATATACAGTCCTTATGTGCAGCTCGTAACCTATATACTTATTTATTTTTTATGGAAATACCTGCGAGTTACGTTTCTTATGCTGACATTAAAACCTGCAGTTGTTCTGACTGACAAATCGATCACTATTACCGAAGCTGGATATAACATCGATTGGACGGATGTAAAAGATGTTTTTATGTCCAGCAGCGGAGGAACCTGGCCGTTTATACCTCTCAGAAGTTATTATATTACGATAAGAGTTCGTGAGCCTGAAAAATATTTTGCGCAGATCAAAAATCCTTTTACGCGGGCTTTCCGCTATGTAACCCGTAATTGGCGCGAAACCGGCGCCTTTGAAGTCGACCTGTCGTTAGTACGTGGCGACGAGGATGAGATTTATCATCGTGTTTTAAGGTATTATCAGAATAACAGAGGATTTTAGGATGATTTTCATGAAGTCATTTTTTACAGTTTTGTTCATTTTTTATCTTGCAAGTTCCGCCTTGGCGCAATCATCTTATGAAAAGAAGCTGGATTCGGCCATTAATTATGATACACAAGAACTTAACAAAAAAGGGATAGATACGATTTGTATATATAAAACTTACTGCGTCGGGTGCCTTTTACCTATATATGCTAGTACGGATACTGTTTGCCGTAGACAGCCTTATGAGAATAACACTTACTTTTTCTGGAAATATCAAGGCGTCACTTGGTTTACTTCAAAAAGCTACTGCTTTAATTATGACAGCATAGCAATAAAAGCTGATACCATGTGGTCGTTTTATAACCTAGTCAAGAACAAAATTGATACGAAAGAAATAAAAAGTGCAGAGGTAACAGCTGTTGTGCAAGGAAAAAAAACAAAGAATTATGTCTCGGTAGATCATGACACTCATGAGGATATTTTTCTATTGATCGGAGGATCACATAAAAATTTGTCGTTGACCGAATTCCCATTTCAAAAAACAATAGATGACAGCCAAAATATTAATTACACCTACAACTGTAATACCAGTATAAAGAAATTTCAAGTTCTTTTAGATGAACTTGTTCATACCAATAACGGGAAATTGAAAAAATTGAAATGAGGGGGCTTTAAAACTCCACATGCGCCCTTACACCCAGCACATTTACCGGGCCGCGGTCGGCGTTGTAGGCCGGGTGCAGAATGAATTGGTAATCGGGCGTTATCCAGAATTTCTTTTGAAAAACGTCAACCTTGTAATATAGCTCGGCGATCAACTCGGATGAATAATTGAGCTTGCCGTCGCCGATAAGAAAACCGTAGCCGCCTGCTGCCAGATAGTTCCTGTGATCGGCCGAAAGCCCGTTAGCAATAAATGCAAGGCCCAATTCGTCCCCGGCCCGTTTCCACGACGAGCCCTTGAGCACGCCGCCGAAGGTTAACGAGCGGTCTATTTCAGTAAAAAACCAGGTTTCGGTGTGCCCATCGTTCCAGCTCGCTTTGGCAAATACGCCGAAATCTTTCGCCAGGTATTGGTCGGTATTGATGCCGAACCCATATTTATGCCGGCCATAAGCCCAGGTGCTGTCTACATTGGGCGCCGAAGGATTCTGCTGCAGGGCGTCCTTATAGTTTCCGAATTTGCCGTTGTTCAAAAATGTCAGTATCCGTAACGTTCCCTTTTGACCGCCGATGGTATACCGTTTCTCGTATTCAATGGTTTCGGTATTCGCTTTGCCTATTTTAGCGTCCCACACCGATTGGTTAGGCATAGTCGTTACCATGGTAAAGGCAAAGCGCAGCGTCCAGGTGGGTTGGCCCAGTTCGGCTGTAGCGCCGTAAACGTACCCGCGGGTGTTTGCAGGGTAATCCCAGGCAGCATTATCCATCAGCGCCCAGTTAAAAAACTGCGTGCGCGGATCGTGACTGAATTCGTTGTTATCAAAAAAATCGGCCATGCCGAATTTGCCAACGGTAAAGGACAAATACCGTTTACTCCTGGTGCCGGCCAGTTGGTTCAGGTCGTCGTCGAGCGTATCCTTTTCGTTACCCCACTCAAAATTCTGCTTTAAATATAGGCGGGCTATATATATTTTGTTTTGCGTACCTCCCACCCTGAAAGTTTCGCCATTGGGGAAGCCTGCCACCCCCAGCGTCTGACTTAAACCCGAGCCGCCCGACAACTCGGGATTAAAATAGGCTTCGGCGCCTTTCCATAACCGGGCTCCCCCATAAAAAGTTGAGGTAATAGATGTCTGCGTTTCTTCCGTTGTTATCAAACTGTTCCTTCCGGAATAAGGCGCGCTGAAGGCAGGCTTAAATTGCGTAATGATGGTTTGCTGGAAATGAAAATTGGTGCGCTCGGTTTTTACGGTATCCTGCGCAACGGCTGTTGCCGTTAGGGCCAATAATACGGAAAGGCAGCGTACAAATTTTTTCATAAAACCGGCGCAAAGATATACTTACAGCATTAAGGAGATATTAATAAAAACAGTTTATTTATTAGATAAAAACTAAACGTTTTCAGATCAATCTAAAAATCACTCGTTTACTTCCATAAAAAACTGTTCAAGATAGGCTTCCATAAAAGCATGACGCCGTTCGGCCAATTCCCTGCCTGTTTCCGTATTCATTTTGTCTTTGAGCAGTAACAGCTTTTCATAGAAATGGTTGATGGAAGGGGCCGAAGAATTTTTGTACTCCTCTTTGTTCATGTTCAGGTTAGGTTCGATCTCAGGATTATATAGCTCTCTGCCTTTAAAGCCGCCGTAACTGAAGGCCCGCGCTATACCGATGGCGCCCATCGCATCGAGGCGGTCGGCATCCTGCACAATAGCTAATTCTTTGGAATAAAATTTCGGTCTATCAAAACCTGCCTTGAAAGAAATATTACGGATGATCTGCTGAACATGCTCAATGATCTGCGGGTCAACTTGCAGGGACTTTAAAAATTTTCCGGCAGTTTTCGGACCAATCTCTTCGTCGCCTTTATGGAATTTGGCATCAGCGATATCGTGAAGCAAAGCGGCCAACTCAACCACCAGCAGGTTACAGCGCTCGCTATGGGCGATTTTTTTGGCATTGGTCCATACGCGGTGAATATGCCACCAGTCGTGCCCGCCTTCCGCGTTTTTCAATGTCTCCCTGGTGAACGAAACAGTTTTTTCGACGATCTCGTCGCGCTGATATTTTTGCATCTGTTGCAAAAATACAATTTAGGCGGATGCCGAGGCGCTATTTATTGCGCTGAGCAAGCCAATGTCATCCTTCGCGATAATATCTTCGGGTGTCGCGTCCAAAATGTCCGCAATTTGAAAAAGTCTCCCGACCGTGATCTTCGTTTGGCCAAGCTCGATCTTGCTATAGGCATTTTGAGAAATATGCAATCGCGCGGCCAGGTATTCCTGCGTATAATTACGGTACTCTCTTATCTTCCTGATGTTCGCGGCTATTTTTCTTTCCCTCAAATCCGGGTTATTCTTCATAACAGCTTATTAGTCGTTAGTATTACTTATACCAACGACAAAACCGGGAACCCGGATTTTATTGCGGCGCTTATTTATTGCCCGGAGCCATAGTTGACGATGACCGTCGGCAACAGCGTAGCGGAATAAAGCGGGGTTTGGTCGCGCGCTATAATGGGCTTGCGCATCTTGTAATAGGTATACATGGCTGAGCGTTCTGCCTCAGTCTCTTTTTCGGGCGTAGTAAATTTTACCTGGAACGGTATCACAAAATCGTGTTCCTTTTCTTTAAAAGGGATGATCCATTTGTGGCTCGATTTTTTCAGCGCGTCAACCAGCGGGCTCGCCAGCGCTACATCATCGGCATAATAGATCATCACGTTTTTGATAGCACCTTTTTCATCCGCCGAAAATTTGAATATGACAATGCCCGAAGCCCTTACTTTCATGATCTCGGGTGATAATTTGACGCTGTCCCTGAAGAACTGTGCCATTACCTCGTTGCCTCCCTGGAAAGGGAAAGTCGGTTTATCGTCCTGGGCCTTGCAACAAATAGCCAGTGCGGCTATAACTATGGATAAGATTACTTTCTTCATTGTTCAATTTACATCTCTCTCGGCTCCCTGCGACTGCCTTCGTATAGCTCATATTCCAGCAGGCGGCAGTCCAGTTTACCGTTGTAAAATTCTATTTTTCTTTTGGCCTGCAAGCCGATTTTTTTTGCCAGATCGGGGTTACCGGTAAAAATGTAACCAAAATAGCCCTTGCATTCCTGTTTCATAAAATCGCCCATGCGTTTATAGGTCGCTTCGAGTTTGCTATGCGTACCCAGGCGCTCGCCGTATTCCGGGTTGAACATAATAACCCCTCTTTCTTCAGGCACCTTGGTCTCGGCAAAATCACAAACGTCGAAATCGATCAAATGTTCTACACCCGCTGTTTTTGCATTCCTGCGGGCTATGTCGACGGCATCGACAGATATGTCCGTAGCAACGATCTTAAAATCGAGTTGCTTTTTGGCTTTATCCTTCAGTTTTCGTCTTTCAACAAAAAACACCTCTTCTTCATACCCAATAATATGCATAAAGCCATAGTTCATTCTGAAAAAACCAGGGCTTTTATCGGTAGCCAGCAAGGCGGCTTCGATAGCCAGCGTACCTGAACCGCACATGGGGTTGACGAACGAACTGTTCTTGTCCCAGCGTGTAGCCATAATGGTAGCGGCCGCCAGGGCTTCCAGCATAGGAGCCTTACCGGGTATCTTGCGGTAGCTGTGTTTGGCCAAGGTCTCGCCGGAGGTATCCAGGAATATCTCGGCCCGGTCGTCCTGCCAGTATAAATGTACCACGGTTTTATTTTGCTCGGGGCCGGAATTCGGCCTGATGCCCTTTTTATCCTTAATACGGTCGACGATCGCATCTTTCACCTTCACATTGGCGAAGAGCGGCGTGGTGATATGCGGGTTGTTGACGTTGGACGTAACGGAAAAATATCCCGAAAAATCGATCAGCTTTTCCCATTCGATCTGCACCAGCCCGTTGTACAACTCTTGTGGATCGGCTGCCGAAAAGCTTTTCAGCAAATAGATCACCTGGCTTGCGCAGCGCAGGTTTAAGTTCAGCGTAATGCAGTCGTTTACAGTGCCCTTCAGCTCCACGCCGGTCTGGAAAACACGGGCCGGTTTGAAGCCGAGCCCTTCAATTTCGCTTTGCAGGTAGGGCGAAAGCCTTTTATTGCAGGTAACTATGATTTTACTATCCGTGTGGAAAACTTCCATAAATTGTTGGCGAATTTATGAATTAAATAACCGCATTTAGCCGCCCATGCATTAACTTTACATTTTAAACTTTTAAGAAGATATGGACATAAAGGGTAAAGTACACGAGGTTGGTCCAACCACCCAGGTAACCGATTCATTAAAAAAGAGAGAACTGATCGTTGAATATATCGAGAATCCGCAATACCCCGAATACCTGAAATTCGAGGCTATACAGGACCGCTGCAACCTGCTCGACAATGTTAAGGTCGGCGATGATATAGAAATATTTTTTAACCTGCGCGGCCGCCCGTGGACGGATAAAACCGGCAAAAAGAGCTATTTCAACTCGCTGCAATTGTGGAAGATCAACGTGCTTTCCGGGGCCAGTAATGCAGTTCCTGAATATGCACCGCCGGTTGACCTGACCTCGGCACCGGAAGAAGACGACCTGCCATTTTAAGTTGGCAGTTGGTGGTTTGCAGTTGGCACAAAAAAGGGAGCGTTCGAATTGAAGGCTCCTTTTTTATTTATAGTTTTTTTTACTGCAAACTGTGCACCGGCAACTGTTAACTACTCTTTCTTAACTATCCTCTTCATAGCAATTTCCCCACCTTGTTTCACCTTGCTCAGGTAAATCCGGTTCAAACCGTGAGGGGGGTAACCTTTACGATCAAAATTAACAAGCAATTCAATGTCAAGGTGTTAAAACCCACAGGCTATATGTTAAAAATTGTTAAATTGAAGGCTTTTAAGGCAATTTCCGGTATTTTTGTTACATAACATGAAGAAGAAAAGTATAGGCCTGGTCGTCGGTTTGATGGGTTTTGCGTTGTTGGGGGTGATGTCTGTGCAATTATATTTTCTACGGCAATCGTACCAGATGCAGTCCGACCTGTTCGACCGGTCGGTAAATGATGCCCTGAACAATGTGGTAACCAAACTGGCCAAACAGGACGCGATCAATTTCCTGAATAAAAAAGCACAACACCTGGATGAAGAAAAGAGAGAGCGGGACAACCGGGCTACATTCATCAGCAATACCGAGGACCCGAAGAAAAAACCGTTCATGATAGCCAGGACGCCTGCGAGACGGACGATGACCGCCCGCGAACGCAGGCTGAGTTTATTGCGTGACAGCCTGGAGCAAGTGATAGCCAACAATAAGCTGAATGAAGAATTTTTCAATATGGCCCAGTCGGGCGAACTAAGGCTGAATATCAAGTACGAAGAATACACGGACGAATTCGGTAACGTTCATCAGCGTATGACCGACCCGAAGATCATACAGGTTCCGTCGGCACATCCTTTAGTTAAAAAACCCGCCAGGTTGTATAAGTACGATACCGTATATTTCGACTATATCGATCCGCAGTTCGGCAAACAAGTTATAGCCGTTAAGCAGATCAACCCTTCATGGCAGCGCGAGCAGGACAGGTTGAGAAATGAGCGCCGGTTTGCTGAAGTGAAAAAGATGCTGGAAGCCGATTCGCTCGAGAACCTGAAGCAAGGCACCAAATCGCAGGTGATAGAGAACCTGGCCAATGAATACCAGAAATCGGACGAACCTTTAGCCAAACGGCTTGACCCGTTCTGGATCGATTCGTTAATGCGATTCGAACTGCACAGCAAAGGTATATTCCTACCTTTCAATTACATCGTTACCACTTTCAACAGCGATTCGCTGATATTTTCAAGTGCGATGTACTCGAATGGAAAAGCAGATTTTAAGGCGGCCAATACTTACCAGGTGCCGATTTTCAGTAAGGAAGTTATAAACGACCCGGGCAAGATCAAAATAACTTTTCCACAAAAAAACTCACTTATCCTTGAAAAAATGACTGCCTCGATGGCGACGGCGGGCGGCCTGCTGCTGGTGCTCATCTTCAGTTTCGGGTATACTATTTTCACCATACTCCGGCAGAAGAAAATATCGGAGATGAAGATGGACTTCATCAACAATATGACGCATGAGTTTAAGACGCCGGTGTCGACGATCATGATCGCCAGCGAAGCTTTGCGGGATAAGGAGATCATGGAAGACAAAGCGCGCGTTTCCAGGCTGGCCAATATTATTTTTGAAGAGAACCAGCGCCTGGGCAGCCATATAGAACGGGTACTGAATATTGCCAGGATCGAAAAGAACGACTTTAAACTCGATCTGAAGCAAATAGATGTGAACGAAATGGTAATGGCTGTCGTCGACAGCATGGCGCTTAAACTGCAGAAACACCAGGCTAAAACAGAACTGCACCTCGATGCGGAGAATGCGATAATCGAAGCCGATGAATTGCATTTTTCGAATGTGATCTACAACCTGGTCGACAATGCGATCAAATACAGCTCCGATACGCCCGAGATAACCATCAGCACTTATAACCGCAACGGCCAGGTGGCCATCCGGGTAGCCGATAAAGGGATTGGTATGAGCCGCGACCAGCAGGCCCGTATATTCGAACAGTTTTACCGCATTCCGACCGGCAACCTGCACGATGTTAAAGGTTTTGGGTTGGGATTGAGCTATGTGAATACCATCGTTAAGAAACTTAACGGCACTATAAGCGTTAGATCGGAAAGAGAAAAGGGTTCGGAATTTGAATTAAAGTTTCAGACGACATGAAGAAAATCCTATTGGTTGAAGACGATCCGAACCTGGGTTTGCTTTTGCAGGACTACCTGCAGTTAAAGGGCAAATTTGAAGTGGTATTATGCAAGGACGGTGAGGAGGGCCTCAGAGCATTTACAAAACAACCCTTCGATCTGTTGATACTGGACGTAATGATGCCCCGCAAGGACGGCTTTACACTGGGCAAGGAGATCAGGAAGATCAATGAGCATGTGCCTATTATTTTTGCCACTGCAAAAGGGATGATAGAAGATAAAACGCAGGCATTTAACCTCGGCGGCGACGATTATATTACTAAACCTTTCCGGATAGAAGAATTGCTATTGCGTATAAACGCCTTATTGAAAAGGGCCAGCAGCGCCGACAAAAGCGAGGAGGAAAAGCAAACCAACTTCAAGATCGGCCGCTATGATTTTGACTATACCACCCAAATGATATCGGCGGGCGATTTTCATCAAAAGCTGTCGACCAAGGAAGCTGAACTGCTGCGCCTGCTTTGCCTGCGCAAAAACGAGGTGCTTACCCGCGAAGAGGCCCTGCTGAACATCTGGCACGACGACAATTATTTTAACGGCCGCAGCATGGATGTGTTTTTGAGCAAGATCCGTAAATATTTAAAAGACGACCAGAGCGTCGAGATCATCAACGTGCATGGGCGTGGTTATAAGCTGCTAATCAATTAGTATCATCTTCGTCATCCATACGCCCCATCCTAAAATAGGTTTTATCCATTTTTGGAAATTCATTTTCCGGATAACCATATTTAATGCTATTCAAATAATTGGCCACTATAAGCCGTTGCTGCCACGTGAGTGTCCGGTAATGCCCTGGGTTATTCTTTTCCATTTCGACAGCTTCTTTCGCATCAAAAGTATTTCCTGGTTCAGAAGAACTCATATTTCAAATATACTGCAGATACGATTTGCGATGTAACAAATTTGTTAACGCGGCGGCTGAAAAAATCAGGATAAATTAAATAGGTTTGTTATACTTAATATTAACTGATCAAACCAAAATGAAACGAAAACTACTATTTTCATGCTTGTTCATTGCTGTCATATCAGCTTCCGCTTTCGCACAAAACGAGGGCGACACAGCAATGCTCCGCAAGATCCGCGACGAGGGGCTGAACCATTCAAAAGTGATGGAAACAGCCTTTTACCTTACCGATGTCGCGGGTCCGCGGCTGGCCGGATCGCCGGGATTAAAAAGAGCCCAGGACTGGGCGGTTAGCCAATTGAAAACCTGGGGGCTTGTAAATGCTACGCGCGAGCCGTGGGGCAAATTCGGCAAAGGCTGGGAAGTGCAGAAAAACTACGCGGCCATCACAGTTCCTTATTACCATGCCATTATAGCCATCCCAAAGGCATGGACGCCGGGCACAAATGGCGAAATATCCGGGGATGTGGTTTTATTGAAGATCGACACCGTCGCCGACTTTGACAAATACAAGGGGAAGCTGGCCGGTAAGATCGTTATGTTTGAAAGCAACATGAAGCTGCCCGAGGGCACTAAGCCAGACCTAACCCGCTACACCGACGAGGAGCTTGACAAGATGGAAACCGCCGCCCGTGCACCGCGCGCAGGCGCCCGCAACGCCGTTAACCGCCGCTTGAGTGCGTTTATGCGCCTCCGCGCATTACGTAATGCCATTACCGAATTTCTCGAACAGGAACATGTGGCGTTGGTACTGAGCCAGGCAAGAGGTACGGACGGTACGGTGTTTACCACCAACGGCGCCTCATACGCCGATACCGCCAAAGCCGTACCACCTGTGCTGGAAACAAGCGGTGAGGACTACTTGCGTATCGAGCGGCTTGTTAAAGCCGGCATACCTGTAAAAATGGAGGCCGACATTAAAACGCAGTTCTTTACCGATGATCTGCAGGGCTATGACGTGGTAGGCGAAATCCCCGGGACCGACAAAAAACTGAAAGATCAGCTGGTGATCATCGGCGGGCACCTCGACTCGTGGCATGCAGCTACAGGAGCCACAGATAACGCCGCCGGCAGCGCTGTGATGATGGAAGCAATGCGTATTCTTAAAGCAGTTAATTTTAAGCCAAAACGTACGCTTCGTATCTGCCTGTGGAGTTCGGAAGAACAGGGCCTTTTCGGATCGAGATTCTATGTACTAAACCATTTCGGCGACCCGAAAACGATGGTGCTTAAGCCCGAGCAGGCTAAAGTATCGGCTTATTACAACCTCGACAATGGCACAGGCAAGATACGCGGCATTTACCTGCAGGGCGACTCGGCGACAAGGCCGATATTCAAGCAGTGGCTAGAGGGCTTTAAGGATCTTGGCGCGGGCACTGTTACGATCTCGAACACGGGCGGTACAGACCACCTGTCGTTCGACGCGGTCGGGATTCCCGGCTTCCAGTTCATCCAGGATCCAATGGATTACGGCACCCGTACACATCATAGCAACCAGGATACTTACGACCGACTGAGCGAAGACGACCTGAAGCAGGCTGCAACCATTATAGCCACCTTTGTTTACAACACCTCGCAGCGGCAGGAAATGATACCACGCGATGAGTTACCAAAAGCACAAGGCACGAACTGATTCTTTTATATAGGACTTGAATAAAAAACCTCCTTCCGGGAGGTTTTTTATTTTCAAGGAAACTAACAATTTAGTTGCGATTGATAATTTTAATTTTTATTTTAGTCTGACAGATGACCGGAAACCAATAATACAGAAGACATATCAACATGGAAATAAAGGAATTAACACGAGCAGAGGAGCAGATCATGCAGGTATTGTGGCAGCTTAAAAAGGGCTTTGTCAAAGATGTTATCGACGCATTGCCCGATCCAAAACCGGCATATAATACAGTGTCTACGTTCATCCGTATCCTGGAAACCAAAGGCTTTGTCGATCATGCTGCATTTGGTAAAAGCTATGAATATTTCCCGATCATCAGCAAGGAACAATACCAGGGGTATGCAACCGACAAACTGCTCCACGGGTACTTTGACAACTCTGTCAAAAGGATGTTTTCCTTCTTTGTAAAAAAGGAAAAGATCGACTTGAAAGAGGCTGACGAAATAATGAAACTGATAGAAAAACTAAAGGAAAAATAATTTGGACTGACCAATGACCTGGTGGCAATATTTGTTACTGGTAAATATTTATTTGCTCCTGTTCTACGGGTTTTATGTCCTTTTGCTTAGGAGTGAAACATTTTTCCAGCTTAATCGCCTTTACCTCGTCTCGTCAGCATTATTGTCATTTATAATTCCCGTTATACATTCTGATTGGGCCAGGAACCTGTTCATCACACGGCAAGTACAGCATACATTCTTTTCCTACCAGGGCTCTTCGATAACTTACCAGTTTACACCGGTCGAGAACCATTACCTGACCATCGGGCAGATCCTTTTGTGTTTGTACATAGCAGGCATGGTGATGCTTGCGATAAAGTTGGTATGGCAATTATTTACCCTGAAAAGAGTTATTAGTGACCCCGGGAATTCGGGCGCTTTTTCCTTCTTTAAAGCCATACGGCTCGGCCCGAACACTGCGGACGGTCAAGAAATAATTGCAGCTCATGAACTGGCACATGCCCGCCAATGGCATTCGGCCGATATTGTCCTGATCGAAATCATCGCCGTTATCAACTGGTTTAATCCCGTTGTTTATTTCTACCGCTTTGGGATCAAACATATACACGAATTTATAGCAGATAAGCAGGCGCTGTCTAACGGCACGAATAAAGCCGAATACGCGTTGCTTCTGTTAAGCCAAACATTCAAGGCTCCGGCTCATAAACTAGTTAACCCTTTCTTTAACCAGAGCTTGCTCAAAAGGCGTATCGTGATGCTCCAAAAGAGCCGCTCGAGGTACACTGCTTTATTAAAATATGGGCTCCTGGTACCGCTTTTTGTATGCATGCTGATACTTTCGGCCGCAACGATAAGTCACAGTAAAGCCGCTAACCTCATCAGCAAAAAGGCTGAAGAATTATTACTATCGCCTGCTAACCCGGTTTTATCGGTCGCCCCGGTCAAAACGAAAATTATCCCGCAGGCAAGGAAAACGGCCCACGCCCCGGTAAACATTGCCGACACTCAAACCAATAGCGCACCAGTTACCGTTGAAGCGGCAGGAAATCCCAAAAAAAGCAGCGGGGACGATGAAACGGTTTTCACCATTGTCGAGCAGGAGCCGGAATTTAAAGGCGGAATGGCTGAATTTTATAAATTCCTGAAGGCTAACCTGCAGTACTCTCCCAGCATGCTAAGCCATGACGTGCAGGGCAAGGTGATCATAAGCCTGACGGTTGAGAAAGATGGCTCGCTTTCCGACATCAAGGCTGTGAAAGACATCGGCTGCGGCGCCGCGGACGAAGCTATACGCGTATTAAAGCTTTCACCCAAATGGGAGCCTGGTTACCAGAATGGCGAGACCGTAAGAGTGCGTTATACGCTTCCTATTACATTCAACCTTGTCAAACTAAAGAGTTTCGACGATACCATAACCCGCAAACCCGAGCCCAGGCCGCTCCCCGCCAAAACGACCATTATACCGGATACGTCACGTAACTCAAGAATGGTTTTGTTGGACAACTCCTCCTTCCCTGCAAATGCGCAGTACGTGCTCGACGGGAAAGCGATTACCGATATCGGTGACATCAATCCTGCCGACATCGAAAGCATAAGGATATTCAGGCAACTAACCCCCGACGCCTACTTAGTGAAACTTTTTGGCCCCAAAGCATTAAATGGCCTGGTACTTATTAAAACCAAAGCTAAGACATCGGCACAGGCTGCAGGCTCAACACTTAAATAGTTTATACCGGGTTTTTTATACCTTTATAAAAACTCTCATCACATGTACCGGAAACTTGATTTTCAATTGTCGGTCTTTGGCCTGATCATGGCTTTTGCCACGGTATGGCTTATCCCTGAAATGATCGAACCTATATTTTGGCTGGCCATATTTGTATTTTGCGCCTATGTCATTGCCAAGGTATGCCGTGAAAAGTACTTCCTTAACGGGTTTGTGGTAAGCCTGTTTAATTGCATCTGGATCACAGGCGCCCAGGTAATATTTTATGGCAGCTATATGGCGAATCATCAAAGTATAGCAAAAATGTCGCAGCGGCACCCGTTGCTGCCCACGCATCCGCGGCTGGAAATGCTGATACTCGGTCCTTTATTTGGTATAGTCTCCGGCTTAATACTCGGCCTGTTCTCATTTATAGCATCAAAACTGGTTTCTAAGAAAACCCCGGCATAATTCCGCAAACCGTTTGACAATTGCATGGTATTTATTAAAAGCTCTTGTGATTGTTTTGTAAACATTCGGAATAAACCTTAATTTAGCGGCGCAAATACTTCGACAATGAAACCCTTTATATCAACAAAAGTCTATGGATTCTTCAATTGGGTAGCAACAATTGGTCTGTTCGCGTCGCCCTGGCTGTTTGGATTTGACAACCTGCATGGTGCGGCTCTGCTTATGCCGATCATATATGGCTGGCTGCAGTTTTTGATGGTTGTTTTCAGCAACCACGAATGGGGTTTTATCAAAGTATTCCCGGTATCCATGCATTGCTTCCTTGACGTGTTGGGCGGCTCGTTCCTGCTGGCTTCTCCTTTCGTCTATGGTTTTTATCACGAGGTAGTATGGCCCCAGGTATTATTAGGCGGCCTGGTGTTACTTTTTGGCCTATTTACCAAACATTCGCCATTTACCGATGAACCCCGCCATGTATTTAAAGACGGCCTGTTAAATCATACTGCCGACGTGGATGAATTGATGATTCACTAATAAGAAACTATATATTCGCAAAAAGGCTCACTGATCATCAGCGAGCCTTTTTCTTTTTAATGCCTGCATCGTCCTAAAATAAGTTGACACACAAGTTGACTTATATGGAAAAAGCGATTAAAAACAGACATTTCAGGAAAACACAAAAGGACTACAGTTTGGCCTTTAAGCTGGGTGTAGTTGACGAAGTAGAAAAAGGGCTGC